>NZ_JBGCCJ010000001.1:0-1387338 GCF_041262565.1 Leifsonia sp. EB41 | reverse complement strand
CCCCGCATCCGAACGGATACGGGGCGTTTCGCGTTGTCGCGCCGTGGTCAGGCGGTTCTGTGCTGCGCGGTGAGCCGCACCGGCGTGTTGGCGGCGCCGAAGCCGTCGTAGCGACCGCGCCGCTCGACCAGCTCGAAGAACACGGAGCCGACCGTCTCGGTGTAGCAGTGCAGGTACTCGCCCGCCGCGTCTCGGTCGTAGAGCAGCCCGGCCTCCCGGAGCCGCTCCAGTTCGCCCGGCGGCAGCTCGAAGCGGGCGGCGAGGTCGTCGTAGTAGTTCGCCGAGACCGGGACAGTGCGCAGTCCCCGCGCTCGCGCGCGGCCGATCAGCCCGTGGAGGTCGTCGCACGCGATCGCGACGTGCTGCGCGTGCCGCTGCGCCGCTGTTGCCGCGCGTTCCGCGAGCGGCGGGACGACGTTCAGCGCGAGGCGCACCGCTCCGTCGCCCGAGCGGAGCACCTGGCTGCGGACCAGGCCGGCCGGGCCGGCCAGCTCCGCCGATGACTCGCGGGCGAGGCCGAGCGCTGTGCCGTAGAACAGCACGGCCTCCTCGATGTCGGCGGCGGGCTCGGTGAGGTTGACGTGGTCGATGCCGCGGATCGCAGGGTCCGGCGTTCCGCGTCCGCCGGCGAACTCGTCCGGCCAGGCCGGGCTGCTCTCCGGACCGCTGACCAGGATCTCGGTGCCGTCGGGCGCGAGCACGGCCGGGAGGTCGGCCTCCCCGTCAAGCACGCGGCGGTACGCGCGTTTCGCGCCGAGGCGCTCCGCGCGGGCGGCGGCCTCCTCCGGCCGGTCGGTGCGGATACCGAAACCGGCGACGTGCGGGCTGCTGCCTGCGGCGTTGTGCTCGTTGAGGACGATCCGGGCCTCGCCGGCGGCGTAGAGCCAGGCCGGCTTCGTGACGTGGCGGCCGCGCGGCGCGAAACCGATCCGCTCCAGCACGACGGCCACGGTGTCGGTGTCGTGCGCCTTGACCTCCACCTGGTCGAGCTCGCGGGGCTCGGCAGCGGGGCGGGCAGCGCCGCTCTCGAGCGCGTCTTCCAGGACGGTGAGCGATCGGCGGGCGTGCCGGGCGGTCCGGGCCGGATCGGTCTGCCGGAAGACGTCGTTGAAGACCTCCAGCGACAGCGGACCGGTGTAACCGGCTCGCAGGGTGTGGCCGACGAACGCGGGGAGGTCGAAGCCGCCCTCGCCCGGGAACAGGCGGTGGTGCCGGCTCCAGGAGAGCACGTCCATCGACAGCAGCGGGGCGTCGGCGACCTGGACGAAGAAGATCTTCTCGCCGGGGATCCGCTCGATGTCCGCAGGGTCGTGGCCGCGGGAGAGGATGTGGAAGCTGTCCAGGCACAAGCCCAGCGCGGGATGGTCGGCCCGCTCCACGATGCGCCAGGCGCGCCGGTAGTCGTCGATGTACCGTCCCCAGGCCAGCGCTTCGAACGCGAGACGCTTGCCGTGCGCGTCCGCGCGGTCGGCGAGGCGGGCGAGCTGGGCCGCGGAGACCGCGTCGTCGTCGATCGAGGCGGTGGCGACGTTGCTGCACACCAGCACCGTGTCGACACCGAGCCGGTCCATGAGCACGAACTTCGCCTCCGCCCGGCGCAGGATCTGCGCGAACTCCGGCTCGGTCACTCCCTCGGCGTCGCGGAACGGCTGGTAGAGCGCGATCCGCAGGCCGAGCCGGTCGCAGAGCGCCCGCACCTCCTCTGGCGACTGCGGTGCGGCGATCAGGTCGGGCTCGAAGACCTCCACGGCGTCGAACCCGGCGTCGGCGATGGCGTGCAGCTTGTCGACGAGCGTCCCGGACAGGCAGACCGTCGCGATGGAGGTGCGCATCAGCGGCCCTCCCGGATCATCTCGGCGAAGTGGGCGCGCATCCGCTCCCGGTCGGGCTCGACGCCGGTGATGAGCTGGAACGCGTCCGCCGCCTGGCCGACGGCCATGCCGCCGCCGTCGAGCGTGCGGCAGCCGGCCTCCCGTGCTGCGCGCACGAGCTCGGTGTCGACCGGCCGGTAGACGACGTCCGCCACCCAGAGGCTCGGCCGCAGCAGCGCGGGGTCGAGGGGGATGCCGGGATGGGTGTGCATGCCGACGAAGCTGGCGTTGACCAGTCCCGTGACGGCATCCGTCCCATGGCTCAGCTCCTCAGGGAGCGCGATCGAGTCGATGCCGCGGATGACGGCCTCCGGGAATCGGGGAGTGAGGCTCGCTGCCAGTGCGTCCGCGCGCGCGGCGCTGAGATCGGCGATGGTGACGCGGAGCGCGCCCGCTTGAAGGAGGGCACTCGTCACGGCGGCGCCCGCGCCCCCGGCGCCGATCACCACCACATGATCCAGGGGAGCGCCTGGAAGCCCATCCCGGAGCGCGGACGCGAAACCGCTCACGTCGGTGTTGTGCCCGATACGCCGACCGCCGGTGAGGAGGACGGTGTTGACCGCTCCGATGGATTCGGCAGAAGGCGACGTGGCATCGAGGTAGCGCAGAACGCGCTGTTTGAACGGGTGGGTGATGTTGACCGCGTCGAACCCGAGCTGCATCGCTGCGTCGAGGAGCCACTCGAGGATCGGATCCAGGTCCTGTCCCTCGGTGTCGAGTGCCAGCAGGTCGATGGGGCGGTAGAGGTAGCGCAGCCCGTGCTCGTCGGCCTCCCGCTCGTGCAGCGGAGGTGTCAGCGAGGGCAGGACGCCGTCGCCCAGGAGACCGACCAGGTACGACTCTCCGACCACGCTCATGCGTCCTCCTCGACCATCGTGCGGAACCGCGCCGCTTGACAAAGCGCCACGGGGTTTCTTAACGTACCAGATAGTTCATTAGCGAGGAGGCGGGATGGCCCGGCTGGATCACGAGCGGATCCGCGACGCGGAGCGCACGCGCGCCGAGATCCTCGCCGTCGCGTCCCAGGAGTTCGCCGACCGCGGTTTCTCCGGAGCCCGCGTGGACGAGATCGCACGGCGGATGTCCACGACGAAGCGGATGATCTACTACTACTTCGGCGGCAAGGAGCAGCTCTACGTGAGCGTGCTGGAGGCCGCCTACGCCGAGATGCGCGGCTACGAGCAGCAGCTCGACGTCTCCGATCTCGCGCCGGTGGAGGCCATCCGCGCCATCGCCGAACGGACCTTCGACCACCACACCAGCCGCCAGGACTTCGTGCGGCTCGTGGCGATCGAGAACATCCACCGCGCCGCGTTCCTGCGCGAGGTGGGCGAGCCGGAGAGCCTGGCGCTCCCCGCTCTCGAGCTGATCGACGAGGTGCTGCGGCGCGGACGGGCTGCTGGCGTGTTCCGCGACGACATCGACGCCACAGACGTGCACATGGCGATCAGCTCCTTCTGCGTGTTCCCGGTGGCCAACCGCCACACGTTCGGGTACCTCTTCGGCCGCGATCTGCTGAACCAGTCGCGCGCCGGCCACTACCGGCGGATGCTCGGCGACATGATCGTCGCGCTCCTCACCGCGGACCGTTGATCCGTACCGGGCGCGCCCGGCGGATCGAAACAGCTACCAAAGAAACGAGTGTCGACGATGACCACCGTCGCTCCATCCCCCACGCGTACGCGGACTCCGGTGCGCGCGGCCGTCGCCGGATTCCTCGGCTCGGCCGTCGAGTACTACGACTTCTTCATCTTCGGGTCGGCCGCCGCCCTGATCTTCCCGCACATCTTCTTCCCCGACGCTGACACGACAGCGCGGGTGATGTCGTTCGCGACGTTCGGATTCGCCTACGTGGCGCGTCCGGTGGGCGCGGTGGTCCTCGGCCACTTCGGCGACCGCATCGGCCGCAGGAAGGTGCTGGTCTTCACGCTCGCGCTGATGGGGTTCTCCACCTTCGCGATCGGCTGCCTGCCGACCTTCGAGACCGTCGGCTGGCTCGCCCCCGTGCTGCTGGTGCTCTGCCGGCTGCTCCAGGGGCTGTCGGCCGCAGGGGAGCAGGCCGGGGCGAGCTCCATGACGCTGGAGCACGCACCGGACGGCCGGCGCGCCTTCTTCACGTCGTGGACGCTGACCGGCACCCAGGGCGGCCAGGTGCTCGCGGCCATCGCGTTCATCCCGATCATGGCGCTGCCGGAGGATGTGCTGTACTCGGTGGGCTGGCGCATCCCGTTCTGGCTGTCGGCCGTCGTGGTCGTCGTCGCGTTCGTGGTGCGCCGGTCGCTGCCGGAGTCGCCGGAGTTCGTCAGCGCGGCCGAGGGCGGCGAGATCGAGAAGCTGCCGCTGGTCGGACTGCTGCGCTCGCACTGGCGGGACGTGCTGCGGGTGGTGTTCCTCGCCATGATCGCGGCGGTGTCGACGGTGTTCGGCAATCTGGCGATCGCGTACGGAACGGACGCGGGCCTTGCAGCCTCAGTGACGCTCTGGCTGGTCGTCGTGGCGAACATCGTGGCGCTCGTGACGCAGCCGCTGTTCGGGATGCTCGCCGACCGGATCGGCCGGAAGCCCGTGTTCATCTACGGCGCGCTGGCGAGCGCCGTGCTGATGCCGTTCTACCTGCGCTCGATGTCCGGTTCGGAGGTCTGGGTCACCTTCCTGCTGGCGGTGGCGGTGTTCTCCTGCGGGTACGCGGCGGCGAACGCCGTCTGGCCGTCGTTCTACAACGAGATGTTCCCGCGCGAGGTGCGCTTCTCGGGCGTCGCGATCGGGACGCAGCTCGGCTTCCTGATGGCCGGCTTCGCGCCGAGCATCGTCACGGCGATGGGCGGAACCGGGCCCGACGGCTGGATCGTGATCTCGGTCTTCACCGCGGTGATCGCGGTGGTCGTGACGCTGGCGGCGCTGACCGCGCGGGAGACCGCGCGGACGCCGACGGCGGACCTCGGCCGCCGCCGCTAGGCTGGCCGGATGCCGGGGCCTGAGATCGTCGAAGCGCACCTCCCACCGCTGAGCGAGCGCGTGGAGGCGCCGCCGACGTACCGGCCGCGGCATCCGCTGGTCGCCGAGTGGCGCCCGATCGCGGAGTCCGACACCGACGCCGTGCTCGCGGTGCTGCGGGCGAGCGACGCAGCCGACCATCCCAACTACCTCACGACGCGGGAGGAGCTGGCGGACGAGCTCGCCTTCAGCTTCCTCGACCTGGAGCGGGACACCCTCCTCGCGCAGGGGCACGACGGCTCGGTGCTGGCGGTCGGCTCGGTGCTGGAGCCGCCCCGGCAGGTCTCCCTGGTGCGCGAGTTCATGAACGGCGCCGTGCACCCGGATCACCGCGGGAAGGGCATCGGCCGCGAGCTGCTCGCCTGGCAGCGGGCGCGCGGGGAGCAGAAGCTGGCGACGATCGAGACGGCGCTGCCGGGCTGGCTGGTGGGCTATGCGGACCGCCGGGCGCCGGATCGCGAGCGGCTGCTGACGGCCGCCGGTTTCAGGGCGGCCCGCTGGTTCCACACGATGGAGCGCGACCTGGCACTCCCGATCCCCGAGGTGACCCCGACGGAAGCCGTGCGGATCGTGCCGTACACGAGCGACCTCGCCGACGCGGTGCACGCGGCGCGGGACGAGGCCTTCCGCGACCACTGGGGGAGCCAGCCGCTCAGCGACGAGCAGTGGGAGTCGCTGATCGGCGGGACGTTCGCTCCAGAGGTGTCCTTCGTCGCGCTGGCCGGCGAGGACGTAGCCGGAGTGGTCCTCTGCGACGTGAACCCGGACGATTGGCCAGGGCAGGGCTTCTCCGGCCCGTACATCTCGACCGTCGCGGTCACCCGCGCGCACCGCGGCCGGCGCATCGCGCCTGCGCTGCTGAGCGCCGTGCTCACTGAGAGCAGCCGCCGCGGCTGGCAGAAGGCCGTGCTCGATGTGGACGCGGCCAGCCCGACCGGCGCCGACAGCCTCTACACGGGGATGGGGTTCGTCACGACGTTCGGCGAGACCGCCCTCGTCCGTGAGTACTGAGCGGTTTCCCTAGAATCGAGGGATGACCGACGAGGCGACCCGATTCCGGCTCGACATCGCCTACCAGGGCACCGACTTCAACGGCTGGGGACGACAGCCGGGGCTGCGGACCGTGCAGGGTGCCCTGGAGGACGCGCTTGCGACGATCTTCCGCCGTGCGGGCGAGCCCCCCACACTGACGGTCGCGGGCCGCACCGACGCCGGGGTCCACGCGCGGGCGCAGGTGGCGCACGTCGACCTCGGCCCCGGGCAGGTGGCGATCCTGAGCAAGCCGCACGGCAAGCGGCCCCCGCTCGACGCGCCCGACGCGCTGGCCCGGCGGCTCAACGGCGTTCTCGGGCCGGTGGCGGACGCCGTGGTGCTGCGCGCGAGCGAGGCCCCTGCCGGGTTCGACGCGCGCTTCTCCGCGGTCTGGCGACGCTACGAATACCGGGTCGCCGATCGTGCCTCGCTCCGCGATCCGCTGCAGCGACACCGGACGGCCTGGGTCTCGGCGGACCTCGACGCCGACGCGATGGACCTGGCCGCGCACGGCCTGCTCGGCCTCCACGACTTCGCCAGTTACTGCAAGGCGCGGGTGGGCGCGACCACGATCCGTACCCTGCTCGACTTCTCCTGGACACGCGACGACGACGGCGTGCTGGTGGGGGAGGTCGTGGCCGACGCGTTCTGCCACAGCATGGTCCGCGCACTGGTCGGCGGGTGCGTCGCGGTGGGCGAAGGGGATCTGACTCCCGGTGACCTGATCGAGCTGCGCGACGGACGCGCCCGCACCAACGCCTTCAAGGTGATGCCTGCGCGCGGGCTGACGCTGATGGAGGTCGGATACCCGGAGGACGCGGAGCTCGCGCTGCGGGCGGAGCAGACGCGGGCGCTGCGGTCGCTCTGACCGCCGCGCCGGCGGCCGGCGTCGCCCCGGTTTGACCCTCCCCGGGCGTGTCGCGTAGTATTGACCCTTGGTGTCCGCGCCACACTGCGGCGCGACCCACGAACGTGAGCCCTCCACCGGCCCCGGTTCCCGCCTCATCGAGACGAGAACCCCCATCGGAGCGGGATTCACGAACTCCTCCGTTCGATACAGAAAGCAGCCACTACTGTGACGCGCACTTATTCCCCGAAGGCAGACGAGATCCAGCGCGACTGGGTCGTCATCGACGCGACCGACGTCGTGCTCGGCCGTCTCGCCAGCCACACCGCCGCCCTCCTCCGCGGCAAGCACAAGGCGACCTTCGCCCCCCACATGGACATGGGCGACTTCGTCATCATCGTGAACGCCGACAAGGTGGCCCTCACCGGCCAGAAGGCGGCTCAGAAGAAGGCCTACCGTCACTCGGGCTACCCGGGCGGCCTCAAGGCCACCACGTACTCGGAGCTCCTCGAGAAGAACCCGGTCCGCGCCGTCGAGAAGGCTGTCCGCGGCATGCTGCCGAAGACCTCCCTCGGCCGCGCCCAGCTCCGCAAGCTGAAGGTCTACACCGGAAGCGAGCACCCGCACGCCGCCCAGCAGCCGAAGCAGTACACGCTCGGCCAGGTCGCCCAGTAAGCGATCCAGACCTTCACGACTGACTTAAAGACAAAGGATTATCACCATCGTGGCGAAGATCGCAGACAGCATCGACTCGGCCCAGGTTGCCGAGAACGTCGAGTCCTACTCGACCGAGACCCCCGAGAGCGCGGCCCCCGCGGCCCCGCGTCCCGTCCTCTCCGTGCCCGGCGCAGCCGTCGGCCGCCGCAAGGAGGCCATCGCGCGTGCGCGCCTGGTCCCCGGTGCCGGCACCATCACGGTCAACGGCCGTGAGTTCGCGGACTACTTCCCGAACAAGCTGCACCAGCAGCTCATCACGGACCCGTTCAAGGTCCTCGACCTCATCGGCTCCTACGACGTCGTCGCCCGCATCACCGGCGGCGGCCCGTCGGGTCAGGCCGGCGCTCTGCGCCTCGCCATCGCCCGCGCGCTGAACGAGATCGACCGCGAGAACAACCGTCCGACCCTCAAGAAGGCCGGCTTCCTCACCCGTGACGCGCGCGTCACCGAGCGCAAGAAGGCCGGTCTCAAGAAGGCCCGCAAGGCTTCGCAGTTCTCCAAGCGTTGACGCTCGCGAGCGTTTAGGCTTCGGTCCATGCCCCGCCTTTTCGGAACCGACGGAGTCCGCGGACTCGCGAACGGTCCTCTCACCGCCGACCTCGCGCTCGGCCTCGCTCAGGCAGCTGCTGCTGTCCTGACGCGAGGCCGCAGCGCCGAGGCGCGGCGCGCTGCGGGCAAACGCCCGCGCGCCATCGTCGCCAGGGACCCCAGGGTCTCCGGCGAGTTCCTCTCGGCCGCTGTCGCGGCCGGGCTGGCCAGCTCGGGCATCGACGTCTACGACGCCGGTGTCATCCCGACGCCGGCCGCGGCGTTCCTGATCGCCGACTTCGACGCCGACTTCGGTGTCATGGTGTCGGCGTCGCACAACCCCGCCCCCGACAACGGGATCAAGATCTTCGCGCGCGGCGGCACCAAGCTCCCCGACATCGTCGAGGACCGCATCGAGCAGCACCTCGAGATGGAGAAACTGACTCCGACCGGCGCCGATGTGGGCCGCATCCGCCGCTTCGCCGACGCGGAGGACCGCTACGTCGTGCACTTGCTGGCGAGCCTCCCGCACCGGCTCGACGGCATCCACGTCGTGCTCGACTGCGCTCACGGCGCGGCTGCCGGCATCTCGCCAGAGGTGTTCACCGACTCGGGCGCCCGCGTGACCGTCATCGGCGACTCGCCCGACGGCATGAACATCAACGACGGCGTCGGCTCGACCCACCTCGACAACCTGGCGAGGGCCGTCCTCGCGGCCGGCGCGGACGTCGGAATCGCCCACGACGGCGACGCCGACCGCTGCCTCGCGATCGACGCCGACGGCAACGTCGTCGACGGCGACCAGATCATGGCGATCCTCGCGGTCGGCATGAAGGAGCGCGGCAAGCTCACCGACGACACGCTCGTCGCGACCGTGATGAGCAACCTCGGCCTCAAGATCGCTATGCGCGAGCACGGCATCCGGATCGTCGAGACCGCCGTCGGCGACCGTTACGTGCTCGAGGAGATGAACCAGAACGACTACGCCCTCGGCGGCGAGCAGTCGGGCCACGTCATCATGCGCGAGTTCGCGACCACCGGCGACGGCATCCTGACCGGCCTCCACCTCCTCAGCGAGATGGCGCGTCAGCGCAAGCCGCTGTCCGAGCTGGCCAAGGTGATGACCGTGTACCCGCAGGTGATGGTCAACGTGAAAGGTGTGGACCACCACGCCGTCCACACGGACGAGCCGCTGCAGCTCGCCGTCCAGACCGCCGAGGCGGCGCTGGGCGACACCGGCCGGGTGCTGCTGCGCCCGTCCGGCACCGAGCCGCTGGTGCGCGTCATGGTGGAGGCTGCCGACCAGCACACGGCCGAGCGCCTCGCGAACGAGCTGGCGGACGTCGTGCGGGAGCGGTTGGGCGTCTAGCCCGGCCGTGGCAGGCGGCGGAGCTACTTCTCCGCGGCTTCCCGGTCCATCCGGGCGTTCTGCTCGCGCACGAAGTCGGAGACCGAGAACGGCCGCGTGCGCTCCGGCAGGAGGGCGACGTCGGCCAGACCCTCGAGCAGTGCGCCAGGCTCGGTCTCGAGCGTGACGGCGAGCTGCAACAGTGTCAGCAGCGTCGGGTTGCCGGCGCCGCGCTCGACTTTGCCGTAGTTGGCGACGTCGACCTGGCTGAGGTTGGCCACCTCGTACGGGAGAGGCCCAGCTCGACGCGACGGGTACGGAGACGGCCGCCCAGGATGCGGGCTGCTTCGAAGCGCGGGGACGACATGCGTCTACTCTGTTTTCCTGTGTGGTCTTTTCCCAGAGGATGGAAACTATACGCACTTATCCACAGTGCATATATACCTGGCTACCGTGACTCCTGGGCGCGCTTGGCCGCGATGAAGTCGGCGACCGAGTACGCGTGCTGGCGATCGGGGAGCATCCCGTCGCCGAACAACCCGGTCAGGAGTTCTCCGGGGTCCACGCCGAGGGCCGTCGCGAGGCGGACGATGGTGTGGAGCTCGGAGTTGGCCTCGCCACGCTCCACGCGGCCGTAGTTGGTCACGTGCATGTTCGCGAGCTGGGCGATCTCATCCTGGCTGACGCCCAGCGCTACTCGCGCTGTGCGGACCCGCCGGCCGAAGAGCTGAGCAGCGTGTGATCGAGGTGTTGCCATACCCCATGACTACGGGATGCGCGAACGCCGGGCCAGAGTCTTCGAGCACCCGCCCTTTGCGCGCGATGCGTGCGGACCCCTGTCAGAGCTTGCGGAGCAGCACCGAGCTGACCGTGTGGTCGGCTTCCTTGCGCAGCACGAGCTTGGCGCGCGACCGCGTCGGCCGGATGTTCTGGATGAGGTTGGGCTCGTTGATCGCCGTCCAGATCGACGCGGCCCGCGCCCTGGCCTGCTCCTCGGTCAGCTGCGCGTACCGGTGGAAGTACGACTTGGGGTTGGCGAACGCGCCGCGCTGCAGCTTGAGGAAGCGCTCCTCGTACCAGTGCGCGATGTCGCGCGTCCTGGCGTCCACGTACACGCTGAAGTCGAAGAGGTCGCTCACGGCGAGCCGGTTGCCGCCTCCCGCGGGCTGGAGGACGTTGAGGCCTTCCACGATCAGGACGTCCGGCCGGCGGACGACGATCTCCGCGTCCGACACGATGTCGTAGCTGAGGTGCGAGTAGAAGGGCGCGCGCACCTCCGGCGCCCCGCTCTTCACCGCGCTGACGAACCGCAGCAGCGCGCGGCGGTCGTACGACTCGGGGAAGCCCTTGCGCTCCATCAGGCCGCGCCGCTCCAGCTCCGCGTTCGGGAGGAGGAAGCCGTCCGTCGTCACCAGCTCGACGCGCGGGGTGTCGTCCCAGCGCGAGAGCAGCTCGCGCATCAGGCGGGCGATGCTCGACTTGCCGACCGCTACGGAGCCCGCGACGCCGATCACGAAGGGCGTCGGCTGGGCGCGCTCGCCGAGGAAGTCGCTCGTGACGCGGTGGAGCTGCTTGGTGCCGCCGACGTACAGGTTGAGCAGCCGGCTGAGCGGCAGGTAGACCTCCTCGACCTCCCGCAGGTCCAGCGGATCGCCGAGACCGCGGAGCTGCACGATCTCGGTCGCGTTCAGCGGCAGCCGGGTGTTCTGCGCCAGCTCGGCCCAGTCGGACCGGCTCAGCTCCACGAAGGGGGTGCTGGACTCGCCGTTCGCCGTGGATCCGCCGCGAGCGGCGCCGTTCTCAGCCATAGGAGAAAAGTCTAAGGTGCGCCCGCGATAGACTCGGGTGCATGTGTGGAATCGTGGGGTATGTCGGTACCGACAAGAGCCTGGAGGTGCTGCTCGGCGGTCTGAAGCGCCTCGAGTATCGCGGCTACGACTCGGCCGGCGTCGCCGTCATCGCCCCTGACGGGCGCCTCGGGACGGCGAAGAAGGCCGGCAAGCTGGCCGTGCTCGCCGACGACCTCACCGTCAATCCGATCCCCAACGGCGGCACCGGCATCGGCCACACCCGCTGGGCGACGCACGGCGGCCCGACCGACCGCAACGCGCACCCGCACCTGGGCGACGACGGCCGGCTCGCCGTCATCCACAACGGCATCATCGAGAACTTCGCGAGCCTGAAGGACGAGCTGCTCGCCGACGGCTTCTCGTTCGAGTCAGAGACGGACACCGAGGTCGCAGCCGTGCTGCTGGGCCGCGAGTACCGCGCCACCGGCGACCTGAGCGAGGCGTTCCAGCGCGTCGTGTCGCGGCTGGAGGGCGCCTTCACGCTGCTCGCCCTGCACCAGGACCAGCCGCACGTCGTCGTCGGCGCCCGCCGCAACTCCCCGCTGGTGATCGGCCTCGGCGAGGGCGAGAACTTCCTCGGCTCCGACGTCGCGGCGTTCGTCGAGCACACCCGCCGCGCGCTCGCGATCGGCCAGGACCAGATCGTCACGATCACCCCCGACTCCGTCACCGTCACCGACTTCTCCGGCGTACCGGTCGAGGTGGAGCCCTTCGAGGTCGCCTGGGACGCCTCCGCCGCCGAGAAGGGCGGCTGGTCGTCGTTCATGGCGAAGGAGATCGCCGAGGAGCCGGACGCCGTGGCGAACACGCTGCGCGGCCGCATCGTGGACGAGACCGTGCACATCCCGGAGCTCGACGCGATCGGCGACGACTTCCTTCAGGGCATCGACCGCATCACCATCGTCGCCTGCGGCACCGCCGCCTACGCCGGCCTGGTCGGCAGCTACGCGATCGAGAAGTGGGCGCGCGTCCCCGTCACGGTCGAGCTCAGCCACGAGTTCCGCTACCGCGAGCCGGTCCTCACCGCGGGCACGCTGGTCATCTCGATCAGCCAGTCCGGCGAGACGATGGACACGCTGATGGCGGTCAAGTACGCCCGCGAGGCCGGCGCCAAGGCGATCTCGGTCTGCAACACGCAGGGCGCCACCATCCCGCGCGAGTCCGACGCGGCGCTGTACACGCACGCCGGCCCGGAGGTCGCGGTCGCCTCGACCAAGGCGTTCGTCGCGCAGATCACCGCGCTCTACCTCTTCGGCCTCCACCTCGGGCGGGTGCGCGGCACGCTGTCCGCCGCGCAGCAGCGCGACGCGGTCGCCGAGCTCCAGGCCGTGCCGGAGAAGATCGCCACCGTGCTCGAGGCGCACGGGACGATCGCCCAGCTCGCGCACTGGATGTCGGACACCCGCTCCGTGCTCTTCCTCGGCCGTCACGTCGGCTACCCGATCGCCCTGGAGGGTGCGCTCAAGCTCAAGGAGCTGGCGTACATCCACGCGGAGGGCTTCGCCGCCGGTGAGCTCAAGCACGGCCCGATCGCGCTGATCGAGCCGGGCCAGCCCGTCTTCGTCGTGGTGCCGAGCCCGCGCTGGTCGGACGAGCTGCACAAGAAGGTCGTCTCCAACATCCAGGAGATCCGCGCCCGCGGCGCCCGCGTCATCGCGATCGCCGAGGCCGGGGACGCCGCTGTGCTGCCGTTCGCCGACGAGGTCATCCGCATCCCGCTGGCGGCGCCGCTGTTCGAGCCGCTGCTGTCGGTGGTCCCGCTGCAGATCTTCGCCATGGAGCTGTCGGCGGCCAAGGGCCTGGATGTGGACCAGCCGCGCAACCTGGCCAAGTCCGTCACTGTGGAGTAGGCCGTCGTGATCGCCGGCATCGGGATCGACGTCGTCGATCTGGCGCGCTTCGCCCGATCGCTGGAGCGCACCCCGAAGCTGCGCGAGCGCCTCTTCACGGAGGCCGAGCGCGGCCTGCCTGTGCACTCCCTCGCCGCGCGCTTCGCCGCCAAGGAGGCGTTGATCAAGGCGCTCGGCGGCTCGGAGGGCGTGCGCTGGCACGACATGGAGATCGTGCCCGACGAAGAGAGGAACCCGGGTTTCGTGCTGCACAACGTCGTCGGACGCCAGGTCGCCGAGCGCGGCATCGCGCACATCCACGTGTCGATGTCGCACGATGCCGGGATCGCCTCCGCGTTCGTCGTGCTGGAGCGCGACGCGTGAGCGGCGCATTCCGGGAGGCCGTCGTCGACCTGGACGCGGTGAGCGCGAACGTCGCACGCCTGCGCGAGATCGCCGGAACCGAACACGTGATGGCCGTGGTGAAGGCGAACGCCTACGGGCACGGCGCGGTCGAGTGCGCTCGCGCCGCGCTCGCCGGCGGGGCGGACTGGCTGGGCGTCGCCGACATCTCCGAGGGGCTCGCGCTGCGCGAGGCGGGCGTCGATGCTCCGGTGCTCGCGTGGCTGCACGACCCGGACGAGGATTTCGCGGCCGCCGTCGCCGCGGGCCTGGATGTGGGCATCTCGTCGCGCGCGCAGCTCGAGGCCGCGGCCGCCGCCGGCAGCGCCGACCGCACGGCATTCGTGCAGCTCAAGCTGGAGACAGGGCTCAGCCGCAACGGCATCCCCGCGTCCGAGTGGGAGGCCGTCGTCGCACGCGCCCACGAGCTCGAAGAGTCGGGCGCCCTCGTGGTGCGCGGCCTCTTCAGCCACCTGTCGAACGCGTCGCCCGACGACGACCGGGCGGCGATCGCCGCGTTCGCCTGGGGCATCGAGCGCGCGGAGGCGGCAGGGCTGCATCCCGAGCTCCGACACATCGCCGCCAGCGCCGCCGCACTCAGCCTCCCGGAGTCGCGGTTCAACCTGGTGCGGTTCGGGCTGGCGGTCTACGGGCTCAGCCCGTTCGGCGCCGCGTCGGCGGTCGAGCTGGGACTCCGCCCGGCGATGACGCTGCGCGGCCGGGTCGCGGCGGTGCGCCGGGTGGCTGCGGGCACGGGCGTCTCCTACGACTACACCTACCGCACGGAGGCCGAGACCACCCTCGCGCTCGTCCCGCTCGGATACGCCGAGGGCATCCCACGCCACGCGTCGGGCAGAGGCCCGGTGTCCATCGCCGGCAAGCGCTATCGCGTCTCGGGCCGGGTCGCGATGGACCAGTTCGTAGTGGACGTCGGCGACGCCGAGGTCGCGGTCGGCGACGAGGTCGTGCTGTTCGGCGATCCCGCGACAGGCGTGCCGGGCGCGGACGACTGGGCGGAGGCCGCGGACACGATCAACTACGAGATCGTCACGCGCCTGGGCGGCCGGCTGCGGCGCACGTACCGCGGGGGAGCGGCGTGAGCGGTCGGGTCCTGATCGAGCGCACGGTCGACACCGGCGACGACATGCACGCGCTGGGGCTGGAGCTGGCCGGGATGCTGGCCGCCGGCGACCTCGTGGTGCTGACCGGCCCGCTCGGTGCAGGCAAGACGACGCTGACCCGCGGGATCGGCGAGGGCCTCGGCGTCCGCGGCCCGGTCACGAGCCCGACCTTCGTGCTGGCCCGCACGCACCCGAACCTGGTCGACGGTGCGCCGCTGGTCCATGTCGACGCGTACCGTCTCGGCAGCGCGGTGGAGCTGGACGACCTCGACATCGACTTCGCCGGCTCGGTGGTGGTCGTGGAGTGGGGTGGCGGGATGCTCGACGGCGTCGCCGAGTCGTGGCTGGAGGTCGACATCGTGCGGCCGACGGGTGCGGCCGAGGCTGCCGCCGACGACGCGGCCGCCGACCTCGACGCGGACGAGCCGCGCACCGTCACGGTCACCGGCTTCGGCCCCCGCTGGGCCGCCTGACCCATCCGCCGAGGGGCACGTAAACGCCCCTAGAACCGCGTTTTAGGGGCGTTTACGTGCCCCTCGAGGGGGCGGAGGAGTGTGCCCGCGCCGGCGGCGTCGCCTCCGTCGGCGCGGGCGGTGACGTCAGCGCGCGCTCTGAAGCACGCCGACGTCGGCCAGGCCGTCCCCCACGACCGTGGTCGGGACGTCGAACACCTGCACATCGCGCTCCGCCAACACGTAGGCCGGCCATCCCGGGTCGCCCGAGGCGATGAACCGCACCGCCGCCCCGTGCACGTCGTCGGCGAGTGCGGTCGGCGGCTGCTCGCCTGCAATGTAGCCGACCCGTTCGCTGTCGAGACAGTCGAAGAAGAACGGCACATCGAGGCAGTGCACGGCCGCGCCGAAGGTCGGCGACGTCCACGCGAACCGGTAGATCCAGGCGGGGGCGCCCGCTGCCGCACGCGATTCCGCGATCTCGCGGGCGGGCGCCCGGAACATCGCGTCCGTGACGAACTGCCCGAGGGTCTCGGCGGTGTCGAGCCCTGGATGAGCGGCGACGTAGGCGGCCGCCGCCTCCTCCGGGACGCCGACGGAGGCCAGCAGGCCGGCCGGGTCGGTCCCGGCAAGTGCGTCGCGCAGGTCGGCGACGGCCATGTTGAACTCGTTGTCCGTCGCGCCGAGCACCAGCGCCTTGTCCGCGCCGATCCCGTCGGCGATCGCCGCAGCGATGGGCGCCGGCACGAGGTCGCCGTCCACGACCGGGGCCCAGCGCAGCGCCGACCCGGAGGCCAGTGCCCGCAGCGGGGCCATCGGGTCCGCTGGCGCCTCGGGCGAGGTGACCGCGTCGTCCTCGCCCTGCAGCGCCAGGATCCGCTCCTCGGTCAGTGCGGACAGCCCGGCCCGGGTGGGTTCCACCCCGGCGGCGGCGGCGAGGGCGCGACCGTAGCGCTCGGCGTCCTCCAGGTTCACGCTCGCCGTGGTGCCGGAGATCGAATAGACCCGCTGGAACAGGCTCGCCGCGCGCGGCACCGTCAGGAGGGTGAGCACGGCGCCGCCGCCGGCCGACTGGCCCGCGATGGTGACCGACGCCGGGTCGCCGCCGAACGACGCGATGTTGTCGCGCACCCACTCCAGCGCCAGGATCCAGTCGAGCACGCCGCGGTTCGCCGGTGCGTCCTCGATCCAGCCGAAGCCGTCGAAGCCGAGCCGGTACGAGACGCTGACCGTCACGACCCCGTCGCGGTTGAAGGCGGCGCCGTCGTACCAGGGGCTGGCCGGCGACCCGGCGACGTAGCCTCCGCCGTGGATGTAGACCAGCACGGGCAGCTTCGCGTCGGCGTCACCGGGGCGCGGCGTGAAGACGTCCACGTTGAGCGTCGACTCTCCCGGGTAGGACGGCTCGGGGATGAGGGTGATCTCCGCGAGCGCCTTGCGCTGCGGAGTCGCGCCGTGCTCGCCGGCGTCGAGCACGCTGTCCCACGGGCGGTGCGGGACCGGGGCGGCGAAGCGCAGGTCGCCCACCGGCGGCTCGGCGAACGGGATGCCGAGGAAGGCGGCAGAGCCGTCCCGCCACCGGCCGCGCACGCGGCCTCCCGTCGTGGTGACCTCGGGTCGGTCGAGGGTGCTGTCTGTCACGGGGTTCTCCTTCTCAGCGGACGGACTTGATGGGGATGAGGACGAGGGCGGCCAGCGCGACGCAGACCATCGCGAAGACGAACAGGGCCGGATAGCCGCCGACCGCGCCGATCAGCACGGCCGCGATCGCGGGGCTGAGCGCCTGCGGGATGTTGGTCGCGACGTTGAGGATGCCGAGGTCCTTGGCGGCCGCGACGCCGCCGCCGGGCAGCACCTCGGTCATGAGGGCGGTGTCGCAGGCCATGTAGAGGCCGAAGCCGAAGCCGTTGATCGCCGACATCAGCAGCATCCCGGTGATGGTGGGCATCAGCAGCGGCATCGCCAGCCCGACGATCATCAGCACGGAGGCCAGGTAGATGAAGACCTTGCGGCGTCCGAGCTTGTCGCTCAGCCAGCCGGCGAGGGCGACCGAGACGACGGTGGTGGCGAGCGACGCGAGGCTGATCACGCCGATCTGGGCGTTCGCCTGCTTCAGCGACATCCCGATGTAGTCGGTCAGGATGAAGAGCTGGTAGCTGAAGGCGACGAAGTAACCGAGGATGAAAAGGAAGCGTGCCGCGAACGCCCAGGCGAAGTCGGGGTGCTTGCGCGGGTTGATCCAGAACCCGGCGAAGAACGCCTTCCAGCGGAAGGGCGGCAGCTCGATGCCCTTGCTGGAGTAGTCGCGGTTGAACAGCACGAAGCCGAGCGTGACCAGGAGCACGACGATCCCGAACGCCGAGTAGGCGAGGCCGACGTTCGCGGCGAGGATGCCCGCCACGATGACGCCGATGGTGCTGCCGGCCATCGTGCCGATCCCGACCATCGCAGAGGCCACGCCGCGGCGGCTGCGCGGGAAGCGGTCGGGCGTGATGGCGCTGAGCGGCCCCTGCATCGCGTTGAGCGCCACCTGGATGACGACCCAGAACACCGTGATCCAGAGGATGGACTGCAGCGAGCCGAGCCCGATCAGGAACGCGGCGGCGACGGCGGTGCCGATCACCATCCACGGCGCCCGGCGGCCCATCCGGGAGCGCGTGCGGTCGCTGAACGCGCCGACGATCGGCTGCGCGAACAGCGTGAACACGAAGGAGGTCGTGGTCACGATCGCGAGGTTGGCCACCTTGTGCGCCGGGTCGATGTTCGTGACCTGGTTGGGCAGCAGCACGCTGATCAGGCCGGTGTAGGTCGCGAAGAGCACCAGGGAGGTGATCGCGAGCGAGGGGAGCAGGCCGCGGCGGGCGAGCGGGCTGACGGTGCCCGCCGTGTCGACCGCGTCGGGGTCGGGCGCCGCGGCCGTGGCTGCGGAGAGGGGCGCTGGTTCGGGGGAGCTCGATGACATCGTCGTCACGGTCGGTCCTTTCGAGGGTGTGATTACCCGCGTAAGCATGACGCACTTCCGTGATTAATTCAAGCGTCGAATCAAATCGTGACGGAAGTCGGGTGGACTGTCGCCAGAGCCAGGGGATCATCGAGGAGCGCACCCCGGGCGACGCGCGCGGCGCCGATCAGGGCGGCGTCCTCGCCCAGGCGGCCGGGGACCACCGCGATCGCCGTGGCGGTCGATGCGATCGCGGGGCCGTTCTGTGCGAACGCCTCTGCGATGGACCCGGCCAGCTCCGCCCAATATCCGCCGAGGACGACGACCTCCGGGTCGACGGTCATCGAGACGATGCGCAGAGCGTGCGCGATCCACGGAAGAGCGGCCTCCCACGCTGCGCTCGCCGCGGGCTCGCCGGCGTTGATGCGGGCGACCAGCTCCCGCAGCGCCTCCGTCAGTCCGCGCTCGGCGACCTCGGCCGTCAGCCCGGCCGCGGCCAGCACCACATCCGGCCCGGCGACGGTGACCAGGCAGCCCCGCTGACCGCACAGGCAGCGAGGACCACGCGGGTCGACCGCGATGTGGCCGAACGCCCCCGCGAACTCGTGCGCGCCGGCGACGAGCGCGCCCTCCGCGACGACCGCACCGCCGATGCCCGAGTTGCTCTTGGCGTAGACCAGGTCGCGGACTCCGGAACCCGCGGCCTCCAGCTCTGCGAGCTCGGCCAGCGCGGCGACCGTGCCGTCGCTCGCGAGGGTGGCGGGCGGCAGCTCCGGCACCCGCTGCCGGAGCCCGCCGAGCACGTCGACCTCGCCCCACTCGAAGTCGGTGTCGGCCACCAGCACGGGAGGCGTGCCGCCGATCGGGGCGAACACCACCACGGTCAGATCCACCACGCGCCGGCCGAGCCCGGCGGCGGCGTCGAGGGTGCGGGCCAGCACGCGGGCGAGCACGTCGAGCACCCGCCCGGGGTCGCCCATCGGCCGGCCGTGGTGCTCAGAGGCCCGGAACAGTGCGCGGCCGTCCACCGCCGTCAGCACGGCGGTCGCCTGGTCGGCGTCGAGCTGGAGGACGAGGAGGGCGACGTCGTCGGCCGCCAGGCGCAGCAGCGTGAGCGGGCGGCCACGGGAGGCGGACCCGCGCGGCGCGGCCTCCGGCTCCTCCGACTCGCGCACGACCCCGGCCTCCACCAGCGCGGCGACGAGGGCGGTCACCGAGCCGCGGGCGAGCCCGGTGACGTCCGCGAGCTGGCTGCGCGACAGTGGGCCCTGCTGCGCGAGCCGGTGCGCCACGAGCGCCAGGTTGTGGCGGCGCACGTCGGCCGAGACGAGGGAGCCGGACGGGGAGGACGCCATGCCGACAGCTTCGCACACAGGGGAGCGGACGAGTCCTCAGGGGCGCGCATCCCGCCTAGGCTGGAGGCATGCTCCTCGCCATCGACACCTCCGCGGGCACGAGCGTCGCCGTGGTCGACCGTGACGGCGGCATCCTCGCCGAAGTGACGGAGCCGGACACCATGCGGCACGCCGAGGTCATCGGCGACCTGATCGCCGCGGCACTCGACGCCTCCGGCACGCGCGCGGACGGACTGTCCGGCGTCGTGGCGGGGATGGGGCCGGGTCCCTTCACCGGCCTCCGGGTCGGCATCGCGGCCGCGACCGCCTTCGCGTTCGGCGCCGCCCGCCCGCTCGTCCCCGTCGTCAGCCACGACGCGGTGGCGTACGAGCGCTACCTGGCCGGTCACGCGGGCCCGCTGCTGGTCGTGACCGACGCGCGCCGCCGCGAGCGCTACTGGACGGCGTACGCGGGTGTGGACGAGCACGGCCTCCCTGTCCGCCTCGACGGCCCCGGCCTGGACAAGCCGGACGCGCTGCCGCATCCCGACCTGCCGCGCGAGGAGGCCGCCACCGTCTCCGCCGGCCTGCTCGGGATGATCGCCGAACTGCGCTTCGCCGCCGGCCTCCCGTTCGACCGCGACGAGCCGCTGTATCTGCGCTCGCCGGATGTCACGCTTTCCGCCGGGCCCAAGCGGGTGAGCGCGTGAGCGAGCCGAGGCCGAGCGCGCCGTCGTGGCAGCTCCGCCGCGCCACCGAGGCCGACGTCGACGCGATCATGCTGCTGGAGCGCGAGACTTTCGTCACCGACGCCTGGTCGGAGCAGTCGATGCGCTCCGAGGTGACCGGGGCCCACGGGTACTATCTGGTCGCCGTCGGGCTGGACGACCCGGACCGCATCGACGGCTACGCAGGCCTGCTCGCGCCGCGCGGTGCGGGCGAGGGCGACATCCAGACCATCGCCGTGGCGCCGCACGCGCGGCGGCACGGCCTCGGGCGCGCCCTCATGCACGCGCTCATCGGGGAGGCGCGCAACCGCGGAGCCCGCGAGGTGTTCCTGGAGGTGCGCGCCGACAACCCCGGCGCGCAGACCCTCTACCGCACGCTCGGCTTCGAGGAGATCGGCGTGCGCCCGCGCTACTACCAGCCGGACGGGGTGGACGCGATCGTCATGCGCCTGACCGTCCCGACCCCGGAGACCACGATCGCATGAACGACGCTCAGCACGCATCGCACGGCGACGGGCCGCTCGTGCTCGGCATCGAGACCTCCTGCGACGAGACCGGCGTGGGCATCGTGCGCGGCACGACGCTGCTCTCCAACACGATCGCCTCCTCGATGGAGGAGCACGCCAGGTACGGCGGCGTCGTCCCGGAGGTCGCGGCCCGCGCCCACCTGGAGGCGCTCACCCCGACGCTCCACACCGCGGTGGCCGACGCCGGGATCGACCTCGCCGACATCGACGCCATCGCCGTGACGAGCGGCCCTGGACTGTCCGGCGCGCTCATGGTCGGCGTCGGCGCCGCGAAGGCGCTCGCGCTGTCGCTCGGCAAGCCGCTGTATGCCGTCAACCCACCTGGTCGGGCACGTCGGGGCGGACGTCCTCGACGCGGCAGGAGGCCCCGGCCACCCGGTCGAGGTGCCGACCGTCGCGCTGCTGGTCTCCGGCGGCCACACCTCGCTGCTGCTCGTGCGCGACCTGGTCTCCGACGTGGAGTTGCTGGGCGAGACGATCGACGACGCCGCGGGCGAGGCGTTCGACAAGGTGGCCCGCGTGCTCGGCCTCCCGTACCCGGGCGGACCGCAGATCGACCGCGTCGCCGCCGACGGCGACCCGCGCGCGATCCGGTTCCCGCGCGGGCTGACCAAGCCGAAGGACCTGGAGCGGCACCGCTACGACTTCTCCTTCTCCGGCCTCAAGACGGCGGTCGCCCGCTGGGTCGAGCAGCGCCAGGACGCCGGCGAGGAGGTGCCCGTCGCCGATGTGGCCGCGTCGTTCCGGGAGGCGGTGGCGGACGTGCTGATCACCAAGGCGATCGCCGCGTGCCTCGACCATGGCGTGCCGCGCCTGCTGCTCGGCGGCGGCGTCGTCGCGAACGCGCGCGTGCGCCAGCTCGCGGTGCAGCGGGCGGCCGAGGCGGGCGTGGCCCTGCGGATCCCGGCCCTCTCGCTGTGCACCGACAACGGCGCGATGATCGCGGCGCTCGGCGCGCAGCTCATCATGGCCGGGCGCGCGCCGAGCCGGCTGGACTTCGGCGCGGACTCCACCCTTCCGGTCACGGAGATTCAGGTCGCGGAGGTCTGAGCCGCCCGGAGATTTGCATGCGTTGACACGCTGCGCCCCCCACTGAGACGATGGATTCAGTACAGAAATTTCTCAGGAACTCACCAGAGAAGGAGATGGGCAGCATGTCCGATCCGAACACCCCGTCCGGCGCCCCGGAGCCCGAAGGGACGGACGGCAGCACGCCGGCCCAGCCGGTTTCGCCGTCCTCCGACATCCCGCCTGCGGCGGCGCCCGACGGCGTCCCGCCGACGCCCCCGGTGGCGCCTCCTGCGCCGCCCGCTCCGCCGGTCGCGCCCGGGTACGGCGCGCCGCAGCAGCCGTACGGGCAGCAGCCGCAGCAGCCGTACGGGCAGCAGCCGCAGCAGCCGTACGGCCAGCAGCCATACGGGCAGCAGCCGCAGCAGCCGTACGGCCAGCAGCCCTACGGTCAACAGCAGCCGTACGGCCAGCAGCCCGGCCAGCCCGGCCAGCCCGGTTACGGTCAGCCTGCCTACGGCCAGCCCGCGCCCGGCTACACGCAGCCCTACGCGACGGCGCCCGCGACCAAGTCGCCGATCCTCAGCATCCTGTCGCTCGTCGGCGGCATCCTGGGCATCGTCCTGAACCTCGCGTTCGGGATCGGCGCCCTTTTCGGCGTCGCTGCCATCGTCCTCGGTTTCATCGGCCGCACCAAGGAGCCGCAGGCCAAGGGCTTCTGGCTCACCGGGATCATCCTCGGATTCGTCTCGGTCGCCATCGCGATCATCTTCTGGATCTTCTGGGGGATCCTCGTGGCGAACCTGTCGAACACGTACCGGTACTGACCGGTCGCGCGGTCAGAGGCGCTCGGCGAGCAACGCCGTGTGACGTCCCGCGACCCTGGTCAGGATCAGGGTCGCGGGACGGTCGCCGGACAGCTTGAGACGCGTCCGGAGCGCGGCCGGGTCGACGTCCACGCCGCGCTTCTTGATCTCCAGCGTGCCGATCCCGCGCGCCCGCAGCGCCTTCTTGAGGTCCTTCTCGGCGAACGGCAGGGTCTCCAGGATGCGGAAGCCCGCCGCGAACGGCGTCGGCACGGGCTCGTCGGCCGTGATGTAGGCGATGCCGTCGCCGAGCATCCGGCCGTCGAGCCGCCGGGCCAGGTCCCCGATCAGGCGTGCGCGGATGACCGCGCCGTCCGGCTCGTAGAGGTACTCGCCCAGCTCGCCGGTCTCGGCGTCCTCGCTGTCGGCCTCCGCCGTCAGCTCGTTCGCCTCGTCGCCGCGCAGCACCAGGGCGGCGCGGCGGATGCCCGTGCGGGCGAGCGCGCCGAACCACAGCCCGAGCTCCACGACCTGCCCGTCGGCGGACACCCACTGGGCCTCCGCGGTCGACGGGATGAGGTCGCGGTCGAAGCCGGGGCCGAGCTTGAGCCCGACCGAACGGCCGGTCGCGAGCTCGTAGGCGAAGCCGAGCGACGGCGTGTAGTCGTCGGGATCGGTCAGCCGGTCGGTGTCGGTGTGGCCGGGCGTGCGGCGGGCAGGATCGAGGAAGACGCCGTCGATCGCGCGGAGGCTCACGTCCTCCGCCCGGCGGTGCTCGACCGTCGCCGAGGGGAAGGGGGCGAGGTTGAAGGCGGCGATCGCGGCGGTCACCTCGTCGGCCTCCACGGCCGTGACCTCCAGCTCCAGCGCCGCGAGGGCGAGCGCGTCGCCTCCGATGCCGCAGCCGAGGTCCGCGACGCGGGTCAGCCCGGCCGCCCGGAACCGGCCGGCGTGGCGCGCAGCGACCGACAGGCGCGTCGCCTGCTCCAGCCCCGCCTCGGTGAACAGCATCCGGGAGGCGAACTCGCCGAACTTGCCCACAGCCTTCTTGCGCAGCTTCGCCTGCGTCAGCACCGCCGCGACGAGCCCGGGGGAGTGGCCCTGCTTGCGCAGGTCGGTGACCATCGCGAGAACGTCCTTCTCGGACCGGTACGGGGGCAGCGAGTCGAGCAGTCGGAGGCCTTCGGGGCTCAGCAGCTCGACGAGTTCGGACCGGTCCATGTGCACCACGGTACCTTCTGGCACTCACGTTGCGGGACTGCTAACGCACCCCCTAGACTCGTGTTAGCACTCTCCGTGCGAGTTTGCTAACGCAAGCCGCGCAACGTATTGAGTTCGCAAAGACTGAGTTCACCAAAGAAAGAGGTCAACCGTGTCGGTCTCCATCAAGCCGCTCGAAGATCGCATCGTCATCAAGCAGGTCGAGGCTGAGCAGACCACTGCCTCCGGTCTGGTCATCCCCGACACCGCCAAGGAGAAGCCCCAGGAGGGCGAGGTCGTGGCCGTCGGACCGGGCCGCATCGACGACAACGGCAACCGCGTCCCGCTCGACGTCGCCGTCGGCGACAAGGTGATCTACTCCAAGTACGGGGGCACCGAGGTCAAGTTCGGCGGCGAGGACTACCTGGTCCTCTCGGCTCGCGACGTCCTCGCGGTCGTCGTCCGCTGACGCACCTCCTTTCGGCCGAGGCCCGGGCGCTGCTGCGCCCGGGCCTTCGTCGTCCCTCCGCGGGTGCTACGGCGCTGATCCGTGTCCCCGGTTCGGAGTAGTGTCGTGGGAGTGCCGCAGCCCCTCTCCGAACACCGCAGGTCCGGCCTGACCTACGCGATCTCCGCCTACGTCCTGTGGGGCATCCTCCCCATCTACTTCCTGGCTCTCGCGCCGGCCAGCGCCTGGGAGATCGTCGCCTGGCGGGTGCTCTTCTCGCTGGTGTTCTGCGCGATCGCGCTCACCGTCACGCGGACGTGGCGCACGTTCGGCGCCCTCCTGAAGGACCGCAGGGTCCTGTTCACGATGGGCCTCGCCGGAGCACTCATCTACGTCAACTGGCAGACGTACGTGCTGGCCACGGTCAGCGGTCACGTCGTAGAGGCCGCGCTCGGCTACTTCATCAACCCGATCGTGACCGTGTTCCTCGGCGTGATCGTCCAGCGCGAGCGGCTCCGCGTCGCCCAGTGGGTGGCGGTCGGCGTCAGCGTGATCGCCGTCGTCGTGCTCGCGATCGGCTACGGGCAGGTCCCGTGGATCGCGCTCATCCTGGCGTTCTCGTTCGGCTTCTACGGCCTCATCAAGAAGCGCGTCGGCGGCCGGGTCGACGCGGTCTCCGGGCTGACACTGGAGACGATGTGGCTGACGCCCGTCGCGATCGTGCAGCTCGTGGTCGTGAGCCTCACGGTCGGCCTGACGATCGGGAGCGACGGTCCGTGGCACACGGTGCTGCTCGTCGGCGCGGGCGTGATCACGGCCGTGCCGCTGCTGTTCTTCGCCGCGGCCTCCCGACGCCTGCCGCTGGTGTACATGGGATTCATCCAGTACTTCGCGCCGTTCATCCAGTTCATCGTCGGCGTCGCAGTGCTGAACGAGGCGATGCCGCCCGAGCGCTGGATCGGCTTCGCGATCGTCTGGCTGGCCCTCGCGATCCTCAGCGTGGACATGATCGTGGCGGCCCGCCAGGGGAAGAAGCAGGCCGAGCTGGATCTCGCGACGGTGGAGTGAGTTCGGCGCTCTGCTGCGGAATAACCGCCCAGCTTGTGCCGTTACGATGAATCATCCACAACTCGCGCGACCTTGATAGGGGTGAAATGGACCAGGCGGATCCGTTCGGATTCATCGGTTTGACCTACGACGACGTCATGCTCCTTCCCGGGCACACCGACGTCATCCCGAGCGAGGCGGACACCTCGACTCGCCTGACCAAGCGGATCAGCATGGCGACCCCGCTCCTCTCCAGCGCCATGGACACCGTGACCGAGTCGCGCATGGCCGTCGCCATGGCCCGGCACGGCGGCATCGGCATCATCCACCGCAACCTGTCCATCGAGGATCAGGCCACCAACGTCGACAAGGTGAAGCGGTCCGAGTCGGGCATGATCACCAACCCGGTGACCACCACCCCGGACGCCACCGTCGAGGAGGTCGACCTGCTCTGCGGGCAGTTCCGCGTCTCCGGCCTCCCGGTCGTAGAGGGCGACGGCAAGCTGGTCGGCATCATCACCAACCGCGACATGCGCTTCGTCTCCCCGTTCGAGCGGTCCACCACCCTCGTGCGCGACGTGATGACCCGCATGCCGCTCATCACCGCGCCGGTCGGAATCGACCCGGACTCCGCGGTCGCCATCTTCGCCGAGCACAAGATCGAGAAGCTCCCCCTCGTGGACGCCGACGGCCGGCTGCGCGGGCTCATCACCGTCAAGGACTTCGACAAGAGCGAGAAGTACCCGTTCGCCACCAAGGACGACGAAGGCCGCCTCCGCGTGGGCGCCGCGATCGGCTTCTTCGGCGACGCGTGGGACCGCGCGATGACCCTGGTCGACGCGGGCGTGGACGTCATCGTCGTGGACACCGCCAACGGCGACTCCGCCGGCGTGCTCGACATCATCCACCGTCTCAAGCACGAGCCGCGCGCCTCGCACGTCGACATCATCGGCGGCAACGTCGCGACCCGCTCCGGCGCACAGGCGCTCATCGACGCGGGAGCGGACGCCATCAAGGTCGGCGTCGGCCCGGGCTCCATCTGCACCACCCGCGTCGTCGCCGGTGTCGGTGTGCCGCAGGTGACCGCGGTCTACGAGGCCTCGCTGGCCGCGCGGGCGGCGGACATCCCGCTCATCGCCGACGGTGGCCTCCAGTACTCGGGCGACATCGCCAAGGCACTGGTCGCGGGCGCGGAGAGCGTCATGCTCGGCTCGCTGCTGGCCGGCACGGCCGAGTCGCCCGGCGACCTCGTGTTCGTCAATGGCAAGCAGTTCAAGAACTACCGCGGCATGGGGTCGCTGGGCGCCCTCCAGACCCGCGGCAAGAAGACCTCGTACTCGCGCGACCGCTACTTCCAGGCCGACGTCCCGAGCGACGAGCAGCTCATCGCCGAGGGCATCGAGGGCCAGGTGCCGTACCGCGGACCGCTGTCCGCGGTGGCGTACCAGCTCGTCGGCGGCCTCCGCCAGTCGATGTTCTACGTCGGTGCCCGCACCATCCCCGAGCTCAAGGAGCGCGGCCGGTTCGTCCGGATCACCGCCGCCGGCCTGAAGGAGTCGCACCCGCACGACATCCAGATGGTCGTGGAGGCGCCGAACTACCGTCGCTGACCCCCTCCGCCCGCTACCGCCAACGGAGGAGATCCTGCCCACCCGGGCCCGGATCTCCTCCGTTGTCTGCTTTCCGGGGGTGCCCGGACCGAACTCTCCTCCGTTGCCGACGCCGGTCGCGAACGGAGGACATCCGGTCGTGGGAGGGCGTGAATGTCGGGTAACGGAGGAGCTCCGGCCGTGGTGGGCTTGGTTCTCCTCCGTTGGCTGCGTTTCGGGGGGTGGGGGATGGGGATGTCCTCCGTTGTTGTCGGGGCCTGGGGCCAGGTCGGGGCTGGGCCTGGGCGATGGGATCGTCTAGGCTGGAAGGCTTTGTCCACGGGGAAGACAGGATTCCGGTCATGGGTCACATCGACGTCTCGGGCGTCTCGTACGCTCTCGCCGACGGGAGGCCGCTCCTGGACGACGTGTCGTTCCGGGTCGGGGACGGCAGTGTTTCGGCTCTGATCGGCGCGAACGGCGCCGGCAAGTCGACGCTGCTGCGGATCATCCGCGGCGAGCTGCGGCCGGACAGCGGCGGCGTCGTGATCGACGGCGGTCTCGGCGTGATGGACCAGTTCGTCGGTCACGTCCGCGACGACCGGACGGTCCGCGACCTCCTCGTGCTCGTCGCGCCCCGGGCCGTCCGCCGGGCGTCGGAGGCGCTCGCCGCGGCCGAGGAGGCGATCATCGAGCGCGACGAGACGGACACCCAGCTCCGCTACGCGACGGCATTGACCGACTACGCCGATGCGGGCGGCTACGACCAGGAGGTCGTCTGGGACCACTGCACGGTCACTGCCCTCGGCGTCCCGTTCGAGCGCGCCCAGAACCGCAGCGTGCGAAGCCTCTCCGGCGGCGAGCAGAAGCGGCTCGTGCTGGAGGCGCTGCTGCGCGGCCCGGAGCAGGTGCTGCTGCTGGACGAGCCGGACAACTACCTCGACGTCCCCGCCAAGCGCTGGCTGGAGGAGCAGCTCCGCTCGACGCCGAAGACCGTGCTCCTGGTCTCCCACGACCGCGAGCTGCTGGCCCGCGCCGCCGACCGGATCGTCACCCTCGAGCTCGGCGGCGCCGGCAACACCACCTGGACGCACGGCGGAGGCTTCGGCGGCTACCACGCCGCCCGCGAGGAGCGGATGGCACGGCTGGAGGAGCTCCGCCGGCGCTGGGACGAGGAGCACGCCAAGCTGAAGGCCCTCGTGCTGCGGTTCAAGGAGAAGGCGAAGTACAACAGCGACCTCGCCTCCGCGTACCAGGCTGCGCAGACCCGGCTGGCCAAATTCGAGCAGGCCGGGCCGCCGCAGGAGCGTCCGCGCGAGCAGAACGTGCGAATGCGTCTCACGGGCGCGCGGACCGGCCGCCGGGTGATCGAGTGCCACGGGCTGGAGCTGACCGGCCTGATGCGCCCGTTCGACCTGGAGGTCTGGTTCGGTGAGCGCATCGCGGTCCTCGGCTCGAACGGGTCGGGCAAGTCGCACTTCCTGCGCCTCCTCGCCGCAGGCGGTACCGACCCGGACCCGTCGGCGGGGCACCTCGCGTCCGCTGAGGTCGCGGGAGCCGCGGTCCCGCATTCGGGCGTCGCGAAACTCGGCGCGCGCGTCGCCCCCGGCCTGTTCGCTCAGGCGCACGAGCACCCCGAACTGGTCGGGAGGACCCTCCTCGACATCCTGCACCGCGGCGACGACCGCCGCACGGGCATGCCCCGGGAGGCCGCCAGCCGCGTCCTGGATCGGTACGGCCTGGCGGCCTCGGCCGAGCAGACCTTCGAGTCGCTGTCCGGCGGCCAGCAGGCGCGCCTCCAGATCCTGCTGCTGGAGCTGTCGGGCGATACCCTCCTGCTGCTCGACGAGCCGACGGACAACCTGGACCTGGTCTCGGCCGAGGCCCTGGAGGACGGCCTCGCCGACTACGAGGGAACGGTCGTGGCGGTCACGCACGACCGCTGGTTCGCGCGCGGCTTCGACCGGTACCTCGTCTTCGGGGCGGACGGGAACGTGTACGAAGCGGATGAGCCGGTCTGGGACGAGAAGCGGGTCGAACGGGTGCGGTGAGGGGGACTCCCTCCGGCGAGGGGCACGTTGTTGTCACTTTTCGCGTCCGTAAGTGACAACAACGTGCCCTTCGGCGGGAGGTGGAGGGGGGCGGGGGCTAGCGGAGGCGGGCGATGCGGTGCACCGCCTCGGTGAGCACTTCCGGCGAGCACGCGATGTTCACGCGCGCGAACCCGGCCCCCTCGCGCCCGAAGTCCAGCCCACGCACCACGGCTACCCGCGCCTCCTCCAGGATGCGCGCGGCGGGCTCGTCGCCCCAGCCGAGCCCTCGGAAGTCGACCCAGGCGAGGTAGCTCGCGTGCGGTTCACGGTACACAGCCTCCGGGAGGTGCGTAGCCAGCAGCCGCCCCAGAAGCGCGCGGTTCGCCTCGATCGACTCCAGCGTGCCCGCGAGCCACTCCCTGCTGTCGTCGAACGCCGCCTCCGTCGCGATCCGGCCGAGCAGGCTCGTGCGGACCTCCACCTCCACCGGGAGGGCGTGGAGCTGCGACGCTCGGGCCGGCGACGCCGCGACCATCAGCGCGCACTTCACCCCGGCGAGGTTCCAGGCTTTGCTCGCCGAGTGCGCTGCGACACCGACGCGGCGGGCGTCGTCCGACACCGACAGGAACGGGGTGAAGCTCTCGTCGGAGTGGGTCAGCGGCGCGTGGATCTCGTCGCTCACCACGGCCACGTCGTACCGCGCCGCCAGCGCGGCCACGGCCTCCAGGACAGGCCGCGGGTGGACGAGGCCGAGCGGGTTGTGCGGGTGGCAGAGCAGGAACGCGCGGGCGCCGCCGGCGAAGGCGCGCTCCAGGCCGTCCAGGTCGAGGGACCAGGTCGTGCCGTCGTCCAGGAGCGGCACCTCCTCGACGACACCGCCCGCCTCGGGGATGAACTCGTAGAACGGCGGGTAGACCGGCGGGGTGATGACCACCCGGTCGCCCGGTGCGATCAGCATGCGCAGCGCCTCCACGATGACCACGCTGACATCCGTCGTCGTCAGCACGGAGCCCGGGTCTACCTCCCAGCCCCAGGTGTCCCGCGCGTACCGGGCGAAGGCGCTCTTGGCGTGGTCGTCCTCGCCGATGTAGCCGGTGTCGCCGCGGTCGATCGCGGCATGCAGGGCGGCGGCGATCGGCGGGGCCAGCGGGTAGTCCGTCTCGGCCACGAACAGGGGGAGCACGTCGTCCGGATACAGACTCCACTTCTCGCTCGTGCGCTGGCGGAGGCGGGCGAGGGGCTCGGCGTCGACGGTCACCCTGCCTACTCTGCCAGTGCCGCGCCATAGACTGAACCCGTGAGTATGGAGATTGAGATCGGGCGGGCCAAGCGTGCCCGCCGCGTGTACGCCTTCGACGACGTCGCGGTGGTGCCCAGCCGGCGCACGCGCGACCCCGAGGACGTCTCGGTCGCCTGGACCATCGACGCGTACCAGTTCTCCACTCCGTTCATCGCCGCTCCGATGGACTCGGTGGTCTCGCCGACCACTGCGATCATGATCGGCCAGCTCGGCGGTCTCGGCGTCCTCGACCTGGAGGGCGTCTGGACCCGGTACGAGGACCCGGAGCCGCTGCTCGCCGAGATCCGCGAGCTGCCCGCCGACAAGGCGACCCGCCGGATGCAGGAGATCTACTCGGAGCCGATCAAGCCCGAGCTGGTGACCCGCCGGCTCGCCGAGATCCGGGAGGGGCGGCGTCACCGTCGCCGGCGCGCTCTCGCCGCAGCGCACCCAGGAGCTCTACCAGACCGTCGTGGAGGCCGGGGTCGACCTGTTCGTCATCCGCGGCACCACGGTCTCGGCCGAGCACGTCTCGAAGAACGTCGAGCCCCTCAACCTGAAGAAGTTCATCTACGAGCTGGACGTCCCGGTCATCGTCGGCGGCGCCGCGACCTACACGGCGGCCCTGCACCTGATGCGCACGGGTGCGGCCGGCGTGCTCGTCGGCTTCGGCGGGGGCGCGGCCTCCACCACCCGCTCCACCCTCGGCATCCACGCCCCGATGGCCACGGCGGTCGCGGACGTCGCCGGCGCGCGACGCGACTACATGGACGAGTCGGGCGGCCGGTACGTGCACGTCATCGCCGACGGCGGCCTCGGCAGCTCCGGCGACATCGTGAAGGCCATCGCGTGCGGCGCCGACGCGGTCATGCTCGGCACCACGCTCGCCCGCGCGACGGATGCGCCCGGCGGCGGCTGGCACTGGGGTGCGGAGGCGCACCACCCGCAGCTTCCCCGCGGCAACCGGGTCGCAGTCGGCCAGGTCGCGCCGCTCGAGGAGATCCTGTACGGCCCGGCGCCGGTCGCCGAGGGAACTGCGAATCTCGTGGGGGCCTTGCGCAGGAGCATGGCAACGACGGGATACTCGGACTTGAAGGAGTTCCAGCGCGTCGAGGTGGTCGTCGCGCCGTATCAGACGCACTAGGTCCTGGCCGAAGGCGGCCGGGGAGGAGGAAACGATGGCGACGTCATCCCCGTCCGGCACTACCGCGCAGTCGACAGCGGTGGGCTACCCCTCACGCCTCGGCCCCGCCGAGCGCGCCGCCGCGATCGAGGCGCTGAAGAACAGCGAGCTCGACATCCTCGTGGTCGGCGGCGGCATCGTCGGCGTGGGCAGCGCGGTCGACGCGGTCACCCGCGGGCTGAGCGTCGGCCTGGTGGAGGCCCGCGACTTCGCGTCCGGCACCTCCAGCCGGTCGTCCAAGCTGGTCCACGGCGGCATCCGCTACCTGGAGCAGCTCGACTTCGGGCTCGTGCGGGAGGCGCTCATCGAGCGCGGCCTCCTGCTGCAGCGCATCGCCCCGCACCTGGTCAAGCCCGTACGCTTCCTCTACCCGCTGCACAAGCGCGTGTACGAGCGGTTCTACATCGGCGCCGGCATGATGTTGTACGACATCTTCTCCTACAGCGGCCTGCGCCCGCCGGGGGTGCCGCACCACCGTCACCTCAGCAAGCGGCAGGTGCTCAAGGCCATCCCGAGCATGGCGCCGAACGCGCTGGTCGGCGGGATCACCTACTACGACGCGCAGGTCGACGACGCCCGGTATACGGCGACGCTCGCGCGGACCGCCGCGCACTACGGCGCCCATGTCGCCCCGCGCGTCCGCGTGGAGGGCTTCCTCAAGGTCGGCGAGCGCGTCGTCGGCGTGCAGGCGGTCGACCAGGAGACCGGTGAGCGGTTCGAGATCCGCGCCAAGCAGGTCGTCAACGCGACCGGCGTGTGGACGGACGACACCCAGTCGATGGTGGGGGAGCGCGGCCAGTTCAAGGTGCGCGCGTCGAAGGGCATCCACCTCGTGGTGCCGCGCGACCGCTTCCAGTCGAAGATGGGCCTCATCCTGCGCACCGAGAAGAGCGTGCTCTTCGTCATCCCGTGGGGACGGCACTGGCTGATCGGCACGACCGACACCGACTGGCACCTCGACAAGGCGCACCCGGCGGCGACGGCGGCCGACATCGACTATCTGCTCGCCCACGTCAACCAGGTGCTCAACGTCCCGCTGACCCGGGAGGACGTGGAGGGCGTCTACGCCGGCCTGCGTCCGCTGCTCGCGGGCGAGTCGGAGGAGACCTCCAAGCTGTCCCGCGAGCACCTCGTCGCCCACTCGGTGCCCGGTCTGGTCGTGATCGCCGGCGGCAAGTGGACGACGTACCGGGTGATGGCGAAGGATGCGATCGACGCCGCGGTGTCGGCGCTCGACGGCAAGATCCCGGCCAGCACGACGATGGAGATCCCGCTGGTCGGCGCGGAGGGCTACCAGGCCGCGTGGAACCGGCGCGGCCGCATCGCGAGCGAGTCCGGCCTCCACCCGGCGCGCGTCGAGCACCTGCTCAACCGCTACGGGACGATGACGGAGGACATCCTGGCCCTCGTCCGCGACGACCCGTCGCTGGCCCAGCCGCTGCCCGGCGCCGACGACTACATCGGCGCGGAGGTCGTCTACGCGGCCAGCCACGAGGGCGCCCTCCACCTGGAGGACGTGCTCGCGCGCCGCACCCGCATCTCGATCGAGGCCTGGGACCGCGGCGTCTCCGCGGCTCCCGTCGCTGCGTCGCTGATGGCCGGGGTGCTCGGCTGGGACTCCGGCCGCGAGGAGCGCGAGGTGCAGACCTACCTGAAGCGGGTCGCGGCCGAGCGCGCCAGCCAGCAGCAGCCGGACGACGAGTCGGCCGACCGGGTGCGTCTGGAGGCGCCGGACATCGTGGACGTGGACGCCGCGGCGGCGAAGGCCGGCGCGGTCACGCGCACGGCGAGGGCGGCGTCGGGGAAGACGCCGGCGGCGAAGGCCGCGGCGAGAGCGGCCGCGGGGGAGGCTGCCGACGCACCTCCGAAGGAGGAGTGAGTCACTCGGGTCAGCGGTAGATCTCGCGCCGGTGGCCGGCATCCACCACGACGACTGTGAGGATGCCGTCCTCGATGCGGTAGAGCACGCGATAATCGCCCGAACGCACGCGCCACTCAACGCGACCGACGAGTTTCTTCGATGCGGGTGGACGGGGATCGTCGCCCAGAAGCTCGATGACCGCCTGAACCCGGCGTTTGCCTTCGGGCGGGAGTTTCTTGATGGATCGGATCGCGGCGGGGAGGAGCTGTACTGCGTAGGTCACGCGAGTCCGAGTTCGCGCTTGACGTCCTCCCACGGGACGGGCGTCTCACGTAGCCGTTCCGTCTCCTCCCAGGCTGCGTCGACGGCCCGGATGTCGGCGAGCTCCTCGGCGTCCTCCAGGAGGTGCTTGAGCTGGTCGGCGTCGACGATCGCGGCCACCGCGCGCTCACGGCGCGTGAGATAGACCGGTTCGGCGTGCGATTCATCGATGAGCGACGACAGCCGGGCGCGGGCCTCGGAGATGGCGATCTGGTTCATGAGGCTGACGATATCACTCAGTTTGTACATTCTGGTGCAATACGTGCATTTTGTACGACTGTCCACCTCGCTCCGGTAGGCTGTAACCCAGTGCCCGCGACGGATGGAGACGGAAAATGGTTGACGTTCGACGGGTCAAACTGCCCGGCGTGGGAGTGTTGCACACCTTCGTCACGGACGACGGGGGCAAGGTCGGCGTCATCGCCCACCGCTCCGGGCACAGCGACCTGATCACGTTCTCCGATCACGAGGACGGCGCCGACGTGACCAAGGTCTCGCTGCGCCTCAACGATGACGAGGCGCACACGCTCGCCGAGCTCCTCGGCGGCACGCAGATCACCGAGTCGCTGACCGCGCTCGACCAGATCCCCGGGCTCAGCATCGACTGGTTCTCCGTCGACTACGAGGACTACATCGCCGGCCAGCAGCTCGGAGCGCCCGCCGACCGCGGCTTCGTCGGGCTCACCGTCGTCGCCGTCGTGCGCGGGGACTCCGCGAATCCGGCGCCGGCGCCCGACTTCAAGGTCTTCCCTGGCGACACGCTCGTCGTCGCCGGGACCCCGGAGAAGGTCGCCAAGGCGTTCGCGTTCTTCCGCACCGGTCAGACCGCACGGGCCACGTCCGACGCTCCGCCGGGAGGCTGATCCATGCATCTCGGAGAAGACCTCATCATCCTCGGCATCCTGCTGCTCGTCGCGTACGTGCTCGGCCGCCTCGGCAAACTGGTGGGGCTCCCCGCGATCCCCATCTACATGCTCGTCGGCCTGCTCGCGAGCCCGCACACCGGCTGGTTCCCGCTCGACTTCGAGAGCAACTACATCGAGCTCATCGCGGTCTTCGGGCTCATCCTGCTGCTGTTCAACCTGGGGCTGGAGTTCGACCAGGACGAGTTCTTCGGCAACTTCGGCAAGCTGGTCGTCTCCGGCGGCTCCTACATCCTGATCAATATGGGCGTCGGCCTGGCGTTCGGCTTCTGGGTCGGCTGGGGAACCAGGGAGGCCCTCATCATCGCCGGGATGACGGCCACGTCGTCGTCGGCGATCGTGACCAAGCTGCTCATCGAGCTGCGCCGCCTCCCCAACACCGAGACGCCGATGATCCTCGGCGTGACGGTGGTGGAGGACATCTTCATCGCGATCTACCTCGCGATCGTGTCCGTGGTGCTGAGCGGGGAGACCCAGCTCTGGCCGGTGGTCGGCAAGCTCACCGTCGCGTTCCTGTTCCTGGTCGTGATGTTCACGCTGGCCAGGTTCGGCGGGAGGTACGTCTCGCGGCTGTTCCGCACGAAGGACGACGAGCTCTTCACCATCCTGTTCTTCGGGCTCGCGGTGCTGTTCGCCGGGATCGGCGAGATCCTCGGTGTCACCGACGCGATCGGCGCGTTCCTGATCGGGCTCGTGCTCGGCGCGACGAAGTACCGCAACAAGATCGAGCACATCGCGATACCGCTGCGCGACGTGTTCGCGGCGTTCTTCTTCCTCAACTTCGGGCTCGAGCTCGATCCGGCGAAGTTCCCCGCCGTGCTCGGCCCTGTGCTCATCGCGGTGGCCATGACGCTCGTGCTCAACATCCTCGCGGGGCAGTTCGTCGCGTGGCTGAACGGCTTCGGACCGCAGGCGGGCATCAACACCGCGGTCATCCTGCAGAACCGCGGGGAGTTCGCGCTCATCCTGGCGACGCTGTCGCTCAGCGCGGGGCTGGACGCGCGCATCGTGCCGTTCGCCGGCCTCTACGTGCTGATCATGGCCGTCCTGGGGCCGATCCTCGCAGCGAACTCCGAGAAGATCGGTGGGATGATTCTCCGGTCCGGATCGTCCAAGCGGCGCGACCGGCGGAAGAAGCGCGATCCCATGCTCGACGAGGAGATCGCACTCGTCGAGGCGGCCACCGCCGACCTCGACTCCGACACGCGCCGCGACGACGGGCGCGGCGACACGCGCCAGGCTGTGGACCGGATCGTCGAGCAGGCCATGCAGCAGCAGGACACGACCGTCGAACGAAAGCGGGACTGACCCATCGACACCACCCCCGGCAGCCCCGCCGGCGCGCAGGCGCCGCAGGGCGGCACCACCATGCTGCAGATGATGCTGCGTCCCCGCTGGATCGGCGCCCTGCTGTTCGCGCTCGCGCTCGCCGCCGGGTTCGCCGCGCTCGGCCAGTGGCAGCTCGAACGCGCCATCGAGTCCGGCAAGGCGGTCGTGGCTCCGACCGAGACGGTGCTCCCGCTCGCGCAGGTCGCGAAGCCGAACGGGCCGATGACGGACAAGTCGGTCGGGCAGCTCGTGGAGTTCACCGGCACGTTCGTGGCCGGCGACGACCAGCTCCTGTACGACCGGATCAACTTCGGCAGGTCCGGCTGGTGGGTCGTCTCCCATGTGGACGTGGACGCCGGCGACGGCCACCGGATCGCGCTCGCCGTGGCCCGCGGCTGGGCGCCGGACGAGGCGACCGCGAAGTCGGTCATGGCACGGCTTGCCGAGCAGCCGGAGGAGCCGCAGAAGATCGTCGGCCGCATCCTCCCCGACGAGCAGCCGCAGGTACCGGGCGACAAGAAGAACCCGACCGCGATGACGACCCTCGGCGTCGGCCAGCTCTACAACCTGTGGACCGGCGTGGACGGCATGGACGTCTACAACGCCTACGTGGTGGACCGCACGCCGCCCGCCGGACTGGACAAGATCGACTCGCCGCCGCCCATCCAGCAGACCGAGCTGAACTGGCTCAACATCTTCTACGCGGCCGAGTGGATCATCTTCGCCGGGTTCGCGATCTTCCTCTGGTACCGGCTCGTCCGCGACGCCAAGGAGCGGGAGGACGAGGAGCGCGAACTCGCGGCCGAGGCGGCAGCCGCCGACGGCGCGAGGGCCCACGCCGGGAACGTAGAATAAATCCCATGCCCCTCGCTCCCAAACTCGAAGACTTCCCGAAGATCCGCGGGGCGCTGAAGTTCTACCAGGTGTTCGCCTACGTCACCGGCATCATGCTCCTGCTGCTCTGCGTGGAGATGCTCGTGAAGTACGGCTTCGGCTTCCAGCTCTTCGCGTTCAGCAACTACGGCACGCTCACGTTCGTCCCCGTCAAGACCGCGGTCGCCCCGACCGGCGTCGACCTCAGCACCGGCATCCTGATCGCCCACGGCTGGCTGTACGTCGTGTACCTGTTCTCCGACTTCCGGCTCTGGAGCTTCATGCGCTGGCCGTTCTCGAAGTTCATCACCATCGCCCTCGGCGGCGTCATCCCCTTCCTGTCCTTCTTCGTGGAAGCCAGGATCACCAAGCAGGTCAAGAGCTATCTGGCCGGCCGCGAGGCCGAGGCAGCGACGTACGTGGAGGCCGCAAATTAGCACCGACGCAGTGTTCTCGGACATCCTCGGCGGGGCCGACTCGGCCGCGCCGGCCGGCCCGGTCCTGGTGGTCGACTTCGGCGCGCAGTACGCGCAGCTGATCGCCCGGCGGGTGCGCGAGGCGAACGTCTACTCCGAGATCGTGCCGCACACCGTGACGGCGGCGGAGGTCGCGGCCAAGCGCCCGGCCGGCATCGTCCTCTCCGGCGGACCCTCCAGTGTCTACGAGGAGGGCGCGCCCCGCCTCGACGAGGCGATCTTCGAGCTCGGCGTGCCCGTGCTCGGCATCTGCTACGGCTTCCAGGTGATGGCCACCGCCCTCGGCGGCGAGGTCGCCAAGACCGGCCGCCGCGAGTACGGCTCGACCGCCGTGCGCGTCTCGGGCGCCGCGACGGAGGGCGCAGGCAGCCTCCTCGACGGCCAGCCCGCCGAGCAGACCGCGTGGATGAGCCACGGCGACTCGGTCTCCCGGGCGCCGGAGGGCTTCGAAGTGCTGGCCTCCACCGACGACACCCCCGTCGCCGCGTTCGCGAACGAGGAGCGCCGCCTGTACGGCGTGCAGTGGCACCCGGAGGTCAAGCACTCGCAGTACGGCCAGGCCGTGCTGGAGAACTTCCTGCACCGCGCCGCCGGCATCCCCGCCGACTGGAACAGCGGCAACGTCATCGCCGACCAGGTCGCCGCGATCCGCGCCCAGGTGGGCACCGGCCGTGTGCTGTGCGCGCTGTCCGGCGGCGTCGACTCGGCCGTCGCGGCCGCGCTCGTCCACAAGGCCGTCGGCGACCAGCTCGTCTGCGTGTTCGTGGACCACGGTCTGCTCCGCAAGGACGAGGCGCGCCAGGTCGAGGAGGACTACGTCGCCGCCACCGGCGTGCGGCTGGTCACGGTGAACGCACAGGAGCAGTTCCTGTCCGCGCTCGCCGGCGTCTCCGACCCCGAGACCAAGCGCAAGATCATCGGCCGCGAGTTCATCCGCGTGTTCGAGAAGGCCCAGTCCGACCTGATCGCGGAGGCCGCGAACGACGGCGACCCGATCCGCTTCCTGGTGCAGGGCACGCTCTACCCGGACGTGGTGGAGTCGGGCGGCGGCACCGGCACGGCCAACATCAAGAGCCACCACAACGTCGGCGGCCTCCCGGAGGACCTCCAGTTCGAGCTCGTCGAGCCGCTGCGCACCCTGTTCAAGGACGAGGTGCGTGCGATCGGCCGCGAGCTGGGGCTGCCGGAGGTCATCGTCGGCCGCCAGCCGTTCCCCGGCCCGGGCCTCGGCATCCGCATCGTCGGCGAGGTGACGCAGGAGCGTCTCGACCTGCTCCGCGACGCGGACGCGATCGTGCGTGCGGAGCTGACCGCCGCCGGCCTGGACGCCGAGATCTGGCAGTGCCCGGTCGTGCTGCTCGCAGACGTCCGCTCGGTCGGCGTGATGGGCGACGGCCGCACCTACGGTCACCCGATCGTGCTGCGCCCGGTCTCCAGCGAGGACGCGATGACCGCCGACTGGACGCGCCTGCCGTACGACCTGCTGGCCACCATCTCCAACCGCATCACCAACGAGGTGGACGGTGTCAACCGGGTCGTGCTCGACGTCACGTCGAAGCCGCCGGGGACCATCGAGTGGGAGTGACGCTCCCGTAGACGTGAGAAGGGCCGGGATGCTGCGACAGCGTCCCGGCCCTTCTGCGTGCGGTGGCTAGTTGCGCGCGATCGCGAAGATGCGGAGAAGCTCCAGGTACAGCCAGACGACGGTGACCATGATGCCGAATGCTCCGACCCAGCCGAACGCGCGCGGCGCACGGTTCTTGACGCCCTGCTGGATCATGTCGAAGTCGAGCACGAGCGAGTACGCGCACATGATGACGACGAGCACGCCGATGACGAGTCCGAGTGGGATGCCGAAGATGTGGACCGAGCCACGAAGACCCCACGGATCGCTCACCGCGCCGGTCAGGATCAGGACGAAGTTCACCGCAGAGAAGACCAGGTAGCCGATCAGCGCGGCGAAGAAGACCTTGGTCGCGCGACGTGAGGCCCGGATCTTGCCCGTCGCGAAGAGCGCGAGAGTCACACCGACCACGACGATGGTCGCGAGGACGGCTTGGATGACCACCCCACCGGCCAACGCCTCGTACATCTTCGAGAGGCCGCCGACGAAGAGTCCTTCAGCCGCGGCATAGGCCAGCGTGAGGCCGGCGGACGGCCGGTTCTTGCTGATTCGGAAGACGTTGACGAACCCGAGGACCAGACCGGCGATCAAGCCGACGACCCACAGTCCGGGGACCCACCAGCCGACCACTGCCCCCACCAGGAGGACGCCGAAGCCGACCGCGGTCTTGCGGATGGTGTCGTCCACCGTCATGCGGTCGGTCTCGGCCGACCCGGCGGACGGAGCGTTGAAAAGCTCTTCCAGTTTCTGCGCGCTCGCCGCGTCCGTCGCGCCGTTCTGGAAGGCCGGGCTCTGGGAGAAGGCCGGATTGGAGGTTGCCATGGGTTCCTCGCTACTGTCGGGGACCGCTTACGGTCTCGGTGCGTCCAACCTACCTGGTTGGTTTCTGAGAGTTCTGACAGATTGCCATGAATCGAGTGCGACCGCTCCGGCGCGGGCCAGCCACGCCGAGCCCACGACGATGACGCTCATGACCAGAATGGTGATCCAGCCCTGGCCGTACGTCGTCACGAACAGCGGGAGCACCAGGCTGGCGGCGATCGGCAGCAGCAGCACGGCGAAGGTCGGGAGCGGCCGCAGCCGCACGAGCAGCCACGCCGCCAGCACGATGGCGTAGCACCAGGCGAAGCCGGAGCCGCCGAGCATGAGCCAGCTGAAGCCGAGCACGGGGACGACCACGGCCACCCTCCGGCCGATCGTCGAGGGCATCACCGCCCAGCCCGCCGGCTGCAGGATCGAGCCGGCCAGCAGGAACGGCAGGCTGTAGGCGGTCGTCACCAGGACGCAGGCCGTACCGACGACGATCATCGCGAGCCCGGCGATCAACCGGCCGCGGTAGCCGCCCCAGTGCAGATCGAGCGAGCGCGTCGGCTCGCGCCAGGCGCCGGACGCTCCCGAGGTCTCGCGGAGGGGCGCCGGCGCGGTCGGGGTCGGGGTGGGGAGGCCGTCGGGGTCGGGCACACTCCGATTGTGTCACCCGCAGGTGCGCACCGGAACGGCTTCGACGCCCGGCTAGTATCGCCACATGCGCGCCCGCTCGAGACCGTCCGTCATCGGTCACCGCGGCGCGCCCGGATACCGGCCGGAGCACACGAGGGCGTCGTACGAGCTGGCGTTCGCGCTCGGGGCGGACTCGGTCGAGCCCGACCTGGTCGCCACCAAGGACGGCGTGCTGGTCGTCCGGCACGAGAACGAGATCTCCGGCACGACGAACGTGGCCGAGCATCCCGAGTTCGCCTCCCGCCGCACGACCAAGGAGGTCGACGGGATGCCGTTGACGGGCTGGTTCACCGAGGACTTCACCTGGGCCGAGCTCGCCACCCTGCGCGCGCGGGAGCGCGTCCCGCAGCTTCGCCAGGCGAGCTCGACCTTCGACGACCGTTACCCGATCCTGCGGCTGGCGGACGTTCTGGAGGTCGTGGACGCGGCCTCCGACGCCGCGGGTCGGGCGCTCGGACTGGTGGCGGAGCTGAAGCACGCCACCTACTTCGAGGCGGCCGGTCTGCCGCTGCACGAGTTGTTCCTGTCCGAGCTCGCCGCAGCGGGCTGGTCCGACCATCCCGGGCTCGTCGCCGAGAGCTTCGAGAAGACGGTGCTGGGGCGCCTCCACGACGGCGGCTTCCGCGGGAAGCGCGTCTATCTGCTCGAAGCGGAGGGCGCGCCGGCCGACCGCGTCGCGTCGCTCGGGGCCGCAGCTCCCGGCTACGCCTCCGACCTCACCCTGCGTGGGCTCTACGCCCTCGGCTCGGCGGCGTCCCCTGCGGAGCGGGTGGACGGGATCAGCGTGGACGTCTCGCAGATCCTGCACTCGGGCTCGGTGGCGGTGGGCCTGTTCGGCGAGGACGAGGGCGGCGTCGACATCGGCGCAGTCACGTCCGACCTGGTCGACCTCGCGCACTCGGCGGGGCTGTTCGTCTACTGCTGGACCCTCCGGCCGGAGAACGGGATGCTGCCGGCGGACTTCCGCAGGTCCGGCCGCGACGACGAGTGGGGGGACTGGCGGCGGCTCTTCGCGATCCTGCTGCACTCGGGTGTGGACGGGGTGTTCGCCGACCATCCCGATCTTGCCGTGGCGGTGCGCGACGGGCGCTGACCGCGTCCTGTCGCCCGACTGCGCTGCCCGGCCGCGATGACGGTGGCGGCGGCTAAAATGTCTGGAGACATGACGAGCCTTCCCGACGCCCCCTCCTCCACTTCCGCGGTGCCCTCCTCCGTGCCGATCATCCTCGACGGCTGGGAGGGCGACGTGCGCCCCGGCGACGGCGCGGGTCAGGGGCGCGACGGGGCCGGCGGCGGTCGTCGCGGGCCGAACGAGCGCCTGTTCGCGGGGCTCAACCCGCAGCAGCGCGAGGCGGCCGAGTACCGCGGGCCCGCGCTGCTCATCGTCGCGGGCGCCGGCTCGGGCAAGACCAGCGTGCTGACCCGCCGCATCGCCGGACTCATCGAGAGCCGCGAGGCCTGGCCCAGCGAGATCCTCGCCATCACGTTCACCAACAAGGCGGCGAACGAGATGCGCGAGCGCGTCGAGCAGCTCCTCGGCGGCCGGGCGCAAGGCATGTGGATCTCGACGTTCCACTCGGCGTGCGTCCGCATCCTGCGCCGCGAGGCCGAGACCATCGGCAAGACGCAGAGCTTCACGATCTACGACTCGGGCGACACCCGCGCGCTGCTCAAGCGAATCATCAAGGAGCTGGACGCCGACACGCTCGGCTTCACCGTGGCGGGGACCTCCGGGCGCATCTCCAAGCTCAAGAACGAGCTGACCGACATCGAGACCTACGCGCGTTCAGCCAACCTGAGCGACCCGCAGGAGGTGATGTTCCTCGAGATCTTCCGGCAGTACACCCGGGCGCTCCGCCGGGCCAACGCTTTCGACTTCGACGACCTCATCGCCGAGACGGTGTTCCTCTTCCGCGCCTTCCCGAAGGTTGCGGCGCTGTACCAGACCCGGTTCCGGCACATCCTCGTCGATGAGTACCAGGACACCAACCACGCGCAGTACTCGCTCATCCGCGAGCTGACCATGCCGGTCTCTCCCGACATCGCGGAGGAGATGGAGCAGCACGGCCGTAACGTCAGCAAGCTGCGCGACGTGGTCGGCGCCATCCCGGGGGCCTCGCTGACCGTGGTCGGCGACTCGGACCAGTCGATCTACGCGTTCCGCGGCGCGGACATCCGCAACATCGTGGAGTTCGAGCGCGACTTCACCGGCGCCAAGGTGGTGCTGCTGGAGCAGAACTACCGGTCGACGCAGAACATCCTGAGCGCGGCCAATGCCGTGATCGCCAACAACTTCGACCGCAAGGACAAGAAGCTGTGGACGGCGGTCGGGGACGGCGACAAGATCGTCGGCTACACCGGCTACTCGGGTCACGACGAGGCGCAGTTCGTCGCCGATGAGATCGAGAAGCTGCACGCCGCGGGCATGGACTACAAGGACATGGCGGTCTTCTACCGCACGAACGCCCAGACGCGTGCGCTGGAGGAGATCTTCATCCGGTCGGCGCTGCCCTACAAAGTGATGGGCGGCACCAAGTTCTACGAGCGCGCCGAGATCAAGGACTCGATGGCGTACCTGATCACGGTCGCCAATCCGGACGACACCCTGGCGCTCCGCCGCATCCTGAACACGCCCAAGCGCGGCATCGGTCCCGCGACCGAGACGCAGCTCGCGAGCTATGCAGAGGACAACGGCTTCACGTTCCGCGACGCCATGCGCGACGCCGGGTCGCTGGGCCTCGGGCCGAAGGTGACCGGCGCCATCCTGCAGCTCTCGGGGCTGCTGGACGAGGCCGCGGCGAAGATCGACCCGGCCAATCCGGCCGGCGCCGCGTCGGTCGCGGACGTGCTCACTTTCCTGCTCGACGGCAGCGGCTACCTCGAGGTGCTCCGCAAGAGCCGCGACCCGCAGGACGAGGCGCGCGCCGAGAACGTGGACGAGCTCGTCGCGGTGACCCGCGAGTTCGCGCGCAACAACCCGGACGGCACGCTGGTCGACTTCCTCACGGAGGTGTCGCTGGTCGCGGCGGCGGACGAGATCGACGACTCCAGCGGCTCCGTGTCGCTGATGACGCTCCACACGGCCAAGGGGCTGGAGTACGACGCGGTGTTCTTGACGGGCATCGAGGAGGACCTCCTCCCGCACCGGATGTCGGCCAACGAGCCGGGCGGCCCTGCCGAGGAGCGGCGGCTGTTCTACGTGGGGATCACGCGCGCCAAGAAGCGGCTGTTCCTCTCGCTCGCCATGACCCGTGCGCAGTTCGGCGAGACCGCCGTCGCGATGCCGAGCCGCTACCTGCAGGAGATCCCGGCGGACCTGATCGACTGGCGGCAGTCGCCGGGCGCCGCCAACGGCCGCGGCGGATCGCAGTCGCGCGCGCTGAACGCCCGCCGGCCCGGGATCGGCGGCACGGCGGGACGCTGGAACGAGAGCTACCCGGTCGGCGGCAGCTCGCCGGCCGAGCGCCCGAAGGCGGAGTGGCCGAACCGGGTGACCGGCAAGGTCCGCGACAACGGCGACCTGGAGCTCGCGCCGGGCGACCGCATCCGGCACGCGGACTTCGGCGACGGCCGGGTGACCAACGTCACCGGCGAGGGCGCCAAGCGCGTCGCGCACGTCCAGTTCGAGAAGGTGGGCGCGAAGAAGCTCCTCATCAAGATCGCACCGATCGACAAGCTGTGAGGCTGCGGCCGAGGCAGCAACTCGCCTCCCTGAGCGTCGAGGTCGGCTTCCGCGCGGCCGCCGCGGTCGCGGTGCCGCTGCTGGTCCTGCTCGCTGTCGGACGCCTCGACCTCGCCGCCTACGCCACATTCGGAGCGTTCACCGCGCTGTACGGACGCAACGAGCCCTACCGGCTCCGCCTCCGCAGCGTCTCGGTGGCGGCGGTCGCGCTCCTGACGAGCATCGCGCTCGGCGTCCTGGTCGCGGTGCTGGGCGAACCGCTGTGGCTCGCGGCGGTGCTGCTGGTGGCCGTGGTGGTGATCGGGACGTTCTTCGCGACCGCCTTCCAGCTCCTGCCCGCGCAGCCGCTGTTCTTCGTGTTCGCGCTGCTGGTGTGCGCGGCGATCCCGACGCCAGCAGCAGAGGCCTGGGGACGGATCGGCCTCGCAGCCGCCGTCGCGGCGTTTGCGTGGCTGCTCACGATGTCGGGCTGGCTGCTGCGCCGGGCGGCCGGCGACCGGGCGGCGCGGACGGGTGCCGTGCTCTTGAAGAAGCTGCACCGCCGCCCCGGCATCGACACGAGCGTCCTGCGTGACCGCCGCGTCTGGCTGACTGCGGCGCAGAACGGCGTCGGCGTCCTCATCGCGGGAGGCCTCGCCATCGCTTTCGGGCTGGGCCACGCGTATTGGGCGGTGGTGAGCCTGGTCGCCGTCATCCCTCCCGCGCGCGCCGCGCACTCGATCTCCCGTTCGCTTCACCGGATCCTCGGCACCATCGGTGGCGTCGTCGTGGCGGCGCTGGTCCTGGTGTGGTCGCCCCCGGCCCTCGTGGTGATCGCGGTGATCGTGGTCTGCCAGTTCTTCGCGGAGATGCTGGTCGGCCGCCACTACGGCTACGCCCTGCTCTTCATCACCCCGATGGCGCTCGCGGTGTCGCACCTCGCCTCTCCGGCGCCGCTCGGCATGCTGGTCCTCGACCGCGTGCTCGAGACCGTCCTGGGTGCGTCGATCGGGATCGGCCTGGTGCTGCTGGCCCGCTGGATCGAGCGGTCCCGGGGGCTCGCCCGCTAGCCGCGCTCCTCCCTCAGCGACCGCCGCAGCCGGGCCAGGTACAGGTCGCGCGGCCGCTGCCGCAGTCGCAGCGGGAGCCGCGGGTAGACCGCCTCCGCCACCCGCATCCTGCGCTCGAAGCCGCGCTCGATCGCGGGTGTCCACGGCAGCCTGAACTGGTCCCGCACGCTCGGCGGCAGCAGCCCGGCGGTGACGATCCGGGCGTCCGGCAGGGTCGCGCGGAGCCAGAGGGGCACCCGCCGCGGATGGAGGATCTGCCCGGCGACCGCGCGGGTGCCCTCCGTCACGCGGAGCCGGCCGACCATGTCGTGCCAGTAGTCCTGGAAGTCGGACTCGGTGGCGGGCCAGTCCTCGGGGCGGACCTGGAGACCGGCTCCGGAGCCGACCGCCTCGCGGTACAGCTTCTCCCGCGCGGCGGGGCTCAGCGGACCGAAGACACGCTCGCCGAGGTCGACCATTGTGGCGTAGAGGGTCGCCGCCACCCAGAGCTGCAGCTCCGGGTCGAAGGCGCTGTACGCCGGCTCCGCGCCGGTCGCCGCGCCGCGCACCGGCGCGTGCGCCCGGTTGACCCGCCGGCGGACCACGTCGAACTCTGCCGGCGTCGCGAAGGTCGCGGCGTAGACGAAGGTCATCGTGGCGTGGAACCGATCCAGCATCCGGTTGGCGAAGTCGCTGTGCTCCACCACACCGCGCCCCACAGCCGGGTGCGCGATCTGCAGCAGCAGGGCCCTGCCGCCACCGGCGAGGCAGAGCGCCTCGCCGGTGAGCTGCAGGTACGTGAGCTGCTCGGTCGCCCCGGATCGCGACGAGCCACGGACGGCGCCTGTGCTGGTCATGCGTCCATCCTGCAACGGGAGGCTGTGCTCCTGCGACGAAGCCGCCGGCCGAGTGCGGCGGTCAGCGCCGCGCCGCCGGCCACCCCGAGGCCGACCGCCGCCGGCCATCCCTCCGCCGCCCAGGAGCCGCCGGTGTCCGCCAGCGTGGCCGGCGCCATCGGGGCAGGCGCGGGCTCGTCGGGCGCCGGGACCACGGGAGTCGACGCCACGGTGATCTCCGTGGCGACGCCGAACGCCGCCCGCCAGGGACGCATCCGCTCCCCGCCGTCTCCCGCGGACAGCCGCGCTGGATCGATCCGCTCGACCCAGACATAGTGCCCCGCGGCGGGAATGGCGCACTCGGGGGTGTCGTACTCGCCCGTGCCGTCCACCCTCGTCTCCACCGTGCAGACCACGGGCGCGCCGTCGGGAACGTCGGGCGATTCCGTCAGCGGGGCCGGGAACGGGCCGTACAGCGTGCTCTCGACGACAGCCTCCACCGGCTCGAAGCCGTCGTCCACCGCGCGCACGCCCCAGGACGGCAGGAGCCCGTCGGCGGTGTCGACCGACACGGTGAGCCGGTCGTGGACGAACGCGCCGGGCAGCGCCTCCGGAGCGCTCGTCACCGTCGAGACGATCGGCTGGAACGGCAGCGGGGACGGACCCGTCGTGGATGCCGCAGCGCGCGCCTCCGCCGTCGCGGGCACCGCGACGAGCACGGCCTGCGCGTCTCCGTGCGGGGCGGCGACCAGCAGCCGGTCGCCGTACGGCAGCCGGTCGAGGGAGGCCGCAGCGCTCACGGTCACGCTCGCCCCGTCGCCGGACGGCATGATCGCCAGGTCCGTCCCGGTCGGAACGTCGGCGTCGGAGGCGCCGTCCGCGAAGGCCGCGCCGTCGAGCGACACCCGTGCCCGGTGTGCGCCAGGAGCCAGGAGCTCCGCCCCGGAGGGCCGCACGACGGAGAGCTCGACGCGGACCCGGCCCGGCCCGGTCTCCGCGAGCTCGAGCACGGTGTCCGCCCGCACGGAGGACGAGCCGAGGCGCGCGGCCTCGTCCACCATCTCGTTCGCCCGGGCGAGGACGCGGCCGGCGTCCGACCCGGCGCGGGCGGCGAGCTCCTCGGGTGTGTGACCGCCGAGGCCAGCGACCAGCCAGGTCGCGATCTGCCCGGCGGCGGCAGTCAGCCGGTCGTCAGTGCCCGCCCAGGTGCGGGAGATGTATGCGAGGGAGGCCGACTGCTCGGGCGTGTACCAGCCGAGCGCCGCCGCGTCCGCGTAGTCGTAGCCGTTGCCGGTGGGGCTCGGCTTGCCGGCGTTCAGGCAGAAGCCCTGGGCACCGTCGTCGAGGCGGTAGGTTCCGAGCCACCAGCCGTCGTGGGAGAGGTAACCGGGGCCGTGGCCGGCTCCGGTCAGCGCACGGGCGTCGGGGGACGCGGCGAGCGCGTGCAGCATGCCGAGGAAGACGGCGAGGCCGGCGAGGACGAAGACGGTCACGAGGTTCGATATGCGATGTGTCATGCCCTCAACGGTCCCGGCGACGGACCGCCGGCGGGCGTCTCGGAGCGAATCCGTGGAGAGATCGTCCTGCGCATCGCCCTGTGGAGGAGAAACCGATTCGGGCTGTTCAGTCGGACACGCTAAAGTTCTCACTGGCGAATTTATCTCGGCGTCGAGCTATTCTCCCGCCGGACCGCCCAGGAGATAACCGCCGGAGCGCCACGAGCGCGCCGGACATCAGCGGATTGGATAACCGTGGATCTATTCGAGTACCAGGCCAGAGACCTGTTTGAGAAGTACGGCGTCCCGGTCCTTCCGGGAATCGTCGCAGACACTCCGGAGGAGGTCCGTGCGGCCGCGGAGAAGCTGGGCGGCGTGACCGTCGTCAAGGCGCAGGTCAAGGTCGGAGGCCGTGGCAAGGCGGGCGGCGTGAAGGTCGCCAAGACGCCGGACGAGGCCGAAGAGGCCGCCAAGGCCATCCTGGGCCTGGACATCAAGGGCCACGTGGTCCGCCGGGTGATGGTCGCCGGCGGCGCTCGCATCGCCCGCGAGTTCTACTTCTCGGTGCTCCTCGACCGGGCCAACCGCTCCTACCTGTCGCTGACCAGCGTCGAGGGCGGCATGGAGATCGAGCAGCTCGCGGTCGAGAAGCCCGAGGCGCTCGCCCGCATCGAGGTCGACCCGCGCGGCGGCCTCGACTCCGCCAAGGCCGTCGAGATCGCCAAGGCGGCCGGCTTCCCGGACGAGCTGATCGAGAAGGTCGCCGACGTCTTCGTGAAGCTGTACGCCGTCTACACGGGTGAGGACGCGACGCTCGTCGAGGTCAACCCGCTCGTCCTCACCGAGGAGGGCGACATCATCGCCCTCGACGGCAAGGTCACCCTCGACGAGAACGCCGGGTTCCGTCACCCCGAGCACGAGGCGCTCGAGGACGCGGACGCCGCGGACCCGCTCGAGGCCAAGGCCAAGAAGGCCGACCTCAACTACGTCAAGCTCGACGGTCAGGTCGGCATCATCGGCAACGGCGCAGGCCTGGTCATGTCCACGCTCGACGTCGTCTCCTACGCGGGCGAGAAGCACAAGGGCGTCAAGCCGGCGAACTTCCTCGACATCGGCGGCGGCGCGTCCGCCGAGGTCATGGCGGCCGGGCTGGACGTCATCCTCAACGACCCGCAGGTCGAGAGCGTCTTCGTCAACGTCTTCGGCGGCATCACCGCCTGCGACGCGGTCGCGAACGGCATCGTCAAGGCGCTGGAGATCCTCGGCGACGAGGCGAACAAGCCGCTCGTCGTCCGTCTCGACGGGAACAAGGTCGACGAGGGTCGCCGCATCCTCACCGAGGCGAACCACCCGCTGGTCACCCTCGCACTCACCATGGACGAAGGCGCCGACAAGGCTGCCGAGTTGGCCGCGAAGTAAGCAAGGACGAATCAGAGAATGTCTATCTTCCTCAACAAGGACTCCAAGGTCATCGTCCAGGGCATCACCGGCGGCGAGGGCACCAAGCACACCGCGCTGATGCTGAAGGCCGGCACCCAGGTCGTCGGCGGCGTCAACGCCCGCAAGGCCGGCACCACCGTGACGCACGGCGATGTCGAGCTCCCCGTCTTCGGCACCGTCGTGGAGGCGATCGAGAAGACCGGCGCCGACGTGTCGATCATCTTCGTGCCGCCGGCGTTCGCCAAGGACGCGATGGTGGAGGCCATCGACGCCGAGATCCCGCTGCTCGTCGTCATCACCGAGGGCATCCCGGTGCAGGACTCCGCCGAGGCCTGGGCCTATGCCAAGGCGAAGGGCAACAAGACCCGCATCATCGGCCCGAACTGCCCCGGCATCATCACGCCGGGTGAGGCGCTCGTCGGCATCACCCCGGCGACTATCACCGGCAAGGGCCCGATCGGCCTGGTCTCCAAGTCCGGCACGCTGACCTACCAGATGATGTACGAGCTGCGCGACCTGGGCTTCTCGACCGCCATCGGCATCGGCGGCGACCCGATCATCGGGACCACCCACATCGACGCGCTCGCCGCGTTCGAGGCGGACCCGGAGACCAAGGCGATCGTCATGATCGGCGAGATCGGCGGCGACGCCGAGGAGCGCGCGGCCGACTTCATCAAGGCGAACGTGACCAAACCGGTCGTGGGCTACGTGGCCGGCTTCACCGCGCCCGAGGGCAAGACGATGGGCCACGCCGGCGCGATCGTCTCGGGCTCGGCCGGCACGGCGCAGGCGAAAAAGGAGGCGTTGGAGGCCGCGGGCGTGAAGGTCGGCAAGACCCCGTCCGAGACCGCCGCGCTGCTCCGCGAGGTCTACGCGGCGCTGTAACGGCACCGCTCGAAACCGCCGATCGGGGCCGGACTCCTCCACGGAGTCCGGCCCCGATCCGTCTCTCCACAGCCTGGATCCGGGCCTGCCCGCGGCCCGTTCGGCGGCGCTACAGTGAGCGCACCACCGTCCGGGAGGGGGATGCTGCCGATGCCACGTCTGACCAACGCCGACCTCGCGAGGCGCGTCGCAGCGCTCGAAGCCGAGAACGCGGCGCTCAGGAACCAGCTCGACGAGAACGCGACGGAGCCGCTGCCGGACTTCGCGGCCGCACCGGAACTGAAGCACAAGCGCGGCTGGGGCTGGACCCTGCTCGCCGTCGTGCTCATCGTGATCGGCGCGATCCTGGCGCCCGTCGCGGTGGTGGCCTCCTGGGCGAAGGTGCAGCTCACCGACACCGACGCGTTCGTGGCCACCTACGCACCGCTCGCGAACGACCCGGGGGTCCAGGCGTACGTCACGGACGAGACGGTCAAGGTCATCCAGCAGCACGTCGACATCCCGCAGCTCACCTCGCAGGTCATCGACGGCATCACCGGCCTCGGCACCGGACCCGTTGCGACGAAAGCGCTCGACGCCCTCAAGGCGCCGCTCTCGCAGGGCATCGTGTCCCTGATCCAGACCGCCGTCGGCCGGTTCGTGGCCTCCGACGCGTTCGCCCAGGTGTGGCAGGACGCCTTGCGGGTCAGTCACAACCAGCTCGTCGCGACGATGCAGGGCAATCCGCAGGCGGCGGTCGCGATCGGGAAGGACGGATCGGTGGGCGTCCAGCTCGGGCCGATCATCGACAGGGTGAAGCAGGTCCTCGTGGACCAGGGGATCACCTTCGCGTCGCGCATACCGACCATCGACAAGACGATCACGGTCGCGCAGAACTCGTCGATCCCGACCCTCCAGGTCTTCTACAACCTCGCCGTCGTGGCGGGCGCGTGGCTTCCGTGGGTGTCGATCGGCCTGCTCGCGCTCGGCGTGATCGTTGCGCGCCGCCGCGCCCTCGCCCTGATCGGGGCGGCGTCGGCGCTGGCGATCGCGATGATCGTCGTCGTGTCCGGCATCGCGATCGGCCAGATCGTGTTCATCGCCTCGGCATCGCCTGGACTGGTGCCGGCGGGTGTCGCGACGACGCTCTACACGACGGTCTCGACGGCGATGAAGGACACCGGTGTCGCAGTGCTCGTGCTCGCGATCGTCGTCGCGCTGGTCGGCTGGTACTCGGGGCCGTTCGCCGCGCCGCGCAAGCTGCGAGGGTTCTTCGGCTCCGGGGTGACCTGGGTGCGGGAGTCCGCCGAGCGGCACGGGATCACCACCGGCCGGGTGGGGGAGTGGCTCTACGCCCAACGGGTGCTGCTCCGGGCCGCAGTCGCGGTCATCGCGGCAGCGGTGGTCCTGTTCGTACGGCCGCTCACCCCGTCGCTCATCATCTGGACGCTGGTGATCGCGGCCGTCGTCATCGCCATCCTGGAGCTCGTCCAGCGACCGGTCATCACGGTGCCGGAGGACGCCGACGACGACACCCCGGTGATGACCGTCTCCTGAGGCCCGAAGTGTCTGCGGTGCGGGCGACCCCGCGCCCGGTAGGCTCCATCCGGTCATGAATCGCACAACCGTCGCCCTGCTCGCCGCGCTCGAGGCGGTCATCGTCGCGGCGATCGGGCTCGCGATCTGCCTCGTCCCGCTCACCGTGCTGTGGGCGGCCCAGTACCATCTCGCCGGGGACTTCGCGATCGTCTGGCGTGCGACGGCGGACATCTGGCTGCTCGGGCACGGCGTGAACCTCACGGTGACGCTGGACCCGCAGCTCGTCGGATCCCTCGGCCTCCCGGCCGCCGCTGTGCCGTTCCAGGTGACGATCGCGCTCCTGGGCTTCGCCGCGCTCACCGCCGGGCTCGGCGTGCGCACCGGGCTGCGCGCGGCCGAGACGCGGTACCGCTCGACCGGGGCCGTCTCCGCGCTCGCGGTGTTCTTCCTGATCTCGGTCCTGGTCACGGCGACCGCGGGCAGCGACCTCGTGCAGCCGTCGCTCTGGCGGGGCTTCGTGCTCCCGACCTTCGTCTACGCGCTCGGTATCGGGATCGGCTTCGTGTTCGCGGCGCTCCGCGGGGTGCGTGAGCCGGTCTCCGAACAGACAGGCGACCGGGCGCGGGACGACCGTGCGACGTCCGCGCCGGGCCGGGGGGCCGCGCCGGTCGGCGTCGCGGTCCGCTCGCGGGTCGCGGCCGTCCCCGCCCCGGTCCGCACGGCCCTCCTCGGTGCCCTGCGCGCCGGCAGCGCCGCGACCGCCATCGTCATCGGCCTGTCCGCGCTGCTCCTGACGCTGCTCATCTTCGGCAACTACGGCACGATCATCGGCCTCTACGAGCAGCTCCAGACCGGGGTCGCCGGCGGCATCGCGCTGACCGTCGCCCAGCTCGCCTTCCTGCCGAACCTCGTGATCTGGCTGATGTCGTGGCTGGTCGGGCCGGGGTTCGCCATCGGCACGGGGTCCACGGTCAGCCCGATCGGGACCGCGCTCGGGCCGCTCCCCGGCGTGCCGCTCTTCGGTGTCATCCCGGCGCACGGCTACACCTTCGGGCTGGCCGGTGTGATCGTGCCCCTGCTCGCGGGCTTCCTGGCCGCCGCCCTGCTGCGCGGCACGAGGAGGGCGCAGACGGACGGGGCGCTGACCCTCGTCCTCACCGCGCTCGGCATCGGCGTCGTCGCGGGCATCGAGCTCGGCCTCCTGGCCTGGTGGTCCTCCGGCGCGCTCGGGCCCGGCCGGCTGCACGACGTCGGTCCGAATCCGTGGCTCGTCGGCGCGCTCGCGGCGGGGGAGGTGGCGGTCGCCGCCGTCATCGGGCTGCTGGCTGGAGGCCGCGCCCGGCGCTGAGCCGGAGAGCGCTCCCTCGCCGGTCGGAGCCTGCCTCGGCGGGTGGGTAGGCTTGTCGCGTGCTCTCGATCGTCGTGCTGATCTCCGGTGGTGGCTCCAATCTGCGTGCGCTGCTGGAGGCCGCCTCCGACGCCGAGTTCCCTGCCCGCGTCGTGGCGGTGGGAGCCGACCGCGACGCCGACGGCCTGGACCACGCCGAGGAGTTCGGCATCCCGTCGTTCACGGTGCCCTTCACCTCCTACGACAGCCGGGAGGAGTGGGGCGATGCAGTGCTGGAGCAGATCCGGCTCTGGGAGCCCGACCTCGTCATCCTGTCCGGCTTCATGCGCCTGCTGCCGCCGCGCGTGGTCGGCGCGCTCTCGCCGCACCTGATCAACACGCACCCGGCCTTCCTGCCCGAGTTCCCCGGCGCGCACGGCGTCCGTGACGCGCTCGCGGCCGGAGCCACGCAGACCGGCGCCAGCCTCATCGTGGTCGACAACGGCGTCGACGCCGGACCGGTGATCAGCCAGGAGCGCGTCCCGATCGTGCCGGGCGACACCGAGGCCAGCCTGCACGAACGCATCAAACCCGTGGAGCGACGGCTGCTGATCGACGCCGTCCTCGACATCGCCAACGGACACATCGACCTCAAGGAGCTCTCCCGAGTATGAGCGGACCCCGCCACGACGCCAGCCTCTACCGCGAACGGGACGTCGTCCCGATCCGCCGCGCACTGATCTCGGTCAGCGACAAGACAGGCCTGCTCGACCTCGCCACGACGCTGGCGGAGGCCGGGGTCGAGATCGTGTCGACCGGCTCCACTGCGCAGACCATCCGCGACGCGGGCCACGCCGTGACCGACGTCGCGAGCGTCACGGGCTTCCCGGAGTCGCTGGACGGCCGGGTCAAGACCCTGCACCCCGCCATCCACTCCGGCCTGCTCGCCGACCTGCGGCTCGCCTCCCACGAGGAGCAGCTCAAGGACCTCGGCATCGAGCCGTTCGAGCTCGTCGTCGTCAACCTCTACCCGTTCGTGGAGACCGTCGCCTCGGGCGCGGTCGGCAACGACGTGGTCGAGCAGATCGACATCGGCGGCCCGGCGATGGTGCGCGCGTCGGCCAAGAACCACGCGAACGTCGCGATCGTCGTCTCGCCGGACGACTACGCGGAGGTAAGCGCCGCCGTCGCCGCGGGCGGTACGAGCTTCGACCAGCGCCGCGCGCTCGCCGCGAAGGCGTTCGCCCACACCGCCTCGTACGACGGCGCCGTCGCGGCGTGGTTCGCGGGGGAGGCACCCTCCACCGCCGACTTCGCGGAGCGCTTCGAGGTCCGCGCCGAGCTCAAGCAGACCCTCCGCTACGGCGAGAACTCGCATCAGGCCGCGGCGCTCTACGCCGACCCGGCCGGCCGCGGCATCGCCCAGGCGACGCAGCTCGGCGGCAAGGAGATGTCGTACAACAACTACGTGGACGCCGACGCGGCGCTGCGCAGCGCGTACGACTTCGCCGAGCCGGCGGTCGCGATCATCAAGCACGCCAACCCGTGCGGCATCGCGGTCTCCGACGACATCGCGGACGCCCACCGCAAGGCGCACGAGTGCGATCCGGTCTCCGCGTACGGCGGCGTCATCGCGGCGAACCGCACGGTGACGCTCGCGATGGCCGAGACCGTGAAGGGCATCTTCACCGAGGTGCTCATCGCCCCGGACTTCGAGCCGGAGGCGCTGGAGCTGCTGCAGACCAAGAAGAACCTCCGCATCCTGCGGCTGCCCGAGGGCTACGGTCGGTCGGTGACCGAGTTCCGGCAGCTCTCCGGCGGCGTGCTGGTTCAGGACGCCGACCGCTTCGATGAGTTCGACTCCAGCGGCTGGACGCTCGTCTCCGGCGAGCAGGCCGACGCCGCGACGCGCGCCGACCTCGAGTTCGCCTGGAAGGCGTGCCGCGCGGTCAAATCGAACGCCATCCTGCTCGCCACGGACGGCGCCTCCGTCGGCGTCGGCATGGGCCAGGTCAACCGGGTGGACTCCTGCAATCTCGCGGTCAGCCGCGCGGGCGACCGTGCAGCGGGCTCCGTGGCGGCGTCCGACGCGTTCTTCCCGTTCGCCGACGGCCCCGAGATCCTGATCGCCGCGGGCGTGTCCGCGATCGTGCAGCCCGGCGGATCGATCCGCGACGAGGACGTCATCGCCGCTGCGAAGGCAGCCGGGGTGACGATGTACTTCACGGGCGAGCGCCACTTCTTCCACTGACCGGCTCGCCGGATTGCATCCCCTCGCGGGGTCGCGGAGAATAGACGACGGTCCACAAGACCCTCAGCATTCACCGCGATCCCACGAGGAGACACCGATGTCCGTCCTGCCCACCGACCTTCCGCACGAAACACTGCATGTGGTGAAGGGGAGGCGGAGCGGCCTCACCATCAGCATCGCGGTGCACTCCACCGTCCTCGGCCCCGCCCTCGGCGGCTGCCGCGTGTGGAACTACGACTCCTGGCAGGAGGCCGTCGCCGACTCCCTGCGCCTGGCCGAGGGGATGACGTTCAAGAACGCCGCCGCCGGCCTCAACCGCGGCGGCGGCAAGGCCGTCGTCTACCTGCCGCGCGGCAAGCAGCTCAGCCCGACCGAGCGCTACGAGGTCATGCTCGACCTCGGCGACGCCGTCGAGAGCCTGGGCGGCAGCTACATGACCGCGGAGGACGTCGGCACGAGTGCCGAGGACATGTCCGTCGTCGCGACCCGCACCGCCAACGTGTGCGGCCTCCCGCCCGCGGAGGGCGGCGTCGGCGAGCCGAGCGACGCGACCGCAGCCGGTGTGTACGCGGGCCTGCTCGCAACCCTGGAGCGAGCCACCGGCAGCCGCGACGTCTCCGGCCGCCGCGTCACCGTGCTCGGGCTGGGTCACGTCGGCTCGATCATCGCCATGCGCCTCGCGAGCGAGGGCGCGGTGCTCACCGTCACCGACGTCAACCCGGCCAAGCGTGCCCTCGCCGAGGCGCTGGGCGCGGCCTGGGTGGAGCCGGACGAGGCGCACCGCGTGGAGGGCGACCTCTTCGTCCCCGCCGGCGTCGGCGGCGTGCTGACCGACACCGTGATCGACGAGCTGCGCGTCAAGGCGGTCGTCGGACCGGCGAACAACCAGCTCGCCGAGCGCGCAGGCGCCGAGCGCCTCGCCGCCCGCGGCATCCTGTGGGCCCCCGACTTCGTCGTCAACGCCGGCGGCGTCATCTTCCTCGCGATGATGAACGAGGAGGAGCCGTCGGCCGAGGCCACGCGCGAGCGCGTCGAGGCCATCGGCGACATCGTGGCGCGCGTCTTCGACGTGGCGGCCGAACGCGGCATCACCACGCTGGCGGCCGCCGACGAGATCGCCCTGGCGCGCCTGCGCGAGCCCGCGCACGCCTGAGCCGTCACCGCGTCCCGCTATCGGCCGCTGCGGCCGGTAGCGGGACGCTGCGTGCGGCGACGTATGCCAGCATTCCCATAGGGACCCGTCGGATAGGCTTTTGTCCCATGACTTCCTCCTGGGCCCGCCGGCTCGTCGCCTCCCTCGTGTCCGCCGTCGCCGTGGCCGCCATCGGCCTGGTGGCCGCCACGCTCGTGCTGCTGGTGGCGAACCAGCTCAACTCGGCGGTGCTCGGGAGCATCACGCCCTACGTGGCCTGGAACGCCCTCGCGGCGTTCGTCCTCGCCGCGATCGCGGCCCTGCTCGGCGCGTACGACCGTCGCTGGATCGCGGTGGTCGCGGGCATCCTGGTCGGCCTCATCAGCGCGGCGATCGGCACGCTCGTGCTGTTCTCGACGCTGAACGTCACGCTCACCGGCCAGGCCTGGGGCCAGATCGCGTCGTCGTTCATCGGGATCAACCTCCCGTTCTGGCTCGCGGTCGCCATCGCCTTCCCGACCGCCGGCTTCGCCGTGTTCGGCGCCATCGAGGCGCAGGCCGCCCCGGCCTCCCGCAAGATCGCGCTCGTGCGCATCCCCGCCGGAAACCTCAGCGAGGGCCTGATCACCCACATCGACCGTGAGGCCGTCGACAGCGAGCTCGCCGACTCGCAGTGGGACGCCTACGTCGCCGCGCTCTCCGCCGCCGGCTGGCAGACCGTGGAGGTCGCCAGCGCCGACCAGCTCGCCGACTCCGTGTTCGTGGAGGACACGGCCGTGGTCTTCGGCGACACCGCCGTCATCTCGCGCCCCGGCGCGGACTCGCGCAAGCCCGAGATCGCCGGGACCGAGGCCGCGCTGCGCGCACAGGGCCTCCGCCTGCTGCGCATCGAGGAGCCGGGCACCCTCGACGGCGGCGACGTCCTCAAGGTCGGCGACACCGTCTACGTCGGCCGCGGCGGCCGGACCAACGCGGAGGGCATCCGCCAGCTCCGCGCGCTCGTCGCCCCGCTCGGCTACACCGTCGTGGCGGTGCCGGTCACCAAGGCGCTTCACCTGAAGACCGCCGTCACCGCCCTCCCGGACGGCACCGTGATCGGCTACGAGCCGCTCGTGGACGACGCGCGGATCTTCGAGCGCTTCCTGCCGGTCCCGGAGGCGCACGGCACCGCCGTCGTCGTCCTGGACGACGAGACCGTGCTGATGTCGTCGTCGGCGCCCGGATCGGTCGCGCTGGTCGAAGACCTCGGCTACACGGTGATCCAGGTCGACATCTCGGAGTTCGAGAAGCTCGAGGGCTGCGTCACCTGCCTGTCGATCCGCATCCGCTGAGGCGGGCCGCGTCTAGTCGCTGGAGGCGTCCGTGGTGCACGGGATGGACCCGGTCACCTGCGCGTCGACCCGTTCGCCGGAGAGTCGCGGGTCGGTGAAGCTGCCGCCTGTCGCGACGAAGCGCACCGTCCCGCCGTCGAGCACGAACGGTGCGGTGGAGACGAACACCCCGCCGTCACCCGTCGAGATGCTGGTGCTGAACTGACCGTTCTGACGGTCGCCCACGATCTGGGCCGGGATGCGGAAGGTCGGGTCGTTGCGCACGACGATGCGGCCGTTCGCCCGCAGGACGCAGGTCGCGTGATAGAGGGTCACCGTGCGCGAGGAGGACCCGGTGACCTGCAACTCGATCGAGGTCGAGTGCGCCTGGACGGCGACGTTCCAGGCCGCCCCGACGGCCGCGAACATCCCGCCGACCACCGCCACGAACACGGCGAACGCCGCGAGGACGGTCCGGAACAGGGGCGAGCGCCAGGCCATCTCCGCAGCCTAGCGGCACCGATCCGAAACTCGCTCTTGCGCTCTGAGAGATCCTGGGAATATTCTGTAGGGCTGCCTTGTCGCAGCATTCGGAAGACGCATCGGGCTACTGGGAGGACGCCATGACAACGACTGAGAACACACGAACCGTGACCGTGTTCGGGCTCGTCGCCGCCGCGTACGCGTCCCCGGAGCCGGCCCCCGCCTGGTAGGTCCCAGGCAGGTACGCGCTTCCGGCTGACTGTCGCCGGCACCCGCACAGGGCATCCGTAGCCCTGGCACGTCACGCTCTCGTGGACGCATCCCTTTGGCGACCTCTCAGCACGCCTCACCGGGTCGGAGCCGACCCCGCACCCAAATAAGAAGAAAAGAAACGCACGAAGAGAAAACGGAACTCATGTCTATCGCTGAAACCCATCAGCACCCTCCGCAAAGAGAAGAGAAGAAGCGCTCGGGGACCGTGCGCACACTGCTCCGCATCCTGCCGTTCGCCACCTCCGCGGCGCCCCGCATCCTGCTCGGCATGGTCGCCGCGCTCCTGGCGAGCCTGGTCGCGCTGAGCATCCCGCAGGTGCTCCGCTGGCTGGTCGACGGTCCGCTCTCGACCGGCGACCCGTCGGCCGTGTGGCCTGCGGCCCTGCTCGTCGTGGGGCTGGGCGCGGCAGAGGCCGTGTTCATCTCGCTGCGACGCTGGTTCGTGCTCACCCCGGGCACCCACGTCGAGGCGCGGATGCGCAACGCCCTCTACGAGAAGCTGCAGGACCTGCCCGTCTCGTTCCACGACAAGTGGCCGAGCGGTCAGCTGCTGTCGCGTGCCGTCAGCGACCTCAGCCTCATCCGGCGCTGGCTGTCGTTCGGCATCGTGCTGCTCGTCGTCAACGTCGTCACGATCATCGTCGGCTTCGCCATCCTGATCGGCTGGAACTGGATCCTCGGCCTGATCTTCCTGGTGCTGTCCGTGCCGCTGTGGATCTACGGCTTCGTCTTCGAGAAGAAGTACTCGGTCGTCGCGCGCCGCAGCCAGGACCAGGCCGGCGACCTGGCGACCGCCGTCGAGGAGTCGGTGCACGGCATCCGCGTCCTCAAGGCGTTCGGCCGCGGCAAGCACGCGCTGAAGAAGTTCGAGTCGCAGGCGGAGGCGCTGCGCGGCACGGAGATCGAGAAGGCGAAGGCCATCGCGGGCATCTGGCTGTGGCTGCTGCTGATCCCGGACGTCGCGTTCGGCATCTGCCTGGTGGTCGGCGTGTGGCTGGCCGCGCAGGGCGAGCTCACGGTCGGTGAGCTGGTCGCGTTCTTCGCGACGGCGACCGTGCTGCGGTTCCCGATCGAGTCGATCGGCTTCCTGCTCTCGATGACGTTCGACACGCGCACCGCGGCCGACCGCTTCTTCGAGGTCATGGACGAGGTCAACACGATCACCGACCCTGCCGAGCCGAAGCACATCGCCGAGCCCCGCGGAGAGCTCGTCTTCGACGACGTGCACTTCCGCTACCAGGACTCGCCGGAGCGCTACCCGGACCTCCTGAACGGCATCGACCTCACGGTCCGTCCGGGGGAGACGATGGCCCTGGTCGGCCTGACCGGCAGCGGCAAGTCGACGCTGACCGCGCTCACCACCCGCCTGTACGACGTGACGGGCGGAGCAGTGAAGGTGGATGGCGTGGACGTGCGCGACCTCACCCGGTACGACCTGCGCAAGGCGATCGCGATGGCGTTCGAGGACGCGACACTGTTCTCGGCCTCGGTGCGCGACAACGTGCTGCTCGGCCGGGACGGGCTCGACCCGGCCTCGGCCGACGCGGAGCGCATCCTGACCGAAGCGTTGGAGATCGCGCAGGCCGGCTTCGTCTACGAGCTCCCGGAGGGCGTGGAGACGAAGGTCGGCGAGGAGGGTCTCAGCCTCTCCGGCGGCCAGCGTCAGCGTCTGGCGCTCGCGCGGGCCGTCGCCGCGGCGCCCAGCATCCTGGTGCTGGACGACCCGCTGTCCGCGCTCGACGTCGACACCGAGGCTCTGGTGGAGGCCGCCCTCCGCCGGGTGCTGGCCGCCACGACAGCGCTGGTCGTCGCGCACCGTCCGTCGACGGTCATGCTCGCCGACCGGGTGGCGCTGCTGGAGGACGGCCGGATCACGGCCGTCGGCACCCACCACGACCTGCTCGTGAGCAACGAGCACTACCGTTTCGTCCTCTCCTCCCTCGAAGAGGAGCGCGACGAGGAGATCCTTCAGGAGGTGAACCTGTGAGCACCGCGACCGTACTGGGCGTCGAAGGCGAAGAGCGCAACGACCTCAACAAGGAGGAGAGCCGGCAGATCCGCCGGCGCTCGCTCCGCCTGCTCGGCTCGCTGCTGCACCCGATGCGCACGCGGCTGGTGCTGACCGCGATCGTCGTCGTGATCAGCACGGCCGGCCAGGTCGCCGGACCTGCGATCATCGCGTTCGGCATCGACAACGGCATCACGGCGCTGAAGAGCCAGAACTGGCTCCCGGTGGCCGCCGCCGGAGTCGCGTACCTGATCACCGGCGTCATCGGCGCCGTGCTGATCGCGTGGTACACCGTGCTGAGCGCGCGGATCAGCCAGGCGATCCTGATCGACCTGCGCAAGCGGGTGTTCCTGCACACCCAGAGGCTCTCGCTGGAGTTCCACGAGTCGTACACGTCCGGCCGCATCATCTCGCGGCAGACCAGCGACCTGGACTCCATCCGCGAGCTGCTGGACTCGGGCATCAACCAGCTCGTGCAGGGCTTCCTCTACATGCTGTTCATCGGCATCGCGCTGTTCTGGCTCGACTGGGTGAGCGGGGTCGTGCTGATCTGCTCACTGCTTCCGCTGTACCTGCTGACCCGCTGGTTCCAGAAGCGTTCGCAGGTGCTGTTCCGCATCTCGCGGGTGGCGTCGGCGAAGCTGATCGTGCACTTCGTGGAGACCATGACCGGCATCCGCGCGGTCAAGGCGTTCCGCAAGGAGAAGCGCAACGAGAAGGAGTTCGGCGGCCTGGTCGAGGACTACCGCGACGTCAACGCGCGCGTCATCCAGCTGTTCGGGATCTTCGATCCGGGGCTCGTGATGATCGGCAACGTCACGGTCGGCGCCGTGCTGCTCGTCGGCGGCTTCCGGGTCGCCGACGGTCAGCTCGCGATCGGTGTCCTGCTGGCGACGCTGCTCTACACCCGCCGGTTCTTCGACCCGATGGAGGAGATGGCGATGTTCTACAACTCCTACCAGTCGGCCGCCGCGGCGCTCGAGAAGATCTCGGGCGTCCTGGAGGAGGCGCCGAGCGTTCCCGACCCGGTGCGCCCGACCGACCTGTGGACGGCGGAGGGCCACGTGCGCTTCGACGACGTGACCTTCGCGTACAAGCGGGACCGCGTCATCCTGCCGGAGTTCAGCCTGGACATCCCGGCCGGGCAGACCGTCGCGCTCGTCGGCTCCACCGGAGCAGGGAAGTCGACGCTGGCCAAGCTGATCTCGCGGTTCTACGACCCGAGCGAGGGCGAGGTCACCCTGGACGGCGTGGACCTGCGGGACATGCACCCCAAGGACCTGCGCCGCGCGATCGTCATGGTCACCCAGGAGGCGTACCTGTTCAGCGGCTCGGTCGCCGAGAACATCGCGCTCGGCAAGCCGGACGCGACGCGCGAGGAGATCGAGGAGGCGGCCATCGCGGTTGGCGCCCACGAGTTCATCGCGGGCCTGCCGAACGGCTACGACACCGACGTGAACAAGCGCGGTGGCCGGGTGTCCGCGGGTCAGCGGCAGCTGATCTCGTTCGCCCGGGCGTTCCTCGCGAACCCGGCAGTGCTCATCCTGGACGAGGCGACCAGCTCGCTCGACATCCCGAGCGAGCGCCTGGTGCAGGAGGCGCTGCAGACGCTGCTCTCCGACCGCACCGCCGTGATCATCGCCCACCGCCTGTCGACGGTGGCGATCGCGGACCGGGTGCTCGTCATGGAGCACGGCCGTGTGGTCGAGGACGGCTCGCCGGACGAGCTCATCTCCGGCACCGGCCGGTTCGCCCAGCTGCACGCGGCGTGGCGGGATTCGCTGGTCTGAGTTCCGTGCGGTGAACGACAACGGACAAGCCCCGGCCCCTCGGTGAGGGATCCGGGGCTTGTCGCCGTGGTCGGGACGGGCCAAGGGGTTGGATACGGGTTGGGTTGGCGGCCCGTCGCCGGCCAGGTCTGTGCGGATCAGCCGTGTTGCGCTCGTCGGACGATCCGGTGCTCGGAGCCGCCGCCGCGCAGGAGCGGGAGGCGGAGCAGCGGAAGGCGATGCGGGGAGGAGTCGGTGTCGAGCACCACGACCTCCGCTCCCGCGTCGATCAGCTCGCCGGCGGTCGCGAGGTCGACATCGCTGCGGCTCTCATCCGTGACCACAGCTACGCACCCCGCCGTGACGGCGCGCCCGGCCGCGGCGGTGACCGTCACACCGGAGGTCGCAGGGGCGACGATGCCGCGGATCGCGCGGGCGAGCTCCGCCCGCTCGGCGGGGCGCTCGCCGCCGCGGCCGGGGAAGCCGTCGCCGAGGTCGAGGATGCGTAGCCGGAATCCGGTGGCCGCCTCGATGTCGGCCGCGACGCCGACCGACCGGACGATCTCGGCCACGTACTCCGCCGGGCTGCCGTCCTCCGGGAGGGTGAGGGAGAGCCCGGCGATGCGGACGCCGAGCCCGCGTGCCGCCGAGGCTGCGGACACCGCCGCCTCCGGGGTCATCCCGCCGAGTGCACGGTGCGCGGGGCGCGGCGCGAGTCCCGGCCGCAGCCGGAGGAGGACGCGCAGGTCGTCAGGCGCCCCGGCGAAGCCCTCCACGGCGCGCGATCCGTCGACCACGAAGTGCCGGACGCCGGCATCGTACGCCGCGCGCGACTCGTGCGGGTGGGCGACGGGCGTCGCGTGCAGGATGCGCCGGCCGCCGACGCCGGCGGCGAGCAGCGCGGGGAGCGCCTCGTCGTGGGTCACGGCGAAGCCCCCGTCGGCGCCCGCGAGCGCCGCGAGCAGTCGTGGGTGTGCGAGCGCGCTGACGTCGTACAGCACGTCGACCCAGGGGAAGGCCTCCCGGAGGGCGGCGTACTGTCGGCGGGCGCGGTCGAGGTCGAGGACGACGAGCGGGAGGTCGTCGAGGTCCGCCGCGATCGCCTCGGCTGCCGTTCGGGCGGCGCCGTTCGGGAAGGCGGTTCGGGTTGCGGCGGACATCGCGTTTCTCCTCGGGTCTCTCTGCTCGGCCGGCGGTCTCCCGGATTTGCTGAGCTTGACTCAAATGTTCCCGCTGTCGGCCCACGGCCCGCATCCGGGGGGTCACCCGTTTGCCGATGCGTGCTGGCACGGATGCGACCCCGCAGCGGCGCCGGAGAGAATCGAGGCATGTGCCTCCGTGTTGTGATCGTCGACGACCACCCACGGTTCCGGGCCCAGGCGGCCGAGCTCCTCACGCTGGAGCGCTTCTCCGTCGTCGGAGACGCCGAGACCGGCGCCAGCGGGGTCGCGCTCAGCCGTACCCTCGCCCCCGACGTTGTGCTGATGGATGTCGGCCTCCCCGACGCCAACGGCTTCGACCTGGTGACCGCGCTGCACGAGACCGGGGCCGTGGTCGTGCTCACCTCGAGCCGGTCGCTGCGCGACTACGGGACGCGCGTGTCCGACAGCGGTGCGGACGGTTTCATCACCAAGGCGGAACTGACCGGTGAGGCGATTCGCAGCCTGCTAAGGTAAGCGCGTGGTCGGGGGAGACAACTCGGGTACCCGTCCGCTCCGGGTGGCAGTCGCCGATGACGCTGTGCTGCTCCGCGAGGGGATCGGGCAGATCCTGCGCGCGGGCGGCGTGGAGGTCGTGGCGTCGGTGGACACCGCCGAGCAGGCGCTCGACGTGCTCGCGGACGACGACGACATCGACGCCGTGGTGCTCGACATCAAGATGCCGCCGACGCACACCGACGAGGGCCTGCGCGCGCTCGAGACCCTGCGCGCGTCCGGGTCGCAGGTCGGCGTCCTCCTGCTCTCGATGTACACGACGGCCGGGTACGCGATCCGCGCCATGAGCGCGGGCAGCGGCACCGGCTACCTGCTGAAGGACCGCGTCGCGGACGCCGACGCGCTGGTCACCGCCGTGCGCACCGTCGCGGCAGGAGGGTCGGTCGTCGACCCCGAGGTCGTGCAGGCGCTCGTGTCCGCGCGCTCGACGGAGGCCGCGATCGAGTCTCTGTCCTCTCGGGAGGTCGCCGTGCTCCGGCTGATGGCGGAGGGCCTCTCCAACGCGGGCATCGCCGCAGCGCTGCACCTCAGCCTCCGCACCGTCGAGTCGCACATCGGCCACATCATGGCCAAGCTCGACATCGAGGAGACCACCGAAGGCCACCGGCGCGTGCTCGCAGTGCTGCGCTTCCTCGGCCGGGACGTCTGAGGCGATCATGGGGGCCGGGCGCCTCTGGGTGCGGGCCGCCGCCGTCACGGTGACGATCGCCGTCAACGTGCTGGCGCAGGTGATCAGCGCGCTGACCGGCGACTACGGCCCGAGGCCGCAAGGCATCGGCTGGGCCATCGTGTTCGTCGCAGTCGCGCTGGACTACGTCGTCTGCGCCGTCATCGCCTGGCGCGCGATCCGCAGCCCTGCGCCCGGCTGGCTGATGGTGGGCGCCGCGTTCTTCTGGGCGGCGGGCGCCTGGTACCCGCTCACGCGCGACCTCGGCTGGCTGTGGCCGCTGGTAGAGGGCGTGACCGACCTGTGGGCGGTGCTGGTCGGCATCCTGGTGCTCACCTATCCGGGCGGCCACCTGGTGTCGCGCTTCGACCGCGTCGTGGCGTACACCCTGAGTGGCGCGTTCCTGGTGCGGTTCCTCGGCATCCTGCTGTTCTCGTCGCCGGCGCCGGCCGACTGCGGCTGCGTGGCGAACCCGTACGCCATCCTGCCGAGCCCGGACGCGGATTACTGGCTCGGGGTCGCCTGGCGCATCGTCGGCGTCGTGCTGCTGCTGACGGTCGCGGGGAGGCTGGCGGTGCGCTGGGTCACGAGCTCCCTCCCGGCCAGGCGGGTGTCGTTCGTGATGCCGCTCGCGCTGCTGCTGTGGTGCTACGGCACGGTGCAGGACTCGGTGAGCTTCGCTCTCGGCTGGGACAGCGGCTGGCTGCAGTTCGTCCCGCCGATCGCGATCGCGCTCATCCCGCCGTCCTTCGTCGGCGGCGTCTTCTACGCGCGCGGGCTGCGGTCGCGCGTGGCCGACCTGGTCATCGTCGCGCGCGACAAGGTGGACAGGGCGCTTTGGGAGTCCAGCCTCGCGCGCACCCTGCACGACCATTCGCTCCGGGTGTTCTGGTGGGACGAGCTCCGTCGCTCGTACCGCACGAGCGCCGGGGACGCGATGCCGGACGGCGACAGGCCGGAGCGGCCCGGCCGGTCGACGATGGCGATCGACTCCGATCAGGGCCCGATCGCCCTGATCGAGCACGACGTCGCCCTCGGGCAGGACGACCGGCTGCTGGACGCGGTGTCGTCCGCCTTGCTGCTGTCCGTGGACAACGACCGGCTGCGCGGCCGGCTCGAGCAGACCATCCAGGAGCTGCGCGAGTCGCGCCTGCGCATCGTCGAGGAGGGCTACCTCGCCAGGCGACGGCTGGAGCGCGACCTGCACGACGGCTCGCAGCAGCAGCTCGTGTCGCTGGCCATCGGCCTCCGCATCGCCGCGACGAAAGCCGGCGCGGCCGGGGAGACCGAGCTCGTCGGCGACCTGGAGAAGGCGTCGGCGCAGCTCGCCGACGCGCTCAGGGAGCTCCGCGAGCTCGCGCGGGGCATCCACCCGACCGTGCTGACCGACGGCGACCTGCGCTCGGCGCTGGAGGAGCTCGCCCAGCGCAGCATGATCCCGGTCGAGGTGCGCGTCGAGCCGGCCGAACGCCTGCCGGAGGTGGTCGAGGAGACGATCTACTACTGTGTCTCCGAATGCCTGGCGAACGCCGCCAAGCACGCAGGCGCCCGCAGCTGCGCGGTGCTCGTCGCCCGTGACGACGACGGGGACGCCGTGACCGTGACCGTGAAGGACGACGGCCGCGGGGGAGCGCGCATCGAGCCGGGCGGCGGCCTGGAGGGGCTGCGCGACCGGGTGGAGACCGTCGGCGGGCACGTCGAGGTGCGATCGGTCGCCGGCCTCGGGACGATCGTGGAGCTCGTGCTCCCTGCTCAGGTGGCCGAGGGCAGCAGGCCCTGACCGTTACCCGTCAGCGGGCGGTCACTTGGCTTTGCTGGCGGAGGCGGGCCGGACCGCGTACACCTGCGCCGCGATGGTGAAGGCGCTCCAGCCTCCCGGGCAGGAGTACGACGCGTTCGCGGGGATGCCGGAGATGGGCCACCAGCTGTCCTGGATGGTCGGCTTGGGCGGTGCGACGGTCGTCAGCTTGCAGACGTCCTTCTTGAGCAGCGTCGGGGACGTGAAGGTCATGATCGACTCGCCGCTCTGCGTGTCGTAGTCGACCCGGATCAGGGTCGCGTCACTCGGAACGAAGGAGGGCGAACCGATGCGCGTCGTGTCCGCTGCGTCGAAATCCTTGGCGGTGTCGTAGATCGAGGGATCGACGTGCGGCGTGAATGCCGCCACGACCGAGCACCCGGAGAGGGCGGCGACGAGGGGGACGGCGGCGACGGCGAGGCCGAGTCGACGGGTACGGGGCACGGACGCTCCTGGACGAGTTCACATGGACAGACCCGTCCAGTCAACACCATGAAGCTGAGCGCTTGCATCGATCGGGAGGATGATCTCAGCGTGTGTCGTGCCGCGCGGCCCTCAGATCCACCCGGTACGGCGACCTGCCGCCGCCGAGCAGCGGCGTCCCCTCTGCGCGGTAGTGCTCCAGCGCGATGTGCTCGTGGTTCGCCGGGGGATGCCCGCTCGCCCGCACGACCCGCCACCACGGAACGTCGCCGCCGGAGTACGCCATGACTTGCCCGACCATCCGCGCGGCGCGCGATCCGAGCGCCGCGGCGACGTCCCCGTAGGTCATCACCCGGCCGGGCGGGATGCTGTCCACGACCGCGAGCACGCGCGAGGCGAAATCGTCGCCGGCGAGGTCGCCGGACGCCGGCTCAGAGGTCGAGGGCACCGATGGTCTCGCCGTACTGCGTCTCTCCGACCGGCGCGAAGCCGGTGCGCAGGAAGAACTGCTCCGGGCCGAGCTCGCCGGACTCCCAGATCACGTAGAGCCGTGTGACGCCACGGTCGCGCGCCTCGGCCGCGAGGGCCTTGACTGCGAACGTGCCGATGCCGCGGCCCTGGTCGTCGGCGTCCACATTGATGCGCCAGAGGATGGCCTTGAACTCGTCGTGCTCGGCGTAGGGGTTGAAGTCACCCATGATGAAGCCCACGACGTCCTCGCCGTCGAGCACGACCCGCTGCCACGAGGTGGAGGGGTCGGCGACCGCGGCGGCGGCCGAGTACGACACGGGAGCGATGAACTGCTCCTGGCCGGGCTTCAGCGACAGCGCGTTCGCCGCGACGACGGTCCTCGCGCTCAACTCTTCCAGTCTCAACTCAGCCATAACGAAAGGGTAACGTGCGAGGCGACCCGCGCATAGTCGGCGGGGTGCGGCTGGCGGGACGCTGACAAAACTGTCTCGATGTCAAGATAGTTGCCTGACTCGGGTAAGCTGTCTCCGGCTGAAAAACGGCACAGACCTCAGGAGAACCAGTGGACAAGATCAAGGTTGAAGGAACGGTCGTCGAACTCGACGGCGACGAGATGACGCGGATCATCTGGAAGGCGATCAAGGACTCCCTCATCCACCCGTACCTCGATGTGAACCTCGAGTACTACGACCTCGGCATCCAGAAGCGCGACGAGACCGACGACCAGATCACGATCGACGCGGCGCACGCCATCCAGAAGCACGGCGTCGGCGTCAAGTGCGCCACCATCACCCCGGACGAGGCCCGCGTCGAGGAGTTCGGCCTCAAGAAGATGTGGCGGAGCCCGAACGGCACCATCCGCAACATCCTCGGCGGCGTGGTCTTCCGCGAGCCGATCATCATCTCCAACATCCCGCGGCTGGTCCCGGGCTGGAACAAGCCGATCGTCATCGGCCGTCACGCCTTCGGCGACCAGTACCGCGCCACCGACTTCACCTTCGACGGTCCCGGCACGCTGACCATGAGCTTCCAGCCCGCCGACGGCGGCGAGGCCAAGTCGTTCGAGATCTACCAGGCTCCGGGAGCCGGCGTCGCGATGGGCATGTACAACCAGGACGCGTCCATCCGCGACTTCGCCCGCGCCTCGTTCAACTACGGCCTGGACCGCCAGTACCCGGTCTACCTGTCGACCAAGAACACGATCCTCAAGGCCTACGACGGCCGGTTCAAGGACCTCTTCCAGGAAGTCTTCGACACCGAGTACAAGGAGAAGTTCGACGCGGCCGGCCTCACCTACGAGCACCGCCTGATCGACGACATGGTCGCCTCCAGCCTCAAGTGGGAGGGCGGTTACGTCTGGGCGTGCAAGAACTACGACGGCGACGTGCAGTCCGACACCGTCGCGCAGGGCTTCGGCTCGCTCGGCCTGATGACCTCCGTGCTCACCACCCCGGACGGCTCGGTCGTCGAGGCGGAGGCCGCGCACGGCACGGTGACCCGCCACTACCGCCAGTACCAGCAGGGCAAGCCGACCTCCACCAACCCGATCGCCTCGATCTTCGCCTGGACGCGCGGCCTCGCGCACCGCGGCAAGCTCGACGGCAACCAGGACCTGATCGACTTCACCCACACCCTCGAGGACGTCGTGGTGAAGACGGTCGAGCAGGGCAAGATGACCAAGGACCTCGCCCTCCTGGTCGGCCCGGAGCAGAAGTACCTGACCACCGAGGAGTTCCTCGACGCGATCAGCGAGAACCTGAAGACGCGCATGGCGTAAGCCTTCGCCCGTCATTCGTGCCGAATGTCGACTCTGGCGGTGCCGGAGGCGACATTCGGCACGAATGTTTAACGGCGATGGTGCTCAGCGGGCGGTCCAGCCGCCGTCGATGGCGAGGGTCTGGCCGGTGATGAGGGAGGCGGCGGGCGACGCCAGGAACGCCACCGCGCCCGACACCTCCCGCGGCACCCCGATCCGGTGCAGCGCAGCGATGCGCTCGATCGTGTCGGCGCGGAACCCGTCGTCGGAGAGCGCGTCCGCCGTTCCGTCCGTCTCGATGAAGGTCGGGGCAACAGCGTTCACCCGGATGCCGTACCCGCCCCACTCGACGGCGAGGCAGCGGGTGAGGTGGACCACCGCGGCCTTCGCCGTGCAGTAGGACGACTCCAGGGGGAGGGCTACCAGCCCGGCCTGCGACGCCACGTTCACGATCGCGCCGCCGCCGTTCGCCCGCATGCTTTTCGCGACGTGCTGCGCGAGGAAGAACGTGGACCGGGTGTTGAGCTGCCAGACCCGCGCGAAGTCGTCCTCCGTCACGTCGAGAGCGGGCGCGTTGATCCCGCCGCCCGCATTGTTCACGAGGATGTCGATCGGTCCGAGCTCGGCGGTCACCTCGTCGATGGCAGCGCGACAGCCCGCTAGGTCGAGCACGTCCATCCAGATCGCCCGCGCCGTCACGCCGAAGTCCGCGAGCTCCGACACCAGCTCCGCCGAGCCGTCGGGGACGCGCACGCCGAGGATGACGTCGGCGCCCTGGCCGGCCAGCTCGAGGGCGATCTCCCGGCCGAGGCCGCGGCTGGCGGCGGTCACCAGGGCGCGGGAGCCGGTCAGGGCGAAGGGAGTGCGGGCGGGAGCGGGGGAAGGGGTGTTCACGCTCGGAGTGTAACGAGTTGAAGTCGGAGCTTGCATTTCTTTTGTTCGTAAGCTTTACTAACAAACATGACCACGACGGATGTGCTCGGAAGCGCTGGAGGCCTCGGCCCCGGCAGGGCGCTCCGTCCGCGCTCCAAGGTCCTCCCGGAGCACGCCCGCAGCCACAACCGCTCGCTCGTGCTCCAGACGCTCTACCGCTCCGGGCAGCGTAGCCGGGCGGACCTCGCCAGGGACACCGGCCTGACCCGCGTCACCGTCTCCGACCTCGTCGCCGAGCTGCTGGCCGAAGGCCTCGTGGTGGAGCTCGGGCAGCGGGAGTCCGCCCGCCCGGGCAAGCCCGCGGTCCTCCTGGACATCAACCGCACGGCTCACCAGATCATCGGCGTCGACCTCAGCGACCACGACCGCTTCCGCGGCGCGGTCATGGACCTCGACGGCGAGCTGCTCGCCACGGCGGAGGTGCCGCTCGAAGACGGTGACGGGGAACCCGCCACCGGCGAGGCCGCGGTCGCCAAGGTCCGCGCTCTCGTGCTGCGGCTCGTCGGCTCCGCCACCGCTCCGATCCTGGGGATCGGCGTCGGCTCACCCGGTGTCGTCGACCTGTCCGGCACCATCCTTACCGCACCCAACCTCGGCTGGACCGACGTGCGGCTGCAGGACGACCTCCACTCGCTGACCGGCCTCCCCGTCGTCGTCGCGAACGACGCCAACGCGGCCGTGCTCGCCGAGCACAGCTACGGGGGCGCGACGGGCGACATGATGCTCATCCGCGTCGGCCACGGCATCGGCGCCGGCCTCATCATCGCCGGGACGCTCGTCTACGGCAGCCACTTCGCCGCCGGCGAGATCGGCCAGGTCATGGTCGGCACCGACCTCGGGCTGGACGCGACCTACACCCGCGAGCAGGTGCTCGAGCACTGGCTCAGCGTGCCGCAGCTCCGGCGCGGCATCCGGGAGGCCGAGGCCGCGGGCCGCGATGCCACCCCGGTCCTCCGGGAGGCCGGCCAGCGGCTCGGCATCTCCCTGGCGCCCGTCGTCGGCGCCCTCAACCTGTCGGAGCTCGTGCTGAGCGGCCCGACCGATCTGCTCGATGGCCCCCTCGCCGAGGCGACCATCCACACGCTCCGGAACCGGACGATGGCGGAGAACCACGCCGACCTCGCGGTCCGGATGACCACGCAGGGGCAGGACATCGTCCTGCGCGGCGCGGCCGTACTCGTCCTCTCCGGACAACTCGGGGTCTCGTAACACAGCACCGTGCACTCCACGACCCCTGCACCGACGGTGTGATGCGACCGCACACACTGACCCACTCAAGAAAGCCCGAACGAATGAAGGGAACAGCAATGAAGAGAAAGCTCGTCGGCCTCGCCGCTGTGGCTACGGCTTCCGCTCTCGTGCTCGCCGGATGCGCCTCTGGCGGAGCCCAGGCTCCGAGCACCGATGGGAAGGGCAAGACGGTCACCCTGTGGCTCGTCGGCTCCGACACCCCGGACGCGCTGCGCAACTACCTGAAGACCGAGTTCAACAAGGAGACCGGGGCGACGCTCAAGATCGAGCAGCAGGACTGGGGAGACATCGTCACCAAGCTCACCACCTCGCTGCCGGACGCGAACAACACGCCGGACGTGACGGAGATGGGCAACACCCAGTCCCCGACCTTCACCAACGTCGGCGCCTTCCTCGACATCTCCGACATGTACCAGGAGCTCGGCGGGAGCAAGCTGCTCCCGTCCTTCGTCGAGGCCGGCAAGGTGGACGGCAAGAACTACACGCTGCCGTACTACTTCGGCTCGCGCTACATGTTCTACCGCAAGGACGTCTACAACGCGGCCGGCGCCTCGGTTCCGACCACGCTCGACCAGTTCAACAGCACGGTCGCCGACATCACGGCGAAGAACCCGAAGGGGATCTCCAACTTCTCCGGCTTCTTCCTCGGCGGCCAGGACTGGCGCGACGGCATCTCCTGGATCTTCGCGAACGGCGGTGACATCGCCAAGAAGGAAGGCTCCAAGTGGGTCGCCACGCTCGACTCGGCGAACTCGCTGAAGGGCCTCCAGCAGCTGCAGGACATCTACAAGAACGCGTCCAAGGCGCCGAACGACGCCAAGGACTCGAACCAGTACATCTACCTGAACGACACCGACCAGACGGTGGACGCCAACGGCAACAAGACCGGTGACACCTCGCTGGCCGCCGCCACCATCATGGCTCCGGGCTGGGCGCACTGGTCGATCGGCGACCTGTCCACCCAGAACGGCAAGGCCGTCCGCACCTGGAACGACAACACCTTCGGCACCTACGTGCTGCCGGGCAACGACGGCAAGCCGGCTCCGGTCTTCGCCGGCGGCTCCAACATCGGCATCTCGGCCAAGTCCAAGAACCCGGGCCTGTCCAAGACGCTGCTGAAGATCATCTTCAGCAAGCAGTACCAGGAGATGCTCGGCAAGAACGGCCTCGGCCCGGCGAACTCGGACTACATGTCCTCGCTCGGCAACGACCAGTTCGCGAAGGCGCTCATCGAGTCGGCCTCCAACTCGAAGCTGACCCCGGCCGCGCCGGGCTGGGCTTCGGTCGAGGCGGCCAACGTGATGGAGGAGTTCTTCTCCAAGATCCGCGACTCGTCCGACCTGAAGGGCCTCGCCCAGCAGTACGACACCAAGATCAACGCTCTCCTCAACGTGAAGAACGGCTGATCGGCACCACCTAGCATCACCCGCAGGCGAGGGCGCGGAAGAAGCACCACCCTTCCGCGCCCTTGCTCCTGCCCCCAGACTTTTCCTAGACACACGCTTTTCCCACCACCACCCGGAAGGAGGACCGCCGTGACAACGACCCGCGAACCCGTCACCTCCGCGCCGACCGCGACCGCACCCGCTCCGTCCGCGCCGCGCAAGCGCCGAGGCCGGCTCACGCCCTACGCCCTGCTGCTGCCGGCCATCCTCATCCTGCTGCTCGCGCTCGGTTACCCGATCGTCTGGCAGCTCATCACCTCGATGCAGCACTTCGGGCTCGCCCAGCAGTTCGGTCAGCCCGCGCCGTTCGTCTGGTTCGACAACTACGTCACGCTGTTCTCCGACCCGTACATGTGGACCGTGGTCGGCCGCTCCATCGTCTTCTGCCTGACCACCGCTGCCGTGACCGTCGTGATCGGCGTCGGCCTGGCCCTCCTGATGTCGGGCATCTCGCGCTTCCCGCGGATCTTCCTCCAGATCACGCTCCTACTCGCCTGGGCAATGCCCGTCGTCGCCGCCATGACAGTCTGGAACTGGCTGTTCGACTGGCGCCGCGGCGTGATCAACAACGTCCTGACCTCGTGGGGCCTGGACTTCCAGAACCACAACTGGCTGCAGAACCCGCTCTCGTTCTTCTTCGTCGCCGGCATCATCGTCACCTGGATGAGCGTCCCGTTCGTGGCGTTCTCGGTCTACGCCGGGCTCACCCAGGTCTCCACGGAGGTGCTGGAGGCCGCCCAGATGGACGGCGCCAAAGGCCCCCAGCGGCTGCGGTACATCATCCTGCCGCTGATCCGCCCGGTGCTCGGCATCGTGCTGCTGCTGCAGATCATCTGGGACCTGCGGGTGTTCACCCAGATCAAGCTGCTGCAGGACAAGGGCTCCATCGCGAGCGAGACCAACCTGCTCGGCACTTACATCTACCAGCTCGGCGTCGGGTCGAGCGACTTCGCGATGGCCAGCGCCGTCTCGGTGTTCGTGCTCATCCTGACCATCGCCCTGAGCTGGTTCTACGTCCGCCACCTGCTCAAGGAGGACCAGTCATGACCACCGTCGCCGGCGACCGCAAGCTGAAGCAGAAGGTCCGCCCCGGCCGCATCCTCCTCGGTGTCCTCGCCGTGGTGCTCGGGCTGATCTGGGTCTTCCCGGTCTACTGGATGCTCAACTCGTCCCTGCTGCCGAACGTCGTGCTGCAGAGCTCCACCCCGACCTGGCTGCCCTTCGGCGGCTCGTTCGACAACTTCACGGCCGTCGTCAACGGCGGGACGTTCTTCCCCGCGCTCGGGATGAGCGTGGTCATCGCGCTGGTCACCGTCGTGTTCTGCCTGGCCTTCGCGTTCCTCGCGGCACTCGCCATCAGCCGGTTCAAGTTCCGCGGGCGCACGTCGTTCGTGCTGGCCGTGCTGCTCATCCAGATGCTGCCGGCCGAGGGCCTGTTCATCGCGCAGTACAAGCTGATGGGCTCGCTCGGCCTCCTGAACACCGTGGTCGGCGTCAGCATCATCTACATCGCGGCCGTCGTGCCGTTCACGATCTGGATGCTGCGCGGCTTCGTCGCGGGCATCCCGGCCGACCTCGAAGAAGCCGCGATGGTGGACGGGCTGAGCCGCACACAGGCCTTCCTGCGCATCACGTTCCCGCTGCTCGCTCCTGGTCTCGTGGCCTCGGGCGTCTACGCCTTCCTGCAGGCCTGGAACGAGTTCACCGTGGCGCTGGTCATCCTGCAGGACAACAGCAGCCAGACGCTGCCGCTGTGGCTGCGGGGGTTCATCCAGCAGTCCGCCTCGCGGGCGACCGACTGGGGTCAGGTGATGGCGGCCTCCACCCTCGTGGCGGTGCCGGTCATCATCTTCTTCCTCATCGTCCAGGGCCGCATGACCAGCGGGCTGGTCAGCGGGGCGGTCAAGGGGTGAGCGGGATGTCGGTCACCCAGCCGTCCCCGACCGACACCGCCCTCCGCCGCAGCATCGCAGCGACCCTCCTCCCCGGTTTCCTGGGGACCACGCTGCCCGCGTGGCTGGAGGAGCGCCTGCGGAACGGCCTCGGCGGGGTGTGCGTGTTCGGCCAGAACGTGGAGTCCGTGGCGCAGCTGCGCGAGCTCACGGACGCGATCTACGCGGCCAATCCGGACGCCATCGTCGCCATCGACGAGGAGGGCGGCGACGTCACCCGGCTGTACTACGAGACGGGCTCGCCGTTCCCCGGCAACGCCGTCCTCGGCCGGCTCGGCGACGACGCGTACACCGAAGGCATCGCGCGCCGGGTGGGGGAGGAGCTCCACGCCGCCGGTGTGAACCTCGACTTCGCGCCGGACGTCGACATCAACTCCAACGCGGACAACCCGGTGATCGGGGTGCGCAGCTTCGGCTCGCTGCCCGCAGTGGTCGCCGAGCAGGGCGCCGCCTGGACGCGCGGCCTCCAGTCCGCCGGCGTCGCGGTGTGCGCCAAGCACTTCCCGGGCCACGGAGATACGGCTGCCGACTCGCACCTGGAGCTGCCGGTCGTCGAGCTGACCCTGGAGGAGCTGCGCGAGCGCGAGCTGGAGCCGTTCCGCGCCGTCATCGACGCGGGCGCGCGCACGGTGATGACCTCCCACATCCTGCTGCCGCGGATCGACCCCGACCTGCCGGCGACCTTCAGCCGCACCATCGTGGAGGGCCTCCTCCGCGGCGAGCTGGGCTTCGGCGGCGTCGTCGTCACCGACGCGCTCGACATGCACGGCGCGAGCGGGGAGCGCGGCATCCCGGAGGCCGCGGTGCTGGCGCTCGCGGCGGGCTGCGACCTGCTCTGCATCGGCACTGAGAACACCGACGCGCAGCTCGCGGAGATCGAGGACGCAGTTGTCGCCGCGGTTGTGGAGGGACGCGTCGCCGCGACCCGGATCGAGGAGGCCGCCGGGCGCGTGCTCGCGCTCGCCGAGGCGGTGCGGGCGGACGGCGCCGCGCACGAGAGCGCTTCGCGCGCCCGGGCCGGGTTCATCGATCCCGCCGATGTGCGTCGCGCCGTGGAGGCGTTCGACATCTCCGAGCGCGCGGCCTCCTGGCTGCGGGCGCACCATGGCCGGTACTCGGTCGTCCGGGTCGACACGGTCGCGAACATCGCGATCGGCGAGGCGCCGTGGGGTCCGTTCGCGGAGGTCGCGGCCGAGGCGGACGAGACGTCGGCCTTCGCGGCCAACCCGCTGGTGGTGTTCACCGAAGGCGACCATCCCGACCTCGTGCTTGCGGCGCAGTCCCCGGTGCTCGTGGTCGGCAAGGACAACCACCGGCACGCCTTCGCCCGCGCGGCGATCGACCGGCTGCGCGCCGAGCGGGATGTGCTCGTGGTGGACATGGGCTGGCCGAGCGACGACCGCCGCTATGCGGACATCGCGACCTTCGGCGCCTCCCGGCTCGTCGGGCGCACGCTGATCGAGCTGCTCGACGGGGAACAGGGGCTCACCCCGTGAGGCTCGGCATCGACATCGGAGGCACCAAGACCGACGCCGTCGCCGTCGACGAGCTGGGCGGGCTCACGCAGCGAGTCCGCCTGGCGACCGGGTTCGGTCACGCGGCGGTGGTGGAGACCGCCGTCACCGCGGTCGCCCGGATCGGCGAGCTCACCGGGCTGTCGGCCGGCGGGTTCACCTCCATCGGCATCGGCATCCCTGGGATGGTGGACAGCGCCTCCGGGCACGTCGCGCACGCGGTCAACCTGGGTGTCGAGCGTCTCGCCCTCGGCGGCGAGCTGGCCGGACGGCTGGGCGTCGGCGTGCGCGTCGAGAACGACGTGAAGGCGGCCGCGCTAGGGGCCTTCCACGTGCTCGGTCTCGGCGGGACGATGGCGTACCTCAACCTCGGCACCGGGATGGCCGCCGGCATCGTCGTGGACGGCCGGCTCTGGCGCGGCGCGTCCGGCGTCGCGGGCGAGATCGGGCACCTCCCTGTCGACCCGGCCGGCGCGCTCTGCGCCTGCGGTCAGCGCGGCTGCCTGGAGACCGTCGCGAGCGGTTCCGGCATCGCCCGGCAGTGGCGCACGGACGACCCACTCCCTGCCCGCGCTCTGTTCGCGGCGGCGGCGGTCGGCGACCGCGAGGCGAGGGCGATCGCCGCTAGGCTTGCTGAGGGCATCGCCGCAGCGGTGCGGGTCCTCGTGCTGACCGTCGACGTCGACACCGTGGTGATCGGTGGCGGCCTCAGCCATCTCGGGGACCGGCTGCTCTGCGACGTCCACGAGGTGCTCGACGGATGGGCGGAGACGTCCCCGTTCCTCGCGTCGCTCGCGCTGTCCCGGCGGGTGCGCCTCGTTCCCGAAGGAACACCCGTTGCCGCGCTGGGTGCGGCGCTCGTTGGAGGAGCAGATGGCTGAAGTCGTGGTGGTGGCGGACAAGGACGCGGCGGGCGAGCTCGCTGCAGAGTCGATCCAGGCGCTGATCGCCGCCAAGCCGGACGCGGTGCTGGGGCTCGCGACCGGGTCCACCCCGCTGCCGGTGTACCGGGCGCTGGCCCGCCGGGTCGCGGAGGCCGGAACCGACGTCTCGCACGTGCGCGGCTACGCGCTGGACGAGTACGTCGGCCTCCCCGCGGGTCACCCCGAGTCGTACCGGTCGGTCATCACCCGCGAGGTCGTGGAGCCGCTCGGCCTCACCCCCGCACTCATCCACGTCCCGAACGGCGCCTTCGCGACGATCGAGCACGCAGGGGCCGACTACGAGAAGGCGATCGCGGAGTCCGGCGGCGTGGATGTGCAGCTCCTCGGCATCGGCACGGACGGTCACATCGGCTTCAACGAGCCGGGGTCGTCGTTCGCGTCGGTCACGCGCGTGAAGACGCTGACCGAGCAGACCCGGCGCGACAACGCCCGGTTCTTCGCCAGCGAGGACGACGTGCCCATGCACTGCATCACGCAGGGACTCTCGACCATCCTGCGGGCGCGGCACCTGCTGCTGCTGGCCTTCGGCGAGGGCAAGGCGGAGGCGCTGGCCGGTGCGGTGGAGGGCCCGGTTTCGGCCTCCAACCCCGGCTCGGCCATCCAGCTCCACCCGCACGTCACCGTGCTCGTCGACGAGGCCGCCGCCTCCCGGCTGCGCAACATCGACTACTACCGCTACGCCTACGACCACAAGCCCGCCTGGCAGAAGCTGTAACCCGCCCCCCGCGCCCCCTCGTCGCGAACGGAGGACATCCCGCCCACACGGCCCCGGATCTCCTCCGTTCGCTGCTTTTCGGTCGTACCGCGGCCCTGATCTCCTCCGTTCGCGACGGTGTCGGTAACGGAGGAGATCGGTGGCGGCGGGTGCCGGGAGGGGTGCTAACGGAGGAGATCCCGGTCCGACCCGGCAGTATCTCCTCCGTTGCCCGCGAATGTGGGCGGGGTGTGGGGGTGGGTTAGAGGAGTCGGCCTGCGGCCAGGACGCGCTGGACGTGCCAGTCGTGGTCGAGGAGGACCGCGTCGGCGGCATAGCCGGCGTGCAGGCGGCCGAGGCGGGATTCGCCGAGCGCTTTCGCCGGCGTGGCCGTCAGCGCGGCGACCGCGGTCACCGGGTCCAGTCCGACGCGGGTGATCGCGTTACGGAGGGCGGCGTCCTGGGTGAGGGTCGATCCCGCGATCGTGGTGGTGCCGGAGAGCACGGCCAGGCCGTCGCGGACGCTGACGTTCAGGCCGCCCAGGCGGTAGTCGCCGTCCGTGGCGCCGGCCGCGGCCATCGCGTCGGTGACTAGCGCGACGCGACCCGGCGCCTCGCGGAACAGCAGACCCGCCACCGACGGGTGGACGTGGAGGCCGTCGAGGATGAGCTCGAGCGTCACCTCCGGGTTCTCGATCGCCGCCATGACCGGGCCGGGAGCGCGGTGGTGGATGCCGTTCATGGCGTTGAACGCGTGCACCAGCAGCCGCGCGCCGACCTCGAACGCCCGCTGCGCCTGCTCGTAGTCGGCCGCGGTGTGGCCGATGCCGACGACGACGCCGGCCTCGATGAGCACGCCGATCGCCTCCAGGGCGTTGGGCAGCTCCGGCGCGATGGTCGCGGTCCGGAGGGTGCCACGGGCGGCGCCGATCAGCTCCTCCACCATCTCGGGGCCGGGATCGCGCAGGAAGGCGTCGTCGTGCGCGCCGCGCCGCTCGCGGGCCAGGAACGGCCCCTCCAGGTGCGAGCCGAGCACCATCGGATCGACTCTGGTCAGGTCGGCCACGACGCCGAGGCTCTCGCGCAGGGAGGCCAGCGGATTGGCGACGTGGGAGACGAGCGCGCGCGTGGTGCCGTGGGCGCGGTGCGTCGCGAGGGCCGCGAGCATCTCCTCCGGGCCGTCGTCGTACGGGTGCCCGCCACCGCCGTGGCAGTGCAGGTCGATGAATCCGGGGGTCAGCCAGTGACCTCCGGCGTCGATCACTTCGCGGCCGGGGACGCGGGCGGCCTCGTGCCAGCCTGTGCCGGAGCCGGTCGCGACGATCGTGTCGCCGTCGGCGACCAGCCAGAACTCGTCGACCCGTCCGCTCGCATCCACTTTGCGGGCGTCATGGACGACGACGCCGGTCATGCGAACTCGCGCCGCCCGTTGATCACGCCGCTCACGGTCGCCACGACCGCGAACACCAGCGCGACGATCGGCTGCCCCAGACTCCACCAGGCGAAGGCGGCGCAGCCCATCACGACGATCTCCACGAGCGCCTTCACGAACGCGTCGACGTGGAGCACGGCCTTCGGGGAGCGGAACAGCGCCCACAGCAGGATCGCGAGCACCGGAGCTCCGATGCCGACGACGAAGTTCCACGGCAGCGGCCACGCGGCGAAGCCCCAGATGCCCAGCGAGACGATGGCGAACAGCTCCAGCACGAAGCGGAGGATGTCGTTGGGCCCGACCTTGATCGGGGTCTGCTGGTCGTGCGTGGAGGTCACCGGCTCAGTCTACCGATCCGGGTCGACCGTGGCTGAGCGCCGGCCGATCCCGCTCAGCGGAAGATGATGGTCCGCGCCCCGTCGAGCAGCACGCGGTCCTCCGCGAACCACTTGACCGCCTGCGTGAGGGTGCGCGACTCCTCGTCCTGGCCGATCGCGACCAGCTCCTGGACGCTGCGGGTGTGGTCGACGCGCACGACGTTCTGCTCGATGATCGGGCCCTCGTCCAGGTCGCTGGTGACGAAGTGCGCGGTCGCGCCGATCAGCTTGACGCCGCGGGCGTGGGCCTGGCGGTAGGGGTTGGCGCCCTTGAAGCCGGGCAGGAACGAGTGGTGGATGTTGATCGCCCGGCCGGCCAGCTTCTCGCACAGCGCGGGGGAGAGGATCTGCATGTAGCGCGCGAGCACGACCAGCTCGATGTCGTGCTCCTCGACGGCCTCCAGGACGCGCGCCTCGAACACGGCCTTCGACTCGGGGTCGCTCACCTGCTGCGACTCGAACGGGACGCCGTAGAAGCCGGCGAGGTCGCCGAGCGCGGCGTGGTTGGACAGCACGAGCGGGATCTCGACAGGGAGCTGGCCGGCGCGCTGGCGGAACAGCAGGTCGTTGAGGCAGTGCGCCGCGGTGGACACCAGCACGAGCGTGCGCAGCGGGCGGCCGACGTTGTCGACGCGGTGCGTCATCCCGAACCGCTCCACCACCGGCGCGAGGGCGCGCTCGAACTCGGCGCGGTCGGCCGCGGACTCCACCTGCAGGCGCATGAAGAAGCGCCCGGTGTCCGTGCTCGCGAACTGCTGGCTCTCGGTGATGTTGCCGCGGGCGGCCACGATCGCGCCGGAGACGGCGTGGACGATGCCGGGACGGTCGGCGCAGCTGAAGGTCAGCACCCAGTGGTTGGAGGTGACGGTCGCGGGGGCGGAGTCCATCCGTCCAGGGTAGCGGCCCCGCGGGTGAGCCGTTCCCCGTCCTCACGCGGAACCGGCGCTCCCCGCTGTCCACACCTGCAGCACTCGGAAGCCGTCGTCCAGCAGCACGGCGTCCGCCGCGTACCCCGGCGCGAGGCGCCCCAGGTCAGCGCCGCGTCCGATGGTGGCGGCGGGCGTCTCCGTGAGCGCGCGGACGGCCTCCTCGACGGGCACGCCGACCTCGCGCACCGCGCGGCGCAGCGCGTCGTCCTGGGTCAGCGTGGAGCCGGCGATCGAGCCGCCCTCGGTCAGGCGGGCGACGCCGTCGCGCACCTCCACGCGGAGGGTGCCGAGCAGGTAGTCGCCGTCGGCCTCGCCGGCCGCCGCCATCGCGTCGGTTATCAGGGCGACGCGGCCCGGAGCGGAGGCGAACGCCATCCGGACCACCTCGGGGTGCACGTGGATGCCGTCATTGATGACCTCCACGGTCACCCCCGCTGTGCGCGTCGCGGCGGCGACGGGGCCGGGCGCGCGGTGGTGGATGCCGTCCATGCCGTTGAAGGCATGCGTCAGGATCGTGGCGCCGGCGTCGAAGGCGGCGCGGGTCTGGTCGTAGTCCGCGCCGGTGTGGCCGACCGCGACCGCGACGCCCGCCGCGGCGAAGGCGCGCACCGCGTCCATGCCGCCGGGCAGCTCGGGCGCGAGGGTGACCTGGCGCAGGGTGCCGCCTGCGGCCTCGATCAGCAGCGCGATGTCGGCGGGCGTCGCCGAGCGCAGCAGCGCAGGGTCGTGCGCGCCCTTGTGAGCGACGTCCAGAAACGGTCCCTCCAGGTGCGAGCCGAGGACGCGCGGGTCGTCCACCGCCAGCGCGGCCACGCCGCGCACACGCTCGGCCAGCTCGGGGACCGTCGCCGTCACCAGCGAGACCACGAAGCGCGTCGTGCCGTGGCGCTGGTGCAGGGCCATCGCCGTGCGGATCGCGTCCACTCCGTCGTCGAACGCCGCTCCGCCGCCGCCATGGCCGTGCAGGTCGATGAAGCCGGGGGTCAGCCAGCCGCCGTGGGCGTCCGTGACGACGGCGGAGGGATCGCCCGCGACCGCGGCGACCCAGTCGTCCCCGACGCCGGTCGCAGCGACGCGCTCGCCGTCGAACAGCACCCAGGCGTCGCGGGTCGTGCGGCCCTCACTGACGAGGCGGGCGGAGTGGATTACGTGCGCGGACATCCTCACCACACTACGAGACCGCGTGCCGGCTCACGCGACGATGACCTCGAAGCCGGCCTCCACGAACGCCGCCCGCTGCTCGGCCGTGATGCCGTCGTCGGTGATGAGCGTGGTGAGCAGCTTCGGGCCGCCGAGGGTCGCGAAGGCCTTGCGGCCGATCTTGCTGGAGTCCGCGACGACGACGGCCCTGGTCGCCCGGCGGGCCATCAGCGAGTTGACGCTGGCCTCGCCCTCGTCGTGCACCGTCGCGCCGACCAGCGGGTCGATCCCGTTGACGCCGATGAAAGCGATGTCCATCGTGATCTTCTCCAGCACGACGTCGCTGTACGGGCCGACCAGCTCGTACGAGCGCGCGTGCACGACGCCGCCCGTGACGACGGTCTTGATCTGCGGGCGCATCACGAGCTGGGCCGCGATGTTGATGGCGTTGGTGACCACGGTGAGGTTGGGATGCGGCGACGGCTCCATGAGGTCGGGCCGCGACCCGAGCACCGTCGCCACCGCAGTGCTCGTCGTTCCGCCGCACAGTCCCACGACCGCCCCGCGCGGCACGAGCGCGCTCGCCGCCTGCGCGATCCGCAGCTTCTCGGGCGCGTGCTGCTCGCGCTTGTAGCGGATCGGGAGGTCGTAGGCGACCGACTGGCCGACCGCGCCGCCCCGGGTGCGCGTCAGCAGCTGCTGCGACGCCAGGGCGTCCAGGTCGCGCCGCGCGGTCGCCGCCGACACGTCGAGCTTCGCCACGATGTCCTCGACCTCCACCTGGCCCGACTCGGCCAGGAGGTCGAGGACGGCGTTGAGCCGTTCCGCTCTGTTCATCGCTGTGCAGTCTCCGTTCCGCTCGCCGCGCCGGCGGCGACGTCGAACAGGGTCATCAGGCGCGCCGCCTCCGCCGCCACGGCCGCACGCCCCGCCCGCACGTACCGCCGGGAGTCCACGACCTCCGGATTCGCGCGCAGGTAGGCGCGGATCGCGTCGGTGAAGAAGCGGTTCAGGTGGGTGGAGACGTTGACCTTGGTGATGCCGGAGCGGATCGCCGCCTCGATCGTCTCATCCGCGACCCCGCTGGAGCCGTGCAGGACCAGCGGAACGTGCACGGCGTGTCGGAGCGAGCCGATGAGGTCGAGGTCGAGCTGGGCGGTCCGTTCGGTCATCGCGTGCGAGCTGCCGACCGCGACGGCCAGCGCGTCGACGCCCGTCTCGGTCACGAACCGGCGGGCTTCCACGGGGTCGGTGCGGACGCCGGGGGCGTGCGCACCGTCCTTGCCGCCGATCTCGCCGAGCTCGGCCTCCACCGAGACCTCGTTGGCGTGCGCGTACTCGACGACGCGCACGGTGGCGGCGACGTTGTCGTCGTACGGGAGCTTCGACCCGTCGAACATGACGGAGCCGAAACCGAGGTCGACGGCCTGCCGCGTCAGTTCGGCGTCCTCCGCGTGGTCGAGGTGGACGGCGACATGGGCGGACGAGTCCGCGGCGAGGGCGAGCGTGCCCCGCGCGATCGGGTCGAGGCCGCCGTGGTAGTCGGCGCAGTTCTGCGAGATCTGCAGGATGACGGGGCGGCGGGTCTCCTCGGCGGCCGCCACCAGTGCTTCCGCGGTCTCCAGGTGGATGACATTGAAGGCGGCGACGCCAGTGTGCGCGGCGACCGCTCCGTGCAGGAGGTCGAGCGTGGGGACGAGGGGCATGAGGGGCTCCGGGCGTGTTGGTCGGGTTCGGTCGGGTCGGTTCAGGAGGTCACGAGGCGGGCCTCGTAATCCGGGTAGGCGGGGTCGAGCTCGCCCGCGAGAGGGGCGACGACGGCGGCGGCCGACCAGGCGGTGGCACGGCGGACGAGGATGGCGGGATCGGTCGTGCCTGCGGCCAGCGCCGTCGCGATGGCGGCGACGGCCGCGTCTCCCGCTCCTGTCGCGTTGCCGGCGAGGGGCCGGGGCAGCCGGGCGGACCAGGTCCGGCTCTCGCCGACGGCGAGCATCCCGTCTGCGCCCAGCGACACGAGCACCAGCCCGGCGCCGGCCGACAGCAGCACGCGGGCGCCCGCGACCGGGTCGTCCGAGCCGACCGTGTCGGCCAGCTCGCGGCGGTTGGGCTTGAGCACGTCGGCTCCCGCCTCCGCTGCGGCGAGGAGGGCCGTCCCGCTCGCGTCGACCACGCTCGGGACGCCGCGCCGCCTGGCGGCCTCCACGAGGTCGGCATAGAAGCCCTCAGGGGCGCCTGGCGGCAGGCTGCCCGACCCGACGATCGCGGTGGCCGGCACGGCGAGGCGCTCGACGGCCTCCCGCAGTGCGATCCACTCGGCCGGGGTCAGACCGGCGCCGGTCTCGTTGAAGATCGTCGCGACGCCGGAGCCCTCGTCCACGATCGCGACGCTGCTGCGGGTCGGCGCGGCCACCGGGATCAGCTCGGACGGCAGACCGCTCGCCTCCAGGTCGTCGGCCAGCCGCAGCCCGGACGCGCCGCCCGCCGTGGTCAGGACGAACGACGCGCCGCCGGTCTGTGCGATCACCCGAGCGACGTTCAGGCCCTTGCCGCCCGCGCGGGCCGCGGGAGGCGCGACCCGGTGCGTCTCGCCCGGCTCCAGCGCCGCGACGCGATAGGTGAGGTCGATCGCGGGATTCGGGGTGACGGTGAGGATCATCGAACGGCCTTCAGGGCATCGGCCGCCGGTGTCAGGAACTCCCGTGCCCGCAGGGCGGCGCCGATCACGCCGGCGTCCTCGCCGATGTGCGCCGGGATCAGCAGCGGCCGCCGGTGGATGGTGAGGATGGCGTCGAGGCGCCGGGCCAGCGGCACGAAGAGCTCGTCGCCGGCCTGCGCGAGGCCGCCGCCGATCACGATGGCCTCCGGGGCGAGCAGTGCGACGGTGTGCGACAGGTCGAGCGCGAGGGCGTCGAGGGCGGAGTCCCAGATCCGTTGCGCGGCGGGATCGCCGGCGCGCGCCCGCTCCAGCACCTCCCGCGACCCGGCCACCGGGACGCCGCTGATCGCCGTGTAGCGGCGCGCGATCGCCGCGGCGGAGGCCACGGCCTCCAGGCAGCCGCGGCCGCCGCAGGCGCAGTCGGGGCCTTCGGCGACCCGGGAGTGGCCCATCTCGCCGGCCATGCCGCCGCCGGTGAACAGCGTGCCGTCGATGAAGATGGCGCCGGCGATCCCGGTGCCGATCGCCATCACGACGACGTCGCGGAAGCCCGCGGCGGCGCCCAGCCGGTACTCCGCCTCGCCCGCGGCGCGCACGTCGTGACTGAACGACACCGGCATCCCATACGCCTCCGTGGCGCGGTCCCTGAACGGGAAGTCGTGCCAGCCGAGGTTCTCCGAGTACACGCCGACCCCGGTCTCCTCGTCCACGTGCCCGGGAACGACGAGTCCCGCCGCGACGGGGACCACCTCGGGATGTGCGCGCCGAAAGCCGGAGGCCAGCTCCGCGGTCGCGGCGATGACGGCCTCGCCTGTGCGCTCGCCGTCGAGCGGGGTGGGGCGGCGGATCAGCTCGACGATGCGGCCGGCGGAGTCCACCAGGGCGGCCTTCAGATCGGTGCCGCCGACGTCGAAGGCGAGCACCGCGACCCCGGAGCCGAGCCGGTCGTCGGTGGAAGCGTGCGCGTTCACGAGGCCAGGATGACAGAGCGGGTCAGGTTACGGGGACGGTCGGGCTCGAGTCCGGCGCGCCTGGCGCGCTCCAGGGCGACTCGCTGCGCGCGGACCAGGTCGGCGAGGCCGTCGATCGGCGCGTCCTCGTACCGCGCGCCAGTGGCGGCGACGTCGTGCGCGAGGCCGGCAGGGGCCTCGCCCAGCATCCAGGTGACCCGGCCGGGAGCCGCGATCGCGATCGGGCCGTGCCGGTACTCCTTCGCCGGGTAGGACTCCGTCCACGACTGCGACGCCTCGCGCATCTTGAGGGCGGCCTCGTGCGCGAGGCCGACGGTCCAGCCGGAGCCAAGGAAGCTGTACTGGTCGGCCGAGACGAGCGCGTCGTCGAGGTCTTCGTCGATCGCGGCGGCGGCCTGCTCGATGGCGGAGCCCAGGTCGTGGCCGAGGGAGGCGCGCATCAGCGCCAGCGCCGTCGTCGCGAAACGCGTCTGCACCACGGAGGTCTCGTCGGCGAAGGGCAGCAGCACGGTGTCGTCCACGAGGTCGGGCAGCGGCGTTCCCGCCGCGCCGACGACCGCGATCGTCCGCGGCCGGCGCGATCGGCCCCGCAGTCCGTCGACCAGCTCGATGACCTCGGTCGTCGTGCCGGAGCGGCTGATCGCGACGATCGCGTCGTAGTCGCGATCGATCACCGCCTCCGAGGCCGCGTACGCGTCGGTGAGGCCGTGGCCGGCGGATTCGCGCAGCACGGCGTACGACTGCGCCATGAACCACGAGGTGCCGCAGCCGACGACCGCGATGCGCTCGCCGGACGCGGGGAGCAGCGACTGCTCCTCGCGGAGGGCGGCCGCGCGGGCCCAGGTCTCCGGCTGCGACCGCAGCTCGGCCTCCATGTGCGCTCCCGGGGGGATGTCCGTCACTGCGTGCTCCTGTCGTTCGGTCGGTCATAACAATGATTGCTTATGAGCGTTAGGTCTGTCTACTGATCATTTTCGATCGTTTAAGCGTGACCAAGCCGGGATGCGAGGCTCTTCGATAAAGCCCCGGTAACGATCTGGATTCTGTTCCTTGACGCGCGACCCCCGAATGCGCAATTATTCGACCATCAATTGAGTGCACGTGATCGTTTCTGCGTGAAACAAATCATGAAGCATCATCCAGATACGCACCGTCGCGCATCCGCACCACATCCGTCGACGGTCCGTGATCCGTATCGAGAGTGAGGAGAGTCGATGAAGAAGTCAGTGCGGTGGGGGGCCGCCGTCGCCACAGCGACGGTCGCCACCCTGACGCTCGCGTCCTGCGGCTTCGGCGGGGGTTCGGGCGGCTCGGCCAGCGGCAGCAACGACCTCAACCTGATGGTCGCCAGCTACTCGGACAACACCAAGGCCGAATGGCAGCAGATCATCAAGGACTTCGAGGCCAAGAACAAGGGCATCACGGTCAACCTCGACGTCGAGTCCTGGACGGACATCAACAACGTCATCAAGACGCGCATCCAGGCCGGCAAGCAGCCGGACATCCTGAACATCGACGCGTTCGCCGGCTTCGCCGCCGACGACCTGCTCTACCCGGCGAAGGACATCGTGTCGTCCACGACGCTCGACGACTTCCAGCCGGCGTTCAAGGACAACGCGAGCATCGACGGCACCCAGTGGGGGCTTCCCTTCATCGCCTCCGCCCGGGCGCTGTTCTACAACAAGGACGACTTCGCCAAGGCCGGGATCGCCGACCCGCCCAAGACCTGGGCCGACTTCGAGGCCGACGCCGCCAAGCTCAAGGCCGCCGGCATCACCCCGTACGGAATGCCGCTCGGCGCCGAGGAGGCCCAGGCCGAGACCGCCGTCTGGTTCTACGGCGCGGGCGGAGGGTACGGCGACGCCAAGACGCTCACCCTCGACAGTGCGGAGAACACCGCCGGCGCCACCGAGATGCAGAAGATCATCAACCAGGGATTCACGCAGGCGAACCCCGGTTCGACCAACCGCACCCCGCTGATGAACGTCTTCATCCAGGGCAAGCTCGGGATGCAGGTCGGCCTCCCGCCGACCGTCGGCCAGATCAAGCAGAGCAACCCGTCGCTGAAGTACGGGATCGCGCCGATCCCCACCAAGGACGGCTCGGCTTTCACGCTCGGCGTCGCCGACCACCTGATGGCGTTCAAGAGCAAGACCGACCGGCGGCCGGCGATCACGAAGTTCCTGGACTACTTCTACTCGCCGGCGGTCTACACCAAGTGGGTCGGCGAGGAGGGCTTCCTGCCCACCACGAAGACCGGCGCGGACACGATGGGCTCGAACGCGGACATCAAGCCGTTCCTCGACCTGCTGCCGAACGCGAAGTTCTACCCGTCGACCAACAAGGACTGGTCGGCAGCGCAGGGCGCCATCCAGAGCCAGATCGGTCAGCTCGGCCAGGGCTCCGATCCGGCGACACTGCTCAAGTCCATCCAGTCGAAGGCCACGGGCCAGTAGCAGCGGCATGACCTCGACGATCGAAACGACCACGACGGGGGCGGCCACCGGCCGTCCCCGTCGCGGGGCGCCTCGCGCCGGGCACGGCAACACCACCACGCTGTGGAACGCCGTGCCGTGGACGCTTCCGGCGCTCATCCTCATTTTCGGCATCGTGCTGTTCCCTGCGGGCTACATGATCTTCAACTCGACCAGGAAGATCTCGGTCGCCGGCGTCGACCACGGATCGGTCGGCCTGCAGAACTACATCACCGTGCTCTCGCGCCCGGAGATCCCCGGCATCCTCCTCAACACGGTCATCTGGGTCGTCTCGGTGGTGGTCATCACCGTGGTGATCTCGCTGGCGCTGGCGCAGTTCCTCGACAAGAACTTCCCCGGCCGTCGCTGGGTGCGGATGGCGATCATCGTCCCGTGGGCGGCGAGCGTGGTGATGACCACGACGGTTTTCGTCTACGGGCTCGACCCGTTCTACGGGATCATCAACAAGTTCCTGGTCGACATCCACGTGCTCGCGCAGCCGTTCGGCTTCACCAAGGAGCCGGTGCCGGCGTTCCTGTCGTCCATCGCAATCGCGGTGTTCGTGTCGCTGCCGTTCACGACCTACACGATCCTGGCCGGGCTCGCCGGCATCCCCGGCGACATGCTGGAGGCCGCGAAGGTCGACGGCGCCGGGGCGGTGCGCTCCTACTTCGGGGTGACGCTGCCCAACCTGCGGCCCGCCATCGCGCTGGCGAGTCTCATCAACATCATCAACGTCTTCAACTCGCTGCCGATCCTCAAGCTGATGACCGGGACGATCCCCGGCTACAAGGCCGATACGACGACCACCTACGTGTTCAAGCTGCTGCAGAACGAGCAGCGCATCGACCTGTCGAGCGCGCTCAGCGTGATCAACTTCCTGATCGTGCTGGTGGTCGTGGCGCTCTACCTGTGGATCGTGAAGCCGATGAAGGAGGTCTCGTGACCGCGCCCGCCCCCGTCGCGCTCGCCGGAGCGCGCCCCTCCGTCTCCAGTCCGGCCCGCCGTCGGCGCTCCGGGTTCTCCTGGCGCGTCGCCGGCAAGGTGATCGCCGGCGCCGTCATCGCCCTGGTCTTCATCGCGCCCTACCTGATCATGCTGGTCGGCTCGTTCAAGAGCAGGGACAACATCCTCACCGTCCCGCCCACCTACCTGCCGACGCAGTGGCATCCGGAGAACTACCTCACGATGTGGTCCACCCCGGAGACCCCGCTGCCGCTCAACCTGATCTCGACCATCGTCATTTCGGTGTTCGCGACGGTGCTCGTGCTCCTGGTCTGCGTCCCGGCGGCGTACTACACGGCGCGGTTCCGGTTCCCGGGCCGCGGGGTGTTCCTCTTCCTGGTGATCGTCACCCAGATGCTGCAGCCGACGGTGCTGGCGACTGGTTTGTTCAAGGAGATGGTGGCGCTCGGGATCAACGACACCTGGCTGGCGATGATCCTGGTGAACGCAGCGTTCAACCTGGCGTTCGCGATCTGGATCATGCACACGTTCTTCGCGGGCGTGCCCAAGGAGGTCGACGAGGCGGCCCAGCTCGACGGTGCGGGGAAATGGACAGTGCTGCTGCGCGTCCAGCTCCCGCTGGTCTGGCCGGGCATCGTCACGGCGATCATCTACACGTTCGTCGCCTCCTGGAACGAGTTCGCGGCGAGCCTCGTCATCCTCTCCACGGACGCCAACCAGCCGCTCTCGGTGGCGCTGACCAAGTTCGTCGGCCAGTACGACGCGGCCTGGCAGTACGTGTTCGCGGTGTCGGTCGTCGCGATCATCCCCGTGGTCATCCTGTTCGCGCTGATCGAGAAGCGCCTGGTCGGAGGCCTCACGGCGGGCAGCGTCAAGTAGCGGCGGCAGTCGCCGTCCTGAGCTGGGGCGCCCGCGCGTGTGGCGCGACGCGGGCGCCCCGATGCACCACTGCATCGGCGCGCGGTAGCATCGAGACGATGACGGCCGGTATCACGAGTTCGCTGCACCCGGCGGATCCCGCTGGGCCCGTGATCGACGCCGCCCGGGTGCGGCTGTTCCGCTGGGAGCTGCCCTGGTGGGCCGGAGTGCTCGGCGTCTACGCCGCCTCCCGGGTGCTGACGACGCTGCTCATGCTCGCGCTCTACCTCGTCGCGGGGGCGATGCACTGGGAGGGCGGCAGCCCGCAGACGCACCCGACGTTCCTCGGCTTCGCGGGCAGCTGGGACGCCTCCTACTACTGGCGGATCGTCGAGCACGGCTACCCGTCGACCCTGCCCGTCGACGCCGACGGCGACGTGCAGCAGAACGAGTGGGCGTTCCTGCCCCTGTACCCGCTGATCGTGCGCGCGCTCATGTCGGCGACCGGGCTCGGGTTCCCGGCGGCGGGCGTGCTGATCGCGGTACTCTGCGGGGCGGCGGCCAGCCTCGTGCTCTACCGGCTCGTGGCGTCGCGCGTCGGCGCGGTCAGCGGGCTCTGGGCGGCCGTGTTCTTCTGTTTCGGACCCCTCTCGTTCGTCCTGCAGATCGCCTACGCCGAAAGCCTGTTCTTCCTCCTGCTGTTCGCGGCGCTGCTGGCGATCATGACGCGGCGGTACTGGACAGTCATCCCGTTCGGGGTCGCGGCCGCTTTCACCCGTCCGGGGGAGCTCGCCCTCCCGCTCACGCTCGGGATCGTCTACGTGATCCGCGCGCTGCGAGCGCGGCGCGGACGCGAGGCCTTCGCCGTCCGTGAGCGCGTCGCGATGATCGTCGCCGGCGCCGTGACCGCCGTCGCGGGCCTCGCGTGGCCGCTGATCGCGGCGACGGTGACGGGGACGCCTGGCGCGTACGTGGAGACGGAGCTCTCGTGGTGGACGGGGTTCATCGGACGGGTCGCCTTCGTGCCGCTGACGCCGTGGTTCCTGTTCACGTGGCGCTATGCCAGCGTCGCGGGCGCGCTCCTCGTCCTCGGCGCGATCATCGGCTACGCGTGGCTGCTGAAACGGCCGGGCATCCGCGCGCTCGGCACCGAGGTCGTCGCCTACGCGGCCAGTTACGCGCTCTACCTGTTCGCCGTCTTCCTGCCGCAGCAGAGCCTCTTCCGGCTGCTCATGCCGCTGGCCCCGCTCGCGGGGGCGCCGGGACTGACCCACAACCGGCGTGCGCGCACGATCGTCCTGGCGGTGGGGATCGCGCTGCAGCCCGTGGCGCTCGTGCTGTTGTGGTTCATCGGCTACCCGTGACCTGACCCCGCTCACGGGGCGAGCCGGAGGGCGAGGGCGACCAGCTCGCCGCGGTTGGCCGCCGAGGTCTTGCGCATCACCCTGCTGACGTGGCTCTCGACGGTGCGGACGCTGAGGACGAGCCGGGAGGCGATCTCCGGGTTGCTGAGTCCTGCGGCCACGAGCCGCGTGATCTCGCGCTCGCGCTCCGTCAGCGCGATCGGCGTCGAGAAGAATCCGCCGCCGTCGGAGCCGTCTCCCGCGGGGTCTTGAAGCGCGGCGGCCGAGCCTGCCCGGCCGGTCGAGGCGAGACGCTCCGCGAGGGCGCCCAGGTCCGCGCCGTCGGGCTCGGCGCGGGCCGCGACGAAGGCGAGGTGCGCGTCGTGGAGCTCGGACTGCTGGCGCTGGAGGAGGGCGCGTGCCTCCGCCAGCCCGGCGTCGTCGATCGCGTGCTCGAGCGACGTCAGCAGCGCGAGCGCGGCCGTGGGCAGCTCGCCGTGCGCGGTGAGGGTCGAGGCGAGCCGGCGGAGCAGCCCGGCGGCCTCGTCCGGGCGCCCCCTGCCCGCGGCGAGCTGGGCGTCGATCCAGCGCACGCCGGCATCGACCGAGGACAGGGCGTCCCCCTCGGAGGACGCCGGGACCCCGGCGGCCAGTTCGTCGCGGACGCGCTCGGCGAGGGCGGTGTCGCCCCTGCGCACCGCGATGACGGCGGCGAGGACGTGGAGCGCGACCTGGACGGCGGCGCCGGGCACTGCGGGTGTGCCGAGCGCCGACGCCGTCGCGATCGCGTCGGCGGCATCGGCCGGGCGGTCGGCGAGCAGGTGGCACAGCCCGAGCGCGACGCTGTGCGCCCGCACCGCTCCGGCGTCGAGCCGGTCGCGCGCCGAAGCGGCGCCGCGTTCGGCCCAGGCGACGGCCTCGGCGTGCCGGCCGACGCCGAGGAGCGCGAAGGCGTGCGCAGCCCCCTCGGTCTCGGGCGCCGACGCGCCGGGCAGGGCGGTGAGCTCGTCGAGGAGACGGACGGCGTCCTCGAATCGCCCGCAGCGGAGCGCGACGGCCCGGGCGGCCTCCAGCAGCCGTGACCGCACCGGCGGCGGGAGGTCGCTGTCGTCGCGCAGACGCTCCTCGGGAACGGCAGGTTCGGCCCCGACCTCGACGGCGAGCATCACGGCCGCGGCGTCCGCGAGCCGTGCGAACGGGCCGAGACCGGCGACCTCCGTGCGCAGCGCCGCGAGGGCGGCCGAGAGTCCGGCGCCGACGGCAAGTGACCGGCGCGCGCGGAGCACGGCGAGCTCGGCCGCGACCAGCGGGTCGCCCGGCAGGCCGGCCGACCCGGCCAGCACCCGGTCGAGCTCGGCGGCCGAGCCCGGCACCATCCCCGTGTCGGCCATCAAAGCGCGCGCGAGGACGAGCGCCGATCCCGGCGACGGCGCGGCGTGCCACGCCCGCGACGCCTCCTCGCGGCGGGAGTCGGCCGCCGCGTGCATGAGCTGCACGAACGCGGCGTTGGTGGGCGGGGCGTCCACCTGGGCCCGGTCGCGGAGGTGATCGGCGAGGACCGGGGGATCGAGGGCGATGAGCCTGCGCCCGCGGTGCGGCACGATCCGGAGGACCCCGGCCGCGGCGAGCCCCTCCAGAGCGGCGGGGTCGACCAGCCCGCGCGTCGACGCCACGTCGCCGACGCCGGTCACGGCGATCCTCTCCAGCGCGACGCGCTCGGCCGGACCGAGCCCGGCGAGCTGCGCTTCGAGGGCGCCGCGGAGCGCTCTGCTCCACAGCTCTCCCGTCGCGGACCACGCACCGGAGGCCCGGACCAGCCGGCCCTCCAGCACAGCGAGCTCCGCGAGCGCGAGCGCGAGGCCGACGTTGCCGCCGCAGAGCGCGTACACGCGGCTCATGGCGCCTGCGTCGACCGGACCACCGAGGCGCTCGGACACGACCGAACGGAGTTCCTCGTAGTCGAGCGGCACGAGCTCGACCACGTACGCCGTGGACGGCCCATCGTCCAGCCGTGCCGTGGTGCGCAGCAGTGGCGTGCGCGTCGCGCGGCGCACGGCGTCGATCGCTCCGGTGGACGCGTCGTCGAGGAGGTCGGCGTCGTCCACCAGGAGCGCGGCCGCGCCGGACCCGATGGTGGCCGTCAGGGCGTCGATCGCCTGCTGCAGGGCGGACGCCGTTCGGCGCTCCGGTGCCGCCAGCACCCCGATCCCTGCCGCGTGGAGGGCGGCGAGCGGGCTCTCGCGCAGCGACCGGACGCCGTTCACGCGCACGACCGCCCTGCGTGCGTCGGCCGCGGAGGACGCCACCGCGTCGACGACGGTCGAGCGCCCGCTCAGGCGCGGACCGACGAGGTCGACGTCCGCGTAGCGGGAGAACACGAGTTCGCGCACGAGCGTCAGGACACGGTCCCTGCCTGCGAGCGGAGCGGACTCCGCGGCGCGGGGATCGATCATCGGCGGGCTCCAGGGGACGTGGGGGTGAACTGCTGCAGCCCAACGGTAATACGCAAGATGTAAGGCGCTCCACGTAAGGTCCGATGAACTGCACGGAACATCGAGCGATCCGCACGTAAATCCCAGGATCGACAGTGGGCCGCCCCGGTACCGACGACAACATGGGTCCCGATGTCGAAAGGGAGTCGGGGCCTATGAGCGGTCGATCGCGCCGCCGTGCGAGAGCGGCCGAGCGCGCACGCGTCACGCGTGTCGTGCTGATCTCGCTCGGCGCCGTCGCGCTCGTCGTCGTGCTGTGCGCCGTCTGGGTGGGCGTCAGAGCGGCCATCTCCTACGGCCAGGTGTCGGCCGCCCGCGCCGAGGCCAGGGCGACCGTCGCCGCCGTCGCGGCTGACCCGGTGTCGGCCGCGTCCCGCGCCGACCGGCTCCGTGTGGTGGGCGACCGGCTGGACGACGCCACGGGCTTGACGGGCGATGTCGTCTGGCGCGCGGCCGAGTACATCCCGTTCGCCGGGGCCAACCTCCGCTCCTACCGCCTCACTATCGAAGCGCTCCACGAGACCGTCGACGGGGGACTGGCGCCTGTCGTCGCCGACCTCGCCACACTCGAGACCGCCGTGTCGCTCGCCGACCGGACGGTCGACACCGCGGCCGTTGCGGGCACGGCGACCCATCTCCGCACGGCGGAACGCGCGCTCGAGCGCGGCCGCACGACGCTGCGCGAGGCCTCTGCCGGCCCGCTCGTGCCGCCGCTCGCCGCCGGCGTCAAGGAGGCCGAGGGCCTGGTCGACAGCCTCCACCGGACCGTCTCCTCACTCTCGGTCGCCGCGCGCGTGCTCCCTGCCGCGATCGGCGCGAACGGTGCGAAGAACTACGCGCTGCTGTTCAACAACAACGCGGAGCTCCGGACGACCGGAGGGATTGCGGGCGCCATCTCGGAGCTGACCGCCCAGGGTGGGCGCATCGAGCTGGGGCAGCAGCTCATCCCCGATCAGCTCAACCCGGCCTCGGGGGCCGGGCTCGCGGTGACTCCGGAGGAGCGGGCGCTGTTCGGGCCCCAGCTCGGCGAGTACATCCAGAACGTCAACCTCACGCCCGACTTCGTCCGGAGCGGCGAGCTCACGGCCGCCCACTGGCGCGCAGCGCTCGGTCAGGAGCTCGACGGGGTGGTCTCGATCGACACCGCGACGATCGGGCTGCTGCTGTCGGCGACCGGTCCGATCACCGTCGCCGGGCGCGAGCTGAACAGCGAGAACGCGTCCCGAGTCCTGTTGCGGGACGTCTATGTCGAGATCGAGAGCCGCGACGAGCAGGACGTGTTCTTCGGCGAGCTCACGCGCGCCATGTTCGACAAGCTCTTCGGCTCGGGGACCGGCACCGTCCCTGTGCTGAAGGCGCTGGGCACGGCCGTGGACGAAGGCCGCATCTCGCTCTGGTTCGCCGACCCCGCGCTTCAGCGCGAGATCGCGGGCGGCCCGCTCGCCGGACCGCTCGCTCAGCTCACCGACCGCGGTGCGCCCGTCGGCGTGTTCTTGGCCGACGGGACCGCCGGCAAGATGGACAGCTACCTCGAAGGGTCCGTCACCTCCACCTGTCACGCCCCGGCGAAGAAGGCTTCCGCCGAGAAGGACGCGGCGAAGGGCGCGGCGAAGGTCGGCAGCACCGTTACGGCCACCGCGACCCTCGTCTCCACGGCGCCGGCGGACATCGCCTCGTTCCCCTGGGTCGTGACCGGGTACGGCGTCCCCGACCTCCCGACCGGACACATCCGGACGATGGTGCAGTTCGCCGCGACCGACAGCCTCCGTCCGCAACGGGTGACGGTCGACGGAGAAGAGGTCGCCGCCGTCTCCCGGATGATCGACGGCCATCCCGTGTCGGTCGTCCAGGTCGACCTCGCCCCGGGGGCCGTCTCGGTCGTCGTCGCCGAGTTCGCCGCCCTGCCCACCCGGTCGCCGACAGTCGACCGCGTCGTCGCGACCCCCACCGCCACCGAGTTCGAGCACTTCGCCGAGCCCGGGACCTGTGGCTGACCGAACCGCTCCGGTCGGCCAGTGACACCCATCCCCTACGAAGGAGAACCCATGAAGAAGAAACTGTTCGGAGGCCTCGTCGCCCTGGCGCTGGCGCTCGCGCCGGCGGCGGCAGCCCACGCGGACTACCCGCCGGGCGGCGAGCTGCACGGCAGCATCGACAAGTACACCGTCGACCCGGGCGAGACGGTCACGTACACCGCCCCGACCAGCACCTACACGGCGAACGAGGCCCTGACGCACACCCTCACCGGCGTGAACGGGGACACCGCGACCACCGCGTCGCTGCGCACCGCCCCGGTCACGCCGACGGTCGGGCAGTTCAGCGCGACGGCGGAGGATGACGGCTCGCACACGTTCGCGTTCGTCATCCCGTCCCAGGCGGGCGCCAGCTACACCTACCAGGTCCTCCGTGCCGACGGCACGGTCTGGGACACGTTCGACATCTCGGTCGCGAACCCGGTCATCCCCGATGGGGAGAACCCCACCGACAACGGGAACACCGGCAACGGCGGTGGCACCGACAACGGCACGACAGGTGGCGGCAACGGCTCGACCGGTGGCTCCGGCGGTAACGGCGGTCTCGCGATGACCGGTTCGGACATCGCGATCACGGGCATCGCCGGCGCGGCCGTGCTCCTGGTCGGCGCGGGCGTCGTCCTGCTGGTCGTCCGTCGCCGCCGGCGCAGCGCGGAGACCGCCGCCGCGTGATGATCGCGACCCGGTGAGCCTGACACTCGCCGAATGAGAGGAGCCGGTGGCCCCAGGGGGTCACCGGCTCCTTTCGCGTTCGCCACAGAGGCTCAGCGCGGCGCGTCCTCCGGCCACGGCACCTCTGCGACGCGGCGATACGACGTTCCCAACGCGTCCCAGTGCTCGGCCAGCCGGGCGACCTGTGCCGCGAACTCGTCGAAGTCGCGCGTCGACGCGACGTCGGCCGTGTCCGGGGGAGCCTCCGACCACGCGATCTCGGCGACGGCCGCGAGCCGGGGGAACACCATCCGCTCGACCTCCTCGATCGTCGCGATGGTCTCGGTCCACACCGGGGCCTCGACGCCGAGGATGTGCGCGTCGCCCAGACCCGGCACGATCCGCGCGGGATCCCACTCGTAGGCGCTGCGAAGGTCCGTCGGGCCGTCGGCCCAGTCCTGACCGATCGGGTCGCCCTCCTCGTACACGATGTCGAGGTAGGCGACGTCGGCGGGGGACATGATCACGGCGCCACCGCCGCGGACGAACGCCAGCGTCTCCTCGGCCGCGTCGCCGCGCGGGACGCGGAACGACCAGTACTGCCCGACCGTCCCCTCGGGGAGGCCTGCCGCGCGGCCCATCTCGTGCCAGCCGACCGGGATCTTGCCGGCCTCGGCGACGAGCTGCGCCGCCCGCCGCACGAAGGCCTGGAAGTCCGCCTCCGGGGTGCTGAGGCACTCGTCGCCGCCGATGTGGAGGTACGGACCGGGCGTGAGTGCCGCGACCTCGCGGACCACGTCGCGCACGAAGCCGTCCGTGACCGGGTCGCCGGTCCGCAGGGTGCTGAAGCCGACCTCCGACCCGGTGTAGAGCGCGGGTGCGACGCCGTCCGGGTTGAGCTCGGGGTAGGAGGCGAGCGCCGCGTTCGTGTGCCCGGGCATGTCGAGCTCGGGGACGATCGTGACGTGCCGCTCGGCAGCGTAGGCGACCAGTTCGCGGAAGTCGTCGGCCGTGTAATAGCCGCCCCGGCTGCCGTCGCTGCCCGTGGAGCCGCCGATGCGGGTCAGCTCCGGCCACCCGGCGATTTCCAGGCGCCAGCCCTGGTCGTCGGTCAGGTGGAGGTGGAGGTGGTTGATCTTCAGCAGGACGATCGCGTCGATGAACCGCTTGACGTCCGCGACCGGGAAGAAGTGCCGCGCGACGTCCAGCATGGCGCCCCGGTAGGCGAAGCGCGGGTGGTCGGTGATCCGGACCGCGTCGACCGTCAGCGGGTCGCCCTCGCACTCGGCAGGGACGAGCTGGCGCAGCGTCTGAACGCCCCAGAACGCGCCGGCCGCCGTGGCCGCCCCGATCCGCACGCCCTCGGCCGCGACCTCCAGCGTGTAGCCCTCGGTCGGGTACCCAGCAGGCCCCTCGTCATCCGCGATCACGATGGCGATGTCCCCGAACGCCGGAGGCTCGTGGACGACGGCCAGCTCGCGCCGGCAGTCCGTGGCGAGTTCGACGTGCAGCAGCCGGCCGACCGCGTCGGCGCCGGGCCCCGCGACGATGATCCTGGCGCCCGGGAGGAGGGTGAAGGGCGCGTCGCCCGTGTTCTCGAGCTGGGCGGGGCGAGGCACGACCACGGATGTTCCTAACCACGTCAGGGGGATTCTCGGGGTTCGGCCGACGCTGCCCACCCGCGGGACGGCCACGTGTGAGTATCGCAGCCCTCCTTACTAATCAGCAAGGCCTCCAGCGGATGAGCGCGGGTCCGTCCGGCGCCCCTTTGCTATGCTTGCTCACGTCGCGACTGGCGCTCAGATGGTCACCATCGGGGAGCGACAACGGTTACCTCGAACGAACGGATGGATTCGGCCGCGCGCCTGGGTCGATGCACAACGATTGTCCATCCCTTTTTTCAAGGAGCCGATAGTGACCGACACCCTTCCCTCCACCTTCACCGCCCCCCTGGCGGAGGTCGATCCCGAGATCGCGGAGGTGCTGCAGCTCGAGCTCGGCCGCCAGCGCGACTACCTCGAGATGATCGCCTCGGAGAACTTCGTGCCGCGCGCCGTTCTCGAAGCCGTGGGCTCGGTGCTGACGAACAAGTACGCCGAGGGCTACCCGGGCCGCCGCTACTACGGCGGCTGCGAGTACGTCGACATCGCCGAGCAGCTCGCGATCGACCGGGCCAAGAGCCTGTTCGGCGCCGAGTACGCCAACGTCCAGCCGCACTCCGGCGCGTCTGCGAACGCGGCCGTCCTGTCGGCCATCGCCACCCCCGGCGACACCATCCTCGGCCTGGAGCTCGCCCACGGCGGCCACCTGACCCACGGGATGAAGCTCAACTTCTCCGGCAAGCTCTACAACGCGGTCGCCTACGGCGTCGACCCGGAGTCCTTCACCGTCGACATGAACGTCGTGCGCGACAAGGCCATCGAGCACAAGCCGCAGGTCATCATCGCCGGCTGGTCCGCGTACCCGCGCCAGCTCGACTTCGCCGCGTTCCGCGAGATCGCGGACGAGGTGGGCGCCAAGCTCTGGGTGGACATGGCGCACTTCGCCGGCCTCGTGGCCGCGGGTCTGCACCCGTCGCCCGTGCCGTACGCCGACGTCGTCAGCTCGACCGTGCACAAGACCATCGGCGGTCCGCGCTCCGGCTTCATCGTCAGCCGCGACATGGAGCTCGCCAAGAAGCTCAACTCCAACGTGTTCCCGGGCCAGCAGGGCGGCCCGCTCATGCACGTGATCGCCGCCAAGGCGACCGCGTTCAAGCTCGCCGCGACCGAGGAGTTCAAGGACCGCCAGGAGCGCACCATCCGCGGCGCGAAGCTGCTCGCCGAGCGCCTCACCGCCGACGACTCGCGCGCCGTGGGCGTCGATGTGCTCACCGGCGGCACCGACGTGCACCTCGTGCTCGCCGACCTCCGCCACTCGGAGCTCGACGGCCAGCAGGCGGAGGACGTCCTCCACGAGGTCGGCATCACCGTCAACCGCAACGCGGTGCCGTTCGACCCGCGCCCGCCGATGGTGACCTCCGGCCTCCGCATCGGGACGCCGGCGCTCGCGACCCGCGGCTTCGGCGACACCGAGTTCACCGAGGTGGCCGACATCATCGCGCTCGCGCTGCGTCCCGGCGCCGACACCAAGGCGCTCCGCGCCCGCGTCGACACGCTCACCGCCGCGTTCCCGCTCTACCCCGGCCTCACCCCCTCGGGCCAGGAGGGTTTCCCCGTCGAGCTCCCGTCCTCGATCTAAAACCGCCGAAACGGCTCAAAATCAGGCAAAAACCGTCGAGTGGGCGGATTATCCGCCCACTCGACGGTGCGAAACGAGTGTGGAGGCCGGCGTGACGGCGAAGATTCTGGATGGCAAGGCGACGGCCGGCGAGATCAAGGCGGAGCTGAAGGAGCGCGTGGCGCGGCTGCGCGAGCAGGGCGTCGTGCCGGGGCTCGGCACGATCCTGGTCGGTGACGACCCGGGATCGCAGTGGTACGTCGCGGGCAAGCACCGCGACTGCGCGGAGGTCGGCATCGCCTCCATCCGCCGTGACCTGCCCGCGGACATCTCGCAGGCCGAGCTGGAGGCCGTGATCGAGGACCTGAACGACGACCCGGACTGCACCGGCTTCATCGTCCAGCTCCCGCTGCCGTCGCACATCGACACCGACGCGATCCTGGAGCTGGTCGACCCCGCCAAGGACGCCGACGGCCTCCACCCGACGAACCTGGGCCGCCTGGTCCTCAACGTCAGCCGGCCGATCACCACCCCGCTGCCGTGCACGCCGCGCGGCGTCATCGAGCTGATGCTGCGGCACGGGATCGAGCTGAACGGCAAGCACGTCGTGGTCGTCGGCCGCGGTGTGACCGTGGGCCGGGCGATCGGCTCGCTGCTCACCCGCCGGGAGTACAACGCCACAGTGACCCTCACCCACACCGGCACGGTCGACCTCGACGGCATCCTGCGCAGCGCCGACGTGATCGTCGCGGCCGCCGGTGTCGCCGGGCTCGTGACCGCCGACAACGTCAAGCCGGGCGCCGTCGTCCTCGACGTGGGCGTGAGCCGGGTGGAGGACCCGGTCACCGGCAAGAGCAAGGTCGCCGGCGACGTGGCGGCCGATGTGGCCGAGGTGGCAGCGTGGGTCTCGCCGAACCCGGGCGGCGTCGGCCCGATGACGCGCGCGCTGCTGCTGCAGAATGTGGTGGAGTCCGCGGAGCGGGCGCTGGCATGACCGCCGAGGACCGCACGCATCCCGCGGTCGAGCGGGTGGAAGCGGCGCTGCTGGAGGCCGGGATCGAGCCCCGCGTGCGCTGGTTCGAGTCCGCGACCCCGACCGCGGTGTCCGCCGCGGCCGAGCTGGGCGTGGAGGTCGGGGCGATCGCCAACTCCCTGGTCTTCACGATCGACGGCGAGCCGCTGCTGGTGATGACGTCGGGCGCGCACCGCGTCGACACCGTCTTCCTCGGCGAGCGGCTGGGCGGCCGCATCCGCCGCGCGGACGCCGAGACGGTGAAGGCCGCGACCGGCCAGACCATCGGCGGTGTCGCCCCGCTCGGGCACCCCGAGCGCCTGCGCACCGTGGTGGACGTCGCGCTCGCCGGCTACCCCGAGGTCTGGGCCGCTGCGGGCCACGCGCACACGGTCTTCGCGACGACCTTCGCCGAGCTCGTCCGCATCACGGGCGGCGAGCCCGGTCCCGTCGAGCCCACCCCTCACGAGTCCTGACCCGCCGAGGGGCACGTCGTTGTCACTTTTCGAGCCTGAAAGTGACAACAACGTGCCCCTCGGCGTGATTCAGGGGCGCGGGTGCTCGGTGACGTGGGTGAGGTAGGCCTCGGCGTTGTGGAGGATGCCGGCGCGCTCCTCGTCGGTGAGCTCGCGGCGCACCTTGCCGGGGACGCCCGCGACCAGCGACCCGGGCGGGATGACCGCGCCCTCGAGGACGACCGTCCCGGCAGCGAGCAGCGAGCCCGCGCCGACGACCGCGCCGTTGAGCACCGTCGCGTGCATCCCGACCAGCACGCCGTCCTCGATCGTGCAGCCGTGCAGCACGGCGTTGTGGCCGACCGACACGTCCGCGCCGATCGTCAGCGGGTAGCCGTGGTCGACGTGGCAGGACACGTTGTCCTGGAGGTTGCTGCGCTCGCCGAGGACGATGTCCTCCGCCTCCGCCCGCAGCACCGCGTTGTACCAGACGCTGGAGCCGGCGAGCAGTCGCACGCGCCCCGCGAGCACGGCGCCGGCCGCCACGAAGGCGTCGTCCGCGACGCGGGGGGTGGAGCCGTCCGTAAGCGTGATGATCGTCATACCCACCACCTTAGAGCGCCCGTTCGCACCGCCGAGGGCAGGCGTCCACTCAGTCGGCGGCGACCACGAACCGTCGGCGCACGACGCGCTCGCCGGGCTCGGCGCGGAACTCGTCCAGCGCCGAGAGCACCCGGTCGAGGATGCGCGGCGGCAGCGGCAGCGGCAGCTCGTCCGGCTGGTCGAGCGTCCCCGGTTCGTAGATCACGCCGGGAGTGGACGACATCTCGACGTGGGCGCCGCGCAGCTCGCGCACCGGCGCGGTCGGCGCATCCCTGAAGCGGATCAGCCGCTCGATCGTCGCCCGGTACTGCGCGCGGTCGCGCACGTAGAGATGCCCGGGCAGCACGGTGTCGCCGGTGAACAGGATGCCGGTCTCGCGGTCGAAGAAGGCCACAGCGGAGGGCTCGTGGCCCGGGCCGCCGATGACATCGATGGTGCGGCGCCCGAGCGAGAACTCCACCGTCTCGTCCGGCCACGAGCGGAAACCGAAGAACGAGATCACCTGCGCAGGCGTGGTCCCGACCAGCGTCGTCCCCGGGCGCCCGGCCAGGAGCGGGTCGCCCGCGATGTGGTCGCGGTGCGCGTGGCTGTGCGCCACGACGAGCGGATACGGCCGGGTGAAGACCGCGCGGTTGCGGCGCAGCCACTCCTCGGTGATTGCGTCGACCGCCGCCCGGAGCGGGAACACCTGCTCGTCGTTCGTCGCCCCGGTGTCGATGAGCAGCGCGCGCTCCCGCCCGAACAGCAGGAAGAGGAACGGCGCCTCCCAGTGCGACGACTTCGGCTGGCGGAGCTGGACCGTGTCGGGGCTCAGCCAGGTGATCTCCGGTTCGCTCATCGTCCCATTCTGGCGGAGGCCGGTGACGCGGGGATGAACGCGCCTCAGCGCTCCCGCAGCGCGCCCTCCGACGCGTTCACCGTGAACAGCTCCGGCTGGCCGAAACCGTGCTCGGCGAAGGCCCCGTCGAGCGCGACCTGCACGCGGCTGAGCGCGTCGACCGGCACGAGCGCGATGGCCGAGCCGCCGAAGCCGCCGCCGGTCATCCGCGCGCCGATCGCGCCGTTGGCCTGCGCCGTCTCGACCGCGAGGTCGAGCTCCGGGACCGAGATCTCGAAGTCGTCGCGCATGGAGACGTGGGACGTGTCGAGCAGGTCGCCGATCGCCGTCGGGCCGCTCTCCCGGAGGAGGCGGACGGTGTCGAGGACGCGCTGGTCCTCGGTCACCACGTGACGCACGCGGCGGAAGGTCACGTCGTCGAGGATCTCCCTGGCGCGCGGGAGGTCGTCCACGCTGACATCCCGCAGCGACGCGACGCCGAGGGCCGCGGCCCCGGCCTCGCACGACGCCCGCCGCTCGGCGTAGCCGCCGGTCGCGTGCGCGTGAGTGACGCCGGTGTCCACGATGAGGACGACGAGTCCCGCCTCCTCCAGCCCGAGCGGCACGATCTGCGACTCGAGCGAGCGGCAGTCGAGGAATACCGCCGAGTCCTGCTTCCCGAGCAGGGAGGCGGACTGGTCCATGATGCCGGTCGGGGCCCCGACGACGATGTTCTCGCTGCGCTGGCCGACGCGGGCCAGCGTCTGGCGGTCGAGCCCCAGCTGCCACACGTCGTTGAGCGCGAGGGCGGTGGCGCCCTCGATCGCCGCGGACGACGACAGGCCGGCGCCGACCGGGACGTTCGAGTCGAGCAGGAGGTCGAAGCCCGGCACCGCGGCGAGGTCGGCGCCGAATTCGCCGAGCGCCCAGGCGACGCCGAGCGGGTAGGCCGACCAGCCGTCGAGGGCGTCGGGGGTGAGCCGGTCGAGGTCGATCTCCACCAGCTCGTCGGCGAACGTGCTCCCGACCCGCACAGTGCGGTCGTCGCGCAGCCCGAGGGCGGCGACGGTGCGGCGGTTGATCGCGAACGGCAGCACGAAGCCGAGGTTGTAGTCGGTGTGCTCGCCGATGAGGTTCACCCGGCCCGGGCTCGACCAGACGCCGTCGGGCTCCCGGCCGAAGATCGAGACGAAGTCGTCGCGGACGCCGGTGCGCAGGTCGGTCATGCGGGGATCTTTCCTTCGGGGGTGAAAGCGGGGGTGGAGGCGGTGGACGGCACGGTCACGAGTCCGGCGATCCCATCGGGCAGCTCGCCCACCGGGTTGTCGCGGTCGGCGCGGGCGACGGCCTCCCGGAGCGCGGCCGCGGCCTGCTCGGGCGGGATGTCGCCGATCCACGCGCCCATCGCGGACTCGGAGCCAGCCAGGAACTTCAGCTTATCCGCGCCGCGACGGGGGGAAGTCAGCTGCAGCATGAGCCGGATGTCGTCGCGGTGCGCGTGGACGGGCGCCTGGTGCCAGGCCGCGATGTACGGCGTGGGGGAGTCGTAGAGCGCGTCGACGCCGCGCAGCACGCGCAGGTAGAGCGTCGCGAGCTCGTCGCGCTCGGCGTCGGAGGTGGCGGCGAGGTCGGGGATGTGGCGGTGCGGCAGCACGTGGATCTCGATCGGCCAGCGCGCCGCGAATGGCACGAACGCCGTCCAGTGCTCGCCGGCGAGGATGACCCGCTCCGATGCGCGCTCGCGCTCCAGGATGTCCGCGAACAGCGTCGGCCCGTAGCTCTCCAGCGACCGGATGAGGGCGCTGGTGCGCGGGGTGATGTACGGGTAGGCGTAGATCTGCCCGTGCGGGTGGTGCAGGGTGACGCCGATGGCCTCCCCGCGGTTCTCGAACGGGAAGACCTGGCGAACGTTCGGGAGGGCGGAGAGCGCCGCCGTGCGGTCGGCCCACGCCTCGATGACGGTGCGCGCGCGGGTCGGCGTGAGACTGCCGAACGAGCCGGTCGTGGCGGGGCTGAAGCACACGACCTCGCAGCGGCCCACCGAGGTGCGGGTGCGCTCCAGCCCGACCGCGGCGAGGTCGTCGAGATCGACCGGCTGGTTCGCGTCCTGCAGCAGCGGCCCGAACGACGGCGACTTGTTCTCGAAGACCGCCACGTCGTAGAGGCTCGGGATCTCGGACGGGTTGCCCGGGGTGGCCGGCGCCAGCGGGTCCAGTTCGGCCGGGGGGAGCATGACGCGGTTCTGGCGGGCGGCGGCGATGGAGACCCAGTCGCCGGTCAGCGGGTCCTGGCGCATGGTCGCGGTAGGAGGCCGCGGTGCGGGCTCGCGCAGGTCGGGCGCGCGCTCGGGGTCGAGCGCGGAGTCCGGGTCGTCGTAGTAGATGAGGTCGCGACCGTCGGACAGGCGGTGCGGGCGCTTCGTGATGGCGGCCATGCTTACCTTTCGTTTCCGAAAGTAAATGTACCGACTGGCTTGCGGATTGACAAGTAAACGCAAGCGCTGGAGCATTGCCGGTATGAGCGAACCGCTGCCAGCCGCCCTCCGCCGCGAGAGGATGCTCGACCTCATCGGCAGCACCGGGTTCGTGCGTGTCGCCGAGCTGAGCGAGGCGTTCCACGTCTCCGACGTCACCGTGCGCTCCGACCTCGACGCCCTCGACGCGCAGCAGAGCATCCGCCGCGTCCACGGCGGGGCGGTGCTGCGCGGCGCGGGCACGCGCGAGGCGAGTTTCGAGGAGGCGCTGGAGTCGTCCGCCGAGGAGAAGCGGAGGATCGGCGCGGCCGCGGCGGTGCTGGTGGAGTCCGGCAGCAGCGTCCTCCTCGATGTCGGCACCACCACCGCCGCCATCGCGCGGGCGCTCGCCGACCGTGACGACCTGGAGGACGTCACCGTCATCACCAACGGCCTCACCATCGCGCTGGAGCTGGAGCGAGCCATCCCGCGCTTCCAAGTCGTCGTCACCGGCGGCACGCTGCGGCCGCTGCAGCACTCGCTCGTCGAGCCGCTGGCCTCGGTCCTCCTCGAGCGCGTGCACGCCGACCTGGCCTTCATCGGCTGCACGGGTGTCGACCCCGTCGGCGGAATCACCAACGTGAACCTCCCGGAGGCCGACCTCAAGCGCGTCATGGTGGCGTCCTCCGGCCGCGCGCTGGTCGTCGCAGACGGCTCCAAGCTCGGCCGCACGCACGTCGGCCGCATCGCCGCGCTGGAGGATGTCGCGGGACTCCTCACCGGTGAGTCGGCCGATCCGGCAACTGTGCGATCGCTGCGGGCCGCAGGCTTGCCGGTGACCATCTCCTGAGGAATACGCTGTCCTCATGCGCGCACCGACCGGAGAACAGTACGACCTCGAGTTCGGCGACCTGACCGCCACCGTCACGCAGGTGGCGGCCGGCCTCCGCACCCTCAGGTACGGGGGAGCGGACATCCTGGAGCCGTTCGCGGAGGACTCCACGGCACCCTCCGCCGACGGCATCGTGCTGATGCCGTGGCCGAACCGGGTGAAGGACGGGGTCTGGGAGCTGGACGGCGTCCCGCAGCGGCTCGCGCTCACCGAGCCATCGCTCGGCAACGCCTCGCACGGCCTGCTGCGCTACCGGCCGTATACGCTGGTCGAGCGCTCCGACTCGGCGGTGACGCAGGCGGCCACGATCTACCCGGAGCCCGGCTACCCGTTCATCCTCGACACCACCGTCACGCACGAGCTCGACACGGAGGGCCTGACGGTCACCCACACCGTGACGAACCGCGGCGAGCGGAGCGCGCCCGTCGCCATCGGCGCGCACCCGTACCTGCGCATCGGCGACGTCCCGGCCACCCAGCTCACGCTGACCGTCCACGCCGGCACCCGGTTCGAGACCGACGACCGGCTGAACGTCACCGGCGAGACCGCGGTCGCCGGCACGAGGTACGACCTCTCGGAGGGCGGGGTCGTGGCCGACCTCGACCTCAACGACGGCTTCGGCGACCTTCGCACGCCCGCCGAGCACGTGCTCGCTGCGTCGGACGGCCGCACCGTCACGCTGTGGGGCGACGCGTCCTTCGCCTACGTCCAGGTGTTCACCCACCGGGCCTTCGCTACGAAGGAGGCCGGGGAGGTCGCGCTCGCCGTGGAGCCGATGACTGCGCCGGCGAACGCCCTCAACACCGGTCAGGGCCTGCGCTGGGTGGAGCCCGGCGAGACCTGGACCGCGCAGTGGGGCATCCGCCCGCGCGGCTTCGCGTCGGACTCCTACCTGGCGAGCTGGGGGTAGAGCACGCGCACGTCCTGGTGGAGGGCGGCCTTCACCTGCTGCGCGGTCTCCCCGACGATCGCCTCCGCGTCTCCCGCGGCGACGGCGTCGAGCGCCTCGGCGACGACCTGCGCCGGCGGCACCTTATAGCCGTCCGCGTGCGCGGCCATGTCGGTGTCGACGTAGCCGACGTGGACGCCGACCACCTGGATGCCCTGCGGCGCCAGCTCGACACGCGCCGAGTTGCTCGCCGACCAGAGCGCCGCCTTGCCCGCGCTGTACGAGCCGATGGCGTACCAGCTCAGGGCGGAGTGCATGTTGACGATCGCGCCGCCGCCGTTCGCGGCGAGGATCGGCGCGAAGGCGCGGGTCACCAGCACCGGGCCCCAGAAGTTGGTGTCGAACTCGCGGTGGATGTCGGCCAGGTCGCCGCTCACGAGCGACTGGTTCACGCCGATCCCCGCGTTGTTGACGAGCACGGTCACGTCGGTGGCGGTCTCGGCGGCGCGACGGATGCTCTCCGCGTCGGTCACGTCCAGCTCCAGCGGGACGACGCGCGGGTCGGTGACGTCGACCGACTCGGGGCGGCGGGCGGCGGCGTAGACCTTCGACGCACCGCGCTCGAGGAGTTCGGCGACGAAGGCGGCCCCGAGGCCGCGGTTGGCGCCGGTGACGAGGGCGACGCGTCCGGTGAGATCGGTCATGGTGATCCTCCAAAAGTAAACTGATCTGTTTCCGACAATGTACACAGATCGGTTTACTTTGCGCAACCCGACCTCTAGAATCGACGCATGACCACGACGACCGCACCGCGCCCCAAGCCCCGGGAACGCGTGCTGGACGCCGCCGCGCGGCTCTTCATCCGCGAGGGCGTGCACGCGGTCGGCGTCGACCGGCTGGCGCTGGAGGCCCAGGTCTCCAAGCGCTCCATCTACCAGCACTTCGAGAGCAAGGACGCCATCGTCGCCGAGATGCTGACGGAGTACGGCCCGCGCGTGGTCGCGGGCTACTTCAGCCAGGGCGACGACGGACGCACCCCGCGCGAGCGGACGCTGCACGTCTACGACGCCCTCCACCGCGCGGCGGAGGCCGGCGACTACTTCGGCTGCCCGTTCGTCAACGTGGCAACCGAGCTGCGCGACCGGGAGCATCCTGCCGCGCAGGTGGCGCAGCACTTCAAGGGCGAGCTGACCGCGTACTTCCAGCGCCAGGCCGAGGCCGCGGGCGCCGCGTCGCCGCACGTCCTCGCCGTGCAGCTCACGCTCCTGTTCGACGGCGCGTCCGCGAGTGCCGCGCTGTGCGGCGGGACCCCTCTGGCCGCCCGGCTCGCGGCGGAGACGCTCTGGGACGCGGCGGTCAGCCCGTCCCGGTGAGTCAGCGCTTCCCGGCGAGTCAGCGCCGGCCGGTGAGCTTGCGCCAGCCGCCCGCGCGATTGTCGGCGATGAGCCTGCGCAGGAAGGCCAGCAGTGCCTCCCGGTCGATCGGGTCGCCCTCCCGGAAGCCGATGGTGCGCGCGGTCGCGTTGTCGTGGCCCGCCGTGATGAGCCCGGCCGGATCAGGCACGATCCCGCCGTCGTAGACGAACAGGTTGACGTGGTCCTTCGCCGCGAGGAATGCCGCGACGGTGCCGTCGAGCACGAAGTACGGCTGGACCGAGCGCTTGATCGTCTCCTCGATGGCGGGGTCCGCCTCGTGCAGGATGTCCCGCAGCTCGCCGAAGACCTCCTGCTGCCAGGCGGGCAGCGGCGCCAGATAGGCGTCCACCCGCGGGTCGCGTCCGCTCATGGTCGGAGCGTACGCCGCGCCACCGTCAGGGCGCGATCGACAGGAAGATGAACGCGGCGAAAATGATCAGGTGGATGCCGCCCTTGATGCGCGCCGCCTGCCCCGGCATGATCGTCAGGATGCTGACCACCACGGTCAGCATCAGCAGCACGATCTGACTCGCGCCGAGCCCGAGGTGCAGCGGCCCCGGCAGCCAGATCGACGCGACCGCGATCGCCGGGATGGTGAGCCCGATGCTCGCGATGGCCGAGCCGAGCGACAGGTTGAGGCTGGTCTGCATCCGGTTGCGGCGCGCGGCCTTCGACGCGGCGATGCCCTCCGGGAGCAGCACGAGCAGCGCGATGATCACGCCGACGAAGGACTGCGGGAGGCCGATCCCGGTCACCGCGCGCTCGATCGGGGTGGACTCCAGCTTGGCCAGCCCGACCACGGCGACGAGCGCGACGAGCAGGAGGCCGACGCTGATCAGCGCGGTGCGGGTCGACGGCGCGTCGGCGTGGGTGTCCTCGGTGAGCGGTCTGCCCTTGGGGGAGACGGGGAGGAAGAAGTCGCGGTGCGCGAAGGTCTGCGTGAAGACGAACATCCCGTAGAGCGCGACCGACGCGATCGCGGCGAAGGCGAGCTGGCCGGTCGAGAACTCCGGTCCAGGTGTCGCCTCCGTGAAGGTCGGCAGCACCAGCGTGAGCGTCGCCATCGCCGTCACCGTGCCGAGCGCCGCGCCGCTGCCCTGCGCGTTGAAGGAGGTGGTCTCGCGCCGGGTGGCGCTGAGCAGGAGGCTGAGGCCGACGATGCCGTTCATGGTGATCATGACGGCGGAGAAGACGGTGTCGCGCGCGAGCGTGGCGGTGTCCTTTCCCGTGGTCATCAGCGTCACGATCAGCGCCACCTCGATGATCGTGACCGCCACCGCGAGCACGAGCGATCCGAACGGCTCGCCGACCCGGTGGGCCACGACCTCCGCGTGCTGCACGGCGGCCAGCACGGTCCCGGCCAGCACGACCGCGATCACCGCGACGGCGACCGGCTCCAGTTCGACCGTCCAGAACGCGATCAGGACGCCCACCCCGATGACGGGGACGAAGACCGTCCAGTAGCGTGCCAGCCAGGTCCCGAGCGCTCTCATGCCTTCATACTGCCAGTGCAACTCCTGCCGGGGCGGCGAGTCCTCGCCGGGCGGACCGCCTCGGCGTGCTGACAATAGGGCATGTCCGACTCGACGCGCCGCTCCGTCATCGCCAGGCCCGCTCTCGCCCTCGCGCTCGCCGCAGCGTTCGCCTGCGGCCTCGCCGGCTGCTCCGCCGGCGCGAGCCCGGCGGCGTCCCCCGCCGCGTCGGGCTCCGGGTCCGACACGGGCTCGGCATCTCCGCGCCCGACCGCGACCAGCACCTCCGAGCCGATCCAGGGCCAGTGCGCGACGTCGAGCCTCACGGGAAGCATGGGCAAGGGCGGAGGCGGCGCCGCGGGCAGCGTGGAGGTCACCATCGTCCTCACCAACACCGGCTCGACGCAGTGCTCGCTGCAGGGCTGGCCTGGCGTCTCGTTCGTGGGGGACGGCAACGGCACCCAGCTCGGAAGCGCGGCGCAGTTCGACCGCACCACCCCGCACGACACGGTGGTCCTGCAGCCGGGCGGCACCGCGCAGGCGCCGCTGAAGATCACCCAGGCTCTCAACTACTCCGACGCGGACTGCAAGCCGAAGCCGGCCGACGGGTTCCGCGTGTACCCGCCGGGGTCGACCGAGTCGCTGTTCGTGAAGGCGGACAACTACACGGCGTGCACGACGACGACGGTGAACCTTCTCACGGTCGGCGGGCTCGCGGCACCGTGAGCCGCCTGACCTCCTGAGCCGGTTGCCGGGGCCGCGACCCGGCTGGCAGTAGCCTGGGAGCGTGCCCATCTCCGGACGCGTTCCCGCACGCGCGACGCCCGCCTGGCTGACCAGGCTCGTCGTCGTCACGGCACTCGTCGGCGTCGGAGCCGGCGTGGGCGGCGGGCTGGTCTACCTCGGCCTGCACACCATCCAGCACCTGGCGTTCGGCTACTCGGAGGGGACCTTCCTCGAGGGGCTTCTGGACGCCCCGCCGGTGAACCGCGTCGTCGCGCTGGTCCTCGCCGGCGTCCTCGGCGGGGTCGGCTGGTTCTTCCTGCGCCGCTGGGGACGCCGGAGCCCCGCGCGCGCCATCGTCTCGGTGGAGGCCGCGGTCAACGGGCGCAGGATGCCCGGCGTCGTCACGCTCCTCAACGCCGCCCTCCAGGTGATCATCGTGGGCCTCGGCGCCTCCATCGGCCGGGAGGTCGCCCCGCGCGAGATCGCGGCCTGGTGGGCGTCGTGGCTGTCCGAGCGCGCCGGCGTGAGTGCGCGCGAGCGCCGCATCCTGGTCGCGTGCGGCGCTGGCGCCGGTCTCGCCGCCGTCTACAACGTCCCGTTCGGCGGTGCGGTGTTCGCCATCGAGATCCTCCTCGCCGAGATCAGCTTCGCGACCGTGCTGCCTGCCCTCGCCACCTCGGCGATCGCGGCGCTCGTCGCCCGGCTCGTTGTGCCGGCCAACCCGCTGTACCTCGTGCACCAGATCCCGCTGCGCCCGCAGATCGTGGTGTGGGCGATCCTCGCGGGCCCGCTCATCGGTTTCGCGGCCGTCGGCTTCGTGCGGCTCACCCGCCTCGCCCAGAACCACCGCCCGACGTCGTGGGGCATCCTCATCGTCATGCCGCTGGTCTTCGCCGCGGTCGGCGTGGTGTCGCTCTGGCTGCCCGCGATCCTCGGCAACGGCCGCTCGCTCGGCCAGCTCGCGCTGGAGGCGACGCTGCCGGTAGCGGTGATCCTCCTGACCACCGTGGTCAAGACCGCCGCGACCGTCGGCACCATCGGAGCGGGCGCGGCCGGCGGCACCCTGACCCCGTCGTTCGCGATCGGCGCGGGCCTCGGACTGACGCTCGGCGGCGTGTGGGAGCTGCTCTGGCCCGGCGAGCCGCTCGCGGCCTTCGCACTACTCGGTGCGGCGGCCTTCCTCGCGGTGACCATGCGCGCGCCGCTGACCGCGCTGATCCTTGTGATGGAGTTCACCAACCAGGGCCCCGACATGCTCGCGCCGATCATGCTGTGCATCGCGGGGGCCGTCGCCGTGGGGTACGTGCTGGAGCGCGGGCGGTTCACCGGGGTGGCGTGAGCCCGGCACGTGGTCCGGCGGCGTGACCCTCCCGTGACCCGATTCATAGGAATCTCTAGTTTTCTCCCGGCGAAGTCAAAAGCTGCGCATCATGGCCTCCCACTCGCATGCGGTGTGCTGTCGACATCAAGCCTGAAGTCGAGAGGACCACAGTCATGGACGAGGTCGAGGGAGTTCCCCCCGTAGCAGCAGAGAACAATGCGGCGCCCGCCGCAGCCGCACCGGCACACGCGCCGCGGGGCCGACGCCGGCCGCTGATCGTGGCATCGACCGCGGTCGCCGCGACCCTCGCCGTCGGCGCGGCGTTCGGGCTGGGGGCGCTGGCCTACACCGCCGGGTCCACCTCCGCGACCGCCTCCACCGCGTCCAGCAGCGTCCACAACACGCTGAGCCGCAACGGGTTCGGCTCGGGCGGGTACGGCTACGGCTACGGTTCCGGGAGCAGCGGAGGCTACGGGGGCTCGGGCTCCGGCTCGAGCGGCTCCGGCTCGTCGTCCTCCACCGGCTCCTCCGCCCTCGCCAGCGCCACCGCCGCCGAGGAGGTCGGCGTCGTCGACATCACGTCGCAGCTCACCTACGCGCAGGCCGAGAGCGCAGGCACCGGCCTCGTGCTCACCTCCAACGGCGAGATCCTCACCAACAACCACGTGGTCGAGGACGCGACCAGCATCACCGTCACCGTCGTCGCCACCGGCGCCCAGTACACCGCGACCGTGGTCGGCACCGACGCCACCGACGACATCGCCGTCCTCCAGCTCAGCAACGCCTCGGGCCTCAGCACCGCGAACCTGGACACGTCGGGCGACGCAGCCGTCGGCGACACGGTCACCGGCGTCGGCAACGCGGGCGGCACGGGCGGCACCCCGTCCGCGTCACCGGGGACCGTGACGGCCCTCGACCAGACCATCACCACGCAGGCCGAGCAGACCGCCGTCTCCGAGACGCTGAACGGCCTCATCCAGACCGACGCCGACATCCAGGCCGGCGACTCCGGCGGCCCGCTGTTCAACTCCTCGGACCAGGTGATCGGCATCGACACCGCCGCCGCGCAGGGCGGCGCGACCGAGGGCTACGCCATCCCGATCCAGAACGCGCTCACCATCGCGGGAGAGATCACGTCCGGCCAGGCGTCGTCCACGGTGACGCTCGGCTACCCGGCCTTCCTCGGGGTGGAGGTCGCGTCGACCGACAGCGCGGCGAGCGGGCAGCGGCTACGGCTCGTTCGGGTCGTCCGGAACCGCGACCGGCTCTGTCGCCGGCGCCACCATCTCCGGTGTGGTCTCCGGCGGCCCGGCCGAATCGGCCGGGCTGGCCGCGGGAGACACGATCACCGCGGTGAACGGCACGACCATCGACTCGGCGCAGGCCCTCACCACCGCGCTCGCCGCCCTCCACCCGGGCGACAGCGCGACCATCGCCTGGACCGACGCCTCCGGCGCGTCGCACACGGCGCAGGTGACTCTGGCGCAGGGACCGGTCGCGTAAGCGGCGGCTACGAAGGCCCCGGGCTTCGTGCCCGGGGCCGAACTCGGTCGGGGGAGAGGGAGACTCAACGGGGGCCTCCGGATGTCATCGCCCGGTCGACGTGGGGTCCTCCGAAGGCACCAGCGCTGTCCGCCGGAGACCCGCGACCACGCGTCTCGACACGCGATTCGGCAGCGCGATGCTGTTGAAGTAGCGGACCCGGTCGAAAGCGACATCGACTCCGAGGCTGCGGACGCGAGAGGAAAAGACGTTTCGGTCGTCGCCCCGCGTGATGAGCCCGTCATACGCCTTCGCGACGAAGTCGTCGATCTCGGACCGCGGAATCCGGTGAATCCAGAACCAGCCCACGATCACGAGTCGCTCGTTCCTGACGTAGACGCCCACGATCAGGCTGCGGACGATGAACCACACACTCGCCACGATCCACAGGACTCGGGCGACAGAATCGAACGGCGTGAACGATGTGGGCGGCACGGCCACGACGAGGGCGAGTGCGGTCAGCCACAGGGGTAGCACCAGCCGCACGGCGAGGTATCCGGAGCCGCTGATCCGACCGGCGACGGTGATCCGCGACGGGGAATCGTCGGCGGAATCGTCCCGTCGAGGAGGGCGCGAGCCGTCAGGCAGGTGTTTCGGAGACAATCGCTGCTCACCGACCGGAGGGCTCGGACGGGGTGCCGACGCGCCCCAGCGCGACCAGCATCCGCTGGCACGCCTCAGCGTTCCGTGTTTCCGTCAGAAAGAGCGGCCAGACACCGACGAACCGGGAAAGATGCATCGAGAGGGTCAGCGGTATCCCGGAGATCCGGCAGTCGACGTCCACAGACGGAACACTCCGGATCTGGTACTGCCCGACGCGCGTCGCGGACAGCCCGAGGCGCTCGATCGCGTCGACGGGAACTGCGGCTCTCCTTCGATAGTTCGCGCTTCCGACGAACAGCTGGATCCCCGTGGAATCGACGACGAGCGTTTGCGTGCCACGTGAGGGGAATCGCACGCGCTTCCGCTGGAGTCGTCGAACGAGCACCTGGAGTTGCACCGACAGTCCCGGGTCATTCAGGATCTCGACGATGTACGCGGTGGGATAGTCCCGTCGCAACGAGCGGGTTCGGCGTGTGACGCGAAGTTCCCAGTTGGTCAGAACCGCACACAAGAAGAGGACGATGATGCCGACGGCCCAGAGGAGTGTGGACACGACGAACCAGGTGTCCCTGTGCTGCGATTGGAGCTTCAGAGCTGTCGAGACAGTCATCAACGTCACGAAGGCGATCGACCCGGCAAGCGGCAACCAGTTCGGCTGGCCGCTTCGGGCAGCCGTCGGCTTGTCGGTCAATTCGGCTCCTCGTCGCGCAGTGCTGGCGCTGTCTCGGGGACGACGCTAATGCACGGTGAGGGCGATCGGCGGGATTGACGCTGGAGCCCGAATTCCCATCCGATCAACCCCCGGCTCCGAATAGCCAGCGCCGAGTTCAGTGTCGAGTCCACGGTCGCCCGCCGCTGCCCCGACGACCGTTGTGCATCCATTGGAGGCCGTGGTCCGAATGGAGTGATCATGGTATTGAAGAACACCGGCGGCAGAAGACGCGCCGGTTTGATCGGCTCACTGGTGATCGGCGCTGTCGTGGCGTCGTTGTCGATCGCCACCGCCGCCTTCGCCGCAGGAGGCTCGGCCGTGCAGCCGGTGTCCTCGGCGAGGACGCCGGCCTGGACGAACGGCGAGACGGTGACCGTGCAGTACGCGCAGAACTTCTTCTGCGACACGAGCGTGGCATCCAGCGCGTCGAGTGCGTGCGAGGTCGGGACCGCCGCGAACCACGGCCCGGTCGCGAACGCCGACAGGTCGACCCTGTATGTGCTCGTCCCGCTGTTCAGCAACCCGGTTCCCGCTCCGATGTGCGCCGTCGCGTCGTGCCCGAACCACCCGCTGAACATCGACCTGTCGCGGATCGCCGGCGCGCTCGGCGCATCGCCCAACGCCGTCGCCGACGTGGCCTTGCCCGCGCACAGCCACATCCTCGACGGACCGGCCGGCGGCTGGTGGGACGTCAAGGTCGTCGCGGTGACCAACCAGGTCGCGTGGGCGAAGCTCGCGGCCGGCAAGTCCGAAGCGGTGATGAACAGCCTGATCGCCGATCCGTCGAGTGGTGTGCTCGGCCCGATCCCGACCAACCTCTATCTGTTCTTCAACGTCATCGGACAGCGGTAGGAAGCATCATGTCCGCACACGTCGCTGTGTCGCGTCCCTGGAATGTCACCGTCCCGCGGGAGGCAGTCGCTCTCGCCTCGGGCGGGCTGGCTCTCGCCCTCATGGTCGCGGGTGGCGCCCTTCCGTGGCTGGTGCTGTTCCACGGGCTCACCGTCGTCCGCGGGTTCGCGCTGGATGGTGGACTCCTGGGCGGCGTCACGCTGGTCGTGGTCGCGGTCCTCGTCGTCATGGCGAGGCAGGGGAGCGCGGCGGTCCTCCGACCGCTCGCGATCCTCGGCGCGGCCGTGGTCATCGTGGACAGCCTCTACAGTGCGCTGCGGATCGCCTCGTATGCGGCTGCTCCGGGACCGGCCGGCGCGCTCACCGCGCCGGTCCCCGGGGTGGGGCCCGCCGTGTTCGCGCTCGCGGGCGCTGCGCTGCTGGCCGCCGCGATCAGCACCCCCGCGGCCGCGGGACGGATCGACTCCCTCACCGCGCTGCGCCTGGTGCTGACGGTCTCGCTCATCGTGGCGGGGACCATCCACCTGCTCCTCACCCCGGAGCACCTCGGCGCCTCGGTGCTGCTCGGAACGGGATTCCTCCTCGCCGGAGTGGCACAACTCGCCCTGGCCGGCGGAATCCTGTTCCTGCCCGAGCGGCCCCAGTGGCTCGTGCTGTATGGGATCGTCGTCGTGAACGTCGCCCTGATCGGCATCTACGCCTATGCGGTCCTGGTGGGTCTCCCGCTGGAGGCCGGCCACGCGGAGGACGCCGTCGGTCTGGCGATCGGGAGGGGCGAGCCGGTGGACGTCAAGGGCGGCCTGGACCTGCTGGCCGAGGTCGCTGCCGTCGTACTGGCCGTGATCATCGTGTCCCGGTCCGGCTCGGTGTCCCGAGCCAGGAAGGCCTGAGAACACGCATCGGCGCCCGGACCCGTTCGGTCCGGGCGCCGATGTGCGCCTAGCTCAGGTCAGCGACCCAGCATGCCACTGGTGCCGTTGAGGCCCTTGAGGGCATCGCTCACGGCGCTGTTGACCGAGTCGGTCACGGACGCGCCGAGGTTGCTCAGCGAGGTGCCGGTCGTGTTGCCGGAGCCGACCGGAGCCGAGACGCCGGTGCCGTTGCCCGCGGAGGTGTTGTTGCCCGAGCCGACCGGCGTGGTGTTGCCGCTGGCGACCGGAGTCGAGTCATTGCTGCCCACCGAGTTGCCGTTGGCCTGGTTGCCGCTGGCGACGGGGTCGCCGCTCGCGACCGGGTCGACAGTGTTGCCGCTCGCGTTGCCGCTGGCGACGGGACCCTGAACGACGGGGCCGACCGTGACCGGAGCGGAGACGCTGTGCAGGATGTCCGACAGGCTCAGGTAGTCGAGCGTGTGCGGCGCCACGGCCGTGGTCGTGGTGGGTGCGGTGTCGGTGTTGGTCGTCTCCGCGTTCGCCGGAAGGGCGAGACCTCCCACGATCAGACCGGAAGCGACCACAGCCGCTCCGCCCAGGATCCCGACGCGCTTGGTGACGTTGTTCATTCCGAACTCCCTTTGCGTTGCGCGACCGGAATGGTTCCGGCCGTCAGGAGTGTTCCGGAGGCATCGGCGGAACGGATTGGAATGATGTCCCCCGTCGGAGGGGCGCGAACACTGACAGGGTGCATACTGTCGACGTGTCGTGGATGATCGGGGCGGTAGCCCTGGAGCGCCGGAGAAGGCGCCTGGAGGCGCGAAAGGAAGGCGCAGAATCGGTGCCGTCCCCGCCGGCCGAGCATCCGCTCCTCGGACTCGGTGGCCGGTCGATAGAACTCTCGCTCGGAGCGGATCGCCCGATCGATGCGAACGCCTTCGAGCTGGCCGTGGACGAACTGCACGACCACGTGCTCCGAGAGGACGAACCGAGCGCTACGTTGCAAGTTTCGGCGGCCTGGCTCTCCTCGCTGGCCGAGATCGATCGCATGCCACCCGAAGCCAGGGAGACGCTCCGGGAGGACCTCGAACGATTGCGGCGCGGTCCGAGTTGAGAACGTTCATCGTCGTGGGTGGGCTGCTTGGGCTCGGACCCATGACCCGCGGATTAAGAGTCCGCTCGGCTTGCCTACCAGGGGCGATCGCTCGTAAAAATCCCCGAAATTCCGCGGGTTTTGAATCACAGAGAAACATTGTGATCGCAGGAGATCTCATTAAAGTGTGGGCAAAGTGTGGGCACGGATCGCGAGTCGACCCCTCTAAGAAGTGTGATGTCTCAAGACATCTCTGACGTTTCTGTCTCAGGACATCTCTGACAGTTCATGTCTCAGGACATCTCTGACACTCCGCGATTCTTGCGTGGCCCACGGGGCCCGCGGGGGTTGCCGCTGCCGACGTATTTGGTGCCCGGTGCGGGCCAGGGGTATTCGGCTAGAAGGGTGCCGTGGGTGTCGAAGATCAAGAGTCGGTCCTTCTCCTCGACCCGATAGGCGATCTGGCCGGCGAGGGTTCGGCTGACTTGGAACTTGGTGCCGCGGGCATAGACGGTGCCGTTGGTCTGGATCCGGGTCATCCACGGGCCCTCGTTCTCCCCGACCGGGACAGTCGGCTGAGCGGGCGGACGAGGCGCTTCGACCACGGCTGTTGCCGCCCACGCCAGCGCCGGAGTGACCCGACCCGGCAACCCTTGATGCGGGCGTTCGGTGTTATAGATCAGATCGAACGCGTCGACCTGGGCCTGGAGCTGCTCCAGCGTTTCTGCCAACGGTTGCTTATCCAGCCACCGGAACAACGTCTGATGGAAACGCTCGTTCTTGCCCTGCGTGGTCGGCTTATAGGGCTTCCCGGTGATCGGCTCGACGCCGAGCGAACGCAGATAAGCCACCAGCTGACCCAGGATCCCGCGACGGGACGGGTTCAACGCCAACCCGTTGTCCGACAGCAGCCGCTGCGGAACACCATGGGCCGCGATCCCTTTGCTGACCACCGCGATCGCGCCCTCGGAGGTCTCCCCCCAGGACACATGGGAGGCGACCGCCAGCCGGGAGTGGTCGTCGATGAGCTGGAAGATCACGCACTTGCGACCACCGGTGAGCACATACTCGGTCGCGTCCAACTGCCAGCACGCGTTCGGCGCCGGATAGACGAACCGCCGGAACGCCGCCCGCGGCTTCTTCCTCGGCTCCAACCGGGCCACACCCGCATCACGGAAAATCCGCGCCAACGACGACACCGCCGGCACCGGCTCCATCCCCAACGCCCGCATCTTCTCGTGAACACTGATCGGCCCATGATCCAACCCGGAGGCCTCTAACGCGGCCCGCACGGCGACCGCCCGCTGGACAACCTCGTCCATCACCCGTGAGGGACTGCTGCGCGGCCGTCTCGACCGCGGCTCCAACGCAGCAGCCGGACCGTCCTCCGCCACCCGTCTTCGGATCGCATAGAACGTCTCCCGCGAGATCCCGTGCTCGATGCAGAACGTCGTCACAGCACCACGCGGAGCATCCGGCGGCCACTGAACAATCGCAAGACGGACACGAGGATCAACGGGGTCAACACGGCTCATCCCTCAAAGATCGAGGGAGAACCACCGGGGCCGACAGCGACGAGTGCCCTTCCGCTTCAAGCCAGCGGCACGTTCGGTCCCGACAAGGTTGAGCCGCTTATGGGGTGACTACCGCCTCGCTCTAGTCGCGACAGCAATGAGCCCTATGACTCCTGCGATGAGGGCGAGTCCAACAGGGACCCAGATCCAGGGAAGCGGATGCAGCAGTGCGACGACCGCCAAGATCACCGCGAACGCGAAGCAGGAGACAACAAGTCCGACGAACGAGGGGGTGTTTCGTCTATCGCTCATGGCATTCTCCGCCTCCTACGCGAAGACTATGACGATTCGAGCGAGGTTCAATGGCTCGGCCGAACCGAGTAACTGGCGAAAGGGGCCCAAGGGACCACTGGCGTCGCACCGATCTCTTCAACCAAGGAGAAGTGTCAGGACGAATCGACGACGAAGCGTCAGAGATCTATTGGTTCACAACCGTCAGAGATGTCCTGAGACATGACAGACCCCTCTAAGAAGACGGTCAGACCGGGCCGCAGGTTCGCGACGATCATCACAGCTCGTGTCGGTCGTGCCCGTGTTTATCTCGGGCAGCGAGCTTCGCGTGCCGAACCTGCCACCAAGTACCGAGTGCGGCGACGATGACGAGTGTGATGGCTGCAAAGTAGTCTCCTGCGACCAGGCAGGCAATCATTGCGATCCCCGAGACAACGAGTGCAAGTCGCAACTGGCCTTTGCTGATTCGCACCACGCGCTCATCCTAAAGGGCGCACTCAGGCGGTACGCCAGTTGCAGGGCAGGTGTCGCTTGTGCCAGTTTTTCAGCGCATCTTTTCTAGATCATGCGCCCAGTCGCTCGCTGCGTCAGCGGGCGAGTTCCCCGCCATTGCAGCCAAGGCAGTCTGATACCGATCGTCGAAAATTACGGTTCTGATCGTCTTGAGTTTGTACCCTAGCGGCGCCTCATGCCATGTCGCCTGGGGCGTGACTTCCCAGAGGTAGAGGAACTTCTTGGTCAGGCCGTCGGGCACGCCAATCCAGATAGCTTCCACTCGCAGGTCTCGCTCGATGCCGATCATGTGACCGGCAACAAGGAGCGACCGCAGCATACTTTTGGTGCTATCCAGATCGAGATCCTCACGGCGGAGAGGAAGCGAGGGTGGCCAATCGGGCTGTGTTCTGGCGAAATCGGACTGAAAGGACCGATCAGGCCGCGCCCTTTTGATGTCGCTGATCCTAATAGCCGCATGGCCGTCGAAGTAGCCGCCTTCGGTCGTCTTCGAAAGCAGCACCCAATCTCGTCCAACAACGAGGACGAATCCGTCGATCGTAGAGCCAGGTCGCGATCGACGTTCGATGTTCACGATCCGTTCGGAACCAATGTGGGTCCTCAGCTGCGAGCGAATCTCTGCGGGCGATTTCACACGCTCATGCTGTCATGCCAGGTAGCCCTGGCTCTGGATTGCGACGGCAGTCGCGTCAATAGTGGTAGCGGGCCTGCAGAACGATCACGTATGCGTTGTCGACCAGATACACCAGTCGATTCGCTTCATCGATTCGTCGCGACCAGGCTCCGGCCAGCGCATGTTTGAGCGGCTCCGGCTTTCCGACGCCCTCGAACGGATCGTCACGCAGGATGTCTTCGATCAGCAGGTTGATCCGCTTGAGCGTTCGCCGGTCTTGACCCTGCCAGTAGAGGTAGTCCTCCCAGCCGCCGACGGTCCAGACGAGCTTGCGATCACTCACTGGTCAGGTCGTGCTCGGTGACGTTTCCAGCGCGGGCGCTCTCGATCGCGTCGATGAGGCGTCGTGCGTTCTTGGGGGAGCGCAGGAGGTAGGTGGTCTCCAGCAGCGAGTCGTACTCGTCCTTCGACATCAGCACGGCCGAACCGCGCTTTGACGTGATCTCGACTTCGGTCTGGTCGAGGTTGACGCGTTCGATGAGGCCGAACAGGTCGCTGCGAGCCTCGCTTGCTGTGATGGCCATGATTCCTCCAAATGGTACAAGATATCGTACCACTATCCCGGGGTCGGGCCGAGGGTACACAATGCTGCCATCTCTATTCCGCTCCCCTTGGGCGCCGCATTTTGCCGCATTGGACCTCCACGCTGTGCGACGAATGGCCCACTAATCTAGCGGCATGTCCAACAACTCCGAAGAAAGCGCCGAGGGAATTCTCGACGAGCTCGGAACGGAGTGGGTGGCTACTGAGGACGTGATCATCGACATCAGAGGTTGGCGCAATAGGAAGCGACGAACCCCGGTGAACTTCCTCGATTGGACGATCAATGGTGTCGCCCTGCGCTCTCATCTCCGATTGCATGACGGCAGCGTTGCCGACGAGCGAACTCAGATGGTTCGTGGGACGGAGGGGCACCCGTATCCAGTGGAGAGCCTGCGCGCCTTGCTCGATGGGTATCAGCCGAACGACGAGGCTTGGGTGCGCTTTGCAGACAGTCGTACGGCGATCCTCTACTGCTCTCAGTGCGGAGATTTGAACTGTGCAACCATCAGCGCGCGTATCGATTTTGAGAACACGAAGGTCCGGTGGTCAAGCGTGGCCTATCAAACAGGACTGAGTGAGAAACCCGATTTCGAAGAGTTCGAGCCCGTCACGTTCACGTTTGCACGGAGGGCCTACGAAACGACGATCCGCGAACAGCTCCGGCACTGGGGCGGCTAGCCGAAAACGATGGCGACATCCGAGAAGCGTCCGCAATTCCATCTCTAGGACTTCGCGGTGTAGTCCCGAGACCGCTTGCTTAGCCCCTGCCGGCTCAGCCCCGTTCGCGCCGACAACGAGCTCCAGCTTTCGGCAACGATCAACTCGTCGCGTTCGCGAATTGCGGTGTCCTGTTCGCGGCGCAGTCGCTCCATGGTTCGCGAGACCTCACCAAGTCGTTGGAGGGCGTCGTCGCGCGTGCCCCATTTGGCCTGGAACTCCAACATCGCGTCGGCGGCGTGCCGCTGTGCGGCCTCCCGCTCGCGGTCTTCAGCGTGCCGTGTGGTGGCGGCGTCGTGCGCTTGGCGCTGCCGCGCGTAGGACGCTTCGCGCCGGCTCGCCTTGCCCCGATTTGCCATGCAACCTGGTTTACACGCGACCCCTGTCATTCATTGGGCTGCCGAAGGGGCTCACTTAAAGTGCCTGGGTGCATTGCATTTATTGCATTTCCGTCTTTGTGTATCGGGACTTCGTCTTCTTGGTTTGGCCTTCCCTCGTTGGTTTGTGTCCTTGCTTCCTTCTTGGTGTTCTAGCTCTGTCGGTCATGCTTTCCTTTTCGGGTTGCTTTAGCCCGTTGAGCATGCCATCTACTCCAATGCGCCGTGTGCTTCGCTCCCGTTGAACACTGTTCGGAACCGCTAGGTTCAGCACATGGACGTCGAAGACCCCGGGAGTACCTCCGCGGTGATGCCCGGAGGGGTGGTAGCGTCCCGATGGGTCGAAGGGTCTGGGCCGTAGTAGTTCTGTTTCCCGCGATGATTCTCTCCGCGCTGCTTGGCTACGCAGGTCCTGGGCGGGTTGCTCGACAGCAACTGGATAGCTTGGTCGATCGCACTCCTGTATCTCGCAGGAGTGGCGGTGTACTTCATCGTCGACTACGCGAAAAAGAACCAGCGAACTGCTCGCTCAACCCCAGAGCGAATCAACCGTTGGTTTGCAAAGATGGTCACGCAAGTCTTGGCGACGACGACAAACACCGAGGGGGCTCGACAGTGCCGACGTATCAAACCCGCTTGCACTGGTGGCAGCGTCTGCTCGTCCTGGTCCCTTTATTGATCGTGGCCGTGATCGCTGCGACTGCAGTCATCGGACTCAGCTTCGAAAGCGAGGCTAGGTCCTGGCTGTTCGTGCTCGGGGCGACGATCGGAAACGTCGTTTTCGTGTCGGTCATCGCGGCGAGCTACCTGTCCTCCAGGTGGAGGGCAGACTGTAGATGGGAGGCGGTACTTAAGATCGAGCCGCAAGCGCGCCTCCACGCAATGGTCTTGGACGCGCCGACGTCTGTGAGCCTCTGGAGGCTCGGCGCGCTCGACAGCACATTGTCGGTGGCGAAATTCCACGGCATGCGCCCTGCGTTGACGGCGGCGTTTTCGCAGCGAGGAATGCGAATCTACGCAGGAGTCAGAGACCCGCGCGTGGTCGCAGACATCCCGTGGGGCCAGGTCGATTCTGTGAGCACGGAACGGGTGCGTCGCAACGGACTCAAGCGTTCATCCGTGCTGCGCATTCGACTCAACGCACCCGGTGACGAGCCGGAACTGTTCTTCACCGTCGGTTCGTCAGGTTGGAAGGCAATCGCCTCCGAGAAGGATTTGGTTGATCTCTGCCTGGCCATTCAGCTACACATACGTGCTGCGAAACGGCGTGGGCCAAGAGACGACCTCGCAGGACCGGCACTGCACCGGGTTCCGTTCGGCACCGTAGTGGCTGCGAATGTCGGGTACGGAGCGAGGACCTACTTCAACCGCGATCAAGCCCTCATCGGAATCCTTGGCTGCATTTACGTAACGGGGTGGGTCAACAGCTCGCTCGTCTTCCTAACACGCCATCTTTCGCCATTCGTCACAGGCTTCGCCGCGTCTTACTCCAACGTGTTCCTTTTCGGCTTGATACTCCTACTGGCGCGAAGGGCGTATGTGAGCGCCTTCTACCGTGAAACACGAGGCGGCTACACGACTCTGCGCTGGCTGGCCGGTGACATCCCGCAGGTTGATGAAGTGAGTGGCCGGGTCGTGCGCATGGCCGGCCAGCGCCTCCTTTCCAAGGACGAGGAGGAGGCCGACTTCTCAAGGGTGAGATCCAAGACTCCTTGAGCCAGTCTTAACGCGGCGCCCACTGGGCTTGGAACCGACGGGAGCGCGGAAGGGTGCGTCATCAGTTGGTGCCCCACCCAAGGCATCCTCGCGCGCTGAGCGACCGAGTCAAGGGTGCAGCTCCGCTGCATCGCGAAGCGACCAAAGCGGCCGACTCTCTCGCCGACAACCATCCCGACCTGCTGCGCCCGACCGTCCACGACCTCCGCCATACGGCCGCGAGCTTGGCCAGCTCGGCGGGAGCCAACGTAAAGGCAGTCCAACGGAAGCTCGGCCACGCCTCCGCCGCGATGACCCTCGACGTCTACGCCGACCTCTTCGACGATGACCTGGATGCCGTTGGGGACGCATTGAGCCGTCTTGGCTCTCCAGAGGTTGCGGGCAAAATGTGGGCAAATCCCGAAATCGCGGCTTCCGAAACTGCCGCCGATGGGCTTGAATCCCTGTGATCCACTGGGTGGGCCCCGTGGGGCTCGAACCCACGACCCGCGGATTAAAAGTCCGATGCTCTACCGACTGAGCTAGAGGCCCTCGCCCTCTAATCTAGCGTGGATTCCGCACCTCCCCGTGCCGGGGCAGAATGGGGGGATGCCGGACCGCTATCACAAGCCAACGCTGTTTCCCGGGGGGATGTTCGAGGCCTTTCTCGGTGGGGACGATCCCGCGCAGATAAGCAAAGTCGCCCACGAGACCGCCCAGGCGCTGCTCGCGCGCGTCCGTGAGGACCCCGATCCGGAGATCGTGGACCGGCTCGTCGCCTACACCGACGAGCACGGCATCGACGCGATCGCCGAGTTGTGGGCGCGATCCAACCCCAAGAGCCTGCCGGGGGCGCTGTGGCGGATCTACCTGCTGCGGCTGCTGATCCGGCAGGACGCCGAGGGGACCGCGCTGCTGTACCAGCGCGGCACGGAGGTCATCGCCTCCATCGACCCCGTGGTCGCGGGCGCGCCGACGCCGGCCGGGCCCGGGGAGGTGACGGAGCTCGCCGATCGCATCCTGCGCGGGGTGTTCGAGGGCGACTTCGCGGTCGCGCTCGACCGGGCGGCCGCGTTCTGCCGGGTGACGGCGGCGGGATGCCTCTCCGTGGCCGACGACCGGGACGCGCTCGACCCCGAGCGGGCGAGCGAGCTGACCACGCGCGCCCTGCGTTTCACCCGCACGGCCGAGGAGCTGACCACCTGTGCGCGGCTGTGGCGCACCGACTCGCTCGACTGAGCGGAGACGCACGGAGACCACCCGTATTCCCGCCCGCCGTTCTCTCCCTGCGAACGCCACGCCGTGAAGCCCCGGGCGGCCTCCTGTATGCTTGACGAAGCCGGACCGCAGTAACCCCGGGCTCCAATACTTGCCGCTTCGAGCGGCCTCGCGCCGAGAGGCGTTCTGCGGTCCGGCTCTTTCATGCCCGTCGTGGGCTCGCTCATCGCGGCGGAAGGGATACAGTCGAAGGCGTCAGCGGCCCAGACGAGTGGAGATCGAAGAGTGGACGACGCCCCCGTGGTGGAGCAGCTCGACGACCTGCTCCTGCGTGTCGCGCAGGGCGATCAGCGTGCGTTCTCCGACCTCTACGACCACACCGCCTCCCGTGTGCTCGGCCTCATCCGGCGGGTCCTGATCGACGCCGCGCAGTCCGAGGAGGTCGCCCAGGAGGTCTTCCTGGAGGCGTGGCAATCCGCTCGGCGCTTCGATCCGAATAAGGGCAGAGCGCTCACCTGGCTCCTCACGATGGCGCACAGGAGGGCGATCGACCGCATCCGTGCGTCCCAGGCGTCGCACGACCGTGATACAGCGGTCGGCATCCGAGACCTGCCGACAGCGTTCGATGTGGTGGCGGAGACAGTGGAGGTCCGGGTCGAGCATGAGCGAGTGGAGGTGGCGATGAAGAAGTTGAGCGACGTGCAGCGCCAAGCCGTCACACTCGCCTACTTCGGAGGGCTCACCCAGAGTGAGCTCGCGGCCGAGCTGGGCATCCCACTCGGCACAGCGAAAACCCGATTGCGGGATGCGATGATACGCCTGCGCGACGAACTGGGGGTGACACCATGACCGACGAGAACCGCGATGCTGTGGACCCCGCACGCCTCGGCGCCCGCCTCGGTGCGGACGACGCCCAGGAGGCGCAGGACTTCGAGGACGTCGCCGCTCAGCTCGCGCTCGCGTCCGACCCCGTCGAACCGCCCGCAGCGCTGAAGGCCGCGCTGTTCGCTCGGATCGCCGAGACGCCGCAGCTCGCCCCGGAGGAGGAGCAGGCAGCGCAGAGCACGGCAGCGCCGGCTCCGGTGCACGCAGCGCCGAGCACGCCGGCCCTGGCCCCCGCGACAAGCCCCACTCCCGCCGAGGCCCGCGCGGCCCGTCGCTGGTTCCAGCGCCCCGGCGCGATCCTCGCCTCCGCAGCGGCCGCCGTGGTCCTCTTCATCGCCGGCGCCTTCGTCGGCGTCAGCCTCGCCGGAACCGACTCCTACCAGCAGCAGCAGTCCTCCGCGCTGGCCGCCCTGAACGCCGCCCCCGACACGCAGCGCAGCACCGCTCCCATCACCGGCGGCGGCACGGCGACGCTCGTCTGGTCGGCCCAGCTCGGCCAGTCCGCGATCGTCGCCACCGACCTCCCGCAGCTCGCCGGCGGCAAGACCTACGAGCTCTGGTACATCCGCGGCGGCGCCGCGACTCCGGCCGGCACGATGGACTCCGCCGGCCACGTCGCGACCTGGCGCGTCCTCACGGGCACGATGACGCCAGGCGACACGATCGGCATGACCGTCGAGCCCAGCGGAGGCTCGAAGCAGCCGACCACGAAGCCGATCGTCGCCATCAACTCCTGAGCCGGCCGCCGGCCGGGGGATGAGACGCAACGAGGCCCACGGGACATCCCGTGGGCCTCGTTCACGCTGTGCGGTGGAGGATCAACCGAAGCGGCCGGAGACGTAGTCCTCGGTGGCCTGCACGGTCGGGTTGGAGAAGATCATGTTGGTGTCGTTGTACTCGATGAGCTTGCCCGGCTTGCCGGTGCCCGCGATGTTGAAGAACGCGGTGCGGTCGGAGACGCGCGAGGCCTGCTGCATGTTGTGGGTGACGATCACGATCGTGTAGTCGTTCTTGAGCTCCTCGATCAGGTCCTCGATCGCGAGCGTCGAGATCGGGTCGAGAGCCGAGCACGGCTCGTCCATCAGGAGCACGTCGGGGGAGACCGCGATGGCGCGCGCGATGCACAGGCGCTGCTGCTGGCCGCCCGAGAGTCCGGAGCCGGGGAGGGCGAGGCGGTCCTTGACCTCGTTCCAGAGGTTGGCGCCCTGCAGCGACTTCTCCACCAGGTCGTCCGACTCGCTCCTCGACATCCGGCGGTTGTTGAGCTTGACGCCGGCGAGCACGTTGTCGCGGATGCTCATCGTCGGGAACGGGTTGGGGCGCTGGAAGACCATGCCCACCTGGCGGCGCACGAGCACCGGGTCGACGCCCGTGCCGTACAGGTTGTTGCCGTCGATCAGCACCTCACCGTCGACGTACGCGCCGGGGATGACCTCGTGCATGCGGTTCAGCGTGCGGAGGAAGGTCGACTTGCCGCAGCCGGACGGGCCGATGAAAGCGGTCACCGTGCGCGGCTCGATGGTGAGCGACACGCCCTCCACGGCGAGGAACTTGCTGTAGTACACGTTGAGGTCGTTGACTTCGATGCGCTTGGACACGTTTTTCCTTGTCTGCGTTTCTTCGGGTTGAAGCTGTGGAGTCCGCGGTCAGCGGCCGTACTTGGGGGCGAAGGCCTTCGCGACGATCCGGCCGATGAGGTTCAGGAGCATGACGATGATGATCAGGGTGAGCGCACCGGTCCAGGCACGGTCGATGGAGGCCTGCGCGTGCAGGCCGGCCGCCTGGGTGTACTGGGTGTACACGAACACCGGCAGGGCCATCATCCGGTCGTTGAAGAGGTCGTAGTTCATGCTCGTGGTGAAGCCGGCCACGATCAGCAGCGGCGCGGTCTCGCCGATCACGCGGGCGATGGCGAGCATCACGCCGGTGACGAGTCCCGCCACCGACGTCGGCAGCACGACCTTGAGCACGGTCAGCCACTTCGGCACGCCCAGGGCGAGGGAGGCCTCCCGCAGCTCGTTGGGGACGATCCGCAGGATCTCCTCGCTCGAACGAACGACGACCGGGATCATCAGCACGGACAGAGCCACGGACCCCATGAAGCCGTTGCGGATGGCCGGCCCGAAGAAGAGGGCGAACAGCGCGTAGGCGAACAGACCGGCGACGATCGAGGGGATGCCGGTCATGACGTCCACGAAGAAGGTGATGCCGCGGGCGAGGATCCCGCGCCCGTACTCCACCAGGTAGATCGAGGTGAGGAGGCCGATCGGCACCGAGATGACCGCCGCCATGAGCGTGATCTCCAGCGTGCCGACGATCGCGTGGAGCGCGCCGCCGCCCTCGCCGATGACGTTGCGCATCGACTCGGAGAAGAAGGTGAGGTCGAACCGCGCGAGGCCCTGGGCGACGACCGTCCAGCCGAGGGAGATCAGCGGCAGCAGCGCGATGATGAACGCCGTCGCGACGAGCGAGGTGACCAGCCGGTCCTTCGCCTTGCGGTTGCCTTCGACCAGCAGCGATGTGGTGTAGATCGCGATGTCGAAGAGCACGGTGCCGAAGAAGATCGCCCCGACGGGGTTGAAGCCCTTGGTGGCGCCGCTGGCCGCGAGCATCGCGAACACGGCGATGAGCACGGCCCAGGAGCCGACGAGCATCACCCAGGGCGTCCAACGCGGGAGCTTGCCCGCGGTGTAGGAGTTGGCGAGCGGGCGGGGCGCCGCGGTCGCGGTGGTGGTGGCGGCCATCAGTTCGCTCCAGAGAAGGCCGCACGGCGGCTGACGATGTAACGGGCGAGCATGTTGATCAGCAGGGTCACGACGAACAGCACGAGGCCGGATGCGATGAGCGCGTTGACGCCGACGCCGGTGGCCTCCGGGAACTGCAGCGCGATGTTCGCGGCGATCGTGTTGGGGCTCTGCGCCTGCAGCACGGCGAACTTGACGATCAGGGCCGGCGAGAGCACCATCGCGATCGCCAGCGTCTCGCCGAGCGCGCGGCCGAGGCCGAGCATGATCGCGGAGATGATGCCGCTGCGGGCGAAGGGGAGGACCGCCATGCGGACCATCTCCCACTTCGTGGCGCCGAGCGCCAGCGCGGCCTCCTCGTGCAAGCGCGGGGTCTGCAGGAAGATCTCGCGGCAGATCGCCGTCATGATCGGGATGACCATCACGGCGAGCACGATCGCGGCGGTGAGGATGGTGCGTCCGGTGCCGGAGATCGGCGGCGCGAAGAGCGGGAACCAGCCGAGGTACTGGCCGAGCCAGGCGTAGAAGGGCTGGACGAACGAGGAGAGCGTCGCGATGCCCCAGAGACCGAAGACGACGGACGGGACGGCGGCGAGCAGGTCGATGATGTAGCCGAGGGTCTGCGCGACCCGGCGGGGCGCATAGTGCGAGATGAAGAGGGCGATGCCGATCGACAGCGGCGTTGCGATGATCAGGGCGATGAGGGCGGCCCAGATGGTGCCGAAGACCAGCGGCCAGACCCACGCCCAGAAGTTGGTGGCGTTGTTGGGGAGCTCGCCGGCTCCGGCGCTCAGAGCAGGGATGCTCTGGATGATGAGGAAGAGCGCGACGGCGGCGAGGGTGGCGAGGATCAGCGACCCGGCCACGACGGTCGAGGTGGAGAAGACGCGGTCGCCGAGGCGGACTTTCGCTTTCGGCTTGATGGCTCCTGCGGTTCCGGCGGTCATTCGTTGCTTTCTCTCATCGGGTCCCCAGCGGGGTGAGTGTGATGCGCCGCTCGGCCTGGACCGGGGTGCGGTCCAGGCCGAGCGGCCGGGGTGTTACTTGATGCTGGCGACAGCCTTGCTGACCTTGGAGGTCAGGTCGCTCGCGAGCGGGGCCGAGCCGGCCTGGTCGGAAGCGGCCTTCTGGGCGTCGGTGCTGATGATGTAGTCGACGTAGCCCTTGACCAGGTCCGCCTTGGCGGCGTCCTTGTACTGCTGGCAGGCGACCACGTAGGAGACCAGGACCAGCGGCCAGGCACCCTTGCTGGTGTCCTTGCGGTTGATCTGGATGGCCAGGTCGTTGGTCTCGCGACCCGAGGCGATCGGGGAGGCGGCGACGACCTTGGCCGCACCGTCCGCGCTGATCTTCTCGTAGTTGTCGCCGACCTTGAGCTGCGCGATCGAGAGGCCGGCCGAGCCGGACTCGTCGATGTACGTGATCGAGTTCTTCGCGTTCTTGGTGGCGTCCGCGACACCCGAGGTGCCCTTGGCGGCGTCGCCGACCTGGAACGGGAAGGTCTGCGCCGCGGGAGCGGTCCAGACGGTCGGTGCGTTCTGCGCCAGGTAGTCGGTGAAGTTCTGGGTGGTGCCCGAGTCGTCGGAGCGGTGCACGACCGTGATCGGCGCGGACGGGAGCGTGGCGCCCGAGTTCTGCGACTTGATCTTGGCGTCGTCCCAGGTGGTGATCTTGCCCGAGAAGATGCCGGCGATCGTGTCGGCGTCGAGCTTGAGGTCCTTCACGCCGTCCACGTTGTACGCGATTGCGATCGGGGAGATGTAGACCGGGAGGTCGATGCCCTTGGCGCCCGCGGCGCAACCGGCGAACGTGCCGGCGAGCTCGGTGGTGTTGAGCGCGGCGTCGGAGCCGGCGAAGTCCGCGGCGCCCGAGATGAAGCTCTTGCGGCCGGCGCCGGAGCCCTGCGGGTCGTAGTTGACGGTGACCTTCGGGTTGGCCTGCTGGAAGCCGGCGGCCCAGACGGTCTGCGCGGCGCCCTGAGCGGACGAACCGATGCCGTTCAGCGTGCCGGAGAGGTTCGACGGCTTGGCCGTGGTGGTCGCCGGGGTGCTGCCCTCGTTCGACGCACAGGCGGTGAGGGAGATGGCGGCGGCGGCGAGGAGTGCCACGGGAACGCCAAGACGCTTCAGTTTCACAGTTGTCCCTTCCGGGGATCAGTAACAACAGGACGGGGTCGGTGCGACCCGCGTGTGACGCTATTCCCGGTGTCTGACCAGAGTCCCCCGCAGTGGTAAACGGAAGGTTAACGACCGGTGGCCTCTTGATGCGCATGCATGGGTTCGGCGGGCGTTCGTCCTGTCAGTCCTGGACCGTGATCGGCGTTCCGAGCGGCAGCCGGTCGACGGCGGCGATCGCGTCGGCGCCCAGCCGGACGCATCCGTGGGAGACGGCTCCGGACGCCACGTCCTGGTAGTGGATGCCGATCAGGCCGCCGTCCGCTCCGCCGTAGGGCTCGTCGGCGGCCGTCGCGTGCAGGGAGGTGAGCTGGATGCGGTGGATCGCCTGGCCCTGCGCGGGATCAAGGTAGCGCGCCTGCAGATAGCCGGTCGTGCCGGTCGGCGTCGGGGTCTCGGCGGTCCCCACTCCGACGGGGAATGTCTGCTCCGCCTTCCCGTCCGCGTCGGCGATGGTGAGCGTCTGCGCCGACACGGAGACGACGACGCGGTGGGGGAGTGCGACCGAGGTTCCGAGCGCCGACGTGGGCAGCCAGGCGGCGGTCTGGGCGGGCGCGGTCGCGCCGTCGCCGGCCTGCGAGGGGAGGGTCTGGCGGCTGGCCGTGAGCACCATCGACCACGCGCCTTTCGTGGCGACGGGGACGACGACAGTCGGCTTGCCGAGGAAGTCCGTGGCGGGGATGCGCGCGACGGCGGTGGTGAAGTCCGCAGCGTAGACCGGGGTGTCGAACGCGACCGTTGACGCGTGGCTGATCCGGGGCTCCGCCGGGGCGGCGAGGAGGCCGGGGATGACCGCGTCGTACACCGCGGCCGGGAGGGCGGCGATCGCCGACGGCGTCAGCCCGGGCGGGAGGGCCGGCCCTGCGGCCTCGGGCGTCCGGGTGGCGGTCGGGGTGGTGGTCGCAGCGGGCGTGCCGGGAGCGCACGCGGACAGGGCGACGGCGGTGAGGAGTGCGGCCCCGGCCGCGGTGAGGATGCGATTCATGCTGTGCTCCGACGAGACGATGGGCTCCGAGGAGAGGGTGGGCTCCGACGACAAGCGGGGTGGACGCTGAACGCGTCCACCCCGCTGTGAGGTTCTTGCGGCTCTCAGCCGCTCACGATGGGCAGCGTGCCCGGGGTGGTGGGGGCCGGTGCCGGGGCGGGCGCCGGGGAGAGCGGGCCGGGGCCGGCAACGATGTCGTCACCGGTGACGGTGATCGTGATCGAGTTGGCCACGCCCGAGGTCTCGCCCGTGAGGGTGAACTCGATCCGACCGGCTTCGGCGGTCCCCTGCTCGAGGAAGATCGCCGCATCGACGCTCCCGCTGCGGTCGGCCTCGAATGTCATGGCGGGAAGGGTCTCGCCGTTGTAGACGGTCGACATCGTGACGGTCTCACCGGGGGTGTATCCCGCCGCGGTGATCCTGATCCCGACGTTCGGGTCGACCAGGTCGTCGGTCGAGATCGTCGTGGTGCTCGCGGAGATGCCCTGCGGCGCGCGGACGTCGAGGACGATCGTGTTGGACGTGTCGCCGTCGGTCGAGGTGGCCTGAACGGTGACGTCCTCGCCGGCCGCGGGCAGCGGGAGGCTGGCGGACGGCGTGAAGACCTCGCTCGCGAAGGCGCCGGTGGCGTCCGCCGTGACGTCCTGCTGGCCCAGGACGGCCGCGCCGTCGGTGTAGCTCACGGTGATGGTGACGGTGGTGTCGGCCGTGAAGCCGGAACCCGAGACGTCGAGACCGGTGCCCCAGTCGCCGGCCGTGAAGGTCGAGTTCGCGAGCGTGATGTCGCCGGTGGCGGCGTTCGCCGGCACGGCGACGAAGAGCCCGCCGATGACGGCGGCCGCTGCTGCGGCGCCGAGCGTCAGGCGCGTGCGAGTGGTAGAGAGCATGCTTCCCCTTGGTTGGTACGGCCGTCCCGACTGGGACGATCGTGCCAATCTAGCGTCACACCCTGAGGAATCTCAAATAAACATCAGTATTTCACTTAGTCCACTGGCGGTGCGTACGTCTCGATGGAGACGATGCCCGACGCCGGGTTGGTCGCCGAGAGGTGCACGACCGAGAACCCGCCGGTCTCGAGGTCGGCTGCGTCGGTGAGGTAACCGCCCGGCATCGTGCCGGTGGCCAGCGCGATCTCGCGCAGGATCTCGGGCAGGACCGGTCCGTGGCTGCAGAGCACCGCGGTCTTGCGTGAGCGCACCCGCTTGCCGATGATCGTGCGGACGTCGCCGTCGCCGTCCTCGTAGGCGTCCTGGCTGATGCCGGGCTCACGGCGCGGCTTGACGCCGGTCGCGGCGGCGAGCGGGGCGACCGTCGCGACGCAGCGCACGGCGTCGCTGGTGACGATGCGCCGCGGCTGCCACGCGAGCAGGCTCGGCACAGCGCCGGCCGCCTGCTTGACTCCGCGCTCGGTGAGCGGCCGGGAGGCGTCGGAGCCGGCCCACGCGCCGCGTGGCTCTGCCTTGCCGTGACGGAGCGCGATGAGCGCGAATGTCGAGGTGACGCCCTGGCGCACCAGTGCCTCGAACGCGTCGATGATCTCCACGTCGCGCTCGTAGGTGAGGTAGCTGCGGGCCTTCTTCAGCGTGACCCACTCGATCGCCGCGATCTCGGTGTTCGGGACGAACGTGGAGCGCTCGATCGCGTGGTCGACGACCTCCGCGGCCCAGTAGTGGACGATCTTCTCCCGCCCTGAGGTCAGCGGGTACGACGAGACGCCGAGCGGGACGCCGAGCGTCACGTCGAGCCCGGTCTCCTCCAGGATCTCGCGCACGGCCGTCTGCGGAAGCGTCTCGCCCGGGTCGACCTTGCCCTTCGGGATCGTCACGTCGCCGTACTTGGTGCGGTGCACGACGAGCACCACGATCTTCTCGTCCACGACGCGCCAGCAGAGGGCGCCCGCGGCGTAGACGGCGAGGCTCACCGCCTCGAACCCGTGCGGGACGTACGCGGACGGTGCGCGGCCTGCTGCTGCAGCTTGGTCTGGAGGTCGGTGAGCGGCGCGCCGTTCTCGTCCAGGTGGTGCCGGGTCCAGACGCCGTCCTCCGCGAGCGTCCATGCCGCCGTGCGCTCGTCGAACGCGAGATCGAACAGGCGGCCGAGCTCGGCGAGGTGCTCCGGATCGGCCAGGCGCACCAGCGCCTCGACGCGGCGGTCGAGGTTGCGGTGCATCATGTCGGCGCTGCCGATGTAGACGTGCGGGTCGCCGTCGTTCACGAACGAGAAGACGCGCGAATGCTCCAGGTAGCGGCCGAGCACCGAGCGCACCCGGATGTTCTCGGAGAGCCCTTCGCGCCCCGGGACGAGGCCGCAGATGCCGCGGACCCAGAGTTCGACCGGCACACCGGCCTGGCTGGCGCGGTAGAGCGCGTCGATGATCGCCTCGTCCACGATCGAGTTGAGCTTGATGCGGATACCGGACGGCTTGCCCGCCGCCGCGTTGGCCGCCTCGGTGTCGATGCGCTTGAGCAGACCCTTGCGGAGGTGCAGCGGCGCGACCAGGAGACGCTTGAACTTCTTCTCGATCGCGTAGCCGGACAGCTCGTTGAAGAGGCGGGTGAGGTCCTTGCCCACCTGGTCGTCGGCCGTCAGCAGGCCGAGGTCCTCGTAGATCCGGGAGGTCTTGGGGTTGTAGTTGCCCGTGCCGATGTGGCTGTAGTGCTTGAGGACGCCCTTCTCCTCGCGGATGACGAGCGCGAGCTTGCAGTGCGTCTTGAGCCCGACGAGGCCGTAGACGACGTGCACGCCGGCCTTCTCGAGCTTGCGCGCCCAGGAGATGTTGTTCTGCTCGTCGAAGCGCGCCTTGATCTCGACCAGCGCCAGCACCTGCTTGCCGGACTCCGCCGCGTCGATGAGGGCCTCCACGATCGGGCTGTCGCCCGAGGTGCGGTAGAGGGTCTGCTTGATGGCGAGGACGTGCGGGTCGGCGGCGGCCTGCTCCAGGAACGCCTGCACGCTCGTCGCGAACGACTCGTACGGGTGGTGCAGCAGGATGTCCTGGCGCGCGACCGCCGCGAACACGTCCGGCTTCGCGTTCGGCTCGCTGGGCATCAGCTGCGGCGCCGTGGTCGGCACGTGGTTGGGGTAATGCAGGTCGGGCCGGTCGATCCGGGAGATGTCGAAGAGGCCGCCGAGGTCGAGCGGCGCTGGGAGGCGGTAGACCTCCTGCTCGGTCACGTCGAGCTCGCGGACCAGCAGCCCGAGGGTCACGTCGTCCATGTCGTCGGTGACCTCGAGCCGGATGGGCGGGCCGAACCGGCGGCGCAGCAGCTCACGCTCGAGGGCCTGGATGAGGTTCTCGGTCTCGTCCTCGTCGATCTCGACGTCCTCGTTGCGCGTCACGCGGAAGACGTGGTGGTCGAGGATCTCCATGCCGGGGAAGAGGTCGCCGAGGTGGTTGGCGATCAGGTCCTCCAGGCGCAGGAAGCGCACCTGACCGAGACCCTCGCGCGCGTCGATGCGGACGAAGCGCGGCAGCATCTGCGGCACCTTGAGGCGGGCGAACTGCTCCTTGCCCGTGCGCGAGTTGCGCACGCGGATCGAGAGGTTCAGCGACAGGCCGGAGATATAGGGGAACGGGTGCGCGGGATCGACCGCGAGCGGCATGAGCACGGGGAAGATCTGCTGCGAGAACACCTCGCGCATCTGCACCCTGTCCGCCTCGTCCAGCTCATCCCACGAGGAGACCGTGATGCCGGCCTCCTCCAGGGCGGGCAGCACCTGCTCCCGGTAGGCCTTGGCGTGCCGCACCTGCAATTCGTGGGCCTTCAGGGAGATGTCGGCCAGGACCTCCTGCGGCGCGCGGCCGATGTTCGTGGGAACGGCCAGCCCGGTGGCGATACGGCGCTTGAGCCCGGCGACCCGGACCATGAAGAACTCGTCGAGGTTGCTGGCGAAGATCGCGAGGAAGTTGGCCCGCTCCAGCACCGGCAGCAGCGGGTCCTCCGCGAGTTCGAGCACCCGCTGGTTGAACGCGAGCCAGCTCAGCTCGCGGTCGAGGTAGCGGTGGTCGGGCAGTGTCGGGTCCGGCTCGTAGATGAAGGGGGCGAAGTCATCGTCGAAGTCGCTGCCCAGGCTGCCGCTCAGCCCGTTGTCGAGTAGCCCGTTCTCCAGTGCAGTGCGCTCGCCGTCCATGCACCCATCATGGCACCGCCCGTCCGGGCAGCGGCATGGGTCCCGGTTAACTGTGGAGAAACGACGGGACGACGAGGTTCGTGGAGGAATAAGTCCGGCGGGGGACGCTCAGGGCCGCACCGATGACGGCAGCCGGTCGTTCTCGTCCTCGTACACGTTGAAGCGGTAGCCCACATTGCGGACCGTCCCGATCAGCGACTCCAGGTCGCCGAGCTTGGCCCGGAGCCTCCGCACATGGACGTCGACCGTGCGGGTGCCGCCGAAGTAGTCGTAGCCCCACACCTCGCTCAGCAGCTGTTCGCGTGTGAACACCCGCGAAGGGTGCGTGGCGAAGAACCGCAGCAGCTCGAACTCCTTGAAGGTGAGGTCGAGCACCTTGCCGTGCGCCTTGGCCGAGTAGCTCGCCTCGTCGATGGTGATGCCCGACGCCTGGATCTTCGTCTGCGAGTGCTCCTGCGTCTGCCGGCCGATCGCCAGCCGGATGCGCGCGTCCACTTCCGCCGGGCCGGCGGTGTCGAGCAGCACGTCGTTGACGCCCCAGTCGGCGCTCACCGCGGTGAGGCCGCCCTCCGTGAGCACCAGCAGCAGCGGGACGGTGATGCCGGTCGTGGTGAGGATCTTGCACAGCGACTTCGCGCTCGCCAGGTCGCGCCGGGCGTCGACCAGGATGAGGTCGCAAGCTGGCGCGTTGACCAGGGAGGCGGGCTCGGCGGGGATCTGCCGGACGCGGTGACTGAGGAGGCCGAGAGCCGGAAGCACGTCAGCGTCAGGGGCGGACGTGAGGATCAACAGCTGCGCCACCCAGTATCCTCCTCGCCCGTCTTCGTGCGGCAATGCTACCGGAAACGCTTACGGCGGCAGATCGCGGAGGCGAGGGGAGGCGGCCGCCGCCCGCGCACGGCACAATAGGGGGATGAGCGAGACGCCGTCCGATCCGGGCCTTCTCGGTCCTGCCGCCGCGGCGGGGCCGCCTCCCGAGCCGATGCCGCGCTCGATGGTCGTGCTGAGCGTCGGCGGGGTGTGGGCGCTCGCACTCGTGCTCGGCGTGCTCATCGCCTTTCTTGCGCGCCCGGCGCAGTACGCCTCCTGGGTGTCGCTCGCGCTCGGCGTGAGCGTGCTCGCCGCATTCGGGGCCCAGCTCGCCACGCAGCGCAAGGACGGCTTCGTCAACCGGCTGGCCACCACCTTGACCGGCAGCTTCGTCATCCTCGCCGTCATCGGCGCGATCCTCGGCCTGACCACGCTCGGACACTGATTAGACTGGCCGTATGCTCGTCGCTCTCGAACTCTTCTTCATCGGCCTGCTCGGACTGGCCACCCTCGCCATCCTCGGTGTCTCCGGCGTGGTGGTCTACAACCTCTTCCGCGGCCAGCGCTAGGCATGATCGAGCTCCCCACCGACCTTCCGGCCGAACTCGTCCCGCTCTCCTGGCTGATCGGGGTCTGGGAGGGGAGCGGCGTGGTCGACTACGCCCTCGGCGAGGAGCACACCCAGCTCGAGTTCGGCCAGCGGGTGAGCTTCAGCCACGACGGCGAGGCCTACCTCAACTACTCCGCGACCTCGTGGGTGCTCGACGAGGATCGCACCCCGCTCGCCGCGGAGACCGGCTACTGGCGGCTCAGCCGCACGTTGGTCGAGGGTGATCCGGGTCCGGCGATGCTGCCTGGTCAAGGCACTCGGCCGTTCGGCACCGCGCAGGCCGTCGAGACTCTGCGCGCCTCCAGCGGCGGCTTCGACATCGACGTGGCGATCATCCACCCGGACGGCGTCAGCGAGCTCTACATCGGCCAGGTGAACGGCCCGCGCATCGACCTGGCGACGGACGCCGTCGTGCGCACGGCCGGCGCCAAGGAGTACAGCGCGGCGACCCGGCTCTACGGGCTCGTGGAGGGCCACCTGCTGTGGGCCTGGGACATCGCTGCGCTCGGCCAGGAGTTGCGCACGCACGCCTCCGCCCGACTCGCCAAGGTGGACTGACATGATCGCCTCCCCCTTCCTCTCTCTCCCCGGCGCGGTCGATATCGCCGAGGCCGGGGTCCCTGCGCACTACGGCAGTCCGCTCGCGGAGCAGCGCGCCCTGCTCGAGGGCGGCGCGATCGTCGACCTGTCCGACCGCGCGGTGCTGTCGATCACCGGGCCCGACCGCCTGAGCTGGCTCAACTCGCTGACCAGCCAGTCGCTGCTCGGCCTGCAGCCGGGGGAGTCCTCCGAGACCCTGCTGCTCGACGTCACCGGCCGCGTGGAGCACGCGGTGCGCCTGATCGAGGACGGCTCGACGCTGTGGCTGCTGGTCGACCGGCCGGAGGCCACCGGCCTGCTCGCGTGGCTCGACTCGATGCGCTTCATGCTCCGAGTAGAACTCGCCGACCACACCGAGACGCTCGCGACGATCGGGACGCTCGGCGAGCCTCCGCTGCCGATCGCCGCGCCGAACGCCGTCCCGCTCATCTGGCACGACCCCTGGCATGCGGTGACGCCCGGCGGCCACCAGTACGCGCGCGGCGAGCACCCCGGGGCGAGCTGGAGCTGGAGCGAACGCGTCGTGCCGCGCGAGGCGCTCCCGTCGATCGTCGCCCGTGTGGAGTCCGGGGAGCTGACCGTCGCCGGCACGCTCGCGGCGGACGCTCTGCGCATCGCGGCCTGGCGCCCGCGCTTCGCCACCGAGGTGGACGAGCGCACCATCCCGCACGAGCTCGACTGGCTGCGGACGGCCGTGCACCTCACCAAGGGCTGCTACCGCGGCCAGGAGACGGTCGCCAAGGTGCACAACCTCGGCCACCCGCCGCGCCGCCTGGTGATGCTGCACCTCGACGGCTCGGAGGGGGTCCACCCCGCCCGCGGCGCCGAGGTCACGTTGGACGGCCGCGTAGTCGGCACCGTCACCTCCTCCGCCCTCCACTACGAGCTCGGCCCGATCGCGCTCGCCATCGTGAAGCGCAGCACCGACCCCGCCGCGACGCTGACGGTGGACGCCGACGGCACGCCCGTCGCGGCGGCCCAGGAGATCGTGGTCCCGCCCGAGGCCGGGGCCGAGGCCCACGTCCCGCATCTCCCACGCCTCGGCGCCGTCACCCGCACCCCCCGCGGCTGACGGAGGACATCCACGGCCCGGCCGAGCAGATCTCCTCCGGTAGCCTACATTCGGCGGTCCGACGGCCCGGATCTCCTCCGTTGCCTACACGGGTGCGACGGCCTCCCAGCGCACCGTGAGCTCCCCGAGCCGCCAGCGCGCGCGGCCGCCGACCACCGGCCAGCCCGCATCGCGCATCCCCTGCGCCGCCGCCATCCAGCGCTGTTTCGGTCCGTAGGCGGCGAGCGGCGAGTGGACGCGCCAGAGCCGGTCGAGGTCCGCGAGGTAGGCGTGCACACCCTCGCCGGGGACGTTCCGGTGGATGAGCGCCTTGGGCAGCCGCTCGGCCACGATGCTCGGCGCGTCCAGCTCGCGCAGCCGCAGCGAGACGGTGAAGGTCTGCGGCCCTGTCCTGTCGAGGGTGACCCAGCTCGCGATCCGGCCGATCTCGTCGCAGGTGCCCTCCACGAGCGCACCGCCGAGCTGGAGGCGGCCGAGCATGCGCTCCCACGCCGGGGCGACCTCCGACTCGTCGTACTGGCGCAGCACGTTGAACGCGCGGATCACCGCCGCGTGCCGCCCCGGCAGCGGCACCTCGAAGCCGCCGACCGCGAAGCCCACTCGCGCCTGCGGGTCGAAGCCGGTGCTCCCGGCGCGCACGTCCTCCAGTTGCGCGAGGGCCGTGCGGACCCGGCCCGGGTCGATCTCCAGCCCCAGCACCTCGACGTCAGGGCGCACCTTGGCCAACCGGTGCTGGAGCTCGAAAGCCGTCACGCCGCTCGCGCCGTAGCCGAGGTCGACGACCAGCGGGTCACCCGTTCGACGCAGCTCGGGAAGGGCCGCGATCCAGCGGTCCACCCTCCTCAGCCGGTTCGTGTTCGTCGTCCCCCGGGTGACCGTGCCGACCACCGAGCCGGCGCGGGAGGACGTGGAGGGCATGTGACAAGATTAATCGCATGCCCGCTCCTTACACTTTGATCCTCCTCCGCCACGGCAACAGCGTGTGGAACCAGCAGAACCTGTTCACCGGCTGGGTCGACGTCCGGCTCAGCGAGCAGGGCGTCGCCGAGGCCACCCGCGCCGGCGAGCTCCTGGCCGAGTCCGGCCTCCACCCCGACATCCTCTACACCTCGGTGCTGACCCGCGCGATCCAGACCGCGGACATCGCGCTCGACGTCGCGGACCGGCTCTGGATCCCGGTCGAGCGCTCCTGGCGTCTCAACGAGCGTCACTACGGCGCGCTGCAGGGTCTCGACAAGGCGGAGACGCTGGAGAAGTACGGTCCGGAGCAGTTCCAGCTCTGGCGCCGCTCCTTCGACGTGCCGCCGCCGCCGCTCGCCGACGACAGCGAGTGGTCGCAGGCGAACGACCCGCGCTACGCCGGCCTCGGCGACGACCTCCCGCGCACGGAGTGCCTGAAGGACGTCATCGCGCGGATGCTGCCGTACTGGGAGTCCGACATCACCGTCAGCCTCGCCGAGGGCAAGACGGTGCTGGTGACCGCGCACGGCAACTCGCTGCGCGCGCTCGTCAAGCACCTCGACGGCATCTCCGACGAGGAGATCGCCGAGCTGAACATCCCGACCGGCATCCCGCTGGTCTACAAGCTCGACGAGACCTTCTCGCCTATCGAGCCCGGTGTGTACCTCGACCCGGAGGCCGCTGCCGCCGGGGCCGCCGCGGTCGCCGCGCAGGGCAAGAAGTAGGCCTCACGGCCAGCCCGTCGTACGTCGTCGTCGCGTTCCTGCCGGAACGCGGCGGCGACGTCGTCGTTCCTGCGGAGTTCCCGACGGGGGACTGGCCGTTGCACATCACCGTGGTGCCGCCGTTCCAGACCGAACTGGAGGCGGACGCTGTCGCCGCGCTGCTGCCGCACGGGCCGCGCATCCCCGTCGTCGCCGGGGCGCGCGCGTCGTTCGGCCACCGGCACACGGTGCCAGTCACGCTGGTCCGGCCCTCACCCGCCCTGCTCGCGCTTCATACCGCCTGCGTCGACGCGCTCGAGGCCGCCGGCGCGGTCATCGCCGACCAGCGCCACGTCCGCAGCGGCTACCGCCCGCACGCGAGCGACCAGCGCTCCTCCGCGCTGGCCCCCGGCGACCACGCCTCCCTCGCCGAGCTCGCGCTCGTCGCCCGCACCCCCGGCTCGCGCCGGGTCGCCGCCCGCATCCCCCTCGCCTGACCCACCGCCGAGACGGCTCAAAATCGCACGAAAAACGCCGAGTGGGCGGACTATGCGCCCACTCGGCGCCTGTCAGTCGCTTGGCGGGGGAGGGTCAGCCGGCCAGTTCGGGGGCCCAGTCGCCGGTGGCGAGGTACTGGACCTTCTTGGCGATGGAGACGGCGTGGTCGGCGAAGCGCTCGTGGTAGCGGCTCGCGAGCGTGGCGTCGACGGTGTCCACGGCCTGGCCCTTCCAGGTCTCGCCGAGCACCTTGTCGAACACGCTGGCGTGCAGCTCGTCGATGTCGTCGTCGTCGTTGCGGATCTCGTCCGCGATGCGCATGTCCTGGCTGCGGAGCAGCTCGGCGAGCTTCTCGGCGATCTGCACGTCGAGCCGGCCCATCTCGGAGAACGTCCCACGGAGGCTCTTCGGCACCACCTTGTCCGGGAAGCGGTAGCGGGCGAGCTGGGCGATGTGCTCGGCCATGTCGCCCATCCGCTCCAGGGAGGCGCTGATGCGCAGCGCGCTCACGACGATGCGGAGGTCGCGGGCGACCGGCTGCTGGCGGGCGAGGATCTGGATCGAGAGCTCGTCGAGCAGCACCGTCAGCTCGTCGATGCGGTGGTCGTTGGCGATCACCTCTTCGGCGAGGGACACGTCAGACTCGTTGAACGCCTCCGTGGCGCTGCGGATCGAGCGGACGACAAGCTCGGCGATCTCGACCAACCGGTCTTGTACGTCGGCCAGCTCCTGCTGGAAAACTTCGCGCATGGGATGAGGTCCTTCCTGGGCGTGCGCGCGCACGCGGGATACAGGGGTCGACTGACCCCGTTCAGCATGGTCTCTTCGACAGGTTAACGGACGGTGCCGTAGGGCTGAACACTGTCTAACGTACCCGCGAAAAGACGCGGCGCAGAGCGTCATCGGTCGCGGCGCGTCCTCGCGTATCACCTACGATTCGAGTATGGACTCCGCCTGGTTGGTGCTGCTCTCGCTGGGGCTGGGGCTGGTCGTCGGCGCGGGGTTCGTGTGGATCCTCCACATCGCCGCACGCCGAGGGGACCACGCGGCCGCGGTGTCCAACCCGGCGGTGCCGGACGGCGTCGACCAGGTGCTCGACGCGATGGAGTCCGCGGGGGTCGTCATCGACCCGTCGAACAACGTCATCAAGGCATCCCCCGGCGCGCATGCGATCGGACTGGTCTGGAACGGCGCCCTCGTGCACCCGCACCTCGTCGCGCTGGTCGACCGCGTCCGCCGCACCGGCGAGCCGGTCACCGAGGAGTGCGAACTCGCGCGCGGACCGTTCGGCGACGCCAACATCCACCTGAGCGTGCGGGTCGCCCGGCTGGGCTCGCGGTACATCCTGCTGCTGGCGGAGGACCGGACCGAGTCGTTCCGCCTGGACTCCGTGCGCCGCGACTTCGTGGCGAACATCAGCCACGAGCTGAAGACCCCGATCGGCGCCGTCAGCCTCCTGGCAGAGGCGCTGGACGACGCCTCCGACGACCCGGACCAGGTGCGCCGGTTCGCGCTGCGGCTGAGCGAGGAGGCCTCCCGCCTCGCCCGCATCACCCAGGACATCATCGAGCTGAGTCGCCTCCAGGCCGCCGACGCCCTCGGCGACGCCGAGCAGCTCTCGGCCAAGAAGGTCGTCCGCGCCGCGATCGACCAGAACAAGGTCGCGGCGGAGTCGCGTCAGATCGAGATCGCGATGCGCGGCGAGAAGGATGCGACCGTCCTCGGCAACGAAGCCCTCCTCGTCACGGCGGTCCACAACCTTATCTCGAACGCCATCCAGTACTCGCCGGAGGACTCCCGCATCGGGATCGGCGTGCGCACGGTCGACGGCGTCGTCGAGATCGCCGTCACCGACCAGGGCGAGGGCATCCCGGAGGAGGACCTCGACCGGGTGTTCGAACGCTTCTTCCGGGTGGACCAGGCTCGCTCCCGCAACACCGGGGGCACCGGGCTCGGCCTCTCGATCGTCAAGCACGCCGTCCAGAACCACGGCGGAGAGGTCCGGGTCTGGTCGCAGCCCGGCCGCGGCTCCACCTTCACCATCCGGCTGCCTGAGGCCGCCACCGTCCGTCCCCCGATTGGAGAGAACCTGTGACAGCAATCCTGCTCGTCGAGGATGAGGCCGCGCTCAGCGAGCCGCTCGCGTACCTGCTCAAGCGTGAGGGCTACGAGGTGACCGTCGCCGAAGACGGCCCGACGGCCCTCGCGGAGTTCGACCGCGGCAGCGCCGACCTGGTGCTGCTCGACCTCATGCTCCCCGGCATCCCCGGCACCGAGGTGTGCCGCGAGATCCGCACGCGCTCCAACGTGCCGATCATCATGCTGACCGCCAAGGACTCCGAGGTGGACATCGTGGTCGGCCTCGAGCTCGGCGCGGACGACTACGTCACCAAGCCGTACTCCTCCCGCGAGCTGCTGGCCCGCATCCGTGCGGTGCTCCGCCGGCGCGTGGACGAGGCGGAGCTGGAGGACGACGGCATCCTCGAGGCCGGCACCGTCCGCATGGACGTCGACCGTCACACGGTCGCGGTCTCGGGCGACGAGATCTCCATGCCGCTGAAGGAATTCGAGCTGCTGGAGCTGCTGCTCCGCAACGCCGGACGTGTGCTCACCCGCGGTCAGCTCATCGACCGGGTGTGGGGGAGCGACTACTTCGGCGACACCAAGACGCTGGACGTGCACATCAAGCGCATCCGCTCGCGCATCGAGGAGAGCCCGTCGGACCCGCAGATGCTGGTGACGGTGCGCGGGCTCGGCTACCGCTTCAACGCCTGACGGCCGTCCCTCCGAACGACGAAGCCGCCCTCGCGAATCGCGAGGGCGGCTTCTCGTCTGCCGGGCCGGCCGCTCAGCCGGCCGGGAGGATGGTCGGCGGCACGAGGCTCTTGTAGTCCGGGAGGCCGCCGTCGAGCACCGGGACCTGCAGCTTCACGCCGGTCTCGTCGGCGTACTGGAAGTACACGTCGTAGTTGCTGCCGGGCAGCGCGTCGAACGGGGTGAGGAAGACGTTGCTGGAGGAGGCCTTGCCGGGCGTCGCGCCGACCTTCTTGACCTCACCGGGCTGGACCGTGACGTAGGCCGCGCTGCCGGAGTCGGCCGACGTGATGGCCACGCGGTGGCTCTTGCTGTCGGTGTTCACCAGGCTGACCACGAGGTTGCCGACCTTGCCGCCGACCCCGTCGGTGACGATGAAGGCGTTGCGCACGTCGATCTGGCCGACGTTGCCGCTCACACCGTCGCTGGCGTCGTAGTGCTTCGTGGTGGCCTGCGGTGCGATGAATCCGCACCCGGCTGTGCCGGCTGCGACCGCCAGGGCGAGGACGATGGACGCCGCGACGCGAGCTTTCACTGGATGACCCTCCCAATCGTTCCGCTCGACGGCGCGCTGATGCCTGTTGCGAAGCGGTTTTGTGCCGAGTTTACCGTATGCCGGCAGGGCTTCCCGGCCGCCCCCGAGCTGCGGGGGCGAACCTTAGCATGTGCCTCGTGTGGTATCCTATTCGTTGCTGAAGGGACAACATATCTATGCTTTTCGAGGTTGGCGAAACCGTCGTTTACCCCCATCACGGTGCTGCAACGATCACCGAAGTCAAGAAAAGAATAATCAAGGGTGAAGAGAAGCTGTACCTCAAGCTCAATGTGACTCAGGGCGACCTGACCATCGAGGTCCCCGCGGAGAACGTGGATCTCGTGGGCGTTCGCGATGTCATCGGCAAGGAGGGCCTCGACCGCGTGTTCGAGGTGCTGCGCGCCCCCTTCACCGAGGAGCCCACCAACTGGTCCCGCCGGTACAAGGCCAACCTGGAGAAGCTGGCGTCGGGCGACGTCATCAAGGTCTCCGAGGTCGTCCGCGACCTGTGGCGCCGCGACCAGGACCGCGGCCTGTCCGCCGGTGAGAAGCGCATGCTGGCCAAGGCCCGGCAGATTCTCATCTCGGAGCTCGCCCTGGCGGAGAAGACGGACGATGAGAAGGCCTCCAGCCTCCTCGACGAGGTCCTCGCCTCCTAACCTGCGATTCACCCGTTTTCGAAAGGGCCCGCGACGTGACGTCGCGGGCCCTTTCGGCGTCCGTGGGACGCTCGGTGCAGGCGGGTAGTCTCGGGAGGGTGAGCAGCAATCCTGGACCGCGCGTCGCGGTCGTCGTCGTCGCAGCAGGCTCGGGCACACGTCTGGGTGCCGAGGTGCCGAAGGCGTTCGTGGAGCTCGACGGCCGCACCCTGCTGGAGCGGTCGCTGCATGCCGTGCGCGGCATGAGCGCGCCGGCGGAGCCTGTGCTCGTCGTGCCGGCTGATCGCGTGGACGAGGCGGCCGCGCTCGCGCTTCGCGTGTTCGGGCATTCCGTCGCTGTCGTGCCTGGGGGCGCGACCCGCCAGCAGTCGGTCGCGGCCGGGCTGGCCGTGATCGCCGACGACGTGGACGTGGTGCTCGTCCACGACGCCGCCCGTGCGCTCACTCCCTCCGCTCTGTTCGACGCCGTGGTCGACGCGGTCGTCGAGACCGGCCACGGCGTGATCCCGGGTCTCGCGGTCAGCGACACCATCAAGCGCGTCGCGGGCGACGGCTCGGTCCACGAGACGGTGGATCGCTCCACGCTCGCCGCCGTGCAGACCCCGCAGGGCTTCCCGCGGGACCAGCTCCTCGCCGCCTACGCCGCCGCGACCACCGACGAGACCGACGACGCGGGTCTCGTCGCCGCGGCCGGACACCGTGTGACAGTGGTGGACGGCGCGACGGAGGCGTTCAAGATCACCACGCCGTGGGACCTGCAGCGTGCCCACGACCTCCTCTCGCCCTCCGGCACGCCGCGCATCGGGCTCGGCACCGACACGCACGCGTTCGATCCGGCGGCCGAGCTGTGGCTCGCCGGGCTGCACTGGCCCGACGAGCCGGGGCTGTCCGGCCACAGCGACGGGGACGCCGCGAGCCATGCGATCGTCGACGCACTGCTCGGCGCGGCCGGCCTCGGCGACATCGGCGGGGTGTTCGGCACGGGCGACCCGCGGTTCGCGGGGGCGCACGGCGAGGTGTTCCTCACGGAGACGCGCCGCCTCGTGGAGGAGGCCGGCTACCGGATCGGGAACGTGTCGGTGCAGCTCATCGGGCAGCGGCCGAAGTTCGCACCGCGGCGGGTGGAGGCCGAACGGCTCCTGTCCGGCATCCTCGGCGCCCCGGTGTCGCTCAGCGCGACGACCACGGACGGGCTCGGCTTCACCGGCCGCGGCGAGGGGATCGCCGCCTTCGCGACTGCTCTGCTGTTCCCGCGCTGACCCGTCGCCGCGCCCGTGCGCATGTCGGCGGCGGCGCTTACTCTGTGCCGTGACGGCATCGGGCAGAGGGCGCGACCGGATCGGCGGAGGGGACGGGACGATATGACGCAGGCAGAGAGCGCGGCCATCGCGCGGACGTACATCGAGGCGGTCGGCGCGCACGACCTGGAGACCGTCGGCGGGCTCCTCTCCGACGACCTCGCGGCGGTCTTCGCGGGCGGGACGATCGGAAAGCAGGAGTGGATCGCGGCGCTCGCGCGGCTGCTCCCCGCCCTGGTGCGCAACGAGGTGCGCGAGGTCTTCGCGGACGGCGACCGCGCCTGCGTCGTCTACGACTTCGTGACGGACACCCCCGCCGGCGCCGTGCCGTGCGTCGAGCTGGTCACCGTGCGCGACAGTCGGATCACCGCCATCGAGCTGATCTTCGACCGGGTCGCGTTCGCGCCGGTCAACGAGGCGCTGGCGGCGCGGGCGGCCCGCTGAACTCCTCCACAGGTGTGCCGCCGGACACGGTCGTCCACATCTTCGTCGCGCGCGAAGCGGTCGTTCGCCCCGACCCGTAGGCTTGTGCCGTGACTCTGCGACTCTTCGACACGAAGACCGGCGCCCTGCGCGACTTCGTCCCCCTGCGCCCCGGCGCGGTGGGCATGTACGTGTGCGGGCCGACGGTGCAGTCGTCGCCGCACATCGGGCACCTCCGGTCGGCGCTGGTCTATGACCAGTTGCGCCGCTGGCTCGCGTATCGCGGGCTGGACGTGACGCTCGTGCGCAACGTCACCGACATCGACGACAAGATCCTGGTCAACGCGCTCACGGCGCAGTCGCAGGGCGGCTCGGAGGAGTGGTGGGCGCTCGCCTACCGGTTCGAGCTGGAGTTCACGGCCGGCTACACGGCGCTCGGCGTCCAGCCGCCCACCTACGAGCCGCGCGCGACCGCGAGCATCCCGCAGATGCAGGAGCTGATCGCCCGGCTGATCGAGCGCGGGCACGCCTACGTCGCCGAGGACGGCTCGGGCGACGTCTACTTCGACGTGAAGAGCTGGCCGGCCTACGGCGAGCTGACCCGGCAGAGCATCGACAACATGGAAGCCGCGGCCGACGCCGACCCGCGGGCCAAGCGCGACGCGCGCGATTTCGCCCTGTGGAAGGGCCGCAAGAGCGACGAGCCGGAGTCGGCGGCCTTCCCGTCGCCGTGGGGAGACGGGCGTCCCGGCTGGCACATCGAGTGCTCCGCGATGTCGCGCCGCTACCTCGGGCCGCAGTTCGACATCCACGGCGGCGGCCTCGACCTGCGCTTCCCGCACCACGAGAACGAGCTCGCCCAGTCGACGGCCACGGGGGACGCGTTCGCCTCCTACTGGGTGCACAACGGTCTCGTCCACGTCAACGGGCAGAAGATGAGCAAGTCGCTCGGCAACTCGGTCTACGCGGCCGACCTGCTGGGCGCCGCCCGGCCGCTGGTTGTGCGCTACTACCTCGGCTCGGCGCACTACCGGTCGACCATCGACTTCCACGACGGCTCGCTCAGCGAGGCGGAGGCGGCGCTCGACCGCATCGCCGGATTCTTCGAGCGCGTCGACCGGCGGCTCGCGGGCACGCGGTTCGCCGGCAGCGGCGTGGAGGTCGTTCCCGGCGCGTTCGCCGAGGCGATGGACGACGACCTCGCCGTGCCGCAGGCGCTCGGCGTGCTGCACGACACCGTACGTTCAGGAAACGCGGCGCTGGATGCGGAAGACTTGGAGGCGGCCGCGGCCGCGCGCGGCCATGTTCTCGCGATGACCGAGGTGCTCGGCATCAACCCGCTCTCGCCGCACTGGCGCACCTCGGGTTCGAGCGCGGCCGAGCACGCGCTCGGAACCTTGATCGGCCGACTGCTCGACGATCGGCAGGAAGCGCGTCAGGCACGTGACTTCGCGGCAGCAGACCGCATCCGCGACGAATTGACCGCCGCGGGAATCAGTATCGAAGACACCCCGTCGGGGTCGCATTGGAGTATCGAAGCATGAAGAACTCAGGTGGCAAGCCCCGCGCAGGGGCCGTGAGGAAGAGCAAGAAGGGCGCCCAGGTCGGCACCGGCGGCCACGGCCGCAAGGCCCTGGAGGGCCGCGGCCCGACCCCGAAGGCCGAGGAGCGTGAATACCACGTCGCCTACAAGAACAAGCAGCTCCGCGAGCGTGCGGCGGCCAAGGCCGAAGTGCGCGGCGGCCGTGACGGTGCACCCCGCGGCGCGTCCGGCGCGGCCCGCCGGGCGAAGAGCGGCGACGAGAGCGAGGTCGTCACCGGCCGCAACTCCGTGCTGGAGGCGCTGCGGGCGGCGATCCCGGCCTCCACGCTCTACATCGCGTCGCGGATCGAGATGGACGACCGGATGAAGGAGATCCTCTCGATCGCCACCGGCCGCGCCATCCCGATCCTGGAGGTCATGCGCCCGGAGCTCGACCGTCTGGCCGGCCGCGACGCCGTGCACCAGGGCGTCGCGCTGAAGGTGCCGCCGTACGAGTACGCCCACCCGGGCGAGCTGCTCGACTACACGCTCCGCAAGGGCCAGACGCCGCTGTTCGTGGCGCTCGCGACGGGATCACCGATCCCCGCAACCTGGGCGCGATCATCCGCTCGACGGCGGCGTTCGGCGGTCAGGGCGTCATCATCCCGCAGCGTCGCTCGGTCGGCATGACCGCGGCCGCCTGGAAGACCTCCGCGGGCGCCGCAGCGCGCACGCCGGTCGCGATGGCGCCGAACCTGACGCAGACCCTGAAGGAGTTCAAGAAGGCGGGCGTCTTCGTCCTCGGCCTCGATGGAGACGGCGACACCAGCCTCCCGGGGCTGTCCTTCGCCGACCGTCCGGTCGTGATCGTCGTCGGAAGCGAGGGCAAGGGACTGTCCCGCCTGGTGACCGAGACGTGCGACGCGGTCGTGTCCATCCCGATCTCGGCGTCCACGGAGTCCCTCAACGCCGGCATCGCTGCGAGCGTGACCCTCTACGAGATCTCGAAGCTCCGCGCCGAGGGCAAGAAGTAACGATCGAGGGGCACGTTGTTGTCACTTTCCGGGCTCGGAAGTGACAACAACGTGCCCCTCGGCGTTGGGGGTCAGACTTTGGAGCGCCAGTCGTCCTCGTCGTCGTCCGTGTCCGAGGCGGTGGGGCCGCCGATCACCGGGATGCTGAGCGTCTCGGTGATGGGCGCGACGACCGTGGCCTCGTCGCGGCGGTGCCGGAGGATGTCGTTGATGTAGGAGGTCAGCGCCTCCGCGAGGGGGACATCCCGGCCCTCCGCCTGCGACATGAACCAGCGGTGCTCCAGGAGCTGGTGGAAGACCTCCGCCGGCTCCAGCTTGCCCTTCAGATCGGTGGGGATGGCGCGGACGACCGGCTCGAAGACGCGCAGCAGCCACTCGTGGGCCATCGCCTCCTCGTCCAGGCCGCGCTTGCCGAGGGTCGCGGAGTACGAGTCCAGGTCGTTGAGGAGGCGGCGGGCCTGGTTCTCGCCGGTGTCCAGGCCGGTCAGGCGCAGCAGACGGCGGGAGTGGTGGCCCGCGTCCACGACCTTCGGCTGGATACGGACCGTCGTGCCCTCGTCGGAGGTCTTGATCGCCAGCTCCTCGATGTCGAACCCGAGCTCGTTGAGGCGCTCCACCCGCTGGCTGATCCGCCAGCGCTCGGACGAGGAGAACGACTCGCTGCCGGTCAGCTCCTTCCAGAGCGACCGGTAGGCTGCGACGATCCCGTTCGACACCTTGATGGGGTCGAGCTCCTCGTCCACGCGGCCGCCGGCCTCCAGGTCCATCAGCTCGCCGGCGATGTTCACGCGGGCGATCTCCAGGTCGTTCTCGCGCTGCCCGTTCGACAGGCCGCCGTCGTAGAGCTGGCCGGTCTCGGCGTCCACCAGGTAGGCCGCGAACGCTCCCGCGTCACGGCGGAACAGCGTGTTGGAGAGCGAGACATCGCCCCAGAAGAAGCCGACGATGTGCAGCCGCACCAGCAGCACGGCCAGGGCGTCGACCAGGCGGGTCGCGGTGTCCGGGCGCAGGGTCTGCGAGAACAGCGCGCGGTAGGGGAGCGAGAACTTGAGGTGCCGGGTTACGAGCGCGGCGTTCAGGGTGTCGCCGTCGTCGTCCGTCCGGTTCTTGATGACGGCGACCGGGTCGACGCACGGCACGTCCAGGCGCTGGAGGGTGCGCAGCATCTCGTACTCGCGCTGCGCCATCTCCGCGGTCGTCTCCTTGATGGCGATGACGTAGCCGGACAGGTTCGCGAACCGGACGAGGTGCCGGCTGATGCCCTTCGGCAGCAACGCGATGTGCTCGTTCGACCACTGGTCCAGCGGCAGGTTCCAGGGCAGATCGAGCAGGGCGGGATCGACGGTCGCCGCGGTGATGTTGACAGAGCCGGCCATGAGGGCGCCTTCCAGAACGGGTTGTGGCGGAAAGCACTCTGCCGCAGCCCGGGCTCCGGACTGCGGCAGAGTGAGGATCAGCTGCGACGACCTCAGTCGACGACGGCGCCGCCGAGACGCTCGCCCGACTCCGCGTGGAAGAGGTGGACGTGGCCCGGCTTCGGGGTGATGTAGACGGTGTCGCCCGCGTTCGGGTGAACGCGGCCGTCGACGCGGCCGACGATGTCGGTGCGCTTGCCCTCGAGCTCCGAGTGGCCGTAGAGGTAGCCGTCGGCGCCGAGCTCCTCGACGAGGTCGACCGCGACCTTCAGGCCGCCGCTCTCGGCGGACGAGACGACGACGTCCTCCGGGCGGACACCGATGGTGACGGAGTTGCCGGCGTTCGCGAGGATCTCGCGCTCGATCGGGACGACCGTCGTGCCGAACTTCACGCCGCCGTCGGTGACGTCGGCGGTGAACAGGTTCATGGCCGGGCTGCCGATGAAGCCGGCGACGAAGACGTTCCGCGGCTGCGCGTACAGGTCGCGCGGGGTGCCGACCTGCTGGAGCACGCCGTCCTTGAGGACCGCGATGCGGTCGCCCATCGTCAGCGCCTCGGTCTGGTCGTGGGTGACGTAGACCGTGGTGACGCCGAGGCGGCGGGTGAGGGACGCGATCTGGGTGCGGGTCTGCACGCGGAGCTTGGCGTCGAGGTTCGACAGCGGCTCGTCCATGAGGAACACCTGGGGGGAGCGGACGATCGCGCGGCCCATCGCGACGCGCTGACGCTGACCACCGGAGAGCGCCTTCGGCTTGCGGCCGAGGTAGGGCTCCAGGTCGAGCAGCTTGGCGGCCTCGAGGACGCGGGAGGCGCGCTCGTCCTTGCCGACGCCGGCGATCTTGAGCGCGAAGCCCATGTTCTCGGCGACGGTCATGTGCGGGTACAGCGCGTAGTTCTGGAACACCATCGCGATGTCGCGGTCCTTCGGCGGGACGTCGGTGACGTTGCGCTCGCCGATGAAGATGTTGCCGTCGTTGACCTCTTCGAGGCCCGCGAGCATGCGGAGCGAGGTGGACTTTCCGCAGCCGGACGGGCCGACCAGGACGAGGAACTCCCCGTCTGCGATGTCGAGGTCGAGAGCGTCGACCGCGGGGCGGTTGGAACCCGGATAGAGCCGGGTCGCCTTGTCATACGTGACAGTAGCCATTTTCTTTTGTCTCCTTCACCGGCAGGTACGTGCCGGACGATCCGTTGTGAGGAATAGACGTGGCGTCGACGTCCGAGGGCGTCGATGCCACGACCCCCATAGTAAGGCATCCGAAGCGCTGCTCTTACCACGAGTATTCGGGAGGCCGCAGCGGGCCCGTGTGCCGCACTCGGGGGCCAACCCCCAGGTGGCGCTCGGGGCGTGAGCGGGGTATGTCTGGTCTATTCCCAGACTGCCGCAATATGGTCGTCTGGTTGCGTCTGCTCACGCCACACCCGGCGGCACGTCCCCCCGCGCGCCGCATCGCCTACCCCCGAGAGCCGATTCCCCCGAGATATGAGTTCCATGAAAGACCCCGACGAGAGCCGCAGCGGCGACGTCCGCGCAGCCGCGCGGGAGAAAGCCCGACAGCTCCGCACGAGCCAGCACCGCAGAGACCGCAGGAACAAGACCCTGCTGTCCGGCGGCATCGTGCTCGGCGTCATCGCGGTCCTGGCCATCGTCGCGGTGGTCATCATGGGCGCGATCCGTCCGACCGTCCCCGGCCCGAAGAACATGGCGAGCGACGGCGTGGTCGTCGGCTCCGGCCTCAAGGTCAAGACGACCCCGGCGCTCGCGGCCGACGCGAAGCCGATCGCCAGCGCGCCGGACCCGAACGGCAGCTCCGTGGACATCCGGATCTACGCCGACTACCTCTGCAAGCTCTGCGGCGACTTCCAGCGCACGAACCTGAAGCAGCTCCAGCCGCTGGTGAAGGACGGCGCGGTCACGGTCGAGATGCACCCGGTGGCGATCTACACCAGCCACTCCGCGGGCACCCGGTACTCGCTGCGCGCCGCGAACGCCGCGGCCTGCGTCGCGAACTACTCGCCGCGGTCGTTCTGGGCGTTCAACCAGTCGCTGTTCCAGAACCAGCCCGCCGACGGCGGTCCCGGCCTCACCGACGACCAGCTCAAGAAGCTCGCGGCTGCGGCGGGCGCCTCCCCGTCGGACATCGACTCCTGCGTGGACGACGGCCGCTTCAAGACCTGGGTCGGCTCCGCCAGCGACCGCGCGCTCAGCGGCCCGATCCCGAACTCCAGCGTGAAGAAGATGACGAACGCGCTGCTCGTCCTCGTCAACGGCAAGCCGTACACCGGCTCGCTGACGAACGCGGACGACTTCAAGGCGTTCGTCCTCCAGGCGCAGGGCGACGAGTACTCGTCGACCTCCACGCCGACGCCGTCGCCGAGTGCGGGGAGCTGAGTCCGGCCCTCCCGTTCGGCACCAGGGCGCCCGCCGCGCATCCTCTAGGATGGTTCGCGACGGGCGTCCCGTCCGTTTTCCGCCGACTTAGCTCAGCTGGTAGAGCACTCGCCTTGTAAGCGAGCGGTCGCGAGTTCGAACCTCGCAGTCGGCTCCGTCTCCTCCCTCATCCTTCGCCCGTGCGCGCCGTTCGCCGCGCTTGCCGGTCGTCGTCGCGCGCTCTATCCTGGATGTGCGGAATCCGAACCACTCGTTCGGATATAGAACACATGATCACGACGATGTGAGGAGCCTCCCCATGCAGTTCCACCACCACGGCTATGTGTCCGGCGACCCGCACGTGCTGCCCGCGGTCGGGCCGGCCTGGTCGCCCGAGCTGCCGGAGGTCATGGACGTGCTCGTCGTCGGCTCCGGACCGGCCGGAATGGTCACCGCGGCGCAGCTCGCGCAGTTCCCCGGCGTCAGCACCCGGCTCGTGGAGCGCCGCGGCGGGCGGTTGGAGATCGGGCAGGCGGACGGCATCCAGGCGCGCAGCGTGGAGACGTTCCAGGCGTTCGGATTCGCAGAGCGGATCACCGCCGAGGCCTACCGGATCACCGAGATGGCGTTCTGGAAGCCGGACCCGGCCGACCCCACCCGGATCGTCCGGGCCGCGCGGGCGGTCGACGACCCGACCGGGATCAGCGAGTTCCCGCATCTGCTCGTCAACCAGGCGCGCGTGCTCGACTACTTCGCCGAGTTCATGACCAACGGCCCGACGCGGATGCGGCCGGACTACGGCTGGGAGTTCCGCGGCCTCCGGGTCGAGGACGAGGGCGAGTATCCGGTGGTCGTCACGCTCGCGCGCAGCGCGGGTGAGAATGCGGGCGAGGAGCGGGTGGTCCGCGCCAAGTACGTGGTCGGCGCGGACGGCGCGCGCAGCAAGGTGCGCGAGTCGATCGGCTGCACGCTCGCGGGCGACCAGGCCAACCACGCGTGGGGCGTGATGGACGTGCTCGCCGTCACCGACTTCCCCGACATCCGCACGAAGTGCTCGATCCAGTCGGAGTACGGCAACATCCTGCTCATCCCGCGCGAGGGCGGCCACCTGTTCCGGATGTACGTGGACCTCGGCTCGGTGGCCGACGACGACCACGGCGCGGTGCGCGCGACGAGCATGGATCAGATCATCGCGAAGGCGAACGAGATCCTGCACCCGTACACGCTCGACGTGCGCAACGTCGCCTGGCACAGCGTCTACGAGGTCGGGCACCGGCTGACCGACCGGTTCGACGACGTCCCGCTCGACGTGCTCGGGTCGCGCACCCCGCGGGTGTTCATCGCGGGCGACGCCTGCCACACGCACAGTGCGAAGGCGGGGCAGGGGATGAACGTCTCCATCCAGGACGGCTTCAACCTCGGCTGGAAGCTCGGCCACGTGCTGCAGGGCCGCAGCCCGGAGTCGCTGCTGGCGACCTACTCGGCGGAGCGGCACGTGGTCGCCCAGAACCTGATCGACTTCGACAAGGTGTGGTCGACGCTGATGGCCACGAAGCCGGAGGACCTGAAGGACCCGTCCGAGCTGGAGGACTTCTACGTCCGCACGGCGGAGTTCCCCGCGGGATTCCTGACCGAGTACGCGCCGTCGCTGATCGTCGGGGAGCCGGAGCACCAGGAGCTCGCGACCGGCTTCCCGATCGGCAAGCGGTTCAAATCGCCGATCGTGGAGCGCGTCTGCGACGCGAACCCGGTGCACCTCGGGCACCACGCGACGGCGGACGGGCGCTGGCGGATCTACGTGTTCGCCGACGCGGCGGCGGCGGGGGAGGGCACGCTGGTGCCGGAGTTCGCGGACTGGCTCACGACCTCCGCCGAGTCTCCGCTCGCCGCGACTCCGCAGGGCAGCGACATCGACGCCTGGTTCGACGTGAAGGTCGTCTACCAGCAGGATCACACCGGCGTCGACCTCGGCCGGGTGCCGGAGGCGTTCCTGCCGCGGACCGGGCCGTTCGACCTGATCGACTACGAGAAGGTGTACGCGACGGCGGCGGGCGACGACGTGTTCGACGCTCGCGGCATCGACCGGGGCGGCGTGATCGTCGTCGTGCGGCCGGACCAGTACGTCGCGGATGTGATGCCGCTGGCGGGGTACGCGGAGCTCGGGGAGTTCTTCGCGCCGATCCTGCGGGTGGAGGGGGCGGAGAAGGCCGCGGCCGTCTGACGGGCGGTCGCCGGCCGGCTCAGCGCAGCTCGGCGGCGACGGTCCCCGCCGCCCGGCCGAGCCGCGCGCCGATCGCGGCCACGTCCCGTCCGTTCGCCACGTACACCACCGCGAGCGCGGCGAGCGGCTGGCCGTTGACGACGAGCGGCACCGCCACCGAGGCCAGGCCGGGGATGACCTCGTCGTGGCTGGTCGCGAAGCCGCGTCCGCGGGCCTCCAGCGCCTCGTCGCGCGGGTGACCGTCGGGCAGCTCACCCCATTGCGCCTCGGTGAGCACCGACTGGAGGGCGATCCCCGGCGCGCCCGTCGTGATCGGATGCCGGCTGCCCGGCCGCTGCGCGACGGCGGCGTGCGCGTGCGAGGGCTCGATGCTGACCAGGGTGACGACCTCGCCGCGGTCGAGCACGGCGAGGAAGGCGGTCATCCCGAGCTCGTTGGCGACCGCGCCGAGCTCCGGGACGGCCGCGGCCTGGAGGTCGCGGGACACGGCGCGCGCGAGGGTCGCCATGCGCGGCCCGAGCAGCGCGGCCCCGGCGGGGTTGCGGACGACGAGGCCGTGGTCCTCCAGTGTGCGGAGGATGCGGTAGACGATCGAGCGGTGCACGCCGAGCGCGGCGGCCAGCTCGACGATCGTGAGCGGGCGATCGGCGTCGGCCAGCGCCTCCAGCACGCGGATGCCGCGGGAGAGCGTCTGCGAGTGCGGGGCGGGAGCACCGGCGTCGTGCGCCTCCGGTGTGACCGCGTCCTCAGGTGTGCTCGCCATGCGCCCATTCTTTCGCATCGCGGGCGGCCCGGCGGTGACGGCCGCTCTCACCCCGCTGCGGCGACGAACGCCCGGGAGTACGCCCAGCGCGGCTGGCTCGTCCCGGAGCACATGTAGGCGGGGACGCCCGACGTGCACGGCTGGTCGCGGGTCAGCTCCCACCAGCTCAGGCCGGCGAGCCCGTTCGCCTTCGCGTAGCGTCCCACGGTCGTCGCATCGGTCAGCGTGAACTGCTCGCCGGTGTCGTTCAGGCCGAACATCGGGGTCACGGCGACCAGGCCGAGGCGCTGGGCGTCGGTCCACGACGCGTACGCGGCCACGCCCGTGAGCTGGCCGGCGGTCGCGGTGGCGGCGTCGATCGCGGCCTTTCCCATGTCCGTCACTCCGGTGCCGTAGTCCATCGTCATCAGGTTGACGGCCGAGAGCTGGACGCCGGCGGCGGTGAACTCGGAGATCGTGCGGAGGCCGCTGGCCAGGAGACCGTACGGCATCACCGGCAGCGTGAGCGTGACCTGCAGCGGGTGGCCGGCCGCGGCACGCTGGCGCTGGAGGGCCGCGACCGCGGTGGCGCGGCGGACGTTCGACGCGGAGTCGGAGACGTCGGCGCCCTCGATGTCGAAGTCCACCCGGTCGAGCGAGAACCGCGAGACGACCGTGCTGTAGGCGGCAAGCAGTTTGGCGGGGTCGGTGCAGACCCGGGCGAGCTCGTCGTTGGCCGCGCCGCCGAAGGACGCGACGACCCGGCCGCCCTGGGCCTGGAACGCCGTGACATCGGCGAGGGAGTCCTGGCTGCCGCCGATCGTGTAGGCGGTGTAACCGGCCCAGGTGGGTGAGCAGGCGCTGCTGCGGTCGGCGACGATGAACGCCGCGGTGACGGCGCGCACGCCCGCCGACGAGGCGAACGAGGTGAGGTCGGCGGTGGGCCAGAGGCCCAGGTCGACGTAGGGGGCGATGAGGAGGGAGGAGGAGGGGCCGGGGGTGGGTGACGGCGAGGGCGTCGGTGTCGGTGTGGGCGTCGGCGTCGAGGTGGCTCCGGTGATCGAGCACGGGAGGTTCGCGCCGACCACGCGGCAGGAGGTCGGGACCAGCGGGGCGCCCGCCGCCTTCGCCGAGGTGAGGCCGAAGGTCGCGGTCGCACCCGGGGCGAGCGTGGTCACGTACGAGGGCGCGGTCACGCTGAAGCCGTCGCTCGTGGTCGCGGCCGTGCCATCCCAGAGGGTGACCACGCCGTCGGCGGTCGTGAAGGCGAGCTGCCACGGGGACAGGGTCGTCGTCGAGGTGTTGGCGACCGCGACGGACGATTGGAACCCGGAGGTCCACTCGGAGGTGACGGTCCAGGTGACGGCGAGGCCGGCGCCGGGGGAGGGGGATGGGGTCGGCGTGGGGGTGGCGGTCGGCGTGGGCGTGGCGGTCCGTGTCGGTGTGGGGGTCGGCGTCGGCGTGCTCGTCCCGCCGCCCGCCGCTCCGCCGTTCACGGAGCACGGCACGGTCGCACCGGCCGGCAGTCCGACGATCGTGCACGACGTCGGCACGATCGCCGCCGTCCCGGCGCGGGTGGCGGTCAGCCCGAACTGGGCTGAGCCTCCCGGAGCCAGGCTCGTGGCCCAGGAGGGCGCGCCGACGGTGAGCGTCCCGGCCGGGGAGGTCGTGGAGACCGCCGACCAGATGCTGACGAGGGTGTGCGGGAAGTCGAACCGCACCTGCCACGGCTTCAGCGTCGTGCTGGTGCCGTTGGCGACGGTGATCGCCGACTGGAAGCCGGTGGTCCAGGAGTTCGCTGTCGTCCACGTGACATTCACCTGCGGCGTGGCTGCGGCCAGGGCGCCCGAGGTCGCGACGGCCCCGGCGCCGAAAAGGCCTGCCACGGCCAGCGCGGCGACGAACGCCTGCCGCCGATGCGACGTGCGGCGGCCGGGGCGGAACTGCCCGAGCAGCCGGCGGACCGCCGCCTGGACTCGGTGACCGGTCGCCCGGTGGCGTGCGGGACGGGACGCTGACTCGGGCATGGCACTCCTGACGACTTACGACGGAACGGCGAAGGGAGGTACGTCAGTCACTATCGGCCATCGGGGCGGATCGGTCAGTGCGCCACGCAGTCAGCAGTGCGTCACGAGTTCACGCGGATGATCTCCTCCTGGTACGGCGCCACCACATCCCCCGAGATCCGCAGGTCCAGCACCAGGAACGGCCGCTCGGCCACCGGACGTGCCGCCCAGCGGGCCAGCGCCTCCAGGTCCTCCGGCGTCCGCACCACGACGCCCTCCGCGCCGACCGCCGCGCCCAGCCCGGCGAAGTCGACCTCCGGGATGCGCATCGGGCCCTGGGCGAGGCCCTTCAGGCCGTACAGGTTGACCTCCGCGCCGTAGGCGGCGTCGTTCCAGACCACGCAGAGGCCGCGGCCTCCCGCGACCCGCACCGCGGACTCCAGGTCGGCCAGCGCCATGAGGCCGCCGCCGTCGCCGGTCGTGAGCACGATCGTCGACTCCGGGTGCGCGAGTGCGGCGCCTGCCACGCTCGGGAAGCCGAGGCCGATCGACTGGTAGGCGGTGCCGACCATGATCATCCGGTCCGGGGAGGCGACCGGCCAGTACATGTTCGCCCAGCCGATGAAGTGGCCGCCGTCCGAGACCACGACGCGGTCGGCGGGCAGCAGCTCGCCGATGCGGGCCGCGGCGGTGCGCGGGTCGAGGCGGCCGTCCGCAGCCAGGCCGTCGCCGGTCGGGCGCGCGCGGAGTGCCGGGAGGTCGGCCGACTCGCGCCAGCCGGAGGGGGCGGCCCCGAGCGTGCGCAGCTCCTCCAGCAGCGCCTCGGCGACCACGCGGGCGTCGCCGCGCAGGTAGGCGCCGACGTTCGGGTGCGTCGCGGCGGGGGCGACATCCACCTGGATGACGCGTGTGCCCGGCGCGAACAGGTCGCCGAAGCGCATCGTGAACTGGTTGAGGGACGCGCCGAACACGACCGCGACGTCGGCCGAGCGGACAGCCTCCATCGCGCCCTCCGCGCCGAAGCCTCCGGTCACGCCGAGGTCGAAGCGGGCGTCGGGGAACACGCCGCGGCCGAGTGCGGTGCCCGCGGTGAGGGCGCCGGTCGCGTCGGCGAGGGCGCCGAGCGCGTCGCCGGCGCCGGCGATCCAGGCGCCGTGGCCCGCGAGCAGGAAGGGCCGCTCCGCGCCGGCCAGCGCTGCGGCGGCGTCCACGATCGCGCCGCGTGCGAACGGGCCGGTGGGGGCGAGAGGTGCGGGGAGGGCGGGCGCCGGCGCCTCGGGAACCGGGCCGGCCTCCCGGGTGGCGACGTCGTAGGGGATCGCGAGCACAGTGGGCACGCGGTAGGTGAGCGCGTGCTCGACGGCGATGGCCGTGGTCGCGGCGGCGTCGGTGCGGCCGACCGTGTAGGTGCGCGCGCCGACCGCACTGGCCAGCGCGATCTGGTCGACGCCCCACGGGCGCGGGCCGGAGGTCGGCTCGTCGCCGACGACGAGGACGAGCGGGATGTGCGCCTGGCGGGCCTCCGCCAGCGCGGTCAGGGTGTTGGTGAACCCGGCGCCGTAGGTGGCCGTAGCGGCGGCGAGCCTGCCGGACGCGCGGTGATAGGCGTCGGCGGCGACGACCGCGCCCGTCTCGTGGCGCATCGCGGTGTACGGGACGCGCCCCTCCCGCTCGATGGCGTCGAGGAAGTGGGCGTTGCCGTTGCCCATCACCCCGAAGACCTGGTCGACATGGCGGGCGAGGGTGGTGGCGACGTGCGCGGAGACGGAGGGCATGACGGTGCCTTTCGAGACACGGAGGTGTGATGATCCGTATGTGTCTCGCGCGCTACTGTTTCGCCGAGCGCGGCTTCGTGCCCATTTTTCGAGCACCGGGCCGTTGGACGGCCGGACGTCAGCAGTATATCCGCTGTCGAAAACGGCTCCGCCCGTTCGACGTCCTGGTGTTCGGCATCCACGAAAGGGAGAGACATGACCGGCTATCTGATCCTCATCTACGGCGACGAGAGCCGCTGGGACGCGCTCGACCAGGAGGGGCGCGCCGCGGTCGACGAGGCCCACCGGGCGTTCAACGAGAAGGCGGGCACGGGGGTGCGCGCGGCGGGGGAACTGCAGACGTCGTCCACGGCGATGACGGTCCGCACCGGCCCGGACGGTGAGCCACGGCCCACCGACGGGCCGTTCTCGGAGTCCAAGGAGGTCGTCGGCGGGTTCTACCTGATCGAAGCGGAGAGCCAGGAGGAGGCTGTCGCGCTGGCGGCCTCGCTCGCCGAAGCGCGGCAGGGGCACGGCGGCATCGAGGTGCGGCCGCTGGTGAGCCGCGGCTGACGGCTGTTGTCAGGAGTCGGACGGCGAGAGGAGGATGCGGTCATGACGGACACAGGGATCATCGGGGTCAACACCATCGGCATTCCGGTTTCGGACCAGGACAGGGGGCTGGGCTTCTACCGGGACGTGCTCGGGTTCGAGGTGCGCGTGGACGCGCCGCTGCCGACGGGAGAGCGCTGGATCATGCTGGCGCCGCCCGGATCGGCGGTGTCGGTGTCGCTCGTGGTCGCGAGCGAGGACGTCCCGGCCGGCATCGAGACGGGCATCCGGTTCGAGAGCGCTGACGCGGGGGCCACCCACGAGGAGCTGACCAGGCGCGGGGTGGATGTGGGAGCGCTGCTGCGCTGGCCCGGCGTCCCCGCGATGTTCCAGGCCCGCGACGCCGACGGCAACCGCTTCGAGGTCGTCGAGCGCGCAAGCTGACCGCCGAAGGGCACGTTGTTGTCACTTTTCGCCCGCGGAAGTGACAACAACGTGCCCCTCAGGCGTGCGGGAGCGCGGTCAGAGGCGGGTGTGCGCGAGACGGGCGGGGTCGAAGAGCACGTCGAGGCCGCGGATGCGGCCGCCTGCGATGTCGAAGGCCATCACCGAGACGACGCGTCCGTCGACCACCGCGGCGACGCCCGGCCGGCCGTCGATGAGCACGGGGACCGAGGTCTGCGCGAGGCGGGCCGCGAGGGTCGCCTGCTCGGCGATCGCGGTCGCGCCCACGAGGGTCTGCAGCCGCCCGCGCCCGTAGTCGGCGTGCAGAACGGCGCCGTCGTCCAGGAGCGCCAGCAGCGCCGACAGGTCGCCCTCCTGCACAGCGCGCAGCCACGCGTCGAGCACGCCGCGCTGCTCGCGCCGGGCCGGCCGCGCGGGCGGGGGCGCGTCCCTGAGTCTGCGGCGGGCGCGGGACGCGAGCTGGCGCGCGGCGTCGGGGGAGCGGTCGAGCACTCCGGCGACCTCCTCGAACGGGAGGCCGAACACGTCGTGCAGCACGAAGGCGAGGCGCTCGGCGGGCGAGAGCGTCTCCAGGACGACCAGCAGCGCGACGCTCACCCGGTCGCCGAGCGCCGCCAGCTCGGCCGGGTCGCCGAGGTCGGACACGGGCTCGTCCTGCCAGGGGAGGACCTCCCACGACCGCTCCCTCGTGCGGCGCGCACTCTTGAGCTGGTCGAGGCAGACCCGGGAGACCACGGTGGTGAGCCACGCGTCGAGATTCTCGATCGCGGCGATGTCGGTGCGCTGGAGGCGCAGCCAGGCCTCCTGGACGGCGTCGTCCGCGTCGGCCGCGGAGCCCAGCAACTGGGTCGCGATCGCGCGCAGTCGCGGCCGCGCCGCCTCGAAGCGGGCGGTCAGCCGCTCGTCGTCCTCGGTCATGTCACATCCTCCGTCACCTGCTCGTCACCCTATCGACGAGGCAGTGCGCCTCGATGTGACAGGAGGACGACATGGACGGACGGATCCTGGTGACCGGCGGGACCGGCACGATCGGGCGGCGGCTGGTCCCGCTGCTGGAGGATCGCGGCGCGACCGTGCGGGTGCTCACCCGGCACGCGCAGGAGGGCGCGGCGGACCACGTCGTCGGCGACGTGATGACCAGCGCCGGGCTCGACACCGCGATGACGGGAGTGGAGGTCGTGGTCCACCTCGCCGGAGGTGCGAAGGGCGACGACGTCGCGGCGGCGAACGTCACGGCGGCGGCCGAACGCGCGGGCGTGCGGCACCTCCTGACGCTCTCCGTGGTCGGCGCCGGACGGATGCCGATCGGGTACTTCCGCGCGAAGGAGCAGGTCGAGGCGATCTTCGCGGCGTCGGCGGTGCCGTCGACCGTGCTACGGGCGGCGCAGGTCCACCAGCTCGTGCTGCGGATGGCGGCCGGGATGACGAAGCTGCCGGTGGCGCCTGCGCCGCGCATCCGCTTCGAGCCGGTGGACGCGGGGGAGGTCGCCGAACGGCTGGCCGAGCTGGCGTCGGGGTCGCCGGCCGGGCTCGCCGGCGAGATCGCAGGGCCGGAGGTGCTGGAGGCGGAGGAGCTGCTGCGCCAGTATGCCGATGCGTGCGGCCTCCGGCGCCGGTTCGTGCACTTCGGGCTGCCGGGCAAGATGGGCGCGGCGTACCGCGCCGACGCCAACCTCGCCGGCCCCGCCGCCCAGCGCGGCCGGATCACCTGGGCGGAGTTCCTCCGCACCGCCCCCGAACCGACCGCCGAGGGGCACATAAACGCCCCGAAAACGCGGTCTTAGGGGCGCTTACGTGCCCTTCGGCGACGGGGAGAGGGGCGCGGGGCCGCTGCTGGCGCGGACGACGAGGTGGGTCGGCATGACGGACGAGCGCACCGGCTCCGGCCGTCCCTCGATCTCGGCGATCAGCAGCTCCACCGCGCGGCGGCCGGTGGCCTCGAACTCCTGGTGGATGGTGGTCAGCGGCGGCCAGAACGAGTCGGCCTCCGCCATGTCGTCGAAGCCGACCACGCTCACGTCGGCGGGAACCCGGCGGCCCGCCTCGTGGAGCGCGCGGAGCACGCCGAGCGCCATCTGGTCGTTCGCGGCGAAGACCGCGGTGATCTCCGGGCGCGCGGCGATCTCGCGCCCGTAGCCGTACCCGGCCGTCGTCGACCAGTCGCCGCGGAACACCTCCGGCACCGGGGCTCCCGCGGCCTCCAGCGTGTCCCGCCAGGCCTGCTCGCGGCGCGCGGCCGAGTACGAGTCGGCCGGCCCGGAGATGTGCCACACCGTCTCGTGGCCGAGCGACAGCAGGTGCTCGGTGGCCTGGCGGGCGCCCTCGGCCTGGTCGGTGTCCACCTGCGGGTAGTCGGGCCGCTCGGTGGAGTCGATGACCACGACGGACAGGCCGGACGGCAGCTCGACGTCGGCGCGGTCGACGATGTGGGCCTCGATGACGATGATGATGCCGTCCACCGCCTGCTCCAGCAGCCGCGTGAAGGCGACGCTGACGTCCTGCTGGGTGGGACGCTCCACCGGCACGACGGTGATGGAGTAGCCGGCGGTCGCGGCCGAGCCGGCGATGGCGTCCAGCGTCCGCATGTTGCCGTACGACGACAGGGTGAACATCACGACGCCGATGTTGCGGAACAGCCCGGAGCGCAGCGCCCGTGCAGCGCGGTTGGGCCGGTAGCCGAGCGCCTGCATGGAGGCCAGTACGCGGTCGCGGGTGGCGGCCTCCACGTTGGTGAGGCCGTTGGCGACGCGCGAGACGGTCTGGGTGGAGACCCCGGCGTGCGCGGCGACGTCGCCGAGCGACGGGCCGCGGGTGCGGCCGCCGCGGCGTGCGGGCGCCGGGTCGGCGATCGACTCGGTCATGGTTCCCCATTCTGGTGAAAGCTGTGGTGATTCCTGCCGCGACAGCCCGGAGGCGGTGACGGGACTTGCATCATGTTGACGTCAACATGCTAGGGTATGCAACCAGATGTTGACGTAAACATCCGCCGCGACACCGCAGGACACCACTGCACGCCGCGGCGAGCACCGAATCACCGAGGAAGGCCATGACAACGACGTCCCTCACGCCGGCCGCCCCGCCGGCATCCCCGCAGCGGCGGCTCCGCCGTCCGCGCCGCGACTGGCGGGGCTGGGCCTTCGTGGCCCCGTTCCTGGTCGTGTTCGCCCTCATGATCGTCGCGCCGGTGATCTACGCGCTCTACCTCAGCCTGTTCCGCCAGCAGCTCATCGGCGGCAACGCGTTCGTCGGGCTCGACAACTACATCGGGCTGCTGCAGGACGGGAAGTTCTGGGAGTCCTTCGGCCGGGTCGCGCTCTTCCTGGTCGTGCAGGTGCCGATCATGCTCGTCCTCTCGCTCGTGGCCGCCCTCGCGCTCGACTCGGCGCGGCTGTACGGCGCCGGCTTCTTCCGCATCGCGCTGTTCCTGCCGTACGCCGTCCCCGGCGTGGTCGCCGCGCTGATCTGGGGATTCATCTACGGCGACCAGTTCGGCCTCACCGCGAGCGTCAACCACCTGCTCGGTACGCAGCTGGCTCCGCTCGCCGGGCAGTGGATCCTCGGCTCGATCGGCAACATCGTGACCTGGGAGTTCATGGGCTACAACATGCTCATCTTCTACGCGGCGCTGCGCGTCATCCCGGGCGAGCTGTACGAGGCGGCCGAGATCGACGGTGCAGGCGCGTTCCGCACGGTGTTCAGCATCAAGCTCCCGGCGGTCCGCGGCGCGATCGTCATCGCGACGATCTTCTCGATCATCGGCAGCTTCCAGCTCTTCAACGAGCCGAACCTGCTCAAGCAGCTCGCGCCTAATGCGATCAGCAGCTACTTCACGCCCAACATGTACGCCTACAACCTGTCGTTCGCCGGTCAGCAGTTCAACTACGCGGCCACGGTCGCGATCGTGATGGGAGTCATCACCGCGGTGATCGCCTACGTCGTCCAGCTCCGGGGCTCGCGCAAGGAGGTCCGCTGATGACCGCGCTCACCGAACGCCGCAAAGCGCCGTCGCGCGCCGCCGCCCGCTCCAACCGCGCCGCACGCGCTGCCGCGCCGACCTCCGGCCGCCGCACCCGCAAGTCGACCGTGCTCACCATCGTGATGATCGTGTTCACGCTCTACTCGTTCGTGCCGCTGGTCTGGCTGATCGTCAACGCGACGAAGAGCCAGCCCGACCTGTACTCGTCGTTCGGGCTCTGGTTCGGCAAGGACTTCAACCTCTTCCAGAACATCACGCAGCTGTTCACCTACCGCGACGGGATCTTCCTGCAGTGGCTCGGCAACACCCTCCTCTACGTCGTTCTCGGCGCGGGCGGGGCGACACTGCTCGCCACGGTCGCCGGGTACGGGATGGCGAAGTTCAACTTCCCCGGCAAGCGCGCGGTGTTCGCGATCGTGCTCGGCGCGATCGCGGTGCCCGGCACGGCGCTGGCCGTCCCGACCTTCCTGATGTTCAGCCAGGTGGGGCTCACGAACACCCCATGGGCGGTCATCCTGCCGTCGCTGATCAGCCCGTTCGGCTTCTACCTGATCTGGACGTACGCCAGCGAGGCGATCCCGACCGAGCTGCTGGAGGCCGCCCGGATGGACGGCGCGAGCGAGTTCCGCACCTTCTTCATCATCTCGCTCCGCCTCCTCGCCCCCGGCGTCGTGACCGTCGCGCTGTTCGCGATCGTCGCCACCTGGAACAACTACTTCCTGCCGCTCATCATGCTCAGCGACCCGACCTGGTACCCCCTGACGGTCGGCCTGAGCCAGTGGAGCGCGCAGGCGACCGGGGTCGGCGCCCAGCCGATCTTCAACCTCGTGATCACCGGTTCGCTCGTCACGATCATCCCGATCGTGGCCGCGTTCCTGGTGCTCCAGCGCTACTGGCAGTCGGGTCTGGCCGCCGGAAGCGTCAAGCAGTGAACACAGCACCGCCCTCCCACCCACAAGGAAGTGAAAGGAACCACACCATGAAGCGCATCCTGCGTTCACGGAACCTCCGTCGGCTCGCGACCGCCGTCGTCGCGAGTGCCGTCATCGGCGCCTCGCTCGCCGCGTGCTCGTCCGGCTCCGGCTCCACCGGCGGCGGCAGCGCCTCCGACGTCGAGGCGGCCCTCAAGCAGGGCGGCACCATCACCTACTGGTCGTGGACGCCGTCCGCGGAGGCCCAGGTCGCCGCGTTCGAGAAGGCCTACCCGAAGGTGAAGGTCAAGCTCGTCAACGCCGGCACCAACACCACCGAGTACACCAAGCTGCAGAACGCGGTGAAGGCCGGCTCCGGCGCGCCCGACGTCGCGCAGGTCGAGTACTACGCCATCCCGCAGTTCGCGCTCTCCGACTCGCTCGTCGACCTGAAGCAGTACGGCTTCGACTCGCTCAAGAGCGACTACACGCCCGGCCCGTGGGGCTCGGTCAACGTCGGCGGCAAGCTCGTCGGCCTCCCGCAGGACAGCGGCCCGATGGCGATGTTCTACAACAAGACGGTCTTCGACAAGTACGGCCTGACCGTGCCGAAGACGTGGGACGAGTACGTCGCGGACGCGCAGAAGCTGCACGCGGCCGACCCGACCAAGTACATCACCAGCGACTCGGGCGACTCCGGCTTCACCACCTCGATGATCTGGCAGGCCGGCGGCCGGCCGTTCCAGGTGAACGGCACCAAGGTGTCGATCAACCTGCAGGACGCGGGCACCACGAAGTGGACAGGCACCTGGGACAAGCTGGTGCAGGACAAGCTGCTCTCCACCGTCCCCGGGTGGAGCGACGACTGGTTCAAGGCGCTCGGCAACGGCTCGATCGCGACCCTCGTCACCGGCGCCTGGATGCCCGGCGTGCTGGAGTCCTCGGTGAAGGACGGCTCCGGCCAGTGGCGCGTCGCGCCCATCCCGACGTACGACGGCACCCCGACGAACGCGGAGAACGGCGGCGGCGCGCAGGTCGTGCTCAAGCAGTCGAAGAACCAGGCACTCGCCGCGGGCTTCCTGAAGTGGCTGAACAACGACCCGGCGTCGATCAAGGTCTTCCTGCAGTCCGGCGGCTTCCCGTCCACGACCAAGGACCTGAACTCGTCCGACTTCCTCGCCCAGGCTCCGGAGTACTTCGGCGGCCAGAAGATCAACGAGGTTCTCGTGGACGGCGCGAAGAACGTCTCCACCGGCTGGCAGTACCTGCCCTTCCAGGTCTACGCGAACAGCATCTACGGCGACACCGTCGGCCAGTCGTACACCTCGAACTCCAGCCTGAACCCCGGCCTGCAGGCCTGGCAGAAGGCGCTGGTGAGCTACGGCAACCAGCAGGGCTTCACGGTCAGCGGCAAGTAACCCCATCCACCGGCCCTCGGGCGTCCGCTGTCGTACAGCGGGCGCCCGGGGGAGGAGAGAGCACATGAGCACGTTCGAGATCGCCGGGGACGACTTCCTCCTCGACGGCCGTCCCCACCGCATCCTGTCGGGGGCGATCCACTACTTCCGCGTCCACCCCGACGACTGGGCCGACCGCATCCGCAAGGCGCGGCTGATGGGCCTGAACACCGTCGAGACGTACGTGCCGTGGAACGCCCACGAGCCGCGGCCGGGCGAGTGGGCCGCGGAGGGCGCCCTCGACCTGGCGCGCTTCCTGCGCACGGTGCAGGACGAGGGGATGCACGCGATCGTGCGGCCCGGTCCGTACATCTGTGCGGAGTGGGACAACGGCGGACTGCCCGCGTGGCTCTTCACGGACCCGACAGTCGGCATCCGGCGCTCGGAGCCGGTGTTCCTGGCCGCCGTCACGGCGTTCCTGGAGCGGGTGCTCGCGATCGTCCGCCCGCTGCAGGTGACGGAGGGCGGCCCGGTGCTGCTCGTCCAGGTCGAGAACGAGTACGGCGCCTACGGCGACGACAAGGACTACCTCCGGCACCTCGTGGAGGTCTCCCGGGGCGCGGGCATCACCGTCCCGCTGACGACCGTCGACCAGCCGGAGCCGGCGATGCTCGAGAACGGCTCACTGCCCGGCCTGCTCAAGACGGCCTCCTTCGGCTCCCGCTCGCGCGAACGGCTCGCCACGCTGCGCGAGCACCAGCCGACCGGGCCGCTGATGTGCTCCGAGTTCTGGGACGGCTGGTTCGACCACTGGGGCGCCCACCACCACACGACCTCCGTCGAGCAGTCCGCCGCCGACCTGGACGAGCTGCTCGCGCTCGGCGCCTCGGTCAACATCTACATGTTCCACGGCGGCACGAACTTCGGCTTCACCAACGGCGCCAACGACAAGGGCGTCTACCAGCCGATCGTCACGAGCTACGACTACGACGCCCCGCTCGACGAGGCGGGCGAGCCCACCGAGAAGTTCTGGGCGTTCCGCGACGTGATCGCCAAGCACGCGCCGGTCCCCGCCGAGGAGCCCGTCGTGGCCGCCGCCGCGCCCGCGTTCAGCGTGCCGTTCCTCGACGCCGTCCCGCTGTTCGCGGTCGCGGCGAAGCTGGGCGACTGGCAGCACACGGACGACCTCCCGACCTTCGACGCGCTCGGCCACTACGCCGGCTTCGGGCTCTACCGCACCGAGATCGACACGACGGAGCCCGCCGTGCTGGAGTTCGGCGAGGTGCGCGACCGCGCCTACGTCTTCGTCGGCTCCACCCGGGTCGGCGTGCTCGCCCGCGACCACCACGACAGCGCGATCACACTCTCCCCCAGCCGCGGCACGCTCACTGTGCTCGTGGAGGACCAGGGCCGCGTCGACTACGGCCCCCGGATCGGCGAACCCAAGGGTCTGATCGGCCCGGTCCGGCTGAACGGCGAGGGGCTACGGCGCTGGAGCGTCCTCCCGCTGCGCCTGCCGTCGCTGGACGCCGTGCGCGCCGAGCTCGACGCTGCGGGCGCGGCGGATGGCGCTGTGGAGCGCGAACCGGAGCGGCTCGCCGGGCCGGTGTTCGCGCGCGCGGTCTTCGACCTGGAGGAGCAGGGGACGCTGTTCCTCGACACCACCGGATGGGGCAAGGGCGTCGCCTGGATCAACGGCTTCAACCTCGGCCGCTACTGGACCCGCGGCCCCCAGGAGACGCTGCACGTCCCCGCGCCTGTCACCCGCGCCGGTCGCAACGAGCTCGTGATCCTGGAGCTCGAGTCCGCCGCCGACGCGACGGCCGCCTTCGTCTCCGAACCGCGCCTCGGCCACACCGACTTCTGACGCCGAGGGGCACGTAAACGCCCCTAAAACCGCGTTTTAGGGGCGCTTACGTGCCCCTCGACGGTGGTCAGGAGGGGTCGGGGTCGAGGTCGCGGCGGGTGCGGAGCTCCGCCTCCAGCTGCCGGATGCGGTCGTTCTCGATCTCGCGCTCGAGAGCAGCGAGCTGCTCCTCCGTCGACAGCGGACGCGCGGCCGGGGTCGCCTGCTCGCGGACGTCGTACGTCCCCCGCGGGTGGCGGTACCCGGCGCCGCGGTACCCGGCGCCGCTGTACTCCCGCCCGACCGCGAACCACAGGACGCCGCCGATCAGCGGGAGCAGGATCACGATGAAGATCCAGGCCACCTTCGGCAGGTGCTTCACCTGACTGCTGTCGCGCAGGATGATGTCGATCAGCGCGACGACGAAGAAGACGAGGATCAGCAGAGGGACGACGGCCATTCGCCGAGTCTAGGGGGAGCCTCGCTCACTCCCAGACCATGAACGGCCGCAATTCGAGCTGGCCATTGCGCGCCATCGGGTGCCGGGACGCGATCTCGACGGCCTCGTCGAGGTCTTCGACCTCAAGGATGTCGAAGCCGCAGATCACCTCTTTGGTCTCGGTGAAGGGCCCGTCGGTCACGTAGCGCTTGCCGTCGCGCACGCGGACGACGCGCGACTCGGACTGCGGCGCGAGCACCTCCCCGATGACCCGCTTGCCGCTGGCGTCGAGCGGGTCCACCCAGAGGTCGACGTCGGACTCGTCGGTCTCGGTGTCCGGCTGGGAGTCGGTGATCACGAACATCATGTATTTCATCGCGGTGGGTCCTTTCGGAATCGGTTGTCGGTTCACTCGGACGTCGAACGGAGCGGCCGCCGCTCGACATTCCTGCTCGCCGTGATGCGCCGGTACACCACGTACTCCACGGTCCCCGCCACCACGGCGGCCCCGAGCGGCTCGCTGAACCAGCCGAGATAGGTCGCCGGAGTCGTCAGCCAGAGCAGGATGTAGCCGACGTAGGCCAGCAGGAACGAGCTGAGGGTCCCGAACACATGGCGCCACCACACGGGCTTGCCGCGCCGGGCGCGGGCGAACCAGGCGTAGTGCACGGCCGCGCTGAGGAAACCCACGCCCGCGGCGGCGGGACCGTAGAGGAAGAGCTGGGGACTGAGCAGCTCGCGCTTGGTGTCGCTGCCCAGCTCGTAGTCGATGATGTGCAGGAAGCCGACCGCCGCGCCCGCGAGCACTCCGGTGATCAGGACGACCAGGCGCGCGTCCCTCCCGAGAAGCGGGTGGAGGCGCGCGGTCGTCACGGCCCGACGATACTGTGCGGGCGCCGGGGCGTCCAGCGTCCGGCGAATTGGTTAGTGTAGCCTTACCTTACTCATCCTCCCGCCCCGCTCCCGGCCCCGAAGGGAACAGCTGTGCCCGTGCTCGCCCCGCCGCTGACCGACCGTCCGGCGTACCGGGCGTATCGCGCGCAGGTGCTGGCGATCCGGAGGCTGAGCCCGGGCTTCGCGCGCGTCAGCCTCGGCTGCGATGACTTCGAGACCTTCGGCACCGAGCGGCTGGACCAGCGGATCAAGCTGGTCTTCCCGCTGCCGGACGGCAGCTTCAGTCCCCTCGACGCGGACGACTGGTACGGCCAGTGGCGCGCGCTGCCCGAGCAGCGCCGCAACCCGTTCCGCACCTACACGGTGCGCGACGTCGACCCGCACGAGCGCCGCGTCGACGTCGACTTCGTGGTGCACGGCGACGGCGGCCCGGCCGCCCGCTGGCTGGCCTCCGCAGCGCAGGGCGACGAACTCGTGGTGATCGGCCCCGACGCACTCAGCGCGCACTCCGGCGTCGGCATCGACTGGCGGCCGGGGGAGGCCACCGAGCTGCTCCTCGCGGGCGACGAGACCGCGGCGCCGGCGATCGCCTCGATCCTGGAGGCGCTGCCGCCGACGCGCACGGCGCACGCGTTCATCGAGGTCCCGACGGCGGCCGATGCCCTCCCGCTCCTGGCCGGTCAGAACGTCGAGGTCACCTGGGTGGCGCGGGATGGCGGCGAGCACGGCTGCGCCCTCCTCCCGGCCGTGACCGGCTGGCTGGCCAGGCATCCGGACGTGGTCGCGGCGGCTGCGGCGGGACGCGTGCAGCGGCTGGAGGAGGTCGACGTGGACGCGGACATCCTGTGGGACAGTCCCGAGGAGGCCGCCGGTGGGTTCTACGCCTGGATCGCGGGGGAGTCGGGCGTCGTCAAGACGCTCCGCAGGCTCCTCGTGCGCGGGCACGGGATCGACCGCGGGCGCGTCGCGTTCATGGGGTACTGGCGGCTGGGGCGGGCCGAGCAGGCGTAGCGCTACTTGCCCTTGACCTCGGTGCCCGAGAACGTCTCGGGGTAGTTGCTCAGCCAGGACCAGTGGCTCACTGGCCAGCTCACCACGAACGCGCGGCCGACCACGTCGTTCATCGGCACGAAGCCCTTGGTCGGGTCGTCCATGTGGTAGCGGGAGTCCGCCGAGTTGTAGCGGTTGTCGCCCATGACCCAGATCTTGCCCGCGGGCACGGTCACGTCGAACGGCTTGGCCGACACGGCCTGCTGCCCGGCCGGCAGCAGCACATACGGCTCCTTGAGCGGCACCCCGTTCACGCTCATCTGGCCGAGCGCGTTGCAGCAGGTGATGTGGTCGCCGGGGAGGCCGATCAGGCGCTTCACGAGGTGCTGGTCGCTGTCCGAGGCGCCGAGGCCGACGAAGTCGAGCACGGCTCCGACGCCCTGCTGGATGGGGTTGCCGGTCTGCGGGGCCGCCGCGGGCAGCCAGCCGCCCGGGTCCTTGAAGACGACGACATCGCCGCGGGAGAGCGGGAAGACCGACGGCTGCAGCTCGTTGACGATGATCCGGTCGTTGATCTGCAGCGTGTTCTCCATCGACCCGGAGGGGATGTAGAACGAGCGGGCGACGAACGTCTTGATCAGGAACGAGACGAGCACCGCGATGACGAAGATGACCACGACGTCGCGGAGGAGGACTTTCCAGCCGGACTTGCGGGTGGCACGACGGGGTCGCATGGTCTCGGTGCTGCTGTCGGTCACAAGGCTTCACGCTAGCGTGCCGAGGCTGTGAGACGCATCCGACCCCCTGACGAGGGATTGTCCTCCGGCCCGGCGCGGTGACAGGATCGGAGGACGGGCCGACCCGACGCCCGTCGGGGGCCCGCGTGATCATGCGGGATGCGTTGGCGCGCTTGAGACTGCTGACACGACGCGAACCTCCGCGCCGCGGCGATCGAGGGCGCGCCCGCCGCGATCCGGCCCTTCTCGCCGGGGGCCCGCTGCCCCTTCCGGGAGGCCCGGCCGGGCTCCGCGGGGTCGTGCCGGGAGGTCCGCCTCCGGACAGCCGATCGGTCCTGAGGGTGCTGGCCCACGCGGCGGCGCTGCTCCTGGCGACCGGCCTCGTGCTCGCGCCGTTGCCTGCGTCGGCCGACGAGTGCCAAGGCCAGGACTGCACCACCTCGACGCCGACGCCGCCGCCCGATCCTGACGATTCACCCCCTCCGACACCCTCTCCGACTCCGACGCCCACTCCGACGCCGAAGCCGACGCCGAAACCGACGCCGACCCCCACTCCGACGCCGACCCCCACACCCACGCCGACACCCACCCCGACGCCGAAGCCGACCCCCACTCCGACGCCCACGCCGACGCCCACCCCGGCCCCCGGACCCACCCCCGCGCCGACCGACGACATCCCGCTGCTCGTCCCGCCCGACCTCGGCGGCACCGTGCAGTCCGACACAGCGCAGGTCGAGCAGGCGGCCCAGCTCGCCAGCGACCTGGCCACCGCCCAGCAGACGCTCGCCGACGCCACCACTGCCAACCTCGGCGCGCAGCGCGAGCAGGCCCAGGCGCAGGCGGCGTCCGACGCGCTCGCCGCGCAGGCGAAGGCCGCGAAGAAGAAGGCCGAGGCCTCCGCCGCATTCGCGACGGCGCTGATCCGCGCCGCCGGCTGGAAGGGCCTGGGCTCCGACCCGCTCGCGGCGGTGCTCGGGACGAACGGCGACCTCCTCACGAAGCTCGGCGCCGTCGACCGGCTGCGCACCCTCTCCGACGACCGGGTGACCGCGCTGCGCGACGCCGCGGCCGACGCGAAGGCCGCGAGCAGCCTGAGCGGCCAGGCGAAACAGGCGGCCGACGCGCTCGCCGGCATCGACGTCGACGCCAGCCAGCAGGCGGTCACGGACGCGCAGGCGCAGGTCGACTCGGACTCCGCCGCCCTCGCCCAGCTCCCGACCGTGCTCACCGCCGGGACGGGCTGGCAGGCGCTCACCGTCGACCCGTCCGCCATCGCGACCGGATGGACGCTCCCCGTCCACGGCCCGATGACCGACCCGTTCGGCCCGCGGCCGTCGCGCCCGGCCGGGACGGCGCCGTTCCACCCCGGCGACGACATCGGCGCGGCCTGCGGCACGACCATCGTCGCCGCCGCTGCGGGCACCATCCTCGCTGCGGGCCCCAACGGCTCGTACGGGAACTTCATCCTCATCGACCACGGCGGCGGCGTCGAGACCGCCTACGGCCACATCCGCGACGGCGGGATCGGCGTGACGGTCGGCGAGCACGTCGCGGTCGGGCAGCCGATCGCGCAGGTCGGCTCGACCGGCGCCTCCACCGGCTGCCACCTGCATCTGGAAGTCCGGGTGAACGGCGTGCAAATAGATCCGTACCCCTTCCTCGCGGCCAGGGGGGTCATCGTCGGAACAAGCTGAGAGGCGTACGGTTCAGAGCATGACGGAACTGACGGAGCTGGTGGGCTCGTGGATGCGCCGCCAGCGCTGGTATTCGACCAAGGCGTTCGAACCGAAGCTGCGGCTCCTGGGCTCCTTCGAGCTGGAGCGGGCGCCCGAGAGCGCGGACGACGGATCCCGGATCGTGACCCATTTCTTCTGCGACGACGCGCCCCGCACGCCCCGCGTGTACCAGGTGCCGCTGGTCGCGCGCGTGCGCCGGGACGGTGACCCCGCCGGGTTCGTGGGGGAGGCCGGCGGCCGGTACCTCTACGACGGGCCGGTCGAGGAGGCGTACGTCGCGGCGCTCGCGTCCCTGATGACCGGAGCGGGGGCGGCCGACGGCGAGCACGCCCGCGCGGGCGGCCACACGCTCGGCGAACGCATCCCCGTGCTGTCGTCGCGGCGGCTCTCGGCGGAGCAGTCCAACACCTCCATCGTCGCCGAGCTGAGCGACCGGCTCGCGCTCGTGAAGGTCTTCCGTGTGGTGCAGGACGGCGAGAACCCGGACATCTCCACGCTCGCCGCGCTGACCGCGGGCGGCTCGGAGCGGACGCCCGCGCTGCTCGGCTGGCTGACCGGATCGTGGCCCGCGCCCGACGGCGCTTCGGCGGCCGGAGAGCTGGCGCTGATGCAGGACTTCGTCCCCGGCGCGGAGGACGGCTGGGAGCTGGCCGTCAGCGCGGCAGAGGCCGGCGAGGACTTCACCGAGCGCGCCTTCGCCCTCGGTGCAGGCACGGCCGAGCTGCACCGCCAGCTCGCGGGCGTGCTGCCGACCAAACGTGCGGAGCCCGACGACGTGCGTATCGCGCTCGACGGGATGTTCCAGCGGCTCACGATCACGACCACGGAGGTCCCGGAGGTCGAGACACTGCGCGCAGCGATCGCGTCGGTCTACGAGGGGGCCGCGACGGGCCCGCTGCCGGTGTTGCAGCGCATCCACGGCGACCTGCACCTGGGCCAGGTGCTGTTCTCGCCCGATCGCGGCTGGCAGTTCATCGACTTCGAGGGCGAGCCGCTGCGTCCGCTCGCTGAGCGCGCCCTGCCCGACGCGACCATGCGCGACGTGGCCGGGATGCTGCGCTCCTTCGACTACGTGGCCGGCTCGCTCGCCCGGCGCGAGGACCCGATCGACGCCTCCCGGTGGGCGGCGGACGCCAGGAAGGCGTACCTGGAGGGCTACGCGAGCGTGGCCGGGGACGTCCTGGACGAGTTCGCCGGACTCCTGGCGGCGTTCGAGCTTGACAAGGCGGTCTACGAGATCACCTACGAGGCGCGCCACCGGCCGAGCTGGATCCCTATCCCGCGCTCGGCGGTCGACCGGCTGCTGGGCGACGCGGCGGGGGTCGCGCACTGAGGACACGCCAGCCGGACGGCCGCGGCGCCGGGCGTGTTACCCGCACGCCCGGGCGCCGCGTAGGCGGACATCTTCGAAGCCCATGCCCGCCGTGAGCGCATTGTGCGGCGCGCGTGAGACCGCGGGGAGACAGACCAGGCCGTCTACCCCGTGCTGCCGAGGCGGCCGTCAGGCCGAGGCGGCCTTCGCGCCGATCCGGTACTTCGCCCCGCGGTGGCCCTCCGGGAGCCGGTCGCCCGCGCCGTGCAGCTTGTTGCGCAGCGTGCCTTCGGCGTAGGCCTCCGGGTACGCGCCGCGCTTGCGCAGCTCGGGGATGACGAACTCCACGATGTCCTCGAACGTGCCCGGCGTGATCGCGTAGGCCAAGTTGAACCCGTCCACGTCGGTCTCCTCGACCCACTCCTGGAGCTGGTCGGCGATGCTGACCGCGCCGCCCACGATGAACGGGCCGAGGCCGCCGATGACGCCGTTGCGGCCGATGTCGCGGACGGTCCACTCGCCGCCCTCGGCGTTCGGCCGCTGGAAGTTCGCGACCGCCGACTGGATGGCGTTGCTCTTGACGTTGCCGATCGGCTCGTCCAGGTCGTACTGGGAGAGGTCGACGCCCATCCAGCCCGACATGAAGACCAGCGCGCCCTCGTCGTCGGTGTACTGCAGGAAGTCTTCGAACTTCGCCTGCGCCTTCTCGTCGGTCTCGTCGGTCACGATCGTGAGCAGCGTGTAGATGCGGGCGGAGTAGCGGTCGCGGCCCGCGGCCTCCAGGGCGTCGCGCAGCTTGGTGACCGTCTCCTTCAGGCCCTCCTTGGTGGAGGCCGCGACGAAGATCGCCTCGGCGTTCTCGGCCGCGAACGAGATGCCGCGCTTGGAGGCGCCGGCCTGGTAGATCACCGGGGTGCGCTGCGGGCTCGGCTCGGAGAGGTGGATGCCCGGCACCGTGAAGTGCTTGCCCTTGTGGCCGATCTCGTGCACCTTCGCCGGGTCGGTGAAGACGCCGGACTCGCGGTCGCGGATGACGGCGTCGTCCTCCCAGGAGCCCTCCCACAGCTTGTAGAGCACCTCCAGGTACTCGTCGGCGTGGTCGTACCGGTCGTCGTGCTGGAGCTGGTCGTCATGGCCCATGTTGCGCGCGGCGGACGGCAGGTAGCCGGTGACGACGTTCCAGCCGACCCGTCCGTTGGTCAGGTGGTCGAGCGTCGACATCCGGCGCGCGAACGGGTAGGGGTGCTCGTAGGCGGTGCCCGCGGTGACGCCGAAGCCGAGGTTCTCGGTGACCAGCGCCATCGCGGAGACCAGGAGCAGCGGGTCGTTGACCGGCACCTGGGCACCGTGGCGGATGGCGGCCTCGTTGCTGCCGCCGTAGACGTCGTAGGTGCCGAGCACGTCGGCGATGAAGATCCCGTCGAAGGTGCCGCGCTCGAGCAGCTTCGCGAGCTCGGTCCAGTAAGTGAGGTCCTTGTACCGCCAGGCCTGGTCGTCCGGGTGTCGCCACATGCCGGAGGACTGGTGGGCCACACAGTTCATATCGAAAGCGTTGAATCGGATCTGCCGGGTCATGCGCTCAACAATGCATGCGTTCGGTTCCCGACGCACGCTCCCCGCCACATTCCGTAACGCCCGCCCAGCCATCGTTTCCGGAGTTGTGTACGCCTCGCCGCGGCGTGTTGCGTACACAACTCCGGAACGGATGGAGTCAGTGGCCGCGGAAGACCGGGCGGCGCTTCTGCTGGAAGGCGGCGAAGCCCTCGTGGTAGTCCTGCGTGTTGCGCAGCTCCGCCTGCGCAGCGTTCTCCGCCGCGACAGACGACCAGAGGTCGAGGTCGCCGTCGCGCAGGCCGGCGACGATGCGCTTGCTCGCCAGGTACGCCTGGGTCGCGCCGTTCGCGGCGGCGGCAGCGGCGGCCTCGACCGCGGTGTCGAGGTCGTCCCCGGGCAGCGCCCGGCTGAACAGCCCGCCCGCCACGGCCTCCGCCCCGGAGATCAGCTTCCCGGAGTAGATGAGGTCGAGCGCGCGGTGCGGGCCGAGCCGCGACACCAGCAGCCAGTGGCCTCCCGAGTCGAGCGCGGCGCCCAGGGCGGCGAACGGCGAGCCGATCTTGGCGTCCTCGGCGACGTACACGACGTCCGTGGCGACCAGGAGGCCGAGGCCGACGCCGAGGGCCGCGCCGCGCGCCGCCGCGAAGGTCGGCGCCGGGAAGGCGCTCATCCGGCGCAGCAGCGGCGTCACCAGCCCGTCGAGGTAGCCGGTCACATCGTCCGTCGCCGGGTCGACGCCGGCGATGTCGCGGCCGGCGCAGAACGAGCGCCCCTCGCCGCGCAGCACCAGCGCACGCACCCCGGCCGCCTCGGCCTCGGCGTAGGCGGCGTCGAGCGCACGGAGGTCGTCGGGCCCGAGCGCGTTGAGCCGCTCCGGCGCGTTCAGCGTGACGTGCGCGACGTCGTCCTGGATGGTGAGCTCGATCACAGCGCCTCCTTGGATTTCATCGACTCAGACGTCATAGTCCACTGCGACCTTCTCGGTCAGCGGATGCGACTGACAGGTGAGAACGTAGCCCCTCTCCAGCTCCTCCGGTTCGAGCGCGTAGTTCTCGGTCATCCGCACGTCGCCGAAGAGCAGCCGCGCGCGGCAGGTGCCGCAGACGCCGCCGGTGCAGGCGAACGGCACGTCCGGCCGCACCCGCAGCGCCGCGTTGAGCACCGACTCGTTCGCGTCCACCGGCGTCGTCACGATGGAGGTCTGGCCGTCGAGCGTGAACTCGATCTCCGCGGTCTTCTCGCCCTCGTGCACGACCACCGGGTGCCCGACGTCGCCGCGCACCTCGCCGGGCTCGCCCGTCGTGAACAGCTCGAAGTGGACGCTGGAGCGCGGCACGTCGTACGTCTCCAGCACGTCGCGGCAGAGCTGCACCAGCTCGAACGGGCCGCACAGGAACCACTGGTCGACGGTGTCCGGCGGCAGCAGCGCGTCGAGGATGGTGCGCAGCCGCTCCTCGTCGATCCGGCCGGAGAGCAGCGGCGCCGAGCGCTGCTCGCGGGAGAGCACGTGGTGCAGGGCGAGGCGCGACGGGTAGCGGTCCTTGAGGTCGGCCAGCTCCTCCAGGAACATCACGTCGATCGCCGTGCGGTTCGTGTAGACGAGGGTGAACGAGCTGGTGTCGGAGGCCGCCAGCACGCTGGAGGCCAGCGCCATCAGCGGCGTGATGCCCGACCCGGCCGCGATGCCGGCAACGTGCACGCCGTCGAGGGCGCCGAGGTCGATCGTGAACGTGCCCTGCGGGCTCATCACGTCGATCCGGTCGCCCGTGCGCAGCTCGCTGGTCGCCCAGGTGGAGAACGCGCCGCCCAGGTCGCGCTTGATCGCGACGCTGATCCGGCCGGGCGACGGCGGGCGGCAGATCGAGTAGCTGCGCCGCAGCTCCTTGCCGCCGACCGTCGCGCGGAGGGCGACGTGCTGGCCTGGAAGGTAGTCGTACTCGCCGTGCAGGTCGTCGGGGACGGCGAACGTCACCTCGACGCTCGCGGCGGTCAGCGGGCGCACCTCTGCGACCGCGAGCGTGTGGAATCGCGCACGCGCCATCAGGGGAACCTCACAGAGCCTTGAAGTGGTCGAACGGTTCGCCGCACTCGTCGCAGACGTAGAGCGCCTTGCACGCCGTGGAGCCGAAGTGGGAGACCTCCCTGGTCTTCAGCGAGCTGCAGTGCGGGCACTTGATCGCGAGGGTGAGACGGACGGGGCCGGTGCCGGGAGGCGGGGCGATGCCGTAGTCGCGGAGCGCGGCGCGGCCGTGCTCGCTGATCCAGTCGGTCGTCCAGGCCGGGGCGAGCGCGAGGCTCACCCGCACCTCGCCGAAGCCCTCGGCGGCGAGGGCGCGCACGACGTCCTCCCGGATCGTGTCCATCGCGGGGCAGCCGGAGTAGGTCGGCGTGAGCACGACGTTCACCCCGGTGTCGGTCACGGTGACCTCGCGCAGCACACCGAGGTCATCGATGTTCAGCACAGGAACCTCCGGGTCGAGCACGGCGGCGGCGGCCGCCCAGGCCCGGCCGGCTTCTGCCGCGTGCCCGGTCACCAGGTCGCTCCGGGGTGCGAGCGCGTGAGCACCTGCATCTCGGCGAGCAGCGGTGCGAGGTGCTCGGAGTGCCGGCCCTCGCGTCCGCCGCCGGCGGCGGTGAAGGTGCTGGGGAGCTCCAGCTCGGCCTCCGCGACGATCGGCGCGACGGCGGCGTCGAACGCCGGGCGCAGCGTCGACGGCCGCGGGGCGATGCCCTCCAGCCGGTCCATCAGCGGCTCGTCGCGGAACAGCTCCGCGACGTACGGCCACAGATCGTCGAACGCGGTCAGCGTGCGGCGCCGGGACTCGTCGGTGCCGAGCGCCAGGCGCAGCACCCACTGGTCGGCGTGGTCGCAGTGGTAGGCGACCTCCTTGACCGCCTTGCCAGCGATGGCCGCGAGCACCGGGTCCTCGGAGGCGCGCAGCCGCTCGTAGAGCTCGAAGAGGTAGTGGGCGGCCGCGAACTGCCGCACGATCGTGTGCGCGAAGTCGCCGTTCGGCTGCTCGAAGAGGTGCGCGGAGCGGAAGTCCTGCTCGTCGCGCCAGTAGGCCAGGTCGTCCTCCGACCGCTCGGTGGCGCTGCCGGCGTAGCGCAGCAGGGCGCGGGAGTGACCGAGCAGGTCGAGGGCGATGTTCCCGAGTGCGACGTCCTCCTCCAGCTCGGGTGCGCGGGAGATCCACCAGCCGAGCCGCTGGGCGAGCACGAGCGAGTCGTCGCCGAGCCAGAGTGCGTACTCGGCGGCGTCGGGGGAGGCCGTGGCCTCGTCGGCGACGAACTCGGCCGACAGCGTCACGGTGCTGAGCTCGACATGGCCGTGCTCGTCGTGGTCGTGGGTGTGCGCGTCCGTCACAGGTGCTTCACCCCTTCGCTCTCCGTGTAGTACGTGGCGTGCCGGAAGTTCTTGCCCTCCGGCGAAGTGAAGAACGCGTCCTTGGCGGACGGGTCGCTCGTGGTGATCGCGTCGGAGCGCACCACCCAGATCGAGACGCCCTCGCCGCGCCGGGTGTAGAGGTCGCGGGCGTTGCGCACCGCGAGCTCCTCGTCGGGAGCGTGCAGCGAGCCGACGTGGACGTGGCTGAGGCCGCGGGAGGCCCGGACGAACACCTCCCACAGCGGCCAGACCTCGTGGGCCGGTGTCTTCTCGCCGGTCATGCCGCGACCTCCTGCGTCCGAGCCTGCTGAGCCTTCTTCTCTGCGTATGCGGCCGCCGCCTCGCGCACCCAGGCGCCGTCCTCGTGCGCGTCGCGGCGGCGCTGCAGCCGCTGCGCGTTGCACGGGCCGTCGCCGGCGATGACGCGCTGCAGCTCGCTCCAGTCGATCGGGCCGAGGTCGTACGCCTGGCGCTCGTCGTTCCAGCGCAGGTCGGGGTCGGGAACGGTCACGCCGAGCGCCTCGGCCTGCGGCACAAGCATGCCGACGAAGCGCTGGCGCAGCTCGTCGTTGGAGAACCGCTTGATCTTCCACGCCATCGACCGCGCCGAGTTCGGGGAGTCACCATCCGGCGGCCCGAACATCATCAGCGACGGCCAGTACCAGCGGTTCACGGCGTCCTGCGCCATCTTCTGCTGCTCCGGGGTGCCGCGCATGAGCGTCAGCAGTATCTCGAAGCCCTGGCGCTGGTGGAAGGACTCCTCCTTGCAGATCCGCACCATCGCGCGGCCGTAGGGGGCGTACGAGCAGCGGCAGAGCGGCACCTGGTTGCAGATCGCGGCGCCGTCGACCAGCCAGCCGATCGCGCCGATGTCGGCCCAGCTCAGCGTGGGGTAGTTGAAGATCGAGGAGTATTTGGCGGCGCCGCTGATGAGCTGCTCGGTCATCTCGTCGCGCGTGATGCCCAGCGTCTGCGTCGCGGAGTAGAGGTAGAGACCGTGGCCGGCCTCGTCCTGCACCTTGGCCATCAGGATGGCCTTGCGCTTCAGGCTCGGGGCGCGGCTGATCCAGTTGGCCTCCGGCTGCATGCCGATGATCTCGGAGTGCGCGTGTTGCGACATCTGGCGGATGAGGGTGCGCCGGTAGGCGTCGGGCATCCAGTCGCGCGGCTCGATGCGGGAGTCGGCGGCGAGGAGCTGCTCGAACAGCGCCTCGCCGGCGGCGTCGTCGTCCGTGGGGGTGGTGGCTTCCGTCGTGTTCGCCATTGAACCAAGCTCTCCCATCAATACTTACTGATCGTTCGTTCAGTATATGCGAGCCGGGTGGGTTCGTGCCACACTTGCTGAGTGACCGACACCCGGACGGCCGAGCCTGAGCCCCTGCCCCTGCGCCGCGGCCGGCCCGGCTACGACCAGCGCGGCATCCTCGAGGTCGCCGTCGCCGCCTTCAACGAGCACGGCTACGACGCGACCTCCATCGGGATGCTGGCCGAGCGGCTCGGGCTGTCCAAGTCGGCGATCTACCACCACGTCGCCTCCAAGGACGAGCTGCTGGCGCTCGCCCTCGATGAGGCGCTCGACGGCCTGGAGGGCGCGCTGCGCTCGGCCGAGGAGACCACCGGGAGCGCCGCCGACCGGCTGGCCCAGGTACTGCGCGAGGCCGTGCTGGTGCTGGCAGACCGCCTCCCGTACGTCACCCTGCTGCTGCGCGTGCGCGGCAACACCGAGGTCGAGCGCGCCGCGCTGCAGCGCCGGCGCGCCTTCGACCACGCGGTCGCGGACCTGGTGGCGGAGGCGCGCGACGAGGGCTCGCTGCGCGTGGACGCCGACCCGGCGGTCGTCGCCCGCCTGCTGTTCGGCATGATCAACTCGCTCACCGAGTGGTACGACCCCGCAGGGCCGGTCCCGCCGGACGCGCTCGCCGACACCATCCTCGCGCTCGCCCTCCGTTCCTGACACGGTTCCTGACCCGCGAGGGGCACGTAGTTGTCACTTCTCGCGCTCGAAAGTGACAACGACGTGCCCTTCGGCGGCCGCTACTCCTTCGAGACGAGGGTGAGGACGTCGTAGGAGGCGACGAGCTCGTCCTTCTGGTTGAGGATGCGCGCGTCCCAGCGCACCTCGCCGTACTCGTCCGTCTCGCGCGGCGTGATCTGCTTGGCCGTCAGCGCCACCCGGATGCTGTCGCCGGGGGAGACCGGCGTCAGGAACCGCAGGTTCTCCAGCCCGTAGTTGGCCAGCACGGGGCCCGGCGCCGGGTCCACGAACAGCCCGGCCGCCCACGACACCAGCAGGTACCCGTGCGCGACCCTGCCCGGGAAGAACGGGTTCGCGGCCGCGGCCTCCTCGTCCATGTGCGCGTAGAACGTGTCGCCGGTGAAGGTCGCGAACGTCTCGATGTCGTCCAGCGTGACCCGGCGCGACTCCGACTGCACCTGGTCGCCGATCCGCAGCGTCGCGAGCGACTTGCGGAACGGGTGCGGGCCGTCGGTCACGGCCGCGGCGCCCTCGTGCCACACGCCGGTCACCGCGGTGAGGAGGTCGGGCGAGCCCTGGATGGCCGTGCGCTGCATGTGGTGCAGCACCGCGCGGATGCCGCCCAGCTCCTCGCCGCCGCCCGCGCGGCCGGGGCCGCCGTGCACCAGGTGCGGCATCGGCGAGCCGTGCCCGGTGGACGTGCGCGCGTCGTCGCGGTCGAGCAGCAGGATGCGGCCGTTGTACGCCGCGGTCGCCATCACCAGCTCGCGGGCGAAGTCGGGGTCGTGCGTGGCCGCGCTGGTCACGAGCGAGCCGCCGCCGAGCGCGACGAGCTGCGCCGCCTCGGCAGATGAGCCGTAGGGCAGCACGGCCGCGACCGGTCCGAAGGCCTCCACGGAGTGCGCCGCCGGGGTTCGCGCGTCGGCGAACCGCAGCACGATCGGAGCGACGAACGCGCCCTCCAGCTCGACGCCGAGGCTGCCGTCGCCGCGCACGACGCTCGGCTGGTCGAGCCCGCCGATGGCCAGCTCGCCGCCGGCCTCCACCAGCTTCGCCACCTGGCGCAGCACTTCGGTGCGCTGCTCGCGCGAGGCGAGCGGCCCCATCGTGACGCCCTCCGCGCGCGGGTCGCCGACCACGACCCGCTCCTCGATGCGCGAGCGCACCGCGGCGAGCAGGTCGTCGACGGCCGCGGCCGGGACGATCGCGCGGCGGATCGCCGTGCACTTCTGACCGGCCTTGGCGGTCAGCTCGACGACGAGCTGCTTGACGTACGCGTCGAACTCGGGCGTGCCGGAAACGGCGTCCGGCCCGAGCACCGAGGCGTTGATGGAGTCCGTCTCGCTCGTGAACCGCACACCGCCGGTCTGCACCGAGTCGTGCGCGCGCAGCCGCTCGGCGGTGGAGGCCGACCCGGTGAAGGCCACCAGGTCGCCCAGCCGCAGGTGGTCGAACAGCCCGGGCAGGCCGCCGCTGACGAGCTGGAGCGAGCCGGCGGGCAGCAGTCCGGACTCGACCAGGATGCGCACCATCGCCTCCGCGACGTACGCCGTCGGCGTCGCGGGCTTCGCGAGGGTCGGCATCCCGGCGAGGAAGGAGGGAGCGAACTTCTCCAGCAGCCCCCACACCGGGAAGTTGAACGCGTTGATCTGCACGGCCACGCCGGGCAGCCGGGTGAAGATGTGCTGGCCGAGGAACGAGCCGTCCTTCGACAGCGACTCCGCCGGTCCGTCCACGACGACCTGCGCGTTCGGGAGCTCGCGGCGGCCCTTCGACGAGAAGGTGAACAGCGTGCCGATGCCGCCGTCCACGTCGATCCAGGAGTCCGCCCGGGTCGCGCCTGCGCGGGCGGAGAGGTCGTAGAGCTCCTGCTTGCGCTCGGTCAGCACCTGCGCCATCCGCTTGAGCAGGACCGCGCGCTGGTGGAAGGTCAGCTGGCCGAGGGAGGCCTGACCGACCGTGCGCGCGTACTCGAGCGCGCCGGCCAGGTCGGCGCCCTCCGCGCTGACGCGGGCGACGAGCTCGCCGGTGGAGGCGTCGCGCACCTCCGCGGCGCCCTCGTCGGATTCGGGGCTCCACCACTGGTCACGCAGGTAGCTGGGCAGACTCATGATTCGGTTCCTCCCGGGAGGGTCTGGAGCGACGGCGCTCCGCTGGTTCGGACATAGGCTGGTGCCGTGGCCGATGAAGACTGGACGATCGAGCTCGGCGAGCTCGACGAGAAGATGGGCGTGCGCATCCTGGAGCAATCCGCGGAGCGCGTCGTCGCGACGATGCCGGTGGCGGGCAACCGCCAGTCGTTCGGGCTGCTGCACGGCGGCGCCTCTGTGGCGTTCGCGGAGGCGCTCGGCTCGTGGGCGGCCGTGATCCACGCCGGCCCCGGCCGCAGCGCGGTCGGGCTCGACATCAACGCGACGCACCACCGGTCCGCCCGCAGCGGCTTGGTGACCGGCGTCGCGACGGCGATCCGGCTGGGCAGGAAGGTCACGTCGCACGAGGTCGTCCTGACCGACGAGGAGGGCAACCGGCTCTGCACCGTGCGCATCACGAACCTCATCGTGGACGCCCCGGAGCGCGCGTGAGCGGTGCGCCGCCCGCCGCCTCGTCCCCGCTCCAGTCGTAGAACCCGCGGCCGGACTTGCGGCCGAGCAGGCCGTCCGCGACCATGCGGCGCAGCAGCGCGGGAGGCTCGAACCGCGGCCCCAGCTCGCTCGCGAGGTACTCCGCGATGTCCAGCCGCACGTCCAGCCCGACGATGTCGGTGAGCCGGAGCGGCCCGACCGGATGCTTGTAGCCGAGGGTCATCGCGGTGTCGATGGCCTCGGGGGATGCGACGCCCTCCTCGACCATCCGCACGGCCTCCAGCCCGAGCAGCACGCCGAGTCGCGACGAAGCGAAGCCGGGGGAGTCGCGCACCACGATCGGCGTCTTGCCGAGGGCCTCCACCCAGCCGGTCGCGAGGTCGACGGCGCTCGGCGCGGTCGCCTGCCCGGCAACGACCTCCACCAGGGCCGAGGCCGGGACAGGGTTGAAGAAGTGCATGCCGAGGAAACCGCCCGGCCGCCGCAGCACCCCGGCGAGGCCGTCGATGGACAGCGAGGAGGTGTTGCTCGCCAGCACGGCGTCGGGCTCCAGGAGCTCCTCGGCGCGGCGGAGCGCGTCGTGCTTGAGCTCGGGGAGCTCCGGTACGGCCTCCACGACGAGGGCGGCGCCGCGCAGCGCGTCCCACGAGGTCGTGGCGATCAGTCGCTCTGGCGCAGGGGCCGTCGCGCCGCGGCGCACGCTGCCGTCGATCGCGGCCTCCACGCGCTCGCGGGCGGAGGACGCCGACTCGGCGTCGCGCTCGACGACGGCCACGTGTGCGCCCGCCATCAGGAACGCGTGCGCGATGCCCGCACCCATCCGGCCGCCGCCGATTACAGCGACCTGCTCTGGGATGGCGACGTGCTCGGGTACGCCGTTCTTCCGGTCGCTCATCGTCGCCTCTTCTCCAGGAACTCCGTCATCCGGCGCTGCTTCTCCGGGGACTCGAACAGCACGGCCTGCGCCTCCCGCTCGGCCCGGGGATGGTCGCCCAGCGGCGCGCGCAGCACCCGCTTGGTGCACTGGGTCGCCAGCGGGTCGTTCTTCGCGATCCGGTCAGCGAGGGCGTGCGCGCCGGCGAGCAGCTCGCCGGGCTCGAACAGGTCGCTCACGAGCCCGGCGGCCAGCGCCTCCTCGCCGTTCAGCACGCGCCCGGCCATCGTGATCTCGGCGGCGAGCGGCTCGCCGACGAGCTGCGGCAGCCGCCAGAGGGCGCCGGCCGCGGCGATGATCCCGAGCGAGGTCTCCGGGTTGCCGATCCGCAGTCGCGGGGTGCCGAGCCGGAAGTCCGCCGCGTAGGCCAGCTCGGCGCCGCCGCCCAGCGCGTAGCCGTCGAGCGCGGCGATCACCGGCATGGGCAGCTCGGCGATGCGGACGAAGATCGTCGCATTGATCGCGCGGCGGGCGTCGGCCGCGGTGCGCTCCCGCAGCTCGGCGATGTCGGCGCCGGAGGCGAACACGCCCTCCGAACCGGTGAGGATGAGGATGCGCGGATCGCGCTCCAGGTCCTCGCACAGCGCGTGCAACTCGTCCACCATCCGCTGGTCGATCGCGTTGCGGACCTCCGGACGATTGAGCGTCGCGACCACGCGGTCGGCGCTCTCGGCGATCAGCAGGGTCGTCGGCTCCGCCATCACACCGCCTCCAGGATGAGGGCGGCGCCCTGGCCGACGCCGACGCACATCGTCGCCAGGCCGTAGCGGGACTGCTCGCGCTCCATCCGGCCGAGGAGGGTCACCAGAATGCGCGCTCCGCTCGATCCGAGCGCGTGGCCGAGCGCGATCGCGCCGCCGTCGGCGTTGACCCGCGCCCGGCCGTCCTCGTCGTCCAGGCCGAGCCGGCGCAGGCAGGCGATCGCCTGCGCGGCGAACGCCTCGTTGAGTTCGATGCTGCCGATGTCGCCGAGCTCCAGCCCGGAGCGCTCCAGCGCGCGGTTGGTCGCGGGGACGGGGCCGAGCCCCATCACCTCGGGCGCGACGCCGGCGCTCGCCGAGGCGACGATCCGGGCGCGCGGCGTGAGGCCGTAGCGCTGGACGGCGTCGCCGCTCGCGACCACGAGGGCGGACGCGCCGTCGTTGAGGGGAGAGGAGTTGCCCGCGGTGACGACGCTGCCTCCCGCGACGACCGGCCGCAACGCCGCGAGAGCGGACGCGTCGGTGTCGCGGCGGATGCTCTCGTCGGCCGAGAACTCGCCGGACGCGGTCGCGACCGGGATGATCTCGTCGGAGAAGCAGCCGGCGTCCGTCGCCGCCGCAGCGCGCCGGTGGCTCTGGAGGGCGAACGCGTCGGCGTCCTCGCGGGTGATCCCGTCGAGCCGGGCGACCTCCTCCGCCGTCTCGGGCATCGTGTAGGTGGCCTTGTCGCGCTCCAGGAACCGCGGGTTGGTGAAGCGCCAGCCGATGGAGGTGTCGAACTGCTCGCCCGGCTTGGCCCACGGCCGCGCCGGCTTGGCCTGCACCCAGGGCGCCCGCGTCATCGACTCGACGCCGCCTGCGACGATCAGGTCGGCGTCGCCCGCGCGGATCGCCTGACCGGCGAGGGTCACGGCGCTGAGGCCGGACGCGCACAGCCGGTTGACGGTGACGCCGGGAACGCTGTCCGGGAGGCCGGCCAGCAGCGCGGCCATCCGGGCCACGTTCCGGTTGTCCTCGCCCGCCTGGTTCGCGGCGCCGAGCATGACGTCGTCGAGCGCAGAGCCGTCCACTCCCGCGCGGCGCACGGCCTCCGCGACCACCAGTGCGGCGAGGTCGTCGGGCCGCACGCCCGCCAATGCTCCGCCGTAGCGTCCGACCGCCGTGCGCACACCGCCGACGAGGTAGGCCTCCGCCATCGCAGCTCCTTCGAAGCGAATTACCGAACGAACGTTCAGCTAGTAAATAGTCGCAGAACCCCGACCCGCGAGCAACCGCCGCGAGCGCGAAGCGAGCTCCGCCGACGTCACGACCACCCCCAGAATCACCACGGCGCAGCCGATGGCGGCCGCGGCCGGCAGCCACAGCGCCGCGACCGCGAGCGCCGCGGACAGTCCGACCGCCGGCGTCGCCCAGCGCAGCACCACCCGCCACGGGTCGCCGTAGCGGCGTGCGATGACCGCGTTCGTCAGGTAGAACAGCGCGATCCCGCCGCCGAGCGACACTGCCAGCGCCGGCGGCAGCGGCTCGCCCGGGTGCGCGATCCCCTCGGCGAGCGCGCCGGACAGCGCCGTGACCCCTGCCAGCAGCAGGAACGGCAGGAACGCGACCGTGTCCCTGATCGTGCGCGCATCGCCGGCCTCCAGCAGCCGCTCCAGCCCGCTCGCCATCACGTCGACGCCGTACAGGAAGAACGACCACGCGAGCCCCGCGGTCAGCAGCAGCCCGAGCACGCCGACGAGCCCGGCGGCGACCGTCCAGGCGCCGGACACCGCGTCCACGATGCTCAGCACCGACTCGCCCAGCACGATGATGACGAGCAGCCCGAACCGCTCGGACAGGTGCTCGACGTTCAGCCGGTCGAGGGCGATCTGCGCCCAGCTGCCGGAGGTCGCCGTCAGCAGCACGACCTCCAGGACGATCGCGACCGCCCACAGCACGTAGTTCGCGGGTGCGGGGAGCGCGATCGACACCAGCCAGAGAACGGCGGTCAGGCCGTTGTAGGCGAGGATGCGGACCCGGGAGGCCCTCCCGTTCGCCCAGGAGAAGCCGATCCACACCACAAGAAGGAGTACCCGCAGCAGCGCGTTGCCGGTGGCGAACAGCCAGGCCCGGTCGCCGACGGCCTCCGGCGCCGCGACCGCGAGCGCCCCGACAGCGAACATCGCGATCAGCATGACGATCGACAGCCGCCGTGCGCTGAGCTGCGGCGACACATCCACGACGAAGGTCAGGTTGACCCACGACCACCACACGGACGCGAACAGGGCCACGAACACGGCGAGCGCCCCGAACGACGGCGCGGTGTGGAGCCCATGCGCGAGCTGCCCGACCAGCGCGACGAAGACCAGGTCGAAGAACAGCTCCATCCAGTGCGCCCGCGACGGATCCCGGTCGCCGGCGACGGGGAGCCGGGGCAGCCTCCCGCCGCTCATCCGCGCCGGCCGGCGACCGCGCTACACGCGGCGACCGCCACCGGATTCCCCGACATGCCCCAACCGTATCGACTCCCGCCCCACCACGCACCAGCCCCGACATTCGGCACGAATGTCGCGTTTCGTCGTCGCTTTCGCGACATTCGGCACGAATGATCGGGCGTCAGCGGAGGTCGTGGTCCTCGAAGACGAGCGACGTCTTGGTGTCCCGCACCGACGGCATGGTGGTCAGCTCCTCCAGCACCACGCGCCGCAGGTCCTCGTTGTCGCGCGCCCGCACCAGCAGGATGACGTCGAAGTCGCCGCCGACCAGCGCGAAGTGCTCCACCTCCGGGATGGCGCGCAGCCGCGCCCGGAGGTCGTGCCAGGCCGCCTGCTCCACGCGCATCGTCACGTAGGCCGATGACGCGCGGCCGGAGCGGCGCGGGTCGACCTTCGCCGTGAAGCCCGTGATGACGCCCTCCTCGACCAGGCGGGAGACGCGGGCGTAGGCGTTGGCCCGGGAGACGTGCGCCGCCTCCGCGACGGCGGTGATGGAGGCGCGGCCGTCGGCGCGCAATGCGTCCACGATGCGGGTGTCGATGTCGTCCATGATGAGAGACAGTTTGGCATCGATACTGCTGTTGTGCACCCGTTCGTCTCGAAAGTCTCACACATGTGGCAAAGCGGGTCCAGCGAAGTCATCCTGAGGATCAGTGACGTCTTTCGAAGGAGAAGCGATGCACGCCGACGACCTGATGCCGGGCGACACCCCGCTGCGGCTCATCGACGAGCAGGGCTCTGGCCACCCGCACGAGCACTACGCGTTCCCGACCACCGAGCAGCTCCGCGACGGCTACGGCCGCCTCGTGCTGGGCCGCCGGCTCAACGACCAGGCCGACGCCCTGGTGCGGCAGGGCAAGCTGGCCGTGTACCCGTCCTCGCACGGCCAGGAGGCCTGCGAGGTCGCCGCGGCGATGGTGCTCGGCGAGCGGGACTGGCTCTTCCCGACCTACCGCGACTCGGTCGCCGTCGTCTCCCGGGGCGTGGACCCGTTCGAGGCGTTCCTGCTGCTGCGCGGCGACTGGCACTCCGGCTACGACCCGAACAAGTACCGCGTCGCCCCGCAGGCGACTCCGCTCGCCACCCAGCTCCTGCACGCGGTCGGTTTCGCCCACGCGGCCAGGATGCGCGGCGAGGACACCGTTGTCGTTGCGCTGTGCGGCGACGGCGCCACCAGCGAGGGCGACTTCCACGAGGCGCTCAACTTCGCGGCCGTGTTCCACCTCCCCGTCGTCTTCCTCGTCCAGAACAATGGCTACGCGATCTCCGTGCCGCTCAGCCGGCAGACCGCCGCGCCGAGCCTGGCGCACAAGGGCGTCGGCTACGGGATGCGCGGCCGTCTGGTCGACGGCAACGACCTCGCCGCGCTGCTCGCGGTGCTAGGGGAGGCCGTCACCGAGGCCCGTGAGGGCGGCGGCCCCACGCTGGTGGAGGCGCTCACCTACCGGATGAAGTCGCACACCAACGCCGACGACGCCACCCGCTACCGCACCTCCGCGGAGGTGGAGCCGTGGATCGCCCGCGACCCGCTGCTGCGGCTGCGCACCTGGCTGACGGCCGAGGGCGCGCTGACCGACGACGACGACGCCGAGTTCCGCGCCCAGGCCGATCGCGTCGCCGTCGACCTCCGCACCCGGATCATGGCGGACGTCGAGCCCCAGCCGATGGACCTGTTCGAGTTCGTCTACGCCGAGCCGACGCCGCAGCTCCGGGAGCAGTCCGCGCTGCTCGCCGCCGAGCTCGCCGCGGAGACCCGGGCAGCGCAGTCCCGCACCGAGGAGGTCGCCCGATGACGATCATGCACGACGCCCCCGCCGACCGGCAGCCCGAGCCCGAGCAGCCGTCCGCGCCCGCCGTCGCCACGATGACGATGGCGCAGGCCCTCAACCGCGCCCTCGCCGACTCCCTCGCAGAGGACCCGGCGGTCCTCGTCTTCGGCGAGGACGTCGGCACGCTCGGCGGCGTCTTCCGCATCACGGACGGCCTGACCAAGCGCTTCGGCGAGCAGCGCTGCTTCGACACCCCGCTGGCCGAGTCCGGCATCGTCGGCACCGCGGTCGGCATGGCGATGAACGGGATGCGCCCGGTCGTCGAGATGCAGTTCGACGCGTTCGCCTACCCGGCGTTCGAGCAGATCGTGGACCACGTCGCCAAGATGGGCAACCGCACGCGCGGGAAGGTCCGGCTGCCGATGGTCATCCGCATCCCGTTCGCGGGCGGCATCGGCGGCGTCGAGCACCACTCCGACTCCTCCGAGGCCTACTACGTGCACACGCCCGGCCTGACCGTGGTGTCGCCGGCGACGCCGCAGGACGCCTACGGCCTGCTCCGCGCCGCCATCGCCTCCCCGGACCCGGTGGTCTTCATGGAGCCGAAGAAGCTGTACTGGTCGACCGGCGAGGTCGACACGACCGCACCGCTGCCCGAGCTGGGCCGCGCACGCGTCGCCAGAGAGGGCACCGACGCGACCCTGATCGCCTACGGCCCGACGGTGCCGGTGGCGCTCGCCGCCGCGGAGGCCGCAGCCGAGGAGGGTCGCAGCCTGGCCGTGATCGATGTGCGGACCCTGACCCCGTTCGACGACGAGACCGTCTGCGCCGCCGTCCGTGCGACCGGCCGCGCCGTGGTCGTGGCGGAGGCGCCGGGCTTCGCCAGCGTCGCCTCCGAGATCGCCGCCCGCGTCTCCGAGCGCTGCTTCCACTACCTGGAGGCGCCGGTGCGCCGGGTGACCGGCTTCGACACCCCGTTCGCGCCACCGAAGCTGGAGCGCTACTACCTGCCGGGCGTGGACCGCGTGCTCGACGCCGTCGACAGCCTGCAGTGGGAGGACGCATGAAGGTCTTCACGCTGCCCGACCTGGGCGAGGGACTCGCCGACGCCGAACTGGTCCACTGGCTGGTCGCGGTCGGCGACACCGTGACCGTCGACCAGCCGATCGCCGAGGTGGAGACCGCCAAGTCGGTCGTCGAGGTGCCCTCGCCGTACGCCGGCGTCGTCGCCGTCTGCCACGGCGAGGAGGGCGAGACCATCCTGGTCGGCTCTCCGCTGCTGGAGGTGCGCGAGGATGCGGACGTCGAGTCCGCCGCTGAGACCGTCGTCACCGCGGACGCCACCGAGCCGGAGCGGAAACCCGAGCCCGTCGCGGCCGGCTCCGGTGCCGTGCTCGTCGGCTACGGCACCACCGACCACGCCACCGCCCGCCGCCGCGGCCGCGCCTCCCAGCACGGCACCGCCGTGACCTCCGGAGCGCCCAGCCGCATCGTTCCCGTCGTGTCCCCTGTCGTCCGGGCGCTCGCGCGGACGCACAGCATCGACCTCGCCTCGCTCACTCCGAGCGGCGTGGGCGGGGTCGTCACGCGGCGCGACGTGGAGGCGGCGCTCGCCGCGGCGAAAGCCACCGCGCCAAGCGTGCCCGCAGCACCGGCGGCGCCCGCATCCCGCCCGGCCCCCGCCGCCGCCGAGCCGGGGACCGACCCCCGCACCGGCCTCGACATCGCCTCCGTCACCCCCTTCTCCCGCCTCCGCCGCGCGGTCGCCGAGACCATGACGCGCAGCCGCTCCGAGATCCCGGAGGCGACCGTCTGGGTCGACGTCGACGCCACCGAGCTGTGGGAGGCCAGGCAGACCCTCGGGAAGTCGGGCAAGCCGCCGTCGCTGCTCGCCTTCATCTCGCGGTTCACGCTCAGCGCGCTGGCGCGGCATCCCGAGCTCGCCGGCCGGGTCACCGCAGGCGGCGACGGGATCGAGGTGTTCGCGGGGGTGAACCTCGGCTTCGCGGCCGACACCCCGCGCGGCCTGCTGGTCCCGGTGATCCGCCGCGCCGACCGCTCGAGCGTCCGCGAGCTTGACGCCGAGCTCGGCCGCCTGTCCGCCGCCGCGCGCGACGGCGTGCTGCCGCCCGCGGATCTGACCGGCTCCACCTTCACCGTGAACAACTACGGGAGTCTCGGGGTCGACGGCAGCGCCGCGATCATCAACCACCCGGAGGTCGCCATCCTCGGCATCGGCCGGGTCATCGAGCGCCCGTGGGTGGTCGAGGGCGCCGTCGTCCCGCGCCGGATCGTGCAGCTCAGCCTGGTCTTCGACCACCGCGTCACGGACGGCGGAGTGGCTGCCCGGTTCCTGCGCGAGATCGCCGACGCCATCGAGTCGCCGATCGCCTTCCTCGCCGACGAGGCGCCGGGTACGGTGAGGGAATGACCGACAAGCCACGCGACGCAGATCAGCCCGACGACGCCGACAAGCCGGATGCCGTGGAGCAGGGCGACGACTACGACCTCGACTTCGAGAAGGACGTCGCGCCGGAGGAGAACATCCCCTGGCTTCCGCACCCGACGCCCACCGACGGCGACGCGCCCGCTCCCTGAGCATCCGCACACGCCCCTAGGCTTGGGGGAGTGACCTCCCGCTCCTTCCCCCTCTGGCTCGCGCTCGTCTGCGCGATCGTCTGCGGGGCGGGCGTCGCCCTGCAGTCGCGCATCAACGGCGAGCTGGGGCAGCGGCTGGACGACGGGGTCACCGCCGCCGTCATCTCCTTCGGCTCCGGGCTCGTCATCCTCATCGTCGCGATGGCCGTCGCTCCCGCCGGGCGGCGCGGCTTCGGCCGGGTGGCCGCCGCACTGCGCACCCGCGAGCTGCCCTGGTGGTACGTCGTCGGCGGGGCCGCGGGCGCTTTCCTGGTGCTGTCGCAGGGCGTCGCCGCAGCGGTGCTCGGCGTCGCGCTGTTCACGGTGGCGGTCGTGGCCGGCCAGACCGTCAGCGGCCTGGTCCTCGACCGGATCGGCCTCGGCCCGGGAGGCCGCCGCCCGATCACGCCGGCGCGGCTCGCAGGGGCCCTGATCGCCCTCGGCGCCGTGACCTGGGCGGTGTCCGCGCAGCTCGGCGGCTCCGTGCCGATCTGGCTGATGCTGCTGCCGCTGATCTCGGGCCTGGGCCTCGGCTGGCAGCAGGCCGTCAACGGCCAGGTGCGGGTGGTCGCCGAGAGCGCCCTGACCGCGACCTTCATCAACTTCGTGGTCGGGACGACCGTGCTCCTGGTCATCATGGCCGTCGACTGGAGTCTGCGCGGCCTCCCGAAGCCGCTGCCGACCGAGCCGTGGCTCTACCTCGGCGGCGCGATCGGCTGCGTGTTCATCGCGGCCGCCGCGCTGCTCGTCCGGATCACGGGCGTGCTGCTGCTCGGTCTCGCGACCGTCGCCGGTCAGCTCGTGACCGCGCTCCTGCTCGACGTGTTCGCGCCAAGCTCGCCCGCGCCGGTCGCGTTCTCCACCGTCGCCGGAACGCTGCTCGCCCTCGTCGCCGTCGCCGTCGCCAGCATCCGCTGGCGCCGCCCCGCACGAACGAACTGACAGGACACGCCGCGCGGCAGGCGCGCGACGCGGCATGTCCTGTCAGACAGTTCGTCAGTCGAGCGTCGTCAGGAAGCGCTCGGGGTCGATGGAGGTCCGGTGGGCCTCCTTGCCGTCGTCCGGTACGCCGCCGACGTACAGCCAGCCGAGCAGGCGCTCGTTCTTGGCGAGGTCGTGCATCCGGTGCACGGCCTTCGACCTGGTGTGGTGGCCGGTGCGCCACATGACGCCCCAGCCGGCGTCGTGGAGCAGCAGGCTCAGGAGGTGCGCGACGCCCGCGGCGACGGCGTCCTGCTCCCAGCCCGGCACCTTCTCGTTCTTCGTGCGCACCGCGACGATCGCGAGCAGCAGCGACGAGCGCAGCGGCTTGGCCGCCAGTTTCTCGGCCTCCTCGCCGGTCGCCTTGGCGTCCTTCACGAACGCTCGGCCCAGCCGGATGCGCGCGTCGCCGCGCAGCTCGATGACCCGCCATGGATGCAGCGCCGAGTGGTCGGCGACGCGGCCGGCGGCGGCCACGAGCGGCAGCAGCTCCTCGTGCGTCGGCGCCGCGGAGGTCACGCGCGAGTACGACCGGCGCGCGGCGACCCGCTCGACGAGCTCGGACATCAGGCCTCTGGGGCGAAGTTCAGCGAGAGCGAGTTCATGCAGTAGCGGTCGCCGGTCGGGGTGCCGAAGCCGTCGGGGAACACGTGGCCCAGGTGGGAGCCGCAGTTCGCGCAGCGCACCTCGGTGCGGACCATGCCCAGGCTGTCGTCCTCCAGGAGCTGCACGGCCTCCGGCCGGATCGACTCGTAGAAGCTCGGCCAGCCGCAGCCGCTGTCGAACTTGGTGCCCGACTTGAACAGCTCCGCTCCGCACGCGGCGCAGGTGTAGAGGCCCGCGCGGCCCTCGTCGAGCAGCTCGCCGGTCCACGGCCGCTCCGTGCCCGCCTCGCGCAGCACCGCGTACTGCTCCGGGCTGAGCTCGCGGCGCCACTCCTCGTCGGTCTTCTCGAGCCCGTACCCGTTGGGCGCTGCGGCGCCCTGCGCGGCCTCGTCGTGCGATGCGCTCATCGTGCGTTCCTTTCGTCGTCCGTCCCCAGCCTAAACGGCGGCGCCTGTGCGGCTGTTCCCTGTTCGGCCTGCGACGTGCCGGGCGCAAACGGGTAACGCACAGGACAGCGCCCCTAGGATGAGGCGCGAGCGCGGGGAAGGGCTGACTCGAAGACGGTGAGGGGAGGCGGTGCACGTGGCGGAGGCTGCGGACCACCGGATCCCTGCGCCGGACGCGACCGGCCTGACCGACCGTGAGGCGGCCATCCTCGCGTTCGAGCGTCAGTGGTGGCGGCATGCCGGCGCCAAGGAGCAGGCCATCCGCGAGGAGTTCGGTCTCTCCGCCGCCCGGTACTATCAACTCCTCGGAGCGCTGATCGACCGACCGGAGGCGCTCAAGCACGACCCCATGCTCGTCAAGCGCCTGCTCCGGCTGCGCGAGACCCGGCTGGCAGCACGGCGATCCCGGACACTCCCGTCCGGCGACTGACACCGCGAGGAATCACCTGTAGATGGCAGAGAAGTACCCGAGAGACCGGTTCGACGACATCCCAGACGGTCTGCAGCGCGTCGGTGCGCACCGGGCTCCCCGGCCGAAGGGCCGCGGCTGGATCGCGGTCGGCTGGGCAGCGCTCGCCGTCGTCGTCCTCGTGGCAGCGGGCATCTTCGGCCTCTCACTGGTGAGCGGCTCCATCTCCTTCCACGGCTCGCCGAACTCCGCGAGCGGCACCCCGACGCCCACGGCGACGCCGACGCCGACGATCGTCCCGACCGTCGACCCGTCGCTGACGGTGAACGTTCTGAACGGCACCGCGACCTCCGGCCTCGGCGGCAAGGTCGGCGACACCCTGACGAAGGCGGGCTGGAAGGTCGGCGCCGTCGCGAACGCCGACAAGCAGGACCTCACGCAGACGATCGTGTACTACTCCGACCCCAAGAACCAGGCGGCGGCGCTCGGAGCGGCGCAGTCGCTCCCCGGCGCGACCATCGCGCTCACGCAGGACTTCGCGGCCAGCGGCGCCGACCTGACCGTGGTCGTCGGCAGCGACTACAAGGGCTGACACCGCGTCGTTCCGCGCGTGTACGCGCGCTCATCCCTTTGTTTCACGCGTGTTTAACTTTGGGCCGATTTGGTAACGGATTGGCCAAAAGACTGGCGGAAACGGCTATTGCAAGCATTAGGATCGGGAGTCAACGCGCGGCGCTGGACCACGCGAGCGACACAGCAATGGGAGTAATGCATGGCGAACGGGACCGTGAAGTGGTTCAACGCTGAAAAGGGCTACGGATTCATCACCGTCGAGGGTGGGGGACAGGACGTTTTCGTTCATTACTCCGCAATCGACATGAACGGCTACAAGGTTCTCGAAGAGGGCCAGCAGGTGCAGTTCGAGGTCGGCTCGGGCAACAAGGGCCCGCAGGCCGAGTCGGTGCGTCCGCTGTAGTACGCAGCGATCGGCAAGACCATATAAGAGGAGCGTCGCCCTTCGGGGCGGCGCTCCTTTTTCTGTGTCCGCCGTCCTGGCGCAACCTCGGTCGCAGGCTCCCTCGGCGCTGGGGTCGCGCATCGCTCCGCGCTGCCCCTAGCTCCACCGCGCTTGCACTCCACTGGCGCGAGTGCCAGAATCGCTTTAGCACTCCGCCTGATCGAGTGCTAACACACCGAATCTTTCGCAGACGTCCGGGAGGGACGAGAAACACATGGCAAAGATCATTGCTTTCGACGAGGAAGCGCGTCGCGGCCTCGAGCGCGGCCTCAACATCCTGGCCGACACCGTCAAGGTGACGCTGGGCCCGCGCGGTCGCAACGTCGTCCTCGAGAAGAAGTGGGGCGCTCCCACCATCACGAACGACGGCGTCTCCATCGCGAAGGAGATCGAGCTCGACGACCCGTACGAGAAGATCGGCGCTGAGCTGGTCAAGGAGGTCGCCAAGAAGACCGACGACGTCGCGGGCGACGGCACCACCACCGCCACCGTGCTCGCTCAGGCGCTCGTCAAGGAGGGCCTCCGCAACGTGGCCGCCGGCGCCGACCCCATCACGCTGAAGCGCGGCATCGAGAAGGCCGTCGCGGCCGTCACCGAGGAACTCATCGCCAGCGCCAAGGAGGTCGAGACCAAGGCCGAGATCGCCGCCACCGCGTCCATCTCCGCCGGCGACACCACCATCGGCGAGATCATCGCCGAGGCCATCGACAAGGTCGGCAAGGAGGGCGTCGTCACCGTCGAGGAGTCGAACACCTTCGGCACCGAGCTCGAGCTGACCGAGGGCATGCGCTTCGACAAGGGCTTCCTGTCGCAGTACTTCGTCACCGACCAGGACCGCCAGGAGGCGGTGTTCGAGGACACCTACATCCTCATCGCCAACCAGAAGATCTCCTCGATCAAGGACCTGCTCCCGATCGTCGACAAGGTCATCCAGGCCAACAAGCAGCTCCTCATCATCGCCGAGGACGTCGACGGGGAGGCCCTGGCCACCCTGATCGTCAACAAGATCCGCGGCATCTTCAAGTCCGTCGCCGTCAAGGCCCCGGGCTTCGGCGACCGCCGCAAGGCCATGCTGCAGGACATCGCGATCCTCACCGGCGGCCAGGTCATCTCCGAGGAGGTCGGCCTCAAGCTCGAGAACGTCACCCTCGACCTGCTCGGCCAGGCCCGCAAGGTCGTCATCACCAAGGACGAGACCACCATCGTCGAGGGCGCGGGCGACCCCGACGCCATCGCCGGCCGCGTGGCCCAGATCCGTGGCGAGATCGAGAACACCGACTCGGACTACGACCGTGAGAAGCTCCAGGAGCGCCTCGCGAAGCTCGCCGGCGGCGTCGCCGTCATCAAGGCGGGCGCGGCCACCGAGGTCGAGCTCAAGGAGCGCAAGCACCGCATCGAGGACGCCGTCCGCAACGCGAAGGCCGCCGTCGAGGAGGGCATCGTCGCCGGTGGTGGCGTCGCTCTCATCCAGGCCGGCAAGACCGCCTTCGAGAAGCTGTCGCTCACGGGCGACGAGGCGACCGGCGCGAACATCGTCCGCGTCGCCATCGAGGCGCCGCTGAAGCAGATCGCCATCAACGCGGGCCTCGAGGCCGGCGTCGTGGTCGCCAAGGTGCGCGAGCTCCCCGTGGGTCACGGCCTCAACGCCGCGACCGGCGAGTACGTCGACATGCTGGCCTCCGGCATCAACGACCCGGTGAAGGTCACCCGCTCGGCGCTGCAGAACGCCGCGTCCATCGCGGGCCTGTTCCTCACCACCGAGGCCGTCGTCGCCGACAAGCCCGAGCGGAACCCGGCCCCGGCCGGCGACCCGGGCGCCGGCATGGACTTCTGAGTCCGTCCGACACGCAGTAGAGGGCGTCTCCCGTTCGCGGGAGGCGCCCTCTTCGCTGTTATCGTCGTCACGACCGGGGCGGAGGCGGAGCATGGCGGCGACACGGTGGTCTCGGGCGAGGGCGGTCGCCGGGCTGGCTGCCGCGCTGCTCTGCCTCACGGGCTGCCAGGCGCTCGGGCTGCCGGGCGCCGGGCCGACGAGCCCGACAGCGACCTCCGCGCCCGCCGTGGATGTCGCACCGCCCCTCGACTGCGCCGCTTTCACCGCGACGCCCGCGGTGGAGGCCCTGCTCGGCGGCGCCGCGCCCCTGGCGACGACCCCGGCGGACGCGCTCACGACACCGGCCGGGCGCGGGCCGTTCGGCGCCCAGTCGGCGGGCGGCGGCTGGTGCCGCTGGGGCGACGACCCGGACGCGTCCGCCGCCGCGAGCACGGCGCCGGTCCACGTGCTCTCCGTCCAGCTCCTCCCGCACGCGGCAGCGAACTGGCAGTCGCAGGCCCAGCAGTACCCCCTGACCGCGGCGACGGGCGCGCACTACGACGGCGGCGAGTCCCGAGGCGGCGACTGCGGCCCGGCGACGCCGGGGACGGGCACCACCTGCCACACGAACGTGCTGGTCGGCAGCTCGTGGCTGGCAGTCGACGCCGTGAGCAGCACCTCGTCCATCGACGAGAAGGCGTTCCACGCGCTCGTCCAGTCGTTCGTCCCCACTGTCGCCGCGATCGACGCTCACGCCACGACGCCCGCCCCGGTGAAGCCCCTGTCCTGCGGCGACGCCGCCTGGCTGAAGGCCGTCGCCGGCGTCTACGGCCCGGCGTCGGTCGCCGTGCTCGCCCCGGCCGCGACCTTCGGAATGCAGAACGCGCTCGTCGCCGATCCACGGGTGACGGTCTGTGCGTACCGCGCGGGCACAGGGGACTCCCCGCTCCTCGGCACCGTCTCCGTCCTCCGCGGCGGGCCCGCCGCGTACGCGACCTATCACGGCCTCGTCGTGGGCCGTGACCCGGACGCCAGCGGCGGCACGATCCAGCTCGGCAGCACCGAGCTCGCCACGCTGGTCCGCCACACCGACGCGTCGGGGTCGACGCCCGCCGAGACGGTGGTCGACGCTGTGGTCGGAGACGCCTGGATCCAGTTCGCCGCGGTGTCCGGCTCCGACGACCAGGCGGCCTCTGTCGTGCAGTGGGTGGCCGGCCGGCTCTGACGCGGCCGAAGGGTCAGAGGCTTGCGCGCGGTGGCTGCGTCACGCGGCTCGGGTCCACCAGCGGCAGGGACACCCGGAAGGTTGCGCCTCCGCCGTCGGTCTCCACGACCTCCACGGTGCCGTGGTGCGCCGCGACGATCGAGGAGACGATCGCCAGGCCCAGGCCGCTGCCGCCGGTCTCGCGGGCGCGGGAGGAGTCGGCGCGCCAGAAGCGCTGGAAGATCTTCTCGCGGATCTGCGGCGGGACGCCCTCGCCGTGGTCGCGCACCTCGAGCACCGCGCGGTCGGCGCGGTGGTCGACCTGCACCGCGATCTCGATCGGGCTGTCCTCCGGGGTGTAGCGGAGGGCGTTGCCCATCAGGTTGGTGACGACCTGGCGGAGCTTGTTCTCCTCCGCCATCACGATCGCGGGCTCGGCCGGCGGCGCCGCGAGGACGACCTTCTCGGCGGTCGTGACCGCGATCGGGCCCGTGGTGCCCCGGCGTCCGCGGTTGCTGCGGCGCAGCCGGGCCAGCGCCGAGCCGGCGAAGGCGATCGGGCCGGTGGCGCCCGGCGGCCGGGACAGGTCCTCAGGGAGGCTCATCGGCACGGTGTCGAGCCCGGGCTCCGTAGGGTCGGTGTGCAGCGGGGCCGGCACCGGCGCGGGCGTCAGCACGGTCACCCGGCGGCCGGGGGCTCCGGCCATCGCGTCCATCGCGGCGTCCTGCGCGATGCGCACCAGGTCCACCGGCTGGAGGTCGAGGGGCTTCGTCTCGTCGAGACGCGCCAGCTCCAGGAGGTCCTCGACGAGGAGGCCCATGCGGATGGCCTCCTTCTCGATCCGGTCCATCGCCTGGGCGACGTCCTCCGGCGTCTGCAACGCTCCCATCCGGTACAGCTCGGCATAGCCGCGCACCGACACCAGTGGCGTGCGGAGCTCGTGGGAGGCGTCGCCGACGAATCGTCGCATCTGGTCGATCGTGCGCGCGCGGTCGTTGAAGGCCCGATCGATGCGGTTCAGCATCGTGTTGAGCGAGCGGTTGAGCCGGCCGACCTCGGTGTTCGGGGTCGCGCCGCCGAGGCGCTGGCTGAAGTCGCCGTCGGCGATGGCCGCGGCCGTCTGTTCGACCTCCCGCAGCGGGGAGAAGGTCGTCGTCACCAGCATCCGGGTGAGGCCGGCGCCGACGATGATGACGATGACGCCGAAGCCCAGGAAGATCGCCAGGAAGCTCGCCATCACGGTGTCGATCTGGCTCGTCGTGGTGGCGACGATCGCCGTCGCGAGCTCACCGGTCTGCGCGAACGTCTGCGTCGTGACCAGCGCCCGATAGGCGGTGTGGCCGTCGTTGCTGTAGATGGTGACCCCGCCGGGGCCGAGGGCTTTGGCGTCGGTGAGGCTGAGCTTCTCGGGGATGGCCGGCCGGTGCGCGAACGGGATGTTGCTCCAGTTCGTCTTCACCAGGTTGCCGCTGGCGTCGTACAGCGCCGCGAAGTAGTCGGACGGGCTGGAGTCCGTCGCGATCTTGTCCTTGTCCGAAGACGAGCCGAACAGGTACGTGTTGACGTACGTGGCCCCCGACGCCGCCGAGAGCTGCGCGTCGAGCTGGTCGATCAGCACCGGCTTCAGCATCGACATCGTCCCGATGCCGGTCACGAGCAGCCCGAGCGTCAGCATGAGCACGGTCACCCCGGTGATCTTGGTCCGGAGGGAGATCGCGTTCCAGCGGTCGAGCAGGCGTGAGTGCATCAGGCCGCCAGTCTAAGCAGACGGTGCTGAGCCGAGGGTGTGAGCGCCGGTCACGCCTTCGCGGCCTTGAGCATGTAACCGAAGCCGCGCTTGGTCTGGATGAGCGGCTCGCTGGAGTGCGCGTCCACCTTGCGGCGCAGGTAGGAGATGTACGACTCCACGATGCCCGCGTCGCCGTTGAAGTCGTACTCCCAGACGTGGTCGAGGATCTGCGCCTTCGACAGCACGCGGTTGGGGTTGAGCATCAGGTAGCGCAGCAGCTTGAACTCGGTCGGGCTGAGCTCGATCGGGGTGTCTCCCACGTAGACCTCGTGGGTGTCCTGGTCCATGGTGAGCTCGCCTGCGCGGATGACGGCGTCCTCGTCGGCCTGCATCGTGCGGCGCAGGATGGCCTTGATGCGGGCGACGATCTCGTCGAGGCTGAACGGCTTGGTGACATAGTCGTCGCCGCCGACCGTGAGGCCGGTGATCTTGTCCTCGGTGTCGTCCTTTGCGGTGAGGAACAGGATGGGCGCGGTGTAGCCGGCGCCGCGGAGCCGCTTGGTGACGCCGAACCCGTTCATGTCCGGGAGCATGACGTCGAGGATGATGAGGTCTGGCTCCTCTTCGAGGACCGCGGAGATCGCCTGGGCTCCGTTGCCGACCGCGCGCACGGCGAAGCCGGCGAAACGGAGGCTGGTGGTGAGGAGATCGCGGATGTTCGGCTCGTCGTCGACGATGAGAATGCGGGGTCCTGCGTTCATGCGAAACAGTATCTGCGCGTCTGCTGAATTCTGCCTGTGAGCAGACGGTGCGCGGTGAGTGTAAGGAGCCGGTGCGGGCAGTGCGACCGGCCCACGCCCGCAGTGTAAGGGGCTGGCGCTGGCAGTGTGAAAAGTGGATGCTGAGGAGACCAGCGATCGGAGCACTATGTCCAATCCCACTGTGGTCATCGTCGGAGCGGGTCTCGCCGGGGCGACGACCGCCGCCGAGCTGCGCTCCCGGGGCTTCGCGGGCCGCATCATGCTCCTCGGCGCGGAGGAGCACCGTCCCTACATCCGCCCGCCGCTCTCCAAGGAGTACCTGAAGGGCGAATCCGCCCTGGACGACGCGTACGTGCAGCCCGCGGACTGGTACGCGGAGAACGACGTTGAGTTCCTCCCCGGGTCGGAGGCCGGCTCGTTCGACCCGGCCGCGCACGAGCTGTTCCTCGCCGGCGGCGCCAGGATCACCTACGACAGCCTGGTGCTGGCGACCGGTTCGCACGCCCGGCCGCTCGGCGTCCCCGGCAGCGGCCACGGCGCCGTCTTCTCTCTGAGAACCATCGAGGATTCGCAGTGGCTCCGGGCCGCCCTGGAGGTCGGCTCGCGGCGCGTCGTCGTCGTGGGCTCCGGCTGGATCGGCATGGAGGTCGCCGCCGCGGCTCGCGGCTACGGCAACGACGTCACGGTGGTCGGGCGCGCACATGTGCCGCTCGCTCCGGCGATCGGACCGGAGCTCGGCGGGGTGTTCGAGAGGCTGCACCGCGACAACGGCGTGGTCTTCCGAAACGCCGCGCAGGTGTCGGCCGTGGAGGGCGGCGACGAGCAGGTCGTCGTGCTGGCGACGGGGGAGCGCATCCCGGCCGACGTGGTGGTCGCCGGCGTCGGGGCCGCTCCGAACACGTCGGTCGCCGAGCAGTCCGGCCTCGCGCTCGACAACGGCGTCCCGACCGACGAGGCGATGCGCACCGCAGTGGAGGACGTCTACGCCGTCGGGGACGTGGCGAACCCGCTGCTGCCGGCGATCGGCAAGCGGCTCCGCAACGAGCACTGGGCCAACGCGATCGCAGGCGGCACCGTGGCCGCACGCGCGATCGTGGGAGAGGAAGCGAGCTACGACGACATCCCGTACTTCTACTCCGACCAATACGATCTGGGCATGGAGTACTCCGGCTACGCCCCCCTGGCCTCCGGCGCGCGCGTCGTCTTCCGCGGCGACGTGGCGGCGCGCGAGTTCATCGCCTTCTGGCTGCGCGACGACCGCGTGGTCGCCGGGATGAACGTGAACGTGTGGGATGTGCAGGAGCACATCCAGCGCCTGATCCGCGGCCGGGAGGCCGTCGACCCCGACCGGCTGACCGACGAGAGCGTGGACCTTGCAGAGCTCTGAGACCGGCCTCGCGATGTATCTGCCCCCGCTCCGCGTCCCCGTGCGCACCATCGGCGCGCGCACCTTCGACTTCTCCCGCCGCGTCGCCGTGATGGCAGTGGTGAACCGCACGCCGGACTCCTTCTTCGACCAGGGCCGCACGTTCGCCCTCGACGCCGCGGTCGCCGCCTCGTTCGACGCCGTCGCGGCCGGAGCGGACTGGGTGGACATCGGCGGCGCCCCGTTCGCGCCCGGCGTGGCGATCCCGCCCGACGAGGAGGCCGACCGGGTGCTGCCCGTCGTCGCGGAGCTGCGTGCGGGGTCGGACGTCGTGATCTCGGTCGACACCTTCCACTCGGCGGTGGCGGCCAGGGCCATCGCGGCCGGCGCGACGGTCGTCAACGACACCACCGGGCTCAGTGATCCCGACCTCGCCCGCGTCGTCGCGGACAGCGCCGCGACCCTCGTGCTCACCCACAGCCTCGCCGCGCCGCGCACCTTCTACGCGCGGCCGGCGTACGGCGACATCGCGCGGGACATCGCGGACTTCCTCCTCGAACGCGTCGACCGCGCGGTCGCAGCCGGCGTCCCGGAGGAGCGCATCATCCTCGACCCGGGACACGACCTCAACAAGAACACCCTCCAATCGCTGGAGCTCACCCGCCGGCTCTCCGAGATCGCCGACCTCGGCTATCCCACCCTCGCGGCGGTCTCGAACAAGGACTTCATCGGCGAGACCCTGGACGCGCCGCGCTCGGAGCGCCGGGACGGCTCGATCGCCGCCGCGGTCGTCGCGATCGTCAACGGCGCGCGGATCATCCGGATGCACGACGTGGTCGGGTCGGTGGCCGCAGCTCGGATGACGGAGGCCATCCTCGGGCTGCGCGAGCCGGCCTACCTCAAGCACAACATGGGGGACGTGAATGAGTGAGGCCGCGATCGACCGGATCTCCCCGCTCCCCGCGGAGGAGGGGATCGGGGACGCGCGCATCGCCGAGCTGTACTCCGAGGGCGCGGGGAGCCCGTGGCTGCGCGTGAACTTCGTGTCCAGCATCGACGGTGCCGCCACCCGGCAGGGCCTCTCCGGAGGGCTCTCCGACGACGCCGACCACCGGGTGTTCGACATCCTGCGCCGGCTCTGCGACGTGGTGCTGGTCGGCGCGGGCACCGTGCGCGCGGAGGGCTACGGTCCGATGCGCGTGGACGAGGTCTCCCAGCGGGCGCGCCGCGACGCCGGGATGACCGCGCACCCGGTCTTCGCGATCGTCTCCGCGAGCCTCGACCTCGACCCCGCGAGCCCGATCTTCCGGGATGCACCGGAGCGGCCGATCGTCGTCACGACCGAGCTCTCCCGGCCCGACACCCGCGACGCGCTCGCCGAGGTGGCCGACGTCGTGGTCTGCGGCGAGGAGCGGGTCGAGCCCGCCCTGCTGGTGAAGGGGCTGGTCGAGCGCGGGCTGAGCCGCATCCACTGCGAGGGCGGACCGCACCTGTTCGGCGACCTCATCGCGGCCGGGGTCGTGGACGAGCTGTGCCTGACGGTCGCCGCGACGCTGGAGGCCGGGGTCGCCTCCCGCATCTCCGCCGGGGCCGCGCCCATCCTCCCGCTGGGGATGCGTCTCGCCCATGTGCTCCAGTCCGGCGACACCCTGCTGCTGCGCTACGTGAAGCGCGCATGACCGATCGCGTGCCCGTCGACGCGGTGCTGGTCCGGCGGCTGGTCGACGCCCAGTTCCCGGCCTACCGCTCGATGCCGGTGAGGGATGTGGAGCTGAGCGGCTGGGACAACCGCACCTTCCGGCTCGGGGAGGAGCTCAGCGTGCGCCTCCCGAGCGCGCGCGGCTACGTCGAGCAGGTCGCGAAGGAGCACGAGTGGCTGCCGCGCCTCGCGCCGCAGCTCCCGCTCCCGATCCCGCAGCCGGTCGCGCAGGGGGAGCCGGGCGAGGGCTACCCGTTCGCGTGGTCGATCTACCGGTGGCTGCCCGGCACTCCGCTCGGGCTGGTGGACGACGTGGACGCCGTCCGGCTCGCGACAGAGCTCGGCGCCTTCCTGACGGCGCTCCGGCACGTGGACGCGTCGGGCGGTCCGGTGGCCGGGAGCCACAACTTCCACCGCGGCGCGCCTCCCGGGGTCTACCGGGAGGAGGCGCTCGCGGCGATGTCCGCCGGCGCGCCGACCATCGACCCGCGGCTGGCGCGGCGGATCTGGGACGCCGCCGAGGCGTCGGAGTGGGAGCAGCCGGGCGTGTGGCTGCACGGTGACGCGGCTCCCGGTAACCTCCTGGTCCGGAACGCGCGACTCTCCGCCGTCATCGACTTCGGCACCTCCGGGGTCGGCGACCCGGCCTGCGACCTCGTCCCCGCCTGGACGATGTTCGACGGCGACGCCCGGCGCGCCTTCCTCGACGCGATCGGCCTGGACCCGGCGACCGAGCAGCGGGCGCGCGCGTGGGCCCTCTGGAAGGCGCTCATCACCGTGCGCGACAGCCCCGACGACACGCCCTCCCGCCGCACCCTCGCCCGCCTCGCCGCCGACCCCGGCGTCTGACCGAGCCGAGATTCGTGCCGAATGTCGCGAATGACGCAGCGAAATTCGACATTCGTGCCGAATCAATGGATTCGCCGATGGCGACATTCGTGCCGAATGTCGCGCAGAGCCGTGGCTCGCCCTACGCCGCCGCGAGCGCGTGCGCGTCCAGGATCGTGTACGAGTACCCCTGCTCCGCGAGGAACCGCTGCCGGTTCTGCGCGAAGTCCTGATCCACGGTGTCGCGCGACACCAGCGTGTAGAAGTTCGCCGAAAGCCCTGATTGCTTCGGGCGCAGCAGCCGGCCGAGGCGCTGCGCCTCCTCCTGCCGCGAGCCGTACGAGCCGGAGACCTGGATGGCGACCGTCGCCTCCGGGAGGTCGACCGAGAAGTTCGCGACCTTGCTGACCACGAGCACCGGCGTCGTCCCCTCGCGGAACTCCTGGTACAGCCGCTCGCGCTCGTCCACCGGCGTCGCGCCCGTCAGCTGCGGCGCGCCGAGCGCCTCCGCGAGCTCGTCGATCTGGTCGAGGTACTGCCCGATGACGAGGATGCGCTCGCCCGCGTGCCTGTCCACGAGCTGCCGGACGACGTCCAGCTTCGCCGGGGCCGTCGCCGCGAGGCGGTAGCGTTCGTCGTCAGCCGCCGCGGCGTAGCTCAGCCGGTCGGACGCCGGCAGGTCGATCCGCACCTCGAAGCAGGAGGCGGGGGAGATGAAGCCCTGCGACTCGATCTCCTTCCACGGTGCGTCGAAGCGTTTCGGGCCGATCAGGCTGAACACGTCGCCCTCCCGGCCGTCCTCGCGCACCAGCGTCGCGGTCAGGCCGAGGCGGCGGCGCGCCTGCAGCTCGGCCGTCAGCTTGAACACCGGCGCGGGAAGCAGGTGCACCTCGTCGTAGACGACCAGGCCCCAATCCAGCGCGTCCAGCAGCGCCAGGTGCGCGTACTCGCCCTTCCGCTTGGCGGTGAGGATCTGGTAGGTCGCGATCGTGACCGGCTTGACCTCCTTGACCTGGCCCGAGTACTCGCCGATCTCCTCCGCGGTGAGGGAGGTGCGCTTGAGCAGCTCGTCCCGCCACTGCCGCGCCGACACGGTGTTGGTCACCAGGATGAGCGTGGTGGTCTTGGCCGTGGCCATCGCCCCGGCGCCGACCAGGGTCTTGCCCGCGCCGCAGGGGAGCACCACGACGCCGGAGCCGCCGTCGAAGAAGTTGCTGACCGCCTTGCGCTGGTAGTCGCGCAGCGCCCAGTCGCGCTCGTCCAGCTCGATCGGGTGCGGGGTGCCGGGGGTGTAACCGGCCAGGTCCTCCGCCGGCCAGCCGAGCTTGACCAGCTCCTGCTTGAGCTGGCCGCGCGCCCAGGCCTCCACGGCGAACGTCGTCTCATCGCGGCGCTCCAGCAGCAGCGGGGCGATGCGTTTGGCGGTCGCGACCTCCAGCAGCACGGGCCGGTCGGAGGAGCGCAGCACGAGGGCGCCCTCGTCGTCGCGCTCGATGACCAGGCGGCCGTAGCGGGCGACGGTCTCCGAGACGTCCACCGTCACCGTCTGCGGGATCGGGAACTTGGAGTACTTCTCCAGCGTCCCGAGCATGTCCTCGGCGGTGTGACCGGCTGCGCGGGCGTTCCACAGGCCGAGCCGCGTGATGCGGTAGGTGTGGATGTGCTCGGGCGCGCGCTCCAGCTCGGCGAAGACGGCGAGGTCGTGCCGGGCGTCCTCGGCCGCGGGATGCGCGACTTCGAGGAGGACGGTGCGGTCGCTCTGGACGATCAGGGGGCCATCGGACATGACCGCTCAGTCTACGCTGCGCAGCCCCTTGACGCTGGAGAGGGGCAGGGTCCGCTCGATGTCGGCGGCCCGGTCGCGCCCGCGCAGCCGTCCTCCGCCGATGCCGGTCGGCTCCAGGAGGTAGTCGACCAGCCGGCCGTCCGGCATCGCGACCTGCACGACCACCGTCTGCCGCGCGCGGACCGCCTGGTCGAGCTGGCGGGCGAGCCACTGCTCTCCCGTGTCCTCCTCGGTGGCGTCCGCCGAGCGCAGCCGGGCGACGAGCTCGGCGGCGGGGTCACGCGTCGCGGCGGCCGCCGTCCGCTCCGCGATCCTCCGGCGCTGCGGGGTCACCAGCGCGCCGGAGGCGTCCTCGGCGACCACCGGGTAGCGCGCGTCGCTGAGCGCCCAGTACACGACGTCGCGCGGGAACCGGCTGACCAGCGTCCGCTCGCCGGCGCGCAGCAGGCGCAGCGACGACAGCGACTGGTCGACCGCGATCGTGCCGAGCAGCGTGGCGTCGTCGGACCGCACCACCGCCTGGACCTCCGCGCCCGCCGCGGCGTCGCGCACCCGGACCCGGCCGTGGCGCTCGACGGCGTCGGCGATCAGGTAGTCGAGCGGCTGCGGCACCCCGGTGAGCGAGACCGCCGCGAGGAAGTCGTGGATGCTCGCGGCCGTCTCGCCCGCGGTCACCGCGCGGTCGATGGAGGCCGCCGAGAACCGGAACGTGGAGGCGAGAGCCCTGCTCTCCAGGTCGGCCATCGTGCGCAGCCGGGCCTCCACGTCGGGCGCGAGCGGGCCGGGCGAGATGACGCTCAGATCGTGCTGCAGGTAGACCTGGGACACCTCGGCGGGGAAGTGCACGACCATCGCGGCGGTGGCCGCTGCGGGCCCGGCCTCCAGGAGCAGGGCTCCCGCGTCGCCGGGGGACCGGTCCGCTGTGACGCCGAGCCACTCGGCCTCCCGGATGTACTCGTCGACGCGCTGCTCGGTCTCGGCGACCGCCGCAGGGTAGAGCCAGGCGAGGTGGGCGCGCAGCGGCTCGCCCCACGGCGACCGGCTGCGCGCCGTGAGCAGGGCGCGCACGTCGGCGGGGAGGCCGGCGAGCCAGGCTCCGGCGAGGTCGCGCCAGCGGTCCGCTGTCGTGGAGTGCTGCCAGGCGGCGACCTCGGCGGTCGGCAGCCAGAGCCCGTCCGCGACCGCGGCCAGCCCGGCGCGGGCGGCGACGGAGAGCGCGACGGGGACGACGGCGGCGTCGACCGCCAGCGCGTCCGCGAGGCGCTTGGCAGCAGGCAGGGCGAGGCCGCCCTTCTGGAGCTCCCGCGCGCCCTCGCGGCCGAGCTCGGTCAGCAACTCGGACACGCCCGCGACGGCCTCGAACGCGCGCTCGGCGGCGAGCCGCTCCGATGCGGCCAGCTCAGCGGCCGTGAGCGGCTCCGGGACGGCGGGAGGCGCGGTGTCGAGCAAGGTCGCCGGCCGGGGGAGGCCGAGCGCCGGCCAGGCGGCGAGCCGAGCGGTGACGGCGTCATAGGCGGCGGCGCCGTCGTCCGTGGGGTGCAGGAGGGCGAGGGCGGCGAGCGCGTCGACGGTGCCGCGGACAGCCTCCGTCGTCGTGCCGGCGGTCGCGGGATGGCCGCCGAGCCGGGTGACGATCCCATCGACGGTCTGGGCGCCGTCCGCCTCGCCGAGCACCGCGAGGGTGGCGAGCCGCAGCCGGTCGAGCGGGGCGAGCGCCCGCTGCACGGACTCCGGGTCCAGCAGCGCCTCGGCCAGATCGAAGAAGTCGGAGATGCCGGCCCGGCGCACCGGACGGGTACGGAGCAGGGCGGCGAGCTCGTCGTTCGGCAGCGCGCGGAGCCTCGCCGCCAGAGCGAGCGTCGTCGTCATCGCGGCGGTCCGGAGGGGGAGGTCAGCGTCGGTCCTTCGGCCCTGCGGCTTTAGCTGCCCGGCTGCGCTGGCGACTGCTGGAGACGATGATGATGATGACCAGCACGAAGGCGATCGGGAACGCGATGAGCGGGAAGACGATGACCGCCGGCCACAGTCCCTGACCTGCGCCCTGCTGCGGCATCCCGCCGAGCGCGGACCCGATCAGGATCGCTGCGATGCACAGCAACGAGACGATCACGAGCGCCGCGGCGATGTAGGAGAGGACGCGCTGGAGCCGCGATGCCGGCGGTGGGGTCTGTTGGGTCACGAAATCAAGGATAATTGAGGTTGGTCATTCGATCCCCCATGTGAAGTGAGGTTCCCATGCCAACCGGCAAGGTCAAGTTCTACGACGAAGAGAAGGGCTTCGGCTTCATCGCCACCGATGACGGCCAGGAGGTCTTCCTGCACGCCTCGGCGCTGCCCGCCGGCGCCGTCGTGAAGGCGGGGTCGCGGCTCGAGTTCGGCATCGCCGACGGCAAGCGCGGCGCGCAGGCCCTGTCGGTGCGCGTGCTGGAGGCCCCTCCGAGCCTGGTGAAGATGAAGCGCAAGTCCGCAGACGACATGGCGATCATCGTCGAGGACCTCGTGAAGCTGCTCGACGGCATCGGCGCCAACCTGCGCCGCGGCAAGTACCCCGACAAGGCGCACGGCGCCAAGATCGCGGCAGTGCTGCGCCGGGTTGCGGACGACCTGGATGCCTGAGGACCAGAGCACCGAGGAGCCGACGCAGGAGTCGACGGCGGGCGAGGAGACGGTCGAGGTCGAGGAGTCGGCCGCTGCCGAGTCGATCGACGCCGAGTCGACTGACGCCGAGTCGACCGACGCCGAGCCGACCGACGCCGAGCCGGAGGTCTCCGCGCCGGCCGTCGTCGAGCTGAGCGAGGCCGAGGTCGCGGACCTCCTGGCCGCGCTCCCGCTCGCGCGGGCGGGGCTCGCGGAGATCACCCCGGAGAGCACGATCGGCGAGCCGATCGGGCACGTCGTCGAGCCCACCGGCGCGGTCTCGCTGCAGTTCGCCGCGCTGCTGGCCGGCTACCCGGGCTGGCACTGGACCGTCACGGTCGGGCGCGCCGACGGCGACACCGAGCCGACAGTGCTGGAGGCCGAGCTGATGCCGGGCGAGGACGCCCTCCTCGCGCCGGACTGGGTGCCGTGGTCGGAGCGTCTCGCCGAGTACCAGGCCGCCCAGGAGGCGCTCGCCGCCGAGGCCGAGGCGGCCGGAGCCGAGGGCGACGATGCCCACGTGGAGGACGACGCCGACGACTACGAGGACGACGACGAGTACGACGACGACGAGGACTCGGACGAGTCCGACCTCGACGACGACTCGGACGACGACCGCGACGTCCACGACCTCCACGCCGACGACGACCTCGACGGCGTCGACATCGACTCGGTCGATGTGGCGTTCGACGAGGACACCGACGTCGACACAGAGCTCGACCTCGCGACGGAGGAGGCCGCGGCGCTCGCGGACGACAGCGCCGAGGCCGACGACGCCGAGGCCGACGAGGCGGACGCCGACGACGGCGACGCCGTCAGCGACTCACCGGCGCCTGCAGGCGCGGCTGATGCTGAGGTAGAGGAACCCGAGCAGGCCTAGCGCGATCCCGACGACCACCGTCCAGATCCACCAACCGCCACCGGCGGCGGTGATCGGGCCGGCGAAGACGAGCGTCGGGATCAGCGCGAGCACCCAGAGCCCGATGCCGACGAGCACCGCCCGGCGGCTGTCCGTCGGCACGGGCACCGGGTCGGGACGGCGCTCGTCGTCGCGCAGCCACAGTCGCACGATCGGTCCGTCCCTTCGTCCTCGGTCCTGCGTCCGGCTCAGCCCAGCCGCTCGACCACGTACTCGACGCAGCCGATCAGCGCGCGCACGTCGTCCGGCTCGATGGCCGTGAACGTCGCGACGCGGAGCTGGTTGCGGCCGAGCTTGCGGTACGGCTCGGTGTCCACGACGCCGTTCGCGCGGAGGGTCTTGGCGACCGCCGCCGCGTCGATCCGGTCGTCGAAGTCGATCGTGACGACCACCTGCGAGCGGTGCGCCGGGTCGGAGACGAACGGGGTCGCGTACTCGACGCCCTCCGCCCACGTGTAGAGCGCGCTGGACGACTCCTTCGTGCGGGCGTCGGCCCAGGCGAGGCCGCCGTTGCCGTTCATCCACTCGATCTGGTTCTCGAGCAGCGCGAGCGTCGCGACCGCCGGGGTGTTCAGCGTCTGGTTGAGCCGCGAGTTGTCGATCGCGTTCGTGATGCTGAGGAACTCCGGAATGTAGCGGCCGCTCGCCGCGATCCGCTCGACCCGCTCGATGGCGGCGGGGGAGAACAGCGCGAGCCAGAGGCCGCCGTCCGAGGCGAAGTTCTTCTGCGGCGCGAAGTAGTAGACGTCCGTCTCGGTGACGTCGAAGTCGGCGCCGCCCGCTGCGCTGGTCGCGTCGATCACGGTCAGTGCGCCGTCGTCGCCGTGCACGCGCTTCACCGGTGCCATCACGCCGGTGGAGGTCTCGTTGTGCGTCCAGGCGTAGACGTCCACGCCCGCCACGGCCTCGGCCTCCGCCCGGGATCCTGCCGGAGCCTCGATGACGTGCGGGGCCTGCAGCCACGGGGTCGTCGCCGCCTTGGCGAACTTGCCGCCGAACTCGCCGAAGACCAGGTTCTGGCTGCGCTGCTCGATGAGCGAGAACGCCGCGGCGTCCCAGAACGCGCTGGAGCCGCCGTTGCCGAGCACGACCTCGTAGCCGTCCGGGAGGCGGAACAGCTCGCCGAGCCCCGAGCGCACACGGCCGACCAGGTCCTTCACCGGCGCCTGGCGGTGGGAGGTGCCGAGCAGCTCCGCGCCGGGGCCGGCCAGGTAGGCGACCTGCTCCGGGCGGACCTTGGACGGGCCGCAGCCGAATCGTCCGTCGGCGGGCAGGAGGTCGGTGGGAATGGTCACGTCCGGCATAACTGAAGTGTATTGGCTGTTGAACGGGTGAGGCGGGTCCATGACGGCGTCCTACGCGGGGTGCCGTCACCTCGGCGTCGCCGGCAGCAAGTAGGCTCGTATCCGCAGAATCGCGCGGCCTGCACGGAGGGGTTCATGACCGACCTGATCGACACGACTGAGATGTACCTTCGCACCATCCTGGAGCTGGAGGAGGACAACATCGTCCCGCTGCGCGCGCGCATCTCCGAGCGTCTCGGCCACTCCGGCCCGACCGTCTCCCAGACCGTTGGCCGGATGGAGCGCGACGGGCTCGTCGTCGTCTCCGGCGACCGCCACCTGGAGCTCACCGACGACGGCCGCCGCAAGGCCGTGCACGTCATGCGCAAACACCGCCTCGCCGAGCGCCTGCTCAGCGACGTGATCGAGCTGGAGTGGGAGTACGTGCACGAGGAGGCGTGCCGCTGGGAGCACGTCATGAGCGAGCAGGTCGAGCGAAAGCTCATCACCATGCTCGGCCACCCCACTGAGTCCCCGTACGGCAACCCCATCCCCGGGCTCGCCGAACTGGGCGCCCCTGACGCAGCCTCCACTGAGAATCTCGTCAACCTCGTCGACGTCGTGCGCGGCCCCGATTCTGAGGTGACTGCCAGGATCCGCCGTCTGGGCGAGCCGGCGCAGGTCGACCCCGAGCTGCTCCTCCAGCTCAAGCAGGCCGGGGTGTTTCCGGGCTCGACCGGCACTTTCGCTGCAGCAGGCTCGTACGTCACCGTGCAGATCGAGGGCTTCGAGGCCGGCCTCGAACTCCCGAACGAGCTCGCAGCGCACATCTTCGTCGAGGCCTGATCTCCGTTACCGTTTCGTTAAAAAGTGCGCGAAACGAAGTGACAAACGCCGGGTGGTCCCGTAGTCTCTTACGAGTTCGAACGGGCCAGAAGCCGGCCCAATAGGACCCCGACCGGGACGCTCCAACCCCCCTGAAGCCCGTCTCCCAGGCCGGTGAACCGAATGCCGATCGCATCGGACGGGAGCAGCTCCCTAGTGCTGCTGGAGCGCAGGAGGTTGCACTTTGGCACACTCTGGTTCGTCCGATCCTGCCCAGGAGCGGACCCCTGAAGACCCGGAAACCGCTGCTTCAACGACGTCGATGACGTCCGCGCCCGGGTCCCACATCGTCTCCAGGCGGTCGCTCCGCACGGCGAAGGCGCCCGTCGCAGCGGCCCCCAAGGCTGTCGCGAAGGCTCCCGCCCCGGCGACGAAGGAGTCCGCCAAGCCCGTCGCGAAGCGCAAGGGCGGCTGGATCCTCAACGTCGGCGTCATCACCGTCGCGACCGGCATCATCGCGACCATGTCGCTCCCCGCCTTCGCGTTCAATCCCAATGGTGCGGACTCCGCGAGCTTCGGCCCCAGCGCCGCCGACAGCATGAAGAAGGCGCAGGCGCAGTCCGTCGCCGTCGGCCAGAGCGTCACCGCCTCCGCCGTCAGCCGCGACGTCGCCACCGCGACCAGCCAGCAGCAGCTCGACTCGCAGAAGGCGGCAGCCGCCGCCACCGCTGCCGCCGAGGCCGCCCGCCAGCGAGCCGCGGTCTCCCTCGCGAACTACGCCAGCTACTCCGGCCCGTCCGTCTCCGACTTCCTGGCCAACCCGCCCTACCCGAGCTTCAGCCTCGCGCAGGTGTTCTCGGTGGCGAAGCAGTACATCGGCACCCCGTACGTCTACGGCGGCTCCAGCCCGAGCGGCTTCGACTGCTCCGGCTACGTCATGTACGTCTACGCCCAGTTCGGCATCTCCCTCCCGCACTCGGTGTCGGGGGAGGCCGCCCGCGGCACGAAGATCTCGATCGCCGACGCCCAGCCCGGCGACCTGATCGTGATGCCCGGCCACATCGGCTTCTACGCCGGCAACGGCAACATCATGGACGCCCCCGACTCGGGCCGCTCCATTTCCATTCGCCCGATCTGGACCAGCGACTACTACGTCGTCCGGCTCGGTATCTGACAGCCGAACCCGCGGTGAACACTGCGGTCCACGCACCAGCGATGGCGCGCCACGAATAGGTGGCGCGCCATTTCTGCGTTACTCTGATGCCCTGGCGCAACTGCCAGGCAGCCGTGCAGATCGGAGCTTCCGATGGCCGAGTCGACCACCGTGCGGTCACCGAGGGTGACCACCGAGGTGGGTCGCGGCCTCAGCGCCGAGCACGAGCTGCTTCCGCGCCACCGCGACTTCCTCGCCTGCCGCCACCATTTCGAGGCCTGCCAGCGCCACCATGTGGCCTGCCGCCACCATGCCGCCGTCTTCCAGGGCGCTGTCCGTTCGGACAGTGCCCTTTTTGTTTCCCTGGCACCCGTTCGCCCCGTCCACCCCGTCCACCCGAAAGGACGCAGATGAAGACCCTCGTCCTCAACGCCGGCTACGAGCCCCTCGCGGTCGTCTCCTTCAAACGCGCCATCGTCCTGGTGATGAATCAGAAGGCCACCGTGCTGTCGAGCGACGCGGCCCACCCGGTCTGGAGCATCTCGGGCCGCTACGACCGCCCGTCGGTGATACTGCTGACCCGGTACGTGCGCATCCCGCACGGCCGGCAGGTGCCGGTCTCCCGCCGCGGTGTGCTGCGCCGAGACAGCCACCGCTGCGGCTACTGCGGCAAGACGGCGACGACGATCGACCACGTCCTCCCACGCTCCCGCGGCGGCGCCGACAGCTGGGAGAACCTGGTCGCCTGCTGCCTCCGCTGCAACAACGTCAAAGGCGACCGCACCCCGGCCGAGATGGGCTGGACCCTGAAGCTCACCCCGCGCGCCCCGCACGACAGCTCGTGGGTGGTGCGTGGCGTGGAGGGCGGCCAGGCGGACTGGCAAGACTACCTGGCGGCCTGACGTTGAGCCCCAACGGCCTCGGGTAGGCTGGAAGGGCTGGCCTCTGTAGCTCAATGGAAGAGCTGCTCCGTCCTAAGGAGAAGGTTGGGGGTTCGAGTCCCTCCAGGGGCACTTTGCGGGTGCGTTGAAATAGCTGGTCAGAGGCGATTTTCACAAATGTGGAAATCGCCGATTTTCATTTTTGCCCACAATTTGCCCACAGGGACACCGAAGAACTCTAAGAAACTCTATGGTCGTCGCTGTGATTACAGCTGATCTGATCTGGTCGTTTTCGTGGGACGCTTCAGGGACGGCGATGTCGGGACAGAACTGAGAGTGGTATAGGCCATCGCATAAACGCCGACGAAGGGGTTTAGATGAATGTCGCGGCTCCCGCTAGCCTCAGCTCATGCCGACTCCGACCCCAATACCGACTCCGACTCTGGCGCCCTCCCCATTGGGCTCGTCGTTTGACCCTCTGAGCTTTGTGTGGGCATGGCTGTCGACGGAGGCAGGTGCAGTGTCTGCGGCAGCAACTCTGCTGACTGCGATTGTTGCCATTCTCGCGTTGACGGCAACCGCTCGCGACAGTCGAGCACGCAGCCGCCCAATCGTTATGGCGCATTTTCGGCTTGCCGAGAATAGTGACACTTCGTTCGACTTCGTTGTGCGGAATTATGGGCAGTCGGCCGCGCGAAACGTGATAGTCGAGTTCGACCCTCCGTTGGACGACGAGAGACGCCAACAAATTACGACGAAGTATCTTGCCGAACGCTACGACAAGCCAATACCGCTTCTGCCACCGGCTGTCGAGATCACCAACGTGTACTGGTCTGGGACAAGTGCCAATGCGCCGATGGGCAAACTTGTCAACAATCTAAAGACACCGGATAAGGTCAAGGTCACCATCACCTACAAGGCGTTTTGGTGGTTCCGCTACAAAGAAGTCACCGCGCTGGATGCTGATTGGATGGGGCTCCAGACAACCTCCGAATCGAGCTCGTCGATGCCCGGGCGAATGAAGACGATCGCGGATTCGCTAAAGACGATAGCAACTGAGACGACTTCTTCGAGGAGGCAGCTCACCGAGATTGCCGATTCTTTGGCGAAGGACGACGACGAAATGGGAGAAACGAAATTCGCGACCTGACCCCCGCTCAGCCGTCCACGGCCTTCTTCGGAAGCTTCACCTTGAGGACCAGCGTGTTCAACTTCGACATTCGAGGCGGCTGACGCCACGTGACCATGTAGCGCTCGATCGGAGTGTTTTTCGTCACGCCCGACATCGCCTCTGCCATCGGCTCACCGGCCTTCAGGACGTCAACGTGGTCGAGTGGCAGCCGCACCCCGGGGTTGCCCCGATGGAATAGGGAGACCGTGACATCGTGCGCGTCGCCGTTGCCGCGGTTGCTTATTTGCCGGACGGTCATCGGCTTATCTCCGTCCCTGAACGGTTCGCGTACATAGACGAGCCCGACGAATAGCGGCCTCGGGAAGTACAACCGATTGTGCCGAAGAGTAAAGAACGTGCTTATGACTGAGACAAGGATTGCAACAACCGCCAGCCCGCTAGTAACCCAGTCCTTCGCCTCGAACGTCGAGAAGAACGCGCCAAGATCGCCCATGTTGATGAGTATGGCAAGGAGGAGCCCTTCAGCGCGAAGAATCGCGAGCGCGCTGGCACCCCAGGAAAACTGTTCATTAGCGCGTGCGCGTTGCAGTCAGTCTGGCCCGGGGCTCAGGCGCACGTCCGGTAGTGCCGTGGTCCGGAACTCTGAGCGGTGGGCCACGGCGCGTTCCACGAGCGCGTAGACACGGTCGTTCAGCGCGTCGCCAGGATAGTAGGCCGCGAAGATGGATTCGGCGTCGTCGGCGCTTTCGATGTCAAGCTCGGCGACGAGGCTGACGATGTCGGCGGTGTCGCGTCCGGGGCCGGCTCATCGCGGCGCGGAGTTTCATGGCGAGGAGTGCGTCCGCCGGCGCCACCTCGACGCGGATGTCGTCGCGGTCGTAAAGCGGTCTCCAGTCCACGGACTTGCCCCAGTCGGGGAAGAACTGGGAGGCATTCGAGTTCAGCCAGTCTGCAGGCCAATCCCGCTCGACTGCTATCCGCTCTGCGATACGAACGAGTGCATCGTGCGGGTCTAATCGCGCGTCGACGTCGACCGTTCGTCGGCGGTCCACATGGGAGAGCGCGAGAGCGGCGCCGCCGACGATACTGATCCGAACGGGCCCGATCTCCGCGGCCCGTATTCGCTCGATGAGATCGTTCAGTCCGGAAATGAGTGACTCGCGGTCGAGCCCCGGAGTTTGATCAGACACTTGCCAGCGTTCCCTCCTCGATCAGGATGCCGCGCTCCAGGAACTCGGGCGGGACACGGGAGACGTTTGGCGCATCATCCAGCGGGTGCAGGTGCGGGGCTCGTAGCTCACGGTCATCGGTAATTGCTTGCTTGGTCCAACTGGCGGCGGGGAGGCCCGCCTGACGAAGTCGATAGGCAACAGCTCCGGACAGCGCGGCGTCCCACTCTCGGCTGCCAGTGCTTCGCGGCTGGGCGACGACGAGCGCGGCGACGACCAAGGGAGCTTCCTTGGCTAGCCCATCGGAGAGGTCGAGAAGCGCCCGGAACGCGCCGTCTCTGCTGTCTTCCTCGAGGGCGTCCGCGATTCTCGCCGCGGTCTCCACGGCGCTCGGATGTGTGGTTGGAATGAGAAGTAGGCGGTGCTGGGCAGCGCGGGCGAGGTGCGCTGCGGAGGCGACCCCAGTGTCTCGCTTGCCGCGTTCCACACCAGAGACGATCGGTTGGTACGTGTCCGCTCGGTCGGCGATCTCCGCCTGGCTATATCCGGCCGCTGAACGCGCAGCGCGAATGAGATCCGCGAATGCCATGCCGATCACCTCCTCACGTTATACTCAATTCAGTATAGACCCAACCCCGGCGGGCCAGGGTGCCGGTCGGTCCACAAGCTATCTCCGCTCTACGCAAGAACCCGCTCGTTGAGTCGGTCGGCCCATGATTCCGCGGATTTTGGCCCTCTCTAACAGCAAGTAAAAGGGCGGTCGCAGCTTTCGCGCCCCTACGTCGCCGATCTATCATCTGGTCATGTCCGCCATCGTGATTGGTGCAGGACAGGCCGGTCTTTCCGTCAGCCATGAACTGGAGGCGCTGGGCGTCGACCATGTCGTGCTCGAGCGGGCGAAGCCCGGCCAAGCATGGCGGGACCGGTGGGACAGCTTCACCCTTGTCACACCGAACTGGACGTTGGCACTCCCGGGGAGCCCGTATTCCGGATCGGAACCGGAAGGCCACGTACCTCGCGACGCGATCGTGGGCTACCTCGACGATTACGCACGCTCGGTAAGTTCGCCGATCGTGGAGGGCATCGAGGTCACGCGGCTGAGTGTCAACGGCAGCGGTCTGCTTGCTGAAACCAGCGACGGAGAGCTGGTGGCGGATGCGGTTGTCGTATGCACAGGCTCGTTCGCCAGACAGTTTCGCCCGTCCGTCCTCGCTGCCGTTCCCGGTCCGCTGATCCTGTCGTCGAGCGAGTACCGGAATCCGGATCAGATCCCGGCCGGGAAGGTCGTGATCGTCGGCAGCGGCCAGACCGGCTGCCAGATCGCCGAAGAACTGATCCGGTCGGGCCGGGATGTGGTGCTTGCGTGTGGGCGAGCGCCCTGGGCGCCGCGGCGTCTCGACGGCATGGACATTATCACGTGGCTCGATCGGACGACGTTCTTCGATACGACGGTCGCCAGTCTGCCGTCCCCCGCGAGCAGGTTCCTGGCCAACCCGCAGCTCACGGGAGCAGGGGGAGGGCGCGACCTCGGCTTCCGGACCCTTCAGACGCTCGGGGTCCGACTCGCGGGCCATGTCGCCGGCTGCGACGGGACACGAATCGGGTTCGTCGATGACGTGGCGGATTCGGTGGCCTTCGCTGACGAATGGTGGGCCGACATGCGTGCCATCATGCGCGCGCAGCTTCCCGCCAAAGGATTCGGCATCCCCGACATGCCCATCCCCCCTCCCTTTCTACCTGAACCGGTGGACGAGGTGAGCCTGCGAGACGTCGGAGCGGTCGTGCTGGCGGCGGGGTTCCGGCCTGACTATGGCTGGATCGACGGCGAGGTCTGCGATGAGCTCGGCTTCCCCGTGACTCTGGACGGGGCGAGCCTCGTGATGCGCGGCCTGTATTTCTGTGGCGTCCACTTCATGCGGGCTCGAAGGTCAGCCTTGATGTTCGGAGTAGGACGGGATGCTGCGATCGTGGCGAAGGAGGTCGCGCACGCCGGCGCATGACCGCTGGCGGGTTACCAATCCAGGCGCGAGCGGCATCCTGGCAGGAGAGAGAAACGCGCTCGAATCCTCGCCAGAGATATGTCGTCAGGAAACCCCGGCTTGTGCCACGACCACCGCGAGCTGTGTCCGGTTCCGGATGCCCCACTTGGTCTTGATCGACGTCAGCGCCGATTTGACCGTCGTCTCTGCCACGAAGAATGTGGCGGCGAGCTCCGCGTCGGAAGCGCCGCTCATGAGCGCGACGGCGAATTCCCGCTCGCGATCGGTGAGCATCGCGAGTCGCTGCTGAGCGGCTCGGCGCACCTCGGCGGTCTGGGAGCTGCGGACCCAGTCGGTCAGCTGCCGCGCTGCGCGCTGCGAGAACGTGACTTCGCCTCTGGCCACCTGGTGCACCGCCTCGATGAAACGCTGCGGGTCTTCGTCCTTGAGCAGGAATCCGGTCGCACCGGCGGTGATCGCATCGAGGGCGAGGCCATCGTCGTCCAGTGCCGTCATCATCAGCACCTTCGGTCCGTCGGGCATCTCCGCCAGCGTGGCCGCGACCTCGATGCCGTTCACCCTCTTCATGTTGACGTCGCATAGCACGACGTCGGGATTCAGCGCGGCGACCGCGCGAGGAACCTCGTCTCCGTCGGCGCATCGACCGACGACCGCAAGTTCCGCGGAGGTGGAGAGGATGGTGCTGATGCCAGTGACCACCATCGGGTCGTCGTCGACGACGAGCACCCGGATCGGATGGTGGAGGTCGGTCACTGCGTCAGTTTAGCGACGCGCCCACGGCAGCCACGCGACGACACCGAACGATCCTTCCGCGGTCGGTCCGGCCTGGAAGGTGCCGCCCACAAGTTCGGCTCTTTCACTCATCCCCGTGAGGCCGTGACCTCCCGATGACGACGCACGGGGAGCATCGGGCATCAGCCAGTTCACGGCCCGTATCGTCAGCCCCGTCTCGGGGCCGCCACGGACTTCGACGAATAGCGTCGCGCCCGGAGCGTGCCGGCGCACGTTGGAGATAGACTCCTGCACCACGCGGTAGCAGGCGTGTGCGACCTCGGAATCGCACGAGCCCGGATCGGTGACCAGGATCTGCGCTCGGACATCCGTTCCTTCGCGGAGGGAGGAGTCGATCAGCTGTCCGAGGTCGTTGAGTCCCGTGCTGGACGCCGAGGCGGCGGCGGGATTGCGGAGCACCCGGACCACGTTCCGCAGATCCTCCAGCGACGTCTGCGCGGACTGCCGGACAGCGCGGGCGGCCTCCGCCGCCTGGACGTTCTCTTCGCCGACGGTGAGCTCGAGAGCTCCAGCCTGCAACGAGACTGCACTCAGGCGCGCAGCGAGGGTGTCGTGGATCTCCCGCGCGAGTTCCTGCCGCTCCCGTTCGAGCGACACCTCCTGATGCAGGGCGGCCATGTTCCGTGTGGCGGTGGCGGTTCCGCGCCGGGCCGCATCCCTTTCGAGCCGCACGCGGCGCGCGATCCCGAACCCTGCGAACGGCGCAACAGCGAAAGCGGCTAGGACGGGTACCGACCAGAGGAGGCTGAGCCGCGCCGTGGAGCCCGCGATCGGCGAGCCGACGAAGTCGGATAGGGACGAGGTCGGGGAGGCGATGTCCCAGCAGAAAGCCGCAGCAGTCGCAACATAGGTCGCCGCGACCATCGTCCAGAGCAGCCAGCCGCGACGTGCCGCCGCGAGCGCCGCCAACGCGATCAGAGCCGGCAGCGGAGTGGTCGGCACAAGAAGCGCGACGCCCGTCGCAAGTGACGAGACAAGGACAGGCATGCGATGCCGCCAGACCAAGAGGACCGAGACCGCGATCATCGGGAACGCACCAAGCCCCGCCACAGCACGGATGATCGGTGGAAACGTCGTCCCCTCGGTTCCGTCGTTCCCGGCAACCGCGATCGCGAGCAGGGAGCAGAGCACTGCGAGCGTGATCGAACCGGTGAGCGCCCAGGCTCGTCGTGCGCGTGATCGCGGTGGTGCGGACGGCTCGGGGATCGTCGGGGCATCCCAGCCACTGGCGGGCGGTGGGGGAGCGACGGTCATGTGTTGATCGTAGGGCGGGGCGGTTTCACCAACCACCATCTTTCGGTCGGGTGTCGCCCGCGCCAGACCGTACTTTCGGTCGCCCACACCGGACCGGATTGACGTGGCCCAGCGGATGGCGCGCCTGGTGTCCTGAATCCAGCCGATCACACCATTCGCAGATCAGCACCCATCAGACCAAGAAGAGGTTCCCATGTCCAACACCCAGCCCGTCGCAGCATCTGAAGGCCTCCACCCCGACGGTGGACCGTCCGCGAGAAGGGGCAACGGATTCGGCGTAGCCGCGCTGATCCTCGGCATCTTCTCGCTCGTCTTTGCGTTCGTGCCTTTCGTGAGCTACGCGGCGATCTTCGCCGGGGCGATCGCCGTGGTTCTCGCCGTCATCGGCCTGACCAGGAAGTTCCGCTCGCGCGGCACATCGGTCGCCGGCCTAGTCACCGGGGTGATCGGGCTCGTACTCGCCATCGTGATGACGACGCTTTACGCCGCCATCTTCTTCGGGATCTCCAAGGCGGTTGACGACACCAACAAGGCGGCCGCCACCACTCACACGGTCGTCTACAGCGTCAGCGGCGCAGCGCAGGACGCCGACGTGACCTATTCCACTTTCACCAACGGCACCTCGGGAACCGAGCAGTCCAGCAGCACGCCGCTGCCGTTCACCAAGACCATCACCGTGAAGGGGTCAAAGGACAGCCTCTCCTTCAACTCGTTCGACCTGAGCGCGATGAACGGTGCCGCTGACACCGGCACGATCTCCTGCACGGTCACGGTCGACGGCAGGACGATCGCTAGCCAGACCAGCTCGGGAAGCTTCGCGAGCGTGAACTGCAGCGGGACCAACTAGCCGAAGGGTTACGGCCGCCCACGCGCCCGCGGGGAGCTCGGCCGCCAGAAGATCGCGTGAGCTACATCAGGTCGAGGACTGCAGGCCTCCACTGCCCGAAGTCGGAGGAAAGAGGCGCGCGCAGCGGGCGGGAGGGGAGGTGAAGCGCATGGCAACGTCCAAATCCGACGCATCAAAGGCCGCCAAGATTCTGTCGAATCCGAAGTCGAGTCCGGCGGAGAAGAGTGTCGCGGGGAGCGACCTGGACAAGAAGAAGTGAGACTGTAGCGATCCGGCGTCGACCCGCCGGATCGGTTCGGGTGCCCCTTCTTGGGAGCAGCGAGAGCGCTGGCCCGGCAGCTAGATTCGACCTCATGCACGCGTTAGGGGACGGGACGGACAACGGTGGCGAGATGCAATCCGAAGACAGTGCATTGATGCGAGCTGCTGATGTTCCGCCAAACGTTCCCGTCCCCCTGACCGACATTGATCCTCAGAGTGGCGACTTCTCCGACTACGGCAAGTGGATGTACTGCTCGATTTGCGGCAAGAATTCCGCAAGAGGGGCACGAACAGAGCTCTGGATTGTCCGCCAGAAAACACGCGAAGAATATCCAGGCCCTCTCTGGACATACTGCCGCGCCCACCTACCGGACAGGGAATGGCAGCGAGGCGATAACGCTCACGGAGTCGACGTTCGCGAGATGGAGTGCACTGAGTGCTTTCTCCTCGTAACAGTCGGATCGATTTGCGACGAAACAGGGCGCGTCCACGCGATAAGCGAATAGCCGCTCAGCCTCACACGACCCCCAGGTCGCAAACATCACCACACTCTCGAATGCAACGGAGCTTGAATGAAGGCCGTCGACTCCCACCTCCTCACTCTGCTCAAGGCGAGCAACCAGTTCGTTGTGCCGATCTATCAGCGTCTCTATTCCTGGCAAGACTCGGAGTGCGAGCAGCTCTGGCTTGACGTTGTTCGGGCAGGCACCGATGACAAGCTAGGAGCGCATTTCACCGGATCTATCGTTTACATAGCGAGGGATCAGCGGACGAACACGTCGGCCGAGCCGGACCTGATTATTGATGGTCAACAGCGAGTCACTACCGTGACGCTTATCCTGGCGGCGCTCGTACGCGCGCTCGAGAAGCGGCCCGACGGCCAGCGTGAACCGTGGGATGGATTTTCACCGAAGAAGATCCGGAACCGCTATCTCACAAATGATGACGAAGAGGGCGAACGTCAATACAAGCTCATCCTCTCGCAGAGCGATAAGGATGCGCTGATTTCGATCGTCGCGGGCGCTGATCCTGCCGGGGATGTGGTTTCGCGGGTTCTTAGCAACTTCGCCTTCTTTCAGCAGAAGTTGGCGAACCCGAATTTGGATCTCGCGGTGGTCTGCCGCGGACTCGACAAGCTTGTTGTCGTGGACGTCAAGCTCGAACGGGGTACCGATAATCCGCAGTTGGTCTTCGAGGCGATGAACTCGACTGGCAAGAAGCTTTCGCAGGCGGATCTGATTCGCAACTATGTGCTCATGGATCTGTCTCCGAAAGAGCAGGACATGCTGTACACGCGGTATTGGCGGCCGATGGAACTCGAGTTCGCAGGCGCCAGCGACGAGCAGTTCGACGAATTCGTCCGTCACTACCTGACGATCGCGACCGGCGAGATCCCCCGTCTCGACGACATTTACGAAGCCTTCAAGAAGCACGCGACCGCCCTTGAACAGCGCGATGAAACCACCCAGGCGCTCGTTATCGAGCTCCGCCAGTACGCCCGACGTTATTGCGCCATTGCGCTGGGCAGGGAAAGCGATGCGCGGCTTCGGCGGGCGTTTCAAGACCTCGATCAGGTCAAGGCGGACGTTGTCTATCCGTTCCTGCTCGAGGCGTATACCGACTATGAACTTGAAACGATCAGTCGCGATGAAATGTACGAGATCGTCCAGATGGTGATTTCCTACGTATTCAGGCGCGCTGTCTGCCGAATTCCAACCAACTCGCTCAACAAGACCTTCGCGGGGTTCAGTTCGACCATTCGCAAGGATCGATATCTCGAAAGCGTGAAGGCGCACTTTGTCGGGCTGAAGAGCTACCGCTCATTCCCGTCCGACGCCGAGTTCCGCAGCGCGCTCGTGTCGACTGATTTGTACAACTTTCGGCGCCGTTCGTACCTGCTGCGCTTGCTTGAGAACCATGGCCGGAAGGAACACGTCACGATCGAGGACTACACGATCGAGCACATCCTTCCTCAGAACGAGAACCTGTCGAGGGAATGGCGGGAGGCGCTCGGCCCCGACTGGCAGGAGATTCAACAGAAATACCTGCACACGCTGGGCAACCTGACTCTCACCGGGTACAACTCTGAATACTCCGACCATCCCTTCGCCAAGAAGCGCGACATGGAGGGAGGATTCAAAGACAGCCCCCTTCGGCTGAATCGCGGATTGGGCAAGCTCGACGAGTGGAACGTTGACGAGATTGAACTGCGCGCTCATACGCTGGCGAATGATGCGCTCTTCATCTGGTCACGACCCGAGATTCCAGACTCTGTTGTGGCGGAATTCCAACAGCGTGAGGTGGCGGACTTCTCTATTGAGGATCACCCGTATTTGCTCTCCAGTCCGCGGCGGCAGCTGTTCGAGAGGTTCAGCGCAGAGACTCTCGCCTTGGATCCAAGCATCAGTCGCCAGTTTCTGAAGCTCTACGTCGCCTTCAAGGCGGAGACCAATTTCGTTGACATCATTCCGCAGAAGGCGCGAATGCTGCTCAGCCTTAACATCCCGATGGAGAACCTGCGTGACGAACGCGGCCTGGCGTTCGACGTTAGTAACAAGGGTCACTGGGGGAACGGGCTGAGCGAAGTGGGGATGGATGAAGACGCTGATTTCAGTTACATCCTCGGCCTGGTTCGTCAAGCGTTTGAGTATCAGATGGGTGGCGACTGATCAGGATCGCAGCAAGATCTCTTCTGGCCCGACGCAAATGGCTGGGAACGCAGGTTATGGCCGTTGCCGAACGCACTGTCGACCTATGAGGCTGTCCAGAGTGTCCCATTGCTCTCTGCGAGGGCTCGCTCGTTGAGTCGATCTGCGACGGAACCAAGGTCGTCCTCAAAGAGATCGGCGTAGGTGTCCAGTGTCATCGCGGCCGACTTGTGCCCGAGCATGCGCTGCAGCGCTTTGACGTTTGCGCCGGCACTAACGGCCAGACTCGCGGCAGTGTGTTTGAGGTCGTGTGGGGTCATGTGCTCGAGTCCGGCGTCGCGCAGCGCGGTCAGCCACCAGGACTGCCGGTTCCAGGCAGTGTCGGGCCGCGCAAGATAGCCGCCCGCGCGGGCGGGGAACACGAGCTCGGTTCCCTTCTTCCCAGCGATGAGCGTTGCGAGGCGAGGGGCCAGAAACGCCGGGAAAGGTACGGAACGAGCCTCCCAACTTTTTGGCGGTCCGACGTGAATGAGCCCGTCCACTTCGGTCGCGGTCTGGTGGATAGCCAGACGGCAACGGTCAAGATCGATGTCGTTCACGCTGAGCGCGACAGCTTCGCCCCAGCGGATGCCGGTGTAGGCGAGTGTCAACACCAGGACGCTGCGTTTGTCGTCGGGTACGGCTCGAGCGAAGCGGAAGACCTCCTCGTTGGTCAGATACCGGCGGCGCTTCTTGCTCGCCTTCCGCGGGAGATTGCTCGCGCCCCGTGCCGGGTTCGCGGGAATCCTGCCATCGCGTACCGCAACGTCGAGGATCCCCGCGAGGATCCCGACCGCGCGGAGGACGACCCCAGCCGATCGGGGCTTGCCAGCGTTGCCTTGGCGGACTCGTACAGTTAGCGCTTTGCCCTGGCTCAGTTCTCGTATCCACTTTTCGACGGCGGATGGCCGGATCGCGCCGATCGGTGTCGCGGCCCAGCGTGGCTCGACGTAGACGCGCCATGCGATGCGGATGGGGGAGAAGCTTGATGGTTTGAGGGCTTGCTCCTTGTTGGCGAGCCACTCTTCAGCGAGCTCGCCGACAGTGATCTTGGACTGAGACGCCTCGAAGTAGGTCCCCCTCGCCATCGCTACTTCGACGGTTGCGTTGTAGAGCTCCGCTTCACGCTTCGTGCGGAACCCTCGCTTCTCGCGCTGCTGGTGCTCAGGGTCGCGCCAGCGCACGCGATAGCGACGGCCCTTGGCCGACTCGTAAGCGTCGATGTTTCCCACTCGCAGAACCTAACTCTCGCCACCGACGGCGCCGGGAGGCGTTATGCAGGAACTCCAAGTTCGACGGCTATCTGAGGTTGGGTGCACTCTGGACCTGTGCGAGCGACACCAGAACCAAGACCGCGGGGAGCATCGGACGACGAAGCGGTCGAGCTTTGCGCCGAGTGGATGCGATACCTCGGTGAGGTAGACGCTGTCGTGGCCAGAGGTGAACCGCACCAGATCTGCGATCTGTATGGTTCTCGTTACCTCGGCTGGGTTGAGAACGGGCGGGGGAACATTGGCTTGGAACTCGTTGAGCGTGCGGCGTCGCTCGTCACGTCCGACGGACGTCGGGGACTGATCTTTGTTCGCCGCGGCGTTCGTCCCGGAGCGATTGATCGCGCCGATCAGCTGGGTATCGCGATATTCGGGTTCGATCCGCGGGGCGGGACGTTGGACGGCGTCAATTTCCTTGGCCGTCAACTGTGGGCGACGGGGCTCGCCCGGTAGAGCCCTCAGTTTGATCATTCGATGCCAACCGAAGCGGCGTGCCGCGCAGGAGCCTCGACGATCGGTCCAGTGGCTGACTGGGCAGCGCGCCGCAGTTCCGACCTGGCGGCCGCTCGAGACTTCTCCATCGTTTCTTCTACCGTTCGGCGCTGCATCAGTTCGACCAGTTCTGATCTCGCAGCGTCTTCCGTCGGGGCAACGAGCACGACGGAGTTGTGCTCCTTGCCGCGAGTAAGACCGACATAGAGGCCCGCTGCGTCAACTCCCGGACCGACGAGGGATCGGTCGGTCGTCTCGCCTTGAACGCCGTAGACCGTTGTGGCGTATGCGAGGTGAATGTGCGACTCGGCGTAGGCCAGGCTGACTTTTCGAAGGTCGGTCGTATCGGTGCTGGCGGCAAGGATGACGGTGTCCTTGCTGATGGTCTTCACGACCCAGTTCTGGCGGTTCTGCACGTCGGCGACCGAGTCATTCCGGCGCGACTGAACTACGTCGCCGACAAAGATTGTCTGTCCACCCTGTCCGGAAACCGCGCGGCCCACGGAGATCGCGCCAGATGCGATCCGGCGGGCCTGGATCGCTTCGCTAATCTCCTGCGCTTCAGTGTGAGTCGCCGTGACCAGGGATATCGTCTCTCGATCGCGTGCGGCGTCGAACCATCCTTCGACCATCGCCGCGCGCGCGGCGAGGTCGCTGTCTGCCATCACAGCGTGCTCAGTACGAATGATGTCGGTGGCCACGCCCCACATGGCTGCCTGGTCTACGGGATCCCGTAGTCGAAGCATAAGTTCCGCCCACTCGGGATCTTTGAATCGATGCGTCGTCGTGAGCTCAACACGCTGAGGTGAGCGGCGCCAGAAGAGCGCCATGGCACCCGAGTGCCCGACCGGGAGCGCTTGTTGCTCGTCGCCGACGAGAGCGACTCCCGCGCCAGAGGCATGCGCGATATCCAGGAGGGCTGACGCGGCCTCGAGGTCCAGCATGCCAGCCTCGTCAACGACGATGCGGTCACCCCGATCGATGCTGATCCGTGGGCCGCTGTAGATTGCCCCCGTCACCAGATCCCTCTCGCCGATCGAGAGGCGCTTCCACACGGTCGCCCCGGACGCGTCAGCTGCCCAGCGCCATCCAAAGTCGTGAAGGAGCTGGTGGAGGGACGACGATGCGCTCATCGTTTCGCGCCCGGCGACGGCGGACGCCTTCTTGGTTGGTGCGACGATGATCATCTTGTGGCCGCGACGCCGCAGAGCAGCCCCAGCCACCTTGAGCATTGTGGTCTTGCCTGTGCCGGCCGGCCCGGAGACGACGACACTGCGCGAGGTGCCCCCGATCGCCGCCGCGCCATCGAGCTGCCCATCATCCAGAACTCGGTCGGGTTCGATTGCGTGGCCGATCGCGGCGACCTCGGCCGTGTCGAGGATCTGTCCGGGCGCGGAGAACGCGTCGACCTTTTGAGCGAGCGTGGCCTTCAGAGTGGCAGTAGAGACCGCCATGAGATGCTTCACGTGCTTTGGCGCGTTCGGTTCGGAAATCAGCGTCGCTGTGCGCGACCGCGCCACGACGTCCTCAGCGAGCTTCGCGAGGCCTTCGCGGTCGGCGACGACGCCTGTCCCGGCGATCGCGCGGAGCGCACCGGCGCGCACGTCCATCCAGCTGAAGCGGCCACCGCTGCCGGTCGATCGGGCGTCCGCGTCGACAACAGCCTTGGCTGCCAGCAACTCGAGGTCGAGATCCTCGACGGCGACAGAAGGCAGGAGTGCGGGAGAACGCGGCATGCCCAGCGCAGGGTCGGCGGTGAAGAGTTCTTCCCGGACGAGCGCCGCCCATCCGTCTTCGTCCAGCTCGCCTGGCTTGTCGGGTCGGCCGACCGCCCACGCCCAGTGGTCGATCTGACTGAGCACATCGTGGGAGGGTTCCTGCCCGGGGTGCTGTTGCTTCCACCATGCGGTGCGGGCGGTCTTGTTGGCTTCGATCTGCGCGGACCGCTTCGACAACGGTCGCACCAGGTGCTGCAGTTGAGTAATCTCGCCGGCCTCGTTGAGTGTGAACCCCTTAGCTGCGAGGGCGGTGATCCAGGTGGGGTCGGTGCGGGAGGCGAGGTCGCCTTCGGCGTTGATGACGTTCTGGAACCGCAGCGCGACCCGGGTGTCGATGTTGGACCATTTGCCGTCTTGGCCTTGGACTTTGACATTCAGCCAGAGGTGGCGGTGCTTGTGCGGGTCCAGGGAGCGGGAGCGTTCGTGGCGGAGTTCGACGACTTCGATCCGGGCGAGGTCTTCACGGATGCTGCCGCCTTTGCCGCGGCGGGCGTTGAGCTCGGTCTGCCACAGCTTCACAATCCGGTCCCGGAGCCGATCTTGAAGGTCCTCGTATGCGGCGGCTAACTCGGGGTCGAGCATCGCGGCGATCGAGAACGACTTCGGCGCGTTGATCGTCGCATCCAGAATCAGGTCCGCGACCGGGGACTCGAGGTCCCGGCCACGGCGCTCCCCGGTGAGCGGGTCGAGCCCGTCGACCCAGGCTTTGAGCTGGTCGCGGGTGAGGAGGTCGTCGCGGATGGCACCGTTCTCCACGATGTACCGGGTCATGACGGCGGCGGCGTAGCCGGCGGCGGCGATAACCCCGTCGGCGGTCTTGGCGGTGAGAGTGGCGTCACAGACACCGCTGAAGGCATAGCTGACCGCTTGCTTGACCCCGTGGGAGGACCGTCCCCGCTTCCACCTGGCTACTCCGCCACGCACCTGCACTCACCTCCCACACACCTGATCTCGAGCTTCCCGAACTGGACAGACTTGTCCTTTCGAGAAAAACTCCCTCTACTTACAAGTTCCGGTTCGGCGGACGTTTTCGCGCGCATTTGGCGCGCACCCGTTCTCCTTCCGAATCTCGCCAGCTCCCCGCACGGCGGTGACCGGCCAGATCTGGCCTGTGTTTCCGGCCTTTTGGGCGCGGGAATCGACCTCACCTGTGAATTTGCAGCCAGCGACGATTACCGAGCGCACATTGACTTCAAATCCGTCCGTCTCAGAGCGGCGGCGGCCCACGCCACGGAGGACCGGCGCGGCTGTCAGAGAGCCGCGCCGTGCTGTCGTGTCCGATTCGAATGTCCTCATACCTACACGTTGTGTTTCGCAGTCGGTTTTGACGCGCTTACCCCACAAATGTCCGAAACCCGCTAAAACTTCGCATGGACGGAGCTTCGATTCGAGCCCTGTTGGGGACCGCTGGGGCCATCGTGCGACTAACCACCGACGCTTGCGGGAGCGGACTGCGGCCGGTGCTCGTCGTGAGCGATCCGGGTGATGTTGACGAACGGCACACAAGCCGTCTCCGCGGTGAGGGCGGCAAGCCATCCGATCGGCGTGTGCGGATCGGCCGCGATCGCCCACCCGTCCACCACGTAGCGGCTGACAGTCTCCACGCACTCCTGCTTCTCAGCTGCGCCCGGGGTGGAGGATCCTTCTACGCCGATGAGTCCGCCCTGCAGTTCCGGCGCCATGTTGCTGGTGTCGATGATGAATACCCACATCCCACCCACTCCCAAGGTCGATCGTTTTTGAGTGCCTTTCCGGCGGGTGATTGAGAGCGAGTGGGAGGTGTGGAGTGCTGGGACCGTGGAGTACCGGGGGAGCGCAGCGGAGGAGGATACGCCGCGAAAGCCCGGCACGGAGCGCCGGGAGGGAGCTACGATCGGGCGACGGAAAGGCCCTCAAATCCCAACAACGCTGCGCGGCATGCGGCGTCCGCGATTGGGCGGGCGCACGCGGCCGCCCAATCGTCGGTCGGCCCCGGCGAGGCTACACAGAGGCAGGCGACTGGAAGCTCAACTCGCGATGCGGCCTGTGAGCCCCGCTATGATCCCGAGAACGAGCCCGATCCAAAAGGGCGCGAACACGAATAGGATCCCGAGCGTCAGGCCGGCAGCCGCGACACCGCCGTTCCCGCGCGTGCGGTACCGGGCGAGACCAATCGCGGAGAACACGATCCCCGCGATGGCCAGCCCAGGCGCGATCACCACTCCGGCGAGAGAAACGTACGCGCTCCAGTCTTGGCCGGGGATATGCGTGGCAACATCCAGCATGATGACGGTGACGATCGAGACAATCACCGCAAGCAGCGACAGCCCTCGGCCGACGAACGCCTGAGAGTTGCGCGCGGTCGGGGACTGACGGCGCGGGTACTCGGCGTCGACCGCTGCGCGTCGAGACGCGAACGGGACGTACGGGACGTCTTCCTGCACCGGAGCCGTGGGTCCCTCGGAGGGAACTTGCTGCTGCCCGCTTGGTGACAACGCCGCCGCCGGTTGTGCGGGCTGCGGGGCCGTTCGCACGTGCTCTGTCCAGGTGGTCCCGTTCCACCAACGGTGAGAGCCGTCGACCCGGTTCGGGTCCGGGTCCTCGTACCAGCCGGCGGGCGGTAGAACAGCGTCCGTCACCAGATTCCCCATTCGCGAGCGCTCAGACCGAGCTCTCGGGCAGAGTGGTGGCGCCGTCGTATCAAGCTACCGACGGATCGCGTTCAGACGCGTGCCCCAGAACGGGTGATCTGTTATCAACGACCCGGCTTTCTGGCGCCGAAGCAAATCGAGCCCCCGAGGGCCGAACGCGTCCTCGCTGGCACAGTGAGGGTCTGCACCAAACCACCGCGACGGAGCCGGTTCCACTTAAGTGCCTACGTGCATGCTCTCTCGTTTTCCGCTCGATGTTCTCTCGCCTTCCGTCTCGGGATTGATTCCGTTGGGACTTGTGCCTTCCTTTATCCTTGTATCCCTGCCTTTCTTGTTCCAGGTCCACTCCATCATTCCCGCTTGGACAAGTCGCTCTTGTGCTTCGGCTGCTGACGACTCGATCCTTGTGCGCACGCCCGTCGCTTCACCCGCCTGTATTTCAGGACTGCCGAGTCGTTGGCGGCTTGTCGTGCAGCCGATCGAGCGCCAAGTTCTCAATGTCGGCGAAGCTCGCTCCGTTTGTTGGTCCCGGCGAGTGAAGGCAAAGCCTTGCCGGCCGCGCCGCTTTCGTCTCTTACTATCCCGCGGCTGCGGCTTGGGCGAGCGATTGGACAAACCGTTCGATTCCCCGAAACGAAGCGCCGCCTGTTCGCCGGAGGTGGAATGTCGCCTGCGTATGATAGAAGAAGTTAGTCATTTGCCATCTAGGTTCGCGAGGGGGTAGAGAGATGAGCCTTGTCACTCCGCAGGGTATTCGAGCTCAAGAGGACTACGACACTGCCGTCGAAGCGCTCAGCGAGCGTCTGTACACCTTTATCGGAGACGAGCCCGTCACCCCGGGACAGCTGATCAAGCAGTTTGTGAATAGCGGAGTGGACGAAGATGCGGTCCAAGAAGCAATGTGGCGGCTACTAGATGCCCGCCGAGCGGAGATTACCGCCGACCGCCGTCTCGCCAGGCTTACCGCTTGAGAGCGGTGGACTACCGGTCACCAAGTGCTCACGATGTTGACCGAATACTGTACTCGTCTGCCTACCGTCGTTTAGCCGGGGTTACACAAGTCGTTGCCGTGGGTGAGATGCGGTTGTTTCACAACCGGATGACCCACACACAAAAGGTCGCGCAGTTAAGCCGGCGCATTGCGGAATACCTCAACTGGGACGAGCGCAACGCCGAGGGACTATCCACCATCGTCGATGGTAGCGTCGATGTCGACGCTGCCGAGGCGGCTGGGCTCGCACACGACTTGGGCCATCCGCCTTTCGGTCACATTGCAGAAACTGAACTAAACCGGCTCTGTACGGCGACCGACGGCTATGAAGGAAACGCTCAATCATTCCGCATTGTGACCAAACTCAGCGTGCGTCGGTATGGCTTTGGTCTAGACCTGAGCCCACGCACTCTTGACGCGATCCTGAAGTATCCGTGGAAGAGTGACCACAAGAACGCTAGACGGAAGAACAAGTGGGGTGCGTACCTCACGGAGTCCCAAGAGTTCGCCAGGATTCGCTCGCCCTACGGGAAGTCAACAGACAAGAGCATCGAAGCGGACATCATGGATTGGGCCGACGACATCACGTATGCCGTGCATGATCTTGAAGACTTCTACCGTGCAGGCTTTATCAACCTCCGACGTCTCAAGCAAGACCCTGTCTACCGACGAGAGTTTCTCGCCAAGGCGCTCATCGATCAACCAGACGACGAGTGGACGATTGAAGGTGCCGATCAACTGTTCGAGCGCTTACTTTTTTACGTTCCCCCGCGACTAGACGAATACGCCGGCACGGTCACCGACCGCAAGAACGTGAACCGTTTCGCGTCCGAGTTCATCAACCATTACGTCAGCGAGACGCGGGTCACGACAGCGGGACGGTTAGACATCCCTGTCGACAACCAAAGGGAAGTGCACCTGCTAAAGCAGCTCACGTGGCAATTCGTTGTGAACGACCCCGCGCTTGCCAGCCTTCAGCGAGGACAGGTGAGCATTATCGGCGCCCTGTTCACCCGACTCTACGAATGGGCGAGCACGGAGAGATCGCGCCAACGGCTTCCGACCAGGCTGTCGGACCTGATCCGCTATGCCGAACGGGAGGAGCAGCATCATTCGGACGAGGCCAGACTGCAACGGTGCGTCGCGGATTACATTGCGACGCTCACGGAGGATCAGGCGATCGACTTGCACTCACGTTTAGTTGGCAGCGTCCGTGGCAGTATCGACAACACTTGGGTGGCGTACTAGTGATGAGGGAGATGATGTGATTGGTCCGCGCTGAAAGCATCGCGGGCCTTGCAGCGGCCGCGATCTCTGGCAATGCTGAGCGAGTCGGCCGAGCCATCGAAACGCTCATCGCCGAAGAGAGCAAGAACGGTCACCGTTCTGCGGCAATGCGTCTTCAACAGCTCCTCGAAGCTGAACACGACACGCACGCCGCTGCAGTCACCAACCGTCGATTCGAACGGGACGATCGTCCATCATGGGCGCAGCGCGGTTCATACACGCGGGAGGCGACGCGCCGGTTGCGGGACCTCGAACTCGATCAGGCGGCAGAACACGCGGCGAAGCGGGTCATCCAGGAACAACAGAACGCGCGTGTACTTAGAGCGGCGGGAATCGAGCCTCGGCACCGAGTACTTCTCGTCGGTGCACCCGGGACTGGCAAGACATCGCTCGCCGAGGCATTTGCTTCGGAGCTAGCTGTTCCGTATGAAGTCATCCTTTACGAGTCGGTCGTCGGCAGCTACCTCGGAGAGACTTCGGCACGACTGCACGAGCTGTTCCAACGGGTATCGGCCGAACCATGCGTGCTGTTTCTCGATGAGTTCGACACGCTTGCTAAAGAAAGGGGAGACGAGCACGACACCGGCGAGGTTAAGCGCGTCGTCAGCACCCTCTTGCTCCAGCTAGACGCTCTTCCGCCTCACGTCCTGCTGGTCGCGGCGACCAACCACCCCGAACTTCTAGACCGCGCCGCTTGGCGCCGTTTCCAGGTTGTCATTGAGCTTCCGCTCCCAGACGCCGATCGCCGGCGCGAATACGCTAAACGCGTAGCCACCAGGGTTGGACTCAAGAGTCCCGGGCGGCTGGAGAGGGAAGCCGCTGAAGAAAACGGAGCGAGCTTCGCCGACATTGAGAACTTGGTGCTCGATCGGCGGAGGGAGGAACTGCTCGGTCCAGTCGGCTAGCCAGTTCGAATCACCCCCTGTAGTGGGGTGACGGAGCCTGCCAAACGTCGGGCTTGCGTCCGGGAAACTTGGAGCACTCTTCATTTCCTGGGGGATTCTTCGTGGCAACCTTCTCGTCAGAACCGGACCTGTTTCCGCTCCTAGCTGTCGGCTCAGCCGATGGTGGTGGAAGATCGAGTCGACAACCGGACCGACGGGTTATATCCGGTCCTGGTCGAACGGCGCAGGGCGAAAAGTTCGACCCGAAGTTTGCAGCGCTGGTCGAAGCAATGAACAGCCACAGGCTTGTTCTCACGGACAACATAGACGGACATGAGCCGGAGATGGTTGTCGTGTTGGAGGTTTTGAAGAGTCTCGATTCTTTCCGCAACGCTGCGCAGCGAGTCCCTGGGTTAGAGTTTCTCGCGGCGCTCGATGAAGACGCTGAAGACCTCCCAGAGGGTTTCACCCTCAGCAGCGGTGCCACTCGTGTATCGCCCACCCTCTTCGTGATCGCCCAGAATCAGGCCGCGCTCCAAGAGCTCATGCGATTGTGGAAGCGGTACCAACGCGGCGAGGCTTTCGCCTGGGGCTACGGAGCCTGGAAAGAGGTGTTCGACACTCTCAAAGACGTTCGTCAGTGGAGTCCAGAAGACCGGATTCGTGAAGGTGGTTTGACTGAAGCCTGGTCACCAAGCATCGAGCATGGCGATCTGGTGCGCGGCGAGGTCGAACTCTGGTACCGGCGGACCGCCTCGAGTAGAGCCGCGGCGCAGCAAGAAGTCGTCGAACAACTCGAAGCCGCCGGATGCCGCGTCCTTGACATCGCTGAGATCGAAGAGATCGCCTATCACGCGATTCTGGTCGAGATGCCCGCCGCAACCGCGACGGCGACAATTCGGGGGACGGTCTCGTTCGTCCGAAACGATTGGGTAGCATTCGTGCGTCCCCAAAGTGCGGGTGGCACCGACGACGTCATTAGCGGGATCCTCCCGGATAACACAAGCGCTTCCGCTCCAGCGCCCACACAGGCGACGCCGATGGTCGCCGTTCTCGACGGAGTCCCTTTGCTCGGTCACCAAAGGCTGGCAGGTCGATTCGAGCTTCACGATCCTCAGGACATGAACGGGTACATCAAGGTCAACGCCCGCGACCACGGGACAGCCGTCGCCTCAGCCGTCATCTGGGGTGACCTCGAGGACGCCCCCGAACCGTTGAATAGCCGCATTCTATTGCGGCCCATTTTTACCGACACCATCGGAACGACGACGACGATGGACCCCAACCGACTTACGGTGAACGCGGTGAAGGAGATTCTCGATGAACTCCTGATTGGCGCTGACGACACTGAGCCCGCAGGTCCTGACGTCAAAGTCGTCGTTATGGCAGTCGGACACACCGCACAACCGTTTGGGCACAGGATTAGCCCGTGGGCCAAGCTTCTCGACTACTACTCGGTCTCCCACCAAGTGCTCTTCATCGTCAGTGCGGGCAACCACGATAGCCGGCTCGATTTTGGCCACCGGGAAGCAGGTGAAACAGAGCCAACTCGAGACGAGTTAACAGCGGCGGCGCGGGAGAAACTCCTTGCCCAAGCGCACCACCGCAGAATCCTGGCCCCAGCGGACTCGGTGAACGCACTCACGGTGGGTTCGTCGCACACCGACGCGGAAGTGGCTCAATTTCCGGCCACGGCCGTTGACCTTGTCAAAAGCGCGGCGCTTCCCAGCCCGACAAGTGCGCTCGGCGGAGGATATCGTGGAGGGCTAAAGCCGGAACTTCTAGCGCCCGGCGGCCGCACGCTGTATAGACAAAGCCTCCGTGAGGACGAGCTCGTGTTCACCGCAATTAAGGACGGACAGTACTTGCCCGGTATCCGAGCTGCCTCGGTTGGATCTGCGGGACAAATCGACGCCGAACGCAGATTTCGGGGCACTTCCTTCGCTGCAGCTCTCGTTGGGCATGAAGCAGCCCGCACCCTCGAACTCCTGGTCGGTGACGGCACCCCGCTCGTGCCGGGAACGCACCAAGGGATTGCGACCAAGGCCCTCCTGGTGAATACGGCCGACTGGGGAGAAGGGGAAGAGCAGGTAGCGACGGCGCTGAACCTCACTCGACGAGACGAGCGGCGACGTAAAGCTGCTCGCGTCCTCGGGTACGGCGCCCTTCGCCCGGCACGTATTGGCGTCGGCGCGGCCAACCGTGCAACCTTAGTGGCCTCCGGAACGATGTTCGTCGAAGGTTCCCGCATCATCGAAGTACCGATACCTCGGTCGCTTAACGCGGCCGAGGTCCTTCGCCGTGCGATCATCACGCTCGCCTGGTTTACGCCGACGAATCCGGCTGACCGGAGGTATCGGGTTTCGCGACTCTGGTTCGACTTCGATAACGCCGACGCTCTCGGCTTCCGTTCCGAGCAGGCCTACAACAATATGGCCGATAAGGGCACCATCCAGCACGAAGTCTGGGAAGCGTCGCGACCGGTGATCGTGCAAAACGACACTAACCTTCTCATTCGGGTGAACTCAATGAAAGGAACGAACTTGCCCTTCGAGCGGACACCGTTTGCAGTAGCGGTCACCTTTGAAGCCGAAGAAGGCATCCCTGTTTATCGTGAAATCTTCGACATCCTTACGGCTCGAGCCCGCGTTCAGGGAGCACGCACGCGAGTCCGGTAAGTCACGCCGGTTATCCGTGTTCTGGCCCCTGACAAGCCCATGGGTTTCTATCAACCTCGGCGCCTATGCAGTTGGTTTTGCGGGCCGATTTCTTTCGGTCAACTCGTGTGCAAGTTGCACCGCAGAAGCATTCGGCAGGATCGACGCGCGTGGGTGGTGAACGGTCAGTCGCGGTGGCCGCCCGGGACTCCGGCCGGGCGCTCTCAGGCGAGCTCACACCCATATATAGGATAAGGACGCTGCGACTTGCCGGCCCCGGAGAGAGATTCGAATCCATTGGATCCTGCCGCATTTAAGCCAAGGCAGCTCCGGCGGGAACAGGATGGACATATGGCAAGGCTCAACCTCAAGGCCGTGGAGGAGAGGGTCACTCTGCTGGCTGGCCGTCAGTCCTACGATCGCGAGTTTGTCTTCGATCTACTGCTCGCCTACGGTAAGCCGCAAAGCACCGTCACGAGACTGCGCAACGGCGATCTCAACGTCGCTGCGGATAAGACCCGCGAGATCGCTCAGAAGAAGGTCCTGTATTTCAAGGAGGTCCTTGGGGATCCGCTTGAGGCGCTGGAGGAGCTAAAGACATCGCCCGATGTGGTGCGTTTTGGCACCCGCTTTATCGTGGTCACGGACTGGGCGGAGTTGGTTGCGGCCGACACCCAGACGGGTGAGACGATCGGTTTCCCCATCCAGGACATCGATCAGTACTTCACCTTCTTCCTGCCTTGGGCCGGTATGGAAAAGGCCCGTTACGTCGCAGAAGCCCACGCTGATGTAAAGGCCGCCGAGCGGATGGGGAAGCTCTTCGACGAGCTGCTCAATGCAAATCCAAGTCTCCTGGACCAGCCCCACGGTCGTCATGCGCTCAACCTCTTTTTCACCCGTCTTCTATTTTGCTTCTTCGCAGAAGACACCGGAATCTTCTCAGAGAACCAGTTCACCAACGCGGTTGGTTCGCACACGTTGCAGGACGGGTCCGATACGGCTGACTTCCTGACCGCACTATTCGGTGCCCTAGACACGGCGAAAATCGATGAGAAGCCGAGACATCTCGCGGCATTTCCCTATGTCAACGGCCGCCTCTTCGCGATGGCTCATGACCACGTCGTGCCCACCTTTACCAGGAAAGCGCGTCAGGAGCTGATCGACTCCGGGAAGCTAATCTGGCGCGAGATCAACCCGGATATTTTCGGCTCGATGTTTCAGGCCATCGTCACTCCAGACAAGCGCAGCGACTTGGGGCAGCATTACACTTCTGTTCCGAACATCCTCAAGACGATCGAACCGCTATTCATAAATGCGCTAAAGGACGAGCTCGACGAGAACTTCGACTCAGTAAAAAAGCTCGAGGTGCTCTTGGACCGGATTAGCGCGATCAAGGTGTTCGACCCCGCTTGTGGGTCGGGTAATTTCCTCGTCATCGCGTATAAGGAGCTGCGCAAGCTCGAGCATGCGATCCTCGAACGACTCGCCGATCTCGACGATCGGCACCGATTTCTGTTCACCGAGTCGAGGATCAACATCGAAAACTTCTTCGGCATTGAAATCGACGACTTCGCCGTGGAGGTCGCCATACTCTCCCTTTGGATTGCCAAGCACCAGATGAATATGGAGTTCAAAGAAAAGTTCAACGTCGCAATCCCGCTGATTCCTCTCAAGGAGACCGGCAAAATCCGCGCAGGCAATGCGAACCGTATCGATTGGAACGAGGTCTGCCCGAATGACGGTGGAGAGATCTACATCATCGGGAACCCGCCTTACAAGGGCAGCAAGTATCAGACTACGGAGATGAAGGCCGACTACCCGTTTGTTTTCGGGGCCCGGTCTTACTCCAAGAATCTCGACTATGTCGCGCTCTGGTTCGTCAAAGGTGTCGACTACATTGCAGATACCGCAGCGCAACTGGCGTTTGTTGCCACAAATTCACTGACACAGGGTGAGCATGTCGGGCTCTTGTTCCCAATGATCTTCGGCAGGGGCGTAGAGATCGGCTATGCCTATACGTCGTTCAGATGGGAGAACAACGCTAGGCATAATGCGGGCGTCACCGTAGTGGTCATCAGTCTCAGGGCGAAGCAGCCCGGACGAAAGTTCATCTTTCAAGATGGGCTTCAGATTGAGGCCACCCATATCAACGGCTATCTCGCTGACGCTGAGTCAGTTTTTGTATATCGGCGAACCGCCGCGATCAGTACTTCCTTGCCAGCGATGACATATGGCTCCGCGCCAAGGGACGATGGTCACCTTCTCCTTTACCCCCACGAACGCGAGGATATTGTCGACTCGCATCCCGAAGCTGCGAGCATGATCAAGCGTTATATCGGTGCTACAGAATTCATAAACGGAATCGAGCGGTACTGCCTCTGGATTCGCGATCAGGACCTCCCAGTCGCACAATCCATCCCAGCAATTGCTCGTCGTCTTGACGCGATGCATCGGTGGCGGAGTGAGAGCGATCGGGCGGCAACACTCAAGCTGGTGGACGCGCCCCACCGGTTTGAAGAGGTGCGCTTCAAGGCGACGGACTCGATCATCGTCCCGATCGTCTCCTCCGAGCGACGAGAGTACATCCCAATGGGTTATCTCGGGCCTGACACCGTTATTTCCAACGCTGCGAACGCCGTCTACGATGCGGAACCATGGGTGTTCGCTCTCTTGACGTCTGCTGTGCATATGGCGTGGACACGCGCTGTCTGTAGTCGGATGAAGACCGACTATCGGTACTCGGGTACGACGGTCTACAACAACTTCCCGGTCCCACCGCTTAGCGATGTGGCGAAGGAGGAGCTGAACGTTGCGGCGCTCCGGATTCTTGACGTTCGCGAGTATCACTGCGAGCAGACGTTGGCTGAACTATACGACCCGGACAAGATGCCGGCTGATCTGCGTGCCGCGCATTCCGAGGTGGATGCCCTCGTCGACTCGATCTACTCGAGACGCGGCTACGAGACCGACGAGCAGCGTCTCTCCGACCTATTTGTGCTGTACGAGCACATGACCACCCAAGAGGCGGCGCATGCCTCGGCTACCAAGACCCGGAGGCTCGCAAAGTGAACGCTCCAACGAAGCCCGTCAACATCGTTGACGTCACCTACGCTCAGACCGGAGAGTCGGTGAACATCGACGAGCTGGGCATGCGCGAGATGCAGCAGCGTGTCTTCGCCAAGCGCAACGCGCAGCATCTTCTTGTTAAAGCCCCGCCGGCGTCAGGTAAATCGCGCGCGCTGATGTTCGTAGCGCTCGACAAGCTCTACAACCAGGATAGAAAGAAGGTCATCGTCGCCGTGCCAGAGCGGTCGATCGGGGCCTCCTTCGCATCGACGAACCTTTCCAAATATGGGTTCTTTGCCGACTGGGAAATCAAAGACGAGCACAACCTCTGTGACGCGGGGTCATCTGCAGGCAAGGTCGATGCCTTCATTCGGTTCCTGGAAGGGTCCGACGCCACGCTTGTATGCACCCATGCGACATTGCGGTTCGCCTTCGAGAAATTAGCGCCTGAGGCTTTCAATGGAACCGTGCTCGCGATCGACGAGTTCCATCATGTGTCCGCAGACGTTGAGTCGAGTCGGCTCGGCGCGCTCCTGCGCGATGTTATGAACGGTTCCGACGTGCACATCGTCGCAATGACTGGCTCGTACTTCCGGGGTGATTCGGTGCCGGTACTGTCAGCTCTCGATGAAGCGAAATTCACACCGGTCACTTTCAACTACTATGACCAACTCAACGGCTACGAATATCTGCATTCTCTCGGCATCGGGCACCACTTTTACCAAGGCCGCTACACCGATGCGATTGGCGCTGTCCTTGACCTCAACAAGAAGACGATCATTCACATCCCGAACGTCAACTCAGGCGAATCGACGAAGGACAAGCTCGATGAGGTTGGATTCATCATCGACACGATCGGACACGTTCAGGGGACTGATCCCGACACAGGGATCATCAGTGTGCGCCGGCACGACAATGGTGCCATCCTGCGGGTGGCCGACCTCGTTGATGACACCGACCTGAAAAAGAGGGGGGATATTCTTCATTATTTATCGCATACCGCGTCCAGTGACCGTGATGCAGTCGACATCATTATTGCCCTAGGCATGGCGAAGGAGGGCTTCGACTGGCCCTTCGCAGAACACGCGCTGACGGTTGGCTACAGGGCGTCGCTCACTGAGGTCATCCAGATCATCGGGCGAGTGACACGTGACAGCGTAGGCAAGTCTCACGCACAGTTCACTAACCTCGTTGCGGAGCCGGATGCCACTCAAGGCGAGGTGAAGGTATCTGTAAATAACATGCTTAAAGCGATCACAGCTTCGCTATTGATGGAGCAAGTGCTGGCTCAGAATTTCACGTTCAAGACGAAGAAGTTTGAGGGCGACGACTCGAAGGTCCCCGGCGAGCTGAAGATCAAGGGCTTCAAAGAGCCGTCGAGCGAGCGCGTGAAGCAGATCGTCGAGACGGATTTGAATGACCTGAAGGCGACGATCCTCCAGGATGACACCTTCGCACGCGCGGCCGCAGGTTCGATCGACGCCGAAACCGCCAACAGAGTGCTTATTCCTAAGATCATTCGTGAGAAATACCCAGACCTCACCGAATCGCAAATCGAAGAGGTGCGCCAGCAGGTTGTCGTGGATTCCGTGATCAAGAACGGAGAGGTTCGCGATGTCGGCGACAAGCGTTTTATCAAGATGGCTGAAAAGTTTGTAAATATCGATGATCTCAATATCAACCTCATCGACTCGGTGAACCCATTTCAGCGGGCTTTCGAGATCATGTCGAAGTCGGTGACGCCTTCGGTGCTAAGGATCATCCAGGACTCGATCGCTGCCACGCGAGTGGAGTTCAGCGAGGAGGAGGCCCTCGCGCTGTTTCCCAGAATCCAGAACTGGGTCAAAGTGAACGGACGCCGTCCTGACATCCGCGCAGCTGATCCGAACGAGAAGAATCTTGCATCTGCGTTGCTCTTCCTGCAGAGACTCAAGCAGCAGCGCGAGGCAGAGAGTCGATCGGCAGCGACAGAGGAACGCGTATGAGCGGCGACCCTGATCTCAGCCCCGTGGAGTCAGAGTCGTCCAGACGATTTCAGGCGATGCTCGACGCAGACATTGATGGTCTGCTCGATGCATTGGAGAAGCCGAGGAAGTTCGACGCGTCCGATCGGCTAGAGAACGCATTCCTCGAGATTGTTCAGTTCCGCCGGCAACACGGTCGCGTGCCCAGCTCGGATACTCGTCAGATTTCCGAGCGGAAGCTCGGAGCTCGGCTTGATGGGATCCTGGCCGACGACGAGAAAGCGTCGGCACTCGCGCACCTCGACTCGGAATTCGGGCTGCTGGCAATTCCAGCGGCGCCTGATTCACTCAACGATTTGCTCGCAAGCGACGAGCTCGACGAGCTGCTCGGTGATGCCTCGGGCGTTCTGGACGTCTCCGATCTGCCCGTCCGCCGCGTTGCCGATGCGCCGGATTCCGTCGCCAAGCGCAAACGCGCATTGGACTTTGATCTGTTCGAGCCATTCTTCAAAGCAAAGCACGCTGAGCTGGCTGAAGGCGCGATGGTGCTAGCGCCGTTCAAGGGTGTGCACACCATCCACGAGGGGCGTTTCTTCGTGCTCAATGGGTTAGTGCTGTTCGTCGCGGAGGTCGGGGAGTCGCAGTCACTGATAGTCGGCGGCAAGGCTGAGCAGAAGCAACGCCTCCGGGTGATCTTCGAGAATGGCACGGAGTCGTCCATGTACCGCCAGTCGCTATCAATCCGCCTGCACGAGCAAGAGGGGCAGGCGCTTGTTCGCGCTGGTGTCGGCGCCGATGAGATCCTCGATGGCGATGCTGCGACGGGGCATATCTACGTGCTCGAGTCGTTGAGCGACGACCCGTTGATTTCTCGCATACAGGACCTGCACAAGATCGGCTTTTCGACGACGAGCGTCGAGACCAGGGTCAAGAACGCTGCCAAGTCCCCTACGTATCTCATGGCGCCGGTCAAGATTGTTGAGGATTACCGAACGTACAATCTCAAAGCGTCCGCGCTGGAGCATCTGATCCATCGCGTTTTCGCTGAGGTCCGGCTCGATCTCACGCAGGTAGATCGCAAAGGCCGCAACTACGATCCGTCCGAGTGGTTTATCGCGCCCAGGAACGTGATCAACCAGGCAATTAACATGATCATCTCCGGAGAGATAACTGATTACGTCTATGATCCTGTATCTCAACATCTAGTAGGCCGAGATGGGGAGTGAGGGAGTCGGAGCGGGGCGGCCAGGCAGCCGCCACCGGCAGACGTCGACGACCTGTGATCCATCAGGACATCTCTGACGAAGCTGCATCAATAGAGCTCTGACGTTCCAACCGGGTTTGGTCCTGACAGTTGCCCTCAATGTTTGAGGGATGAGCCGTGTTGACCCTGTTGATCCTCGTGTCCGTCTCGCGATCGTTCAGTGGCCGCCGGATGCGCCGCGCGGGTCGGTCACGACGTTCTGCGCCGAGCATGGGATCTCGCGGGAGACGTTCTACGCGATCCGGAAACGGGCAGTGGAGGAAGGGCCGGCGGCGGCGTTGGAGCCGCGGTCGAGACGGCCGCGCAGCAGCCCGTCGAGGGTCGCTGATGATGTCGTCCAACGAGCGGTCGGAGTGCGAGCGGCGCTTGAGCAGTCCGGACTTGTGCAACTGAGGGAGGCCTATGACAGCGGGTCCTGTGTTTTCTGCTTGAGCCGCTCGTAGGGTGTCTGGCCTGCGAGGGCTCCGTGTGGTCGATCGTAGTTGTAGTAGTCCTCCCATTGTTGGAGGCGGTCGTTGAACAGGTTGACGTCGTCGATCACCTGCCCCTCGAGGAGCCTGTAGAACTCCTCCGCATCGATCCGGTGCGAGCGCTCGACCTTGCCATTCAGGCGCGGGGTCGCCGGCTTGATGCGGATGTGGTCAATGCCCTTGTCGAGCAGGTGCCAGTGGAAGGACTGGCCGAACTCGCTGCCGTTATCGGTTTGAACCTTCTCGACCTTGAACGGCAGCTTGGAGAGCACGTGATCGACGAACCGGATCGCGGTCTTCTGATCGTGCGTCGGATAGGCCTTCAGCACGCGCAGGCGGGTGCAGTCATCGATGGCGGTGTATTGGTAGTAACGCTTCTTCTTGCCCGTCTGGCCCAGCGGCTCGATGAACTTCACATCCACCTGCAGGGCATGGCCGGGGCGCTGCTTCTCGTAGCGTTTCCACCGGATCTCGCGCCGCTTGTAACGCTGCGAAGCCGGCAACCGGTTCAGGCCCACCTTCTTCAGGATCCGCCAAACCCCGGAGACGCTGATCGTGACGTCGTGATACCGCTTCAAATACATCGCGATCTTCTCCGGCCCGAAGTGATACTGCTGACGCAGCCAGAGAATCTTCTCCACCACCTCCCCGTCCGTTGCCGTCGGTGAATGGTGCGGGGCACTGGAGCGGTCCTTCAGCCCCTCAAACCCTTCCGCCTCATAACGCTTCAGCCAGTGGTAGTAGGCCTGCCGGCTCACGCCGTAATAGCGGCAGCTGGCGGCGATGTTCCCGCTGACTTCCTCGACATGTCGGAGCACCGCGAGCTTGTGATTCGCCCGCCGTTCGATCGCCCGCTGAGCTGCAGCGGAGAGTACTTTCGTCATGCAGTCTTCCTCCCAAGTGGAAGACCCGACTGTCAATAACCTCCGTCAGTTTTATACAGACGTCGACGACCTGGATGGCAAATTTGCCCACAATTTGCCCACAATCGGGTGAGATCCTATGAGATCGTAGTCATCTCTAGGAGGTCAAAAGGCGCATAATTCCGCGGATTTTGGGCCCTCCTCGACGGTGATTAAAGGGTGGTCGCAGTTTTCGAGTCCCTCAAGGGGCACCGTGCGTGTGCGGCGAGCGTGTTAAAGGATAGGGGCGTGAATCGTAGCGACCAACCATGGGATTCCTCCGCTCCCGAGGAGCCGCTCCTCGGTGGTGACGTCACCGTGGGTGTGGTCCGTTCGGGCGATACCGTGCGCAGGCCGCGCAGCGCCTCCTCCGAGCGGGTGCGGGCGTTGCTCACGCATCTCGAGCGGGTGGGCTTCGCCGGTGCGCCGCGTTTCCTCGGCGTCGATGATCGTGACCGAGACGTCATCACGTTCATGGAGGGTGAGGTCGCCGGCCGCCCCGCACCGGAGTGGGTGGCTTCGGACGACCGGGCGATGAGCGTCGCCAGGCTCCTCCGCTCGTACCATGACGCGGTGGCGTCCTTCGGCGTCCCGGCGGTCTTCGACGATGCTGCTCCGGCCCTGCCGGAGGGTGCGCCGGAGCCCGTGCCTGTGCCTCTGGAACTCATCGGCCACCGGGATGTGACGCTGGAGAACGTCGTCTTCCGGGACGGCGTCGCATCCGCGTTGATCGACTTCGACCTCGCGCGAGCGTCCTCCCGGGTTGAGGACGTCTCTAACATGCTGCAGTGGTGGGCGCCGTGGCAGCCGGTGGAGGATCGCGCCGAAGTCCTGAAGGGCGTGGACGCGTTCGCCCGTGCGGCGAAGATGCTCGATGCGTACGGGCTGGACGCGGGCTCGCGGCCGATGCTCGTGCCGGTGGCGCGAAACGCGGCCGAGCGCACATGGCACACGATGAAGCTGCGAGCGGAGCGTGACGGCGGCGGTTGGCGCCGCATGTGGGAGGAAGGCGTCGGGGACGCGATCCGCCGGCGGCAGTCGTGGCTGCAGGAGAACGAAGAGGCTCTGGTCAGAGCGGTCATGTGACGCAGGGAGCGAAGGCGTCCCGTGCGGTCACATTGCAGGACCGAGACGCATCTGGTCACCGTCTAGCCGACCAGCGCGCCGAGGAGCGATAATCGCACCGAGAGCGGCGATTCCACTGCGGAGGACCTTGTCGATGGTCGCAGCGTTCGTCTTTCATAACTGCCCTGCTGCTCGGCTGCGGCTCCCTCCTCCTGACCCACGCTCGCGCATCGCGCACGCCCCTGGAAAGCAACACCCGTCACGAGAGAACCATCATCATGGCTGTCACTGAACGACCCCCCGACACCACCATCCGCCCTTTCACCGTCTCCATCCCTCAGGAGGACATCGACGACCTCAAGCGCCGTATCCGCAACACCCGCTTCCCCGAGAAGGAGACCGTCGACGACACGTCCCAGGGAGTCCGGCTGGAGGTGATGCAGGCGCTCGCGACGTACTGGCTCGAGCAGCACGACTGGCGGACGGTTGAGGCCCGCCTGAATGCGCTCCCGCAGTTCGTCACCCGGATCGACGGGGTGGACATCCATTTCATCCATGTGAGGTCGAAGCACGAGGGCGCGCTTCCGATGATCGTCACTCACGGGTGGCCGGGCTCGGTCATCGAGCAACTCAAGATCATCGGGCCGCTGACCGATCCGACCGCGTACGGGGCCGACGCCTCGGATGCGTTCGACCTCGTCATCCCGTCGCTCCCGGGACACGGGTTCTCCGGGAAGCCCGACAAGCCCGGATGGGACCCGATCAGGATCGCGCGGGCCTGGGCTGAGCTCATGCCGCGTCTCGGATACGACCGCTATGTCGCCCAGGGCGGCGACTGGGGGAACGCCGTCACCGAACAACTCGCCCTGCTCCGACCTCCGGGGCTCATCGGCATCCACACGAACATGCCGGCAACAGTTCCGGACAGCATCCAGGCCGCGCTGGACGCTCACGAGGAGCCGCCGGCCGACCTGACGGCCGACGAGCGGGGCGCGTGGGACCAGCTCGCCTTCTTCTATGCGCACGGTCTCGGTTACGCCCAGGAGATGGCCGGTCGGCCCCAGACCCTCTACGCTCTCGCGGACTCGCCGGTGGGACTGGCCGCCTGGATGCTCGACCACGATGCGGCGAGCTACGACCTGATCGCGCGGGTCTTCCTGGGCGGGTCGGAAGGGCTCAGCCGCGACGACATCCTGGACAACGTCGACCTCTACTGGTTCACCAACACGGCCGTCTCGTCTGCGCGGCTCTACTGGGAGAGCAAGCTGGCGTTCTTCGCTCCGAAGGGTGTGCAGCTTCCGACCGGTGTCAGCGTCTTCCCGGATGAGATCTATGCCGCACCGCGGACCTGGGCTGAGCAGGCGTACCCGAATCTGATCCACTTCAACCGCCTCGACCGTGGCACGCACTTCGCCGCCTGGGAGCAGCCCGAGCTGTTCTCGGAGGAGGTCCGCGCGACGTTCAGGTCCCTGCGGTGACCACGCCGCTCCAGGCGACCGCCCAGGTGGAGGCCGGCGCTCTGAGCGTCGGCCTCGCCGAGCGGGGTCCGTCCGACGGTCCGGCGGTGCTGCTGCTGCACGGGTGGCCGTACTCGATCGACAGCTTCAGCGCCTCCGCGAGCATCCTCGCCGACAACGGCTTCCGGGTGCTGGTCCCGCACCTGCGCGGGTACGGGACGACGCGGTTCCTGTCAGCGGACATCCCACGGAACGGTCAGCCTGCCGCCCTCGCAGCCGATGCCATCGCGCTGCTCGACGCGCTGGAGGTCGCCGAAGCGGTCGTCGCCGGCTTCGACTGGGGAGCGCGGACAGCCAACGTGCTCGCCGCACTGTGGCCGGAGCGCTGTCGTGCCCACGTCGCGGTCAGCGGGTATCTGCTCAGCAGCCAGGCCGCCAACGCGCAGCCGCTGCCTCCCGTGGCCGAGCTGGCCTGGTGGTACCAGTTCTACTTCGCGACCCGGCGAGGGGAGCTCGGATACGACGCGAACCGTACGGAGTTCGGCCGTCTGATCTGGCGGACCGCATCGCCGGAGTGGGAGTTCGGCGAGGAGGAGTTCCAGCGCAGCGCCGCAGCCCTGCAGAATCCCGACCACGTGCAGATCGTGATCCACAACTACCGCTGGCGACTGGGCCTCGCGGAGGGAGAGGCCCGTTTCGACGAGGTCGAACGACGCCTGGCCGAGCGGCCGTCGATCGGCGTGCCGACGATCACGCTCGAGGGAGACAGCAACGGCGCCGCCCATCCCGACCCCGCCGCCTACCGGGACCGGTTCACCGGCCCGTACGCGCACCGCACCCTGGCCGGCGGTATCGGCCACGACCTGCCGCAGGAGGCGCCGGAGGAGTTCGCGCAGGCCGTCATCGACGCCGAGCGGATGGCCCGGGATGCAGGGAACGACGCGCACGCGACGGAGGCGCCCCATGTCTCTTGACGCGCGGGAGGGACGTTTCCGGTCGGTCGCCCATCGCCTCGTCGACACGGTCGACGCGCTTCCCGACGAGGGCGGGCTCGCTCCGTTCACCCGGGCCACAGGCTGGCTGAACTCCGAACCGCTGACACTTCAGGCGCTTCGCGGCCGGGTGGTCCTCGTGAGCTTCTGGACGTACACGTGCGTCAACTGGCTCCGGACGCTGCCGTACCTCCGCGCATGGCACGCGAAGTACGCGGCCGCGGGGCTGACCATCGTCGGGGTGCACACGCCGGAGTTCGGCTTCGAGCACGACCACGCCAACGTCGCGGCGCGCGTTCAGGCGCTGGGCGTGGAGTACCCCGTCGCGTTGGACGACGACTACGGGGTGTGGGGCGATTTCGCCAACAACTACTGGCCGGCCGTCTACCTCGCGGACGCATCCGGCCGCGTCCGCTACCACCACTTCGGTGAGGGCGACTACGAGATGACCGAGATGGCCATCCAACAACTGCTGATGGCCGCCGGCGCGCCCGAGCTGGATCTCGGTCTGGTGCAGCCCGAGGCGCGAGGGTTGGAGGTGGCCGCGGACTGGTCCTCGCTGCGCTCGCCGGAGACGTATCCGGGGTACCGGCAAAGCAGCGGCTTCGAATCCGAGAACGCCGGCCGCTATGACCGCGCCTTCGAGTACGTCATCCACCCCGATCTGCCGAGGAACCGGTGGGACCTGGGCGGTGAGTGGGTGCAGACTCCGGACGCCGCAGTCTCCCGACAGCCAGGCGGCCGTGTCGCCTACGCCTTCCACGCCCGCGACGTGAGTCTGGTGATGGGCGGCCCCGCCGGAGCCGACCCCATCGGATTCCGGGTGCTCATCGACGGGCGGCCGCCGGGGGAGGCCTGCGGCACGGACGTCGACAGCCGAGGGCACGGCGTCGTCGACCGTCAGGACACGTACCAACTGATTCGGACGCGGGATGCGATCCGCGATCAGCTGTTCGAAATCGAGTTCGACCAGGCGGGGGTGGAGCTGTACTGCTTCACCTTCGGATGACAAAGCAACAATGTGAGGACGGGCCATGACCATCATCGATGAGGCGCTGAGCGCCATCGCGGCGAACGCCGCCGACTACGACGCGAGCAACGGGGCGCCCCCGGCGCCGAAGATCGTAATCGTCACCTGCGCAGACCCCCGGCTGAGCGGCATCGTGAGGATGCTCGGCCTGCCCGATGCCGACGTCGACATGATCAGAAACGTGGGCACCGTGATCGACGACGACTCCGTCCGATCCCTCATCGTCTCCACCCGTCTCCTCGGCACCAAGGAGATCATGATCATCAATCACAACGACTGCGGGATGTCGAAATTCGTCGACCAGGAACTGGAGGCCCGGCTGCGCACCGAGACGGGAGCGACGCCGATCGCACCGGCCCGGTTCTACAGCTTCACTGACGTGGAGCAGAACACGAAGGAGCAGGTCGCCAAGGTGAGGACCCATCCGTGGATCTCGTCCGACATCCCGGTCAGAGGATTCGTCTTCGACGTCAACACCGGTCGGCTCACCGAAGTCGTCTCGGACTGACGCCGTCACGGCTGAGGAGGGTGCCACAATGCCGAGTCCCGCGATGGACGACCTGCTCGAATTGCTCCACGATCGCCAGCGGGCTGCGGCCGGCCAGCCAGCCGAGACGGTGGCGGAGACGCGGGCGTCGTTCGCTCCCGCCGGCCTGGTGCATCCGATACCGGACGACGTGCGCGTGAGCGAGGTCACGGCAGGGGGAGTGGAGGCGCATTGGCTGGATGCTCCGGGTGCCGACGCCGGCCGCGTCCTCGTGTTCCTGCACGGCGGGGGCTTTCAGCTCGGGTCGCTCGCCAGCGACGGGGAGCTCGCCGCCCGAGTGGGACGCGCCGGCCGGATGCGGGTGCTGTTCCCGGAGTACCGGCTGGCGCCGGAGCATCCCTTTCCGGCGGCGATCGACGACGTCCTCGCGGTCTGGCGGTGGCTACGCGACGAACAGGGAGTGGCCGCCGACTCGATCGCCATTGTCGGCGACTCCGCGGGCGGCGGCCTCGCCGTCGCCCTGCTCGTCGCCACCCGCGATGCCGGGGGAGAGCTCCCTGCTGCTGCGGTGTTGATGTCTCCGACCGTCGACCTGACGAGTTCCGGGTGGTCGATGACGGACCGTGTTGCCCAGGATCCGATCTCGACTCCCGACCTGCTGCGCCAGCTGGCCTCCGACTACCTCGCCGGGACCGACCCGACAACGCCGCTCGCCTCGCCCCTGTTCGCGTCGCTGGCAGGTTTGCCTCCGATGCTCGTGCAGGTCGGGACAGCCGATCTGCTGTTCAGCGACGCCGAGCGCTTGACGGATGCCGCGGCCGCCGCGGGTCTCGACGTCCGACTGGAGATCGGCGAGGGGCTGCCCCACGTGTACCAGCTCATGCTCGGCACCCCGGAGGCGGCCGAGGCGACAGAGCGGATCGGGCGATTCTTGCGCGAGAGGGTGGGGTGATTGCGCAAGTTAAGCTGTTGGTCGGAACCGCAGTGCTGTCGCCCCTGACCGGAACTCCTGCCGATCCACGAGCTCGAGCCGGATGCTCTCGCGCAGGCCGGCGAGCAACGTCGGCCCGTGCCCGGCGAGCACCGGCTGCACGACGAACACGTATTCGTCGATGAGCCCCAGATCGGCCAGCGCGAGGGGGAGCGTCACGCCACCCACGTACAGCCCGTCGCCCGGCTCCTGCTTGAGACGTTCGACCGCCTGCCGCAGGTCGCCCCGCAGGAGCTCGGCATTCCAGTCGACCTCGGTCAGCGTGCTCGACACGACGTGCTTCTTCGCCGCGTCGATGGCCTCGGCGAACGGGAGCTGCGTCTCATCCATCCATGCGGGCCACGTTCCCGTCGCCGGCCGACGCCACGCGGACTCCATCATCTGGTAGGTCACCCGGCCGAAGATCAGGGCGTCGGGCCGCTCCATCTCCGCGGTCCAGAAGCGCATCGAGTCCTCGTCGGGCGGGAGGCCCGCTTCGTGGTGGACGCAGCCGTCGAGCGTGACGTTGATGGCGTAGCGGAGGGGTCGCATCTCGTTCCTTTCGGAAGCCGCGGGTGGGGTCAGTCCTGGGGAGGCCGGCGCAGGCGCTTGAGGTCGGTGCGGCGCTTCTTCGCCTCCAGGCGTCGTTGCTTGGCGCCGCGGCTCGGGCGGGTCGGCCGTCGTGCTGGCGCGGGCGGCTGGAGGGCGTCGGCGACGAGGTCGGCCAGCCGGAGGCGCGCGGCGTCCCTGTTGCGCAGTTGTGCGCGGTGCTCGGATGCCGCGATCGTCAGCACTCCGTCGACGATGCGACCGCTCAGGCGGTCGAGGAGCCGCTCCCGCTGGGCCGGCGAGAGGACGGCGGAGGCCGCCACGTCCCAGACGAGTTCCACCCGGGAGTCGGCGGTGTTCACACCCTGCCCGCCGGGACCGGACGACCGCGAGAACCGCCAGGACAGCTCCGACTCGGGGATCGTGAGTCCGGAGTCGACGCGGAGGCCGGGGCGGTGGACGGTGGGCATGGGTCCATCATCCTCTTGCCCCCGGGCCATTCCGTGGAAGGACTACCGAGAGACGCGGACCGCACGTCCCTCGGTAGTAACGGGGACGTACTCTTCGGCGATCCGGTTCGCTATGCGGGCGGCGTCGGTGCCCACGCCGTGAACCATCGCCGAGGACAGCGACGTGAGGAAGTGCAGCCCGACGAAGTAGAGCCCGGGGACCGCGGCGACGATTCCGCGCTCGTGTTCCGGCTCACCGCTGTCGTCGAGGACCGGGATCCGAATCCAGTCGAAGCCCGGGGCGTACCCGGTGCACCAGATCACATTCGCGACCTCCAGTGGCGCTCCATCGACCACCGGCAGGCCGTTCTGGACCCCCGTCACCCGTCCGGCGCGGCGAACGCCGAGGCGCAGCAGGTCGCGCGATTTCACCCGGATGAGCGGCACCCCGGCGTGCGTGGCCGTGCGGCGCGCCCTGCGACCGATCGGAGTGTTCACCGAGAGCACGTGGTTGAAGACGAACCCGTTGAGGATGTGCACGATGAGGTGCCGGCTGAGGGGGCTTGAGAAGGAACCGGGGATGTCCCTGGTGTTCGGGCCGGAGACGACGACCGGATGGGTCGCAGCGAGCTCACTCGCGATCTCGGCGCCCGAGTTCCCCGCTCCGACGAGCAGGACGGTCCCCGGGGCCAACTGCGCAGGGTTGCGGTAGTCCTGCGCGTGCAGTTGCCGGATGCTCCGGCTCAGGTCGGTGGCGAAGGCCGGGAGGCGCGGGGTCTGATAGTCGGACATCGCGATGACGACATGGCGAGCGCGAAATGTCTCGTCGCCGGAGCGCGCTTCGAATCCGAAACCGTCGTCGTCGTCATGTGGCTCGACGAGACGAAGCTCGTCGACCCGACGGCCGCTCCGGACGGGGAGGTCGAAGTGCGCCGCATAGTCGGCGAGGTAGTCGGCCATGGCATCCTTGGTCGGCCAGGCGCCCTTGTTCCCGGGGAACGGCCGGCCGTCCAGGCCGTCGTAGCGGGCCGGGGTGAACAGCCGGAGGCTGTCCCAGCGGTTGCGCCAGGCATCGCCGATGCGCGGCGCCGCATCCAGCACCAGGTGCTCGACGCCGCGCTTGCGCAGGTGGTACGAGACGGAGAGGCCTGCTTGGCCGCCGCCGATGACGAGGGTGTCGATGCTCTGCACAGCGTTCATGAGCGAACCGTATGACGGTGCGACCGGCGTCCGCTTCCGCAGAATGCGCCACGGCCCGGACGAAGGACTGGGTGTTCTCACCCAGTCGCGTCAGCTCCGGATGAGGGAGTGCTCGTACGCGTAGGCGGTGGCGGCCGCACGCGAAGGGACGCCGAGCTTGGCGAGCACGTTGCCGATGTGCCGGTCGATCGTCCGGGCGCTGAGGTTCAGCTCGGTCGCGATCTGCCTGTTGGTCCGTCCGGTGGCAGCGAGTCGCAGCACCTGGAGTTCGCGGGTGCTCAGGAGGGCGCCGACCGGACGGCCGGCGCCGCTGTCCGCTCCCGTCGACCGGAGGGTCGCCAGGTCGGTCGCCGCTCCGAGTTGAACGAAGATGGCCATCGCGGCACCCTGTTGCAAGTCGGCGCCCTCGGTGTCGCCGAGGGACGTGAAAGCGGTGGCGAGCAGCACTCTCACCCGAGCGGCCGCGTAGGGAGCCCGCAGCGACAGCCACGCCTCCAGGGCGGCCGAGAGTCTCTGTGCGGCGTCCACCGCGTTCCCTGCGTCGAGCAGCACGCGCCCGGTCGCTTCGTCGGCGAGAGCGGCGAGGACAGGAGTCTCGTGGGTCGCCGCGATGCGCGAGAGGTCGGCAGCGGCACTCTCGGCCTCGACGGACTCGCCGGCAGCGAGCAGGATCTCGACGGCCGCAGGCAGGAACCGTGCCCGCCCGAGGTCGCTGCCCGTCGTTTCCGCCGCCCGTCGGATCGCCCCGGCTGCGCGCGCGACGTCCCCCTGCGCGAGCCGCAGCAGTGCCAGCCCCGGCTGTGGATCCACACCGCGCCGGCTGGTCTGCTCGTACAGGTCGGCTGCCTTCTCGAGCTCGCCCCGGAGCCGGTGGATCTCGGCCTCCTCGTACGTCGCAGCCGCTCGCTCGCGTTGGTCGGCCTTCATCCCCGCCGCCACGAGTTGCGCTTCATCCAGGGCGGCCGCCCACGCCCCGCCGAAGCGGAGCAGCTCCGCGCGGTGCACCCGACAGGTCCCGTTGAAGATGCCGAGCTGCGCCTGCGAACGACACCACGCTTCGAGGACGTCCGACCATTCCCGGGCCCGGTCCACGGCGAACACCCGCTGGCAGCATCCGATCACCGAGCAGTACACGAGCCCGCGGCCCAGCTCGGTGACGGCGCCGGTCGTGGCGACGAGCATCGCTTCATCGAGCAGCCGCATCCCGTCGGCGATGTCACCCTGCTCGATGAGCGCGCGCCCGTCGAGCTGACGTGCGAGAGCGGACAGGTCGGCCTCCCCGAACCGGTCGCCCGAGTCGGCGGCCAGCAACGCGAGGGCATGGGCCGCCGCCGTTCGATGGGCGCGGAGCTCCTGGTGAATGCGCGGGATGAGAAGGTAGCCGCGCTCGGCGCAGTCCTCCAGCCGGTCGACGATCGCGGTCGACCGCCCGAGCCACGCGCCGGCGCGCCCCGACTCGCCCAGGGACATCATCCGGAAGCCGATCCAGAAGGCGCAGCCGGCCGCACGGTGTTCGTCGCCCTCGATCAGGCAGCGGTCGTAACTGCGTGCGAGGATCGCGAACGCTTCATCGTCGCGGGCTGTCAGCGACGCCGACATCGCGTAAAGCTCCAGATCGCCGATCTCGAGCGGTCGCTCACGATCCTCAGCGGCGAGAAGAACGAAGGCGTCATCCCAGCGCCGATCGGCGAAGGCAGCCCGTGCGATCGCCAGAGCATCGGTCGCCGCTGTGGACGGCATAACTGGATTCTCCCAGACGGGCGATGTCAGCGATAGGGCGCGACGCCGCGGACGTCGGGCGCCGGGGTCAGCCGTTGCTCGGCTCGGCGGAACCATGCTGCAACCCGGCGCAGAGGAGCTCCGCGAGGGTGGCGAGGTCGTCGAGCGGCTCATCCTCCAGCGGTGGCGCCGTCACGATCGCACCCCATGCAAGCGCCGCAGCACGCAGCCGCGTCCCCCCGACCGGGATGCGCAGACTCCCCGCCAGCACCTTCTCGATGGTCGCGTGCAGCGCGCGCCGGTGCGCGGCCAGCTTGGCCTTGACCTCCGGGTGGGAGTGCTGCTCGCGCCAGACGATCACGCGGAGCACGTCGGAGTCGGCCTGCACGCGGAAGAGTTTCTGGCTCAGGTTCAGCAGCGACCTGACCGGGTTGCCCGGTTCGATCAGGGGGTCCGGGTCGATGCGGCCGGGACCGAGGCGTTCGCCGACCAGGGACGCGAGGATGTCCTTCTTGGTGGGGAAGTAGTAGAACAGGAGGCCTTTGGGGACGGCCGCAGTATGGGCGATGGCGGAGGTCGCGGTCGCGTCGAAGCCGCGTTCGGCGAAGAGGGTCTCGGCCGCGTCGAGGATCCGGGTGCGCGCTTCCGTCGGCTGTTCCACAGGTGTCCTTCCACTGGTGCGCGAGGGGCCGGCGACCGACCCCTCGCGCTCGGTTGATCTAGTGCGTCGCCTGCGGGTGATGCATCTTCATCGCCGGTTGCACGGCCAGGAGGCCGGCGGCCAGGGCGACGATGCCCGCGATCCAGGATGTCCAGGCGGCGGCGGCGTTGGAGGTGTAGTTGCCCACCCACGGCGAGACGACGAGCAGGACGCCGAGAGCGACGTGGATCCACTCCATCGAGACGAGGCCCGGCATGGCCAGGCTCCACAGTCCCGCGGCGACCAGCAGCACACCGAGGACGAGCATGATCGGCAAGGACGCGCCCGTGTGGGCGATCCAGATCGTCGACAATGCGACATAGAGACCGGCGGCGACGGCCACCCAGTCCTGCCAGCGAGTCCACTTGTTCATCGACACCAACATCCCTTCGTCAGTTGGCTCCCGATCTGGGGGTCATATCTGATTTTAGAATTGATTGACCGCCCGGTCAATGCATGAAATGCCCCTCGACGTTCGGCGAGACGGTCCGATCAGCTCAGGTCGCGGCCGTCCGCGCGTCCCGCAGCGACCAGGACCGCCGACGTGGCGTCGAGCCCGGACCACGGTCCGTCGACGCCGAGCTCGGCGATTCCCGAGGTGGGCAGGATCACGTCCCGCCGGGCGAGCAGCGACGCGAGCTGCTCCATGCCGGGATTGTGGCCGACGAGGATCAGCGTGCGGATGTCGGCCGGCGCCTCCCGCACGATGGCGAGGAGCTGGTCCGCGGAGGCGGCATACACGCGCTCGTCGAATCGCACGGGAGGCGGGGGAGCGAGCTCGGCGGACACCAGCTCCCACGTCTCGCGGGCGCGCCGCGCGGGCGACACCACGGCGAGGTCGATCACGCCGGCGTGGCTCGCGAGCCAGCGACCCGCGAGGGGGGCCTGCGCGTGGCCGCGCTCGGCCAGCGGGCGGTCGACGTCGGGGAGCGCGCCGGACCAGTCGGATTTGGCGTGGCGCAGCAGGATGAGGGTGCGCTCGGAGGTTGTCACGCTGTCAGTGTGGCGCACGACCCGGTGCGTTGGCATCGCCCGTCACCCGCCGGGGCGAATGACCAGCACGCTCGTCGTGACCTCCTCCACCATGGACTCGTCCCGAAGCTGCTCCAGGAGCAGCCGAAGCTCCTCCACCCTGCTCAGCTTGTCGGAGCCCAGCGCGCTGCCCAGATGCCCGATCACCCAGTCCACCGTGACCGGGTACGACGCCGTCCAGGTCAGGACCTCCGTGGCGAGCCCCAACTCCGTCGCCATCGCGCGGCGCTCCTCCAGAGCCGACGAATCCGTGCGGCAGTTGCCCGTCACCGGCCCGTACAGCGATTCGAGCGCCTGCCGCACCGTCCGTTGCCACGGCGCGGGACCGAGCCACAGCGGCGGGCCCTGCGTCACGACGGCGACCGCGCCGCCGGGGCGCAGCAGCGCGGCCGCGGTCCGCAGGGTCGAGCGCTCGTCCATCCAGTGGAGGGCGTTCCCGATCGTCACGAGGCCGAGCGGGGCCGCGAACGGGACCGCCAGCGTCGGCAGGTCCCGGTCGCCGCCCAGCACGCACACGACCCGCTCCGCGCGACGGGCGCGCAGGCCCGCGAGCATGTCGGGCTCCGGGTCGATCGCGACCACGGCGGCGCAGTGCTCCGCGAGGGGCACCGCGAGCTGGCCGGTGCCGCAGCCGAGGTCCAGCGCGATGTCGTCGGGGCGCAGGCCGACCGCCGCGACGAGGCGGTCGGCCTGGTCGGAGGGGAGGTCGCGGCGGAATTCGGCGTAGAACTGGGCGGTGGTGCCAGCGAAGTCGCTTCTCACGACTCGTCGAGCACGTCGCGGAGGCGGGCCGCGAACTCCCGCGGCTTGCCGGGGTAGCCGGAGTCCTCGGCCGCGAAACCGCCGTGGTGGCTCGGGAAGACAACGGGCGACGTCCCGAGCAGGCCGGCCAGAGCGGTCGAGGTGCGGCCGGTGAACACGCCCTCCGACTCCTCGCCGACGGCGACGACGACGCGGGTCGGGGCGGCCTTCAGGGCGTCGATGTCGGGGCGGTAACCGGTGATCGCGACCGAGCGCTGCGAGAGCAGAGGATCGGTGCGGTCGCCATTGTCGGCGGTGGGCATCCCGAACATCGCGGGGTCGGGTGCGGGGAGGGCGAAGTAGTCGTCGGTGAACTCGCCGCGCCACGAGGTCATCATCACGAACGCGGCCATGCCCGCTCCGAAGCCGTTGGCGTCGTAGGCGGCGTGCACCGCGTCGAGGCCGCGCTCGGCGGCCTCCGCGTCGGGGAGGACGCCGGGCAGCGGGGGCTCGTGGGCGACGAGGGTGCGCACGTCCCCGGGATGGGCGGTCACCAGGGCGAGCGCGGTCACGGCGCCGCCGCTGCTCGCGAACAGGTCGACCGGGCCGGCGCCGAGCGCCTCGATGACGGCGTGGACGTCCTCGGCCTGCGTCGTGGGGGTGTTGGTCACCTCGCCGTCGCTGCGCGTGCTGCGGCCGAGGCCGCGCGGGTCGTAGGTGACCACGACGCGGTCGGGGAGGTAGGCGGCCAGGGCGCGGAAGCCGCTCGCGTCCATCGGCTGGCCGATCATGACGAGCGGGGGATGGCCTCCGTCGCCGGCCTCCGCGTCGGCGACGTCGTAGACGATCTCGGCTCCGGGCGTTGGGATGGTGCGCGTTTCCATGACGGACTCGTCTCGGTCGGCGAACGGGTGATGGTGTGGATGGTACGCGCTGGGCCACCCCGCGACCACCCGCGGCGTGCCGACGCGCGCCGCACCGACGGGACGCCGCCCGCCCGAGGATGAGCGCCTCCGTCTACCCGAGAATTGGGGCGGCCGCCAGGCTTCGAGTTCGCTGATCCAGGGCATCCATCTCAGGTCGCCGACCTACTCTTCTTCGAGAGGTGGGGGAAACCGAACGAGACAGGAAACGATCATGGGTGCAGCGATTACCCCCATCAGGAGGCCCGCGCCCGTCGCGCACGTCGAGACGATCCAGGGCTCCGGCGACAGCCGCACGATCAGCGTCCGCTGCTGGTGCCCGATCGGTCACGACCACACGTACGCGGAGTGGGTGGCGCTGTTCGGGCGGTCCCAGTACGACGTGCGCTGACGAACCGCACGCGGATCACCAGGGCGCGACGGTGCCGTCCCACGAGAACAGCTGTCCGGTCGGTCCGTCGTCGGGCAGCGTCGCGAGACGGACGGCGCCCTCCGCCGCCTCGGCCGGGTCGCCACCCAGGCCCGCTGCCCGCGTGTTGAGGTTGGTCGCGCGCAGGCCGGGCGCCAGGGCGTTGACCTTGATCCCGTCGGCCGCGAGGGCATGCGAGTAGAAGACGGTCAGGCCGTCGAGCGCGGCCTTCGACGACCGGTAGGCGGCCCCGCGGCCGGACGAGGCGGCCACGTAGTCGAACTGCGGGTTCGGCCCGGTGCTCCAGGTGAGCGAGCCGGTGCCGCTGGAGATGTTGACGATCCGCGGATGCGCGGAGTGGCGCAGTGCCGGGAGAAACGCGTTCGTGACGGCGACCACTCCGAACACGTTGGTCTCGTAGGTGCGCCGGAACACGTCCACGTCCACGTCGGTGATGACCTCGGCGATGTCGAGCGAGATGCCGGCGTTGTTGATCAGCACGTCCAGGGCCGGCACGGCTGCTGCGGCTGCAGCAATGCTGTCGGCGTCCAAGACGTCGAGCGGGAGGACGGCGCCGCCGACCTCGGCGGCGGCCTGTTCGCCGCGCGCGAGGTCGCGGGCGCCGAGCAGGACGTTCCAGCCCTGCGCTGCGAGCTGGCGAGCGATCTCCTTCCCGATTCCGCTGGTGGCTCCGGTGACGAGTGCAGTGGGGGCGGTGGTGTTCACGCCCTCCATCCTGCGCCGGTGGCCGCGACAGAACCAGGCCCGGGGAGTACCACCTTCGGCGCCCCGGCCTCCCACGACAGCGGCTCGATGAACAGTTGCCGCTTGCCGCCTACGGAGTCCCAGGCGTGGAACGCGATCAGGTCGGCGTCGTCGTCCAGCCGCAGCACCGAGTTGTGGCCGGGGGCCGAGGAGGCCGGTCAGCTCCGTGCTCAGCACGTCGGCGGCCTCCCGCACCTCGTGGGTCCACGGGCCGAGCGGGTGCGGAGCGGTCGCGACTGAGACGCCGTAGCCGTCGCCCTCCCACCGGCCGCCGGAGAAGAACAGGTGGTACCGGTCGCCGCGCCGCACGACGGTCGGGCCCTCCAGGGTGTGCCAGTCGAAGGCGCGGCCGTACATCGCGCGGTCGCGCTCGAAGACCTGCCAGTCGGCGTCCGGCGCGAGCACCGCGACCGGGTCGGAGCCGCGGAGCGTGGGGGAGTCGAGGCGCATCACCGCGAGGTGCGTGCCGGGCCTCTCGCCGGTGAGCACGTCGCGCGCGAAGAACAGGTACCAGCCGCCGTCGACGTCCCGGAACGGGTGCGCGTCGATCGCGAACGACTCGTCCGGGGTGAGGTTCACGCCCTGATCGACGAACGGGCCGAGTGGGGAGTCCGCACGGGCGACGCGCAGGTGGTGGCCGGCGATGCCGTGGCCGACGGAGAAGAACATCCAGTAGGCGCCGCCGTCCGCCACGACCTCCGGCGCCCAGTAGGCGTCGCCGAGCGCGGGGTCCAGCCGCTCCAGGACGCCGCCGGCGCTCGTCCAGTGGACGAGGTCGGGGGAGCGGAGCGCCTCGAACGCGCGCGTCTCGGTGCCGTCGAGCACCCGGTCGTCGTCGGAGCCGTAGGCGATGAACTCACCGCCGAAGCGGGCGAGGAACGGGTCGGCGAAGTAGCCGTCGTAGACTGGCTCAGCTCGCGAGCTCATCGGCGACCTCCGTCCCGGTGCGATCGGCAGCGGACGAGTTGGCCAGCCGCGCGTAGAGCTCCGCCGCCGCGGTGGGCACCCGGGCCAGCCGGCCGTCCTCCTGCTCGTCCAGCCGGATGACGCCCATGCGCCGCAGGAACGGCGTCTTCGCGCGCCGCCCGTCCTCCGCGCCGTCGCCGGAGTGCTGGCGGGCGGCGACGATGTCGTCGTCCACCACGAACTCCTCGACGTTGCGGCCGCCGGACGCGTACGACCAGTCCACGAAGTCGAAGACCGGCCACCAGGTGTAGCCGCGGATGTCCAGACCCTGCGCACGCAGTTCGCCGATCGAGCGGACCGAGTCGTCCAGCCACGCGGACCGGAGCTCGTCGTCGCCCTCGATGCTCGTCTCGGTGATCAGCATCGGGAGGCCGTACCGGGCGGAGAACGCGCGCAGGCTGTCGGCGAGGCCGTCGCTCCAGCGGTTGGTCGCCACCTGCGCCACCTCGTCGGCGCGCTGCACGAGGGTGCGCGGCGATAGGTCCGGATAGTAGTTGACGCCCAGCAGGTCGACGGTCGGCGGGGTGACGGTGAGGCGTTCGAGGCGCTCGGGCGAAGCGCCCTGCTCCAGCAGCCAGGCGTGCAGCGGGTGGGACGGGTGGACGCGGCCGAGCAGGAGGTCGGTCGGCAGCATCCCCACCGACTCCAGCAGCGCCGCGTGCTCGGCGAGCCCCGCATTCTCGGCGAGCCCCGCGTCGTCGGTGCTGTACTGGGAGGTCGCCTCCACGTGCACGATCACGGCGTCCGGGTTCGCGGCGCGGACGGCGCGGATCGTCTCGGCCATGCCCTCCACGACGCCGAGGGTCACGGCGGTCCAGCCGTCCCAGCCGGTGAGCGACGGCGGCCACACGCCGCGCAGGCCGCAGAACGACGCGGTGGTGAGCGGCTCGTTGAGGGGCGTCACGTGGTCCACGACTCCGCGGTAGCGTGCGGCGAACGCGCCGGCGAACTCCGCGACGGTCTGCGGGTAGCGCGCGTCGGCGAACGACGCCCGCAGCCAGGTGGGCGTGCCGTAGTGCACGAGGTCCGCGATCACGGTCAGCCCGAGCTCCTCGGAGGCGTACCGCAGGCGCTCGTCCAGCATCGTCCAGTCGAACACCCCCGGCGCGGTGTGGACGAGCGGCCAGTTCACGCCGTAGCGCAGCACAGTCGCGCCCAGGTCGCGGACCGCGCGGAGGTCGTCCCGCCAGTTGCCGGTGTGGTCGGTGAGGTCGTACTCGTCCAGGTCGGCCATCGCGAAGTGCTCCGGCGGGTAGACGCAGGTGTCCTCGATCCCGGCGGCCCAGGCGAACTCGCCCGGCCCCAGCCCCGCGGCCGTCACTTGAGCCCCGTCGTGGCGACGCCGGCCACGAAGTACTTCTGCGCGAAGAAGAACGCGACGGCGATCGGGATGAGCGAGATGGTGGCGCCCGCGAGGAGGACGGCATGGTCGGTCACGTGCTGGCCTCCGAACAAGGTGAGTCCGGCGGGCAGCGTGAGCATGTTGGGGTCGCTGGTGACGACGAGCGGCCAGAGCAGGTCGTTCCACAGGTTCATGAAGTTGAGGATCGCGACGGTCGCGATGGCGGGCTTGGCCAGCGGCAGGATGATCTTCCAGTAGATGCGGAAGTGGCCGGCGCCGTCGATCCGGGCGGCCTCGTCCAGCTCGGTGGGGATGCTGATGAAGAACTGCCGGAACAGGAAGATGCCGAACGCGCTCGTCGCGCGCGGCACGATCAGCCCCTGGTAGGTGTTCAGCCAGCCGAAGTGGAACAGCTCGATGAACACCGGGATGAGCGTCACCTGGAACGGCACCATCAGCGTGGCGATGACCAGGATGAACGCGAGGTTCCTGCCGCGGAACTTCAGCCGGGCCAGCGCGTAGGCGCACAGCGAGTCGAACAGCAGCGTCGCGACGGTGGTCACGCCCGCGAAGAGGAACGTGTTGCCGAGCAGCCGCAGGAACGGCAGCTGCTCCCACACGCCGAGGTAGCCGTGCAGCGTGATCGAGGTCGGGAACAGCGAGGCGGGGTTGCCGAAGAGGTCGCTCTCGCTGCGGAACGATCCGGACACCATCCAGATGAACGGCACGATCGCGAACAGCAGGCCGATCCCCAGGAAGATCCATTTGGACGAGGCAGCCAGCGCTGTCACAGCGCCGGGGCGTCGCACGCGGACACCGGTTTCAGTCGACATCGTTGTACCTGAACAATCTGAGCTGGAGGAGCGAGAGGAGCATGATGAGGGCGAAAAGGACCCACGAGATCGCCGACGCGTAGCCGGTCTGGTAATTCACGAAGCCGTCCCGGTAGATGAGGTTCACCAGGCTGTCCGTGCGGAACACCGGGCCGCCGTCGGTCATCACGTAGACCAGGTCGAACACCTGCAGCGACTGGATGGTGAGGATCATCGTCGCGAACAGCAGGGTCGGCCGCACGCTCGGGATGGTGATGAAGAGGGTGAGCTGCCGGTTGTTCGCGCCGTCGAGGCGGGCGGCCTCGTACCGCTCGGCCGGCACGGCCTTCAGCGCGGCGACGAACAGGATCATGGCGAAGCCGACGCTGCGCCAGACGGCCACGAAGATGACGCTCGGCAGCGCGAGGGAGGTCGACGTCAGCCAGGCGACCGGCTGGAGTCCGAGGAGCTGCGTGAGGCCGCCGACGAGGCCGATGCTCGGGTCGAGCAGGAACTTCCAGACCAGGCCGATGGTGACGAACGACACGATCGTCGGAAAGAAGAACACCGACCGGACGACCCGGGTGATCAGGTTCTCCTTCAGCAGAAGCAGCGCGGAGCCGAAGCCGAGGGTGACCTGGAGGACCACGGCGAACGCGGAGAAGACCAGGGTGACGCCGAGGGCGTTCCAGAACTGCGGGTCCTGGAAGAGCTTGATGTAGTTGCCGAACCCGAGGAACGTCTGGGTGGACGCCCCGATCGTCCAGTCGAAGAAGCTGTAGTACAGCGTCTGCAGGATCGGGAACAGGACGAAGACGCCCAGGATGATCAGGCTCGGCGCCATGAACAGCCAGGCCGGCTGGAACCGGCGCCGGCGGCGGCGCGGGCTCGCGTCGCCGCGCGGGCCCCGCCGCACCGGTGCCTCGGTGCGGGGGAGGGGACCCGCCCCGTCCCGCGCGGGGCGGGACAGGGCGGGCTCGGTGGTGTGGGTGCTCACTACTTGCTGCACCCGGTCAGGCTGTCGATCGTCTTGGCGGCGTCGGCGGTGGCGGAGCCGACGGAGGTCCCGCGGGTGATCTGCCCGATCAGCGGCACGTACGCGTTGGCGTCGACCTGGGTCGCGTTGGTGACGTGCGGCAGGTAGAGCCGCGAGTCCGGGACCTGCGAGGTGAAGATCGACACGGTCGGGTCGGCCTTCAGCTTGGCGTCGTCGGCCAGGTCGGTGCGCAGCGGCGGGAAGCCGGTCTGCAGCGAGAACTTCTGCTGCTCGGTCTTGCTCGTCCAGTAGGCGAGGAACTCCTGCGCCTCCTGCGGGTGCTTCGACTTGGCCGAGATCGCGAGCGGGGCGGTGGCGCCGAGCGTCACGCTCGAGCCGTCGACCCCGACCGGGATCTTCGCGATGCCGAGGTCGATGCCCGCCGACTTGTAGCCGGGGGCGGCCCACGGACCGTTGATCTCCATCGCGGCCTTGCCGGCGGAGAACAGCGAGTCCGCCTGGGCGCCGGTCTGCCCGACGGGGGAGATCTTGTCCTGGACGACCAGATCGCTCCAGGTCGACAGGCTCTTCTGGCCCGCGCTGGTCTGCACGACGCTGCAGCCCTTCGCGTCGACGATGTCGCCGCCCTCCAGCCACTGCAGGATCGGCCACATCTGGATGGTCTGGTTGTCCGCGAGGGACAGGCCGTACTGCGTCTGGCCGCCGTTGATCGTCAGCTTCTTGGCGTCGGCCTGGAGCTCGGCGACGGTGGTCGGGGCAGCGGCGATCCCGGCCGCGGCGAACGCCTTCTTGTTGTAGTACAGGCTGAGCGTCGCGAAGTTCGCGGGGACGGCGTAGAGCTTGCCGTCGTAGGTGAACTCCTTCACGGTGCCGGGCGCGAGCTTGTCGGTGTTGATCTTCGTGTCGCCCGAGCCGGTGTTCGTGATGGCGAGCACCGAGTTGGTCTTCACGTACTGGGCGATGGCGTTCGGGTCGCTGGAGGGCGCCGCGATGTCGGGGCCCTGGCCGGTCAGCCACGCGGACGGCAGCTTCTGGGCGATGGTGTCCCAGGGCTGCACGTTCATGGTGACGTGGATGTTCGGGTGCGAGGCGTTGAAGTCCTTGACGATGGTGTCGTAGCCGGGACGGTCGCCGCCGGTGAACCCGGTCCAGACGGTGAGGTCGACCTTGCCGCCGGACGTTCCGGAGGTGCCAGAGCAGGCGGTGAGCGCCAGCATCGACGCGGCCACACCGGCTACGACGACGAGGGATCTGCGGATTTTCATCGAGTGTTCTCCTTTGAGCAGTGCAGATGAGGGGGAGGGGGCGGTGCTGTGGGTGGGTGGAGAGGGGATGGTGCGGTGGGCGGGTGAAGCGGGTGGAACGGTATCGGGATGGGTCAGGGGGAGGGCAGCGGGTCAGGTGGCGACGTTCACGTCGCGTCGTTCACGTCGCATCCGGGCAGCCGCACGAGCGACGCGGCACGAAGGTCACGCCGAGCTCCTCGTGCGCGGGCCCGTCGAACCGGCCCTCCACGAGGTCGAAGAGCCGTTCGGTGGCGCGGCGGGCCATCTCCTCGGCGGGCACGGCGATGGTCGTGATGCCGGGAGTGGTGACGCGGGCGAGCCCGAAGTCGTCGAAGCCGACGATCGAGATGTCCTCCGGAACGCGGAGTCCCGCTCGCTTGAGCTCCTGGAGGCCGCCGAACGCCATGTCGTCGTTCGCGAACACGATGCCGTCGACCTCCCGGTCGTCGGCCAGCGCCGCGACGACCGCGGCGGCGCCGGACTCCTCGTTGAACTCGCCGCGCACGATCTGCGCGTCGTCTTCGAGGCGGCGCGAGCGCACAGCGGCGAGGAAGCCCTCCCGCCGGTCGAGGCCGGTCTGGTGGTCGAGCGGGCCGGTCACGTGCACGAGCCGGCGGCGGCCGTGCACGTCGATCAGGTGCTCGGTCAGCGTGCGCGTCGCGGCGACGTCGTCGATGCCGATGCTGACCGAGCCGGGGAGGTACGGGAAGTTGCCGATCAGCACGACGGGGAGACCGGAGGCGACGAGCTCCTCGACGTGGAAGTCGTCCACCGCTGAGCTGGTGACGATCGCGCCGTCGGCGCTGCGGGAGCGCACCACGCGCTCGTAGGCGGCGACGCCGTTCTCGGCGTCGGAGTTGGTGGAGACGATCACCTGGCTGTCGTGAGCGTTCGCGGCGTCGGACACCCCGGTGAGTACGTGCATGAAGTAGCTGTGCCCGAAGACGTGCTGGGAGGTGTTCGGCACGATGAGCGCGACGGCGCCCGCCCGCTGGTTGCGGAGCGCCCGACCGGCCGAGCTGGGGACGTAGCCGAGCTCCTGCGCCGCCTGCCGCACGGCGGCCTTGGTCTTGGAGCTGATCCGGGCGTGGTCGGCGAGCGCCATCGAGGCGGCGGAGGACGTGATGCCGACGCGCTCGGCGACGTCCTTCAGGGTGACGGCCGAACGTGCGTCCCGGGTCTTCGGCATCGGTGCCTCCGTGTCGTTCGCTGGTCTCGTCGGAGCCGGGTGCTCAAACGATGAAGCAGGTGTTCAAACGATAAAGCAGTCGGTTGAACGATGAAGCATGATCTGACTGTGTGTTCGTGATCGCTTTATCGATTGAGCATCACGCGATTCGCTGAACCGAACGGATGCTCAATCGATAAAGCACACCATAAAACGAAGACTCACGAAAACGCAAGAAGAATTTTCGGACACCGCTGGCAGCGGTCGTGCTAACGTTCTCCCGATCGTGATCCGAACGCAGGAGGTGAGACCCATGAACGCAGTATCCGCAATGGGTGCTCCCCTGCAGTGCACGATCGCGCGACGCCGGTAGCCGTCGCTGGAGCGCCCGAAGGCATCTTCGCGAAAGGCACTCCCATGAACGCACACACTTCTTCTGCTTCTTCCCGCGCGCTCGTCCTCCACGGCGGCGGGTCCTCCGGCAACGCCTGGGAGGTCGGCGTGGTCGCCGGCCTCCTCGACGGCGGGGTGGACGTCACCCGCGCCGACCTCATCGTCGGCACGTCGGCCGGATCGACCGCCGCCGCCCAGATCACGAGCGCGCCGCCCGGCGAGCTGTTCGCCGCCATCCTCGCCGCTCCGACCTCGCCGCGCCCCGGCGCGAGTGCCCCGGAAGGAGGCCGACCCAGGGAAGGCCGACCCGGTGGAGGCCGACCCGGCGGGGAGGGCGTCGCGCGCGGAGTCGCCGGCTCCGTCTCCAGCCAGATGGAGGTCACCGGCCGCATCATCGCCGAGTCCTCCGACGCCGCCGACATGCGCCGCCGGATGGGCGCCTGGGCGATCGGGCTCGCCGACGGCGCCGCCCCCGAGCGTCAGTCGCAGTGGCGCGCGACCGTCGCCTCCCGGCTGCCGAGCCACGACTGGCCGGAGCAGAACGTCGTCATCACCGCGGTCGACGCCCGCACCGGCGAGGGCGTGACCTTCGACCGGGACAGCGGCGTCGCACTCGCGGACGCCGTCGCAGCGAGCTGCTCCAGCGGCTTCGCCTACGCCCTCGGCGGCGAGCAGTACATCGACGGCGGCTACCGGCGCAATGAGAACGCCGACCTGGCGGCCGGCTATGCGCGCGTGCTCGTGCTGTCGCCGTTCGGCGGCCGCACCCGGCATCCGCTGGAGTGGGGCTCGCAGCTCGCGGTGCAGGTCGAGGAGCTCCGCGCCGGCGGCAGCCTGGTCGAGACGATCATGCCCGACCAGGCGTCGCTCGACGCCTTCGGCGACAGCATGATGGACCTCTCGCGCAGGCCGGCGTCCGCACAGGCGGGCTACGACCAGGGGAGGGCCGCCGCCGCGGGGCTCGGCGGGTTCTGGGGCGACGCAGCGGCCTGAGGTCACCGGCAGGGGCGCACCCGTGGCCGCCGATCAACCGATCGGCGGCCACGCTCGCGGCCGGGCGGCCTTCGTCACGGCGTCGGCGTCACGGCGTTCAGATCGTCCACCGACATGGTCACCGGCGAGTTGGCGACCCCGCCGGAAAGATACCCGGTGACCGCCAGCCCGCCGGCCGCCTGGAGCGCCGCCGTCGTGTCGGTCACCGAGCGCTGCCAGGCCGTGGGCTCCGTCGTGCCGTCGAGCCAGGCCTTCGTCTGCACGAGCGTCGGGTTGGTCCCGACCACCTGCAGGCGGATGTCGAGCTTCTGCCCTGCCGCGTAGGTGAGGCCCGCCACGGCGACCGAGGACTGCACGACGACCTCGTTCCCGCCGTTCTGGTCGACCCGCGTGATCTGGATGGTGACCTTGCCCGCGGAGGAGACGATCACCTTCGACGTGTAGCCGCCGGCCGTGGCGATCCGCCTGCCCTGGATGGTCAGGTAGACGTTGCCGGACGACGGGACCTTGTCCAGCGCGACCGACAGGCGGAGGTCCGTCGCGGACGACGAGACGCCGGGCAGCCGGGTCGTCCCGCCGGAGCCGGCGGCGAGCTGGATCAGGCCCGCGCTGCCGTTGACCGAGTACAGCGGCCCCGATGCCGCCCAGGCGCCGCCGGTCGGAGCCGTGCCCCAGCCTCCGGACACCGTGCGGGTGAACGAGTCGGCAGCCAGCACGTTCGGGGGAGGTGGCGGAGCGGTCGCCGTGACCGAGGTCGTCGCCGTCCCCGTCGCGCCGCCGTCATCCGTCACCGTCAGCCGCACCGGGTAGGTGCCCGCCGCCGCATAGGTGTGGCTCGGTGTGCTGCCGGTGCCGGTGGTTCCGTCGCCGAAGTCCCACGCGAACGAGGTCACCATCCCGTCCGGGTCATTCGAGCCGGTCCCGTCGAACGCGCACGTGAGGTTGGTGCACGACGAGGAGATGACCGCGTTGGGAGGCTGATTGCCGCCCCCGGTCGGCGGTCCGATCGTGAACTGGTCGCTGAAGTTCGCGCCCGCCGTGCGCACGTACGAGGCGTTGAGCTGGGTCGCGGTCGCCGTGACGTCCATCAGCCCGTAGAGCGGCGCCGCCGAGTTGCCGTAGGTGGAGGCGAAGTAGCCCGCCTCGGTGTCCGCGGGATTGATGTCGTAATTGTTGTTGCCGCCGGTCCCGACCGTGGCGAAGACCGTTCCCGCGCCCTTGACGAGCGTGTTGCCCGGGTTGGCCACACACGCCGGGGTGTACGTGCCGGGGGTGATCGTCGGACAGGTGGCTCCCGTCGCGAGCTGCTTGGTGCGCTGGTAGAGGTGCTCGTGCCCGGTCAGCACGAGGTCGACCCGCTTGGAGACCAGCAGGTTCATGATGTCGGGGCCCGCCTCGCAGGTGTACTGGCCCATCGAGAGGCACGGCTTGTGCATGCCGACGACCACCCAGGGGATGCCGGCTGCGCGGGCGCCGTCGATCGCGGCGGAGGTCCAGTTGTAGTGGTCCGTCCCGGCGGCGTAGGTCCAGGTGCCGTCGGAGAACGGCAGTCCGGGCGAGATCATGACGAACCGGATCAGCGGCGAGCCCTGGGGCACGTCGACGTAGTACTGCCGCCCGTAGGTCCCGACCGCGCCGGGGAGCTGGTTGGGCAGGCAGGCGGAGAAGTCGTTGATGTTCCCGTTCTGCCCGCTGCTCTCGTGGTTGCCGGACACCAGCTCGAACGGGAACCCGGCTCCGACGGTCTGGGTGACGAAATCGCACCACGCCTGCTCCTGCCCGACGGCCGCATAGGACAGGTCCCCGACGGCGAGGTGCAGGTCGGGATTGAGAGACTTGATCCCGGAGAGCACGGACTGGGCGTTCGCGCTCGAGGTGTAGTCGCCCGCCGCCGTGAACTGGATGCTGGGCTGTCCCGGCACGATCCCCTCGACGCTCTGCGGTGCTCCGAACGCGACGAGGGCGACGGCCGCGGACACCCCGAATGCGGCGAGAATTCTTCTGCTGGCCATCGCTGGCCCTCCCCGGCCCCTTCTGGCCGGGGCCTTCGCGGGCCAGGGTAACGCCGGGCGGCCCGGCGAGGGGAGTAGAACGTGAGGGTTTGTCGAGGGTGAGCTGCACGCCCTGAGCCGCGCCGCGGCCGGACAGTAGAGTCGGTGCGTGAGTTCGCAGACGGAGCCGAACACCCATGACGTCGCCATCGCCGGCGGCGGCCCGACCGGCGTGATGCTCGCCGCCGAGCTGCGGCTGCGCGGCGTGGACGTCGTGGTCCTGGAGCGGGACGAGGTGCGCAGCCCGCTCGTCCGGTCGCTCGGGCTTCACCCGCGCAGCGTCGAGATCCTCGACACGCGCGGCCTGCTGGAGCGCTTCGTGGCGCTGGGCCGGCGCTATCCCGACGGGGTCGGGCGATTCGCCGGGATCGTTCCGCCGCGGCCCGTCGAGTTGGACAGCGCGCACGCCTACCTCCTCGGCATCCCGCAGACCGTCACCGACCGGCTGCTGGAGGAGCACGCCGTCGAGCTGGGCGCGCAGGTGCGCCGCGGGGCAGAGGTCGTCGGCCTCGAGCAGGACGAGGACGGCGTCACGGTCGAACTCGCGAGCGGCGAGCGGCTGCGGTCGCGCTGGCTGGTGGGCTGCGACGGCGGCCGCAGCCTGGTGCGCCGCCTGCTCGGCGTCGACTTCCCCGGCGAGGCGGCCCGCACCGAGTGGCTGCTCGGGGAGGTGGAGGTCACCACGCCCGCGGAGGAGGTGGCGGCGATCTCGGAGGAGGTCCGGAAGACGCACAGGGGGTTCGGCATCGGCCCGGCGGCGGACGGGCTGTTCCGTGCGGTCGTGCCCGCGGCCTCCGTCGCCGAGGACCGCACGGTGCCGCCGACGCTCGACGAGTTCCGGGCGCAGCTCCGCGCGTACGCGGGCACAGACTTCGGCGCGCACTCGCCGCGGGCGCTGTCGCGGTTCACCGACGCCACCCGGCTCGCGGACCGCTACCGGGACGGTCGTGTCCTGCTCGCCGGGGACGCCGCGCACGTGCACCCGCCGCTCGGCGGGCAGGGACTGAACCTCGGCATCCAGGACGCGTTCAACCTCGGCTGGAAGCTCGCGGCGGAGGCCACCGGCCGCGCGCCGGACGGCCTCCTGGACAGCTACGAGAGCGAACGGCGACCGGTGGCGGAGCAGGTGCTCAGTCTGACGCGCGCCCAGAGCGTGCTCATCGACCCCGAGCCGGGGCCGCAGGCCGTGCGGAGGCTGCTCACCGAGCTGATGGAGGTCGACGGAGTCGGCCGATACCTCGCCGAGCAGGTCAGTGGCCTCGGCATCCGCTACGACCTCGGCGACGGGCCGGACCTCCTCGGCCGGCGGCTCCGCGACCTCCCGCTGCCGGACGGCCGGCTCTACGAACGGCTGCGCGACGGCCGGGGACTCCTGCTCGACCGGACGGGACGGCTGACCGCAGCGGGCTGGGGCGACCGGGTCGGCCTGGTGGCGGACGCGGACCTCCCGATCGGCGAGCCCGCACTGCTGCTGCGACCGGACGGCTACGTCGCCTGGATCGGCGACGGCCAGGACGGACTCGCGGAGGCGCTGCGCAGGTGGTTCGGCCCCGAGTGACGGCCGCGATCGGCCCTGGACGTCAACGGCGCGGAGGCATTAGGTTTCGCGCGTGGACCTCCGACTGACCGACACCCTCGCCGTCGTCACCGGCGCCAGCCGCGGCATCGGCCTGGCCGCCGCCCGCGCCCTCCTCGACGAGGGCGCCACCGTGATCGGCGTCGCGCGCACCCCGACCGACGAGTCGCGGGCGCTGGAGGCCTCCGCAGGCTTCCGCTTCCACCCCGCCGACCTCTCCGACCCGGACGGGATCGCGCGGTTCCGCGACGAGCTGGCCGGCGACGGCGGTCGGGTCGACGTCCTGGTCAACAACGTCGGCTCCGCGCCGCCGCGTCCCGGCGGTTTCGCCTCCATCACGGACGACGACTGGCTGCGCACCTACGAGCTGAACGCGCTCGCCGCGGTGCGCGTCACCCGCGCGCTGCTCGATCTGATCCCCGACGGCGGGGCGATCGTCAACGTGGTCAGCGAGAACGCGATCCTCGCCGACCCGCTGGTGATGGACTACAGCGCGGCCAAGGCGGCGCTGCTGAGCTTCACGAAGTCGCTCTCGAAGGAGCTCGGGCCGCGCGGGATCCGCGTGAACTCGGTCAGTCCGGGTCCGGTCGCCACCGCACTCTGGCTGGGCGCGGGCGGCGTCGCCCAGACGGTGTCAGCGGCCGGCGGCGGCACCCCGGAGGAGGTGCGGCACGGCGCAGAGCAGGCGATGGTCACCGGCCGATTCACGACGCCGGAGGAGGTCGGCGCCCTGGTGGCGATGCTCGCGAGCCCGGTCCTCGGCAACCTGACCGGGTCGGACGTAGTGATCGACGGGGGGATGCGGCCGACGATGTGACGGGCGCCGCACCCCGAACTGGGGGCCGCCGCGCGATCGATTTCCGCGGGACCGCTGTGCCAGGCTGTCCAGCGCGCGCCACGGTGGCGCGCGAAGGGGGAACCAGCGTGACCGACGCGACCGACGACCGAGTCCAGCCTGCTCCGGAGGGCGCCCAGCCGTCCGTGCCGGCTCCCGTCGAGGGCGCGTCCTTCGCGGCATCCGATCCCTTCGCCTCGTCGGCTCCGTTCGCGGCGTCGGATCCCTTCGCTGTGTCCGATCCATTCGCCGCGTCCGCGCCTGCACACCAGCCCTTCAGCCAGTCCGAGCGCGTCGGTCGCGGCATCGCGCTCGCGCTGCTCATCATCCCGGCCGGCGTCATCGTCTGGACCGTCCTCTGGAACATCGGCTTCATCGCCTCGATCGTCACGTGGGGTGTCGCGATCGGAACCGTCTGGCTCTACCGCGTCGGGTCGAAGGCGCGGGTCACCCGCGGAGCGTTCTGGGGCATCATCGCGATCGTCGCTGTGACCGTCGCGCTGTCGCTGCTCGCCGGAATCTTCACCGACCTCGTCGCCGCCCTGAAGATCCCGCTCGGCGACGCCCTCACCGATGGCCGGGTGTGGGGCCTGTTCTGGGACAACCTGTTCACCAACGGAGACATGTGGCAGTCCTACCTGCCCTCGGTGCTGCTGGCCCTGCTGTTCGCCGTGCTCGGCTGCTTCACCACGCTCCGCCGTGCCTCCAGGGAGTCGCGCGCCTGAGCGCGACGCGAGGAACGTCGCGGCCGTAGGCTCGCGCCCTCAGCCCGCCAGCGCCTCCGAGTCGAAGTAGCTCTCGTGGAAGCACGCGAGCGCCTCCCCCCAGGTGCCCCCGGCGTCCTCGATCGCGCGCGCCTCGTCCAGCGCCGCCACCGTGGCGAGCGGGACGGCCAGTCCGTGCTCGGCCAGGTCGAGCACCGACTCGATCGGCTGGCCGGGGTCGTCCGTCTCGACGGTGGCGAGGTGCTCGTAGACGTCGGGCGCCAGCTCGCGCAGCGCTTCGCCGATCAGGTCGCCGCGCTCGGTCCCCTCGGCGTCCCAGGTGAACCGGACCAGCCCGTCGGCCGGGAACGCGTAGCGATGCCGTTCCCCGGCTGCGGCGACCGCGTGGTCCAGGGCGGCGCGCACCGCGGCGGGGGCGATGATGTCCGTCATAAGGCTCTCCTTCGTGGCGTCGTTGTCAGCGTGTTCGGGCCTTGGTGCACCGCCGACCGGCGGCGGGTTCCGTGATTCTGGCACGAGCGGACCACCCCCAGGAAGGGGGCAATCGGGAATGTCGGGAAATTCTGGGGGAACGGTTGATGTCGTCCCAGGTCCCGGAGGTCTCCAGGTTGGCGAGGGAGAAGCCGCGAGTGGATGGACGCGGTGTCGATCCGCGCCCGGACATTGGACGCGGTGTCGATTCTGACGTTACGGCTGCGGGCCTACCATCCTTGACATGAGCGCCATCGTCGACGAAGACCGGACCCGGGTTCACCCCGCAGAGGGAACGCACACCGGTGCACCCCTCGGGCTCGGCGGCGCGCTCGGGATCGGCGGACTCGGCGGCGGCTTCCGCAGCGACGCCGACGTCGTCATCCTCGGCTACGACTGAGCGCGGCTACACCCGGTCGACAGGACTCAGGAGGCCTCGTCCATCGTCGCCGACACCCCGTGCAGCAACTCGCCCGGCCGGCACTCCAGCACGTCGGCCAGGTGCACGAGATTCAGCACGGTGGGCATGATCGTGCCCCGCTCGATCCGCCAGAGCGTGTGCTCCTGGAGCTCGGCGCGCCGGGCCAGCTCTTCCAGCGTGAAGAGCAGCCGTTCCCGACGTCCGCGGATGTTCTCGCCGATCCGGTCGGCGATCGCGTTACTTTCCGAGTGCACGCGATGAATGCTAACAAGCCCGCGGAGAGTAGCCTGGCAATGCCGTGCGCTCGATCGAGCGCTCGGAGAAGACGACGAAGGAAGAAAACGATGGCTACAGGCACCGTCAAATGGTTCAACGCAGAGAAGGGGTTCGGGTTCATCGCCCCGGATGACGGCAGTGCCGACGTCTTCGCCCACTTCAGCGAGATCGCCTCGCAGGGCTACCGCACGCTGGAGGAGAACCAGAAGGTCGAGTACGACCTGACCCAGGGGCCGAAGGGGATGCAGGCCTCCAACATCCGCCCGCTCTGACAGCGGTCAGACTGAGATATCCGGCTTCCCGTTGAGCGGGAAGCCGGGAGATGGCCCGGCCTGCCACAGGCCGGGCCATCGCCCACCGGGAACGCAGTACAGCCGCCCGTCCCCTTACGGTTCGGCCTGCCATCCGGTTGCTTAGTGCACACATTATGCGTGCCCTACCGGTTGTCAACCGGGTTGCGGCGCGGATTTCACCGGACCTCGGCCTCCAGTGCCAGGATCGCCTCCGCCACTGCAGCGGGGTTCTCCCATGCCGTGAAGTGACCGCCCTGCGTCAGCCTGGAAAACGAGCGGATGTCGGCGTAGCTCTTCTCGGCCAGTGAGCGCGGGTACCCGGACTCGTGGGTCTGGACGAGGATGCTCGCCGGCGCCTGCACGACCGGGTGGAGGTCGTCGTCGTCCGGCGACTCGCAGTAGGGCCGGAAGCTGGTCCCGATCGAGCGGGTGACCCAGTAGACCATCACGTTCGTGAGGACGTCGTCCGGCTCGAACGCTGAGAGGCCGTCGCCGTCGCTCCAGGCCGCGACCTTCTCGGCGATCCACGCCAGCAGGCCGCTGGGGGAGTCGATCAGCGCGGCCGCGAGCGTGTCCGGCCTAGTGCCCATCTGGTGCGCGTACCCGGACTCGGCAGGGGTCGCGACCGACGCGAGGAAGGCCCGCTCGGCGTCGTCGAGTTCCACGCCCGGCCGGCTGCGCCCGGAGAACGACGCGTGGCTGGCCACGATGCCCGCGACCGCGGGGTGCGCGCCGGCGAGCCAGTCGCTGACGCCCGCGCCGACGTCCTCTCCGTAGGTCAGGTAGCGCTCGTAGCCGAGGTGGGTCGTCATGAGCGCGTCCCACCGGTCGGCGACGGCGGCCGAGGAGTAGCCGGACGGGAGGACTCCGGAGAATCCGTAGCCCGGCAGCGAGGGCACCACGACGTCCAGGTCGCCGTCGAGCGCGTCGACCAGCGGCAGCATGGAGGCGAACGAGTACGGCCAGCCGTGCGTGACCACGACAGGGAGGCGGCCGGGGTGCCGGCCGCGTGCGACGACGGCGTGGACGTCGCAGCCGTCGATCGGCACGACGACCTGCTCGAAGCGGTTCAGCCGCCGCTCGGCCTCCCGCCAGTGGTACCCGTCGCGCCACCGCTCCAGCAGGCCGCCCAGGACCTCGGGCGGGATGCCGTTGGACCAGTCCTGCCCCGGCGTCCTCCCGGGCAGGATTGTCGCTCGCAGGCGGCGGTCGAGGTCGGACAGGACATCGTCGGGCACAGCGATCCGGAACGGCTCCATGCCACGACGCTATTCCCATCCGCCGACAGCCTCTGGCCCGGCGCCGCTGGAAGGCGTGCGGGGTGCCGTCGTAGGCTGGCAGTATGGCCGACGAAAGTCCTCACTCCCGGCCCGACGCTCAGGTCGATGCCGCGCGCTACCGCCTGCGCCGCGACGCAGTGGCCCGCGGCGAGGAGGTCGAGGAGGCCAACGCCGGCCAGCCGACCATGGATCAGCGCGCGCACGTGATCGAGAACGCGATCCAGCAGGCGATCCGGCGCGGCGACTTCGACGACCTCCCCGGTGCGGGCAAGCCGCTGCCCGGGCTCACCGGCACCCACGACCCGGACTGGTGGATCCGCCGCAAGATCGAGCGCGAGCAGCTCACCGGCCTCGGCCCTCCCGCCCTCACGCTGCGCACCGAGCACGCCGAGTTCGACGCCAGGCTCGACCGGCTCGCCTCCGAGCGGGCGGTGCGCGAGCACGTGGCCGACTTCAACCGCCGGGTGGTGAACGCCCGGCGGCAGCTCCAGGGCGGTCCTCCCGTCGTCACGCCGACGCGCGACGCCGACGAGGAGGTCGCGCGCTGGACCGAGCGCCGCGACGCGCGCCTCCGCGAGGCCGAGGCGACCCGGCGCGCCGAGGCGGAGGCGCTGGCCGCCCTCAGCCGGCGCGAGCGCCGCCGCCTCCGCAAGGCCCGCTGACCGCGAGCCGCCCCTCCGCGAGCCGCTTCTCCGCGAACCAGGGGACGCAACACGCCGCTGCCCAGCGCGGACAGCGGCGTGTTGCGTCTCCTCGAGGCGAGGGGCTACTCGGAGAGGTGCTGCTTCGTGTTCGTGTAGACGATCGAGTCCGCGGTGGCGCCGACGAGGCCGAGCGTGACCCGCAGCAGCTGGGGCGGCAGGCCGCTGTTCGGCGGCGGCGTCGACGCGCCGAGGGTGAGCGGCGTGCCGTCCGGGAGGGTGGCGGTCGCCGAGTCGAGGTAGACCTGGACGTTCCCGCTCAGCGTCATCGTGTCCGCGGTCGTGAGCAGCACCGGCCCGGTCTGCTTGCGGACATTGAGGCTGAACCCCTGGATCGTGATGGAGTCCGCCGAGATCTTGATCACCGGGATGCGGCTGCCGTCCGCCATCGCGACCGTCACGACGGTGGCGCCCTTGAGCCCGGTGAACGACAGCGAGTTGCTGCCGAGCTGCGCGGGCGGCTGGGTGAAGACGGGGGCTGCGCCGTCCGGGGAGGCGGGCGTCGGCGCGGGGGTCGGCGTCGCGGTGCCGGTCACCGGGGCGCCGGGCGCGCTCGGGAGGCCGGGCAGCGGCAGCCCGGGGGAGGGGGTGCCGGATGACGGCGAGGGCGACGGCGTCGGGGACGACGGGTCGCACGAGGCGAAGATCGGGAGGCAGAGGGAGGCCGGCGCGGCGGTGCGCGAGGCCGGCACCGGGGTCGCGCCGAGCCCGGTCAGCGCGCCGGCCAGCGCGAGCCCGGCCGCCAGTGCGACGCCGGCGGGTCCTCTGCGGGCCTTCACGCGATCTCCTCCGCCGCGTCGTCGCCGGTGAGCGTGCTCTCGCGACGGCGGCGACGGCCACGCGACCGTCGTTCGCCGCGCTGCTCCAGCGGCATCCACGCCACCGTGAGCACGCCGCCGACGGTGCTCAGCAGCATCCCGATGAAGAAGCCGCCGAGGTTGACGCCGACGAGCGAGTACACCGCGATGGCGAGCGCGATCACGCCGTAGAAGATCCGGTGCGCGGGCATCGCCACGACCAGGATGCCGAGCAGCACGAGCAGGATGGGGATGATCGTCGCCTGCAGCCCCTCGATGCCGAGCTGGACGTGGATGCGGCCGATGTCGAGCTGTCCGGAGAAGAACATCTCGATGCCGCCGAGCGCGGTCAGCAGTCCGCCGACGAAGGGGCGCTCGCGGCGCCAGGCGCGGAACCGCTGCCAGGTGCTCGGGTCGGGCATCCCCACCTCCGGCTCGATCATCGCGGGCCTCGTCCCCTGGCGGCTCAGAAGCATCCCTTCGATCCGTCCGTGAGCTGCACGTGCATGCCGGTGAGCGTGAAGACCGAGGCCTGCGTGCTCCACGCGGTCTGCTTCAGGTTGGCGATGGTCACCGTGTCGGCGTCCTGGGCGAAGTCGCCCGCGCTGCCCTTGGCGGCCGTGTTGACCGTCGAGGCGTCGACGCCGATGCGGATGTTGTGGAACTGGGCGTCGCCCGCGAGGTCGGTCATGCCGATCTGGAGGTCGGAGGCGCTGGCCGGGTTGCCTCCGCCGCCCGCCGTGATCAGGATGCCGACCTTGCCGAGCGGCGTGTCGGAGACGACCGACTGGCACAGGTCGGCGAGCGTGGCCGACTTGATGTTGGCGATCGCGACCTGGTGCTGCTTGCCCGCGGTGTCGGGGGCGACGCCGGCGTACTGCGAGAAGCCGGTGCCGTCGAGCTTCGACGCGCTGATCTGGAACTGGCTGCCGGAGACGGCGAACGAGACCGGGACGGCCCCCTGAGCGACGCCGGCCATCAGCACGGTGGAGACCAGTGCGACGGGCACGGCGGCGAGCACGATGCGTCCGGCGTGGGAGCCGGCGAGCTTGCGGAACTTCATCGATCCTCCTGTTCGGGGGCTTGACAGCGGCGGTGCGGTCGTTCCCACGACGAGAGTAGACGCTATTGACCGGTTGTCAATAGTCGGCCGAATGGAGGACGGAAAGACCGTTCCGGCAACTAGGCTCGACGTATGGACACCGATCGGCGCACCCGGCTCACCCCGGACGAGCGCCGTGCCCAGCTCGTCGCGCTCGGCGTCGCGCACCTCGCCGACCAGCCGCTGGACTCCCTCACCATCGAGGAGCTGTCAGCGCAGGCAGGGGTGTCCCGCGCCCTTCTCTTCCACTATTTCGGCTCGAAACACGGGCTGCACCGGGAGGTCGTCCGCACCGCGCGCGACAGCATGCTGCACGCCACGGAGCCCGTCCCCGAGCTTCCGCCGCGCGAGCGCCTCCACGACACCCTGACCCGCATCGTCGCATTCGTGCGCGAGCACAGCGGCACGTTCTACTCACTGGTCCGCGGAGTCGCGAGCGGCGACGAGGAGGTGCGCGTCGTGATCGAGGAGGCCAGGGCGGAGCAGGCCGACCGCATCCTCGCCGTGTTCCTCGAACTCGGCGCGACGGACACTCCGCTGCTGCGGATCGGCCTCCGCTCGTGGATCGCGTTCGCGGAGGACGTGCTGGTGTCCAGCGCGATCGGGACGGACATCCCGTCGGGGGACATCGTCGCGTTCCTGGAGCGCAGCGCGAACGGGGTGGTGGAGGCTGTGCCCCGCTAGATCCCTTCCTCGTCCAGGTCGTCCTGCGTGAGCACCCCGTCCTCCGGGTTCCCCTCCGGATCGTGCTCGTCGTAGTAGGGCTCGGCCTCCCGGGACTGCCCGCCGGTCGGCCCGTCGTTGCCGTCGCCCGGGCCGTCCCAGACCGTCTCGCCGGCCACGCCGTCGTTCGTCACCAGCTCGTCGGCGAAGTCGGCCTCCGCGATCGGGTCGTCCAGTGCGTAGTCGACCTCGCCGTCGCCGGGGTCCACCCAGCCGGCCGTGTCGCCGGCGTCGGAGTCGCCGATCTCCGGGTCGTCCGCGCCGTCCTCCGGAATGCGGTCGTCCATCCTCGTCCCCTCTCCTGCGGTCCGGCCTGTTCGGGCCGAACGTACACCCGCGGGCGGGCGCAGCAGGAGAGGGGAGAGGGGACGGAGGCGCTTACTTCGGGAAGCTGTACGTGCCGCTGGATCCGGCGTCCTTGACCGCCGCCGCGACGAAGGCGGCGAACTGGGACGCGTCGGTGAAGCCGCCCTGGTAGCGCTCGCCGTTCACGAACACGGTCGGGGTGCCGAAGCCTCCCGACGTCGGGTTCTTGAGCTGGGAGTTCGCCACCGCCTCGTTCGTGCGGTCGGTGACGAACTTCGCGAACGTCTGCTTGTTCACGCAGTCCGTGACCGCAGTGGAGCTGACGCCCCCGCTCTTGAACAGCGACAGCATCTTCGCGTTGGTGAGGCCGGAGCCGGTCTGCTCGTCCGGCTGGTTGGCGTACAGCGCGCTGTTGAGGTCGAAGTACTTGTCCGGCTCGTAGTTCGCCACGCACGACATCGCCGCCGCTGCTCGGGTCGAGTACTGGTTGTTCGTGCTGGAGTCGAGGATCGCGACCGGGTGGATCTCGAGCGTCGCCGCGCCGTCCGCCATCCACTGCTTCATCTGCGGTGCGTTGGTGGTCTCGAACTGGTCGCAGAACGGGCACTGGTAGTCGAGCCAGATCTGGATGTGCGCGGTCTTGCCGTCCAGCGTCTGCTTCGTCGGCGTGGGCTTGGCGCCCGGCGCGATCGCCGGGGTCGTGACCGCCTTGTCGGACGCGGTGAGCAGGAGGCCGCCGCTGAGCATGTTCTTCGGGTTGGCGACGCTGGTGGTCCCGCCGACGCTGGTGAAGATGATGAGGCCGATGACCGTGAGCACCGCGATCACACCGACGATCACCGAGCTCTGGACGACGATCTTGCGGCGCTTGGCCTTCTTGGCGGCCTCCTCGCGCATCCGGCGAGCGGTCTCGCGTGCCTCGGCTCGGCGATCGTTCTTCGTCGGGGTCGAGGCGCCTCTGCCCGTAGCAGCCATGCAGGTCATTCCATTCGAGAAAGGGGGACGGTATCCGAGAAGCAAGCGTATTGGCAAAAGCTTTGGATGCGCCGAGCACCCGCTGGAGTTCGGGTCAGATTCGGGCCCTCGCGCCGGCCGACGCGACGGGTACCAACCGCTGCAGCTGCGTCACGTGCGCCGGCGTGAGGTCGGCGAGGGCCGGCACCTCCAGCAGCTTCATCGTGCGGACGACCTGGTCGCTGAGGATCTGGATGGTGCGGTCGACGCCCGCGCGGCCGCCCGCCATCAGCCCGTACAGGTAGGCGCGGCCGATCAGGGTGAACTTGGCCCCGAGCGCGTAGGCGGCGACGATGTCGGCGCCGTTCATGATGCCGGTGTCGATGGCGACCTCGGTGCGGTCGCCGACGGCCTCCACGACCTTCGGCAGCAGGTGGAAGGGGATGGGCGCCCGGTCGAGCTGGCGGCCGCCGTGGTTGGAGAGCACGATGCCGTCGACGCCGAGGTCGACGAGCTTCTGCGAGTCCTCGACGTTCTGCACGCCCTTGACGACGATCTTGCCCGGCCACATGCTCCGGATGATGTCGAGGTCCGCGAAGCTGATCGACGGATCCATCGCCGCGTCCAGCAGCTCGCCGACGGTGCCGCCGGTGGAGGACAGCGACGCGAACTCCAGCTTGGGCGTGGTGAGGAAGTCGTACCACCACCACGGCCGCGGGATGGCGTTGACGATGGTGCCGAGGGTGAGCTGCGGCGGGATGGAGAAGCCGTTCCGCTTGTCGCGCAGCCGCGCACCGGCGACCGGGGTGTCGACCGTGAAGAACAGGGTGTCGAAGCCGTTCGCGGCGGCGCGCCGCACCAGCTCGTAGGAGATCTCCCGGTCCCGCATCACGTAGAGCTGGAACCAGTTGCGCCCGGTCGGGTTGGCGGCCTTCACGCCCTCGATGGAGGTCGTGCCGAGCGTCGACAGCGTGAACGGGATGCCCGCGGCGCCGGCGGCTCCCGCTCCTGCGATCTCGCCCTCGGTCTGCATGAGGCGGGTGAAGCCCGTGGGCGCGATCCCGAACGGCATCGCGGACGTGCCGCCCCAGATCTCGCACGAGGTGTCGACCGTCGACACGTCGCGCAGGATCGACGGGTGGAACTCGATGTCCTGGAACGCCTGGCGCGCGCGGGCCAGCGACAGCTCGCCTTCGGCGGCGCCCTCGGTGTAGTCGAAGGCGGCCTTCGGCGTGCGGCGCTTCGCGATCGTGCGCAGGTCCTCGATCGTGAGCGCGGCGTTCAGCCGGCGCTTCTTCGCGTCGAGCTCCGGCTTCTTGAACGACAGGAGCTCGAACAGCTCGGCGGGGTTGGGGAGTTGGCGGGTGACCATGTTCGTGTGCCTAACGTGCGTCGGTGGACGGGGACAGGGGGTGTGCGGGGGAGGCGTCGCGGTAGTAGCCGCTGATGTGGTCGTGGACGCGGGTGCGCGCCGCCGCCGGGTCGCCGGCGTCGATGGCGTCGATCACGCCGCGGTGCTCCGCGCGGAGCCGGGCGGCCATGACCTCCCAGTCCGGGATGCGCTCGGCGCCGGCGAGCACGTAGCCCTCGATGGAGCTGCGGAGGCCGGCCATCATCGTGGCGACGACGGTGTTGCCCGCCGCCTCCGCGAGCGCGAGGTGGAACTGCGCGTCGAGCGCCAGGAACTCCTGCGCGGTGAGGGCGGGGTCGTCCATCGCGTCGAGGAGCTGGCGGGCGTCCGCCAGGTCGGCGGACCCGCGTTCGGCGAGCTCGCCCGCGACCGACGACTCCAGCAGCAGTCGCGTGCTGACCACATCGGCGACCGGGAACCCGCTCGCGGCGACCTGGAGGCGCATCAGCGCCTGCATCCCGCCGAGCGGCCGCGCGACGATGATCGCGCCGGAGCTCGGCCCGGAGCCGGTCTGGGTGCGGATCAGGCCCATGGCCTCCAGTACCCGGATGGCCTCGCGGACGCTGGAGCGCGCGACCCCGAACTCGGCCGCGAGGGCGCGCTCGGGAGGCAGGTGGTCACCGGGGCGCAGCCGGCCGTCGACCAGGCGCTCCTCGATGCGGGCGAGCACGCTCTCCCACGCCTTCGGCTCCGTCGTCATCCCGCCTCCCTCGTCGTCGCGTGTGGTCGGACCACATGTGGTCCGACCACACGTTATCACGCGGCGGCGGTGTCCACCACGACGACGAGGGGACGCAACACGCCGTCCGCGGCGTGGCGGAACGGCGTGTTGCGTCCCCTCGATGGCGGGTGGGCGGCTACTCGGCGGGAGCGGCGGCGCCGCGGAACTCCACGTCCTCCACGCGCGAGCGCGGCATGGCGACGCCCGCCACGATGGTCAGCGCCGCGACGACGGCCACCGCCGTGAACACCGCGGTCGACGCGCCCTGCACGGCCGTGGGCGAGTGCGCCCCGCCCGTGCTGGAGAGGATGATCGCGTTCGCGATCGCGCCGAAGACCGCCACGCCGACGGCGCTGCCGATCGACCGCGCGAACATGTTGGTCCCGGTGACCACGCCGCGCTCGCTCCAGGCGACGCTCGACTGCGCCGCGATCAGCGTCGGTGTCGCGACGAGGCCCATCCCGAGCCCGACGACGAAGCAGCTCAGCGCCACGAAGAGCACGCTCGGGTGCACGCTCGTCGCCGCAAGGATGATCGTCCCGAGGATCGCGATGCTGGTGCCGAGCAGGGCGGTGCTGCGGAAGCCGATCCGCAGGTAGAACCGTCCGGAGATGCTCGCCGCGATCGGCCAGCCGAGCGTCAACGCTGCGACCGCGAGGCCGGCGACCAGCGGGGGCGCGCCGACCGTCGCCTCCAGGTAGGTCGGCACATACGAGGTGAGGCCGATCAGGATGGCGCCGATGCCGAGCGAGATCAGCGTCGTCGTCACCAGCAGCCGGCGCGAGAACACCCAGAGCGGCATGACCGGCTCGGCCGCGCGATGCTCGACGAAGGCGAAAGCGACCAGCAGGAGGGCGCCGAGCGCGAACGCGCCGATGCTCCAGACCGAGTCCCACGCCCAGGCCTGACCGCCCTCCAGCACCGCGAGGATGATCAGCGACATCCCGGCGGTCAGCAGCACGGAGCCCGCGTAGTCGATCCGGTGCTTCTTGGGCTCGATGCTCTCGTGGAAGCTGCGGATCAGCATCCACGCCGCCAGGATGCAGAGCGGCACGTTGACGAAGAAGATCCACCGCCACGACAGGAACTGGGAGAACAGCCCGCCGAGGGTCGGCCCGACGACGGAGGAGATCGCCCACACGCTCGCGAGGTAGCCCTGGGTCTTTGCGCGCTCCGCCACCGTGTAGATGTCGCCGGCGATCGTCATCGACATCGGCTGGATGGCGCCGGCGCCGAGCCCCTGCAGGGCGCGGAATGCGATGAGCGCCGGCATGCTCCAGGCGAAGCCGCAGAGAACGGAGCCCAGGAAGAACAGGCCGATGCCCGCCAGGACGATCGGCTTGCGCCCGACCGTGTCGGACAGCTTGGCGTAGACCGGAACCGAGACCGCCTGCGCCAGCAGGTAGATGGAGAACAGCCACGGGAACTGCGCGAAGCCGCCCAGGTCGCGGACGATCGAGGGGACGGCGGTGGCGAGGATGGTCGCGTCGATGGCGACCAGTCCGGTCGTCAGCATGAGTGCGATCAGGATCGGTCCGCGCTCGGAGCGGAAGCCGACGCTTGCCCGGGTGATTTCGTTCATCTCTGTGAACAACAGCCCCCGGTCGGGATCATTCCCCTCCGACCGACTTGACGTGAAAGAGAGCAGGGCGCACAATCTGAAACATGTCTTTCATATCGGGAGGTCGCCCGGAGGATCGCCGCACGGTCACCGACCCGCGGGCGCTCCGGGCGCTCGCGCACCCGCTCCGCCTCGCGCTGCTCGACCATCTGATGTCGTTCGGCGCGAGCACCGCGAGCGAGTGCGCCGACGCGGTCGGCTCCACGCCCTCCAACTGCAGCTACCACCTGCGCGCCCTGGCCAAGTTCGGCCTCGTGGAGCGGGTGGAGGCCGAGGACGGCCGCGAGCGGCCCTGGCAGTCCACGGCCACCGGGCTCACGCTCGGCCGCACAGAGGACCCGGCAATGCAGTTCGGCGTCGACACCGTCGAGCGGTTCTTCGCCGACCACCAGATCGACGAGGACGCCGCCCGGCTGCACCGTTCGATCGCGCAGCGCGACAGCGTGCCTCCCGAGTGGCGGGAGGCGAGCATCCTCTCCGGCTACGCTCTGCGGATCGCGCCGGAGGAGCTCCGCGAGCTGGGGGAGCGGCTGGACGCGCTCATCCGCCCGTACATCGCGCTCACCCGCTCGGAGGCCCCGGACGACAGCTCCGTGGTCGTGCTGGGCCTCAACGCCTTCCGGCACCCGGATGAGCCGCTCGCGTCCGACGAGGGCGGCGCATCATGACCCGCTCTCCGCTGCTCCGCCGCGACTACGCCCTGATCTGGTCGGCCGGCCTCGTCTCCGACACCGGCGACTGGCTGCTCATGATCGCCCTCCCGCTGTTCGCGTTCTCCGCGACCGGCTCGGCGCTCGGCGCCTCGACCGTGTTCCTCGCCGAGCTCATCCCGATGCTGCTGGCCGGCACCTTCCTCGGCGTGCTGGTCGACCGCTGGGACCCGCGGCGCACCATGATCGTCACTGCGCTCCTCCAGGGGCTCGCGCTGCTGCCGCTGCTCGCCGCCGGCCCGGACCGGATGGGCATCGTGTACGCGGTCGCGGCGGTGGAGGCCTGCCTCGGCGCCGTCATGAACCCGGCCCGCCAGTCGATGGTGCCGCGGCTGCTCAAGCCGGACGAGCTCGGCCGAGGCAACGCGCTTCTCGCGATCAGCGACAACCTCGCCCGGCTGGTCGGCTCGCCGCTCGGCGGTCTCGCGTTCGCGGTGTCCGGCCTGCCCGGCGTCGTGATCGTGGACGCGGTGTCGTTCGTCGTGACCGCCCTGCTCGTCGCCTTCACCCGCCCGCTGCCGCCCCGCGTGCCGGAGCCGGGGGAGGAGTCCGCGCCCGCCGTCGAGCGCCGCCTGCTGCGGGAGTGGGTGGAGGGCATCGCCACCATCGTCCGCAGCCGCGAGCTCGCGACCGTCGCGGTCATCGCCGTGATCGGCAGCCTCGCGCAGGGCGTCTTCCTCGTCCTCTTCATCGTCTACGTCACCGAGAACCTGCACGCCGGGGACACCGAGGTCGGCATCCTGCGCGGCGTCCAGGCGATCGGCGGCGTGCTCGGCGGCCTCGTCGCCGGCCTGCTCGTCCGCCGCGTCGCGCCGCGCGCGCTGATCGGCGTCGGCTACCTGGTGTTCGGCGCGCTCTCCCTGCTGACCTGGAACCTGGCGCCCGTCACCACGGCCGTCTGGGTCTACGCGGGGCTGTTCATTGCGATGGGCCTGCCCGCGGTCGCGACCGAGACGGGCGAGATCACCCTCGTGCAGACGGTCACGCCGCGTGCGGCCCTCGGCCGGGTGATCGCGGCGGTGAGGACGATCTCGGGCGCGGCCCAGGGCGTCGGCCTCCTGGTGGCCGGGCTCGTCGCGGCTTCGGTCGGCGCCGTGCACGTGCTCGACGTGCAGGCCTCCCTCTATCTCCTCTGCGGTGTGATCGCGCTGGTGTTCCTCGGCGGCCGCCGCGCGACCCGGGAGGCCGTGCCGGAGCCTGCCGCCTCCCGGTCGACGCCGTCCTGACGCCCGCCCGACGCGGCGACTTGGCGCGAAACCCGGCCGATTGCCAGACGTTTCGCGGATCGGCACGTAGGGTGTCGGTGTGTGGCGACTGGATAGGAAGAGCGAGGACGACGACGACATGACGTCCGACGTGCTGGAGGGCGACGCCCTGCGCCCGGCCGCCAACACCACCTCGCCGCACACGCTCAGCCTCGGCGAGGCCGGTCTCGTGGCCGGCAACATCGCCGAGCCGGTGTGGGCGCGCTGGCGCGAGGAGATCGCGGCGATCGGCGGCGACTCCCCGCTGTTGCACTTCGAGGACAGCCCGCGCACGCGCATCGAGCTGAGCACGACGCATCCGGGCGGCCTCCCGCAGTTCATCACCGGGCAGAGCACGCTGCTCTCCAGCCTGATCCGCGACGAGCTCGCTCTGCGCACCGCGCGGGCGGCCGCGAACGCGATCACGGCGAAGGGGATCGAGCTGCGCTCGGTGCGCGGAATCGAATCCGTACATCTCGCGATCGGGCTCGCCCAGTGGCGGCACGGCACGGACGAGTTCCTGGCGCCGATCCTGCTGCGCCCGATGGCGATCCGCCGCTATGGCCGGGACTTCGAGCTGAAGCTCAAGGGTCAGCCGTTCCTCAACCCCGAGCTGTCGCGCGCGCTGGCCGAGCAATTCCAGATCACCCTCGACGCGAGCGCGTTCGTGGCGCTCGCCCTCGACAACGGCGCCTTCAAGCCGCAGCCGGTGATCGACCGCCTGCGCGGCCTGACCTCGCACCTGCCCTGGTTCAACGTCCAGCCCCGCCTGGTGGTGTCGTCCTTCGTGGACGTCGCGCCGGCGTTGCGCGCGGAGGCGGACGATCTGGACACCACGCTCCTCAACGCGCTGGCCGGCAACCCGACCGCGCGCACCACGATCGAGAGCGCCTTCAGCCCGGCTCAGGCCGTCCGACAGGACGAGCGGCCGCCGGCGACCGACTCCCTCCTGCTCGACGCCGACGAGGCGCAGGAGAACGTGGTCGCCCAGATCGCCGCGGGCAACTCGCTCGTCGTGAAGACCCTCCCCGGCACCGGCGGCACCCAGACGGTCGTGAACGCCGTCGGTGCGCTGGTCGCCCAGCACAAGCGCGTCCTGGTCGTCGGCCCCCGGCGCTCCAGTCTGGAGGACATCGGGCAGCGGTTCGCGAAGGTCGGCCTGCCCGGCGTCGCCGTCACACCGCGCAGCCTGCGCCGCGACCTGATCCAGGCGATCGGCCGCAACGAGAAGGCCGAGCAGCCGCGCGTCACCGACGTGGACGACGCGCTCGTCCGCCTCCGCAAGGTGCTGCTGGACTACCGGGCGTCGCTCGCCCGTCGCGACCCGGTCCTGCACGTCTCGGTGCTCGACGCGCTGCGCGAGCTGTCGCGTCTCGCGCTGCTGCCTGCGCCGCCGTCCACGACCGCGCGCCTCAGCCCGGCCTCCATCGAGGCGCTCGCCTCCGGGCGCGACGCCGCGGCGGACGCACTGATCCGTGCCGCTCGCCTCGGCGAGTTCCGCTACGGCCCCAACGACTCGCCCTGGTACGGCGCCTCCTTCGGCACCACAGAGGAGGGCAAGTCCGCCCACGACCTCGCCAAGAAGCTCAGCCGCGCCGAGCTGCCGCGCCTCCTGGACCGCGCCAAGGCCCTGATCGGGCAGACCAGGATGCGGCCGTTCGAGTCGATCGCCGAGCTCGGCGTCTACCTGCGCCTGCTGCTCGACGTCCGGGAGACGCTCGACCGCTTCACCCCGGCGGTGTTCGACCGCTCGATCGCCGAGCTGATCGCCGCGACCTCCTCGCGCCGCGAGTCGCCGGCCATGTCGGGCGCGAACCGCCGCCGGTTGCGCAAGCTCGCCCTGGAGTACGTGCGGCCCGGCGTGCACGTCACCGACCTCAACGAGGCCCTGCGCCGCATCCAGCAGCAGCGCATCCTCTGGAACCGCTTCGCCGTCGCCGGCGTCGTGCCGGAGGTGCCGGTGGGCATCGCCGACGTGCAGGTGGCCTACCAGCGCGTCGCCGAAGACCTCGCCCGGCTCGACATCCCGCTGCGTCGCGTCGGGACCCCGCAGTCGCTCGCGGCTCTCCCTGTCGAGGAGCTGACCCGCCAGGTCGCCGGCCTCGCCGCCGAGTCCGAGGTGCTCGCCAACCTGCAGGAGCGCACCGCGCTGCTCGGGCAGCTCCGCGAGCGCGGGCTGGACCCGCTGCTGTCCGACCTGTCCGTCCGTCACGTGCCCGAGTCGCAGGTGAGCGCCGAGCTGGAGCTGGCCTGGTGGCAGTCGGTGCTGGAGGCGCTGCTGGCCTCCGACCGCGCCCTCCTCAGCGGCAACACGAGCGTGCTCGACCGGCTGGAGGCCGACTTCCGCCTGGTGGACGAGGCCCACGCCTCCGCCACCGGCAAGCAGCTCGCCTGGATGCTCGCCGAGACCTGGAAGATCGGCATCGTGGACTGGCCGGAGGAGGCCAAGGCCCTCAAGAAGCTGCTCACCACGAGCGCGCCGACGGCCGCGACGCTCAACGCCGCGGCCCCGCACCTCGCGCGCCCGCTGGCGCCGGTCTGGCTGGTCTCGCCCTACGAGGTCTCCAGCATCGACGCGGAGGTCGCGTTCGACACCGTCGTGCTCATCGACGCCGGCGCCTCCAGCCTCGCCGAGAACGTCCCCGTGCTGCGCCGGGCCCGCCAGGTGGTCGCGTTCGGCGACCCGGTGACCCAGACCCCGTCCCGCTTCGACGTGGGCGTGCACGAGTACGGCACGACGGTGGAGGCTACGGACGTGGACTCCCTGCACGCCGACTCCGCGCTCTCCCGGCTCTCCGAGCTGCTGCCCGTCTACACGCTGGCCCGCAGCTACCGTGCGGGCGGCGAAGACCTGGCCGAGCTGGTCAACCGTCGCTTCTACGGCGGCAACATCGACTCCCTGCCGTGGGCCGGCACCTACCTCGGGCACGGCAGCCTCGCCCTCCACTACGTCACCGGCGGCCAGGGCATGCCCGACACCGACACCGGAGCGGTGGAGAGCACCGACGCCGAGGTGGCGAAGGTCGTCGAGCTCGTGCTGCGGCACGCGACCGACCGGCCGCGCGAGTCCCTCATGGTCATCACGGCGAGCGAACGGCACGCGGTCCGCGTCAACCAGGCGGTGCTGTCGGCGTTCGCCAAGCGCACCGAGCTGGCCGACTTCATCCTGGGCGACCGGGCGGAGCCGTTCTCCGTCGTCACGCTGGAGCAGTCCGTCGGCCAGAGCCGCGACCGCGTGGTGTTCTCGATCGGCTACGGCCGCACCCCGCACGGCCGCCTGCTCTCCAACTTCGGGGCCCTCGCGGAGCCGGGTGGCGACCGCCTGCTCGCTGTGGGCATGACCCGCGCGCGCCGCGGCATGGACATCGTCTCCTGCTTCCGCCCCGACGACATCGACGAGTCCCGGATGCGCCACGGCATCGCCGCGCTCGCCCAGGTGCTGGGGGAGGCCGACCAGCTCCAGGCCGCCGTGCCCGAGTACCTGAGCCCGGACGCCGACCCGATGGTGGTGGACCTCGCCAAGCGCCTGGCACGCCGCGGCCTGGATGTGCAGATCGGCTACCGCGGCAAGCTCACCCTGGTGGCGTCGAACGTGGGCCGCGCGGTCGTGGTCGAGACGGACGACGACGTGAACCGCGGCAGCCTCCGCGAGTCGCTGCGCCTGCGGCCCGATGTGCTCCGCCGCCTGGGCTGGCACTACCTCCGGGTGCACAGCTTCGAGCTGTTCGCCGACCCGGACACGGTCGCGTCCCGCATCGCCCGCCTCATCGGCGTCAACGACGAGGCGAGCACCGAGACGGCTCCCATCACCCTCCCGCAGCTCTAGGGCGCCGACATTCGTGCCGAATGTCGCCTCTGGGGCCACCATTCGCGATATTCGTGCCGAATCGCCCGAGGGGCGATTCGCCGCATTCGTGCGGAATCGGTGAATGGGGGGCGGGTACGCTGAAGGGGTGAGTCAGAAGCCCGACCCCGAACGCCCGTCACGCCGCTCGCGCCGCGTGCGGCGCGAGGGTGCGCCGGGCGCCGACCCTACGCCACACGTCCCGGAGCGCGACCGCGAGGAGAAGTCGTGGTCCTCCAACGACGAGCAGCTGCGGCGGGACGTGCCGCCGCACTACTGAGTCTGCGCAGCCTTACGGCAGCGGGTCGGCGTGCCTTCCGGCGTTCGCCGCAGGCGGGGACTGCTGCGCCTGCAGGAGGTCGCGGATCTCGCTGAGCAAGTCCAGCTCGGTGATCGGGGCGTCCGGCTCCACCACGCCCTTCTTGCGGAGGCGGTCCATCCGCTCTTTGAGCTTGTTGATCGGGAAGACGAACACGAAGTAGACGACGACGGCGACGATCAGGAAGCTGACGATCGAGCCGAGCACTGCGCCGAACTTGATGTGCGAGCCGTTGAGGGTGACGACCATCGCGTCGTCGAGCGTGCTCGCCTTGAAGAAGGCGCTGATCAGCGGGTTGAAGACGTTGGTGACGATCGAGGTCACCACAGCCGTGAACGCGGCGCCGATGACAACGGCGACTGCCAGGTCGATCACGTTCCCGCGGAGGATGAACTCTCTGAAGCCTTTGAGCAAGACCGGTCCTTTCGCTCGATGGATGGAACTGGTGGTGCTGGTACGTGGGTCAGGCGGCGGAGCCCGACGAACTCGATGACGAAGACGAACCCGACGAGGACGACCCGGACGAGGACGACCCGGACGAGGAGGATCCCGACGACGACCCGGACGAGGACGAGCCCGACGACGAGGAGCCAGAAGAGGACGACCCGGACGACGACGAGGACGACCCCGGCGATGATCCCCCGCTCGCCGTCTTCGCCCCGCCGCGCGAGTCCGTCCGGTAGAACCCGGACCCGTTGAAGGTCACGCCGACCGCCCCGAACACCTTGCGCAGCGTGCCGCCGCAGTTGGGGCAGACCGTGAGCGCGTCGTCGGTGAACGCCTGGTGGATGTCGAAGGCGTGGCCGCAGTCGCGGCACGAGTAGGAGTAGGTCGGCATGGTCTTCCGTGTGGCTCGGTGGGTCAGGTGAACTGGACGATGCGGGTGGGGGTGACCGCGCCGTCGACCGGCTGATCGTGCCGCTCGCGCGGGACCTCGTCCACGAGCTCGCCGTCGAACACGACGGCGTACACCGGGGGACATTTTTCCATGCTGCCGAGGGTCTTGTCGAAATACCCGCGGCCCCAGCCCATGCGCATCCCGCTCGCGTCGACGGCGGCGGCCGGTACGAGGATGAGGTCGACGTCGTTGATCGCGATCGGCCCGAGCAGCTCGCCGACGGCCTCCGGCATCCCGAAGAGCCCCTCGGTCTCGGTCTCGCCGTCGCCGGTGGTCCAGTCGAGGAGGCCGTCTTCGCGGGAGACCGGGAGCAGCACGCGCAGCCCCTGGGCGACGGCCCAGTTGACGTACGGGCGGGTGTCCGGCTCGATCGTCGTCGACAGGTAGCAGGCCACGGAGCGGGCGGAGAGGTCCGTCGTCAGGTCGACCAAGTTCCGGGTGATTCCGGCGGCCGCGGCCTGCCGTTCGGTGCTCGTGAGGTTCTGCCGGCGCTCGCGCAGCTCGGCGCGCAGTGCGCGCTTGCGATGGGCTGCTGTGTCGGTCTCCATAGCGCAATCCTAGAAGATCCCCCCGGGACCCCGATCGAAATGCGGATACTGTGGCCGTATGGCTAACCACGTGACGAAAGCAGTGATCCCCGCAGCAGGCCTCGGCACCCGGTTCCTCCCGGCGACCAAGGCGATGCCGAAAGAGATGCTGCCGGTCGTCGACAAGCCGGCCATCCAGTACGTGGTCGAGGAGGCCGTCGCCGCCGGGCTGCACGACGTGCTGATGATCACCGGGCGCAACAAGAACGCGCTCGAGAACCACTTCGACCGCAACGCCGAGCTGGAAGACACCCTCGAGAAGAAGGGCGACACCGACCGCCTCGAGAAGGTGCACTACTCGACCTCCCTCGCCGACCTCCACTACGTGCGCCAGGGCGACCCGAAGGGGCTCGGCCACGCCGTGCTCCGCGCCAAGATGCACGTCGGCCGCGAACCGTTCGCCGTGTTGCTCGGCGACGACATCATCGACTCGCGCGACGACCTCCTGCTGCACATGCTCGACGTCCAGCAGAAGTACAACGCCAGCGTGATCGCGCTGATGGAGGTGCCGAGCGAGTCCATCCACCTGTACGGCGCCGCCGCGATCGAGGAGACCGGCGACGACGATGTGGTGCGCATCACCGGCCTCGTCGAGAAGCCGGACGCCGACGTTGCGCCCTCCAACTACGCGATCATCGGCCGCTACGTGCTGCGCCCGGAGGTCTTCGACGTGCTGGAGCGCACCGAACCGGGCCGCGGCGGCGAGATCCAGCTCACCGACGCCCTCCAGGCGATGGCTGAGGCGCCCGACTGGACGGGCGGCGTGTACGGCGTCGTCTTTCGCGGCCGCCGCTACGACACCGGCGACCGCCTCGACTACATCAAGGCGATCGTGCAGCTCGCCGTCGACCGCGAGGACCTCGGCCCGGAGCTGCGGCCGTGGCTGAAAGCGTTCGCCGACGGCCTCCACGACGAGCCCCGCGAGGTCCTCGAGGAGATGCCGATCGACGCGGCTGACGCGTCGGAGGGCGTTAACCGCTAGCGTTCTACCTGCGGCGAACGGTTGCCGCAGAAGGAGGACGCCGTGGCGTTCGTCATCCCCACGCTGAGCGAGGGACGCATCGGACTGCGACCGATCCGCCTGAGGGACGCGCGCGCCCTGGAGCGCTCGCTGCTCGACAACCGGTCCTGGCTGCGGCAGTGGGAGGCCACCAGCCCCTACGCGCCCGGCTCCTTCGACACGCGCGCCAGCATCCGCTCCCTGCTCGCGAACGCGCGGGCCGGGCACGGCCTCCCGTTCATCGTGGAGTACGACGGCCGGCTTGCCGGTCAGCTCAACGTCTCGTCGGTGACCTACGGCTCGCTCTCCAGCGCCACGATCGGCTACTGGATCGCGGAGGAGTTCGCCGGCCGCAACATCACGCCGACCGCCGTCGCGCTGGCGACCGACTACTGCTTCTACCAGCTCGGCCTGCACCGCATGGAGATCTGCATCCGCCCGGAGAACGCGCCGAGCCTGCGCGTGGTCGAGAAGCTCGGCTTCCGCTACGAGGGACTGCGCCGGCGCTACATCCACATCAACGGCGACTGGCGCGACCACTACTGCTTCGGCCTGGTGTCCGAGGAGCTGCAGCAGGGCGTGCTGCGGCGCTGGATGGACGGCGAGGCTCCCGCGGAGGCCGCCGCGGTGACCGCGGAGGACCGTGCGGCGGCGGCCATCCCGCTGCCGGTGGCCCGGCGGCACTGAGCCGCTGTCGCTCTGTGCGTGCCGCACGCCGGTCGAAAGCACGCTGAGAGTCCTCTCCATCCGTGACACACCCGGGCGCTGACCGGGAGGCCGACCGGCCGACCCCTACCGTAGGAGCATGACTGGGGATGTGATGGGCGGAGGGGTCGTCGTCGCCATCGCGGCCGCCCTCTGGCTGGCCTACCTCGTCCCGGTGTGGCTGCGTCGCCGCGAGTACATGGCGACCGAACGCAACGCCGTGCGCCTGCAGCAGACGCTGCGCATCCTGGCCGAGACGAGTGAGCTTCCGGACGAGGTCCGCATGGAGGCGACCGCCAAGACGGTCGCGGAGCAGCAGCGCATTCTCCGCCGGGCGGAGGAGAGGCGTCTGGCCACCGCGCGCGCGGAGGCCGCAGCCCACGCCCGCCGCGAGCAGGCTGTCGCCGAGGAGCGCCGCGAAGCCGCGGAGGAGGCCGAGCGCGCCGCCGCCCACGCCATCGCGATGGAGCGCGCGTCCCGTGCGGCAGCGGCCCAGCGGGCACGCGCCCTTGCCGCGCTGAACGCCCGTCCCGTGCTCTCGCCCCAGCGCCGTCGCCGGCTGCGCCGTTCCCGCGCCCTCTGTACTCTCCTGCTGGTCGCCGGGCTGGTGGGCATCGCCTCGGGCGCAGCGCTGCTCCTCGCGACCGGCGCGTGGCTGCTGGCCGCCGGGTCGGTCACGGTCACGGTGGCGGCACTCGGGATGCTGAGCCGCCTGTCCCGCGCGGCGAACGCCATGCCCGCGCCCGTCCCGTTCATCCCGGCCGCGCCCGCGTCGCCCGCGCTGTACGACGACGCCAAGCACGACCTCCCCGTGCAGGAGGCCCTGCGCCAGAGCTGGACGCCGCAGCCGCTCCCGAAGCCGCTGCACCTGTCGCCGGGGACGGTGGCCGCGGCCGCGATGGCCTCGGTGGACGCCGCCGCCGAGCTGCGCCGCTCGGCCGCCCGAGCGGAGTTCGAGCGGAAGGCGACCGCCGTCGCCGAGGTGGAGACCGCCGTACCCGCGCCCGTGCGGCTGCGCCCGGTCGAGGCCGTCCCGGTCGCTGTTGCCGCCGCACCTCGCGCCGTTCCGGCAGCGGTCGTGGAGGCCGTCCCGAGCATGTACTCGAGCATGGGGATCGTCGGCTCGGTCGACGACGGCGCCCTCGACCTGGACGCCGTCCTGCGCCGCCGTCGGGCCGCGAGCTGAGCCCCGCTCGATTTCGAAACGGCACCGCGAGGGTGCTATTGTTTCTAAGCAATCCCCCGGGGCTATGGCGCAGTTGGTAGCGCGCTTCGTTCGCATCGAAGAGGTCAGGAGTTCGAATCTCCTTAGCTCCACCGGAAGGAAAAGGACCGCCAGGAATGGCGGTCCTTTTTTCGTTGTGGTGCTGTCCTCAGACGACCAGCATGACCGCGAGCACCGGCATCAGCACAGCGATCCCCGCGTCCAGCACGCGCCAGGCCATCGGACGCGCGAACACCGGCGCCGCCACCCGTGCCCCGAAACCGAGCACCACGAACCAGAGCAGGCTCGCGGTCGCCGCTCCCGCGCCGAACACCCAGCGGCCCGGGTCGCCGTGCGTCGCCGACAGCGAGCCCAGGAGGAGCACCGTGTCGAGGTACACGTGCGGGTTCAGCCAGGTGATCGCGAGGCAGGTGCCGATCGCCGCGGCGAGCGTGCCGCCTCCCGAGGTCGCGGCCGTCAGCGTGGTCGGGCGGACGGCGCGCACGGCGGCGAACACGGCGTAGCCGACCAGGAACGCGAACCCGGCCCAGCGCACGATCTGCAGCGCGAGCGGGGCGGCCTTCACCAGTGTCCCGATCCCGGCGACGCCCGCGGCGATCAGCAGCGCGTCGCTCGCGACGCAGATCGCGACCACGGCGAGCACGTGCTCGCGGCGGAGCCCCTGCCGGAGGACGAACGCGTTCTGCGCGCCGATGGCGACGATGAGGGCGGCGGCGGAGCCGAGGCCGGTGAGGTAGACGGAGAGCACCATTCGACGATAGGGAACAGCGAGCCATCAGTACAGCTTGATTTCCTTATGAACCATTAGCATTGCTGATGATGGACGCTTCTACCGATCAGCTCCGCACTCTGGCCGCGGTGGTCGACCACGGCACGTTCGACCGCGCTGCCGCGGCCCTCCACATCACGCCCTCCGCGGTGAGCCAGCGAATCAAGTCGCTGGAGGAGCAGAGCGGACGGGTGCTCGTGCGGCGCAGCAAGCCCATCCAGGCCACGGAGGCCGGCGCCGTCCTGCTGCGCTTGGCCCGCCAGGTCGCGCTTCTGGAGGCGGAGGCGGCGGCTGAGCTGGAGGGCGGCGACGGGGCCGCCGCGACCCCGATCCCGCTGGTCGTCAACGCGGACTCGCTCGCGACCTGGGTGCTGCCCGCGCTCGCGACCGTCCAGGGTGCGGTGTTCGACATCGCTCTCGACGACCAGGAGCACACCATCGACCGCCTGCGCGACGGGACGGCGATGGGCGCGATCGGCTCCGACCCGGAGCCGGTGCAGGGCTGCACGGTCACCGCGCTGGGGGCCATGCGCTACCGCCCGCTCGCCAGCCCCGCGTTCGTGGAGCGCTGGTGCCCGGACGGCTGGACGGCGGAGCGGGCCGCGGTCGCGCCGATGCTGGTCTACAACCGCAAGGACGCCCTCCAGGACCGCTATGTGGCCGCACTGGCGCCGGGAGCGCGGCCGCCGCGGCACTTCGTCCCGGCGTCCACGGAGTTCGTCGGCGCCGCGGTGCTCGGACTGGGCTGGGGGATGGTGCCCGACCTGCAGGCCGACCCGCTCGTGGCCGACGGCCGGCTGGTGGTGCTGGACCCCGGAGGGGCGGTGGACGTGCCCCTGTACTGGCAGCAGTGGTCGCTGCACTCGGCGGCGCTCGACGCAGTGGCCGCCGCAATCACGCACGCTGCCGCGGGCGCGCTCCGCCCCGCCCCGCCCCGCCCACCCAACGCCGAGGGGCACGTAAACGCCCCTAAAACTCCGCTTTAAGGGCGTTTACGTGCCCTTCGGCGGAGGTGGCGAGCGTCAGAGGGCCTCGGGGCGGAGGTCGAGGCGGCGGAGGAGTTGCGCGTTCAGGGCCACGACGATTGTCGAGAGCGACATCAGGATGGCACCGACGGACATCGGCAGCACGAACCCGATCGGCGCGAGGACGCCGGCCGCGAGCGGAACCGAGATCAGGTTGTAGCCGGCCGCCCACCACAGGTTCTGCGTCATCTTGCGGTAGCTCGCCCGGGACAGCCGGATCACCGACAGCACGGAGCGCGGGTCGTCGCTGGCCAGGATGACACCGGCCGACGCGATCGCCACGTCCGTGCCGGCGCCGATCGCGATGCCGACGTCCGCGCGTGCCAGCGCGGGGGCGTCGTTGACGCCGTCGCCGACCATCGCGACGGTGCGGCCCTCGGCCTGGAGGCCGGCGACGGTCGACTCCTTGTCCTCCGGCCGGACGCCGGCGAACCAGCGGTCGATCCCGAGCTCGCGGGCGACCGACGCGGCCACGGCCTCCGCGTCGCCGGTGATCATGACGACCTGGATGTCCTGCTCCCGCAGCGCCGCCACCGCCTGCCGGGACTCCTCGCGCACCTCGTCGGCCAGGCGAAGCGCTCCGACGGTGCGTCCGTCGACCAGGACGTGCAGGATGATCGCACCCTCCTGACGCCATGTCGCGGCGATCGGCCGCTCGGCGGCGCCGCGCAACTCCAGGAGCGCAGGGCCGCCGACCTCCACCCGCTGCCCGTCGACCGTCGCCGCCACACCGACCGCGGGGGAGGCGGTGAAGTCGCTCGCAGTGGGCGCCGCGAGGCCGCGCGCGGAGGCGGCGGACACGATCGCGCGAGCCAGCGGGTGCTCGGAGTCGGACTCCGCGGCGGCTGCGAGAGCGAGCACCCGGTCGTCGTCGCCGTCCGTGTCCACGCCCGTGACGGCGGGCTCGCCCTTGGTCAGCGTCCCGGTCTTGTCGAACAGGACCGTGTCGACCGTGCGCATGGTCTCCAGCGCCAGCCGGTCCTTCACGAGGACGCCGCCGCGGGCCGCCCGCTCGGTCGCGATCGAGACGACGAGCGGGATGGCGAGGCCGAGCGCGTGCGGGCAGGCGATCACGAGCACGGTAATGGCGCGGACCACTGCGTCGTCGGGGAGGCCGATCGCGGTCCACACCACGGCGGTGATCGCCGCGGAGCCGAGTGCGAACCAGAACAGCCAGCCCGCGGCGCGGTCGGCGATCCGCTGGGCGCGGGAGGACGAGTTCTGGGCGTCGGCGACGAGCCGGCGGATGCCCGCCAGCGCGGTGTCGTCGCCCACTGCGGTGACCCGCACGCGCAGCGCCGAGTCGGTCGCGACCGTCCCCGCGACCACGGGGTCGCCTTCGCCGCGGGAGACCGCACGCGACTCGCCGGTGATCATGGACTCGTCCACCTGCGCTGCGCCGGACACCACGCGCCCATCGGCAGGGACGCGACCTCCCGGACGCACCAGCACGAGGTCGCCCACCGCGAGGTCCGCGGGGGAGACGACGGCCGTGCCGTCGCCCTCCACCTTCTCAGCCTCGTCGGGCAGCAGGGCCGCGAGCGAGTCGAGGGCGGAGGTGGTCTGGGCGAGCGAGCGCATCTCGATCCAGTGACCGAGCAGCATGATCACGATGAGGAGGGCGAGCTCCCACCAGAAGTCGAGCTGGTGGTCGAGGAGGCCGAGGGCCGCGCCCCACGACGCGACGAACGCGACGGTGATGGCGAGCGCGATGAGCAGCATCATCCCGGGCTGCCGCGCCCGCAGCTCGGAGACAGCACCGGTCAGGAACGGCCGGCCGCCCCAGACGAACATGACGGTGCCGAGCACGGGGGAGATCCACGTCACCCAGGCGACGTCCGGAAGGGGGTAGCCGAGGATCATGGCGAACATCGGCGAGAAGGCGACGACCGGGACGGCGATGACGAGGTTGATCCAGAAGAGGCGGCGGAAGGCGTCGACGTGCCCGGAGTGGTCGTGTGCGGAGTGGTCGTGAGACGACTGGGGGTGGTCGGCGTGCTCGGCGTGGTCGTGCATCGCCTCGGCGTGCCCGGTGTGGTCGGTCTGGCTCACGATCTCCTCCGCTCCTCGGCTCCGCCCTCCGGCCGGAACGTGCGCAGCCGCAGGCTGTTGGTCACCACGAAGACGCTCGAGAACGCCATCGCGGCGCCCGCGATCATCGGGTTCAGCAGGCCGAACGCCGCCAGCGGCAGCGCCGCGAGGTTGTACGCGAACGCCCAGAACAGGTTGCCGCGGATGGTCGCCAGCGTACGCCGGGACAGCCGCACGGCGTCAGCGGCGGCGGTCAGGTCGCCGCGCACCAGGGTGAGGTCGGCGGCCTGGATGGCGGCGTCCGTCCCCGTCCCCATCGCCAGCCCGAGGTCGGCCGCCGCGAGCGCCGCCGCGTCGTTGACGCCGTCGCCGATCATCGCCACCCGCCGTCCCTCCGCCTGCAGGCGCCGGACCACCGCCGCCTTCTCGGCCGGGAGGACGCCGGCGATCACCTCCGCGATCCCGACCTCCTGGGCGACCCGGCGCGCGACGGTCTCGTTGTCGCCGGTGAGCAGCACCGGCGTCAGGCCGAGCCGCGTCAGCCGGCGGACGGCCTCCGCGCTATGCGGGGCCACGGCGTCCGCGAGCGTGAGGACGGCTCTGGCGCGGTCAGCCCAGCCCACCACGACCGCGGTCGTGCCGGAGGCCTCCGCCTCGGCGACCGCCTGCTGGAGGCCGGGGCCGAGCGGCATACGTGCTGCGGCCAGGAACGATACGCGTCCGACGACGATGCGCTCGCCGTCGACCGTGCCGGAGACGCCGAGTCCGCCGTCGGTGCGGAAGTCCGCGACGGGCGGCAGGGCCCCTTCGGCCCGGGCGGCGTCGGCGATGGCACGCGCGATCGGGTGCTCGGAGGCGTCCTCCACCGCGCCGGCGCGGCGCAGCGCCCCGGCCGAATCGCCGTCCTCCGCGATGACGCCCGCCAGCGTCATCCGCCCCGTGGTGACCGTCCCGGTCTTGTCCAGCAGCACGGTGTCCACCCGCCGCGTCGCCTCCAGCACCTCGGGCCCCGTGATCAGGATGCCGAGCTGCGCCCCGCGCCCGGTGCCGACCAGCAGCGCGGTCGGGGTCGCGAGGCCCAGCGCGCACGGGCACGCGATGATGAGCACGGCCACCGCCGCGGTGAACGCCGCGTCCACGGGCGCTCCCAGGAGCAGCCACGCCGCGAGGGTGACGAGCGCGATCCCGATGACGACCGGGACGAAGACGCCGCTGATCCGGTCGGCCAGGCGTTGTGCCGCGGCCTTACCGGACTGCGCGTCCTCGACCAGCCGAGCGATCTGCGCGAGCTTCGTGTCGGCGCCGACCGAGGTCGCGCGCACGAGGAGGCGCCCGCCGGCGTTGACTGTCCCGCCCGCGACGCTGTCGCCGGGGCCGACCTCCACCGGGACCGACTCGCCCGTGAGCATCGACGCGTCGACCGCGCCGGAGCCGTCCGTCACGACGCCGTCCGCGGCGATCCGCTCGCCGGGGCGCACGACGAAGACGTCGCCGACGACCAGGCGCTCGACCGGGATGCGCTCCTCGCGGGGCGCGTCCACGTCGTCGCGGTCGCGCAGCACCGACGCCTCCTTGGCGCCGGACTCCAGCAGCGCCCGCAGCGCCGCCCCCGCCTGCCGCTTGGAGCGCTTCTCGAGGTAGCGCCCGGCGAGCACGAAGACCGTGACGCCGGCGGCGACCTCCAGGTAGAGGTCCGCACCGGTCATGCCGGGAGCGCCCGCGCCGCCGAACAGCAGTGCATACACCGACCAGACGAACGCCGCGGTGACGCCGAGCGATACCAGGGTGTCCATCGTGGCTGCCCCGTGCCGGAGGTTGACGGCGGCGGCGCGGTGGAACGGCCACGCGCCCCACGCGACGACGGGCGTCGCCAGTGCGAGGGCGACCCACTGCCACCCCGGGAACTGGAGAGCCGGGATCATCGAGAGCAGCACGACCGGGAGGCCGAGAGCCGCGCTCACGATCAGCCGCCGGCGGAGCGAGGCGAGTTCGGGGTCGGCAGCCCGCGCCGCCGACTCGGCGGGTGCCGGAACCGCCGCCGTGCACCCGGCGCTCTCCACCTGCGCGACGAGCACCGCGGTGTCATACCCCGCCGGCGCGAACACCGTCGCCTTCTCGGTGGCGTAGTTGACGCTGGCCTCCACGCCGTCCAGCTTGTTGAGCTTCTTCTCGACCCGGGCCGCGCAGGAGGCGCACGTCATGCCGCCGATCAGCAGCTCCAGCCGCGGCGACGTGTTCGGAGCGCCGGTCGCGGACATCAGGCGCGGACCGCGCTGTACCCGGCCTCCTCGACGGCGGCGAGCACGGCGGCGTCGTCGACGGGGGAGGCCGACTCGACGGTCAGCACGCCGGTCGCGGCCGAGACGCCGACGCCGGTCACCGCGGCGATCGAGGTCACCTCTTCGGTCACGGCGCGCTCGCAGTGCTCGCAGGTCATCCCGGTCACCTGGAACGTCGTGGTCGTCATGGCACATCCTTCGCTTCGCGTATACCCAGAGGGGGTATCCCAACAGAGACGACTTTATACCCAGGAGGGGTACTAGTCAAGGCGAGAGGGAGGACAGCCAGGAGACGCCGGCGTGAGGCTAGATCGTCGCCAGCACCAGGTCCAGCGCGTCCACGAACCGGTCGGCGCTCGCGCGCGTGATGCACAGCGGCGGCTTGATCTTCAGCACGTTCTTGCCGTCGCCGGTGGGCTGCACGATCGCGCCCTCCCGCAGCATCCGCTCGCACACCAGCGCGGCCTCGTCGGTCGCCGGCTCCAGCGTCTCCCGGTCGCGGACGAGCTCCACGCCGAGGTAGAGCCCCATTCCGTGCACCGCGCCGACGAGGGGATGCCGCTCCCCGAGCGCGCGCAGGCGCGCGGCCAGGTGGTCGCCGACCTCGGCCGCGTTCTCCTGCAGCCGTTCGTCGCGCATCACGTCGAGCACCGTCAGGCCGACGACCGAGCTGACCGGGCTGCCGCCGGCGGACGAGAAGAACGACCCCTCCGCCGCGAACGACTCGGCGACCTCCCGCCGCGTGATGACCGCTCCGAGCGGGTGCCCGTTGCCCATCGCCTTCGCCACCGTGATCACGTCGGGGACGACGCCCTGCTGCGCCGAGCCCCAGAAGTAGTGGCCGAGCCGGCCGTAGCCGACCTGCACCTCGTCGGCGATGCAGACGCCGCCGCGGGCGCGGACCCGCTCGTAGACGCCCGCGAGGTAGCCGTCCGGGAGCATGAGCCCGCCCGCGTTGCCGAACACCGGCTCCGCGATGAAGCCCGCGAGGCCGGTGCCTGCTGCGTCGAGCGCGGCGAGCTGCTCGTCCAGCTCGGCGAGGTACTCCGGCCCGGAGGCGAGACCCCGGTGGCGGCCGTGGAAGACGTTCGGCGACGCGATCAGCTCCACCCAGTCCGGCCGGGTCTCGAGCGCGCGCGGGTTGTCGCCCAGCGACGACGAGACGGCGTCGGCCCCGACCGTCCAGCCGTGGTACGCCTCCGTCACGGCGAGGATCGTCCGGCGGCCGCTGTGCACCTGCGCGAGCCGGAGGGCGAGGTCGACCGCCTCGCTGCCGCTGTTGACGAGGAAGACGGTGTCGAGCCCGTCCGGAGCGACCTCCGCGAGCCGCTCGGTGAACCGGGAGAGCTCCTCGTAGTGGAACCGGGAGTTCGTGTTGAGCAGCGCCCACTGGTCGCGGACCGCGCGCACGAGCCTCGGGTGCGCGTGCCCGATCTGGGTCACGTTGTTGACCATGTCCAGGTAGCTCTGCGCGCGGGTGTCGAACAGGTGGTGCCCCCAGCCGCGCTCGATCAGCGGGGGCTCGGCGAAGTAGTGCTCCTGCACGCGCGCGAACGACGAGTCGCGGCGCGACAGCACGTCGGCCGGGTCGGCTGCGGCCGCCGCGAGGTCGACGCCGAAGAGGTCGGAGGGGTCAGGCGAAACCGCGCGCCAGACCGCCGTCGGCAGCGCGGGCGTGACGAACGCCGGTGGCCGCCAGCCGGGCACGCGGCTGAGCTGCGCGCTCAGCCGTGCGGCGCTGCCGATCACCTCGCCGCGGTCGACGGAGGCCGTGGTCAGCGGGCGGGACAGCCCGTCCAGCCAGAGGTCGACCTCGTCGCCGTGCAGCAGCCAGGCGCCCTCCACCAGCCGCAGCTCGCCGGCGAACGGCGCGTGCACGACGGTCCCGGCCGGGGCGTCGAGCGTGACGCCGAGCGCGATCGTCGGCGACGGCTCGGTGCGGTCGAGGCGCGCGCGGGTGAGCCGGGCCTCGGCGTAGCGGGTGAGCGCGTGGCCGTTCTCCCGGCAGATCCGCCCCAGCACGGCGTCCTCGAAGCCCGCGCGCTGCCAGCGGCCGTCGTCGAGGTCGTGGCCGGTGACGGAGAGGTCGGCGAGGTGGGCATCGGTGCTGTCGAGCGCGATGAGGCGGCCGAGTGCCTGCGCGTCGGGCCGGCGGTAGCCCGGAGCCAGTCGCGAGCGGATCGCGGCCTCCACCTCCCTGAAGGGCAGTCGCCGCGCCACGTCGAACGCCACCCACTCGTGGGCGCGGTTCTCGTCGGCGTACGCGTTGTCCCCGTCGAGGACGACCTGCTGCTCGCCGCTGACCACGAGGACGGCGCCGCGCAGCACGACGAGCGGCCAGAGCGCGGCGAGGTCGGCGTCGTCGAGCGGCGCCTCCGCGTGGAAGGCCTCGATCACGTCCAGCACGGCCAGCGGGTCCTCCGGCTGATGGTGGAGGGCGCTGGTCACGGTGGCCGCGAGCTCGGCGACCAGCCAGCCGTCCGCGACGTCGCCGAAGTCGATGACGCCGGGGCCGTCCGCGCCGAGCACGATGTTGTCGTCCGTCACGTCGCCGTGGATGGCCTGCACCCGCAGCCGCCGTCGCAGCGGGTCGAGCGCGGCGAGCGCGCCCTCCGCCGCCGCCACCGCGGCCAGCCGTTTCGCCGGTTGGAGCACGTGATCGGCCAGCAGCGCGACGACGTCGCCGCCGATCCGCGCGTCCCACTGGGTGGTGCGGGCGAGCCCGGGATGCCGCAGCCCGGCGAGCCCCGCGGCGATGCTCCCGGAGAGCCGGCCGAGGGTGCGCAGCTGCTCGGTGCTCAGGCGCTCGACATCGGTCAGCGGCTCGCCGTCGAGGAAGCTCAGCACCCGCGCGTGCAGGGTCCGCCCGCGCACCTCGACCGCGACGACGTCGCCGCCGTCGCGGGCGGCGAGCACGGCAGGGATGCGTGCGTCGGCCCCGGCGAGCAGCGCGAGCGCCGCGTTCTGGGCGTGCAGTTCCTCGACCGCGAAGACCGGGTTGGCGATCTTGAGCACGTAGCGGTGCGTGCCGGTGTCGACGAGGAAGTTGCGGTCCTGGTTGCTGCCCAGCTCGGTGATCCGCCCGGTGAGCCCGAAGGCGTGCTCGGCCACGGCCGCGGCGTCGTCCGCGCCGACCTCCGGACGGGGCAGGGACGGCTGGGCCAGGAAGTCGGAATTGGGCACGGCTGCTCCTCGGCTGCGGGGGCTGGACGCGGCCAGTCTATTGAAGCCTCCGCACGGGTCGCACCCAGCGAACGCTCGGGCGCGGCATCGTAGCATCGACGCGTGAAATCCTCGAGGACAGCGGCCGTGGCGTTCGTGATCGACGCCGTGCTGATCCTCGTGTTCGTGCTCGTCGGGCGTCGCAGCCACGGCGAGGCGGCGACCGTCTCCGGGGTGCTGAGCACGTACTGGCCGTTCTTCATCGGCCTCGTCGCCGGCTGGTTCGTCACCTGGGCCTGGCGCCGCCCGCTCGCGCTGATCTGGCCGGGCGTCCCGGTCTGGCTGATGACGGTCGCGCTGGGGATGCTCATCCGCACCTCCGCCGGTCAGGGCGTGGAGCCGGCGTTCATCGCGGTGGCCTTCGTGGTCCTCGGCATCTTCCTGGTCGGATGGCGGATCGCCGCCATCCCGTTCGCGCGGCGCCGGGCGCTCCGGCGGGCGTAGGGCTCAGAACGCCGAGGCGACGAGCGTCGCGATCGTGTAGATGGCCAGGCCGGCGAGCGCGCCGACCACCGTCCCGTTGATCCGGATGAACTGCAGGTCGCGGCCCACCTGCACCTCGATCTTGTCGGTCGTCTCCGCCGGGTCCCAGCCGCGCACGGTCTCGGTGATCACGCTCGCGATGTCGTGCCTGTAGGTCGACACGAGGTGACCGGCCGCGCCGGCGATGCGCTGGTTGAGAGAGGCCCGCAGCTCCGGGTCGGCGGCGACGCGGCCGGCGGCGTCGGCGAGGGCCGCGGACACTCGATTTCGGAGTTCGCTGTCCGGGTCGCTGAGAGCGTCCACAGCCGCCGAGCGCGCGGCCGCCCAGGCCTGCGCGGCCAGCTCCCGGATGCGCGGGTCGTCGAACGCGCGGGCCTTCGCGGCCTCCAGGCCGGCGATCGTCTCCGGGTCGTGCTGGAGGCGGTCGGCGAGCTCGGCGAGGTAGCCGTCGAACGCCCGACGGGCGCGATGCGCGGGGTCGCGGCGCACGTCGGCGATGAAGCGGCGCAGCTCCTGGTACACCCGCTCGTCCACCAGCTTGTCCACGAACGACGGCAGCCAGGACGGGAGCCGGCCGGAGACGAGGTTCGTCAGCGCGTCCGGGTGGATGACCAGCCAGTCGTCCAACCGGTCGAGCAGCAGGTCGACGGCGTCGTGGTGGCCGCCGGAGCTGAGGATGCGCACGCCGAGGCGGCCGATCGGGGGCGCCCACTCCGGCTCGATCACGTGCGTGCGCACGACGGCCTCCACGGCCTCGCGCATGCGGTCGTCGTCCAGCAGGCCGAAGAAGCCGACAACGGCGCCGGAGGCCTCGTCCACCACCCGGCGCGCGTTGCCCGGCTCGGTCAGCCAGCGGGCGGCGGCGCCGGACACGTCGTACGCGGTCAGCCGGGTCGCGACCACGTCGTCGGACAGGAACTCGGTCTCCACGAACTCGCCCAGCGTCTCGCCGATCTCGTCCTTGCGAGTCGGGATGATCGCGGTGTGCGGGATGCGCAGGCCCAGCGGATGTGTGAACAGCGCCGTCACGGCGAACCAGTCCGCGAGCGCGCCGACCATCGCGCCCTCCGCGGCGGCGCGCACGAAGCCGAGCCAGGGGTAGCGGTCCTGGAGCGCGAACGAGACGGCGAAGATCACGGCGGCGACCGCCAGCAGACTGGTCGCGAGGGCCTTCATGCTGCGGAGCGCGCGGCGGCGCTCGGCGTCGCGCAGCTCGGCCGCCGCGCGCTCGGCCCGGATGCGGTCGGAGGAGGCGCTCTCGGCGTCGCCCGTGCGGGCGGTCGGCGCGCTCACCGGACGATGTGGAGCTCGCGGCTGGTGTTGTTCAGCCTGCGCGCCCCGTCGTCGTCGGCGACCACGATATCCTCGATGCGCACGCCGAACCTCCCCGGCAGGTAGATGCCGGGCTCGATCGAGAAGCACATCCCGGCCACGACCGGCTGCTCCTCGCCCTCCACCAGGTACGGCGGCTCGTGCGTGGTGGTGCCGATTCCGTGGCCGACACGGTGGACGAAGTACTCCCCGTAGCCCGCGTCCCGGATCACCGCGCGCGCCGTGCGGTCGATCTCCTGCAGCGGCACGCCCACCGCGACCGCCTCGAACGCGGCCTGCTGCGCCCGCTTCACCACCTCGAAGACCTCGTGCTCCTCGTCGGTCGGCTCGCCGACGTGGACGGTGCGGGTGGTGTCCGAGCCGTAGCCGTCCATCAGCCCGCCGAAGTCGAGCACCACCATGTCGCCCTGCTGGATGACGCGCTCGCCCGCCTCGTGGTGCGGGTTTGCGCCGTTGGGCCCGGAGCCGACGATCGTGAAGTCCACCTGGGAGTGGCCGTGCGCGCGCAGCAGGCGGTCCAGGTCGGCGGCGACCTCGTTCTCGCGGCGGCCGGCGAAGGCCACGGTGAGGATGTCCTCGAAGGTCGCGTCGGCCGCGGCCCCTGCGGCAGCGAGCCGGTCGATCTCGTCGGGGCCCTTCACCGCGCGCAGCATCGGCAAGGCGGTCGAGAACGCCGCGAAGCGCACATCCGGGAGCTCGTGCTGCAGCGCGAGCAGGTGCAGCGCCCAGGCCGAGTCGGAGACGGCGTAGCGGCCTCCCGACCAGAGCTGGTCGACCAGGGGCGCGTGCTCGTCCTCGCCGTCGGCCCAGGTGATCAGGCGGATCGCGCCGGCCGAGCGGGTGGCGGCGGCGCTGTCGTGCTCCAGCACGGGCACGATCATCGTCGGCTCGCCCTCGGTCGGGATCACCAGCATGGTCAGCCGCTCGGTCGCCGGCGGGAGATAATCGGCGAAGTACGCGAGGTCGGGTCCCGGGGCGACCAGGAGGGCGTCGAGCCCGGCCTCCTTCGCCTGGGCGGCGCCGCGGGCCAGCCGGTCGGCGAAGTGCTGGGCGGTGATCTGCTGCATGGCGGTCACTCCTCGATCGGGCCGAGCCAGGCGTTCGCGACGGTGCTGTGCGCGGACTCGGCGTCGGACGGGTGGAAGATGCCCGCGAGCACATCGCGGTACAGCCGGCCGAGCTCGTTCCCGGCGAAGAAGGTCGAGCCTCCCGAGACCCGGATGGCCTGGTCGACGACGCGGCGGGCGGTCTCGGTGGCGCGGACCTTCATCCCGACCAGCTTCGGGAACCACTGCGCGCCGTGGTCGGCGAGGGTGTCGACGTCACGGGTGATCGCGTCGAGCTGGGGGAGGAGGGCGTCCTGGTCGATCGCGGCGGAGGCGACGCGCCAGCGGATGTCCGGGTCGTTCGCATAGGTGCGGCCGTCGTTCTTCAGGCTCTTCCTGCGGTGCGCGGAGGCCACGGCCAGCTCCAGCGCCCGGGCGCCGATGCCGGTGTAGACGGCGGCGAGCAGCAGCTCGAAGTTGGCGAAGATGGCGAAGACGAGCGGGTCGGGGTTGGGTCCGGGGTCGAGCCGGCGCACGACGCGGTCCGCGGGGGCGAGCGCGCCGTCGAGCACGGTCGTGCTGCTCTGCGTCGCCCGCATCCCGATCGTGTCCCAGTCCTCGCGGATCTCGAAGCCGCCGCCGGTGCGCTCCACGAAGCCGTAGACGATCTTCGGCGCGTCGGCACTCGCCGTGTCGAGGCCCATCGTGCCGAGCCGCGTCCACGCGGGGGAGAGGGAGGTGAAGATCTTGGTGCCGAAGTAGCGGTACGCGCCGTCCGCCTCCGGCCGGGCCTCGGTCGTCGACCCGAACAGCACGAGGTCGTTGCCGGCCTCGCTCAGCCCGAAGGCGAACACCTCGCCGGCGCCGGCCTCCTGCAGCAGGAACTCCAGCGAGTCGTCGCCGCGGTCGCGCAGGGTCTTGGCGACGCCGGTCCAGACCAGGTGCATGTTCACCGCGAGGGCGGTGGCAGGCGCGGCGCCCGCGAGCCGGACCTGGAGGCGCGCGGTCTGCTCCAGCGACAGCCCGAGGCCGCCGAACTCGGTCGGCACGAGGGCCTTCAGGTAGCCGTCGTCGGCCAGCTCGGCGAAGTCCTCCGTGAAGAACCGGTTCTCCGCGTCGTACCCGGCGGCCCGGGAGCGGAACCGCTCCAGTCGCTCGTCGCTCAGCAGCACCCGCTCGACATCACTCACCCTCCACACACTATGACTCCCAACGCCGAGGGGCACGTAAACGCCCCTAAATCCGGGTTTTAGGGGCGTTCACGTGCCCCTCGACGGAGCAGTGGCTGCGCTTACTGGGCGGTGTAGCCGCCGTCGACCAGGTGGTAGCTGCCGGTGATGAACGACGCGGCGTCGGAGGCGAGGAACGCGACGAGAGCCGCGACCTCCTCCGGCTGCCCGAGCCGGCCGAGGGCGTGCTTGCCCTCCAGGAACTGCAGCGCCTCCGGGCTCAGGTTGGCCTCCACGAGCGGGGTCTTGATGAAGCCGGGGCCGACGGCGACGACGCGCACGTTCTGGCCGGCGTACTCCAGCGCCGCGTTCTGGGTGAGGCCGAGGAGGCCGTGCTTGGCGGTGACGTAGGCGGACGAGTTCTCGAAGCCCACGCTGCCGAGGATGGACGCCATGTTGACGATCGCGCCGCCGCCGTTCGCGGCCATCGCGGTGAGCTGGGGCTGCATCGAGTACATGACCGCGTTGAGGTTGACCTCGATGACCTTGCGCCAGCTCTCCAGCGAGTAGTCGGCGACCGGGGCGGCCTCCCCGCCGATGCCGGCGTTGTTGACCGCGATCTTCAGCGGGGCGAGGGCGTTCGCGGCCTCGACGCTCGCCGTGGCGAACGCCGGGTCGGTCACGTCGCCTGCGAGCGCGGCGGCGGTTCCGCCCGCGGCCTCGATCTCGGCGACGACGGCCTTCGCGTGCTCCTCGTTGAGGTCGGTGACCAGGACCGCGGCGCCGCTGGCCGCGAGGGTCAGCGCCACTGCGCGTCCGATGCCCGAGCCACCGCCGGTGACGATCGCGGACCGGCCGGCGACATCGTACTGAGCCATGAATTGTTCTCCTTCCAGATATCCGACACCTGTCGGATAACTCCGATTGTACGATCAGAAGGTGAACACAGGGAGGCCGAACGGCCCGCAACCGGATGCGCTCGGAGCGAACACGGTCGCGCCCGCGGCGCCTGCGCTCGAGCGGACGCGCCTCGACGCCCGCCAGGAGAAGACGCTGGCGCGGCTCTGCGCCGCCGTGCTCGCCCTCGCAGCGGAGCGGCCGATCACCGACGTGACCGTCTCCGGCCTGGCCTCCGCCGCCGGCGTGCACCGGTCGACCGTGTACGAGTACGCCGCGTCGCCCGCCGCCCTGCTGCAGCGCGTGCTGCGCGCCCAGCTGGATGAGCTGCGAGCCGCGTACCTCGTGGATGTCGCGCCCGACGACGCCGCGGCGGCGATCACCGGCGTCACGCGCGCGGTCCTCCAGCATGTCGACGAGCACGACGCCGTCTACCGCCGCGGACTCGGAGCGGAGGGCGCGGAGGCCGGCCTGCACGCCATGCTCAGCGACCACTTCCAGGGCTCCATCGAACTGCTGCTCGACCAGCACAGCGTGAGCGTCCCCGCCGCCGACGAGCTGGAGCGCCGGGCGATCGAGCGCTACCTGGCCGACGGCATCATCGGCGCGATCGAGGTCTGGCTCACCCGGCCGGGGCCGCGGGACGTGGAGGCGCTCCTCGCGCTGCTCGAACGGCTCACGCCGCCCTGGTGGCCGTCCCGATGAGCGACGGCCTCCTCGAACGGCTGCGCCGCGGCCTCGGACTGCGCCGCGCGCCGCTGCTGCACATCGCCTCCGACGTGGGGGAGGGGCCGGCTGTCGTGCTCGTGCACGGCATCGCGTCCTCGTCGGTGACGTTCCAGAACCTCGTGCCGCTGCTCGAGCCGCGACACCGCGCCATCTCGATCGACATCCTCGGCTTCGGCCGCTCGCCGGCGCCGGACGACGCGCAGTACACGATGGACGAGCACGTGGCCGCGCTCGACCGCACGCTGCGCTCCCTGAGGCTGCGCGAGCCGTTCGTGCTCGTCGGCCACTCGCTCGGCAGCCTCATCGTCGCGCGCTGGGCCGCCGAGCATCCCGGGGCGCTCAGCAGGCTGGTGCTGGTCGGGCCGCCGGTGTACCCGTCGCCCACCGAGATCGGCGACCGCCGCGTGCGCACCCGGGTGAGCGCCTACCTGCGCGCGTACGAGTTCCTGCGGAACAACAAGGAGTTCACCCTCCGCAACGCCGCCATCCTGGCGAGGCTGCTGCCGATCAAGAACGTCTTCGAGATCACGGAGAAGAGCTGGCGGCCGTTCGTGCTGTCGCTGCAGAACTGCGTCGAACGGCAGACGGTCGTCGGCGATCTGGCGCGCGTGCGCGTGCCGGTCGAGGTCGTCTACGGCACGATGGACGCGTTCATCGCGCCGGGGAGCCTCACGGTGATCGAGGCCATGCGGCACGTGACGATGCACCGGGTGGAGGCCAACGACCACCTCATCCGCAAGCGGCTCGCGCGGGTGGTCGCGGCGGCCTGCGATGCGCCGAGCGGTCAGTACGCGGGCAGTCAGGCGGGCAGCGAGAGCGACTCCACGACCTCCAGGTAGCCCTCGCCGTCGAAACCGTCGAAGAGCACGGTCTGGGTGACGTAGCCCTGCACGAGCCCGATGTAGACGGGCGCCTGCCGCTCCGCGAGGGCGTGGGCCTCGTCGAGGCGCAGCGTCTGGGCGTGCCAGTCGGTCAGGTAGCCGGTGAACATGGCGCGGATGCGGCCGCCGATGTCCGACGACATCTGCTTCAGCCGCGGGTTGATCGGCACCTGCCCCCAGACCTGAACGAGGAGCTGGATGTCCGTGATGTGCGTCATCAGGCCGGTGACGAGCAGGCGGACGATCTCGCCGGGCGCGGGGAGGGGCTGCTGCGCGCGCGCCTCGGCGACCTCCAGGAAGCGGGCGTCGAGGATCTCCGACGCCGTCAGCTCCATCAGCTCGTCCTTGCTCGTGAAGTGCCCGTAGATCGCGCCCGCCGACAGCCCGGACTCGGCGATGATGTCGGCCATCGAGGTGGCGGCGAAGCCGTTGCGCGCGAAGCAGCGGAGGGCGGCCTGGGCGATCTCGTGGCGCCGTGCGGTGCGGTACTCCTCGGTGACCTTCGGCATCCCGGCCTCCTCGCGACTCGGAAAAAGGAACGTTCGTTCTTGACAATAGCGGCCGATCTGCCGATTATAAAGAACGAGCATTCGTTTTTATTGAGTGGAGGCTGCCATGAGCACCAGCACCGATCCCGGCGTCGACCGCGTCGCGTCGCGCCAGGAGGGGACCACGCGTCCCGCCGTCGTCCACACGCCCTGGGCGCGGGCTCTCGCGCTCGCTGTGGGGGCCGCGGCCATCGTCGTCGTCATCCTGCTCGCCTTCCTGTGGCCGACCGTGACCTCCACGGTCAAAGACCTCCCGATCGCGATCGCGGGTCCGTCCGCGCAGGTCACCGCCGTGGAGAAGCAGCTCGACAAAGCGGCGAGCGGCGCGTTCGCGATCACGAGCCTGAGCGACCGGCAAGCGGCCGTCGACGCGATCCAGAAGCGCAGCGTCTACGGCGCGATCGTCCTCGGCGACAGCCCCGAGGTGCTGACCGCCTCGGCCAACGGCGCCGCGGTCACGCAGATCATGAACCAGGTCGCCGCCAACCTCCAGACGGCCGCCAACGCGCAGGCGCAGGCGGCCGTGCAGCAGGCCATCGCCTCCGGCCACGCGCCTGTCGGCACGAAGGCGCCCATCATCACGGTCAAGGTGACCGACGTCGTCCCGCTCGCCTCGACCGACGCGCGCGGGCTCGGGCTGGCCGCGTCGTCGTTCCCGCTCGTGCTGGGCGGGATGCTCGGCGGCGTGCTCATCTCCCTGCTCGTCGCGGGAAGCTGGCGCCGCTTGGGTGCGGTCGCGCTCTACGGCGTGGCAGGCGGGCTGGCGGTGACCGGCATCCTGCAGGGCTGGTTCGGAATCCTGCAGGGCGACTACTGGGTCAACGCGCTCGCAGTCGGGCTGGCGATGTTCGCGATCGCGGCCTTCGTGGTCGGAATGAACGCGCTGTTCGGCCGGGTCGGCATCGCGATCGGCGCGGTGCTGACCGTGCTGGTCGGCAACCCGCTGTCGGCCGCGGCCCAGCCGCTGCAGTTCCTGGTCGGGCCGTGGGGCGCGATCGGGCAGTGGTTCGTGCCGGGCGCCTCCGTCACGCTGCTGCGCGACCTGTCGTACTTCCCGTCCGCGGACACGCTGTTCCCGTGGCTGGTGCTGCTGGGCTGGGCGGCCGTCGGCGTGGTCGGGATGCTGGCGGGCCACTTCCGCAACCAGGAGGTCACCGAGGCCGCCGCCTAGCGCGCTGCTCTGTAACTCGAGGGGCACGTCGTTGTCACCTTTCGCCCGTGAAAGTGACAACAACGTGCCCCTCGGCGTTGATTGGGCGGCGCATAGGGTGGAGGGCATGCAGCAGCGCACTCTTGGACGGACCGGACGCGACGTGTCGGTCATCGGTCTCGGCACCTGGCAGCTCGGCGCCGACTGGGGCGACGTCACCGAGGCCGACGCGCTCGCCGTCCTCGACGCGGCGACGGAGGCCGGGGTCACCTTCTTCGACACCGCCGACGTCTACGGCGACGGCCGCAGCGAGCAGCTCATCGGCCGCTACCGCGCCTCCCGCCCCGACCTCCCCCTGACCATCGCGACCAAGATGGGCCGCCGCGAGGAGCAGGACCCCGCCAACTTCACGCTCGCGAAGTTCCGCGAGTGGACGGACCGCTCCCGCCGCAACCTCGGGATGGACACGCTCGACCTCGTCCAGCTCCACTGCCCGCCCACCCCCGTGTTCTCGAACGCCGCCGTCTACGACGCGCTCGACACGCTGGTCGCGGACGGTGCGATCGCGAACTACGGCGTCAGCGTCGAGACCTGCGCCGAGGCACTGGAGGCCATCGCGCGGCCGGGGACGACCACCGTCCAGATCATCCTCAACGCCTTCCGGCTGAAGCCGCTCGACGAGGTGCTGCCGGCGGCGCGGGAGGCCGGGGTCGGGATCATCGCGCGTGTTCCGCTGGCCTCCGGGCTGCTGAGCGGCCGCTACACCGAGACCACCGAGTTCGCGGCCGACGACCACCGCAGCTACAACCGGCACGGCGAGGCGTTCGACGTGGGGGAGACCTTCTCGGGCGTCGACTATGCGGAGGGTGTGCGCGCGGCACGCGAGTTCGCCGCACTCGCCCCGGAGGGCGCGACGCCCGCGCAGGCGGCGCTCGCGTGGGTCGTCGCCCAGGACGGCGTGAGCACCGTCATCCCCGGCGCCCGCTCGCCCGAGCAGGCCCGCGCGAACGCCGCCGCCGCGGGCGTCGCCCTCCCCGACGGCTTCGCCGACGCCGTCCAGTCCCTCTACACCCGCGCCTTCCGCCCCACCACCCACCCCCGCTGGTAGCCCCTCCGCCGAGGGGCACGTAGTTGTCACTTTTCGTGCGCGAAAGTGACAACAACGTGCCCCTCGCGGGGTGGTTCAGGCGAGGAGGCGGCGGAGGCGGCGGATGAGCTCGGCGGGGGTGGCGATGTCGTCCGCGGTCACGCGCACCATGCGCCACCCGAGATCCTCGACACGTTCGCGACGACGGAGGTCCTTGCGCCAGACCGCTTGGTCCACGCGATGGATGTCGCCCTCGTATTCCAGTGCGACGCGCTTGGCGATGAATGCGAAATCAACACGGGCGACGAAGGCGCCCGCGGCCGTCCGCAGTTCGTGATTGAGCACGGGTGACGGCAGCGCCGCCTCGGCGAGGAGCAGTCTGAGACGGGTCTCGCCCGGTGACTCGGCCCCCGCCCGGACGAGTTCGATCGCTTCCCGTGCCCGCCCGACACCCCGGCGCCCCGCCGCAGCCGCGGCTGCGTGCGCGAGCGCCAGCCGATCCGTGAGCGGCTCCACTCCGCCGACGAGGTAGTCCCCTGCTGCGACCAGTGCGTCCCGATGGAGGAGCTGCGCGAGGTCCAGCCACGTCTGCTCGGGCGTGGTGACCGGCAGGTCCGCGACCATGCGGATCTCCCACCGACCGAGTTTGTGACCGGCGAACCCCTCGATGGTCGGTGCTCGACCGGGAGCGCGGACGCTGACGTGGATGGTTCCGTCGACCCGGGGAAGCGGTATCCCGTAGAGGAGTGCCGCGGTGGTGTGGCTGAATGCGAAATCCGTCCCGCGATGCGACGCATACGCGCGGCAGCGGGACACCAATCCATCGTCAGCCTTGGCGATGCGGAAGCCTCGGATGGGCCGGACGAGGTCGCTCCTGCGCAGTCGCCGTGCTCCCACCCCGGCGTCGAGCGCGGCTCGCGTCGAGAACGGCCCGCTCTGAAGCGGCTGAGGAAGAGGGTCGATGCGTCGCGTCATCCCGCCACCCTGCCAGGTTCGCCATCCGCCCTCCCGAGTTATCCACAGCCCTCTGCGCCGAGGGGCACGTTGTTGTCACTTTTCGGGCGCAAAAGTGACAACAACGTGCCCCTCGGCGAAGCAGTTTCGCGGCTAGGAGGGCTGGACGGGGACGGGCTCGGTGTCGGGGATGGGGGAGGCGTCGCGGCCGCGGAGGTCGGGGTGCACCCGCCACGCCAGCGCCGGCACGAGGAAGCCGACGAGCGCGAAGGCGCCCGCCACCCAGAACGCGCCGACCGGCCCGTTCCCGTCGATCAGGAAGCCCGCCAGCGCGGAGCCCAGCGCCGCGCCGATGAGCTGGCCGGTGCCGACCCAGCCGTACGCCTCCGCCGTGTCGGAGAACTTCACGCTCGCCGACACGATCGCGAACAGCACCGCCAGCGCGGGCGCGATGCCGAGGCCCGCGATGATCAGCGACAGCGACAGCCCCCACCACGACCACAGCATGAACGTGGAGATGACGACGCCGACGAACACGATGAGCATCCGGCGCGCCGTCGCCCACGGCCCGATCGGGATGTGTCCGAAGGCCAGACCGCCGACCAGCGAGCCGAGCGACCAGATCGCCAGGACGATGCCGGCGAACGGCGAGCCCTCGCCGAAGTTCGCGACGACACCGGCCTCCACCGCCGCGCAGGAGCCGATGAGCAGGAAGCCGACCACGGTCGCCAGCAGCACGGGAGGCCGCGCCAGCACCACCCCGAACCGCCGTTTGCTGCGCGGGATGCGCACCCGGCCGACCTCGGGCGAGGAGATGAACCAGGTGCCGCCGAGCAGCATGATCGCCACCGACATCAGGATGCCCTCGACCGTGCCGATCTGGGTGGAGACGAAGGTGATGGCGACCGGGCCGGCGATCCAGATGATCTCCTGGGCGGACGCGTCCAGCGAGAACAGCGGGGTGAGCTGCCTCGAGTTGACCATCTTCGGATAGATCGTCCGCACGGCCGGCTGGATGGGCGGCATGCTGAGCCCGGCGAAGAAGGCCACCGCCATCGTCAGCGGGATGGGCATGACGAAGATGCCGATCGCGGCGACGGCGGCGGAGCATAGGGCGAGCGTCGTCCACAGCACAACGCGCATCCCCACCACGCCCATCAGCCGGCTGGTCATCGGGCCGGCGATGGCCTGCCCGATGCTCATCGCGCCGAGCACGAGCCCGGCCGCGCCGTACGAGTGGTGGATGCGCTCGATGTGCAGCAGGAACGCCAGCGAAAGCATCCCGAACGGGGAAGCGCGCGGTCAGCTGCGCGGCGATGATCCGCGCGACGCCCGGCGTCTTCAGAAGGCTCGTGTAGCTGCTCACAGTCTGCTCACTCTATCGGTCCGGCCCGGCCACGGAAGGGTCGTGAAACCCATTCGAGGGGGTGTGGAAATGTGCATAACTTCTGCACACCTGTGGATGACACGCCCACTAGATATGGGGGCGTGGAAATGTCGGCACCCGGCTATATAGTGGTGGACGCGACAGGGGGTCCGACCGGCACCTGAGGCCTCGATACGAGGTTTTCGGGGCGCTCCGCTCACCCCGCCGCAGGGACTTCGCCGCTCACCGGAGCGGCACCGTTGAGGTAAACAGAGGGAGAGAAAGTGGCTATCACTGTTGTGAAGCGGAACGGCGAGCGCGAGCCGTACGACGCCAACAAGATCAACCTGGCCATCGAGCACGCCGCCGCCGGTCTGGACGAGAACATCACCTGGGTGACCCAGATCGCGAGCGAGCTGGAGCTGACCCTCTTCGACGGGATCACCACCCAGCAGCTCGACGAGGCAGTCATCCAGGTCGCCCTCCAGAACGTCAAGGACGACCCGGCGTTCGACACCGTCGCCGCGCGCCTCCTCCTCAAGACGATCTACAAGCGCGTCCTCGGCGACTACGAGACCCTCGACGAGCTCACCGAGCTGCACACCTCCCACTTCCGCGGCTACATCGAGCGGGGCGTCGCCGAGACCCTCCTCGACTCGCGTTTCACGACCCTCTTCGACCTCGACCGCCTCGCGGGCTTCCTCGACCCGTCGCGCGACGAGCTGCTCAAGTACATCGGCGTCGTCACCCTCAACAACCGCTACGGCATCAAGGCGCGCAACGGCGACTCCCTCGAGGTGCCGCAGTACTTCTGGATGCGCATCGCGATGGGTCTCTCCCTCAACGAGGCCGACCCGACCGCGCACGCCCTCGCGTTCTACGACAAGATGTCCAACCTGGAGTACTTGGCCGCGGGCTCCACGCTCGTCAACGCGGGCACCGCGTACCCGCAGCTCTCCAACTGCTTCGTCATGGAGATGCAGGACGACATCGAGCACATCGCCAAGTCGGTGCGCGACGTCATGTGGCTCACCAAGGGCACCGGCGGCATCGGCCTCGCGGTCACCAAGCTGCGCGCGCAGGGCTCGCCCATCCGCTCCAACAACACCACCTCCACGGGCCCGATCCCGTTCATGCACACGATCGACTCGGTGCTGCGCGCGGTGAGCCGCGGCGGCAAGAAGTTCGGCGCCCTGTGCTTCTACATGGAGAACTGGCACATGGACTTCCCGGAGTTCCTCGACCTCCGCCAGAACTCCGGCGACCCGTACCGCCGCACCCGCACCGCCAACACCGCGGTGTGGATCAGCGACGAGTTCATGAAGCGCGTCCAGAACGACGAGGACTGGTACCTCTTCGACCCGCTGGAGGTCGCCGACCTCAACGAGCTGTACGGCAAGGCGTTCTCCGAGCGCTACGCCGAGTACGTCGCCATGGCCGAGTCCGGCGAACTGCGCATGTTCAAGAAGATCAGCGCGCGCTCGCAGTTCAAGGACATCCTGATGAGCCTGCAGACCACCAGCCACCCGTGGCTGACCTGGAAGGACACCATCAACAACCGCGCCCTGAACAACAACACGGGCACGATCCACCTCTCCAACCTCTGCACCGAGATCACGCTGCCGCAGGACCGCGACAACGTGTCGGTCTGCAACCTGGCCTCCATCAACCTGTCGCGCCACCTCGTCGACGGCAAGATGGACTGGGAGCGCATCGAGGCGAGCGCCCGCCAGGCCGTCCGCCAGCTCGACAACCTGATCGACATCACGGTGTCGAGCGTGGACGAGGCGGACTTCTCCAACCAGCAGAACCGCGCGATCGGCCTCGGTGTGATGGGCTTCACCGACATCGTCGAGCGCCTCGGCTTCAGCTACGAGAGCGAGGAGGCGTACGCCCTGATCGACGAGATCATGGAGCACGTCTCGTACGCGGCGATCGACGAGAGCGCCGACCTGGCCCAGGAGCGCGGCGCGTACCCGAACTTCGAGGGCTCGCGCTGGTCGCAGGGCCTGGTGCCCTTCGACTCGATCGCGCTGACGGAGGCCGACCGGGGCCTCCCGATCACGGTCGACCGCACCATCCGCCTCGACTGGGACCGCCTGCGCGAGAAGGTCAAGGGCGGCATGCGCAACGCGACCCTGATGGCCATCGCGCCGACGGCCTCCATCGGCCTCGTCGCCGGCACCACGCCGGGCTTCGACCCGCAGTTCTCGCAGATCTTCAGCCGGTCGACCTCGTCGGGCAAGTTCCTGGAGGTCAACCGCAACCTGGTCGAGACGCTGCAGGAGCGCGGCATCTGGCAGGACGTCCGCGAGGCGATCCTGCGCTCGCAGGGCGACATCCAGGGCATCGCGGCGATCCCGGACGAGGTCAAGGCCACGTTCAAGACCAGCTTCCAGCTCTCGCCGTACGCCTTCATCGAGGTGGCCGCCCGCGCCCAGAAGTGGATCGACCAGGCGATCAGCCGCAACATGTACCTGGAGACGCGCGACCTCGGCGACATGATGGACATCTACTACGCCGCGTGGGAGAAGGGCGTCAAGACGACCTACTACCTGCACATGAAGCCGCGTCACCAGGCCGAGCAGTCGACCGTCAAGGTCAACAAGGCCGAGGAGATCTCGGGCGCCCGCACCGGCTTCGCCACGGTGGGTGCCGGCGCTCCGGCCGCCCCCGCCGTCACCGAGACCGCTCCGGCGGCCGCCCCCGCCCGCCGCGGCTTCGGCTTCGGTGGCCTGACCTCGAACACCCCGGCTGGCGGTGAGAAGTAATGAACAGCACCAAGATCGAGGAGTACTACGTGCCGGTCGACCCGATGGACGACCTGCAGTGCGAGTCCTGCCAGTAAGCCCACCGCGAGACAGATAGAGAAGAGACGAAGATGGGCATCCTGGGAACGGGAATCGAGGAGGGCCTCCTCCTCAAGCCGGTGAAGTACAAGTGGGCGATGGACCTCTACGACCAGGCCGTCGCGAACACCTGGTTCCCCAACGAGATCCAGCTCGGTGAGGACATCGCGGACTTCAAGCGGATGACCGACGAAGAGCGTCACGCGGTCACCTTCCTGATGAGCTACTTCAACCCGAACGAGCTCCTGGTGAACAAGGCGCTGGCCTTCGGCGTCTACCCCTACATCAACGCGGCCGAGGCGCACCTCTACCTCGCGAAGCAGATGTGGGAGGAGGCCAACCACTGCATGTCGTTCGAGTACGTCCTGGAGACGTTCCCGATCGACCGCGAGCAGGCCTACAACTCGCACGTCGACATCCCGTCGATGGCGCGAAAGGAGGAGTTCGAGGTCGGCTTCATCAAGCGGATGACCGAGCAGACGCTCGACATCACGACCACCGAGGGCAAGCAGGACTTCATCCGCAACCTCGTGGCCTACAACGTGATCCTCGAGGGCATCTGGTTCTACTCGGGCTTCATGGTGGCGCTGTCGTTCCGCCAGCGCAACCTGCTGCGCAACTTCGGCTCGCTGATCGACTGGGTGGTGCGCGACGAGTCGCTGCACCTCAAGTTCGGCATCAACCTCATCCTGACGGTGCTGGAGGAGAACCCCGACCTGCAGACGCCGGAGTTCGCGAACGAGATCCGCCAGATGATCCTGGACGCCGTGGAGATGGAGGAGCAGTACAACCGCGACCTCCTGCCCGGCGGCATCCTGGGTCTGAACGCCAACTACATCAACCAGTACGTCCGCTACCTGGCCGACCGCCGCCTGGAGGAGCTCGGCTTCGAGGCCGAGTACAAGGTCTCCAACCCGGCGAAGTGGATGGCGACCGCCAACGACACGCTCGAGCTGGTCAACTTCTTCGAGTCGACCAACACCTCGTACGAGTCGAACGCGAAGGCGTCGAGCGGTCACTGAGATGACGGTGCGGAACTCTCCGCTGATCACCGCCGCCGCGCTGGATGTCGCTCTCGGGACCGAGTCCCTGTGGAGCGGCGCCGGCCGGCGGCGGTCGACGGTGCGCGTACTGGATGTGCGCTGGAAGCTCGGTGGCCCTCCCGGCGCCGAGGAGTTCGCGACGGGGCACATTCCCGGAGCGGTATACGTCGACCTGGACACCGAGCTGGCCGGACACGGCGTGCCGACAGACGGCCGGCATCCACTGCCGGACATCGACGCGTTCCAGGCGTCCGCGCGCCGCTGGGGCGTGAACGACGGGGACAGCGTCGTCGTCTACGACGACGTCTCCGGCACCTCGGCCGCCCGGCTCTGGTGGCTGCTGCGCTACGCCGGGTTCGAGGACGTCCGCCTGCTCGACGGCGGGCTGGCCGCGTGGGTCGCGTTCGGCGGCGGTCTCGACACGAGCAGTTCCGTAATGGTCCCCGGGTCGGTGACGCTCGCCTACGGGTCGCTACCGACGCTCGACGCGGACGCCGCCGCCGCACTCGCCGCCAGCGGTGTGCTGCTCGACGCGCGCGCCGGCGAGCGGTTCCGCGGCGAGGTCGAGCCGATCGATCCACGGGCAGGGCACATCCCCGGCGCCGTGAGCGCTCCGACCGCCGACACCATCGCGCCGGACGGCCGGATGCTGAGCCCCGAACAGCTCGCCGCCCGGTTCGCCGCGCTCGGCGTCACCTCCGACACTCCCACGGGCGTCTACTGCGGCTCCGGCGTCACCGCTGCGCACGCCGCGCTCGCGATGGAGGCCGCCGGCCTGCCGGTGCCTGCGCTGTATCCCGGCTCGTTCTCCGCGTGGTCCAACGACCCCGCGCGGCCGGTCGCGGTGGGCGCCGCGTAATACGTCGAAACAGCCCGTGCGCTTCCCAGCGCACGGGCCTATCGTTCCTCCATGACCGCGCTCGATCTGATCCCCTCCTCCGCCCCCGGGAACCTCCCGCTGGGCGAGGTGTGCGACTCGGCGGCAGCGCTCATCGGCAACACCCCGATCGTCGAGCTGCACGCGCTGCCGTCCGGGCTCGACGTGCGGGTCCTGGTCAAGCTGGAGGGCCGCAACCCCGGCGGCTCCTCCAAGGACCGCATCGCGCTCAACATGATCCGCACCGCGGAGGCGGCCGGCGTGCTCGCCCCGGGCGGCACGATCGTGGAGGCGACCAGCGGCAACACCGGGATCGGCCTGGCACTGATCGGCCGGCTCACCGGCCATCCCGTCGTCATCGTCCACGCTTCCGACATCTCGGACGAGAAGCGTAAGGTCCTCGCGGCCTACGGCGCCCGCCTGCTGGAGGCCGACTGGGAGGCCGGCCCCGACGACCCGGCCAACCCACGCGCGGTCGCCGACCGGATCGCCGCCGAGACCCCCGGCGCCTGGCGTCCGGCCCAGTTCGCGAACACCGCCAACCCCGAGGCGCACTACCGCGGCACCGGGCCGGAGATCTGGCGGCAGACCGCGGGCCGGGTCACGCACTTCGTGGCCGCCATCGGCACCGGCGGCACCGTGAGCGGCACCGGCCGCTACCTCAAGGAGGTCAGCGGCGGCGCCGTCGAGGTGCACGGCGCCAACCCGGCGGGCTCGACCTACGACGGGGGAGCGGCCGGCCGCATCCTGGTCGACGGCGTCGGAACCGCGTGGCCGCGCGAGTTCTGGCCGCAGACCTTCGACCCGGGGGTGGTGGACGAAGTGCACACGGTCGAGGATGGGGTGGTCTACCGCACGCTCCGCCGGCTCGCCGCCGAGGAGGCGCTGCTGCTCGGACCGTCGTCGGCGCTCGCCGTCGCGGCGGCCCTGCGGGTGGCGCGGGAGGCGCGGCCCGGGTCGGTCATCGTGGCCATCGCCCCGGACGGCGGCACCAACTACCTGACCAAGGCGTACGACGCGGACTGGCTGAGCGCCGCGGGCGTCGGCGTCGACTGACACAGCACTGACCACCAGACAGCACTACTCACAGCAAGGAACGCATGGCACTCCTCCACTTCGGCTGGTTCCTCGGCGCGGGCTTCGGCGTCCAGGGCTGGGGCGACCCGAGTTACGGCGTCGGTTACGACTGGAAGCAGCCGCCGGTCTACCAGGATGCCGCGCGCGCCTTCGAGGGCGCCGGCTTCGACCTCTTCATCATCGAGGACGGCGTGGCCGTGCCCGACACCTACGGCGGCTCCGCCGAAGTGAACCTCGCTGCCGCGCGCTTCGTCCCGAAGCACGACCCGCTGCCGCTCGTGCCGTACCTGCTCGGGGCGACCTCCCGGCTCGGCATCGTGCCCACGCTGAGCGCGAGCTTCTACGAGCCGTTCACCGCCGCGCGCCTGCTGAGCACCCTCCAGCACTTCGCGGGCGGCCGGCTCGGCTTCAACGTGGTGACCAGCGGCTCCGACCTGGCGGCCCAGAACTACGGCCTCGACAAGCAGGTGGAGCACGACCTCCGCTACGACCGCGCCGACGAGTGGGTGGAGGTCGTCCGCAAGCTCTGGCGGAGCTGGGAGCCTGACGCGATCGTCGAGGACGTCGCGGGCGGCGTCTTCGCCGACTTCCGCAAGGTCCACACCATCGACCACGAGGGCCGCTTCTTCCGCGTCCGCGGGCCGCTCAACACCGCACCCGCGGCGGAGGACCCGGTCATGGTGCAGGCGGGAGCGTCCGGCCGCGGCCGCGACTTCGCCGGCAAGAACTCGGACGTGGTGCTGGCGCTGGCCTCCACCGCCGAGCGGATGCGGGAGTACCGCGACAGCATCCGGGAGGTCGCCGAGCAGCACGGCCGCCCGGCCGACGCGGTGAAGGTGCTGTTCGTCGTGCAGCCGATCCTGACTGCGAACGCCGAGGAGACCGCCAGCGTCCGCGCCGCGCGCGCCGAGCTGACGCAGGCCGCGATCGACGAGCAGCTCCAGTCGATCAGCTACCTGACCGGCGTCGACTTCAAGACCTTCGACCTCGACGCCCCGCTGCCGGACGTCACCACCAACAGCAACCGCGGCACCCTCGACAACTTCGTCTCGTCGGCTCCGGCGGGCTCCACCCTCCGCGAGATCCTGCAGACCCGTGCGAAGAAGGACGGCCTGGCGATCATCGGCACGGCCGACGAGGTGGCCGACCACCTGGGCGAGCTGGGGGAGGCCGTCGGCGGAGACGGGTTCCTCTTCACCGGCCAGGTACACCCGGCCAACGTGCACCGCACGCTCGACCCGCTGGTGCCCGCCCTGCGGCGGCGCGGCCTGCTGCGCACCGAGCTCGGCGACGCGGGCCTGCGGCAGAACCTGGCCGATTTCTGAGATGGCCAGCGCTGTTGAGATGCGGACCGTCCGGCTCGGCGCGCAGCCTCCGACCGTCTCCGACATCGTGGCGGTCGCCGAGGGCGCACCGGTCGAACTCGACGCCGACGCGCGGGCGACGCTCGCGGCCTCCCGTGCCGTGGTCGACCGTGCGATCGAGTCGGGCGAGCCGGTCTACGGACTGAACCGCCGGCTCGGCGCCGGCCGCGACGACGCGGTGGAGGCCGACGAGTTCGCCGCCTTCCAGCGCCGCACCATCGCGAACCACCGCGGCGGCGTCGGCGAGCCGCTCACCGAGACGGAGGCGCGCGCGGTGGTCGCCGCGCGGCTCGCCGGCTTCACGCGCGGGGGAGCGGGCGTTCGGCCCGAGCTCGCCGATGCGTACGCGGCACTGCTCAACGCGGGCGTGACGCCGCGCATCCCCTCGCGCGGCTCGGTGGGGGCGGCGGACCTGACCGCATTGGCGGAGGTCGCCGCCGTGGTCATCGGCACCGGCACTGTGCTGCGCGACGGGGAAGCAGTGCCGGCCGAGGCCGCCCTCGCCGACGCCGGCCTCCAGCCCATCGAGCTCGCGCCGCACGAAGCGCTGGCCGCCCTGAGCGCCAACGCGCTGAGCGTGGGCGTCGGCTCGCTCGCCGCCGTCGCCGCCCGGCAGCTCGCCGAGGCGGCCGACCTGGTCGTCGCCCTGTCGCTGGAGGCTGTCGCCGCCCACGGACCCGCGGGCAACCTCAGCCCGTACGCCGAGGCCGTGGCCGACGCGCGCGGAGGCGAGGGTCAGCGCGCGTCCGCCCACGCGATCCGTGTGGCTCTGGCCGGCAGCGCTGTGGAGGCGACGGATCGCACGGTCAGCGTCCAGGACCCGCTCTCCTTCCGGACCGCGCCGCAGCTCCACGGCGCCCTCCGTGAGTCGATCGCCCGGCTCCGCGCAGAGCTGGAGGCGGAGCTCGCCGCGCGCTCGGAGAACCCGGTGGTCGACCTCCCGAGCGGCCGCCTGATCTCCGGCGGAAACTTCCAGGCGCTCCCGCTGTCGCTCGCGCTGGAGAACCTGCGCTTGGCGCTGGCCCACGCGGCCGAGGCCTCGGAGCGTCGCACGGCCGCCCTCTCGTCGGCGCTCGCCCCCGCTCGCCGGGAGGGCCGCACCCGCATCCCCGGCCTCCTCCTCTATGCGGCCGCCGACGCGGTCGCCGAGGTGCGCCAGCTCGCGGCCCCGGCGACGCTCGGCAGCTCCACGCTGTCGGGCGTGGAGGATCACGCGACCTACGCGCCCCTGGCCCTGCGGCTCCTGCGGCGCTCGCTCGCGCGGACCGCGGAGGTCGTCGCGATCGAGGCGCTGCACGCCGCCGACCTGCTCGGCGTCCTCGACGCCGCTCCGTCCGGCGCCGGGACGGGCCGGCTCGCGGCGGCGCTGGCCGCGAGCCTGGACGGACGCGCAGCCGACGACCTCGTGCGCGCGACGGAGGGTCTGCTCGGCCTCGCGAGCAGCGCCGAACGCGCCTGAGCCCGGGTCAGCTCGCGGCCGCGAGCGGGGCGGCGAGCGGAACCGCGATGGCCGCCAGAGCGGGGAACGCGAGCAGCACCATCCCGACGAGTTCGTCCAGGCTCCTGGTCAGCGGATCGGTGGCCGGGATGCCGAGCTCCAGTTCGAGCTCATCGATCGCCTCGCCGAGCTGGCTATCGGACAGGTGCTCGTGGTTGACCGTCACGCCGATGACCCTGGTCTCGGCGAACGCCTCGATCAGGGCGATCTCGCTCGCGACCGTCGGCATCGCGATCGCGGGGTAGTCGTCCAGGACCGCACGCGCGGGGGCGTGCTGCACGATGACGGCCTCCGGTCGGCTGCCGCGCAGGATGTAGGCCGAGGTCAGGTAGGCGGGATGGCTCAACGCGCCCTGCCCTTCGACCACGATGACGTCCGGGCTCTCGTTCTCGAACGCGTCGAGCACCTGGCCCTCGACCTCCCCCGAGCAGAACTGCGGCACGGTCGCATCCAGCGCCACGCCATAGCGGGCGCCCTGGATCAGCGCCGTCTGGCCCGTGCCGACCATCACGGCTCGGATCCCGCGCGCGTTGAGCGCCTGCACCAGGAGGGTGGTCGTGGTGCGCTTGCCGATCGCGCCGTCGGTGCCGAGCACCGCGATCCGCGGGCAGGTGACCTCGGTGATCCTGCCGGAGAAGAGCCGGAGGTCCTTCGTGGGCTTCGGGCGGCGCACATCCGTGATGGTGACACCGGCGATCAGCGCGGCGGCGGCGAACTCCGGGTCATCGCCGAGGAACTCGTGCAGGCCGTTGACGAGGTGGAGGCCGCGGGCGATGCCGTCGAGCAGGACGAGCCGGTCGGCGGGGGAGAGCATGCCGCTGGCCGGAGCCATCCCGACGATCAGCACGTCCGGCGCCGCGGGGAGGTGGCCGACCACCTCGGCCAGATCCGCGAGCACGGGGACGGCGTTGGCGACCCCGTCGAGCAGCGCGCCGGCGTCCTGGCCGGCCCGGGTGCTGTCGATGACGGCGACGATCTCGTAGCTCTCCGACGAGCGCACCAGACCGTTCGCGGTCTTGCCGTCGGGCTCGCCGAACAGGCCTTCGCAGTAGATGACGGCGCGTGGGGACAGGGACATTGCAACTCCTCTGATCGACACAGAGGAGGCGACGGGATCGTGGCCGGACCGAATGGCGATCCAACGGTCAACGAGGCGTCTTCCCTGAAGCCGGTGATCACCGGCTCCTGGACAGTAGCACACGGCTCTCAGAGGTCTTTGCGGAACCCCAGGTAGGAGACGCGCTCCCAGTCGCCGTCGAGGTCGAAGAGCGGCGAGTAACCGAGCGAGATGTACAGCGCGACGGCCTCCGGCTGGCGGGCGCCGGTGGTCAGCACGATCGTGCCGATGCCGCGGCGGGCCGCCTCCGCCTCCAGCTCGCTCATCACCCGGCGGGCGAGCCCCTTCCGGCGGAACCCGGAGTGCGTCCAGACCCGCTTCACCTCGACGGTGGCGTCGTCCTCGCGCATGAACGCGCCGCCCGCGACCGGGGTGCCGTCCTCGTCCACGAGCAGCAGGAACGTGCCGCCCTCCTCCGCCGTGAAACGCTCCGCGGGATACCGCGACAGCTCCGCCGAGGAGGGGATGCCGTCGTTGAATCCGTAGCGTTCGTCGTACTCGCGGGAGAGCTCCTCGACCAGCGGTGCGGCGAGCGGATCGTCGGGGCGGGTGACGACCACGCGAGCCGTCGCGGCGAGGCCGGATTGCGGTTGGATCACGACCCGACCCTAGCGCGGCAGGGCGCGTCGCGCGCATTCGATGTCGCCGGGCGTCGCAGACAACGAAATCCGCGCAAAGAAACACGAAATCTCTGCGAAACTTGCAGGAAAACTGGCGTTTCACGCGCGATTTAGTATGCGTATAACGCGTGGGGCCTAGGGTATTCTCCCTTTACCCCTCCCTGCACACCCTGCACCAGGAAGAAGGACAACTACCATCATGCGCATCCGTTCCGTGGCCCCTGTGGCCGCCCTCGCCGCCGTGGCAGCGCTCGCGCTGTCCGGCTGTGTCGACAACTCCACCCCCTCGTCGAGCGGCTCAGCGTCGAGCGCCGCGTTCGACGTGAAGAAGGACGACTCGCTCGCGAACAGCGTCCCCTCGAAGATCAAGTCCGCCGGTGTCCTCACCGTCGGAATGGACGACACCTACCCGCCGAACGAGTACAAGGACGACAACGGCAACCCCGCCGGCTGGGAGGTCGACTTCACCAACGCGATCGGCCAGAAGCTCGGCCTCAAGATCAACTACGCGATCGCCAAGTTCGACAACATCATCCCCAGCATCACCGGAGGCAAGGACGACTTCGGGATGTCCTCGTTCACCGACACTGTCGAGCGCGAGAAGCAGGTCGACTTCGTCAACTACTACAACGCCGGCATCCTGTGGGCGTCCGCCAAGGGCAAGACCGTCGACCCGGACAACGCCTGCGGCATGAAGGTCGCCGTCCAGTCGACCACGTACGAGGACACCGACGAGGTCCCCGCCAAGTCGAAGGCCTGCACCGACAAGGGCAAGCCCGCCATCCAGGCGCTGCGCTACGACAACCAGGACGACGCCACCAACGCGGTCATCCTCGGCAAGGCCGACGCGCTCAGCGCCGACTCGCCCGTCACGCTGTACGCGGTGTCCAAGTCGAGCGGCAAGCTCCAGGCCGCGGGCAAGACCTTCGATGTCGCGCCCTACGGCATCCCGGTCGCCAAGAACTCCGACCTGACCCCGGTGCTGCAGAAGACCATCCAGGCGCTGATCGACGACGGCACCTACAAGAAGATCCTCGACAAGTGGGGTGTCGCCGACGGCAGCGTCACGAAGGCGGACCTCAACGCAGCGTCGAAGAGCTGACCTGATGTCCCAGGGCATTCCTGCCGGTCCGGCGACGGGGGCAGCCCCGTCGCCGGCCGGCGCCCCGCCGTCCGAGCCGATCAAGGCGATCAAGCTCCGCCACCCGTGGCGGATCGTGTTCGCGGTCGTTCTCGTCCTGCTGTTCGTCTGGTTCATCATCGACGCCTCGCAGCGCTCGGCCTACGGCTGGCAGTACGTCGGCAAGTACGTCTTCGACAAGCGCATCAGTGCTGCTGCGCTCGTGACCCTCCAGCTCACGATCTACTCGATGGTCATCGGCGTCATCCTCGGCCTCGTGCTGGCCGTGATGCGGCTCTCGCCGAACCCGGTGGTCAAGTCCGTCGCCTGGCTCTACCTCTGGGTCTTCCGCGGCACCCCGGTGTACGTGCAGCTCGTGTTCTGGGGCCTGTTCTCGCTGATCTACCCGCACGTCTTCCTCGGTGTGCCGTGGACCGACGTCGGCGTGACCTTCGACCTCGGCTTCATGCAGAACGCGTTCATCATCGCGATCATCGGCCTCGCGCTCAACGAGGCCGCGTACATGGCCGAGATCGTCCGTGCAGGACTCCTCTCGGTCGACAGCGGCCAGGAGGAGGCCGCGACGGCCCTCGGCATGTCGTGGTGGCAGACGATGACCCGCATCGTCATCCCGCAGGCCATGCGCGTGATCATCCCGCCGACCGGCAACGAGGTCATCTCGATGCTGAAGACCACCTCGCTGGTCGCGGCGATCCCGCTCACCACCGACCTCTACGGTGTCGCGCGCGACATCTCGGCGGTCACCTACACGCCGATCCCGCTGCTGATCGTCGCCTCGCTGTGGTACCTGCTGTTCACCTCGATCCTGATGGTGGGCCAGTACTTCCTCGAGAAGCGGTTCTCGCGCGGCGTCAACATGCGCCGGCCGGACAACAAGGAGCCGGCGCTCGCCACGGGCGCACTGCCCGCGGCCGGCGCACCCGACGGCAACAACCTGGGAGGCAAGGGATGAGCGACGCGACGCAACGGGACACCAGCGCGCGGAGCGGCGTGACGCCGATGGTCCTGGCCGAGGGCGTCTCCAAGAGCTTCGGCTCGAACGAGGTGCTCAAGTCCATCTCGCTGTCCGTGCGGCCGGGTGAGGTGCTCTGCATCATCGGGCCGTCCGGCTCGGGCAAGTCCACCTTCCTGCGCTGCATCAACCACCTGGAGCGCGTGGACGCCGGCCGGCTGTCGGTCGACGGCCAGGTGGTCGGCTACCGGCAGCACGGGGACAAGCTCTACGAGCTGAAGCCCAAGGAGGCCTCCCGCCAGCGCCGCGAGATCGGCATGGTGTTCCAGCGCTTCAACCTGTTCCCGCACATGACGGCTCTCGAGAACATCATCGAGGCGCCGATCCGGGTCAAGGGCCTGCCGAAGGCTCGGGCCGTGGAGCGGGCGAACGAGCTGCTCGTGCGCGTCGGCCTCGCCGACAAGGGCGACCACTACCCGTCGCAGCTCTCCGGCGGCCAGCAGCAGCGTGTGGCGATCGCCCGCGCGCTGGCGATGGACCCGAAGCTGATGCTGTTCGACGAGCCGACCTCCGCCCTCGACCCCGAGCTGGTCGGCGAGGTGCTGGATGTCATGAAGGGCCTGGCGGCCTCCGGCATGACGATGGTCGTCGTCACCCACGAGATGGGCTTCGCCCGCGAGGTCGCGGACGAGCTGGTCTTCATGGACGGCGGCGTCGTGGTGGAGTCCGGAGACCCGCGCGAGGTGCTGGCCAACCCGCAGCACCAGCGCACGCAGGCCTTCCTGTCGAAGGTGCTGTAGCCGGGCGCTGCGTATTCGCTCTGCCAGGATGAGGGGATGACCGAGAACAGTCGTCCCCTCGTCCTGGTCACCGGTGTCGGCCGGCCCGCTGCGATCGGGACCGGGATCGTCCGGCGGCTGGCCGCCGACGGCTGGGATGTCGCGTTCGCGGACCTGACGCCAGAGCCCGGATTCCCGGAGGCGTTGGCCGCGGAGGCCGGGGCGCCGGGCGCCCGGGTGGCCGGTTTCGTGGCCGACCTCTCGACCGGCAGCGGCCCGGAGGAGCTCGTCCGCCGGGTGCGCGCCGAGCTGGGACCGATCCGGGCGCTCGTGGGCAGCCACGCGTACTCCGTCGACAGCGGCCTCCTCGACACGAGCGTCGCCGCGTTCGACCGGCACTTCGCCGTCAACACCCGGGGGAGCTGGCTGCTGATCAAGGCGTTCGCCGAGCAGTTCGTGGGCGAGCCCGGCTCCGGCCGCATCGTCGCCCTCACCAGCGACCACACCGCGCACAACCTCCCGTACGGCGCCAGCAAGGGCGCGCTCGACCGCATCGTGATAGCGGCCGCCGTGGAGCTCGCCCACCTCGGGATCACCGCCAACCTCATCAACCCGGGCCCCATCGACACCGGCTGGATGACGCCCGACCTCGCCGAGACCCTCGCGGCCGAGACCGCGCTCGGCCGCCTCGGCCGTCCGCAGGACACCGCCGACCTGGTCGCGTTCCTGCTGTCGCCGTCCGGCGGCTGGATCAACGGCCAGCTCCTCCACTCGAACGGCGGCTTCCACCTCCCCGTGTAGCGCCCCCAGCAATCAGTTCCGGAGTTGTGTACGCCCGTCGACGGCGTGTTGCGTACACAACTCCGGAACAGATTGCGGCGGGACGTCAGCCGGCGAGGACTTTGCGGATGCGTTGGATGGACACCGTCTCGGCGGTGCCGAGCGACTGCGCGAACAGCGAGACGCGGAACTCCTCCAGCATCCACCGCGCGTGCACGAGGTTCTCCGGCGCGTGCGCGGCGGGCGGGATGCGGCCGCCAGCCTCCGTGTAGAGCGCCGTCGCCGTCTCCACCTGCGTCTGCCAGGCGCGGTCGCGGCCGGGGTTGGTCGGCAGCGCCTGCATGCGCTGGGTGATCCCGTTCACGTAGCGGGGGAGGTGCGCGAGCTGGACGAGGCCGGTCGCCGAAACGAAACCCGGATAGACCAGCCCACCGAGCTGCGTCTTCGCATCGTTGAGCGCCGGCAGGTACGCCAGCGCCGTCGTGCCACCGATCGCCTTCTCGGCGGCGCGCGCAGCGGTCAGGATACGGGTGACCAGCGCGACCGTCTCGAACATCGAGTCCATCACGACCCCCGACACCCGGTCGCGGACCGCCTCGAACTCGGCGCGCATGAAGAGCTGGCCGTCCGGCTTCATCCGGTACAGCACCGAGTCGATCACGGCGAGCAGGCAGTCGTCGAACAGCGCCTTCGTGTTCGGGTACGGGCTCGCCGCCAGCGTCAGCTTCTCGTTCGCGGTCAGGTGCTGCTGCACGTACGCGACGGGCGACGGGATGCTCGCGAGCAGCAGCCTCCGGACGCCGCCGGGGAGCGCGCGCGCCTGTTCGGTCGGTGTCGACATCAGCCGGATGCTGACGCTCGCGCCGTCGTCCACCAGCGCGGGGTAGGCGCGGATGGTGTTGACCGTGCCGCCCGGACCCTTCTGCGTCGTGTCGAGGTGGCGGGGCAGCTCCTCCAGGTCCCAGGTGGTGAGGCCGGAGCGCTCGATCGCGTCGGGCGTGCGCGCCTCCGCGACGCGGGCGACCGAGTCGCGGGCGCGCGAGCGCAGCCGCTCCTGCAGCGCCATCAGATCCTTGCCGCTCGCGAGCGGGCGGCCGCGCTCGCCGAGCACCTGGAAGGTCGGCCGCAGATGGGCGGGCAGCCGCTCCAGGTCGAAGTCCGTTGCGCTGACCCGCGAGCCGGTCTGCCGCGAGATGGTGGCGGCGAGCGTCTCGGCGAGGGAGGCCGCGGGCCGGCGCCCGGCGTGGGCGTCCATCCCGGCCGCGCTGGACAGCTCGCCGAGCAGGCGCTTCGCCCAGTCGGCGGCGGGGACGACCTGGCGGCGGATCGCCTTCGGCAGCGACTTGATCAATGCCGTGACCAGGTCCTGGCGGAGGCCGGGAACCTGCCAGTCGAAGCCGTCCGGCACCAGCCCGGCGAGCAGCGGCAGCGGCACCTGCACGGTCACGCCGTCGTCCTCCGCGCCCGGCTCGAAGCGGTAGCGGAGGGTGAGCCGCTGGTCGCCCTGCCGCCAGACCGGCGGGAAGGCCTCCTCGTCGATCCCGGCCGCGTCGTCCTCGAGCAGCGCCTCGGCGGTCATCGTCAGGAGGTCGGGCGTCTCGGTGCGCGCCTTCTTCCACCAGCCCTCGAAGGAGCGGGTGGAGGTCACATCGGCGGGGATGCGTGCGTCGTAGAACTCGAACACCGCTTCGTCGTCGTTGAGGATGTCGCGGCGGCGGGTGCGCTCCTCCAGCTCGCGCAGCTCGGCGAGCAGTTTGCGGTTGGCCCGGTCGAACGCCTGCCGCGAGTCCCACTCGCCGTCCACCAGCGCGTGCCGGATGAACAGCTCGCGCGACAGCTCGGCGTCGATCCGCGCGTACTGCACGCGCCGGCGCGGGATGATCGGCACGCCGTACAGCGTGACGCGCTCGTAGGCGACGACCGCGCCCTGGCTTTTCTCCCAGTGCGGCTCGCTGTACTGCCGTTTGCAGAGGTCGCCGGCGATCGGCTCGGCCCAGGCCGGGTCGACAGCCGCGTTCATCCGCGCGAAGAGCCGGGAGGTCTCCACGAGCTCGGCGGACATGATCGCGTTCGGCTGCTTCTTGGCGAGCGCCGAGCCGGGGAAGATCACGAACCGGGTCTGGCGCGCGCCGAGGTACTCCGACTGCCGCTGGCCGCGCGCGGAGCCCTTGTTGCCCGACTCCCTGACGTCCTTGAGCCCGAGGTGCGACAGCAACCCGGCCAGCAGCGAGCGGTGGATGCCGTCCGGGTTGATCGACGGCTCGCCGATGGTGAGCTCCAGCGGCCGGGCGAGCTGGCGGAGCTGCCGGTAGACGTCCTGCCACTCGCGCACGCGCAGGAAGTTGAGGTACTCGGCCTTGCAGAGCCTCCGGAACGCGCTGGAGGACAGCTCGCGCTGCTGCTCCTCCAGGTAGTTCCAGAGGTTCAGCAGGGTGAGGAAGTCGCTGGTCGGGTCGACGAACCGCGCGTGCTTCTCGTCGGCGCTGCCGCGCTTCTCGACCGGCCGCTCGCGGACGTCCTGGATGGTGAGGCCGGCGACGATCGCCATGACCTCCCGCGACGTGTTGTGCCGCTTCGACTCCACGACCATGCGGGCGAACCGCGGGTCGATGGGGAGCCGGGCGAGCTGGCTCCCGATCTTGGTCAGCTCGATGCCGCCGGAGCGGGCGGACGGGCGGGTCGCGCCGAGCTCGGCCAGCAGGTCCAGCCCGTCCTTGATGCCGCGCGAGTCCGGCGGGGTCAGGAACGGGAACGCGGCGATGTCGCCGAGCCCGAGCGAGATCATCTGCAGGATGACGGCCGCCAGGTTGGTGCGCAGCACCTCCGGCTCGGTGAACTCCGGCCGCTTCTCGAAGTCCTCCTGCGAGTACAGCCGGATCGCGATGCCGTCGCTGGTGCGGCCCGACCGGCCGGAGCGCTGGTTGGCGCTCGCCTGCGAGATGGCCTCGATCGGGAGGCGCTGCACCTTGGCGCGCGTGGAGTAGCGGCTGATGCGGGCGGTGCCGGCGTCCACGACGTACTTGATGCCGGGCACGGTGAGGCTGGTCTCGGCGACGTTGGTCGCGAGCACCACGCGACGCCGGACGCCGGGCATGGTGGAGGGCTGGAAGACGCGGTGCTGCTCGGCGGAGGACAGCCTCCCGTACAGCGGCAGCACTTCGGTGCCGGGGAGGTTGCGGCCGCGGATCGCATCGGCGGCGTCCCGGATCTCGTTCTCGCCGGAGAGGAACACGAGCACGTCGCCTGCTGCTTCGCGGGCCAGCTCGTCGAGGGCGTCGTTGATGCCCTGGAGGTAGTCGCGGTCGGCCGCGGGCACCGGGTCCGGGTCGTCTTCGTCGGCCTCCAGTGCCTCGGCGACGAGCGGCCGGTAGCGCAGCTCGACGGGGTAGGTGCGGCCGGAGACCTCCACGATCGGCGCAGGCGTGCCGTCCGCGGCGGCGAAGTGCGCGGCGAAGCTCTCCGGGTCGATGGTGGCGGAGGTGATGATCACCTTGAGGTCGGGACGCTTCGGCAGCAGCTCGCGCAGGTAGCCGAGCAGGAAGTCGATGTTGAGGCTGCGCTCGTGCGCCTCGTCGATGATGATCGTGTCGTAGGCGCGCAGCAACCGGTCGCGGTGGATCTCGTTGAGCAGGATGCCGTCCGTCATCAGCTTGATGCGGGTCGCCGCGGACACCCGGTCGGTGAAGCGCACCTGGTAGCCGACCAGCTCGCCGACGCTCTGGCCCAGCTCCTCCGCGATGCGCTCGGCGATCGTGCGGGCCGCGAGCCGGCGCGGCTGGGTGTGGCCGATGCTCTCCCTGCCGAGTTCGAGGCAGATCTTCGGGAGCTGCGTCGTCTTGCCGGAACCGGTCTCGCCGGCGACGATGACGACCTGGTTCTCGCGGATCGCGCGCGCGATGTCGTCCCGCATCTGGCTGACGGGCAGCTCGGGCGGGAAGACGATGCGGGGGAGGGCGACCGGTGCGGACATGAGCCCTCCAGTCTATCCGTTCGGCGGACATTTACAGTTTCGCAAAACTCTTGTGCACGCAGAGTACTTTGTGTTACAAAGTGCGCATGAACGAGAACACGCCCGGCGACGCGCGGGAGATGCTGGACCTCATCGACGGCCAGCAACGTCGTGTCAGCCGTGAATACCGCCTCCCCGTCGTCTGGCTGTACACCGTGTGGGCGGTGGCCTGGCTGGTCGGCTTCCTCGCCCTCTACCTCGCGCAGCTCGGCCTGTTCGATCCGGTCGTCGCCGGCATCGTCTTCGGCGTCCTGATCGCCGGCTCGATCGTCGCCTCCGCCGTGATCGGCTCGCGCATCGGCCGCGGCGTACGCGGGGAGTCCCAGTACGCGGGCACCGTCTACGGCGTCTCCTGGTCGGTGTGCTCCGTCGCGTTCGCGCTGCTCGGCATCGGCATGATCGTGCAGGGCCTTGCGGGCGACTTCGCCGGACTGTACTTCCCGAGCGCTTACGCGCTGATGTGCGGCACCCTCTACCTCGCCGGCTCCGCGATCTGGCACGACCGGCTGCAGCTCGTGCTCGGCCTCGCCCTGCTGGTCGTGGGCGCGGTCGCGCCGTTCCTCGGCCTCGGCCCCAACCTGCTGCTCATGGCCGTCGCGGGCGGCGTGATCTTCGGCGCGGGAGCCATCGTCACCCTCCGGACGCTGCGCACCCCGAGCGCCCGGCGGGGGTGACCGGCGTGGACGAGCTGGACCCGATCATCCACGCCGCCGCCCGCCTCAAGATCACGGCGACCCTGGCGACGGTCGCGGAGGGCGGCAGCATGTCGTTCCCGCGCCTCCAGGAGCTGCTCGACCTCACCGCGGGCAACCTGGCGACGCACCTGCGCAAGCTGGAGGACGCCGGCTACGTGGAGGTCGAGAAGACGCACCGCGGCCGTGTCCCAGTCACCTACCTCGCCCTGACCACCTCCGGCCGCCGGGCCTTCGAGGACTACACCGCCACCCTGAAGTCCATCCTCGGCACCTGACCCCCGTTCGCAGCCGCCGAGGGGCACGTCGTTGTCACTTTCGGGTGCCCTAAGTGACAGCAACGTGCCCCTCGGCCGAGATGTAGAGGGTGGGGAGGGGCGCGAATTGGGCATTGTGGGCGCCCGCACCGTGACGTAGGTTTCCCTCAACCCGACCGGGTCACGTCACCGTCGACGAAGGAGCCCCGCCATGCCCCACGGCTACGCCACCATGTCCGTCGCCAGCATCCTGGCCGAGACCGCGCACCGGATGCCCGACAATGTGGCGTTGATCTTCAACGGCCAGGAGATCGCCTACCGCGACCTCTGGGACGAGACCCGCCGCTACGCGGGAGCTCTGCGCGACCTCGGCGTCGGGCCGGGGGACCGGGTGGCGCTGATGATCCCGAACGTGCCCGACTTCCCGCGCGCCTACTACGCGGTGCTGGCCCTCGGCGCGGTCGTCGTCCCGATCCACGCGCTGCTGAAGGCGGCCGAGATCGAGTACGTGCTGCGGGACTCCGGATCGACGCTGCTGATCTGCGCGGCGCCGCTGCTGGCCGAGGGCGCGAAGGGCGCGGCGCTCGCGGGCGTCCCCACCCTCTCGGTTCTGGTGCCCGACGAGATGGTCGAGCAGCTCCCGTTCCCGCGGCTGGAGGACGCCGCGGCCGGCGCCGAGCCGATCGACACGTACGTGCCGCGCGACCCGGTGGACACCGCGACCATCCTCTACACGAGCGGCACGACCGGCAAGCCGAAGGGTGCGGAGGGCTGCCACTTCGCCCTCGTGGAGCAGGTGAACGTCCTGCTCTCCGGCACCTTCGACTTCGAGCCGACCGATCGCGTGCTCGGCTGCCTCCCGCTCTTCCACACCTTCGGGCAGACCTGCGTCATGAACATGGGCTTCCGCGCGGGGGCGACCATCGTGCTCGTGCCGAAGTTCGACGGTGCGACCGCGCTGCAGCTGCTCAACGCGCACGCCTGCACGATCATGACCGGCGTGCCGACCATGTACATCGCGCTGCTGGAGGCCGCCAAGACCAACCCGGAGCGCCCGCCGCTGCGTTACGGCCTGAGCGGCGGGGCCGCCATCCCGGTCGCGGTCATCGAACGGATGAAGGAGGTCTACGGCATCGACATCCACGAGGGCTACGGCCTCACCGAGACCTCGCCGGTCGCCTCGTTCAACAGCCGCGGGAAGCCGACCAGGGTGGGCACCGTCGGCCAGCCGATCTGGGGCGTCGACGTCGAGATCGCGGACCCGGAGGTGGACGACGCCATCCACCTGCTGCCGCGCGGCGAGCTCGGCGAGATCGTCATCCGCGGCCACAACCTGATGAAGGGCTATCTCAACCTCCCGGAGGCCAACGCGGAGGCGGTCGTGGACGGCTGGTTCCGCACCGGCGACCTCGGCACGAAGAGCGACGACGACTACATCACGATCGTGGACCGCAAGAAGGACATGATCGTCCGCAACGGTTACAACGTGTACCCGCGGGAGGTGGAGGAGGCGCTCTCGACGCATCCCGCCGTCGCGCTCGTGGCGGTGTTCGGCGTCGCGCACGACACGCACGGCCAGGAGATCATGGCGGCGGTCACGCTGATGCCGGGATCCGACGCGACGGGGGAGGAGCTGGTCGTGTTCGCGCAGGATCGCGTGGCGGCGTACAAGTACCCGCGCCGGGTCGAGATCCTGGAGACCCTCCCGCTCGGCCCGAGCGGCAAGGTGCTCAAGCGCGAGCTCGTCGCCCGCTTCGAGTCGCAGACGCCGGTCGGGTGAGCCCGAATCCTCGGAGACGGGTCAGGGCGCGGTGTCGAGCAGGCGGAGGCGGTAGGAGGAGTTGAGGTAGTACGCGGCGAGCAGCGCGTAGCTGATGCACGCGACCGCGGGCACGACCGCGTTCTCCGGCTTGCTCGCGAGCGCGCCGACGCAGGAGATGAAGGCCAGGATCGCGAGGATCCCGCCCAGCCAGAATCCCGCCGCAGGGCGCCCGGTCGCCCGCCACCAGGGCCGCGGATCCTCGCGGTTCTCGCCCTCGCCGCGGAAGATGCGGGTCCCGACGATCACGTAGGCCACGTTGAGCACGGCGACGATCAGCACGTCGAGCGCCGGGTTGACGAGGCGGTCGATGATGAAGAAGTTGAGCGCCAGGATCCCGCCGAACACGCCGACGACGTAGATGACCTTCCCCGTGATCGTGGTGATTCTCACGGTGCGAGCCTAGCCGCCCGGCGGCAGGCGCGGAGGACCCGCCTCCGCGCCCGCCGCTGTGGCAGGTCCGGGGTCAGTTGACCTCGTTGGGGTGCGCGCTGACGCGGCCCTCGCGCTCCATCGCCGTGATCGCGGCGACCTCGGCGTCGGTCAGTTCGAAGTCGAAGACGTCGAAGTTCTCGGCCATCCGCTCGCGGCGGTTCGACTTGGGGAACACGATGTTCCCGGTCTGCAGGTGCCAGCGGATGACGACCTGCGCCGGGGTCTTGCCGTGCGCGGCGGCCGGCTCGGCGACCTCTGGAGCGTCGAACAGCGGGTACTTGCCCTGGCCGAGCGGTCCCCAGGCCTCGATGTGGATGCCGTGCTCGCGTGCGAACGCCGTGACCTCCGGCTGCTGGTGCGCCGGGTGCAGCTCGATCTGGTTGACGGCCGGAACGATCTCGGCGTTCGCGAGCAGCCTCTCCAGGTGCGGGACCAGGAAGTTGGAGACGCCGATGGCCTTGGCGCGGCCGGAGGCGTAGATGGTCTCCAGCGACTTCCACGCCTCGACGAAGGTGTCCTTCTGCGGGGTCGGCCAGTGGATGAGGTAGAGGTCCACATAGTCGAGGCCCAGCTTGGCGAGGGACTCGTCGAAGGCGGCCTCGGCGTCGGTCTGCCGGTCGTTCCAGAGCTTCGTCGTGACGAACAGCTCGTCGCGCGCGATGCCGGAGGAGGCGATCGCGGCGCCCACGCCCTCCTCGTTGCCGTAGATGGCGGCGGTGTCGATGTGGCGGTAGCCGACCTCGAGCGCGTCGGTGACGATGCGGGTCGTCTCGGCCGGGTCGACCTTGAAGACGCCGAAGCCGAGCTGCGGGATAGTGGTGCCGTTGTTCAGGGTCAGGAGCGGAGTATTTGCGTGTGCAACCATATCCTCCACGATAGCAAGACCGCGCGCTCCCACCGGACCCGGGGTCATAGGGTGAGCCCATGACGAACCGGCTGGCGGGCGCGATCAGTCCCTACCTGCGCGCGCACGCGGAGAACCCGGTGGACTGGTTCCCGTGGGGGCCGGAGGCCTTCGCCGAGGCGCGCCGCCGCGACGTGCCGGTCATCGTCTCGATCGGCTATGCGACCTGCCACTGGTGCCACGTGATGGCCCGCGAGAGCTTCAGCGACCCGGCGGTCGCCGCGCTCATGAACGAGCGGTTCGTGTCGATCAAGGTCGACCGGGAGGAGCATCCCGACGTCGACGCCGCCTACCTCTCTGCGGCGAGCGCGTTCACCGAGGGCCTCGGCTGGCCGCTCACCGTCTTCGCCACCTCCACCGGACGCGCGTTCTTCGCCGGGACGTACTTCCCGCCGGTCGCGACCGGAGGCCGGCCCTCGTTCACGCAGATCCTCGATGCGGTGGCGGACGCGTGGACGGAGCGCCGCGCCGAGGTGGAGGCCGACGCAGGCACGGTCGGGGAGGCGCTCGCCGCGGCGGCGGCGCGGGCCACGACGGCCTCCGAGCTGCCGGACGGCCGTGCTCTCGACGCGGCGGTCGGCGCGCTGGCAGAGACCGAGGACCCGTTGTACGGCGGGTTCGGCGGCGCGCCGAAGTTCCCGGTCGCCCCGGTGCTCGCTTTCCTGCTGGGACGGCCGGCGGGCCGCGAGCTCGCGCACCGCACCCTGCGCCGGATGGCGGACTCCCCGCTGCGCGACCCGGTGGACGGCGGCTTCTTCCGCTACGCCACCCGGCGCGACTGGAGCGACCCGCACTACGAGCGGATGCTGTACGACAACGCGCAGCTCCTCGACGCGTACGCGACGGCGTGGGCGCAGACCGGCGAGGAGTGGGCCGAGCGCACGGCGCACGGGGTGGCCGCGTTCCTGCTCGGCGTGCTCCGCCGGCCCGGCGGTGCGTTCGCCTCGGCGCAGGACTCCGAGAGCGTGATCGACGGCGCCCGCGTGGAGGGCGGCTACTACCGGTTGCCGCCGGCCGAGCGTGCGACGCTCACGCCTCCCGCGCTGGACGAGAAGGTGCTCACCGGCTGGAACGGCTTCGCGATCGGCGCGCTCGCCCGCGCGGGGCGGATCCTGAACCGGCCCGCCTGGATCGTCGCGGCGGGGGAGGCGGCGCGCTCCGTGCTCTCGACGCATCGCCGGCCCGACGGCACGCTCGGCCGCGCATCGGTCGACGGCGCCGTGTCGGAGGCGGTGGCGACGCTGGAGGACTACGGCGGCCTCGCGGGCGGCCTCCTTGAGCTGGCGCTCGCGAGCGGCGATGTGGAGGTCGCGACCGCCGCCCGGGAACTTGTGGACCTGTGCCTGGCGGCCGTCGAGGACTCCGGCGCGGCAGGCGACGAGTGCCCGTTCGGCGTGCCGGGCGGCGGAGACCCCCTGCTGACGTCGACCGGCCTCGCCGTGCGGGTCGATCCGTCCGAGGGCGCGTACCCGTCCGGCCTCACCGCGACGGCCTCCGCGGCGCACACGCTGTTCCTGATGACGGCGAGCCGCCGCTACGAGCGCGCCGCACGCGAGGCGATGCGGCTCGTGGCCGGGCCGGCGGCGAGCGTCCCGAACGCGTTCGGAGCCGCGCTGGCGCTGATGTCGCGGCTGGAGGGGGAGCCGCAGCAGCTCGTCGTCGTGAGCGAGCCGGCGGAGGGGGCGGATGACCCCGAGGGTCTGGTCGCTGCCGCCCGCCGCCATCCCGCCGACCTGGTCGCGTTGGTGCACGCAGCCCAGGCCGAGGCGCTGGCGGCGGCAGGCTTCGAACTGTTCGCCGCCCGCGGCACGCGCGACGGCCTCCCGACCGCCTACCTCTGCCGCGACTTCGTCTGTAATCTCCCGGTCACCGCGGCCGCCGGGCTCTGAGCGGGCTCAGCGGACGACCCGGTACGTCAGGTGCGCCACCTCCGGCGTCACCCGCGACCGCAGCAACTCCAGCTGCAGGGAGGGCACCCGGTCGAAGACCCGCTCGCCCGCGCCGAGCGTGAGCGGCACCACGTGCAGCCGCAGCTCGTCCACGATGCCCGCCCAGAGCGCCTGGTTGAGCGTCTCGGCGCCGCCGGCGATCGCGACATCGGCCTCCCCGGCGGCCGCGCGCGCCAGGTCGGTCGCCGCGTGGATGCCCTCGGTGACGAACTCGAAGGTCGTCCCGCCCTCCATCGGGATCGGCTCGTGCTCGTAGTGGGTCAGCACGAACACCGGCGCGTGGTACGGAGGGTCGTCGCCCCACCAGCCTCGCCAGTCGCCGAACGTGTCGCCCTCGGCCGGCCAGTCGCCGCGCACCGGGCCGAACATGTTGCGGCCCATCACGTAGGCGCCCGCCGCGGTGATCGCGGCGATCTCCTCCACGTGCGCATCGCGGTACTCGAACATCCAGGTGTGCAGGCGCTCCACCCCGCGCTCGCCGAGCGGGTTCTCCAGCGACTGGTTGGGCCCGGCGGCGAACCCGTCGAGCGAGACAGCGATATCGGCAGTGACGATCCCCATGCCGCCTGGTCTACTACGCGCGCTCCACCTTGTCGAGCATCCCCCAGACCGCTTCGGTCAGTTCGGGGTGCTCCAGCGCGATCCGGCGCAGCACGCCGTACTCGAACCGGGTGTACGTGTCGCGGCCCGCAGCGGGATGGTGCGCCCGGGACTGCTCCTCGGCGAGGTCGAACTCTTCGATGGCTCCGGCACGCAGGGCGATGATCACCTGCTCGTCGACGCTCGGCAGGTCGGGGATGAAGTGCCAAGGGTCCTCGCCCGCACGGCAGCGGTGCTCGATGATGGCGGAGAGCTCGTCGCGCGCCTGCTGGCGCAGCACTTCGATGCTGCTCGGGACCTGGTCCACGTCGCCCTCCTTCACTGCGCCTCTGTTCCCCATAGCGGCGGTCCCGGCGTCGTCGCCGGTACGGTGTCGTACAGCCTAAACGGCGAAAGCGGCCTCCGCGAATCGGGGTGTAACGGGAAGTCCACGGGCGGGTGAACACCTCCCGACCACCCCCACCCCCAACGGCCCGCCCGAACCGGGCCCCGCTCCCCGCTGCGGCTAACGGAGGAGATCCCACCCCCAGCCCCCGCGTTCTCCTCCTTTAGCTGACATGGCTCGGCGTGTCGGCCCGGATCTCCTCCGTTGCCGACGCCCGCGCCGTGGAGCGGGTAACGGAGGAGATAGAGGTCGACACGCCGACCGAGGTGGGTCAGCGGAGGAGTTCCGGGCGTGCGGGGGCCGAGACTCCTCCGTTGCCGACGCGAGGGCCGGCTCAGGGGTGCGGGACAGGAGGGTCCGGCTCAGTGGGTGCGGGAGAGGAGGTAGCGGTTGAGGTCGGCGGTGAGGGCGGCGTCGACGGGGTACTCCCGGCCGTCGAGGTGGGTGATCGGGCCGGCCTGCCGGACGCTGGAGACCAGCCACAGCGCGTCGGCCGCCGCCAGCTCCTCCGCGGTGATGTGGCGGTACTCGGTCGGGTAGCCGCGCTCGGCGAAGAACGCGAAGACGGCGGCCTGCGTCGTCCCGGCGAGGATGCCCTGGTCGGTCTGCGGCGTGCGGACCACCCCGTCGGCGAGCACGATCACGTTGGACGTCGGACCCTCCAGTGCGAAACCGTCCGAGCTGATGAAGATCACGTCGTCCGCGCCGCGGCGCCCCGCCTCCCGCTGGGCCGCGCGGTTCACGGCGTATGAGAGGCTCTTCGCGCCCGCGAGCAGCCACGGGGAGGTCTCCGCCACGTCGTGCCGGAGGCCGCGGTCGAGCGTGACGACCTTGAGGCCGAGGCGCTGCTGCGTGAAGTCCTCGCCCTTGTCGACGAAGATCCAGCCGCTCGGCCGGCCCGTACCCTCCACGCCGCGCGTGTAGATCAGCTTGGCGAACAGCTCGCCACCTTCGCCGTTGCGCGACTGGTAGTCCGCGACCCCGGCGAGGACCGCCTCGTGCCAGACGTGCTCGGCGGGCACCGGGAGATCGAGGAGTTCGGCAGAGTGCGCGAGCCGCATGAGGTGCGGGCCGAGCGCCTGCGGGTGGCCGTCGATGACGGCGATGGTCTCGAAGACGCCGTCGCCGCGGGTGATGCCGAGGTCGGTGATCCGCACCTGCGCGGCGTCGAAGTCGGCGAGGGCGAAGCCGGGGTCGCCGGTGGCGGGCTCTCCGGTCGGCACGGTGATGGTCAGCAGCGTCGCGCGGGTCATGTGCCTATTGTGCCCCGGCACGGGGCGCGAGGTCAGGGGTGGGGATGGTGCGGCGTCAGTCCGTCTGCCGGATGCGGAACGCGTCGTCACCGTCCGGGACCGCGTCGGAGACACGCACCTCCTCGACGGCGCTGCCGGGCGGCCCCGCGCGCAGCCAGTCGAGCATCCGGTCGACGCTCGCGGCGTCCCCCTCCACCTCGACCTCCACGCTGCCGTCGGAGCGGTTGCGCGCCCAGCCGGCCACGCCCAGCCGGTGCGCCTCCGCGCGGGCGCTCCAGCGGAAGCCGACGCCCTGCACCATCCCGGTCACGACCGCCCGCCTGCGGATCGTCGTCTGTTCCTGGCTCACGCCGCCCATTCTGCTCCTGATTGAATTGTCCCGTGACCTCCATCGACGCTCTCCGCTCCGACCTCACCGCCGCCGGCTTCACCGTCGACGGGCTGACCGCGCTGTGGGGCGAGGAGGCCGCGGAGGCGCTGCACCGCGGCCAGCGGGTCCCGGCCGAGCGGGAGCTCGCGCGGCGCGAAGCGAGTCCGCTGGCGACCCTCGCGACGCTGTTCGTGCTCGGGCGACCGGTCGGACGTTCGGCTACCACGGCGGCCCTCCCCACCGTGGGGATCGACGGCGCCGTGGAGCTGGGGCTCCTGCGCGCCGACCCCTCCGACGTGATCGCCCCCGCCGTCGACCTCCGCCCCTACGCCTTCGTGGACGCTCTCGGCCCCGCCGAGTGGTGGATCGTCTCCGACCTCGGCGAGCTCGCGCTGGGCGGCGCCCTCCCCGAGGACCACGTGCTCGGCGTCGGCGGCGCCTCGATGACGCTCAGCGGCCTCATGCTCCAGCGTCCCGTCCGCTCCGCGCTCGACCTCGGCACCGGCTGCGGCATCCAGGCCCTGCACGCCTCCCGGCACGCGGAGCGCGTCGTCGCCACCGACATCTCCGAGCGCGCCCTGCGGCTCGCCGCGCTCAACGCCGAGCTGAACGGGATCGACGGCATCGAGTTCCGGCTCGGGAGCATGTTCGAGCCGGTGGCCGGGGAGGCCTTCGACCACATCGTCTCCAACCCGCCGTTCGTGATCACGCCGCGGACAGAGGGCGTCCCCGCCTACGAGTACCGCGACGGCGGGATGGTCGGCGACGCCCTGGTCGCGGCGTTCGTCGCCGGCTGCGGCGAGCACCTGAACCCGGGCGGCGTGGCCCAGCTCCTCGGCAACTGGGAGTACCACGACACGGCGGACGCCCTGGAGCGCGTGCGCGGCTGGGTGGACGACTCCACGCACCCGCTCGACGCGTGGGTGATCGAGCGCGACACCGAGGACGCCGCCCAGTACGCCGAGACCTGGATCCGGGACGGCGGCACCCGGCCGGGAGCGACGTTCGACACGCTGCTGGGCGCCTGGCTCGACGACTTCGAGGCGCGCGGGGTCGGGGAGGTCGGCTTCGGCTACGTGCTGCTGCGGCGGGCGGAGGGCGTGCCGACCCTGCGCCGGTTCGAGCGCCTCCACGGGGCCCTCGGCGCGAATCAGGCCGGACTCGGCATCCACCTCGGCGAGTGCCTGGAGGCGCACGACGCGCAGTCCGCGCTGGACGACGACGCCTTCGGCGCGCTGCGGCTCACGGTCGCCGGCGACGTGGCCGAGGAGCGGCACCTGTGGCCGGGCGCCGACTCGCCCACAGCCATCCTGCTGCGCCAGGGCGGCGGTTTCGGGCGCGTGGTCGGCGCGGACACCGGGCTGGCGGCGCTGGTCGGCGCGTGCGACGGCGAGCTGAGCGTGGCTGCGATCGTCGGCGCGATCGCCCAGCTCCTGGAGGTGGACGAGGACGCCCTGCGCGCCGACCTCCTCCCGACCGTCCGCGCACTCGTCACGGATGGGATACTGCTGCTCCCTGCCTAGCGCGGCGGGAGGGGGACCAGGCGCACGTCGGTGAGGGAGGCGTCGGCGACTGTGGCGGTCAGGTACGTGCAGAACGGCTGGCGGCGGCGGTCGGTTGGGGAGCCCGGGTTCAGGAGGCGCAGGCCTCCCGGCGCGACCGTGTCCCACGGGATGTGCGAGTGCCCGAAGACCAGCACATCCACGTCGGGGAAGTCGCGCTCGCAGCGCTCCGCGCGACCCTTCGCCGGCCCGGTCTCGTGGACCATCGCGAACCGCAGCCCGCCGAGCTCGAACCGCGCGACCTCCGGCAGCCGGCGGCGCAGGCCGGGGCCGTCGTTGTTGCCCCACACCCCGATCAGCCGCCGCGACCGCTCCTCCAGCAGGTCGAGCGTCGCCTCGTCCACCCAGTCGCCCGCGTGCAGGACGACGTCCGCCGCCTCCACCTCGGCCAGCACCTGCGGCGGCAGCGCCTTCGCCCGGAGGGGGACGTGCGTGTCGGACAGCATCAGCAGCTTCACGTTGCCAAACGGTAGGCGATAAGCCGCGACGAGGCTAGCGTCGGGGCATGGACCTCAGGACCCTCGGAAACAGCGGAACCATCGTGTCCGCCTTCGCCCTCGGCACCATGACCTTCGGCGCGGAGGCCGACGAGCCGACCTCCCATGCCATCCTGGATCGCTTCGTCGACGCCGGCGGCACCCTCATCGACACCGCGGACGTCTACAGCGCGGGGACGTCGGAGACGATCATCGGACGCTGGCTGTCCCGCAAGCACGGCGCCCGCGACCGCCTCGTCATCGCGACCAAGGCGCGCTTCCCGATGGGGCCCGGCTCCAACGACCTCGGCCTGTCCCGCACCCACCTGCGCAAGGCCCTGGACGACTCGCTGCGCCGGCTCGACGTGGATCACATCGACCTCTACCAGATGCACGCCTGGGACTACCTCACCCCGCTGGAGGAGACGCTGCGCTTCCTGGACGACGCAGTGACCGCAGGGAAGATCGGCTACTACGGCTTCTCCAACTACCTCGGCTGGCAGCTCACCAAGGCCGTCGCCGTCGCGGACGCCTACGGTTTCGTCGCGCCGGTCACGCTGCAGCCGCAGTACAGCCTCCTGGTGCGCGGCATCGAGCACGAGATCGTCCCGGCCGCACTGGACTCCGGGATCGGTCTCCTGCCGTGGTCGCCGCTGGCCGGCGGCTGGCTGAGCGGCAAGTACCGCCGCGACGAGTCGCCCACCGGTGCGACGCGGCTCGGCGAGAACCCGAAGCGCGGGATGGAGGCCTTCGACGCCCGCAACGCCGACCCGCACACGTGGGAGGTCATCGACGCGGTGCAGGCCGTCGCCGAGGAGACCGGCGCGAGCATGTCGCAAGTGGCCCTCGCCTGGCTGGTCGACCGTCCGGCGGTGTCGAGCGTGATCCTCGGCGCCCGCACGCTCGAGCAGCTCGACGACAACCTCGCGGCGGGCGAGCTGGAGCTGACGGACGATCAGCTCTACCGGCTCGACGACGCGAGCGCGCCGCGCTCGGAGGTCTACCCCTACGGCCCCCAGGCCGTCGCCCAGCGGCACCGCAAGCGCGAAGGCGGTCGCTGACCGTCGCCCGGCTACCGCGGGGCCGGGACGACCGTCAGCACCCGCTCGATGTACTCGAAGAACGACACCATGAAGCGGCGGAGGAAGGCCTCCGTCGACTCGTTCGTGACCGTCCCGTCGTCCTCGATCAGGCCGGGCTTCAGCTGGATGTAGGCCTCCGGCGCGTTCATCTGCGGCGCCTGCAGGAAGCTCAGGACACTGCGGAGCTGCTGCTGCGCGACCGCGGTGCCGATCGGACCGGTGGACGCCCCGATCACGGCCGTTGCCTTGCGGGCGATCACGTTCTCGCCGTGCGGCCGGCTCGCCCAGTCGATCGCGTTCTTCAGCGCTCCGGGGATGGAGCGGTTGTACTCGGGCGTGATGAACAGCAGCGCCTGCTGCGCCGCGATCGACGCCTTGAAGTCGCGGACGACCTCCGGGAAGTCCCCGTCGTAGTCGCGGCTGTAGAGGGGCAGGTCGGCGATCCCGATGTCGGTGAAGACCAGCTCCTCCGGCGCCAGCTTCAGGAGCGCCTTCGAGAGCCTGCGGTTGATGGACCCCGACGAGATGCTGCCGACGATGTAGCCGACCCGGTAAGGCGGTTGGAGCTCGTTGACCGTTGCCATGCCGTCAGCTTGCCCCCGGCCTCGCGCGGTGTCGAGTCCCGCACCTGAGACCTGCGCGCCTCCATCTGAGTCCTCGGGACGCCGGAATAGGGCATCTTCCCGATGTGGGAGGGGGTCCTTAGCGACGAGTCTGAGGTCATCGAGAAAACAGTGCGACGAAGGGTGTGGGGATCATGATGCTGTCCGAGGAGTTCGTGGCCGCGCGGGTGAACGCGGGGGATGCCCAGCGGGCCGAGCACGACCGGGAGCTGGTGCGCCGCCTCCGCGAGGAGCGGGCGGAGCGCCGGGCGGAGCGGGCGGCCGGGCGCCGGGCGCGGCACGCGGCGGCGCAGGCCGTGGCCGAGTCCGTCGCAGCGCCGGCCGCGGCCGGGTCCGGGACGGCTCAGGAGCACGCCTCCGTGACGGCTCCCGAGGCCGCGAACGAGGACCGGCGGGAGCTCGCCCACGCAGGGCGATGACCACCGTTCTGCCGTGGGCGAAGCGTGGCAGGACGGGGGTTCGGATGTCGGTGGTCCGTGGCACGATGAGGCCATGCGATCACCGGCCTCCAGCCCCACGATGATCGGGCGCGAGTCCGATCTCGAGGCGCTGCGCGACGAGCTCGACGGGGTTCGTCGCGAGGGTGGTCTGCGCGCGGTCGTGATCGGCGGGGAGGCCGGCATCGGCAAGTCCCGGCTGCTCTCCGAGTTCCTGGCGGAGGCGGAGGGGTCCGCCACGGTGCTGCTCGGCCGGTGCGTCGACCTCGGCAACGACGGGTCTCCGTACGCGCCCTTCGCGGCCATTCTGCGCCGGCTCATCGAGCTCCGCGGGCTCGACGCGGTGCTGGAGGCCGCCGGCCACGGCGCGGGCGTCCTGTCCGTGCTGCTGCCGGAGCTGGCCGACGACTCCGCGGTGCCGGCGCGAACGGGGGCCGAGCGGCTGTACGAGCTCGTCACGGTCCTGTTCGAGACGCTGTCCGCCGAGCGTCCGCTCGTTCTGGCGGTCGAGGACCTCCACTGGGCCGACACGGCGACGCTCGAACTGCTCCGGTTCATCGTCCGGATGGCAGAGCGCGGGCACCTCCTCGTCCTGCTGAGCTATCGCACCGACGAGATCACCCGCGGCCACCCGCTGCGCGCCTACCTGGCCGAATTGGAGCGCACCCGCCGTGTCACGCGCTGGGAGCTGGCCAGGCTCGGCCGCGGCCAGGTGGAGGCGCTCATCGAACGCCTGCTCGGCTGCGAGCCCGACGGCGCGACGGTCGACCGCGTCTACATGATGAGCGAGGGCGTCCCGTTCTTCGTCGAGGAGCTGATCGGCATCGACGGGCTCGCGACCGGCGAAGACCTGCCCGAGACGCTGCGCGAGCTGCTGCTCGCTCGGTTCGAGAAGCTCAGCGACCCCGCGCAGCGGCTGCTCCGCCTGGTCTCCGCCGGAGGGTCCTGCGTCGACCATGAACTGCTCAGCGCGGTTTTCGACGGCACTCCCGACGAGCTCGACGCGGCGGCGCGGGAGGCCGTGGTCGCCAACGTCCTGGTGGCCGACTCCACCGAGTACACCTTCCGGCACGCGCTGGTGCGCGAGGCCATCCACGCCGACCTGCTGCCGGGCGAGCGCGGCCGGTTCCACATGCGGTTCGCGGAGGCGCTGGAGGCCAGCCCGCAGCGCTCGGCGACCCAGCTCTCCACGCACTGGCTCGCCGCGCACGACCTGCGGCGCGCCTTCATCGCGTCGCTGGAGGCGCTGAGCGAGGCGCGGATGTCGTACGCCTACATGACGGCCGCGGCGATGGGCGACCGCGCTCTGGAGCTCTGGGACAGCGTGCCCGACGCCGACGAGCTGAGCGCGCCGTGGATGAAGGGCGGAGGCCGCACGGAGCTGCTGGCCCGCACCGCCTCGGCGCTGCGCAACGCGGGCGACAACGAGCGCGCGCTCGCCCTCGTCAACATGGCGCTCGAGACGGCGGAGGGTCTTCCGCCCGCCCGGCAGGCGCGACTGCTCCGCGACAAGGCGCAGTACCTCCAGAACCTCAACCGCATGGGCGTCCAGGAGCTGCTGCAGAGCGCGCTCGACGTCGTCCCGCCCGGCACGCTGCCGGAGGGCGACGGCCTCCGGCTCCAACTGCTCGCCGAGCTGGCCGCCCGGTACATGCTCGCGGCCCGATTCGACGACGCGGTCGCCGTCGCGACGCGGGCGATCGAGGAGGCCGGCGACGGCTCGCCGGCGCTGCGCTCGGTCGCGCACAACATCCTCGGCAGCTCCCTGGTGTCCCAGGGCGCCGTGGAGCGCGGGCTGGCCGAGCTGGACGAGGCGGGGCGCCTCGCCGAGAACGACTCCTCCGCCGAGCTGCGCTACGCGGTCAACGCGTCCGACGCCATGAACAACCTCGGCCACTACGCCGAGGCCGTTCGGCTCGCCGAGGTGGGCGTCCGCGAGGCCCGCGCGCGGGGCGTCGAGCGCTCCACCGGCGTCATCCTGTCCTCCAACACGGTGGAGCCGCTGCTGGCGCTCGGCGAACTCGACCGGGCGGAGTCGCTGCTCGAGCCGGCGCTCGCCCTCGACCCGCCGCCGACCTTCCGCGCGCACCTGCAGCGCATGAAGCTGTGGATCACGCTGTGGCGCGGCGACCTCGAGACGACGGAGACCCTGCTGCGCCGCTGGCACAGCGGGCTGCGCACGCTCGGCGACCTGGAGGTCCAGTCCGAGCTCGGCGTCGCCCGGCTCGCCGCCGAGGTCGCGATCGCGCGCGGCGACGCGTTCGACGCCTGGGAGCACACCGCGCCCGTGCGCGCGTCCACCCACCGGCCGTTGCCCGCTTACGACCTCCCCGTGCTCGCCGCCGCGGCGCGCGCCCTGGCGGACGTGGCGTTCCGCTCCGCCCAGGAGCGCGCCGAGCGCGACACCCCGGTCGACGTGACCGAGGAGGCCGCCCGCCTCGACGCCGCGCTGGTCGCCATCGAAGGCTGGCCGACCGCCGTCGCGTGGGGTCCCGTGATCAGGGCCGAACTCGCGACCGCGCTGGCCGCGGCAACGGACGAGCCGGGATCGGACCTGTCCGCCGCCGAGCGCTTCGACGGCGCCCGGGTGGCCTGGGAGGCCGCCATCGAGGCGTCCGCATCGCCGCTCGCCCCCGCGCACCTCCACCCGTACGCCCTCGTGCGCGCCGCGCGGGTCGCTCGCGCCGCGGGAGACCGGACCGCCGCTGAACGCCTGGCCGTCGCCGCCCGCGACGAGGCCGTGCGCTTCGGCTTCGGACTCCTGGTCGAGGCTGCGGTGGCCCTGATGTCGTCCCGCGGCGCCCGCGCCGCCGGCGGTCCCGCCGCACTCGGCCCCGGCGCCCCGCTCACGGAACGCGAGGAGCAGGTCCTGGCCCTCATCGAGCAGGGCCTGAGCAACAAGCAGATCGGCGAGGTCCTCTTCATCTCCGCCAAGACCGCGAGCGTCCACGTCTCGAGCATCCTTCGCAAGGTCGGCGCCGCGAGCCGCACCGAGGCCGTCTACCGCGCGTCGCGCACGGCACGCTAACCCGCACCCCGCCTCGCGCGAAGCCCATCCGCGAGGGGCACGTAGTTGTCACTTTCGCGCGCAAGAAGTGACATCAACGTGCCCCTCGACTACCCGCGACGCGCGGGGGAAGGTCCTCCTGCGATGCCGGGAGGGCCGCTCAGCGCTCGGCGGCGACCGCGCAGACGATGCACAGCTCGGTCGTCGGCCGGGCCTCCAGCCGCGGCACGCCGATCGCGCGCCCGCAGGACGCGCACGTGCCGTAGCGTCCCAGCCGGATGCGCTCGCGTGCAGCGTCCACGTCCGAGATGTCCGCCGCGATCTCCGAGCGGAGGGCGTGCAGCCTGCTCCACTCCGAGCTCAGCGTCGGGCCCTCCGGGTCGTGTTCGTCGTCGGCGGTCGACTCCGACCGCGACGACAGCAGCGAACCCAGCGCCTCCGCGACCCGCTGCGACTCCGCGACGCCCCCCTGGCGTCGCTCGTCCAGCATCCTGTCGAAGCCCTCCAGTTCGTCGGTGGTCAGTCCGACGTCCTGGACGATGTAGAGCTCTCGTGTGTCCGGTGATCCGGTGTGCATCCGCGCACCCCCTTCCGTTTCCCCGCCGGTCAGCGTACGCCGGGGTTTTCGTATCCGACGTAGGCTCGGCGCGTGCCTTCGTTTCGTGTGATCATCCCCGTCGGCCTCCTGCGGCCCGACGTGGCCCCGACCGAGATCGAGCCCGCTGCCGCCGCCGCGGTGGCCGAGCTGACCACCGTCGAGGCGTCGAGTGTCGACGTCGTCAGCCGGGAGGCGCGGATCACCGTGCGTTTCACCGCGGACGGCGCCCACGACGCGCTCCGGGTCGCCCAGCACGCGGTGGCCGTCCTCGGCTCGCTCGCGGACACCGGGGATTGGCGGCTCACCGAGCGCGTCGGTGGCCGCTGGTTCCGCAGAGCCTGACCGCGCGGCTCAGACCGTCGCCGGCAGCGACGCCTCGATGAGTCCGACGATCCGCGGGTCGTCCGGCTCCAGCTGCGGCCGGAACCGGTGCACCTCGCCCTCCGGCGTGATGACGAACTTCTCGAAGTTCCACTTCACTTTGCCGGCCTTGCCGTCGATGTCCGGGTGCGTGGTCAGCTCGGTGTAGAGCGGATGCGCGTTGCGGCCGTTCAGCCGCATCTTCTCCATCATCGGGAAGGTGACGCCCCACGTCGTCGAGCAGTACTCCTTGATCGCCTCGGTCGAGCTGAGCTCCTGGAGGAACTGGTTGCTCGGGAAGCCGATCACCGTGAATCCGCGGTCGCCGTAGGTCTCCTGCAGCTGCTCCAGCTTCTCGTACTGCGGGCTGAGTCCGCAGCGGGAGGCGACGTTGACGACGAGGATGACCTTGCCCGAGTATTCGGCGAGGCTGGTCGGAGCTCCATCGATGGTGCGGAACGGGATGTCCATCAGGGTCATGGTTCGAGCTTACGTCCCGATACGGGAGTGTATGCGCCGTTCCGGCGAAGACCCAGGAACACGGCGCGCCGCGACTCAGACGCTCGCGAGCGGCGCCGCCGGATCGGACGCCCACTCGTTCAGCGACCCGTCGTAGACGGTCACATCGTCCCGGCCGAGCAGCGCCAGGGCGAGGGCGTCGGCCGCCGCCGCGATCCCGCCGCCGCAGTACGCGACGATCGGGTCGGGGGAGGCGAGCACGTCGGCGAAGAGGTCGCGCAATCCCACGGCCGGCAGGAACGCGTTGGTCTCGCGGTCCACCAGTCGCACGGCCGGCGCGCTCACACTGCCCGGGATGTGCCGGGCGGCGAAGTCCTTCGGCGGAGTGCCGCAGACCAGCGTCCCGGTCCGGTCGCCCGCGAGGAGCGCCTCCACGTCGCCGCGGTCGCTCCAGAACCCCGGCAGCTCCGCGGCGATGAAGCGGCGGGCCGGCTCGGGCGCGACGGGCCCCGACTCCAGTGGGCGGGCCTCCTCGCGCCACTTGGTCACGCCGCCGTCGAGCACCGCGACGCGGTCGTGGCCGAACGAGCGGAACAGCCACCAGAGCCGCGCGGCCCACTGCCCGACCGCCCCGTCGTAGACGACGACGGTGGTGTCGGTGTCCACGCCCAGCGCTGCCGCGGCCGCCGCGAACGCCTCCGCGCCGGGGCGCGTGAACGGGAACGGCGCGTCCGGATCGCTGAACCGCTCGAGCAGGTCGGCGAACACCGCACCGGGGACGTGACTCTCGTCGTGCCGTCCGAGCCCGCTGACGTACTCCGGACGCCCGTCGGCGCCGCTGACCGCGACGACCGAGGCGTCGACCACGAGGAGCCCGTCCGACCCGAGATGGTCGCAGAGCCACTGCGTCGACACCACCGGCCCGGCCAGCGCGGCGCCGACCGCGGCGGCCCGGGCCTCGTCCAGGCCGGCGCCTGTCGCGGGATCGGGGACGATCGGCTCGCCGGAATGCGCGGTCGTGAGAGTCATGCGAACCACGCTAACGGCGGCCCCCGACCTCGCCTACGAGGCGCGCAATCGTCTGTAACGTGCCCGCCTCAGCACTCGATGACGTTGACCGCCAAGCCGCCCTCGCTGGTCTCCTTGTACTTGGTCGACATGTCCAGGCCGGTCTGGCGCATCGTCTCGATCACCGTGTCCAGCGAGACCAGGTGCGAGCCGTCGCCGTGCAGCGCGAGCCGGGCGGCGGAGACGGCGGTGGAGGACGCGATCGCGTTCCGCTCGATGCACGGGATCTGCACGAGGCCGCCGACAGGGTCGCAGGTGAGGCCGAGGTGGTGCTCCATCGCGATCTCTGCTGCGTTCTCCACCTGCGTCGGCGTGCCGCCGAGGACCGCGCAGAGCGCGCCCGCGGCCATCGCGCAGGCCGAGCCGACCTCCGCCTGGCAGCCGCCCTCCGCGCCGGAGATGGAGGCGTTCGCCTTGAACAGCGAGCCGATCGCGGTCGCGGTGAGGAGGTATTTGCGGATGCCGTCGAGCGTCGCGCCCGGCACGAAGCGCAGGTAGTAGTGCGCGACCGCCGGCACGATCCCCGCGGCGCCGTTCGTCGGCGCGGTGACGACGCGGCCTCCCGAGGCGTTCTCCTCGTTCACAGCCAGCGCGAAGGCGTGCAGCCACTCCAGCGACGTCGCGCGCCCGGGGTCGTCCTGGACACTCTCCAGGTGCTCGCGCATCGCGGCCGCACGACGCTTGACGCCGAGGCCGCCGGGGAGGGTTCCGTCGCCGGCCAGTCCGCGCGCGACGCACTCGGCCATCGCCTCCCAGATCAGGTCGAGACGCGCGTCCGTGGCCTCCTCGCCGTGCAGGGCGATCTCGTTGCGCCGGGCGACCTCGCAGATCGGGATGTCGAGCCGCGCGCAGATCGCGAGCAGCTCTTCGGCCGAGTCGTAGGGCAGCGGGTGCGACGCGCGCGCGGCGAGGTCGGCCTCCTCGCCGTCCCGGCGGATGAAGCCGCCGCCGATCGAGTAGTAGGTCTCCTCCAGGAGGGGGAGCGGCTGGCGCGTGCCGTCGGCGCTGCTGCCCCAGGCGCGCAGGGTGAGGGCGTTGGGGTGGCCGGGGAGGCGCGTCCGCGGCTCGAAGTCGATGTCGCCCTTACTGAGCGGGATGTCGTGCACCCCCGCGAGGCGCAGCGTGGTGCCGTCGCCGATCCCGGACCAGGCGCCGCGGACGTCGTCGGGCCGGCAGTTCTCCGGCTCGTTGCCGCGGAGGCCGGCGACGACCGCGTCCGGCGTTCCGTGCCCGATCCCGGTCGAGCCGAGGGAGCCGTAGAGGGTGCAGGTGACCTGGTCGACGTGCTCAACCAGCCCGTCGGCGACGAGGCGGTCGGCGAACGCCTTCGCCGCCCGCAAGGGTCCGACGGTGTGCGAGCTCGAGGGCCCGATGCCGATCGAGAACAGGTCGAAGGCGGAGACGTACGCAGTCACTTCTCCAGTGTACGTCGCCGATTGTGCGGGATTCCCGCGTGAACGTGCGCATTGGCGCAGAAATCCCGCGCAGAACTCAGGTTTCGCGAACCTTCACCCTGGCGTCACCCGGCGGACACCAGGTGGTGTCCAGTCCGCCCTCCACGGGCGTGTACTCGATGAGGAATTGACCTCCCTCGTCCGGTCCCTCCACCACGACGCCCGGGCGGTCCCCGAGCCAGACGGTCGTTCCGACGCCGATGTTCATGCCGGTCACCCTACGCCCGCGCTGCAACGGAGGACATGCGCCCGCGGTGGGTGCTGAATGTCAGCCTCCGGAGGAGTTCCGGCCTCGGCTCGGCCGGATCTCCTCCGTTGCCCACCGCGCGGGGCCGCCGCCGCCAACGGAGGACTCCCGGCTCACATCCGGCCGGATCTCCTCCGTTCGCTGCTGTGGACCGGCGTGGCGACGCGAATCTCCTCCGTTCGCTACGCAACTTAAGTTGACAAATCGGATTAAGCAACTAAGGTTGCTCTCATGAACCCTCCCATCCCGGCTCCGGACCCGCTCGGCGGGGTCGCCGACGGTCTCGCAGCCGTTGTGGCCCTCCGCGAGCTCGCCGACCGTCTCGAAGACGCGGAGGTCGAGCACGCCCTCCGCGACGGCTGGAGCTGGACCCAGATCGCCGACGCGCTCGGCGTCACCCGCCAGGCCGTGCACAAGAAGCACCTGCGTCGCGTCGCCGCCGCAGGCGTAGCCCTCAGGAGACGAAATGTCTGACATCCCTCCCGGAACCGCCAACAACGCCCCCGGCCAGCCGCTCTCCAAAGCCCTGCGCTCGGTGGTGAACGCCTCGGTCACCGAGGCCCAGCGCCGCAACGCCACTCTCGTGGAGGCCGAGCACCTGCTTCTCGCGCTCTCCCGCGACGGCAGTGGGGCGGTCCGCCACGTGCTCGCGTCCGCCGGACTCGACCCCGCCGGCCTGGAAGCCGCACTGCTCGCCGAACGCGAGACCAGCCTCCGCGTCGCCGGCGTCACGCCACCTCCGGAGGAACGGCTCGTCGCGTCGCCCCGCGTCGCCCGCCCGCGCTGGGGCGCGTCGGCCAAGGAGGCCCTCACCCGCGCCCACCGCGTCGCGTCGGCGCATCGCCGCCAGCGCTCGGGGGAGGCCGACCTCGTCACGGCGATCTTCGGACTCGAGCTCGGCACCGTCCCGCGGGCGCTGACCCTGGCCGGCGTGGACCGGCCGGCGGTCGTCGCGGCGCTCCGGGACGCGGGCTGAGCCTTGCCGGGTCGCCGTCCTCCTCGGCAGCGCGGCCGCCGCTTACAGCGCCGCCGCGGCTCTGTAAGCGCCGCGTAAGCGCCGTGCAAGCGCCCTCCGCGAGCATCGACACATCCACCTCACCAGGAAGGACCACCATGACTCGCAGCACCGAGTGGGCCGTCGAGGCCCACGGGCTCGTCAAGGTCTTCGGCGACAACCGGGCGGTCGACGGCGTCGACCTGAACGTCCGCGCCGGCACCGTCTACGGCGTCCTCGGCCCGAACGGCGCCGGGAAGACCACCACCATCTCCATGCTCGCCACCCTGCTCCGGCCGGACGGCGGCGACGCGTTCATCTTCGGCCACGACATCCGCAGGGAGCAGCAGATCGTCCGCCAGCTCCTCGGCGTGACCGCCCAGTTCGCCTCCGTCGACGAGACCCTGTCCGCGAACGAGAACCTCATGATCTTCGCCCGCCTGCTCGGCCTCAGCGGCCGTGAGGCGAAGGCCAAGACCGCCGAGCTTCTGGAGGAGTTCGGGCTGTCCGACGCGGCCAAGCGCCCGCTGAAGAAGTTCTCCGGCGGCATGCGCCGGCGCCTCGACCTCGCCGCCAGCCTGATCGCGCAGCCGCCGCTGATCTTCCTCGACGAGCCGACCACGGGCCTGGACCCGCGGACCCGCGCCCAGATGTGGGACACCATCCGCCGCCTGGTCTCCACCGGCTCCACCGTCCTGCTCACCACGCAGTACCTGGACGAGGCCGACCAGCTCGCCGACCGCATCGCCGTCATCGACCGCGGTCGCGTGGTCGCCGAGGGCACCGCCGACGAGCTGAAGGCGTCGGTGGGGGAGTCCTCCCTCCAGCTCCGCCTGACCGACCCGGCCGACATCGAGGACGCCCGCCGCGCCATCGCCACCGTGCTCGGCGTGGAGGCCGTCGTCTCGCCCGAAGGCTCCCGGCTCACCGCGCCCATGCGCGACGCCGACGCCGTCACCGACCTGTTCGTCACGTTCCGCGAGGCGGGTATCCACCTCCAGGAGATGTCGGTGCAGAAGCCGACCCTCGACGAGGTGTTTCTCACGCTGACCGGCCACGGGGTCGACGACGACGAGACCGAAGACGACACCGCCGAGGCCGAGAACGCCGCATCCGAAGGAGTCCGGGCATGACCGCCATCGCCACCATCACCCCGCCGTCCGAGCGGAACCTCAAGAACCACGTCAGCCTCAGCCAGACCCTGGCCAACACGATCACGATGGCCCACCGTGGCCTCCTGAAGATCAAGCGGACGCCGGAGCAGCTGTTCGACGTGACGCTGCAGCCGATAATCTTCACGATCATGTTCGCCCTGCTGTTCGGCGGCGCGATCACCGGCAGTGTCTCCGGCTACCTGCCGTACCTGATCCCCGGCATCCTCGCCCAGACCGTCATCACGACCTCGGTCGTGACCGGCGTGCAGCTGCGGGAGGACATGGACAAAGGCGTATTCGACCGCTTCAAGTCCATGCCGATCGCGCGGATCGCGCCGCTGTCGGGGGCGCTGCTCGCCGACACGCTGCGGTACGCGATCGCGACCACGATCACCTTCGTGACCGGCTTCTTCATGGGCTACCGGCCCGCGGCGGGCCTCGGCTTCGTGATCCTCGCCGGCCTCCTCGTCATCGTCTGCGCTTGGGCGATCTCCTGGATCTTCGCGTTCTTCGGCGTGATCGCGCGCACGGCGGGGTCGGTCCAGGGCATCTCGTTCCTGGTCCTGTTCCCCCTGACGTTCTTCTCGAACGCGTTCGTGCCGGTGAACACGCTGCCGCAGTGGCTGCAGTGGTTCGTCAACATCAACCCGGTCTCGCACCTGGTGACGGCCGTCCGCGACCTCGCCAACAACGGCACCTTCGGCGTCGACGGCTGGTGGGCGCTGCTCGGCGCGGCCGTGATCGTCGCGGTCTTCGCCCCGCTCACCGTGCGGGCGTACATGCGGAAGGCCTAGCCTCCCGTTCAGCGACAGCGGCCGTCGCATCCTGCGGAGGGATGCGGCGGCCGCGGTCGTGCGTGTGGCGGCATGGTCGCCGCCACATGGATCAGACGCGGACTTCGTCCCGTTCGGGCTCGCGGCGACCGCCGAGCCACGCGGGCACGCTGATGTTCTTGAGTCGCAGGGCCGTGGACTCGACCAGGTACCAGGAGGCGGTGGCCAGCCCGGCGGTCACCACCAGGACGATCGTGAGGTAGAGCGGAAGCCCCAGCGCGTTCAACCCGAAGAACGAGGCGAGCTGCAGCACAGGCCAGCCGAGGAGGTACAGGCCGTAGGAGAGGTCGCGCTTGACACCGACGGTGGTGAAGGGGAGCCGCGCGCCGGCCCAGATGATGAGGTACGCGAACGCGAGGACGCCGATCTGGCGGAACCCGGCCGTCGCGTACGTCACGCCGGCGACGACGAGGCAGCCGCCGAACAGCCACCAGGACAGCCGGCGATCGAGCAGCACATCCCGCCACAGGTAGATCAGCGAGCCGAGCAGGAAGCACACGGTGAGCGTGGGCTGACGCGGCTCGGTCATCCCGAGGAGGTTGAAGAGCACGACCTGCTGCCAGACCCACGCGGCGACGAAGAGCACCGTCACGACGCGGCGGTTGAGCACGCGCATCGCCGCGAGCGCGAGGATGATCAGGTAGCACGCGAACTCGTAGGGCAGCGTGTAGATCGGCCCGTCCCAGAGCGTCGGGTAGGGGTTCGACGCGAGCGTGTCGCCGATCTGCTGCTGGTTATTCGCGAGCAGCAGGTTGTTGACGAAGAAGCCGATCGGGTTCGGCGACGCGAAGGGGTACTCGGTGAGGCCGTGGGATGCCCGCCACACGATCGGCGCGAACACCAGCGCGATGAGGAGCAGGGTCACCCAGTACGCCGGGATGATGCGCAGGAGGCGGTGCCAGAGGAAGCGGCCGGACGTGAGCCGTTCGCCGCTGCGGGTGATGAGGAAGCCGGAGATGGCGAAGAAGCCTTCGACCGCGAGGAACCCGAGGTTGTTCGAGGTCCGTCCGGGATCGGCGCCGAATCCGCCGAGCGGCCACGCGTGCGAGACGATGACGGCGGTCGCCATCACGAGGCGCATGAAGCCGATGCTGTTCCGGCGGGGATCGAAGATGGTCACGGTCGTCGATTCTCGCATACGGCCGGCCGGGCGAAATCCATCGCTGGCGGTTCGCCGCCCGATCAGACGCGAATTCCGGCCAGCAGCTCCAGCCCGCGCACGGCCGCCGCATCCCGCCCGATCGAGGCTGCAGCCGCCTGCGCCGCGGCCAGCCGCTCGTCGCCCCAGGTCCGCCGCACCCGCTCGGCCAGCGCCGGCCGGTGGAGGCTCACGATGTCCTGCCGCGAGTTCGCGCGCGCCGCCAGGGCGAACAGCTCCAGCCCCGCGTCCACCCACTCGTCGCCGCGGGCGGCGCCGACCTCCGCGTCGAGCATCCAGATCGCGACGCCCAGGAGGCCGGTGCCGATCACCGGCTTGTCGAGGTACTGCGGGCTCAGCCGGGCGTTCACCAGGACGCGCACCCGCAGCCGACGCGCGGCCTCCGCGGTCTCCGTCGCGGCAAGCGGGTCGTCGTCCGGGATCCCGGCCTCCTGCGCGCGCAGCCGGGCCGCGATGAGTGCGGCGCCCAGGATGGTCAGCCACGGGTTCGCGACCGCCTCGCGCTCGACGGCGGTGTCGTCCGTGTAGACGCCGATCGCCTCGTCGTACAGCCGCACGCCGCGTGCGTGGTCGCCCTCCGCCAGCGCGATCTCCGCCAGGCCGGCGAAGCCGATCCCGTAATAGTCGACGTAGTCGAAGCCGGTGCGGTCGACCTCCTCGTGCAGGTAGTCCTCCAGCAGGGCGCGCCCCCGATCCACGTCGCCCGCGGAGATGGAGTTGACCGCGATCAGCCAGTCGAGCTGGCGGAGGTCGCCCGCCGCGCGCAGCGTCGCGAGTCCTTCGTGGGCGCTCGCGGCCCAGGCGAGCGCCTCGTGCGGGTGCGCGAGCTGGCTGTGGAGCTGGGCGAGGGTCTGCGCGGCCGAGGCCCGGGACCAGGTGTCCTGCGCCTCGATGGCCTTCTCGTGCGCCCGCGTCGCGCTCGCGAGCGCGTCGTCCAGTTCGCCCGCGTTCTCCTGGAGCTGCGCGGTCAGGAGGCCGCCCATCGCGGCGAGCTCGGGGTCGGCCGAGCGGCTGAACTCGGCGAGCAGGCGCATCCCCGGCTCCACGTGCCCGGCCGCGAGGACCAGGCTCGCGATGGCGCCGAGGCGCGGGTCGGCGAAGGGCGCGCCACGGCGGAGCCGGCGCAGGCGCGAGATCGCGCGGACGGCGGTGCGCAGGCCTGCGTAGAGGAAGGTGCCGCCGATCAGCGCGTAGCAGGCGGCAGCGGCCTCCCGGTCGTCGCCCTCCGGCTCCCACCCGGCCAGCGCGTCGAGCACGGCGGCGCCGAAGCCCAGCACCTCGGTGTGGGTGCTGCGGAGGGACCAGTAGTACGCCAGCAGTGCGAACACCGGGGCCGTCGTGGCGGGCCGGTCGCCGTCGATCGCCGAGCGGAGGACGGCGACCAGGTTGTCCTGCTCGGCGGTCACCAGGGCGAAGGTCGGCACCTGGTCCGGGCCGTGCATGTGGGCCATCGCGTCGCGCGCGAATGCGATCGCCCAGGCGTCCACTCCGGCCTGCACATCGTCGCCCCCCCGGCCGCCGTCAGCTCCAGGTCGCCGAACTCGCGGACCGTCTCCAGCATCCGGTAGCGCAGGATGCCGGTGTCCTCGTCCTCCGAGACGGTCACGAGCGACTGGGCGACGAGTGCGTCGAGGTCGTCGAGCACCGACGCCGCGCCGGTACCCGCGACCGCCTCCGCGGCCTCCGCGCTGAAGCCGTCGGGGAAGGCCGAGAGCCGGCGCATCAGGGCCTGCTCCGACGCCGCCAGCAGGTTCCAGCTCCAGTCGATCACCGCGAAGGGAGTGCGGTGGCGCTCCGGCGCGGTGCGCTCGCCGCCGGTCAGCAGCGCGAAGCGGTTGCCGAGTCGCCGCTCGATCTCGTCGACCGACAGCGAGCGCGTGCGCGCGGCGGCGAGCTCGATGGCGAGCGGGAGGCCGTCGAGCCTCGCGCACAGCCGGGCCACGGCCTCCGGCGGCAGCACGACGCCGGGGCGTGCGGCCGTGGCACGCTCTCGGAAGAGTTCGACCGCCGGGCCGTCGTCGTCGGAGGGCAGCGGGCCGAGCGCGTAGACCCGCTCCGCGCCGATCGCGAGCGGGGCGCGGCTGGTGGCGAGCACCCGCACGGTCGGCGTGGCCGAGAGGATGTCCTCGACGTACGCGGCGGCAGCGTCGATGATGTGCTCGCAGTTGTCGACGATGAGCAGCGTCTCGCGCTCGGAGAGCAGGCCGAGGATGCGCGAGCGCAGGTCGAGCTGGGCTCCCGGCTCGGCCAGGCGGGCGGTCCTGGCCTCCCGGATGCCGAGGGTGGTGGCGAAGGCCAGCTCGACGTCCGCGCCGGTGCGCACGCTCGCGAGCTCGACCAGGACGACGGCGGGGGTGTGGATGGCGCGGTGTCCGACCTCGTGGGCGAGCCGGGTCTTGCCGAGTCCGCCGGCGCCGAGGATGGTCGTCAGACGGGAGGTGGCGACCAGGTCCTCCACGGCCTCCAGGTCGTACTCGCGGCCGACCAGTGCGTTCGGCGCGGTGCGCAGTCCGATCCGGACCCGGCGCGGCTGCGTGGGCTCGCGCTCATCCTCGCGCTGGTCCTCTTCGGCGAGCAGCCGGGCGTTCAGGGCGACCAGCTCCGGGCCGGGGCGTGTGCCGAGGCGTTCGCGCAAAGCCTCCGTGAGGTCGGCGAACGCGAGCAGGGCGTCGCTGCGGCGGCCGGCGGCGGCGAGGGCGCGGATCCGCTCGGCGTGCAGGGACTCGTCCAGCGGGCGCACCCGCAGCAGCTCGTGGAGGTCGGCGAGGGCGGTCGTGGAGTCGCCGCTCTCGCGGGCGGCGCGGGCGCGGGCGGCGAGCAGCTCGGTGCGGAGCTCGGCGGCGGTTCTGGCCAGCTCCTCGCCGAGCCGGGAGCCGGCGAGCTCCAGCCCCGGCTCGCCCCGCCAGAGCGCGAGTCCGGAGTCCGCCTCGCGGAGCGCGTCGCCGTGGGCGCCGGCGGCCAGTGCGCGGCGGGCCGACTCGAGGTGGTGCGCGGCGAGGTTCAGGTCGGTGCCGTGCGCGCCCACGGCCAGCGCGTAGCCGCTCGGCGTGGACTCCAGGATGCCGTCGGCGCTGCTCGTGCGCACCCGCGAGACCAGCGTCTGCAGCGCAGCCCGCTCCTGCCGCGGGGGAGCGTCGTCCCAGAGGTCGTCGACGAGCGCCGGGACCGAGCGGCCGCCCGGGGCGAGCGCCAGCGCCACGATGAGGCTCTTGCCGCGCGTGCCGGACGGCTCGGCGAGCGCACCGGTGCGGTCCTCGACGAGCACCGGGCCGAGCACGGCGACACGGGGACGGGAGGGCGCGGAATCCACTTGCCGATTTTAGCCAGGGCCGGGCGTTACGTGCCGCGCCGCGCGTAGGCTCAGGGCATGGCGTTCGACTGGTCGCACTTCTACGAGAAGCAGGGCGGACGCGGCGTCCGGCCGACGTTCGAGTCGGCGCTCGCGGCGTGGGACGGGCCGGCGGGGACCGCCGTGGACCTCGGCTGCGGCGACGGAGTCGAGACGCGCGACCTCGCGGAGCGCGGCTGGCAGGTGCTCGCAGTGGACTCCGATCCGGCGGTGGACGAGCGGGTTCGCGCCGGGCTCGATCAGGAGGCCTCCGCCCGCGTGTCGACGCGCTGCGCCACCTTCGAGGCGCTCGGCGAGCTGCCGCGCGCCGAGCTCGTCTACGCCGGGTTCGCTCTGCCGTTCTGCGACCCGACGCAGTTCCCCTACCTGTGGGCGGACATCCGGGACGCGATCGAGCCGGGCGGCGTGTTCGCGGGCGAGCTGTTCGGGCCGCACGACGAGTGGTTCGGGCGCCCGGGGATGAACTTCCACGACCGCGCAGGGGTGGAGGCCATGCTCACCGGGCTGGAGGTCCTGCGGCTGGTCGAGGACGACCGGCGTGGGATGTCGTTCGAGGGGCCGAAGCACTGGCACGTGTTCCACATCGTCGCGCGTGCGTGACCGCCGCCGTGCGGAACTCCTCCACAGCCTCTGACTCCGGGCGGCTTCTCCACTGATTTCCCGCGGGCCGTTTCCGCATGCCATCGCCCGCCCAGGATGGACACATCACATCCACCTACAGAAAGGCACCTGCACAATGCCACCCCTGCTGCTAAACTGCATGCATGCCCATTTCAATCACCATCCGCTCCGTTCCGGACGAGGTCCGCGACGAGCTCGCGGCGCGTGCGGCGCGCTCGGGGCGATCACTTCAGGAGTACCTCGTGCATGAACTCACCCGTCTCGCCGGCAAGCGCACGGTCGACGACGTCCTCGACAGCATCCGGCGCCGCGCCGAGCACTTCCCGCCGCTCGACCGGGAGGCCGTGGCCGACATGATCGCCCGGAGCCGCGAATGACCGCGGTGGCGGCCGCCGTGCGACGCACGGCGGCCCTCTCCGCGCACCCCTCAGCGGCGTCCGCCGAACCGCTCCCGCACGACTTCGGTCTGCCGGAGACGGTGATCGTCGACACCTGCGCGGTCATCGACCTCCTCACCGACCCCGGCGAGAACGGCCGTGCCGTGGCAGAACGACTACGTGGCCGCGACCTGGCAGCTCCCGACCTGATGTTCTCGGAGGCGGCCAACGTCCTGCGAAAGCTGCGGCTGCGGGGCGACCTGAGCGATGGCGAAGCCTCGATGGCCTACGCCGAGCTGCTGGAGCTCCCCATCGAGTCGTGGCCGTTCGAGACGGTGGAGCAGCGGGTGTGGGATCTGCGGGGCAGTCTCAGCGGGTTCGACGCGACGTTCGTCGCACTGTCCGAGCTGCTCACGGCGCCGCTCGTAACGACCGACAAGCGGCTCACGCAGGCGATGGAGTCACTGCCCGCGGTGAAGGGAGGTGCGCTGAAGGGAGGTGCGCTGAAAGCGGTCGACGAGTAGGTCAGCGCAGCGTCTTGCGCGCGGTGATCTGGCCGGTGTCGAAGCCGAGCAGATGAAGTCCGCCGTGGAAGCGGGCGTGCTCGATCTTGATGCACCGGTCCATCACGATCGTAAGGCCGAGGGACTCGCCGTACTCGGCGGCCTCCTGGTTCCAGATGCCGAGCTGCACCCAGACGGTCGGCGCGCCGACGGCGACGGCCTCGTCGATCACGCTGGGGATGTCGCTCGCGCGGCGGAACACGTCCACGATGTCCGGCACCTCGGGAAGGGAGGCCAGATCCGGATAGGCCTTCTGCCCCAGGATGGTGTCGGCGTTCGGGTTGACGAAGTACACGCGGAAGTCGCTCGACTGCTGCAGGTACGTCCCGACGAAGTAGCTGGAGCGCGCCGGGTTCGCCGACGCGCCGACGATCGCGACCGACTTCGCGGCGCGAAGGATGCGGAGACGCTCCTTGGCATCGGGACCGGTCCAGGTGCGCTGCGACTTCAGGAGCTTGGCCAGGGGCGAGTCGGAGGGGAGGGAGCAGCTCAGGCCGTTGACGAGCTGGACCTGTGTCGTGGTGGAGTCGTCGGTCGTGGTGTCGGTCATGCTGCCGCCTCCTTCGCCGCTGCGCTGAGCGCCTGGTCCAGATCGTAGATGATGTCGTCCACGTCCTCGATGCCGACGCTGATGCGCACGACGCCGGGGAGCACGCCCGCGTCGAGGAGCTGCTGCTCGGTGAGCTGCGCGTGCGTCGTGGAGGCGGGGTGGATGACGAGCGTCTTCGCGTCGCCGATGTTCGCGAGGTGGCTGGCGAGGTTCAGCGACTCGATCAGGCGCTGGCCGACTTCGCGTCCGCCCTTCACGACGAACGAGAACACGCTGCCGGGGCCCTTCGGGAGGTACTTCTGTGCGCGTCCGTGATGCGGGTGCTCGGGCAGGCCGGCCCAGAAGACCTTCTCGATCCGGGGGTCCTCGTCCAGCCACTCTGCCACCGCGCGGGCGTTGTCGACGTGCGCCTGGATTCGGTAGGGCAGCGTCTCGACACCCTGGGCCAGCAGGAACGCGGAATGCGGCGCGAGCGAGGGCCCGATGTCGCGGAGCTGTTCGGCGCGGAGCCGGGTGAGGAAGGCGTACTCGCCGAAGTTGCCCGACCACTGCAGCCCGCCGTACGACGGCACCGGCTGGCCGAACAGCGGGAACTTCTCCGTGTGCCAGTCGAAGCGGCCGCTCTCCACGACGACGCCGCCGAGGGTCGTGCCGTGGCCGCCGAGGAACTTCGTCGCCGAGTGGATGACGACGTCTGCGCCCCACTCGATCGGGCGGTTCAAGTAGGGCGTGGCGATGGTCGAGTCGATGATCAGCGGGATGCCGGCGGCGTGGGCGACCTCGGCCAGCCCCTCGATGTCGGCGATCTCACCCGACGGGTTGGCGATCGTCTCGGCGAACACGAGCTTGGTGCGGTCGGTGATCGCCGCCGCGTAGTCGGCGGGGTCGGAGCTCTGCACGAAGGTCGTGTCCACCCCGAAGCGGCGCAGCGTCACGTCGAGCTGCGTGATCGAGCCGCCATAGAGGTTCGCGGACGCCACGATGTGGTCGCCCGCACCGGCCAGCGACGCGAAGGTGATGTACTGCGCGCTCAGCCCGCTCGCGGTCGCGACAGCGCCGATACCGCCCTCCAGGCTCGCGACACGCTCCTCGAACGCGGCGACCGTGGGGTTCTCCAGCCGGGAGTAGATGTTGCCGTACTTCTGCAGCGCGAAGCGCGCGGCGGCGTCCGCGGTGTCGTCGAACACGAAGGCGCTGGTCTGGTAGATCGGCAGTGCGCGCGCCCCGGTGACAGGGTCGGGGATGTTTCCCGCGTGGATCGCACGGGTACGGAAGCCATATTCGCGATCAGCCATGCGGCCACGCTACCCGAGCCTGCTGGAGCCCGTCCGGCGGGTGCCGTAACACGCGGTCATCCGCATCGGACGCTGCGCGGCAGCCGTGCACCGGGTGTGCTCAGGCTGCGACGCTACCCTGGTGGAGATCGCAGCACCGCGATCCCGGACGACGGTTCAGTACCCGGCACGCGACAAGACTGGCCAAGGAGTCGTCATCGTGTCGTGGATCGTCCTCATCCTCTCCGGCGTGCTCGAAGCCGTCTGGGCGACGGCCCTCGGGAAGTCGGCGGGGTTCACCCGCCTCTGGCCGACCGTCGTCTTCGCAGTCGGACTCATCGCCTCGATGGGCGGCCTCGCGTACGCCATGCGCGAGATCTCCACCGGCACGGCCTACGCAGTCTGGGTCGGCATCGGCGCAGCGCTCACCGTGCTCTACGCGATGGTATTCGGCGGCGACGGATTCTCGATCGTGAAGCTCCTGCTCATCCTCGGCCTGGTCGGCTGCGTGGTCGGGCTGAAGCTCGTGCACTAGCGCGCGACCGGGCGATCAGGCGGCCGACACCCACACCGCGCCGAGCGCCAGCGCAGCGATCAGGGCCCACGACAGCAGCCCGGTCGCGAGCGCGCGCCAGCCCGTGCCGAGGAGGGCGCGCAGCCGGACGGCGGTGCCGAGGCCGAAGAGGGCCATCGCGAGCAGGATCGTCTGCATCGTGTCGGCGCCGTCCGTCACGGCGGCCGGAAGCGGTACGAACGAGCGGATCAGCACGGCGGCGATGAAGCCCGCGACGAACAGCGGGACGATCGGCGGGCGCTTCACGCTCGGGTCGCCCTCCACCTGGCGGCGGCGCTCGACGATCGCCGCGATCGCGACGGTCGGGGCGAGCATGAGGACGCGGGTGAGCTTGACGACGATCGCCACGGAGAGCGCGGCCGGCCCTGCGATCTGCGCGGTCGCGACCACCTGGCCGACGTCGTGGACGCCGCCGCCGACCCAGTGACCGAACTGCATGCCGGAGAGTCCCAGCGGATGCCACAGCAGCGGCAGCACGAAGATCGCGAGCGTCCCGCACAGGGTGACCAGCGCGACCGGGGTGGCGGCCTCCTCGTCCTTCGGCTTCACGACGCCGCTCATCGCGCCGATCGCGGACGCGCCGCAGATCGAGAATCCGGTCGCGATCAGGAGCGGCTGGTGGCCGGGGAGGCGGAAGAGCCGGCCGATCAGGAAGGTCCCGGCGAAGCTGAACACCACGATCCCGACGGTCGTCAGGATGGCGACCCAGCCGAGCCCGGCGATGTCGCCGAGGCTGAGCTTGAGGCCGAGCAGCACGATGCCGATCCGCATCAGCCGCTTCGCACTCACCGCGAGACCGGGGGCCAGCACTCCGCCGAGGGCGCCGCGCGCGGCCGGGATCTGCCCGACGACGATCCCCAGCACGACCGCCGCCGTGAGCAACGGCACCGCCGGCGCCAGCCAGTGGATGCCCCAGGCCGCGGCCGCTGCGAGCGCCGCGACGGCGACGCCGGGCAGCCACGCCAGAGCCGAGCGGGCGGGGGAGGGTACGGGCGGAGTGGCGGGTGAGGTCACCCCTCCATTCTTGCGTCCCCGCACACCCGCCCCCGACCACCCCGAGCATCCATCTGACAGGACACGCCGCCTCGCGGCTGGGCGAGGCGGCGTGTCCTGTCAGTCAGTTGCGTGGTCAGAGGACGGACAGGAGGTGGGCTCCGTCGGGGACGCCGAGGCCGGTGCAGGCGTCCCAGCCCGCGCCGGCGGTGTAGACGCCGTTGTTCCCGGACGTGATGTCCCGGAAGCCCGTGGCGACCTGTCCGGCGCGGATCGAGTCGTAGAGTTTCGGCTGCACCAGCCCGAAGCGGGTCCCGCTGGACTGCGCCAGCCGGGCGATGAGCGCGGCCCACAGCGGCGCGACAGCGCTGGTGCCGCCGATGACCATGTCCTTCCCGTCGACGCGGACCTGGTAGCCGGTCTGCGGGTCGGCGACGGCCGAGACGTCGGGCACTCCGCGGCCGCCGGAACCTTTTTTCGCGGTGCCTCCCGCGTGAGTCCCGCCGGGGGGCTTTGCGGCGCCTCCCGCGTGCGTCCCGGCGGGGGCGGCGGGCACCCCGACGTTCGCCTGCCAGGTCGGCAGTGCGAAGACGTCGCTGACGCCGCCGCCGGTCGCGCCGTTGCCCGTGCCGTTGTTCCAGACGGTCTCCGAGGTCACCGCGCCGGTCGACGGATTCGCTTCGAGCCGGGTGCCGCCGCAGGCGAGGGCGTGCGGGGAGGACGCCGGGAAGTCGACGTGCGCTTTGCCGTCGCTGACGCGGTCGGTGCTGCCGTCGTCGCCGGCCGCCACGGTCGTGGTCACGCCGAGGGCGGCGGCGTCCTGGAGGGCCTGGTCGAAGGCGTTGCGCGCCTGGGCGGTCCACTGGTCCTCCGACTGGCCCCAGCTGATGCTGATGACGGCGGGGGTGGGGGTCGCGTGCGCGGCGGTGCTGACGGCGTCCAGGAAGCCCGCGTCGGTGTTGGGCGCGAAGTACACGAGCAGCGCGGCGCCGGGGGCGAGGGCGCCGGCCACCTCGATGTCGAGCATGACCTCCCCGTCGGCCCCGTTGGGGTCCTGGCCGGGGACGTTCGCGGCGCCGTCCACGCCGACGGCGGTCACGGACGGCGAGGGGATGCCGAGGCCGGCGAAATACGTGTCCAGGTCGGCCTGCACGTACCCTCCGCCCAGCTCGATGATGGCGATGGTCTGGCCGCTGCCGTCCGTGCCGGCGGGGAAGTCGTAGACCTTCCCGAGCTGGGGCGGGGTGTAGCTGGTGCTCACCGCGGCGGCCGGCGTCAGCCGGAACTGGGCGCGCGCCTGCGGGCGGTCGTCGAGCCCGAGCACCGCGGTCACGACGCCGTCGAGCTGGGCCGGGATGCTCAGGCCGCCGGAGCGCTGCCGGTAGCTCGGGGCGTCCTCGCCGGCGTCGGCCGGCCGGGCCTCGGCGAGGTCGGTGCCGAACACCCGGGCGAGGACGGAGACCGGACCGGACACGCGCACGCGCCGTTCGGCGGCGTTCTCCTCGTCTATGGTGACGCCGAGGGCTTTGAGGGTGGAGGTCACGAGCTGGAGGTCCTCCGGCGAGGCGCCGTAGCGGTCGGCGAGCTCCTGCGTCGTCAGGTGCGACGTGAAGGCGTCGTCGGGGAGCGGTGCCCGGCGGCGCAGGATCAGCGTCGCCTCGACGGGCGTGTCGGGAGCGAGGGCTCCGTGCGTCTGAAAGCCGGGCCGCTCAGGCCGTTCGCTTCCGGGAAGGGGGACGAGGTTCAGCGGCTCTTCGGCATCCATACTGAACGGTCTACCACCCGGGGCCGACGGTGGTAGCCCCCCGGCGGCATTCCCGGCCCGAGCGGAAAGCTCAGACCCAGCTCGGCAGCCACATGTGGATCTGCCAGAACCAGAACGGCACCTGCTGCGCCGTCCAGATCGGCCAGAAGAACGCGCTGACCACGGTCGCGAGACCCAGGAACACCGCCGTCCAGGCGATCCCCGTGCGGCGTCGCCGCTCCGGGTCGGTGCGTTTGCCGAGCACCAGCGCGATCACCGCCGCGAGGGCGAGGATCGTGTACGGCTCGAACGCGATCGCGTAGAACTGGAAGATCGTGCGGTTGATGTAGAGCAGCCACGGCAGGTACCCCGCGGCGAGCCCGGTGAGGATGAGGCCGACCTGCCACTCGCGGTAGCGGGCGAGCCGGTAGACCAGGTAGAACACCGCGGCAGCGGCGGCCCACCAGATGATCGGGTTGCCGAGCGACGTGATCGCCGCGGAGCAGCCTCCCGGCGCGGTGCAGCCGGACTGGCCGTACGCGTCGCCCGAGTAGTACATGCTCGTCGGCCGGATCATGAACAGCCAGGTCAGCGGGTTGGCCTGGTAGGGGTGCGGCACGTGCAGGTTGATGCTGTAGTTGTACATCTCCGACTGGTAGTGCCAGAAGTTCTGGAACCACAGCGGCACCCAGGAGAGGCCGCCCGTCCACTGCGTGTGCACCGACTGCGCCCACTCGCGGTAGTAGCCGCCCTTCGTCACCAGCCAGCCGGTCCAGGTGGCGAGGTAGGAGAGGAACGCGATCGGAACCATCAGCACGAAGGTCGCGGGCGCCTGCTTGAGGATGCCGCCACTGACGTAGAAGGCCACGCCCTCCCGGCGCCGGGCCACGATGTCCACGACGACGACGTACACGGCGAAGAACGCGAGGAAGTAGAAGCCGCTCCACTTCACGCCCGCGCAGAGCCCGGTCAGGATCCCCGCGGCGATCAGCCACGGCCGCCACCAGAGCACCGGTCCCCAGGAGGGGTCTCGGCCCGCAGTGCGGGCGGCGAGGAGCTTCAAGGCGAGCCGGTTCGCGTGCCAGCGCCGGTCGAGCAGGATGCAGCCGAACGCGAGCAGCGCGAAGAACATCACGATGTTGTCGAGCAGCGCGACGCGGCTCATCACGATGGCGTGCCCGTCGATCGCGAACAGGAAGCCTGCGATCGTGGCGATGATCGTGGAGGAGAACAGCGCGCGGGCGATGAGGAACACGACCAGCACGGCCAGGATGCCGACCACGGCGGTCGACAGCCTCCAGCCGAAGGAGTTGCCTGCGCCGGTCGCGGCCATCCCGAGCGCGATGATCCACTTGCCGAGCGGCGGATGCGCGACGAACGACGGGGACGACTGGAAGATGTTCGTGTTGCCCGCGTTGAACGACTGGTCGGCCTTGTCGGGCCAGCTCCCCTCGTAGCCGAGGTGGAAGAGGCTCCAGGCGTCCTTGACGTAGAAGGTCTCGTCGAAGACGAGCACGTGCGGGCTGCCGAGGTCCCACAGCCGCAGGATCGCGGCGAGCAGCGTGACCGCGATCGGCGCGCCACAGTACCAGAGCTGCAGCCGCAGCGGCGTGCGCAGGACGCGCGCCCACCAGTCGTCCAGCCGGCTGCCGGTGCGGGCCGGCGCGGCGTGCGCGGCCGGCCGGGCTCCGGATGCGGCGAGGTCGGCCGCGGAGGCCGTGTCGCCCGCGAGGGGTGAGGGGGAGGTCACCAGGACATCCTGACAGACTGGACCCATGATCATCCTCGCCGCGACGCCGATCGGAAACCTCGGCGACGCCTCCGCCCGCCTGGTCGAGCTGCTGAGCTCCGCGACGGTGGTCGCCGCCGAGGACACGCGCGTCACGCAGCGCCTCCTCGCCGGACTCGGGGTGGAGAACCGGCCGCGGCTGATCGCCCTGCACGAGCACAACGAACGCGACCGCGCCGCCGAGCTGGTGGAGCTCGCCCGCGACCAGGATGTGGTGGTGCTCTCCGACGCCGGGATGCCGACGGTCTCCGACCCCGGGTTCCCGCTGGTGGAGGCCGCTGCCGCCGCCGGCGTCGGCGTGACGGTCGTGCCCGGTCCGAGCGCGGTGCTCACTGCGCTCGCCGTGTCGGGTCTGCCGACCGACCGGTTCACGTTCGAGGGCTTCCTGCCGCGCAAGCACGGCGAGCGCACCTCGGCGGCGCGAGCGCTCGCGGCCGAGCAGCGCACGATGGTGTTCTTCGAGTCGCCCAACCGGCTCGGCGCCTCCCTCGCCGACCTGGCCGCGGTCTTCGGCGCCGACCGTCGCGCCGTGGTGTGCCGCGAGCTGACGAAGCTGCACGAGGAGGTCCGCCGCGGCACGCTCGCGGAGCTGGCCGAGTGGGCGGCGGACGGTGCGCGCGGCGAGATCGTCGTGGTCGTCGCGGGCGCCCCGGCCCGGGAGGCCGACCCCGCCGCCGCCCTCACCCAGGTGCTCACCCTCGTCGCCGACGGCGCCCGTCTCAAGGAGGCCGCCGCCGAGGTCGCCGAGGCCACCGGCCTCTCCCGCCGCGACCTCTACCAGGCGGCCCTCGCCGCCAAGCGCTGAGCCCCTCGCGCACCCGGTCGGTAACAACGGCGAGGAGGCCCCCGCTCGCCCGTAGGATAGTCACCATGTCCGACGGCTCCGCGTTCTACATCACCACGCCGATCTTCTACGTCAACGACGTCCCGCACATCGGGCACGCCTACACGGAGGTCGCCGCGGATGTCCTCGCGCGCTGGCACCGTCAGGCCGGCGACGACACCTGGCTGCTCACCGGCACCGACGAGCACGGGCAGAAGATCCTGCGCACCGCGACCGCCAACGGCACCACCCCGAAGGAGTGGGCGGACCGGCTGGTGACGAACGAGTGGCTGCCGCTGCTGAAGACCATCGACATCGCGAACGACGACTTCATCCGGACCACCGACGAGCGGCACGAGAAGAACGTGCAGAAGTTCCTGCAGAAGCTGTACGACGACGGCTTCATCTACGCCGGCGAGTACGAGGCGCTCTACTGCGTCGGCTGCGAGGAGTTCAAGCCGCAGAGCGAGATCGTCGACGGCACGGGGGAGTACGAGGGCCAGAAGGTCTGCGCCATCCACTCCAAGCCGCTGGAGCTGCTGCAGGAGAAGAACTACTTCTTCCGGATGAGCGACTTCGCCGACCGTCTGCTCGCCCTCTATGAGGAGCGCCCGGAGTTCGTGCAGCCGGAGTCGGCCCGCAACGAGGTCGTGTCCTTCGTGCGCCAGGGTCTCAGCGACCTGTCGATCTCGCGGTCGAGCTTCGACTGGGGCATCAAGGTGCCGTGGGACGAGTCGCACGTCGTCTACGTGTGGTTCGACGCGCTGCTCAACTACGTGACCGCGGTCGGCTACGGCCAGGACGACGAGACCTTCGAGCGCCGCTGGCCGGCGACGCACCTGGTCGGCAAGGACATCCTGCGCTTCCACGCCGTCATCTGGCCCGCCATGCTGATGGCCGCGGGCCTGGAGGTGCCGCACCGCGTCTTCGGGCACGGCTGGCTGCTGGTCGGCGGCGAGAAGATGTCGAAGTCCAAGCTGACCGGCATCGCGCCGACGCAGATCACCGACACCTTCGGCTCCGACGCGTTCCGATACTACTTCCTGCGCGCGATCAACTTCGGCCAGGACGGCTCGTTCAGCTGGGAGGACCTCGCCGCGCGCTACCAGGCGGAGCTTGCGAACGGCTTCGGCAACCTGGCGTCGCGCGTCGTCGCGATGGTCACCCGCTACTTCCAGGGCGTCGTGCCGCCCGCGGGGAGCTACGAGGAGGCCGACCTCCATGTTCAGCAGGTCGTCGCGAAGGCCACGGCCGACGCCGACGCCGCGATGAGCACGCTGGCGATCCACGACGCGCTCGCAGCGGTGTGGACGGTGGTGGACGAGCTGAACGGCTACATCACGATCCAGGAGCCGTGGTCGCTCGCGAAGGACGACGCCAAGCGCGAGCGCCTGCAGACGGTGCTCTACACGGCGGCGGAGGGCCTGCGCGCGCTCGCGGTGCTGCTCTCGCCGGTCATCCCGAAGGCGACGGCGAAACTGTGGACGGCGCTCGGCGTCACCGCGGAGCTCGGCCCGCTGGACGCGCAGCCGCTGCGGAGGGCAGGCGACTGGGGACAGCTCCCGGCCGGAACCGAGGTCAACGGGCTCGAGGCGCTGTTCCCGCGCATCGAGGCGGACGTGGTGCAGGGGGCATGACCGACCCCGCGTTCATCCGGCAGCGACACGTCACCGACGGTCGCGACCTCGCGTACCCGCCGCTGCCGGAGGCGCTCGTCGTGCCCGTGTACGACAACCACACGCACCTGGAGATCGCGGACGGCGACGACCCGCTCGACTACCGCGAGCAGCTCGACCGCGCGTCGAGCGTCGGTGTGCGCGGGGTCGTCCAGGTCGGCAACGATGTGGAGACCTCCCGCTGGTCGGCGGAGATGGCGGCGATCGAGCCGCGGATGCTGGCCGCCGTCGCCCTCCATCCCAACGACGCGCCCGACTACGCCGAGCGCGGCGAGCTGGACGACGCCCTCGCCGCCATCGCCGAACTGGCCGGGCGGCCGCGCGTGCGAGCTGTCGGGGAGACCGGGCTCGACTTCTTCCGCACGGAGGCAGGGCCGCGCCGCGACGCGCAGTTCGCGTCCTTCGAGGCGCACATCGAGATCGCGAAGCAGAACGGCATCGCCCTTCAGATCCACGACCGGGACGCGCACGCCGCCGTCATCGCGACGCTGAAGCGGGTCGGCGCTCCCGAGCGCACCGTCTTCCACTGCTTCTCCGGCGACCGGGAGCTGGCCGAGATCTGCGCGGACAACGGCTGGTACCTGTCGTTCGCCGGCAACGTCACGTTCAAGAACGCTCCCGGCCTGCGGGCTGCGCTCCAGGCCGCGCCCCGTCACCTGGTCATGGTCGAGACCGACGCGCCGTTCCTCACCCCGATGCCGTATCGCGGCCGTCCGAACGCGCCGTACCTCATCCCCCACACGCTGCGCGCGATGGCGGAGTATCTGGAGACCGACGCCTCCACGCTCGCGGCGCAGATCAACTCCAACACGGAGCTCGTGTACGGCCGCTGGGACAGTGAGCCGGTCGGCCAGCCTCCGTCGGGCCCGATCGGGACGATCGCGTGAGCGAGCTGCGCCTGCTCGGGCCGGCCGAGATCCGCGACCTCGCGGAGCTGCTCGACGTCACCCCGACCAAGAAGCTCGGCCAGAACTTCGTGATCGACGGCAACACCGTCCGCCGGATCGTCCGGGTGGCGGAGGTGGAGGCGGGTGATGTCGTGGTGGAGGTTGGGCCCGGTCTCGGCTCCCTCACGCTCGGCCTCCTGGAGACCGGCGCGCGCGTCGTCGCCGTGGAGATCGACCGCCGGCTCGCCGGGCAGCTCCCCCTCACGGTCGAGCAGCTCGCGCCCTCCGCGGCCGGGCGGCTGACCGTCGTGCACCAGGACGCGCTCACGGTGACGGAGCTGCCGGAGCGGCCGACGCGGCTGGTCGCCAACCTCCCGTACAACGTCTCGGTGCCCGTGCTGCTGCACTTCCTGGAGACCTTCCCGACCCTCCGCTCCGGCGTGGTGATGGTGCAAGCGGAGGTCGGCCACCGCATCGCCGCCGGCCCCGGCTCGAAGGTCTACGGCGCGCCCAGCGTGAAGGCCGCCTGGTACGGCGATTGGCGCACGGCGGGCAACGTCAGCCGGCAGATCTTCTGGCCGGTGCCCAACGTGGACTCGGTGCTCGTCGCCTTCGACCGTCGTGCGGAGCCGCGCGGCGACGAGGGGCTCCGCCGCCGCACGTTCGCCCTCGTGGACGCCGCGTTCCAGCAGCGCAGGAAGACCCTCCGCCAAGCCCTCTCCGTCGTCTTCGGCGACCCCAACAGTGCCGCGACCGCCCTGGAGGCCGCGGGGATCAGCCCCTCGCTCCGGGGCGAGCAGCTCCAGCTCGACGACTTCGTGAGACTCGCCGAAACCGGCTGATCCGCGTGGTCCGCGCGGGGGCTCCGCGGTGTGTAGGTTTGAGGCATGGTCGAGGCGGGTTCGGGGTGGGACGTCGATTCCGTGCATGTGCGTGCGCCGGGAAAGATCAACGTGTTCATGCGCGTCGGCGCCGTCCGCGACGACGGCTACCACGACGTCGCGACCGCCTACCAGGCCGTCTCGCTCTATGAGGACGTCCGCGCGTACCGGGCCGACGACTTCTCGGTCAGCTTCGCGGGCAGCGTCGACACGAGCGGCCTGGCGACCGACGGCACGAACCTGGCCATCAAGGCCGCCAAGCTGCTGGCCAAGAAGACCGGCCACACCGGCGGCGTCCGGCTGGAGATCGACAAGCACGTCCCTATAGCGGGCGGCATGGGCGGAGGCTCGGCCGACGCCGCGGCGACCCTGGTCGCCTGCGACGCGCTGTGGGGCACCGAGCTCGGCCGCGAGGAGCTGCTCGCCCTGGCCGCGCGGCTTGGCGCCGATGTCCCCTTCGCACTGATCGGCGGCACGGCGATCGGCACCGGCCGCGGCGATCGGCTGAGCCCGGCGCTGGCGACCGGGCAGTTCCAGTGGGTGCTCGCGCTGCCGGAGGGCGAGCTCAGCACGCCCGCTGTCTACAGCGAGCTCGACCGCCACCGGCAGCGGCACGTCGGCGAGATCGCGCCGGCCGAGCGCAGCCCGAGCGTGGATGCGGAGATCCTGCAGGCGTTGCGCGCAGGCGACCCGGCGATGCTGGCCGAAGCGCTCACGAACGACCTCCAGGCGCCGGCCATCCACCTGGCCCCGAGCATCGCCGAGGTGCTGGAGCTCGGCGAGCTGAACGGCGCGCTCGCGGGAATCGTGTCCGGCTCCGGTCCGACCGTGGCGTTCCTGACGGCGGACCTCGACAACGCGCTCGACCTGCAGATCGCGCTCAGCGCCTCCCGGATCCGCGCGGTGCGGGCGACCGGTCCCGTGCACGGGGCGCGGGTCGTCGGGGACTGAGGGGCCGCAGGCGGCCAGCCCGCCGAGCACCCGACCCGCCGAGCACCCGACCCGCCGAGCACCCCGGGGAGCCGGGCCATGTCGGGCCACATCCCGGCGCTCCAGGTGTACTCGGCGCTGGTGAGGCGCGCAGGCGCGCGTTCGGGTCGGCGCCGGAGCCCAGGGACGCCCGATCCGCAGCGCACGTCGGGTTGAGACGATTCGTTGAACTGAGTCGTATCCGTGCGGGAGCGGGTCGGGCATCCCGGGTGAGATCAACGTTAGCGAGCAGGTGCGTGTCCTCATAGTGGGGGACCGCAAAACCGTCAACTCTTGACGGGTCGATCGCTCCTGACGGGCCGGCGGCGGGGGAGTGCGAGCGAGCGCAGCTCGCGGCGGGAGCGCATCCCGAGCTTCGCGAGGATGTTGCGCACGTGGAAGTTGACGGTCGTGACGGAGACGTACAGCCGCTCCGCGATCTCCTTGTTGGTCATGCCGGCGGCCAGCGCGTGGGCGACCTGCCGCTCGCGCGTCGTGAGCGTGGCGAGCGGGTCCGCGATGCCGTCGTCGGAGCCGCGCTCGCCGTCGGCCGGGTGACTCCGGGCCGAGCGCACCGAGTCGAGGTGCTGCGCGGTGCGGGCGAGGTAGCTGCTGGCTCCGAGTGCCCGAAAGGTCGTGGCGGCGGCCTCGAGGAGGGTCTCGGCGTCGTCGCGGTCGTCGGTGTCGTCCCCGGCGTCGGGGTCCGCCGCGAGCAGCCGGCCGGCGTCAAGCGCCGCGACCGCCTCGGGGAACGCGAAGCGGCACTCCTGCGCGGCCTCCCGGTACGCGGTCACCGCCTCGGCGGTCCGGCCCTCGGCCTCCAGCACCCGGCCTTCGAGCCAGCGCAGCGAGCCGTAGTAGGGCCGCCACAGCCCCGGCGCGACGCAGCGCTCGTAGGCGGCACGCGCCTCGGCCGCACGGCCGAGGGTCGCGAGCGCGTCGACCCGGTACGTGAGCCAGCCGAGGGTGGAGGCGCGCGTCGCCGCGGCCTCGGCGTCGGCCGTCGCCCGAAGCTGCTCCTCCGGACGGCCGAGCGCGCGGGACAGCTCGGCTCTGGCGAGGAACGGGAGGTCGCCGTCGTAGGAGCCGATGAAGCGCGGATCGGCCCGCGCGGCCGAGCGCAGTCGCTCGCCCACCGGGTCGGCCTCGCCGCGTCCGGCGCGGACCAGGGCGGAGGTCCACAGGGCGATCGGCCAGCCCGACAGGTCGGTCTCGTCCAGTGCGAGCGCCACTGCCGTGTCGGCCAGCGTGACCGACTCCTCCCACTCGCCGACGAGGAAGAGGATGTGCGCGTAGATCGTGCGGGCGAAACCGGCGGTCCAGCTCGACGGGAAGCGGCGGAGGAGCTCGTTCGCCCTGGCCAGGTCGGCGCGGGCGTGCTCGACGTCGCCGCCGAGGATGAACACCCGGGACCGCGCGACGAGCGCGTCGACGGCGGCGGGCGACTCGTGCTGCGCCAGCACCTCGTCCAGCTCGGCCGTGAGCGGTGCGAACAGGTCGGGGCGGCGCGCGTGCGCTGCCGAGTTGAGCGCCCAGCCGAGCAGGCGAACCAGGTGCTCGTCGGGCTCCGCGAGCCAGCGCAGCGCCGGGTCGGCGACCTCCTCGGGCCGCGGGCACTCCGCGATGTGCGCGCGTGCGGTCTCCAGGTGGTCGAGGACGCCGGCGAAGTCGCCCATCGCCATGAGCACCTTCGGGATCGCCTCGGCGACGTGGGTGCGGATCGCGCGCTCGTCCGGCGTGGTCGCGGGCGCGGCCTCCAGCTTCAACGCCAGCTCCAGCGCGCCGGGCACGTCGCGGGAGAGGGTGCGCAGCTCTAGCAGCACCGCGTCGCGCGCGGGCGACGGCGCCAGGGCCTCGATCGCAGGGCGCAGGTCCAGGATCTGCTCGTGCAGGCGGAACCGCATCGCGATCAGTCCCAGCTCGATCAGCGCCCGCTCCAGCTCGCCGTCGGTGGCCAGGTGGGTCGCCGAGCGCGCATAGCTCATCGCCTGCTCGGCGTGGCCCTGGTCGGCGGCGGCCAGCGCGGCGGTGAGCAGCTCGTCGACCAGCAGCGGGTCGGCGGTGTCGGCGGCCTCCACCCGGTGCCGGAGCGCGCGGTGGCCGTCCAGCACCTCGGCGGCGACCCGGTGGATGGCGACCCGGCGCTCCACGCTCAGCTCGGCGGCGAGCGCGTCGGCGAGCAGCGCGTGCGCCGGCTCCACCCAGAGCACGCCGTCGCGGGCGCGGCCGAGGACGAGCCCGCGCGTCACAGCGCCGGGCAGGTCGAGCCTGACGTCGAGCCGCGCGGCGATGCTGCCGACGACGGGCGCGGGCAGCGGGTCGCGCAGAACGGCGACGAACTCGGCCGCGGTGCGCACGGACGGGTCGGCGCCCTCCAGCGCCGCGGAGATGGCCGTCGCGAGCGGCATGATCGCGGTGTCGGGGAGGTCCCAGCCCGCGGGGTGCAGCGCCTGCTCGAACGTGTCGCGGAGCTGCCCGAGGAGTACGGAGAGCAGCAGCGGGGAGCCCTGCGTCGCCTCGGTGAGGCGGGTCGCGGTGCGGCGCGAGACGGCGTGGCCCAGGAGGTGCTCGGCGAGCTCCTGCGTGTCGGAGACGGTGAGCGGGGTGAGGTCGATGCGGGCGTGGTTGACGGAGGTCGCCGCGAGGTCGTCGAACAGGGCGGTCACGCTGTTCGGCTGCGGGCGGGAGGCCGCCGTGAACAGGAAGCCGCGGTCGGACAGCCGCCGCACGACGAAGCGGAGCGCCCGCGCCGACGGCTCGTCCACCCACTGCGCGTCGTCCACGATGAGGCACACCGGCCCGGTCAGGCCGTCGATCGCGTCGAGGAGCAGCCTCCCGACGGTGAGGGCGTCGTCCTCCGGTGCGGGAGGGCGGATGGTGGCGTCGTTCGCGGTGCGCAGGGCAGTCAGCCCGCGCACGAGCGTCTCGACCGTCGCGTACGCGAGGTCGGACTCGAACGAGTCGGCGCTCACCCGCAGCACGGTCCAGCCGTCCAGCCGCTCGGCGATGTCGGCGAGCAGGGACGTCTTGCCCAGCCCCGCCTCGCCGGTGACGAGCACGGCGCCGCCGCGGTCGATCGCGCGGTGGGCGACGAGGAGGATGGTCTCCCTGGCCCGGTCGCGTCCGAAGAGTGGGCGTAGGATCGCCAGCTCGTCGGTCACGGTCAGCCCCCATCGACCGCGCGGGTCGGGAACGCGCGGTCCGGTCCTTCGATCATCCCACAGCGGGGTGTCCGGTCGGTTTCCCCCAAGGAGGGGGAGCCGACGTCCTCGCGCAGGGCGGCCCCGGGCCGCGACGGTAGGCTGGAGGACCTCATGGCTCATCTCCTCGGCGCCGAGTCGCTGCATCTCGAATACCCGACACGGGTCGTCTTCGACTCGCTGACGCTGGGCGTCTCCGAGGGCGACAGGATCGGCGTCGTCGGACGCAACGGCGACGGCAAGTCCACCCTCCTCTCGCTGCTGGCCGGGAGCGTCGAGCCCGACTCCGGCCGGGTCACCCGCCGCCGCGACGTGACGGTCGGGATGCTCGACCAGCGCGACGCGCTGCCGGACGCGCTCACGGTCGGCCGGGCCATCGTCGGCGACCGCGACGAGCACACGTGGGCCGGCGACCCTCGGGTTCGCGACGTGCTGGCCGGGCTCGTCTCCGACGTGCCGTGGGAGGCCACGATCGGCGAGCTCTCCGGAGGCCAGCGCCGCCGGGTGGCGCTCGCCGCCCTCCTCGTGCACGACCACGACATCCTCTTCCTGGACGAGCCGACCAACCACCTCGACATCGAGGGCGTCGCGTGGCTCGCCGCCCACCTGAAGCGGCGCTGGCCGGCCGCCTCCGGCGCGCTCGTGGTGGTGACGCACGACCGCTGGTTCCTGGACGAGGTGTCGACGGCGACCTGGGAGGTCCACGACGGCATCGTCGAGCCGTTCGAGGGAGGCTATGCGGCCTACATCCTGCAGCGCGTCGAGCGCGACCGGATGGCGTCGGTCGCCGAGTCCAAGCGGCAGAACCTGATGCGCAAGGAGCTGGCGTGGCTGCGCCGCGGGGCTCCCGCGCGCTCCACCAAGCCGAAGTTCCGGATGGACGCCGCCGCCGCGCTCATCTCGGACGAGCCGGCCCCGCGCGACGTCGTCGAGCTCACGAAGCTGGCCACCGCCCGCCTCGGCAAGGACGTGGTGGACCTGATCGATGTCACGGTCGAGTTCCCGCCGAAGACCGTGCTGCGCGACGTGGAGTGGCGGATCGCGCCCGGCGAGCGTACCGGCATCCTCGGGATCAACGGCGCGGGCAAGTCCACGCTGCTCGGCCTCGTCGCCGGCACCGTCGAGCCGACCGCCGGCCGGGTCAAGCGCGGCAAGACCGTCAAGATCGCGACGCTCACGCAGCAGCTCGACGAGCTGGAGGCCGTCAGCGACCTCCGGGTGAGCGCCGTCGTCGCCGACAAGCGCACCACCTACCTCGCCGGCGGCAAGGAGGTTTCGCCCGGCCAGATGCTGGAGCGCCTCGGCTTCACGAACGCGCAGCTCTCCACGCCGGTCAAGGACCTCTCCGGCGGCCAGAAGCGCCGCCTCCAGCTCCTGCTGATCCTCCTGGACGAGCCGAACGTCCTCATCCTGGACGAGCCGACCAACGACCTCGACACCGACATGCTCGCCGCGATGGAGGACCTCCTCGATGGCTGGCCGGGCACGCTGCTGGTGGTGTCGCACGACCGGTACCTGGTCGAGCGGGTGACCGACCAGCAGTACGCGGTGCTGGACGGGGCCTTCCGGCACCTGCCGGGCGGGGTGGACGAGTACCTGCGACTGCGGCGCGACCGCGCGGCGGCGCCTGCTGCGGTCTCCGCTGTGCCCGCGCCCGCGTCGGCCCCCGCGCTGTCCGGCGCCGCCCTGCGCACCGCCGAGAAGGAGCTCGCCTCCATCGACCGCCGTCTCACCAAGCTGGCCGGCCAGGTCGCCGACCACCACGAGTCGATCGCCCGCCACGACCAGAGCGACTACGTCGGCCTCGGCCGCCTCACCGAGGAGCTGCGCACCCTGGAGGGCGAGATCGCCGACCAGGAGACCCGCTGGCTGGAACTGAGCGAGCGTCTCGAGGGCTGAGGCGGCCGGCCCGCGCGTCGCTAACGGAGGAGATCCCGGGTCCCCGGCCCCGGATGCCCTCCGTTAGCTGCTGCGGGGCGGAGTGTCGGCCGAGATATCCTCCGTTGCCAGCGCTTCGAACAGCTCCATTCGCACGTTGTAATACGCGTCCGACGGGCCGAGCCGGTGCATTCCGATGCGCTCGCAGACGCGCTGGGAGGCAGTGTTGTCCGGGTACGTGACCGCGACCACCCGGGGGAGGTCGGCGAGCGCCGCCATAAGCAGTGCGCGCGCCGACTCCGCCGCATAACCGTGGCCCCAGTGGTCGGGGTGGAAGTGCCAGCCGATCTCCGTGTCGCCGGACGGGCGCAGCGGCTCGGCACCCGATGCGGGGATGGGCTGCAGCATGACCGTGCCGACCGGCGTCGCGTCCGCCAGCTCCACGACCCGGAACGCCCGCAGGTCGTCCTCCAAAGCCTGCAGCCGCGCGATGCGCCGGGAGGCCTCCACCCGCTCGGTCATCACGGCGGGGGTGCGGCCGAGGAACTGCGCCACCTCCCACCGCGAATAGAGGTCGAAGGCGAAGCCGGCGTCCTCCTCGCTCCACGGGCGCAGGACGAGCCGGTCTGTGGTGAGGGAGGTGGGGATGCGCACCGAAACACCATAATGCGTCCGCATCCGGCGGGTTATCGGAGGACATCCACCGCGGCACGCCGCCGTACAGCAGCTACCGGAGGACGTCCCGTCCGCCGTGCCCCAGATCTCCTCCGTTGGCGCCGCCACCCCGCACCGCCCGGATTAGACTCGCCGCATGCCGACCCACACCGTCGTGAATCAGGCCGCCGATCCCGTCCTCAACCAATCCCCGCCGCGCGTCGACGTGGACGAGTTCGCCGCGAACCTCCCGCTGCGGGAGGCCGTCGAGCGCTACGACGCCGACTGGGCGCTGTCCGACCTCGGTGCGGTCGGCCGGCTGGTCGGGTCGGCCGAGTTCCAGGCGGACGCCGAGCGGGCGAACGTGCGCGAGCCGCAGCTGCGGACCTTCGACCGGTGGGGCGCGCGGATCGACGAGGTCGACTACGACGAGAGCTACCACCGCATCATCCGGCACGCCGTCGCCGCGGGAGCGCACACCTCCGCCTGGGCCGAGCCGCGGCCCGGCGCGAACGTCGCGCGCGCCGCGACCTTCATGCTGTTCGCGCAGGTCGAGCCGGGGCACGCCTGTCCCGTCTCGATGTCGCACGCGGCGGTCCCGGCGCTGGCCGCCTCCCCGGAGCTCGCGGCCGAGTGGGTGCCGCGGCTGCTGTCCCGCGAGTACGACGGCCGGCTCGGGGCGGGCAAGCCGTCTGCGCTGTTCGGGATGGCGATGACCGAGAAGCAGGGCGGCTCCGACGTGCGCGCCAACACCACGCGGGCGCTCGCCGACGGCGACGGGCGCTGGCTGCTGACCGGCCACAAGTGGTTCTGCTCCGCGCCGATGTCCGACGCGTTCCTGGTGCTCGCGCAGACCGCGGGCGGCCTGAGCTGCTTCGTCGTGCCCCGGGTGCTGGAGGACGGCACCCGCAACGTCTTCCTGATCCAGCGGCTGAAGGACAAGCTCGGGAACCGCTCGAACGCCTCCAGCGAGATCGAGTTCGCGGACACGGTCGGCTACCTCCTGGGCGAGGAGGGCCGTGGCGTCCGCACCATCCTGGAGATGGTGAACCGCACCAGGCTCGACTGCGTGCTCGGCAGCGCGGCGGGGATGCGGCAGGCCGTCGCGGAGGCGGCCTGGCACGTCCGGCATCGCGCGGCGCTCGGCCGCCGCCTGGTCGAGCAGCCCGCGATGACGGCGGTGCTCGCCGACCTGGCGCTGGAGTCGGAGGCGGCGACGGCGGTCGCGCTGCGGCTGGCCCGCGCGCACGACGACGACGCCTCGGAGGCCGAGGTCGCGTTCCGACGGCTGGCCACAGCGGTGAGCAAGTACTGGGTCTGCAAGCGCGGTCCGGGCCACGCCTACGAGGCGATGGAGTGCCTGGGCGGCAACGGCTACACGGAGGCGTTCCCGCTGGCCCGGCGCTATCGGGAGCAGCCGGTTATGGCGATCTGGGAGGGCTCGGGCAATGTGATCGCGCTGGACGTGCTGCGCGCCATCGGGCGCGACCCGGCGAGCGTGGCGGCGTTCGACGCCGAGCTCGCGACGGCCCGCGGAGCGCACGCGGCGTACGACGCGCACCACGACCGGCTGCGCCGCGCGGTGGCGGACGCGGACGAGTCGTCGGCGCGCACCCTGGTCGCCGCGCTCGCGGTGGCTCTGCAGGCGTCGCTGCTCATCCGTCACGCGCCGCCGGCGGTCGCCGACGCCTTCGTCGCGGCACGGCTCGGGCCGGATCGCGGGTCGCTCTACGGGGAGCTGCCGGCGGGGGTGGATTCCGCGGGGATCGTCGCGCGGGCCTGAGCGTCAGGGAGACCAGTCGAACAGACCTACTCGGCCGCCGCAGCCTCCGTCGGCGTCGTCTCGGGAGCCGAAGCCGGTTCCGGCGCGTCCAGCGGCACCGCCGACGGCGCAGCCTTCTCCACCTCCGGAGCCGCCGCGACAACCGGCTGCGCACCGATCGCCCGGTAGAACTCGCCGACCGCCTTGCGGTTGTACCCCGCCCAGTCGAACGCTCCGGCCGGGACCTCGCCGCGCAGGAACGCGCGCATCCCGTCCGCGACGCCGTCGACCGACTGCGGGACGACCAGGCCGGTGCCCGCCGGGAGGGCGTTCTTCGCCGAGGCGAACTCGACCGTCACGATCGGGAGGTCGAGGACGAGCGCCTCCAGGATGACCATCGGCTGGCCCTCGTAGTCGCTCGACAGCACGAAGCAGTCCGCCTTCGCCATGATCGCGTGCGGGTTGCGCTGCATCCCGGTCAGGTAGACCGAGCCCTGCAGGCCGAGCGTGGCGACGACCGTCTCCAGGTGCTCCTGGAGCGGGCCGGCGCCGACGATGACCAGCCGGGTCTTCGGATTCTCGGCATGCACCTGCGCGAAGGCGCGGATGAGCCGTTCCTGGTTCTTCTCCGGCGACAGCCGTCCGACGTTGACGAAGGTGGTGACGCCCTCGGCCGGCGCCAGCAGCGACTCGACCCAGTCGGGGACGCTCCCGGCCTCCTCGTCGAAGGCCGCCTTGCGGAGGTCGCCCTTCGCGTTCTGCAGGATGTGCTCGGCGTCCACGGTGTTGAGGGCCGACAGGAACTTCTCCGGCGGTGCGAACTCCGCCAGCGACGCCCGGTTCACGTCGGACAGCGTGGGGGAGACCGACACCAGGTGGTCGTACTGCGCGTACAGGGTGAAGAGCTGGGTGAGCGAGTGCAGCATGCGCTTCTCGCCGTTGACCTCGCGGTGCGCGTCGGAGGCCAGGTCGTTGTGCAGCCAGATCGCACGCTGCGCGTCGGGCGAGTGCAGCATCAGGATCGCCCAGAACGGCCCGTAGCCGGAGAAGTCGACCACGTAGTCGAAGCGGCTGTCGCCGAAGCAGCGGTACCACTCGTCGTCCCAGAGCTGGTTCTGCGCGGCGGTCTCGGAGTGCTGCGCGGTGCGGCCGCGCCGGAACTCGAGGTGCCTGGCCAGATGCCGCAGCTTCGCGCCGTTCATCCCGCCGACACGCGGGAACTGACGGACCGCCGGGTGGATCTGCTCCTGCTTGCCGATCGCCGCCGGCGAGTTGCTCTGCGCGAAGAACGCGGACACGTCGTAGCGCTCGTGGTCGAGGTTGTTGAGCAGGTTGAGCGCGGAGGTCGTGATGCCGTTCGGGCGCATCCCGCCCAGGTACAGCAGGATCTTCTCGCGGCCGTCGTCGTCCAGCGAGGTGCGCAGGCGGTAACCCTCGCGCACGCCGCGGAACACGATATCGACGACGCGCGCGGCGGACGAGCCGTCGTCGTACGGGGTGAACCGGCGCTGCATCGCCAGGTACTTCTCCCGCGAGTCGGCGGGCACCCGGTCGTCGTCCTCGGCCACGGCCGCAAGGGCGTCGCCGAGCTCGGGCGCCGACATCAGCACGGGCCCCGGCCATTCCTCCGGCTCGAAGTAGAGGCCGCGCGTGCCGGCGTAGTCGGCGAGGTCGGGGGTGAAGAACAGGATCGGCCGCCCGGTGCGCAGGAAGTCGAAGAAGATGCTGGAGTAGTCGGACACCAGGATGTCGGTGGCGCCGAGCACGAGATTGGTCGGGATCTCGTTGGGCACGAGCATCCGCGCCAGCTCGGGGCGGTCGGCGGCCAGCGCGTGCACGCTCTGGTGGGTTTTCACGAGCACGGCGTAGCGGCTCGTGTCGATGCGCTCCTCCACCTGGGCGATGTGGGCGAGCATCGCGTCGAGGTCGTCCTCGGGCCGGCCGAAGACCTGGCCCTTCCAGGTCGGCGCGTACAGGATCACCTTGCGGTCGCCGAGCGGGATGCCGGACGCGATCAGCCGGCGGCGCACGTCCTGCCGCTGGGCGTCGTCCTGGAACTGCCGGTCGAGGCGCGCGGGTAGCCCTCCTCGACGATGGTGCCGCGGTAAATGCCGTCGAGCTTGTACCCGGTGCGGTACATCTGGTCGGTCATGAACTCGTTGGCCGCCAGGAGGTAGTCGGCCTGGACGAAGTTGCGCACGATGTTCGCGGTCGCGAGCGCGCCGCCGTCGATGTCGTAGCCCATCCGCTTGAGCGGGGTGCCGTGCCAGGTGTTGAGGTAGACCTGTCCCGGCCGCTTGGAGAAGTCGTAGGGGAAGGTCGCGTTGTTGACCAGGTACTGGCTGGTGGCGAGCGCGCGGTAGTAGGCGGCCGAGCCGTAGCGCACGAACGTGACGCGCGGGTCGTCGGCGAACTCCTCGACGGCCGCGCGGTACTGGTGCAGGTCGGACAGCGCCCAGATGTGGGTGAGGTGCTTCAGGTCGGGCGCGGCCAGGAGCTCGCGGAACAGCGCCTCCGGGTTGTCCAGCATCCCGTTGCCGGAGAACGACTCGTAGAAGACGGAGCCGAGGACGAGGGGCTGCCGGCGCCAGTGCGCGTGGATCTCGAAGCGGGCTGCGCGCTTCACTCGGGAGGGGAGGCGCTTCAGGGAAAGTCTCATCGCCGACGAGTTTATGAGAGCGGGATAACAGACACCTGAGAGGACGCGAAGCCTGCGCCGTGAGCCCGGGAGGTCACGCGCCGGCGTCGAAGCCGAGGCTGAGCTTGCGCAGCAGGCCGGCGAGGCGCTCCTGCTCGACGGGGGAGAGCGCCTCCAGGAGGTCGGCCTCGGCGTCCACCAGGCGCGTGATCGCGGCGTCCACGCGGGCCAGACCCTGCGTCGTCATCTGCACGAGGATGCCGCGGCCGTCGTTGGGGTCGGTGCGGCGCTCGACCAGACCGCGGGCGACGAGGCGGTCGATCCGGTTGGTCATCGTGCCGGACGACACCAGGGTCTGCTGGAGGAGCGACTTGGGGCTGAGCTGGAACGGCGACCCCGCGCGGCGCAGCGCCGAGAGCACGTCGAACTCCCACGAGTCGAGGTCGGAGCGGTCGAACGCGCCGCGGCGGGCGCGGTCGAGGTGCCGGGAGAGCCGGTCGACGCGGGAGAGCACCTGCAGCGGCGCGAAGTCGAGGTCGGGGCGCTCGCGCAGCCACGCGCCGACGATGCGGTCGACCTCGTCGCGTGCGCCGGTGCGCGCCCCCGGGTCCTGTGCCTCCGCCATCCCTCCATGCTATTGGGCGGGGCCCTCCGCTCGGCGGCAGCATCCGCCGGGTCTGGCAGACTGTGTGTGCGCGTTGCGCGGTCCGCCTTGGTGTAATGGCAGCACGACAGCCTTTGGAGCTGTTAGGTCCAGGTTCGAGTCCTGGAGGCGGAGCGACGTCTCCGACCCGACCTCTGTCTCTAACCCGCCGGGAGAATCATGACCGATCAGAATCTCGCCATCGTCGTCCTCGCCGCCGGCCAGGGCACGCGGATGAAGTCCGCCACTCCCAAGCTGCTGCACCCGCTCGGCGGCCTCCCGATCGTCGGCCATGTGCTGGCGACCGCCCGTGAACTCGATGCAGCCAGCGTCGTCGCCGTCGTGCGGTACGAGCGCGACCGGCTCGCCGAGGTGATCGAGGTGGACCTGCCGGAGGCGGTCATCGTGGACCAGGACGAGATCCCCGGCACCGGCCGCGCGGTCGAGCAGGCCGTCGCCGCGCTGCCCGAGGGTTTCGCTGGCGATGTGCTCGTGGTCAACGGCGACGTCCCGCTGCTCGACGCGGCGACGCTGCGCGGGCTGATCACGGCGCACCGCGAGGGCGGTGCGGCGGCGACCATCCTGTCGTCGTTCCCGGCCGACGCCACCGGCTACGGCCGCATCGTGCGCACCCCGGAGGGGCACCTCGACCGGATCGTGGAGCACAAGGACGCCACCGAGGCCGAGCGCGCGATCGGCGAGATCAACGCCGGCATCTACGTCTTCGGCGCAGCAGCGCTGCGCGACATGCTCGCCAACGTGACCACCGACAACGCGCAGGGCGAGAAGTACATCACCGACGTCATCGGGCTGCTGCGGGAGGCCGGCTTCGACGTCGACGCCCTCCCGGTCTCCGAGTCGTGGCTGGTGGAGGGCATCAACGACCGCGCCCAGCTCAGCGAGGCGGCCGCCCGGCTCAACGCGCTCGTCGTGCGGACCTGGCAGCTCGCCGGGGTCACCGTGCAGGACCCGGCGACCACCTGGATCGACGTGAAGGTCGTCCTGGAGCCGGACGTCACCATCCTCCCCGGCACCCAGCTCCGCGGCGCGACCGTCGTCCGCACCGGCGCCGAGATCGGCCCGGACACCACGCTGGTCGACACCGAGGTCGGCGCCGGCGCGACCGTCAAGCGCACGGACGCCACCCTCGCCGTGATCGGCGACGGCGCGACGGTGGGCCCGTTCTCCTACCTCCGCCCCGGCACGATCCTCGGCGCGAACGGCAAGATCGGCACCTTCTCCGAGACCAAGAACGCGGTCATCGGCGCCGGAACCAAGCTCGCCCACTTCAACTACGTCGGCGACGCCGAGGTGGGCGAGAAGGGCAACCTCGGCGCCGGCGTCATCACCGCCAACTACGACGGCGTGAACAAGCACCGCACCATCATCGGCTCGCATGTGCGGATCAGCACGAACACCGTGCTCGTCGCGCCCGTTAGGATGGGTGACGGAGCGTACACCGGAGCAGGAACGGTCGTCCGGAAGGACGTTCCAGCTGGGGCGCTCGCCATCACCGTCGCGCCGCAGCGCAACATCGAAGGCTGGGTCGCGCAGAAGCGGCCGGGCACCGAAGCCGCGCGCGCCGCTGAACAGAGCGATGCGACGGAAGAGAGCGGAGAGTAAGTGTCAGGGATCACTGCCACCGGCCAGAAACGACTCGTTCTGATCTCGGGGCGTGCGCATCCCGAACTCGCCGAGCAGATCGCCGAGCACCTCGGCAGTGAGCTGGTGCCCACCGACTCCCGCACCTTCGCGAACGGCGAGATCTACGCGCGGTTCGACGAGAGCGTGCGCGGGTCGGACGCGTTCGTGATCCAGTCGCACACCTCCCCGATCAACGAGTGGCTCATGGAGCAGCTCATCATGGTGGACGCCCTCAAGCGCGCCTCCGCCAAGCGCATCACCGTCGTGGCCCCGTTCTACCCGTATGCGCGCCAGGACAAGAAGGGCCGCGGCCGCGAGCCGATCTCGGCCCGCCTGGTCGCCGACCTGTTCAAGGCCGCGGGCGCCGACCGCATCATGTCGGTCGACCTGCACGCCGCGCAGATCCAGGGCTTCTTCGACGGCCCGGTGGACCACCTCTTCGCCATGCCCGTGCTGCTGGAGCACATGCAGCGCGAGCTCGACCCGTCGACCCTGACCGTCGTCTCGCCCGACATGGGCCGTGTGCGCGTCGCCGACATCTGGAGCGACAAGCTCGGCGTCCCGCTCGCGATCATCCACAAGCGCCGCGACCCGCTGGTGCCCAACCAGGTCTCGGTGCACGAGATCGTCGGTGACGTGAAGGGCCGCGTCTGCCTGCTGGTGGACGACCTCATCGACACCGGCCGCACGATCGTGAAGGCGGCGGAGGCGTTGAAGGCCGCCGGCGCGATCGGCGTCGTGGTCGCGGCGACCCACGCCGTGTTCAGCGACCCGGCCGTCGAGCTGCTGCAGTCGGAGGCCATCGACTCGGTCGTGGTCACCGATACGCTGCCGCTGCCCATGCACAAGCGCTGGGACGGCCTCACCGTGCTGCCGATCGCGCCGCTGCTGGCGAACGCGATCCGCGAGGTCTTCACCGACGGCTCGGTGACCTCCATGTTCGACGGCGCCGCCTGAGCGCACCTCCCGCCTTCCCCGAGGGGCACGTCGTTGTCACTTTTCGCACCGAAAAGTGACAACAACGTGCCCTTCGGCGTTCAGGGGAGAGAGTGCGGCGCGGAGGGGATGAGGCCGAGGGGCGCGACGAAGGTCGGGTCGCCCTCGGTGTTCAGTGCGTAGCACTGCCAGCCGGGGCCGGCAGGCGCGAACAGCTCGAAGCGGGCGGAGGAGCTCACCGCGTCCGGCTGGTAGTGCTGGGTGTAGACCTGGCACGTGTAGTTCGCGGTGTCGGTCTGGATGCTGATCGTCAGCATGATCCCGGGCAGCAGCAGCGCCGTGAGCGCAACGACCACGAACACGCGCGTCGCGATGGTCCGCCTCCGCCCGCGCAGCGGACGGTCCGACGGGTCGTACTCCGCCAGCTCCGGATGCTCCTCAAACGTCACGTCTACGAGTCTGAAGCGCGCATCCCCCTAACGCAACACACACACCGAAGGGCACGTCGTTGTCACTTCCGAGCGCGGAAAGCGACAACGACGTGCCCTTCGGCGGTGGGGCTAGTGCGAGGAGCCCTCGGTCTCGATCTCGCTGCGGTCGGCGGACCACAGGGTGTGGAAGACGCCCTCCTTGTCGACGCGCTTGTAGGTGTGCGCGCCGAAGAAGTCGCGCTGCCCCTGCACGAGCGCGGCCGGGAGGTGGGTGGAGGCGAGCGAGTCGTAGTACGACAGCGCCGCGCCGAAGCCGGGCACCGGCACGCCGGAGAGCGCCGCGGTGGCGACGATGCGGCGCCAGGCGGCCTCGCCCTCGCGGACGGCGTCGGCGAAGTACGGCGCCTCCAGCAGGGTCGCGATGTCGGGGTTCTCGTCGTAGGCGTCCGCGATGCGGTTGAGGAACTGGGCGCGGATGATGCAGCCGCCGCGCCAGATCTTGGCGATCTTGTCCTTGTTGATGTTCCAGCCGTACTTCTCGGCGCCGGCGATGATCGCGTCGAAGCCCTGCGCATACGCGACGACCTTCGATGCGTAGAGCGCCTTCGACACGTCGTCGGCGAACGCGGCCACGTCGGCGGCCTTCTGCACGTCGGGACGCGACTGGATGGTCGCCTGCACCGCGGCGCGCTGCGCGGGCTTGGAGGACACGGCGCGGGCGAACACGGCCTCCGCGATCCCGCCGACCGGGATGCCCAGGTCGAGCGCGTTCTGCACGGTCCAGACGCCGGTGCCCTTCGAGCCGGCCTGGTCGAGGACGATGTCCACGAACGGCTTGCCGGTCTCGGCGTCCACCTGGCGGAGCACCTCGGCGGTGATCTCGATCAGGTACGACTCGAGGTAGCCCGTGTTCCACTCGGAGAACACGTCCGCGATCTGCGCGGGCTCCAGGCCGCCGACCGTGCGGAGGAGGTCGTAGGCCTCCGCGATGAGCTGCATGTCGGCGTACTCGATGCCGTTGTGTATCATTTTGACGAAGTGGCCGGCGCCGTCGGTGCCCACGTGGGTCACGCACGGCTCGCCCTCGGCGACCGCGGCGATGGAGGCGAGGATCGGGCCCAGGGTCTCGTACGACTCGGCCGAACCCCCCGGCATGATCGAGGGGCCGTTGAGGGCGCCCTCCTCGCCGCCGGAGATGCCTGCGCCGACGAAGTGGATGCCGGTCGGCGCGATGCGCTTCTCGCGCTTGATGGTGTCGTGGAAGTTCGCGTTGCCGCCGTCGACGATGATGTCGCCCGGCTCGAACCGCTCGACGAGCTGGTCGATCACGGCGTCCGTGCCCCGGCCGGCCTGGACCATGATGATCGCGGTGCGCGGCTTGCTGAGCGACGCGACGAAGTCGTCGATCTGCTCGGAGGAGACGAAGCCGGCCTCCGGGTGGGCGTCCACCAGTTCCTCGGTGCGGGCGTAGGTCCGGTTGAAGACGGCGACGGTGTTGCCCTCGCGCGACGCGAGGTTGCGGGCCAGGTTCGACCCCATCACAGCCAGACCGACGACTCCGATGTTGGCCGGTGCGTGGTTCTCGGGCACGGAGGACTCCTTCGTTGAGATGGTTTGCGTCCAGCGTAGCCGCCCAGCGACGCTGTGAATCGTTGTGTGACGAGCCTCTCAGCCCAGCCGGAAGGTGGTGCGCGGGATGTCGTCCACCAGCCGCTGAGCCAGGGCGAAGGCGTCCTCCTCGGCGAGCTGGTGCGTGACGACGAGGGAGGCCAGGAAGGACGCGTCCACCCGGCGCGACATGTCGTGCCGCGCGGGGATCGAGCAGAACGCCCTGGTGTCGTCGATGAACCCGCTGGTCTTGCTGAAGCCCGCGCTGTCGGTGATCGCGCGGCGGTAGCGGAGGATCGCCGCCGGGGTGTCGAGGAACCACCACGGCGCGCCCGCGTAGACCGATGGGTAGAAGCCGGCGAGCGGCGCGATCTCGCGCGAGAAGGTCGTCTCGTCCACGGTGAACAGCACGATCCGGAAGGTCGGGTTCGTGCCGAAGTCGCGCAGGATCGGCGTGAGCGGCTCGGTGAAGGAGGTGACCGCCGGCAGGTCGTGGCCGGTGTCGGGGCCGTACGCGTCGAACGTCGGCCGGTGGTGGTTCCGGTGCACGCCGGGGTGGAGCTGCATGACCAGGCCGTCCTCCGCCGACATCTCGGCAAGACGGTAGAGCAGGTTGCGACGATAGGCGATGGCCTCGGCGGCGGTGATCGAGCCGTCGAGGGCGGCGCGGTGGATGCGGGCGGCCTCCGCCTCCGCCAGCGGTTCGCTGCCCGTGTCGATCACGCCGGTGTCGGTGGCGGTGCCGCCCGCGGCGGCGAACGCGGCGCGGCGGACGCGGAGCGCCTCCAGCAGCCCCGCGTAGCTCGACGTGTCCACGTCGGCGCGGGCGGCCAGGCGGTCGAGCCGGCCGGCCCAGCCGGACTCGTCCGGATGCATGTACCGGTCGGCGCGGAAGGTCGGTATCACCCGTCCCGTGAAGGTCGGGTCGGCGGCGAGGCGCGCGTGCGCCTCCAGGTCGTCGGCCGGGTCGTCGGTCGTCGCGAGCACCGCGATCCGGAACCGGTCGAACAGGGCGCGCGGGCGGAACTCCGGCGTCGCCAGCGTGGCAGTGAGCTGGTCGTAGAGGGCGTCGGCGTTCTGCGCGGACGGCTGCTCGGTGAGCCCGAACACCTCGCTGAACTCCGACTCGAACCAGAACCGCACCGGGGTGCCGAGGAAGGCGTCCCAGTGCTCGCAGAGGGTGCGCCAGATCGCGCGGCCGGAGGCGGGGGACGGCACGCCGTCGCGCGCGAGCCCGAGGTCGTGGAGCGGAACACCCACCGCGTGCAGCATCCGCGTCACGTAGTGGTCGGGCGTGATCAGCAGCGCCGCCGGGTCGGGGAAGGGCTGGTCGTCGGCCAGCATCGCCGCCGGCACGTGGCCGTGCGGGGAGTAGATCGGCGCGTCCGCGACGGCCGCGTGCAGCCGCCTCGCCAGGTCGCGCTCGGCGGGGTCGGCGGGGAAGAGCCGGTCGGGGTGCGGGGCGAGCGCGGTCATCCGCGTCCTTTCGTCGAGGGGTGCGAAGCGGGCGCGGGACCAGTGGAGGCCCGGACCGTGAGGTGCGTGGGGAGCGTCGCTCCCTGCCTGCTGACCGGGGCGGCGCTCTCGTCCAGCCGGGCGAGCAGCATGGCGACCGCGGTGCGGCCGGCCTGCTCGATCGGGGCGGTCAGGGTGGTCAGCGGCGGGTTGCAGAAGTCGGCTCCGAAGATGTCGTCGCAGCCGACGAGCGAGACGTCGCCCGGCACGTCGACGCCGCGCTCGCGGAAGCGGGCCAGCATCCCGATCGCCAGGAGGTCGTTGAAGGCGATGCAGGCCGTCGCGCCGGCGTGCAGGACGGCGTCGGCCGCCGCCGCCCCCGCGTACTGGCGCGGCGCGAACGGGCCGACCCGGAGGGTCTCCACGTCGTAGCGCTCGGCCGCGCGGACGAGCGCGCGCCACCGTCGCTCGTTCGACCACGAAGTCTCCGGACCCGAGGCGTAGACGATCGAGCTGTGCCCGAGCGACGCCAGGTGCCCGACGGCCTGTTCGACGCCGTTGGGGGTGTCGATGAAGACGTTGGCGACGCCGCGGGTCTGCCGGTTGATCGCCACGATCGGCACCTCGGCCGCGAGCGCCGTCAGCCGCCGGTCGGTCAGGCGGGAGGCGGCGAGGATCGCGCCGTCGAACGACGGGCGCAGCTTGTGCAGCATCCCGTCCTCGAGTTCGTCGGACTCCTCAGTGTCGACCAGGAGCTGCGTGTAGCCGGCGGCCTTGAGCTGCTGCTGCGTGCCCCGGATGATGCCGAAGTAGAACGGGTTGGTCACGTCGGAGACCAGCACGGCGATGCACCGGGTCCGGCCGCTGGTGAGGGCCCTGGCCTGCGAATTCGGGATGTAGTTCAGCTCCCGGGCCGCGCGCTCGATCCGTTCGCGCGTGATCGCGTTGACGCGGCCCGGATTGGCGAGGGCTCGGGAGGCGGTCGAGGTGGCGACGCCGCTGGCGGCGGCCACGTCGGCGAGGGTGGCCGGGCGGTCCGTGCCGTCGGGATACCCGCGAAGCTGAGGGCTCATGCGCCCATCACAGCACACGATGGCAATTTTTGGCAATCGGTTGCAGCACGATTGCCGGACTCCCTAGGCTCGGCGGAAGTTCCCCGGTCTGCACCGCATCCGGGGGACACGATCCACCAGATCACCGTCCTCAAAGGAGAGTCACGTATGAGATCACGTTTCGCGCTCGGCGCGGTCGCCGGCCTGGCCGTTCTCGGCCTCGCACTGACCGGATGCTCGTCCTCCGGCGCCGGATCGAACCCCAGCTCCACGGCCGTCGACGGGAAAGGGCGCACGCTCACCGTCTACACCGGGGTGAGCGGGCTCTATCCGCAGCAGCAGAAGGAGTGGTTCTCGGAGCTCCAGGCCCAGTTCACGAAAGAGACCGGGGCGAACCTGGCCTTCGACACCTTCGCCAGCTCCAACGACGAGCTCACCAAGATCCAGACCTCGGTCGTCTCCGGGCAAGGCCCCGACGTCTACGCCCTCGGCACCACGTTCACGCCCACCGCCTTCGCGACGGGCGCGTTCGTCAAGCTCACCGACGCCGACTGGACCAAGGTCGGCGGCCGCGACCGCTTCGTCCCCGCGTCGCTCGGCATGTCCGGGCCGGACGCCAAGAACCAGATCGCGGTGCCGCTCGCGCAGCGCCCGTTCGTCATGGCGTACAACAAAGACCTCCTGAAGGCCGCCGGCATCGACAAGCCGGCCACTACCTGGGACGACTTCGCAAGCCAGGCCAAGAAGCTCACCACCGGCGACACGTACGGCGTCGCGGTCGGCTACGCCGACAACTACGACCCGTGGAAGTTCATCTGGGCGATGTCCCAGCAGGGCGGCAACCCCATCCTCGACCTGAAGACGAACAAGGCGCGCCTCGACGACCCGATCACGCAGAAGGCCTACGAGACCTACTTCGGCTGGCTCACCCAGCAGAAGGCCGTCGACCCGGCCGCGGTCGGCTGGAAGAACCCGCAGGCCGTCGCGGCGTTCGCGGCGGGCAAGGCCGCCTACCTGCCGATGGTGTCGGCCAGCTCGATGGAGGCGCTGGACAGCTCGGCCGTCGCCGGCAAGTACGCGTACGCGCTGATGCCGACTGTGACGCCGGGCAAGACCGCCAACCCGTCCAACGGCAAGCCGGCGGCGAGCATCGTCTCGGGTGACAACCTCGTGGTCGCCTCCTACTCGAAGAACCAGGACCTGGCCTTCGCCTACATCAACATGGTGACCCGCGCCGACATGCAGACCAAGGAGTTCAAGCTCCTCGGCGACCTGCCGTCGAACGCGCAGGCCGCCGCGGACCTGCAGAAGTCCACGCCGATCATCGCGCCGATCGTCGACGCGATCGGCAAGTCCGTCGCGACGCCGTTCACGGGCGCCTGGGGCGACACCCAGCTCGCGCTGACCAACGTGGTGGTGCAGTCGATCCCGAACCTGTCGAACGGGTCGGTCAGCAGCTCCGAGCTGTCCGGGCTGCTGAAGACCGCGCAGTCGACGGCCCAGGGCTCGCTGGACAAGGCCAAGAAGTAACGGGCCGATCCTCATGTCCACCGACACCGCGGCCCCGGCCGCGACCGCCCGCCCGACCGCGGAGGCGACCCCTCCGCGGCCGGGCGGGGCGCCCCGCCGGGGCCGCCGTACCGTGCAGCAGCGCAACCGGCCGCTCTGGATGCTGCTGCCCGGCGGCATCCTCATGCTGCTGGTCATCATCGTCCCGTTCGTGTTCGCGATCGTCATCTCGACGCTCGACCTCGACATGTACACGCTGCGCGACTGGGTCTCCGCGCCGTTCATCGGGCTCGGGAACTACATCGAGGCGATCACCTCCACCCCGCTGCTGCAGTCCATCTGGATCAGCGTCTCGTTCGCCGTGATCGCGGCCGTCGTGACCCTGCCGATCGGTGTCGCCGCGGCGTTGGCGACGCAGAACGCTTTCCGGGGCCGGGCGCTGGTGCGCTCGCTGTTCCTGGTGCCGTACGTGCTGCCCGGCTTCGTCGTCGGCACCTTCTGGCACACCATGCTGCAGCCGCACGGGATCGTGGACACGGTCCTCGGCAACCTCGGCATCCACACCGGGCTCTGGCTCAACGGGCCGCTCAGCTACTGGACGCTCGTCGGCGTGCAGATCTGGTCGTCCTGGCCGTTCTTCTACCTGCTGGTGCTCGCCGGTCTGCAGTCGGTCGAGAACGAGGTCCACGAGGCCGCCGCGCTCGACGGCGCCGGCTGGTGGGCGAAGCTGCGCTCCGTCATCCTGCCGCACCTGCGCGGGCCGATCGCGCTGGCGCTGATCATCTCCCTGCTGCACAACATCAACGGGTTCACGCTGCCGTTCGTGCTCTTCGGAGTCCCGGCTCCCGCGGACGTCAACGTCCTCCCGGTGCTGACCTACGTGACCAGCTTCCAGAGCTTCCGCTTCGGGCTGAGCGCGGCGATGGCGGTGTTCTCGCTGATCCTCATCCTGATCCCGCTGTTCATCTACCTGAGAGCGGTCCGGCTCGACACCGGCGACGACCGGAAGGAGAAGACGGCATGACCGCCTCCGCCCCCACCGCCTCCACTGCTCGCACTGCGCGCCGCCGCGGCACGGGAGACGTCTACCGGCTGCTGCCACGTCCGTTGCAGGCGGTCATCATCGCCATCCTGCTCTGCGTCGCGCTGTTGCCCATCGTGTACGTGCTGCTGTCGTCGGTGAACTCCGACATCGGCGTCGCGAGCGGCGAGTTCTTCCCGAGCTCGTTCAACCTCGACAACTACGTCAAGGTGTGGTCGACGGTCGCGCTCGGCAACGGGCTGATGAACAGCGTGATCGTCGCCGGAGGCGTCGCGATCGTGTGCGCGTTCCTCGCGGTCGCGACCGCGTACGTGCTGGTGCGGTTCGCGTTCCGCGGCCGGCTGACGTTCCTGCGCAGTCTGCTCGGGCTCCAGTCGATCCCCGGCACTCTCATGCTGCTGCCGGTGTTCGTGCTGTTCTCCTCGGCGTCGAGCGCTCTCGGCATCCCGATCATCGGCACGAGGTGGTCGCTGTTCGTCACCTACCTGACGTTCGCGCTGCCGTTCTCGACGTGGGTCATGGTGACCTACCTGCGCGGGCTGCCGCGCGAGCTGGAGGAGGCCGCACGCATCGACGGGGCGTCGTCGTGGCGCATCCTGACGCGGATCGTGCTGCCGCTGAGCTGGCCGGGCGTGGTCGTCTCCGGGATCTTCGCCTTCCTGCTCGGCTGGAACGACGTGCTGTTCGCCTCGGTGATGACCAACCCGGACACGCGCACGGCGGCCGTCGCGCTCCAAGTGTTCACCGTGGCGCAGGAGGGTGGAGCCCTGCCGCTCTACGGGCAGATGATGGCGGCGTCGCTGATCTGTGCGGTGCCGGTCGTGGCCTTGTATCTGGTGTTCCAGCGCTACCTCGTCGGCGGGCTGACCGCTGGCGGGGTTAAGTGAAGAAGAAGACGAGAGAAGTGAAGTGAGAGAGAGTGACTGACACAATCCGACCCACCTGGGCACTATCCGGCTTCGGCGACGAGATCGACCCCGACCCTGCGGTGCAGATCGCGGTCCTGCAGGCGCTGGGCGCCAACCACATCGAGGTGCGCAGCGCCTGGGGAGTCAACATCGTCGACCTCGACGACGAGCAGCTCGACCGGCTCGCGGGCATCCTCGCCGAGCGCGGGATGCGCGTCTCGGCGATCGCCTCGCCGATCGGCAAGGTCGACGTCGCGCTGCCCGTCGAGCACGAGGTGGAGCGGCTGGGGCGCGCGATTCGCGCGGCCAAGCGCCTGGACGCCGGGTACATCCGGCTGTTCTCCTTCTACCGCTCAGAGGGTGTTCCGGTGGAGGACATCCGCGACGCTGTGCTGACGCGCATGCGGGCCCTCGCCGACGCGGCCGAGGCCGCCGGGGTGGTGCTGCTGCACGAGAACGAGAAGGACATCTACGGCGACACCCCCGAGCGCTGCCTCGACATCGTGGAGTCGGTCGGGTCGCCCGCGCTGAAGCTCGCCTGGGACAGCGCCAACTTCGTCCAGGTCGGCGTGCCCGGACCGTTCACCGACGGCTACGCGCTGCTTCGCCCGCACCTGGAGTACCTGCAGGTGAAGGATGCGCTGGCGGCGACCTCCGAGGTCACGCCCGCAGGAGAGGGCGACGGCCAGCTCCTGGAGACCCTCACCGCGTTGCGCGACGACGGCTACACCGGCTTCGCCTCGCTGGAGCCCCACCTCACCGACGTCAACGCCCTCGGCGGCTTCTCGGGACCGGCGGCGTTCGGCGTCGCCGGCCGCGCCCTCCGCCGCCTCACCGACCAGATCGGAGTCACCCTCGCATGAGCACGGAAACCACCACCCTGAACGTGGCCATCGTCGGCTGCGGCATCATCGGCCTCAACCACGCCCGCGCGATCCTCCGGCATCCCGCGCTGAGGCTCTCAGCGCTCGTGGACGCTGTCCCGGCGGCCGCCACGGCGCTCGCCGACCAGCTCGTGTCCGACTTCGGCGCGGACCGCGTCGCGGAGTTCACATCGCTGTCGGCGGCGCTCGCCGGGGCGCCCATCGACATCGTCGTGATCTGCACGCCGAGCGGCCTCCATGTCGTGCTCGCCGAGGAGGCGCTCGCCGCAGGCAAGCACGTGGTCATCGAGAAGCCGCTCGACGTCTCGCTGCCGCGCGCCCGGGAGATCCTCGCGTTGTCCCGCCGTGCCGAGCAGGACGGCCTGGTCGTCTCGGTGATCAGCCAGCACCGTTTCGACCCGGCGTCCCTGGTGGTCGCCGGCGCCGCCCACTCCGGAGCCTTCGGACGCCTGACCAGCGGACTCGCCTCCGTCGCCTGGTGGCGCAGCCAGGAGTACTACGACTCCGGCCAGTGGCGCGGCACCTGGGAGCTCGACGGCGGGGGAGCGGTGATGAACCAGGGCGTCCACACCGTCGACCTGCTCGTCTGGTTCCTCGGGCAGCCCGTCGAGATCGACGCGCGCACCGCCCTGCTCGCCCACGAGCGCGTGGAGGTCGAGGACATCGCTGTGGCGACGATCCGCTTCGAGTCGGGCGCGCTGGCCGTACTGCACGCCACAACCGCCGCCTACCCCGGCCTGTCGGTGCGCCTGCAGGTGCACGGCGACCGCGGCTCTGCGATCATCGACGACGACCAGCTCGAGTACTTCGGCACGGCGGACACCGACGGCAACCGTGCCGCCGACCTCGTGCCGGCGAGCGACCTGCGCGGCGGCGACCGCGGCCCCGACCAGTTCGTGATCGGGCACTTCCGGCAGTACGACGACATCGTGGAGGCCATCCGCGAGCACCGTGCGCCGGGGGTCACCGTCGCGGACGCGTTCCTCTCGCTGGCGGTCGTCCGCGCCGTGTACCTGTCGGCCACGCTCGGCCGCCCCGTGCTGCTGGACGACGTGTTGGACGGCTCGCTCGACGACGTCGAGGTCACGACGGGGGTGCGCGCATGAAGTTCTCCGTCTTCACCGCCTCAACGCCGGACTGGACGCCCGAGCAGGCCGCGCGCACCATCGCGGCGCAGGGCTGGGACGGCATCGAGTGGCGCGTCGTCGACCAGCAGCCAGCCGACGAGCCCAGCTTCTGGGCGGGCAACCGCTCCACTTGGCCGCTGACCGGGCTGGAGGAGTCCCTCCCCGAGATCGCCCGCCTGACCCGGGAGGCCGGGCTGGAGTTCTCCGGCCTCGGCGGCTACGCGGGCTGCGGCGACCACGCGAACGTCGACCGGATGCTCGCCGCGACCGCCGAGCTCGGCGCGCGCCAGGTGCGCGTCACCATGCCGCGCTCCGACCTCGGCGACTACCGCGAGCTGTTCGCCGCCGCGCGCAGCGACATGGAGCGTGCGGCCTCCGTCGCCGCGTCGCTCGGCGTGAAGGCCCTGGTGGAGCTGCACCACGAGACCATCACGCCCTCGGCCTCCGCCGCGCTCCGGCTGCTCGACGGGCTCGACCCGGAGGCGGTCGGCGTCATCCACGACCTCGGCAACCTGCTGATCGAGGGCCAGGAGCGCACTCTCTCGGCCCTCCAGCTCCTCGGCCCGTACCTCGCGCACGTGCACGTCAAGAACGTGCAGTGGCTGCGGGGCGAGCCGGAGGCGGACGGCACGGCGCGCTGGCGGCACGACTGGGCGCCGCTGCGCGAGGGTGTGGGAGACGTGGACGCCTACTTCCGCGCGCTGCACGAGTTCGGCTATGACGGGTGGGTGACCTGCGAGGACTTCTCCACCGCGGTTCCGCTCGAGGAGCGCACCCGCGGCAATCTGGCCTACCTCCGGGACGTGGAGGCGCGCACGCGCGACGCGGTGCCGGCATGACCCAGCCCCACCCGGCGGGCGCGGCTCCCTCCATCGCCTCGGGCCGCCAGGTGCGCCACCCCGTGCGGGTGGCGCACCTGGGGCTGGGCGCGTTCCACCGCGCGCACCAGGCCTGGTACACGCAGCGTGCGAACGAGGCCGCGGACCCGGGCAGCGACGGAGCGGGCTGGGGCATCGCCGCCTTCACCGGCCGCAGCCCCGTGGCTGCGCGGGTGCTCGCCGCGCAGGACGCCGTCTACACCCTCATCGAGCGCGGCCCGGACGGCGACGCCGCGACCGTCGTGGAGGCGCTCAGCAGCGTCCACGACGGCGCCGACACGGCGGCGTGGCGGCGCGTCCTCGCCGACCCTGCGGTCGGCGTGCTGACGCTCACCGTGACAGAGGCCGGCTACCGCCCGGGTTCGACCGCACCCGCGCGGGTGCTCGACGGCCTGCGCGCGCGATTCGAGGCGGGCGCGGGCGGCATCGCCGTCGTGAGCTGCGACAACCTCCCGGACAACGGCGCCGTGATCCGCGACGCCGTGCTCGCCCTCGCCGAGCCGGGCTCCGACCTGGACGCCTGGATCCGCAGCGAGGTCTCCTTCGTCTCCTCGATGGTCGATCGCATCACGCCGGCCACCACCGACTCCGACCGGGAGGCCGCCCTGCGGCTCACCGGCCTGGCGGACGCCGCGCCGGTGGTCACCGAGCCGTTCGCGGAGTGGGTGATCGCGGGCGACTTCCCCGCGGGCCGGCCAGACTGGGAGGCCGCCGGTGCGCAGTTCGTGGACGACATCGCCCCGTACGAGCGCCGCAAGCTCTGGCTCCTGAACGCCGGGCACTCGCTGCTGGCCTATCACGGCCTCGCCGCCGGCCTCCGCACGGTCGCCGAAGCGGTCGCCGACCCGGCGCTCTCCGCCGAATTGGAGCTGCTCTGGAGCGAGCAGCGCACCGAGCTGCCCTTCGACGCCGCCACCGTCGACGACGCGCTGGCCGCGCTGCGCTCGCGCTTCGGCAACGCGCGCATCGAGCACCGCCTGGCGCAGATCGCGTCGGACGGCTCGCAGAAGCTCGGCCCGCGCATCCTCGACCCGCTGCGCGCCCGCCGGGCCTCCGGACGAGAACCGGGCGCCGCGCAGCTCGGCGTCCTTGCGGCCTGGAGCAGGCACCTGGCCGGCTCGGACGTCCGCGACCCGGGCGCCGACGCCGTGGTGTCCGCCCTGCGCGACGCGCACACGCCTCACGACCGCGCCGCCGCCGTGCTGGCCGCGCTCGCCCCCGATCTCACCGATCTGATCGAACCGCTCGCCGACCGTATCGCGGCGGCCGAACCCACCACGCCCCAAGGAGCACACGCATGAGAATCACCGCAGCCGAGGTCCTGGTCTCCAGCCCGGGCCGCAACTTCGTGACCCTGCGGATCACGACCGAGGACGGTCACACCGGTCTGGGCGATGCGACGCTGAACGGGCGCGAGCTCGCGGTCGCCGCCTATCTGAGCGAGCACGTGGTCCCGCTGCTGATCGGCCGGGACGCGCACCGGATCGAGGACACCTGGCAGTACCTCTACCGCGGCGCCTACTGGCGGCGCGGCCCGGTCACGATGGCCTCCATCGCCGCCGTGGACACCGCGCTGTGGGACATCAAGGCCAAGGTCGCCGGTCTCCCGCTGTACCAGCTCCTCGGCGGGCGCAGCCGCGACGGCCTCCTGGTCTACGGTCACGCGTCCGGCGCCGAGCTGCCCGAGCTCTTCGACTCGATCAACGAGCACCTGGAGGAGGGCTACCGCGCCGTGCGGGTGCAGACCGGCATCCCCGGGCTGCCGTCGGTGTACGGCGTCGCGTCGAGCAAGAACGCCGCCGCCGGAGCCGGGAGCGGCTCGGACGCGCGCTACGACTACGAGCCGGCGCGCCGTAACGCGGTGCCGGTGGAGGAGTCCTGGGACACCCGCGCGTACCTCCGGCATGCGCCGACCGTGTTCGAGGCGGTGCGCAACGAGTTCGGCCCGGAGCTGCCGCTGCTGCACGACGCCCACCACCGGCTGACGCCGATCCAGGCGGCGAAGCTGGGGAAGTCGCTGGAGCCGTACGACCTGTTCTGGCTGGAGGACGTGACCCCGGCCGAGAACCAGGCCGTGCTGCGCCGGGTGCGTGAACACACGACGACGCCGCTGGCGATCGGTGAGGTGTTCAACACGATCTGGGACTACCGGGAGCTGTTCGAGGAACAGTTGATCGACTACGTGCGCTCGCCCGTCACCCACGCCGGCGGCATCACCGGGCTGCGGCGGATCTTCGACTATGCGTCGGTCTACCAGATCAAGTCCGGTGTGCACGGCCCCACCGACGTGTCCCCGGTCGGCCTGGCCGCTGCCATCCACCTGGGTATCGCGATCCCGAACTTCGGCATCCAGGAGTACATGAAGCACAGCCCGGCGACCCACGAGGTGTTCCGGACCACGTACACCTTCGAGGAGGGCATGCTGAAGCCCGGCGACCAGCCCGGCATCGGCGTCGACTACGACGACCTCGTCGCGCAGTCCTTCCCCTACGAAGCCGCCTACCTCCCCGTCAACCGTCTCCTCGACGGCTCCATGCACGACTGGTAGCAGCCAGCAATCGATTCCGGAGTTGTGCACGCTGAACACCGGCGTGTCGCGTACACAACTCCGGAACGGATGGCTGGGGGAGAATCGCAGGGAGCAGAAGGAGTGCGCGTGAGCGTCAGGGTCGTGGTGATGGGCGTGTCCGGGTCGGGCAAGTCGACGGTCGGGAAGCTGGTCGCCGACGCGCTCGGCGCAGGGTTCGTGGACGGCGACGACCTCCACCCGCCCGCGAACGTCGCCAAGATGAGCCAGGGCGTCCCGCTGACCGACGACGACCGCGAGCCCTGGTTGCGCGCGGTCGGGCGCACGCTCGCGGACGCCGGTCCGGCCGGGATGGTCGTCGCGTGCTCGGCGCTGAAGCGCTCGTACCGCGATCTGATCCGCTCGGAGGCTCCCGGCACGTTCTTCGCCGAGCTGGACGGCGACCGCGCCCTGCTCGCCGAGCGGATGATCCGGCCGGGCCACTTCATGCCGGCCTCCCTGCTCGACTCGCAGCTCGCGACGCTGGAGCCGCTCCAGCACGGGGAGGACGGCGTGCGGCTCGACGTCGCCGAACCTCCGGAGGAGGTCGTGACCGCGATCGTGGACGACGTGCGCTCGGCCGTCGGGTAGACTGGGAACTGAACTTCGGCGAGGGATGCGTCAGGCATCCGTTATCGACGCGGTGGAGCAGGCTTCGCAGTCTTTCCTCGCGCACCTCGATGCGCTCGAGTCGACACCCCCCATACTGCGAGCCCTCCGGCTCGCCCAGACAGCCGGCCCCGCCGGCGAGGAGACATCATGGCTGACGAGTCCAACAAGGTCGTCGCGGAGATCCGCGACAGCTTCGGCAAGGGCGCTGCCCGCAAGATCCGCGCGAAGGGCCTGATCCCCGCGGTCATCTACGGCCACGGCACCGACCCGGTGCACGTCACCGTCCCGGCCCACCAGGTCGGCCTGCTGCTGCGCAAGGCCAACGCGATCCTCGACCTCGACATCGACGGCACGAGCCAGCTCACCCTGGTGAAGGACGTCCAGAAGGACCCGGTGCTCCAGATCATCGAGCACCTCGACCTCATCATCGTCCGCCGCGGCGAGAAGGTCGTCGTCGAGGTCCCCGTGCACGTCGAGGGCGAGCCGTTCTCCGGCACCATCGCGGTGCTCGACATCCCGACCATCAAGCTCGAGGTCGAGGCCACCCACATCCCCGAGCGCATCGTCATCGACGTGACCGACGCCGAGGAGGGCACCCAGTACCACGCCAAGGACTTCGCCCTCCCGACGGGCGCCGTGCTCGCCGAGGACGAGGACCTGCTCATCCTCAACGTCGTCGTCCCGGCCGCCTCGCGCGCCGACGAGGAGGCGGAAGAGGCCGCTGCTGCCGAGGCCGCCGAGGAGGCTGCCGAGGAGGCCGCCGCCGAAGAGTCCGCGGAGTAATCACCTCCGATGGCCAGTCCTCTCTCTTCAGAGGGCCCCTGGCTCGTGGTCGGGCTCGGTAACCCCGGGCCCGGCTACGCGGCCACGCGTCACAACGTGGGGCAGATGGTGCTGGACGAGCTCGCGTCGCGCGGCCGTCTCACCTTCAAGACCCACAAGACGAACTCCACGGTCGCCGAGGGGCGTCTCGCCCCCGGCGGGCCGCGGTTCATCCTGGCCAAGCCGAACACGTTCATGAACGTGTCCGGAGGCCCGGTGTCGCAGCTCCTGCGGTTCTACTCGCTCGACCCCGCGCACCTGATCGTGGTGCAGGACGAGCTGGACATCCCGTTCGACACCCTGAAGCTGAAATTCGGCGGCGGCCACGGCGGCCACAACGGCGTGCGCGACGTGATCGCGGCGACCGGCACCGGCGACTTCACCCGGGTGCGCGTCGGCGTCGGCCGCCCGCCCGGCTCCCGTGCTGCTGCGGACCACGTGCTCGCCGGTTTCAGCGCGGAGGAGCGCAAGAATCTCCCGATCCTCGTGGGCGACGCCGCCGACGCGATCGAGAAGATCGCCACCGACGGCCTCACCGCGGCGCAGAACCAGTTCCACACCGAGCGCTGAGCGCCTATCCATCCGCGGAGGGGCACGTAAACGCCCCTAAAACGCGGTTTTAGGGCGTTTACGTGCCCTTCGGCGCTAGGCGTGCGGGGCGGTCGCGGCCAGCGTGACGGTGTAGACGATGAACGACAGGACCGGGGCCGCGGCGGCGACGGCGATCCCGACGACGCCGAACGCGCGACCGCGCTTGGTCGCGACCGCGATGATCCCGAGCACCAGCGCGAGGATGCCGAGCACCGTGCCGAAGATCATCTGTGCGCCCATCAGGATCGCGACCGGCGCGAACGCCGCCAGCTGCGCCTGCGAGAGCTGCGACGAGTCGACGGTGAAGGAGGAGCTCGACGTGCGGTGCATTAGCGGCCCCGCGCTCGTGCCGATGTACGCCGAGGCGACCACGGACAGCAGGAACACACCGAGCGCGATGCCCATCGAGACGGCGCCGAGTGTGCGCCGCCGGGGTGGCGCGGGCGGCGCGGCGTAGTAGCCCGGCGGCCCGTAGACCGGCTGCGGTTGAAAGCTCATCAATCGTCCCCCTCTCCGGCGACTCACGCCGGACGTTCAGCCAGAGCGTAGCTGACGTGGGGCGTCGGCCCAGGGCGACACGGTACCGTCGCAGACCATGAAGTTGTATACGCGCGAGTGGGGCGGAGGAGACCGTTACGCGGTCCTCGTCCACGGCGTCATGTCGGACTCGCGCAATTGGCGTCGGGTCGGCCCTGTGCTCGCCGAGCGCGGCTACCACGTGGTCGCCGTCGACCTCCGCGGTCACGGTCACAGCCCGCGCACCGAGGAGTACACCCCCGAACTGATGGCGCAGGACATCGTCGACACCGTCCCGTACGCGCCCGAGCTGGTCATGGGCCACTCGCTCGGCGGTCTGACCGTGAGCCTCGCGATCGACCGGCTGCACCCGGACCGCGCCGTCTACGTCGACCCCGCCTTCTCCTGCCCGGCCGCCAACTGGTTCCAGCTCATGCTGGCGCCGGCCTTCCTGAAGACGCTCGCCCGGCAGTCCGCCGCGCGCATCGCCAAGCGCAACCCGCGTTGGGACCCGGCGGACGTCGCGATCGAGGTCGAGACGTTCAAGTCGTTCGACCGCGCCGCCATCCCGGCCGTGCTCGTGCCGCACGTCATGCGCGCCCCCGAGCACATGGCGGTGCCGTCGCTGGTGATGCTGGCCGACAACTCCCACCTGGTGAAGCCGCACATCGCCGAGCGCCTGCGCGACACCGGCTTCGACGTGCGCGTGGTGCGGGGGAGCGGCCACGTCATCAACCGCGACGACCACGACGGGTTCATGGAGGCCCTCGAGGGCTGGATCTGACGCGGTCTGTATCTGACGCGGTCTGGACCTGACGCGGTCTGTATCTGACGCGGCTAGCCTGAGCGGATGGAGCAGAGCACGGTCGTCGTCGCGTCGACGCGGCACGTCCTGGCCGTCCTCCCGCACGCGCCGCTCGGGATGGCCGCGGAGGCCCGGCTGCGGAGGCTGCGGTCGCCGGCAGACCGGGACGACTTCACCGCCGCCCGCCTGCTCGCCGCGCACGTGCTCCGTGCCGCCGGCGCCGGGGAGGTTTCGCCCGCGGACCTGCGGCAGCGCTGCGAGGTCTGCGGCGGCGAGCACGGCCTCCCGCTCCCGGTGGCCGGCCGCCACGTGAGCTGGTCGCACGCCGCCGGCCGGGTGGCCGCCGGGACGTCGTGGTCCCGCCTCGGCGTGGACGTCGAGGTGGAGGGCGAGGTGAATCTCGCCGACGCACTCACGCCCGCCGAGCGCTCTTTCGTGGGTGCGGCGGCGGACCCCGCGCGGGCCTTCCGGCTGGCGTGGACCGCCAAGGAGGCCTGCGTGAAAGCGGGGGTCGCGCGGCTGGACGCGTTCGCCGCGCTGGAGGTCCTCGCGGCTCCGGAGGCGCTGCGCCCCTCGCACGCCGGCCTCCTGTTGAGCACCCGGTCCGTTACCGGCGCGATCGCGGCCGCCGCGACCGTCGAACCCGCGCGCTGGGCGACCCTCGGCGACCGCTCCGAGCTCGTGCCCGCGCCCGTCCCTGTCCCCGACCGGGCTGTCGGTCGCCGCGCGTAGACTCTCCCGAGTGATACTGCAGGGCTTGATCGCGGCGCTTCAGCGCGCCTCCACGTACGCCGACGCTCTGGCCTATGCGGGTCGCGACGCCGATTTCTCGCTCACCGACGGCCTCCGGGTGCCCCTCCTCGCGGGCCTCATCGGCAGGCGTGCCGCGGCGGGCTCCTCCGAAGCCGTGCTCGTCATCACGGCGACCGGCCGGGAGTCCGAGTCGGTGCGCGCCGCGCTGCCGTGCGTGCTCCCCGACGCCGAGATCGTCGAGTTCCCGGCCTGGGAGACGCTGCCGCACGAGCGCCTGAGCCCCAGTCCCGAGATCGTCGGCAAGCGGCTCCTCGCCCTGCGCCGGCTCGCCGACTGGTCGGCCGCCCGCCAGGCAGGGGAGGCCTCGCACCCGTTCGTGCTCGTCGCCTCGGTGCGCGCCGCCCTGCAGCCGCTGGCCGACAACCTCACCGACTACGGCACCATCGAGCTGACCGCGGGAGGCCGTGGCGTCGACCTCGGCGCGCTCTCCCTCCGGCTCGTCGACTTCGCCTACTCGCGCGTCGACATGGTCACCCGCCGCGGCGAGTTCGCGGTGCGCGGCGGCATCCTCGACGTCTTCCCGCCGACCGCCGAGCACCCGTACCGCGTCGACTTCTTCGGTGACGAGGTCGAGCAGATCCGGGCGTTCTCGGTCGCCGACCAGCGGTCGCTGCCCGAGCCGATCCCCGCGGTGACCCTCCCGCCGAGCCGTGAGATGCTGCTCAGCGAGCCGGTGCGCCAGCGCGCCCGCGAGATGGAGCACGAGTTCCCGAGCCTGTCGGCGATGCTCGCCAAGATCGGCGAGGGCATCCCGGTGGAGGGCATGGAGTCGCTGGCGCCCGCGCTCGTGGACCGCCTGGTGCCGCTCACCCACTACCTCCCGGACGGCGCGGCCGTCGCCGTGCTGTCGCCCGAGCGCGTCGCCTCCCGAGCGGTGAGCCTCGCCGAGACCAACCGCGAGTTCCTTTCGGCCGCGTGGAGCGCCGCGACCGTGGGTGCTGCGGCGCCGATCGACCTCGCGGCCGGTGACTTCCTCACCCTGCAGCGGCTCAAGGACTCGGTGAAGTTCAGCCGGCCGGGGCAGCCCGCCCCCGACCATCCGTGGTGGACGTTCTCCGGCTTCCAGGCCGACGCCGCCGACGGGCTCGTGCTGGAGCGCGAGGTCGAGGAGTACCTCCAGGTGCGCGTCGACGCGGAGGCCGTGCCCAGCTTCGCGGGCAACGTCACCGGCGCCGTCGAGCACGTCGCCCAGCGGCTGCGCGCGGGCTGGCGGGTCGCCATCGTCGCCGAGGGCGCCGGCCTGGTCGAGCGTGCTGCGCAGGTGCTGGCGGAGGCCGAGCTGCCCGCACGTCCCGTCGACTCCTTCCCGGAGGGCCCGGAGCCCGGTGTCGCCTACCTGCTGCGCGCGAACGTCGAGCACGGCTTCGAGCTGCCGGAGGAGAAGCTCGCCCTGATCGGCGAGAGCGAGTTCTACGGCCGCTCGGTCGGCTACGAGTCCCGCCAGGTCAAGAAGCTCGCCACCCGCCGCAAGAACGTGGTCGACCCGCTCGCGCTGAAGCCGGGCGACTACGTCGTGCACGAGACGCACGGCATCGGCAAGTTCGTGGAGCTGACGCAGCGCGAGGTCTCCAGCGGCGGCCGCAACGCGGTCAAGTCCAAGCGCGAGTACCTGGTGCTGGAGTACGCGCCGTCCAAGCGCGGCTATCCCGGCGACAAGCTGTTCGTCCCCACCGACCAGCTCGACCTCCTCACCCGCTACGTCGGCGGCGAGGCCCCGCAGCTCTCCAAGATGGGTGGCAGCGACTGGTCGGCGGCCAAGGGCAAGGCCCGCCGGGCGGTGCGCGACATCGCCGTGGAGCTGGTCAAGCTCTACTCGGCGCGCATGGCCAGCAAGGGCCACGCGTTCGGGCCGGACACCCCGTGGCAGCGCGAGCTGGAGGAGGCGTTCCCGTTCGCGGAGACGCACGACCAGCTCCAGACGATCGACGAGGTGAAGGCCGACATGGAGCGGCCGATCCCGATGGACCGCCTCATCTCCGGCGACGTCGGCTTCGGCAAGACCGAGATCGCGATCCGCGCGGCGTTCAAGGCGGTGCAGGACGGCAAGCAGGTCGCGATGCTGGTGCCGACCACACTGCTGGTGAAGCAGCACGCCGAGACCTTCCTGGAGCGGTTCGCCGGCTTCCCCATCCACCTGCGCCAGCTCAGCCGGTTCCAGTCCGACAAGGAGGCGCGCGAGACCCTGCGCGGCATGGCCGACGGCACGGTGGACGTCGTGATCGGCACGCATCGCATCCTCGCCGACGGCATCACCTTCAAAGACCTGGGCCTCGTGATCATCGACGAGGAGCAGCGCTTCGGCGTCGAGCACAAGGATCAGCTGAAGAAGCTCAAGACCAACGTGGACATCCTGGCGATGAGCGCCACGCCCATCCCGCGCACGCTGGAGATGGCGGTCACCGGCATCCGCGAGATGTCGACCCTCGCCACCCCGCCGGAGGACCGGCACCCGATCCTCACCTTCGTCGGGCCGTACTCCGAGCGGCAGGTCGCCGCGGCGATCCGGCGCGAGCTGCTGCGCGAGGGTCAGGTGTTCTTCGTGCACAATCGCGTCGGGTCCATCTCGGCAGCGGCCGCCAAGCTGGCCGAACTCGTTCCGGAGGCCCGGATCGCGGTCGCGCACGGCCGGATGAACGAGCACGCGCTGGAGCAGGTGGTGGTCGACTTCTGGGAGCGCAAGTTCGACGTACTCGTCTCGACTACCATCATCGAGACCGGCCTGGACATCTCCAACGCCAACACGATCATCATCGACCGCGCCGACAAGTACGGGCTCAGCCAACTCCACCAGCTCCGCGGCCGGGTGGGCCGTGGCCGCGAGCGCGCCTACGCGTACTTCCTCTGGGACGAGGACAAGCCGCTCAGCGAGACCGCGCACGACCGGCTGTCGACGATCGCAGCCAACAACGACCTCGGCAGCGGCATGCAGGTCGCGCTCAAGGACCTGGAGATCCGCGGCGCGGGCAACCTCCTCGGCGGGGAGCAGTCCGGCCACATCGCCGGCGTCGGCTTCGACCTGTACCTGCGGATGATCGGGGAGGCCGTCTCCACGTTCCGCGGGGACGTCGCCGAGGGCCAGACCGAGCTGCGCCTGGAGCTGCCGGTCGACGCGCACATCCCCGAGGAGTACGTGGACAGCGAGCGGCTGCGGCTGGAGGCCTACCAAAAGCTGTCCACCGCGAGCTCACCCGCCGCCAAGGACGGCCAGATCGACCTGGTGCTGGAGGAGCTGGCCGACCGCTACGGCGAGCCGCCGCAGCCGGTGCTGAACCTGATCGCCGTCTCGCGCCTCCGGCGGGCGGCGCAGAAGGCCGGGCTGGGGGAGGTCGTGGCGATGGGATCCAACCTGCGGCTGGCGCCGGCGCTGCTCCCGGACTCGCTGCAGGTGCGCCTGCAGCGCATGTACCCGGGGTCGAAGTACCACGCGGCGCCCAAGGTCGCGATGGTCCCGCTGCCGCGCGTGAACGGCGAGCCCGTCGACGACGCCGCGCTGATCGAGTGGGTGGGCTCCCTGCTCGGCGCCCTGTTCCCGGCCCCCGAGCCGGCCACCGAACCCGCCGCCTGACGCGAGCAGTGCCCTCCCGCTGTATCGGCTGTACTATAGGTACCGATACAGACGGGAGGGCGTCGCGTGCGCATCGAGCTCGATCCGACGGCGGAGACGCCGCTCTACCAGCAGTTGCACGATCGCGTGATCGACGCCGTCGCGCGCGGTGAGCTGCGCGAGGGCGACGCGCTCGTCTCCGTGCGGCAGGTCGCCGTGCGGTTCGGGATCAACGCCGCCACCGTCGTCAAGGCGTACGACGCGCTCCGCACCGAGGGCATCGTGCGCACCAGCCGGCGCTCCGGGTCGGTGATCGCGCGCGACGCCGGCAGCGGGCCGCCCGACGAGCGGTTCCTCGCGGACTGGTCGGCGCGGCTGAGCGCTCTGATCGCCGAGGGCATCGCCCACGGCGTCGAGCGGTCGGAGCTGGAGTCCCGCACGTCCGCCATCGCCTGGCTGTTCGACCAGGCCCGCGAGCAGCACGATGCCGCGGACCGGCCCGCCGCGCCTCCCAGCGGCGACACGAAAGGAAACACCCCATGACCGCCGTCCTGTTGAGCACCTTCGCCGTGACGACGCTGACCGCCGCGATCCTCCTGATGCTGCCGGCGATGAGCCGCACCACCCTGCCGCTCGGCGTGCTGGTGCCGCGCAGCCGAGTGGCCGACCCGGTGGTGGTCGCGTCGATCCGGCGCTTCCGCGTCGTCGTCGTGGCCTCGTACGTCGTCGCGCTCGTCGCGGCTGCGCTCGTCATCCCGGTGGGTCCCGCCGCGCCGGCGCTCGTCGCGACGCTGGTCCTGCTGGCCGGCTCCATCGGAGGCTACCTGCTGTCGCGCCGGAGCATCCAGGCGGCCAAGCGCGCGGGCGGCTGGCTGGACGACGTGCCGGTGCGGATCTCCGGCAGCGTCACGCCGGACTCGGGGGCACGGTCGCGGCCGGCGTTCGGCTGGTTCGCGGCCGCCCTGGTGCTCCTGCTGGCGGCCGGGGCGGTCGGCGTCGCGCTGTACGACAGCCTCCCGGCCTCCATCGCGGTGCACTGGAACGCGAGCGGGCAGCCGGACCGGTTCGCGGCGAAGACGGTCGCGTCCGTGTTCGGGCCGCTCCTGATCGCGTTCGGCGTGCTCGCCCTGATGGTGGGGATCGCGTTCGTGGTCCGCGCCGTCCCGTGGCGGCGCGGCGGGGGAGACGCGCCGGAGGTCGCCGAGCGGATCGCGGCGCTGCAGGCCGAGCTGACCCAGTCGCTGCTCGGCTGGATGGCGTTCGTCGTGTCCGCCGCGTTCGCCGTGCTGTCCGTAATCGGCTGGCTGCACGACGGCTCGAACGAGCCGAGCGCCGGCATCGGCATCGTCACGGTGGCCCTGCTGGTGGTGATCTTCGTCGTGATCGGCCTCTACGCCATCCGGCTCGTCAGCGGGACGCGCGCCGCCCGCGCCGCCGTGCCGGTCGGAGGCGGGGCGGCGACTGCACCCGGCGCCGCCCGCGACGCCGTCGACCCGCGCGACGACGACCGGCACTGGAAGGGCGGCCTGATCTACGTCAACTCCGCCGACCCTGCACTCTTCGTCCCGAAGCGCTTCGGCGTCGGTGTGACGATCAACCTCGGCCACCCCGGCGGCATCGCCATCGGCGTCGTCACCCTGCTCCTCCTCGTCGCCGCCATCGCCCTCCCCGCCCTCCTGCGCTGACGCCCCCGCGCGATTCGTGACGAATGTCGCGTTTGCCGCACCGATTCGCGCGATTCGTCACGAATGTGCGACGTGCGATTCGGCACGAATGTCGCGATTACGGCGCGGATTCGCGCGATTCGGCACGAATCTCGCGCGGGTGCTGGCGGCGGTTGCGGCGCGCGAGGGTGGTGACGAGCACGCCGGCGAGCACGATCGAGACCGCCGAGCCCAGCAGCACCGCGAGGGTGCCCTCCGCGCGCACCGTGGCCGAGCCCGCGAAGGCCAGCTCGTTCATCAGCAGCGACACGGTGAAGCCGATCCCACCGAGCGCTCCCACCGTCACGAGGCTGAGCACGGGGATGCGCGAGCGCTCCGCCTTCGGCCGCGTGAACGATCCGAGCCAGCCGCCCAGCGTGATCCCGACCAGCTTGCCGACCGGGAGCGCGACCAGGATGCCCCAGAACGCCGGCGACAGCTCGGCGGGCGACACCGACGGGATGACCACGAGCGCGGCCGAGAACGCGAACAGGGGGAGGATCAGCCCGTTCGACCACGGCTCCAGCGCGTGCGCGGTGCGACGGCCGGGCGCACGCGCCATGACCAGCCCGAGCGCGACGCCCGCGATGGTTGCGTGCACGCCGGAGTCGTAGACGAGCCACCAGGTCAGCACCGCGAGCAGCGCCATCAGCACGCCGATGGGCCAGCGCAGCCTCCCGTGCAGCAGCCGGCTGAGCAGGCCGAATGCGACGACGACCACCGCGGCGGCGCCGAGCTCCAGCAGGTTCGGGTTCGTCGTGAAGAACACGGCGATGATCAGGATGGCCACCAGGTCGTCCAGCACCGCCAGTGCCAGCAGGAACACCCGCAGCCGGTTCGGCAGCCCGCGCCCGAACACCGCGAGCACGCCGAGCGCGAAGGCGATGTCGGTCGCGGTCGGGATCGGCCACCCGTCGGACAGGCCGGAGCCCGCCGTGATCGCGAGGTAGATCAGGGCGGGCACGGCGACGCCGAACCCCGCCGCGATCGCCGGGTGGACGGCCTTCGCGAACGAGTTGAGCTCGCCCGCCACCAGCTCGTGCTTGAGCTCGACCGCCACGATGAAGAAGAAGACCGCGAGCAGCCCGTCGCTGATCCAGTGCCCCACGCTCAGGTCCACGAGGCTGCCGCCGACGTGGGCGTGCTGGAGGTCCACCAGAGCCGGACCGACGGCCGTGTTCGCCAGCAGGAGGCCGAGCGCGGCCGCGCCCAGCAGAAGACCGGCGGCGGTGCGCTCGGAACGGATGATGCTCATCGGTGGCCAATCTCGTGCGGACGCGCGGAACAGGGGAACGAATTCGCCGACCAGACTTCCCGGCACACCAGTGATCCAGTCTACCGATCGGTTCCGGTGAGAGGATGAAGGTGTCCCCGACGGGAGGAGCATCCCATGACCGACGCGGCGCCCACCAGACTCGACGAGCTCGTCGCCGTGATGGCGCAGCTCCGCGCTCCCGGCGGCTGTCCCTGGGACGCCGCCCAGACGCACGAGTCGCTGGTGCAGTACCTCATCGAGGAGACCTACGAGCTGATCGAGGCCATCGAGACGGGGAACCGCGACGAGATGCTGGAGGAGCTCGGCGACGTGCTCTACCAGGTGCTGTTCCACGCGGACATCGCCGCGCACACCGCGGGCGAGGACTTCGACATCCAGGACGTCGCCGAGCAGATGACCCGCAAGATGGTCGGCAGGCATCCGCACGTCTTCGGCGGCGACCGCACGGCCGAGACCGCGGACGACGTGGTCGGGTTCTGGGACGACCTCAAGAAGGCCGAGAAGCCGGGCCGCACCAGCGTGCTGGACGGCATCCCGCAGGCCATGCCCTCCCTCGCGCTCGCCGACAAGCTGCTCGGCCGTGCCGAGAAGGTCGGCTTGATCGACCTGAGCGAGACGGGCGGCGTGCAGGTGGAGAGCGAGGACGAGCTGGGGCCGCTGCTGCTGGCCATCGTCGCGTCGGCGAAGGCGCAGGGCCTGGACGCCGAGCGCGCCCTGCGGTCGACGCTGCGCGAGCTGCAGGGGGAGATCCGCGAGCAGGAAGCTTCGGTTTAGGTTAGGCTTACCTAACGTGCCACGTCGGCACGCTTCCCACCTTCGTGCCATCGGCACCCTCCCGAGGAGAGTCATGCCCGTTTCCGCGCGCTCGCGCCTGGTCCTGTCGTTCGCCGCCGTCGCCTCCGCGGCCGCCCTCGTCCTCACCGGCTGTTCGGCGGGTGGACAGGCCGACGAACCTGCGACCTCGGGCTCGGCGGGCAGCTTCCCGGTGACCATCGACAGCGCGCTCGGCAAGACCACGATCGACGCGGCCCCCAAGCGCGTCGCGACCTGGGGCTGGGGCGCGCAGGACATCGCACTCGCCCTCGGCGTCGTCCCGGTCGCGATGCCGAAGTTCAGCTACGGCGGCGACGCGAAGGGCGTCCTCCCCTGGGACGCCGAGAAGATCGCAGCTCTGAAGGGGAAGACCCCGCAGCTCCTCGACGCCGACTCCGGCGAGGTGCCGTTCGAGCAGTTCGTGAAGGCCAAGCCGGACGTCATCCTGGCTCCGTACTCCGGCCTCACCCAGACCGAGTTCGACACGCTCAGCAAGATCGCGCCGGTCGTCGCGTACCCCGCGAAGCCGTGGGCGACGAGCTGGCGCGACCAGACCTCCATCGTCGGCACGGCGCTCGGGATGACCTCCCAGGCGGACGCGCTCGTGAAGAAGACCGAGTCCTCCGTCGCCGCGCTGGCCGACAAGTACCCCGCGATCAAGGACAAGACCTTCTTCTACGCCGCCGCCAACCAGCCCGGCGTGCTCAACGTCTACCGCGCGGAGGACCCGCGGGTGCAGCTGCTGAACGACCTCGGGATGACCGACTCGCCGAGCATCGCCTCCCTCGACTCCTCGAAGGGCGACGGCAGCTTCTTCTACCAGCTCAGCTACGAGAACCTGTCGAAGATCGACACCGACCTGCTCGTCATGTACTTCGACAAGCAGTCGTCGGTCGACGCGTTCACCGCCGACCCGTTGGTGGCTGCGATGCCCGCCGTCAAGGAGGGCCGTTTCGCCCCCATCGTCGGCGAGTCGTTCGTCGCCGCCACGAGCGCGCCCAGCGTGCTCAGCATCCCGTGGATGCTCGACCGCTATGTGCCGCAGCTCGCCGCCGCGGCCGCGAAGGTCAAGTAGCCCACGATGCCCACCGGTGTCGCCACCGCGCCCGCCGGGCGTGCTGCGGAGGTCCCCGCGCACGTCCGGCGGCGCCGGCGTACCCTCCTGGGCTTCCTGCTCGCGGTCGTCGTCCTGCTGGCGGTGTGCGTGCTCAGCCTCATGGTCGGCGCGCGGACGATCGCGCCGGCGGACGTTCTGCACGCGCTGACGCACTACTCGGCGAGCGATCCGGACTCCCTCGTGGTCGTCGGCAGCCGCCTCCCGCGCACGCTGCTCGGCCTCGCCGCCGGGCTCGCGCTGGGACTGGCCGGCACGGTGATGCAGGGGCTGTCGCGCAACCCGCTCGCCGATCCCGGCATCCTCGGGGTGAACTTCGGCGCGTCGCTGGCCGTCGTCGTGGCGATCGCGTTCCTCGGCGTCACGACGGTGTCCGGGTACGTCTGGTTCGCGTTCGCGGGGGCGGCGCTCGCCGCGGGCCTCGTCTACGCGGTGTCCGCGGTGGGCCGGGAGGGCGCGACGCCTGTCAAGCTCGCGCTCGCAGGCGCCGCGGTCTCCGCCGCGCTCGGCTCGCTCATCACCGCGGTCATGCTGACCAGCCGGGTCTCGCTCGACCAGATGCGGTTCTGGCAGGTCGGCTCGCTCGCCGGGCGCGGTTTCGACGTTCTCTGGCAGGTGCTGCCGACGCTGGTCGTCGGCGCGGTGCTCGCGCTCGGCCTGGGGAGGCCGCTCAACGGTCTCGCGTTGGGCGACGACGTGGCGCGCGGCCTTGGCCAGCGGGTCGGCCTCGCGCGGGTGCTGTCGGCCGTCGCGATCGTGCTGCTCTGCGGGTCCGCGACTGCGGCGGTCGGCCCGATCGCGTTCGTCGGACTCGTTGTTCCGCACGTCGCCCGCTGGGCCGTCGGCGCGGACTACCGCCGCATCCTCGCGTTCTCCGCCATCATCGCGCCCGCCCTGCTGATCGCGTGCGACGTGATCGGCCGCGTCGTCGCGCCGCCGGGGGAGCTGCAGGTCGGGATCGTCATGGCGTTCGTCGGGGCGCCGCTGTTCATCGCGCTCGTGCGGCGCAGGAAGCTGATAGGGCTGTGAGCGCGCAGACCGCGGGAACCGCCTCCCGGCCCGCGTCCAGCGTCGCCCTCGACCGCAGGCACCGGCACGCCCGCGCGCTCCGGGTGTCCCTCGTGCTCGCCGTACTCGTCGTGCTGGTCTCGGCCGTGTCGCTCACGTTCGGGGACGCGGGCGTCGCGCCGTCCGACGTGCTCGCCGCCCTGGTGGGCCGCGCAGACCGGCTCACGTCGTTCGTCATCCTCGACCTCCGGCTGCCGCGGCTGCTCGCCGCGGTGCTGGTCGGCGCCTGCCTCGGCCTGTCCGGTGCGCTGTTCCAGTCGGTCGCCCGCAACCCGCTCGCGAGCCCCGACATCATCGGCATCACGACGAGCGCGGCGGCGACCGGCGCCATCGCCCTGGTCTGGTTCGGGATCACCGGCCTCGCGCTCTCCGGCGTCGTCCTCGCCGGCACCCTGGTCGCCGCCGTGCTGATCTACCTGCTCGCGTGGCGCAACGGGGTGAGCGGCTACCGCTTCGTCCTGGTCGGGATCGGCTTCGCCGCGGTCTGTGCGGGGATCGTCTCCTACGTCCTCACCCGCGCCGACCTGCGCGACGTGCAGCAGGCGCTGGTCTGGATCACCGGGAGCCTCAACAGCGTGGACGGCACCTCGCTGGCCGTGCTGGCGGTCGCCGCCATCGTGCTCATCCCGGCGGCGCTGCTGGTCGGGAGGCCGCTCGCCGCGCTCGGGCTGGGCGACGACCTGGCGGCCGGGATCGGCGTGCGCCCGGAACGCACCCGCATCGTGAGCGTCGGCGTCGGAGTGGCGCTCGCCGCCGTCGCCGTGTCGGTCGCGGGGCCGATCGCGTTCGTCGCGCTGCTGGCGGCGCCCGTCGCGCGCCGCCTGGTGGGACGAGGCTCGCTCGCGCTGGTGCCGGCGGCCCTCGTCGGCGCGCTCGTGCTCGTGCTGTCGGACGTCGTCGCCCAGTTCGCCGTGCCGGGCGTCGTGTTCCCGGTCGGCGTCGTGACCGGGATCGTCGGGGCGCCCTACCTGCTCTGGCAGCTCACCAGGACCAACCGCGTCGGCCGAGGAGGCTGAGACAGTGAACAACAGCATGACCGAACAGACCCTGGCCGCGCGCGACCTCACTCTGGCCTACGATGGCCGGGTCGTGGTCGACGGCCTCGACCTCGACCTCCCACCGGGCCGCGTCACCGCCATCGTCGGGCCGAACGCCTGCGGCAAGTCCACCCTGCTGCGCGGGCTGTCCCGGCTGCTGGCCCCGGCCTCCGGCAGCGTGCTGCTCGACGGCGCGGACATCCGCTCCCTGCCCACCAAGGAGGTCGCCACCCGGCTCGGCCTGCTGCCGCAGACGCCCACCGCGCCCGACGGGATCACCGTGGCCGACCTCGTCTCGCGCGGCCGCTACCCGCACCAGGGCTGGTTCCGGCGCTGGACGGCCGAGGACGACACGGCCGTGCAGGAGGCGATGGCCGCGACCGGCGTCGCCGAGCTGTCCGACCGCGCGATCGACGAGCTCTCCGGCGGCCAGCGCCAGCGCGTCTGGATCGCGATGGCGCTCGCCCAGCAGACCGGCATCCTGCTGCTGGACGAGCCGACCACCTTCCTCGACATCAGCCACCAGCTCGACGTGCTCGACCTGCTGCTCGACCTGAACGCGGCGCGCGGCACGACGGTGGTCATGGTCCTGCACGACCTCAATCTGGCCGCGCGGTACGCCGATCACCTGGTGGCGATGCGGGCGGGGTCGATCGTCGCGTCGGGCGATCCCGCGGAGGTCGTCACCGCGGGCCTCGTCCGCGATGTCTTCGGCGTCGAGTCGGTCATCGCGCCCGACCCGGTCGCCGGCACCCCGCTCGTCGTGCCGTTGGGGAGGCACCACCCGGGACACACTGCCTGACAGGACATGCCGCCTCGTCACGATCGGACGCGGCGTGTTCTGTCAGATGGATGCTGCGCAGGCCGGCAGCGCGCCCGCCGGGGGACCCGGGCCGCCGATCGGGTCCGACGGCGCCGAACGGCGGCGCAATCATCCCGGCCCTGGGCGGACGCGTTGTCGTGTGTCTGGCAACGCAGCCGACGTGGTCGGACGACTGCGGCTCATGCCAGGTCCTCACTGGGACACCACCGCATCGCGCGGGGTCGGCACGACATCAGGGTGGCAACGGGGGCAGTCTACGACTCCGGCCGTCCTCCCCGCGATCCCCCCGGGCGGCATCGGTTGGTAAGCCGGTCTCTGCCGCGATGCGGTTCCACAGGCGGGCGGCATCGGTCGGTAAGCCGGTCTCTGCCGCGATGCGGTTCCACAGGCGGGCGGCATCGGTTGGTAAGCCGGTCTCTGCCGCGATGCGGTTCCACAGGCGGGCGGCATCCGAGGCATCCGAAGGCCTCCATCTGGAAGAATCGTCGCATGGCTTCCCCGATCACCCCGCCCCGCGGCATGCGCGACTTCCTCCCCGCCGAGAAGGCCCGCCGCGAGCATGCGCTGGGCGTGATCCGCCGGAGCTTCGCCGCGCACGGCTTCGACGAGATCGAGACCCCGGTCGTGGAGGACGTCGCGCGCCTGCACTCGGGCCTCGGCGGAGACAACGAGAAGCTCGCCTTCAGCGTCCTCAAGCGCGGCCTCGGCGGCGACGACCTGCGCGCCGCGATCGAGTCGGGGGACACTCTCGCGCTCTGCGACCTCGGTCTCCGCTTCGACCTCACCGTGCCGCTGGCCCGCTTCTACGCCACCCACCGGGCCGAGCTGCCTCCCGTCTTCCGCAGCATCCAGATCGCCCCGGTCTGGCGGGCCGAGCGGCCGCAGAAGGGCCGCTACCGCCAGTTCGTGCAGTGCGACATCGACATCATCGGCGAGGGCTCGCAGCTCGCGGAGGTCGAGCTCATCACCGCGACCGCCGCGGCGCTGGAGGCGCTGGGCCTGACCGGCTGCACCATCCGGATCAACGACCGCCGCATCCTGAACGGGCTGCTCGAGTACTGCGGCTTCGCGGAGTCGCGCTGGCCGCAGGTGCTCATCTCAATCGACAAGCTCGACAAGATCGGCGCGGAGGGCGTCGTTGCCGAGCTGAGCGAGGGCGGCGCGGACTCCGCCGCGGTGCTGGGCGGTATCCTCTCGGCGCTCGAGCCGCACCTCGCGGAGGGCGGCGTCGAGCTGACCGTCGAGTCGATCTCCGGCATCCTGCCAGAGGGCATGGACACCGACGCCATCGCCGCCCTGGAGTCGCTGGCGCACGCCCTCGACACCCTCCCGGAGGGCGTGGCGCTGCGGTTCGACCCCACCCTGGTGCGCGGCATGGGCTACTACACCGGCACGATCTTCGAGATCGCGCACCCGGGCTCCGGCAGCTCGGTGGGCGGCGGCGGCCGCTACGACGGGATGATCGGGCGCTTCCTCGGCAGCGACGTTCCGGCGTGCGGGTTCTCGATCGGCTTCGAGCGCGTCGTGGACCTGATCGACGTGCCGGAGGACGCGGCGCTCGACACCGTGGTGCTCGTCCATGACCCGAGCGTCCCGCTCGACCGGCTGATGGCGATCAAGTCCGAGCTCGTGGCCTCCGGCCGCCGGGTCCGGCTCGACCGGCGGGCGAAGAACCTCAAGGGCGTGCTGGACCGCGCGGCGGCGGCCGGGTACCGGTCGTTCGCGTTCGTCGACCCGGGGACCGCGGACGCCGCCGCGCTGGAGTTCAAGCCGCTGTCGTGAGCGGCGACCACGCTCGCGCCATTTGTCGTAAGCATCCCGCCACTCCGTTAAAGCCGTTAACCCGACGTCACTAGACTGATTTCGACACCCACGAAACCATCAAGGAGACTGTTGTGGCTCAGATCGAAGCAGTAGGCGCTCGCGAGATTCTCGACTCCCGCGGCAACCCGACCGTCGAGGTCGAGGTGCTCCTGGAGGACGGCACGGTCAGCCGCGCCGCCGTCCCGTCCGGCGCCTCCACCGGCGCCTTCGAGGCCTACGAGCTTCGCGACGGCGACAAGGACCGCTACCTGGGCAAGGGCGTCGAGAAGGCCGTCGACGCGGTGCTCGACGAGATCGGCCCGGCGATCGAGGGCTATGAGGCCAGCGACCAGCGCCTGGTCGACGAGGCCATGATCGAGCTCGACGGCACCGACAACAAGAAGCGCCTCGGCGCCAACGCGATCCTCGGCGTGAGCCTCGCGGTCGCCAAGGCCGCGGCGGACTCCGCCGACCTGCCGCTGTTCCGCTACGTCGGCGGCCCGAACGCGCATGTCCTCCCTGTCCCGATGATGAACATCATCAACGGCGGCGCCCACGCCGACACCGGCGTGGACATCCAGGAGTTCATGATCCTCCCCATCGGCGCGGAGACCTTCTCCGAGGGCCTGCGCTGGGGCGTGGAGACCTACCACTCGCTCAAGGCGCTGCTGAAGTCGAAGGGCCTCAACACCGGCCTCGGCGACGAGGGCGGCTTCGCCCCCGAGCTGGAGCACAACCGCGCGGCGCTCGACCTCATCTCCGAGGCGATCGAGAAGGCCGGCTACACGGTCGGCTCGCAGATCGCGCTCGGCCTCGACGTGGCCTCCACCGAGTTCTTCGAGAACGGCGTCTACCGCTTCGAGGGCCAGGACCGCACCGCGGCCGAGATGAGCGCCTACTACCAGGAGCTCGCGGCGAACTACCCGCTGGTCTCCATCGAGGACCCGCTGGCCGAGGACGACTGGGAGGGCTGGACCCTCCTCAACGCCGAGCTCGGCGGCAAGCTGCAGCTCGTCGGGGACGACCTGTTCGTCACCAACCCGAAGCGCCTCGCCCAGGGCATCAAGGCGAAGGCCGCGAACAGCATCCTGGTGAAGGTCAACCAGATCGGCACGCTCACCGAGACGCTCGACGCGGTGTCGCTGGCCCAGCGCAGCGGCATGACCGCCGTGCTCTCGCACCGCTCCGGCGAGACCGAGGACACCACCATCGCCGACCTGGCCGTCGCCACCGACGCCGGCCAGATCAAGACCGGCGCCCCGGCCCGCTCCGAGCGCGTCGCCAAGTACAACCAGCTCCTCCGCATCGAGGAGGAGCTCGGCGACGCCGCCGTCTACGCCGGCCGTACCGCCTTCCCCCGCTTCCAGGGCTAGTACACCGCCGAAGGGTGAGTTGTCGCGGTTATCCGTCACGGATTTCCGCGACTACTCACCCTTCGTCGTAGCTGGGAGGATACGGGGGTGCGGGTTTCGGGGGAGGTTCTGGTGCTCGGGGTGTTCCTGCTGCTGGCTGCGCTGTTCGTCGTGTTCGGCGCCTACCTGCTGCGGCGGCCCGAGCGGGCGGCGGCCCTGTTCGCCGACCGGGATGCCCGGGAGCGGTTCCGGCCGCGCGACGCCCGCGCGATCGGGCTGGTGTTCACGCTCGGCGGCCTCGGGCTGGTCGCCGTCGGCGCCGTCCGGCTCGTCGTCATGCTGACCGCGCAGTGAGCACCCCGCGACACCCCGCCCGCGCGGCCGCCGCTCAGGGCGGATCGCCTACGATTGACAGCGGGGACGCCCGGTCCTCCACGTCCGCCGAGAACCGCAGGAGGGGCCATGCCGAAGCCGCGCACGCAGCGCGTCGCCGCCTCCTTCGAGCAGCCGACGGCGACCGGGCGCTGGCTGCGCGGACTGCACTTCTCCGCCTTCTCGCTCGTGATGATGGGAGCCGTCGTGCTCGCCGTCGTCATCCTGGCGCCGTCGCTGCAGGGCTACCTCGCGCAGCGGCAGCAGATCGCCGACCAGCAGAAGGCCGTCCAGGAGCTGTCCGCGCAGGTGGACGCGCTCAAGGAGCAGCGCGCCCGCTGGAACGACCCGAGCTACATCCGTGCCCAGGCGCGTGACCGGCTGTACTACGTCATGCCGGGGGAGACCAGCTACCTCGTCATCGACGACCGCGCCCCCGCGGCGAAGGGCGACACCACGCCGGTGAGCTCCAAGCTCCAGAAGACCCGCACCGACTGGGTCGGCTCCCTGTTCGGCTCGCTGATGGGCGCGGGCCTCACCGACGCCACCCCGGCGCAGCTCGGCAGCACGCCGGCGCCTGCCCCGACCCCGACTCCCGCACCGAGCAAGTAGCGAAACGCAAGGCATCACATGACCAGACCCCCGTTCGACCCCGTCACCGACGCCGATATCGCCGCCGTGACCGAGCAGCTCGGCCGCCCGGCGCGCAACGTCGTCGGGATCGCCGCGCGCTGCGTGTGCGGCCGCCCGACGGTGGTCTCCACCGCCCCGCGGCTGGACGACGGCACGCCGTTCCCGACCTTCTACTACCTCTCGCACCCCGCCGCCACCGCCGCGATGTCGCAGCTGGAGGCCACCCAGGTGATGAACGAGTACAACGACCTCCTGGCCGAGGACGAGGACGTGCGCGACCAGTACCGGGCAGCCCACGAGCAGTACCTCGCCGACCGCGAGTCCATCGGCGTCGTGGCGGAGCTCGCCGGCGTCTCGGCGGGCGGGATGCCGACCCGCGTCAAGTGCCTGCACGCGCTCGCGGCGCACGCGCTCGCCGCCGGCCCCGGCGTCAACCCGATCGGCGACCTGGCGCTCGCGCGGGGCGGCTGGTCGCCCGAGGTGTGCGAGTGCCGCATCCAGGCCGGCTGACCCGGCTCCGCCGCACCCTGGCTGCGGGCGCGACGGCGCTCGCCGCCGCCCTCGTGGTCGGGATCGCTCCCGCGACCCCCGCGCACGCCGACCAGGTGCGCGACATGGAGTACTGGTTGGCCGAGTACGGCTTCGCCCAGGCCTGGCAGACGACCAAGGGCGCGGGCGTCAAGGTCGCGGTGATCGACACCGGCGTCGACGGGACGGTACCCGACCTGGCCGGCGCGGTGACCGGCGGCACGGACGTGTCCGGCGTCGGCGCGGCGAACGGCCAGAAGCCGCTGGGCGACGGGGACGCTGCGAACCACGGCACCTGGGTGGCCTCCCTGCTCGCCGGGCGGGGCACCGGCCCCGACACGGGAGTGCTGGGCGCGGCTCCGCAGGCGAGCATCCTCACCGCCTCCGTCGCGCTCGGGAAGTCGACGGGCGCGGTCGACAACGACGACCAGATCGCGAAGGCGGTGCGCTGGGCGGTCGACAGCGGCGCCTCCGTCATCAACATCTCGCTCACCCGCAACACCCTCGACTGGCCGCCGAGCTGGGACGACGCGTTCCAGTACGCGTTCTCGCACGACGTGGTCGTCGTCGCGGCGGCCGGAAACCGGGGGAGCGGGACGACCGAGGTCGGCGCGCCGGCCACCATCCCGGGCGTCCTCACCGTCGCCGGCGTCGACCGGGCCGGGCAGGCCTCCTTCGACGCGTCGTCGCAGGGCATCACGATCGGCGTGTCAGCGCCGAGCGAGGAGCTGGTCGGCGCGAACCCGGGCGGAGGCTACGTGCAGTGGGCGGGAACCAGCGGGGCGGCGCCGCTGGTCGCCGGGGCGGTCGCGCTCGTCCGGGCCGCGCATCCCGAGCTGAAGGCGCCGGATGTCATCAACCGGATCATCCGCACCGCGCGCAAGCCGGCCGGTGTCACGACGGTCCCGAGCCCGGTCTACGGGTACGGGCTGCTCGACGCGGCGGCCGCGGTGACCGCGACCGTCCCGCACGTGAGCGCGAACCCGATGGGCGACCTGACCCAGTGGATCCACATCCACCGCCGGGCGGACACCCCCGCCACGGCCGTCCCGCAGGCGCCGGAGGCGCAGGCCGCGCCGGCGCCCGCGAAGCTGAGCCCGGAACGACCTGTAGCATGGGGATCGTTCTTCTGGCCGCAATGGAGCGTCCTCACCGCTTTCTGGTTGCCGTTCGGTCTGATCTCCGGTTTCGTCACACTCCTCGCCCTCGGCGGGGTCGGTGCGTGGCTGCATTTCAGGCGAGAGCGCAGCAGGGGGTAGATTAACACCCATACTTTCGTGTTGAGGAGACGCATTACTGTGCCCAAAATCCTGATCGTCGGCGGAGGATACGCCGGTTTCTACACCGCGTGGAAGCTCGAGAAGCAGCTCCGCTCGGGCGAGGCCGACGTCACCATGGTCGACCCGCTGCCGTACATGACGTACCAGCCGTTCCTCCCCGAGGTGGCCGTCGGCTCCATCGAGCCCCGCCACGCGGTGGTCTCGCACCGCCGCCACCTCAAGAGCACGAACATCGTGAGCGGCAAGGTCAGCTACATCGACCACGCGAACAAGACGGCGACCATCCAGCCGGCAGCCGGCGAGCCGTACGAGTTCGAGTACGACATCGTCGTGGTCACCGCGGGCGCCGTGTCGCGCACCTTCCCGATCCCGGGCGTCGCCGACCAGGCGGTCGGCCTCAAGACGATCGAGGAGGCCGTGTACATCCGCGACCGGATGCTCACGAACTTCGACAAGGCGTCGACCCTCCCGGCCGGCCCGGAGCGCGACCGCCTGCTGACCGTCACCGTCATCGGCGGCGGCTTCGCGGGCATCGAGATCTTCGCCGAGCTGCGCTCCTTCGCGAGCGCGCTGCTCACGAAGTACCCGGAGCTGTCGTTCGAGGACACGCACTTCCACCTGATCGAGGCCATGGGCCGGATCATGCCGGAGGTCTCCCTCCCGACCAGCCACTGGGTCATCAAGAACCTCGCCGAGCGCGGCGCGGAGATCCACCTGGAGACGCAGCTCACCAGCGCCGTCGACGGCCGCATCGAGCTGTCCACCGGCGAGAGCTTCGAGACCGACCTCATCGTCTGGACGGCCGGCGTCATGGCCAACCCGACCGTGGTCCGCCACACCGACCTCCCGATCGAGGAGCGCGGCCGGCTGCGCGTCCGCGCCGACCTGCGCGTGGGCACCGACGAGGAGATCATCGAGGGCGCCTGGGGCGCCGGCGACGTCTCGGCCGTCCCCGACCTGACCGGCGCGGGCGTCGGCGGCTACTGCGTGCCGAACGCCCAGCACGCCGTCCGCCAGGGCAAGCTGCTCGCGAAGAACATCATCGCGGACCTCCGCGGCGAACTGCCGCGCCAGTACTACCACAAGAGCCTCGGCGCCGTCGCGGGCCTGGGCCTGGGCATCGGCGTGCTGCAGTCCGGCAAGCTGGCCATCAAGGGCGTGCTCGGCTGGTTCGCGCACCGCGGCTACCACGGCCTGGCGATGCCGAGCTGGGAGCGCAAGTTCCGCGTGCTGTGGGGTTGGTGGAACAACTTCTGGCTCGGCCGCGACATCGTCTCGTTGGAGGCCCTCCAGGCGCCGCGCGCCGCGTTCGAGGAGTTCGCCGCCCGCCCGAAGCCGGCCCTCGAGACCGCTCCGGCCGAGGCCCCCAAGAAGAAGGCCGTCGCAAAGGAACCCGCCGCAGCCAAGTAAGCCACGCCAGAAGGCCCGGTCCCCGAGGGACCGGGCCTTCTGCGTCCCCTCACGGACGCGCAGGAGAATGCGCCCGACGCGCCCGGAAATCTCCTTCAGAAGCCCGTCCCGAAGGATTTTCAGATGTGTCTTCCTGCGAGAGCAACGCGCGTCAGGGCGGCGTCACAGGTGCCCCCAGTGGGACTCGAACCCGAATGAAGCCCCAACGGGCGAGTGAAGGAATGAGGAAATCCGCGTGATTTCGCGGGTTTTCATCCGTTTTCGTCGTGTTTGGATTTTCCAAGTGTGGGCGGATTGTGGGCGATTTGTGGGCGCTCGACCGCTAGGCGCGCTCGGTCGGTAGACGCTCGATCCAGTCCTTGAGGTCGTCCGCGAGGATAATCGGCTTTGTGCCGGCGTAGTGAACGACGAGGTCGTTGCGCCTGATGTAGCCGCGCAAGAACTGAGGCGAGACACCGCATTCCTCGGCTGCCGCGGCCAAGGTGTACGCGATGCGTTGGCTAGGCGCCTGAATAGGATTCACCCGAACCGCCGGTGGCGACGGTTTGTCCGGGACGAGCCAAGGCTGCCGAGACGGTTCACCATTCTCGTCTAGGGGCCACGGGTCGACCGGTTCTCCGCGTTGTAGGGCACGAAGTCGCTCATCTACCCAGCGTCGTTGACGATAATCCTCCATGCGGCAACGGTACGCACGTCTGCGTAACCTTGGGGCGTCGATCTGACCGACATTTTCGCGGCGCCGCGAATATGATCGCGGCATGCCTGTCTACTACCGCAAGCGTGCGAATCTCGGTGCTGGTGCGCACCTGAACATCTCGAAGACCGGAGTGTCCGTGTCGCAGCGTGTCGGGCGCGTCACGTTCAACTCCCGAGGCCGAGTAAGCGTGCGCATCCTGCCGGGGCTGTCTCTGCGCCTTCGGTGATCTGGCCTTTGCTGAGAGCGAACCGTTGTCGAGTTTTGGCGACAACTGTCTACTCCGCGTGCAAATTGCATTACAGTGACACTAGAGCCCCCGACGGGATTCGAACCCGCATCCGACCCTACGTCCAATAGGCTGCTCATCCGTTGAGCTACGGGGGCTTCCAGCGAAATAAGGCCCGCTCTCCACTCAGAGAGCGGGCCTTCGCTATTTCGAATGTAACGGCAGAATGTCAGGCTACGGAGGCTTGTTCGCTGGAGGCGTTACGCCGTGTCGCGCTGTCCGATGTTGGGCGAGCCCGCCCCGTGTGCTCTCGGGGCGGGCTCTGTGTTGCGCAGCGCGGCGTCTGCGGAGCCCCATCCGAGCTCCCTGGTCCGCGCTTCCGTCCGCCTGGGCCCGAAAGGAGAAAGCCTGGCGGTGCGGTTGACGCAAGTCTCTATGTCGCCCAGCGCATCTCCCAACCCAGCTCGCTCGCGATCTCCGCCGGCGACTGGTTCGCCTGCGCATAGAAGTGCTCGATGTGCAGGCCGCCACCGGAAGACTGGGAGCCGTTGGGGTACACCTGCGATCCGGCCGGCAGCCGGACGACCTCGGCGCCCTGCTCGCCGACCATCGCGAGACCGCCCTGCGACACGTAGCCGCCGGTCGCGAGGTGGGGCAGTTTCCCGAGGGTGGGGACGTGCACACCGGGTACCGAGTTCACGGCGCCAATCAGGGTGTTGATGCCGCCGATCGCGCCGTTGATGACGTCGATGATCCCGTTGATGGCGTCCTTCACGAAACCGACCGCGCCGATGAAGGCGTTCTGGATCGCCGAGCCGATACTACCGAAGAACGACCCGATATTTGAGACGGTTTGCTGAAAGAAAGCTACGATCCCGCCCCAGTTGTTGACCACCCACTGAATGGCCAAACCGATCGGGCCGATGATGAACGAGAGCAGCAGACCCCAGTTGTCCTTCACCCAGTTCACGACCGCGCCGACGATCGACTGGAACCAGGTGATGAAGCCGTTCCAGACCTCGGAGATGAACTTGGTGACGGAGTTCCAGTTGGTGGCGAGCAAGACGACGGCCGCGACCAGGCCGACGATCCCGGCGACAATCCACGTGACTGGTGACGTCCAGATCGCAACGTTCGCGGCGACCTGCGCGATCGTGTAGATGACCACGGCCGCGGTGATCGCCGCGAGCGCGATCTCGACGGCCTGCATCGCTCCTGGAGTCTTGTTCAGCCAGTCGACGACCTTCACGCCGGCATTGGTGAGAGTTTCGAGCGCGGGCATGAGGCCGGCGCCGACCTTCTCCTGGATGTCCTTGAAGCCCTCGGCGAGGATCTTCGTCTTACCCGCCGCGGTGCCGCCCATCGCGTCCGCGGTACCTTCGACCTTGGCCTTCAGGCCGTCGACGACCTCGGCGTAGTTGCCCGCCTCGGTCTTCGTGTTCTTGAAGTTGATACCGACCTGAGCGAGCGCGCGACCCTTGCCGAGCAGGGCCTTCCCGAGCGAGTCCGCAGCGGTCACCGCGTCGGTGCCGGTCTTCGCCGCGTAGTCCGCGACCAGCGGGGTCAGCTCCTCGAGCTGCTTGCCGGTGACCCCGTACATGGCCAGCTTCGCCTGAGCGGACGCGAGCTCGTTGTGGTCGAACCCGGTCTTCTCCTGGATCTTGTCGTTGAGCTCCTGAAGCTTCTCGATCGACACGTCCGTGATCGCCGGGAACTTCTTGTACGCGTCCTGCAGCTCGACCTGGCTCTTCTGCGCCTCCTCGTACGCCTCCACCGACTTGGACGCGAAGTCGGTGGCCGCGGCGGCGGCGCCTGCGAGCGCGAGACCGCCCACGACCTTGAGGCCGTCGAGCTTGCCGTGGACGCTGTCGAGCTTCTGCTCAACCTTCTCCATCGACCCGGAGACAGCCTCCTTGCCGACGATCAGGAATTCCAGCACGTTCTGACTCATCGCCCCTCCTCGGGGAAGGCCAGGGGTCCGCACATTGTGCGGGCCCCTGGCGGTCCGTTAGAAGGTCGGGGTGACCAGGCCGGTGCCGCTGATGATGGACAGCGACGCCGGGTACCGGTTGGCGATCATGGCCGCGTAGCCGCTGACGCGGAACAGGATCGACATCTGGTTGGCGTACGGGGCGTCGAACGCTTCGAACGCCGGCGCGGTCTCCCACAGGAACGAGTCCTCGAAGCGGCCGACCAGGGCGACGTCCTGGTTGGTGCCGGCACCGAGGTTGGTGGGCACGTTCGCGTCGACGTACACGGGGAGGCCGAACAGCGACCCAGCGGCCCCCTGAGCGGTCGGAGCGGCCGAAGCCGAGCCGGGGGTGTTGAACCCTGCGTAGTCGCCGCTGGGGACCACGAGGGGGCGCCCCTGGTTGTCGTTCGCGTTGAGGACCCAGGACCAGCGGCGCGGGTGCATGATGATCCCGGACGGCGGAAGGAACCGGTTCGTGTTGACGGCGAGGACGGCCTGGTTGATCTGCGCGAGGAACTGGCCGGCACCGCCCACGGTCGGCGTTGCCTGCGTGTAGGTGATCGCGTTCACACCCGCGACGCCGATGAGTCCCTGGAGCTGACCGGACGCGCCGGACCCGTTGAGCACCTGCAGGTCGAGCTGCTTCGCGTACTCGGCCATGAGGTCCTGACCGATGACCTTGTCGAATGCGATGCCCGACTGCTGGATGAGCTGCAGAGCGATGACCTGCTGACCGGCGAGGGTGGTGATGCCGGACGACACCGAGTTGGTGGTGAGGTCGGTGGAGCTGACCGCGGTGTTCTGGGTCGCCTGCACGGCCACCGACTCGCCCGAGGCGACCTTCGGCAGGTTGATCGAGGAGACGCCCGAGGGCAGTTCGTCCTTGTTCAGCCGGTCCGCGGTGATGCGACCCGGACGTGCGAGGCCGACCCACTCATCGACGAGCCACGCGGGCGGCGCGAACTGGCCACCGGCACCCGCCTGCGTCGACAGGGCTCGCGTCTCCGCCTCATAGGCCGCCTGGTGCCGGCTGAGGCGCTCAGCGGCCGCCCAGTCGCCTCCGGAACGCGCGTTGCGGAGGTCCATGAAGAACGACAGCTCAGGACGATCGGGGCGATACACCTCCTCGGAGCGAACGATCCGCGCCGGACCGAAGGCCGCCCGCGCTCGGCGGGCGTTGTCCTCCATCTGCGCCTGCCGCTGCAGCTCACCCTGACGCTCCTCGAGCGCGTCGATCTCGGTGTTGAGCTGACCGACGCGAGCCTCGACGGCTGGCGTGAACGTCTGCGGAGTCGAAGTGTTGAGGATGCCGTCGCGCTCCTGAATGAGCGACTGACGGCGGGCCCCGAGCGGCCCCAAGATGCTGCTGCCCGGATTCTGGATGCGGACCTCGCGTGGAGCGTCAGTCCCATTGATTTGGATTGTCATTGCCAGGAGCCACCTGTTCCCCCGAGCCCCTATCAGCCCGGGAATCGTGAACGATTTCCCGGACTGCAGGTGGTGGCCCTTCGCGCGGTGGCTGCTAGTTCCTCCCTGACAAGTCAGGTGGGGCAGCTCCAGCACTCTCTTTCAGCTTCGGATTCGTGTCCTCAGCGCTCCGGCGTGCAATCCATTGGTCACATCTTAACCGATTGCACCGACATTCGGTGTGGTCAGTCCGTCGTGTCCGATATCTGTAGCGTTACGCATGTCCCGGTAGCGCTACGAATGTCCCGCTACTTGAAGTCACTGTAAAAATAGAAAACAGAAGTGTGTGGGTGGACGCAGGGTGCCTCTAAAAACCGCGGATCGTGCGATTTCGTGCCGTGCGTCCACCCTGGGGCGCGCTACTCGGTTGGTTCGATGCCTGTGCGCTTGTTTTCGTCTCTGATGAGCTGCATCCAGGTTGCGACTGCGTTCGCTCGTGTGCGTGCGGTGCGGAAGATGCGGACGAGCGAGAGGCAGGTGTACAGCAGTCGGTCTCGTTCGCTGCGGTCCAGGATGGCGACGGCTTGGGCGGTGAGTTCGAGGTCGTCGATGTCGGTGATGGTTTTGGCGATTGCCCAGAAGGTTGGCTGGTGCCGTGAATCTTGGTCGGGTTCGGCGCGGTTGGTCTGGTGGTTGATGACGAGCAGGTCGAATGCTCGGCGCCCGAATTCTTCCCAGTCGGTGATGGCGTCGAGTTCGGTGGGGACGCGTGGGTCGTCGTCTGCGGCTGCGATGACGAGCTCGGTGATGCTGGTGTTTGTGTGGGTCATGTTCGGGTCTCCTAGTAGGCGAAGAGCGCCATCGGGGTGAGTGTGAGTGTGTTGTTCGGGTCGGTCCAGGTGCCGGCGTCGCAGTTGATCGATGCGGTGACGGTGATGGTGGTGACGCCGGGATCGAGCGTGAACGTGTCGACCATCGGCAGACCGATCTGGGCGGCTTGCCCTGCCGGCACGGTCGCGGACTGGTTGGGCGCGGTCTTCGTGTAGCTGCCGCAGGTGACGGCGAGTTTCACGGTGAGCGTTCCAGCGGTCGTGGCTGACGGGTTCGTTGCGAGCCCGGTGGCGAGGATGCTGTAGCCGCACTGTGTCGCGAGCGGTGGGACGGCGATCGTGGCGATGAGCGAGGTCGGCGCGGGTGTGATCGTCGGGTGCAGCGGGTTCACGAACGTGAGGCCCCATTTCACCTTCCCGCGCGGTGCCGCGGACAGCTCACTGAGGCGTTCCTCGATTTGCTTGAGCTGGCCGACGATGCTGGCGTTGAATCCGGTCGGGTCGTCTACCGCCATGTGCGGTCCCTTCGTGTGCGGCGCGGTGTGCGTCCTGGGGTGATGCCGAGCGCGAGGTTGCGCTGCACGGCTCGTTGATGGCGTTCCTCGGCCTGCTCCTGCTCGAGGTCACGGTTCGCTTCGTCACAGTCGGAGCAGCGAACCGCGTAGGCAGATCCGACGTGCCTGTCGCACCTGGCGCCGAGATCCTGGACCGTCATGCTGACTTCCTCTCGTCGGAGTTATCCACAGGCTGCAAGTGAGATGCGCGCTTAGGTGAGATTTCTCCTCGTGTAGGTTCCTGTGGTTCCTGGTATTCCTGAGGGGTAGGGATTTCGAACGCGACGGGTTTCGAATCCCTACGTTTGCGGTAGGAATTCCCTACTTCGGCTTGTAGGGATTTCCTACCTTCAAGCGAGAGCCCTTCGAAGGTGAGCGCGTACTCGGCACGAACGCCTTCCGCGCCAGCGCGGAGCTGTTTGATCGCTCTGACATCCACCAGCCCCTTCACGGCGACCTTGACGGCCTGAAATGCAGCTTTGCGCTCCGCGCACTTCTGATCGTGTCGAGGATCAACGAGGTCGGGCTCATCAGGCACCATGCGCCCGATCCCGAATGCGGATGCCTCGCGTGAGGCAAAATAGCGGGGCGGCTGGTCAGCGTCCTTCGCGGTGTGAGCCATGTAGACGAGCAGCCGGTATTCGTTCGGCTTCAGGTCGTTGTTGGCCTGGAACGCGATCGCACGACCGACCAGTTGCGCCCCCATGCTCAGCCGTCCTCGCCCTCGTCGGTGACGTTCAGCGGGTGGGTCGGCTCGACGACATCCTGGATGAGGAGCCGGATGCCTGTGCCGAGCGGTGTGGCCTCCATGACGCCGAACGTGCCGATGAGCGTGCAGTCGTATCGGACGTCGCCGCTGCCCCACTTGTCGCCGGGGCTCAGACGGTCCAGGTGAGGCATGAGCTCGACAGGATGGCATCTGATTTTGCGCTCCTGCCGGTACACGTAGACCATGCCGCCGGCGATCGGTTTGGTGCGCGTGTTGTCGGCGTCGACTTCGAAAACGCGGCCGTGTCCGTTCAGGATCTGCACCTGGATAGCGACGAGCTTCAACGCCTGCGCTGCCTTGCGGGCTGCTGCTTCGTCCTCGACGTCGCCCACTTCGGCGTACACCTGCCAACTCCGGGGCTCGGTGTGGTCGGCGCTCCAGGCGTACACACACAGGTCGGCATCCGTGGACCGAAGGCGCCGGTACGTCCGCGCGGGGTAGTCCTCCGGGTCGGTGTCGTCGAAGGCCTGTCTCAGCAGTTCCGCACGAAGGTCCACGAGGGTATGATTTGACATGGTTAGTTCTCCTGGTTCTGGCTATCGCCCGGTGTTACAGCACCGGGCATTTCTCTTGGGGGTTGAGCCTCGGTCACGAGGCGGCCGCGGTGCTGGTGCGCTCGCGGGACTTCATGTATTCCTCGATCGAGGTCTGCGCGTAGACGACCTTCTTCGGGCTGACCTTGATGAACTTCGGGCCATCGCCGCGAAAACGTAGTGCCCCGAGCAGGCTCTTCGACATCCCGGGGATGATCTCGCAGACCTCCTCAGGGCTCAGGTATTTCTCCATCGCACCATCCTTCCGATTATGGGTCACTCATCGACCCATCTTCGGTCACAATAATGCATCGCCCGATTTCAGTGCAAGCACTGAGCGCGTTTCGGTCATTTTGCTGTATCTTCGGTTTCGTGACGACAGACGATGACTTCGGCTATAACTTCGCGAGGGCCCGGTCTGGGGCAGGTCTCAGCCGGGAGTACGTGGCGGATGCCCTCGACCGCCTGGGGTACTCGATGCACCCGTCCGCGATCGGAAAGATCGAACGCAACGAGCGCCGCGTGACCGTGGGCGAAGCGCAAGCGCTCGCCACGATCGTGAACAAATCGGTCGAGGAGCTACTGGGAGGCGCTTGGCGCACAGAAGTCTTGCTTCGGGCGCAGCAGGTTGAGGACGCGTACGGCACTTTCCTAAGGGTCAGGGACGAGTTGGAGGGCGCAACTGGCTCGCTTGCCGAGGTGGCCGATCGACTGCGCGATGAACTCGAGCTCGACCCGGACTTGCATCTCGTGGTGCTCGATCACTTGAGGCTCGACCCTTGGGCTCGTCACGAAAATGACGAGAGAAGCGTCGACTTTTGGATGCAAATGCCGAATGATCGTCGGACCTACCGCCAATTCCGAGAAGAGCACAAGACCGATGGGTAGCGTCACCTCGTACGAGACGACCGCGGGGCGCAGGTATCGGGTTCGGTGGCGGACTCCTGAGCATGCGCAGCGTGAGCGGAAGGGCTTCGCGACGAAGCGGTCCGCGGATCTGTTCCTGGCTGACAAAGAGGTCAGCATGGCGCGGGGTGACTACATCGATACGTCGCTGTCGAAGGTGACGATCGGGGAGCGTGCCGGCGCGTGGCTGGCTGGCAAGGAGCGTGCTCTGAAGCCGTCCGCGTACTATGCCCTGGAGATCACCTGGAGGCTTCACGTCGAGCCCCGCTGGGGCTCAGTGGCTCTTCACGCGGTCGAGCACTCCGAGGTGCAGGCGTGGGTCGCTGAGCTCGCTGCAAGGCGCTCAGCGACGGTCACGCTGCGCGCATACGGCATCCTCGCCGGCATCCTCGACGTCGCTGTGAAGGATCGTCGGGTGACGCGGAACGTGGCGCGCGACGTCGACCTGCCCCGCAAGCGGAAGAAGGCGCACGTCTACCTGACGCACGAGCAGGTCGACGCGCTCGCCCGCGAGGCCGGCCAGTACGCGACGCTCGTGCGCGTCTTGGCCTACACGGGAATTCGCTGGGGTGAGGCGTCCGGGCTGCGAGTGAAGCATCTCGACATGCTCCGCGGGCGCCTGCAGGTCGACGAGAACGCCGTGAAGGTCGGGACAGAGGTGATCGTCGGTTCGCCGAAGTCCCATCGAGTCCGGTCGGTGCCCTTCCCGCGGTTCCTGGCCGAGTCGCTCGCCAGGCAGTGCGAGGGCAAGACTCGCGAGCAGCTCGTGTTCGGCGACGGCCACAACCACATCACGACGCCCTCATGGCGCGATGGATGGTTCGTCTACGCCAAGCGGCGCTCGGGGGTGCCTGCCGAGCTCACGATCCACGACCTGCGCCACACGGCCGCGTCGCTCGCGATCGCGGCCGGCGCCAACGTGAAAGCGGTGCAGCGCATGCTCGGCCACGCCTCCGCGGCAATGACGCTCGACGTCTACGGCCACCTGTTCGATGACGACCTGGACGCCGTTTCGGCCGCTTTGGATGAGGCCGTGCGTGTTTCAAGTGTGGGCGATTTGTGGGCGATCGGCGATTCTGGGGCCTCTGAAACCCCCGCGATCCCAGTCATAGCGCGGAAGTAGCGTGGTGCCCCCAGTGGGACTCGAACCCACACTCGGGCGATTTTAAGTCGCCTGCCTCTGCCAATTGGGCTATAGGGGCGATCCGTCCGCGGAAGCGGCTCGACGTCAGCGGTCGCGGTAGGGCGACTTCACCATCTGGACGATGGCGCCTAACGCGAGTACGCCGCCGACGATGATGACCGCCAAGATGAGTCCGATGAGCACGCCTTCCATGCGTCCAACAATATACGGTGTCCGGGCGCGCGTGCCTCTTGTCGTCCGCCCGACACCGGCGGAGGCTGGGGTCATGATCCGGATCGGTTCCATCGTGTGGGGTGTGCGCGACCTTCCGCGCGCCGTCGGGTTCTGGTCGGCGGCGCTCGGCTACCGGCCGCTGCGGGAGCCGGACGTCGATTGGGCGATCCTCGTCCCCGTCGCCGGGGCCGGGCCGCAGCTCGCGCTCAAGCTCGTCGGCAGCGAGGCGAACCCGTCGCCGCGGCACCACCTCGACCTGTACGCCGACGACCAGGAGGCCGAGGCGGCGCGGCTGCGCGCGCTCGGGGCCTCCGACGTGGCATGGGATTACGAGCAAGGCGCCGACTACGTGGTGCTCGCCGATCCGGACGGCAACCGTTTCTGCGTGATCGCCGCCGGAGAGGCGGCACGGGAACCGCGCTGAGAGGTCCCTCAGGCCGCCCCAAGGGTGCACCCACCCGGGCCGTGCAGACTAGGTGCCGACACCCTTTCTGGTGAGGTGTCCTCCGACCCGGCTGGAGCCCGAGATCCCCCGACGTACGGCTCCAGCCGGGTCCTTTATGCCCGCGGAGCGTCGGCTAGGCTCGCCGGGTGACCGACACACGATGCCCCTGCGGGAGCGGCGAGACCTACGGGAACTGCTGCGGTCCGCTGCACGCCGGAGCCCCGGCCCCGACCGCCGAGCGGTTGATGCGGTCGCGGTTCAGCGCGTTCGCGCTCGGGGACGCCGCCTACCTGCTGCGCAGCTGGCACGCGTCCACCCGCCCGGAGGCCCTCGACCTGGACGACGGTCTGCGCTGGTACCGGCTGGACGTCGAGTCCACCGAGCGGGGAGGCCCGTTCGACGCGGACGGCGTCGTGGCGTTCACCGCGTACTACAAGGGCGCTGAGCGCGGCAGCGTGCACGAGGTGTCCCGGTTCGTCCGGGAGGGCGGCGACTGGTTCTACGTCGCCGCGCTCTGAGCGGGCGGACACGGGCGAGGCGGCGTCAGCGCGCGGGCTCCACGTACCGCTCCCACAGCCACACCGACAGCGCCACCGCGGCGAACACGACCGCGGCGATCACGACGGCGACGGCACCGGCCCCGGTCTGGGCCAGGGACGCCACGGGCAGCAGCAGGGCGAACAGCACCGTGTAGACGACGAGCGCCATCGCCAGCCAGAGCGGCCGCGACCATTGCAGGACCGCGCGCCCGGTGAGCCGGCCGAACGGCAGCAGCGCGATGGCGGTCGAGCCGATCGCGACGAGGGCGACGGAGTTCACCAGCTCCACCAGGAACGCCGACGGCGCGCCGGACGGCGTCGGGAGGACGCCGACCATCAACCACGCCAGCACACCGAGGGCGGCGACCGCCGAGAGCTGGACGGCGGCGGTCCGGCCGCGTTCGACGCGCCCCAGCCCCTCGGGCAGCACCGCCCCGAGCACCAGGCCGAACAGGAGGGCGGGCTCCAGGCCGAGCAGCCGTGAGCCGATCGCGGCAGCAGCGACGATCACCAGGAGGCCGGGCCGGACGACCGTCCGCGCCATCGCCACCCCGAGATGCCGAGTCATCCCGCGCGCCGAGAGGACCCAGATCGCGTTGACCCCGGCGATCGCGAGCGAGACGGCGACGAGGAGGCGGACGTACGCGGAGGCGTCGGTGACGGAGGTGGACAGCGTCACGAGCGCCGCCGCGGAGAGGCCCACGAGCGGCGCGAGCCAGACCGGCTGCGTGCCCGCGGCCGCGCCGTCCGAAGCGACGTGCGCCCCACCGGAGAGTGCCGCGCGGCCGCCGAGCAGCGCGTCCGCCTCGCCGAGTTCGGCGGCGGCACGGTTGCGGCCGAAGAAGCGGGCGCGTGCCGCTCGCTGCTCTCGCGGACGCGCCAGCGATACGACGAGCAGCCGCGCAGGGAGGACGAGCAGCAGCAGCGCGGCGACCGCCAGCCCGACCGAGCGCAGCCAGCCGGGCACGGACGCCGCGGTGATGACCGGCGCCGAGGCGGTCGTGAACGGGGTGGAGGTCCAGCCTTTGATGTCCGGGTGCGTCGGCGCGACCGGCGCGGAGGGCGGGGCCGGGTTCGCGGGCGGCACGGCAGGGGCCGGCGCCGGCTTCGGGGCCGGACTGGCCGGGTTCTGCGGCGGCGATGTCGCGACGCCGACGGCCTCCACGGTGACGGCGACGGGGTTGCTGCCCGCGCTCACGTTCCCCGCGGCGTCGCGCTGGAGGGCGGAGGCCACGTAGTCGCCCGCGGGGAGCGTCGCGGCGCACGACCAGGCGCCGCCGGCGACCGTCGCGGTGCAGGCCACGGTCGTGCCCCTGGAGGTGCTGGCGTAGACGGAGACGGTGGCGCCCGACTCGCCGGCGCCCCCGAATCCGAGTGCCCCGCCCGCGGCGACCGTCGTGCCCGGCGCGGGGGAGTCGATGGTCGGCGCTGCCGGCGCGACGGTGTCGACCACGACGCTCATGGCCGGGCTCCGCGCGGATCGCGTAGACGAGAACGGGGCCACCTGGGTGGCGGTGACCGTGTGCCTGCCGTCGCCGAGCCCCGGGAGCACGCAGCCCCACTTGCCTGCGCTGTCCGCCGGGAAGGTGCAGGAGGCGCCGGTCTCGGCCGTCACGGTCACCGAGGCCCCCGGGTAGGCCGTACCGCTGATACCGCCGCCGGTGACCCCGCCCGGCGCGGAGGCGATGGTCGGCGGGGAGAGCACGTCCACCCGCCCGCTGGCGGCGAGACCGCTGGAGCGGGACACGGCGCGGACCGGCACGCCCGGTCCGTCGGGGAGGCGCTGCAGGGCGCAGCGGAAGGTCCCGTCAGCCGCGGTGGTCACAGTGCAGGAGCCGGCGGCGCTCGCCGAGGAGCCGCCCGAGACGTCGATGACGTCGCCGGGGTCGGCGGTTCCGGAGACGGTCAGCGAGAAGGTCGTGACCAGGCCGCTCGGCAGTGGGTCGAGTGTCGGCGCCCCCGGCGTCGGTGTCGGGGTCGGAGTGTCGGCCGGCGCGGTGTTGTCTGCGGGTGCGGTCGCGTCTGCGAGCGATGGACCGGTGATGTCCGCGGGTGCTGTGCGGATGGGAAAGGTGCGGGACGCGGTGGCGGAGGAGGTGGCGCTGCCAGTGGTCTGCGCCGATGCCGGAGGCGCGAGCCCCACGAACTGCCCGACAGCGAACGCGAGCGCGGCCACTGCGAATCCGGACAGCACGAAGAGGACCAGCCCGGTCGCCCCCCTGGGCCGGACTGGTGGAGACACGTCCGACGTAAATACCCGCATTCCACCCCATTTGAGGGGCAGGACACGCCTCCTGTCAAACCACCCGGCCGGATTTACGGCATACTGACAAGTGGGTCAACTGACCCACTTCGCGCGACGACGCGCGACGGCACCGTGAGGAGCTTCGATGACGCGCATCGCCCCGGCAGCACGGCGCGCCTCGCTGGTGCAGGCGGCCCTGCGGGTGATCGCGCGGGACGGGGTGGCCGCCGCCACCACCCGGCGCATCGTCGCCGAGGCCGGGATGCCGCTGGCCAGCTTCCACTACGTCTTCGACTCCCGCGACGAGCTGATGGCCGAGCTGGTGAACACGGTCGTGGCGGGGGAGCAGACCGATCTGGAGCCCGCGCTCGACCCGGCGTCGGCCCCGTCAGGGCTCCGTGCCGCGATCCGCTCGGGCCTCCAGCACTACCTCGACGGCGTGCGGGCCGACCCCGACCGCGAGAAGGCGATGTTCGAGCTGACCCAGTGGGCGCTCCGCGAGCCCGGCTTCGAACCGCTCGCCCGCCGCCAGTACGACCGTTATTACGAACTCGCCGAACGGGCCGCGCGCGACGCCGCCGCGCTGACTGGCAGCGTGTGGAGCCTCCCGGTCGCCGACGTCGCCCGGCTGTTGGTGACCCTGACCGACGGCCTCACCATCGCCTGGCTGGTGACCCGCGACGACGCCGCGGCCGAGCGCAGCCTGGACTTCGCCGCCGACGCGCTCGCCGCGCTCGCCGACGCCCCCATTCCCGTTCCTTCCACCCCCGACCCGAACGCAGGTGCCCGATGACCAACACCTCGACCCCGGCCGTCTTCGCCGAACCGACCCGCCGCGTACCCGGCCGCTGGATCGCGGCCTTCGCCGTCGCCTGGCTGGGAGTCTGGATGGCGCAGCTCGCGCCCATACAGAAGCTGCTGCCCGACCAGGTGCAGGCGCAGCTGCACACCAGCTACTGGGTCGACAACGTCGTCGCCTTCGGCATCATCTCCGGCATCTCCGGCGTCTGCGCGATCGTCGCGTACCCGCTGACCGGCGCCCTCTCCGACCGCACCACGAGCCGGTTCGGCCGCCGCCGCCCGTGGATCGCCGGGGGAGCGGCGCTGTTCGCAGTGTCGCTGGTCCTGCTCGGCCTGCAGACCACGATGGTCGGGATCGGCGTCTTCTGGTCGCTCGCGCTCACCGGGTTCTGCGTGCTCACGGCGGCGCTGACCGCGACCATCTCCGACCAGGTGCCGGTCGACCAGCGCGGCTACGTTTCCGGCTGGATCAGCGCCCCTCAGGCCATCGGCATCATCCTCGGCGTCTCGCTCGTCACCTACGTGTTCGTGGGCGCCCTGGTCGGCTACACCGCGATGGCCGTGCTGCTGGTGCTGCTCGTGCTGCCGTTCCTGTTCCTCCCCGACGCGGTGCTGCCGCCGCACCTGCGGGAGCGGATGACGTTCCGCGGGATCGTCGAGGGACTCTGGATCAGCCCGCGCGAGCATCCCGACTTCGGCTGGACGCTGCTGAGCCGGGTGCTGGTGAACTTCGGCAACGCATTCGGGACGTCGCTGCTGCTGTACTTCCTGGAGTTCGGCCTCCACGACAAGCACGCCGACGATGATCTGCTCGTGCTGATCCTCATCTACATGGTGTTCGTCATCATCGCCTCGCTCGCGCTCGGCCGGCTCTCCGACCGGCTCGGGAGGCGCAAGGCGTTCGTGTTCGTCTCGTCGGCGCTGCAGGGCGTCGCCGCGCTGCTGCTGGCGTTCGTGCCGGAGCTGTCCGTCGCGATGGTCGCCGCGGGCCTGCTCGGCCTCGGCTACGGCTGCTTCCTCTCGGTGGACCAGGCGCTCGCCACCCAGGTGCTGCCCGACCCGGAGAACCGCGGCAAGGACCTCGGCATCATGAACATCGCGACGGCCGTGCCGCAGGCGATGGCGCCGCTGTTCGGCGCGGGGATCGTCGCGGCGCTGGGCGGGTTCGTCGGGCTGTTCGTGCTCTCCGCGGTGTTCGCATTCGCGGGAGCCCTCGCGGTCGCACGCGTGAAGGCGGTGCGCTGATGACCGCGATGGACCTGACCGCGATGGACCTGACCGCCAAGCCGGTCGCCGCCGAGCGCACCTGGACCACGCCCGACGTGTTCTGGCCCGCGCTGAGCGCCGCGACCGCGCGCCTCGACCCGGCGTTCGGCGTGCTGCACCTGCCCGCGCTGCGCCACAACACGCACGACATGCTCCGCCGCGCCGCGGGCAAGCCGATCCGGGTCGCCTCCAAGTCGGTGCGCGTGCGCGCGGTGCTGGACGCCGTCCTCGCCCTCCCCGGCTACGCCGGCGTGCTCGCCTACACGCTGCCGGAGGCGCTGTGGCTGGCGGAGGGCGACGCCGACCACGCGCCGATCGAGGACGTAGTGGTCGGCTACCCGACCGTCGACCGCGCCGCGATCGCGCGGCTGGCCGCGTCGCCCGAGCTGGCCTCCCGCGTCACGCTCATGGTCGACTCGGTCGCGCACCTCGACCTCATCGACGCGGTCGTGCCTCCGCAGCAGCGCGAGACGATCCGGCTCTGCCTGGAGCTGGACTCCTCCTGGGACGCCCCCGTGCTCGGCCACATCGGCGTCTACCGCTCGCCGCTGCACAGCGTCGAGACGGTGCGCGCGGTGGCGGAGGCCATCGTGCGGCGTCCCGGCTTCGCGCTGGTGGGGATGATGGGCTACGAGGCCCAGATCGCCGGCCAGGGCGACAACCCGCCCGGACGCCCGGCGTGGGGCGCGACCCTGCGCTGGATGCAGAAGAGCTCGCGCGAGGAGCTGATCGCCCGCCGCGGGGAGGCCGTGGCCGCAGTGCGGGCGATCGCGGACCTGGAGTTCGTGAACGGCGGCGGCACCGGCTCGCTCGAGTTCACGTCCTCCGACCCGTCCGTGACCGAGATCGCCGCAGGCAGCGGCCTCTTCGGCGGCCACCTGTTCGACACCTACCGCGCGTTCCGGCCCGCGCCCGCGGCGTCGTTCGCGCTCTCCGTGGTGCGCCGGCCCGACGAGCGCACGGCGACGCTGCTCGGCGGCGGCTGGATCGCCTCCGGCCCTCCGGGACCCGACCGGCTCCCGAAGATCGAGTGGCCGACCGGGCTGTCGATGGTCGACCGCGAGATGGCGGGCGAGGTGCAGACCCCGGTGACGGGCGCGGCGGCGGGGATCCTGCGCGTCGGGGACCGGGTCTGGCTGCGGCACACGAAGTCGGGGGAGCTCAGCGAGCATGTGAACGACTTCCATCTGGTGGACACGGTGGAGGGCCGGGCGACGGTGGTCGGGTCGGTCCCGAGCTACCGCGGCGAGGGGCAGGTGTTCCTGTGACGGCGAACGGGGCGGTGTGGCGCAACTGGGGCCGCAGCGAGTCCATCCGCCCGCAGCGCGTCGAGCGCCCGCGGGACGCCGAGGCCGTGCAGCGCGCGGTCGCGGCGGCGGCGAAGCAAGGGATGCGGGTCAAGGCGGTGGGCGCCGGGCACAGCTTCACCGGGATCGCCGCGGCGCCCGGTGTGCTGCTCGACCTGGAGGACGTCAGCGGCGTCCTCGACGTCGACCTGGAACGCGGCCGGGTGCGCCTGGCCGCCGGGACGCACCTCCACCAGCTCCCGCGGCTGTTGCGCCCGTACGGGCTGGCGCTGCAGAACATGGGCGACATCGACCGGCAGACCGTCGCGGGCGCGACCTCCACCGGCACGCACGGCACGGGCGGTTCCTTCGGCGGCCTGGCGACCCAGATCGTCGCGGTCACGCTCGTCACCGGGGCGGGCGAGCTGCTGACCGTGAGCGAGGACGAGAACGCCGACCTGCTGCCCGCCGTCCGCCTCGGGCTCGGCGCGCTCGGGGTCATCGTGGACGTCACCCTCCAGTGCGTGCCGGCGTACCTGCTGAAGGCGGTCGAGCGTCCGGAACCGCTGCAGCAGGTGCTCGACAGCTACCTGGAGCGCTCGGCGGCCGAGGACCACTTCGAGTTCTACTGGTTCCCGCACACCGAGACCGGCCTGACCAAGACGAACACCCGGCTGCCGCTCACCGAGCCGCGCGCCCCGCTGTCGGCGGCCGGCCGCTGGCTGGACGACGAACTGCTCGCCAACGGCGTCTACCGCGGCGTCTGCGCGGTCGGGACGGTGGTGCCGGGCATCATCCCGCGGTTCAGCCGGCTTGCGCAGAAGCTCACGGGCAACCGGGACTTCACCGACCACTCGCCACGGGTGTTCGTCACCAACCGCACCGTGCGCTTCCGCGAGATGGAGTACGCGCTGCCGCGGGAGGCCGTGCCCGGCGCGCTCGCCGAGGTGAAGGCCCTCATCGAGCGGAGGGGCTGGCGTATCTCCTTCCCCGTCGAGGTGCGCTCGGCGGCGGCCGACGACAACTGGCTGTCGACGGCCTACGGGCGCGAGAGCGGCTACATCGCGGTGCACCGCTACTACCGCGAGGACCCGAAGGAGTATTTCGCCGCCGTCGAGGAGATCATGACGGCCCACGGGGGCCGCCCGCACTGGGGCAAGATGCACTACCGCGACGCCGAGTCGCTGCGCGACGCGTACCCCCGCTTCGACGACTTCCTGGCCGTCCGCGACCGCCTCGACCCCGACCGCCGCTTCGAGAACCCCTACCTCCGCCGAGTCCTCGGCCCCTGACCCCAACCATCCATTCCGGACTTGTGCACGCAACACGCCGTGTTCAGGCGTACACAACTCCGGAATGGATAGCTGGAGAGCTAGGCGGTGCGGCGTTGGAGGGTGAGGGCTCCGACGATGACGGCGCCGACGGCGAAAGCGCCGATGATGAGGAGCTGGCCGCCGATGTAGGCGGCGTCGTGCGAGTTCGTGGAGACGGCGTTGAGCGCGTCCACCGCGTGCGACAGCGGCAGCCAGTCGCTGATCTGGCGGAGGCCGTCCGGGAGCTGATCGCGCGGGATGAAGATGCCGCCGAGCAGGATCTGCGGGAACACGATCACCGGCATGAACTGCACCACCTGGAACTCGGTGCGCGCGAAGGCGCTCGCGAACAGGCCCAGGGTGCTGCCCAGGACGGCGTCCGTCACCGCCACCGCGACCAGTAGCCAGGTGTCGCCCTTGACGTCCAGTCCGCACACCCAGATCGCGTACCCCGACGCGACCAGCGACTGGATGACCGCGAGGAGGCCGAACGCCAGGGTGTAGCCGAGGATGAAGTCGCCCTTGCCGAGCGGCATGGACAGCAGCCGCTCCAGCGTGCCGGTGCGCCGCTCCCGCAGCGTGGTGATGCTCGTGACGAGGAACATCACGACGAACGGGAAGAGCGCCAGCATCGCCGGCCCGATCGTGGCGAACACCGGCGTGTTCGTGAAGATCCAGGCCACCAGGCCGATCAGGAGGCTCGGCACGACCACCAGCAGGCCGATCGTGCGTGGGTCGTGCCGGATCTGGGTGAGCACGCGGCCGGCGGTCGCGAGGGTGCGGGTGGGGTTCATCGGGAGGCCTCCCCGTGCTCGGACCCTTCGTGGTCGGTCTCCTCCGGGCCGCCGTCCTCGGCCCCTTCACCCAGCGCGTGCCGCGGGTGGTGCCTGCGCAGCAGCGTGAGGAAGGCGCCCTCCGCGTCCGCCGCGCCGGTCTCCGCGAGCAGCTCCTCCGGCGTCGTGTCGGCCAGGATGGCGCCTTCCCGCATCAGCAGCAGCCGGTCGCAGCGGGTCGCCTCGTCCATGACGTGGCTGGAGATCAGGAGGCTGGTGCCGCCGTCCGCGAGCCGGTGGAACAGCGTCCAGAGCTCGACGCGAAGGAGCGGGTCGAGGCCGACCGTCGGCTCGTCCAGCACCAGGAGGTCGGGGGAGCCGAGCAGCGCCGCGGCCAGGGAGACCCGGCTGCGCTCGCCGCCCGAGAGCGTGGAGACGAGCCGCCCGGCGTTCGGGCCGAGGTCCGTCGCCTCGATGGCGCGCTCGACGTCCGCCTTGCCGGCGCCGAGCACGCTGCGGAAGTACGCCAGGTTCTGCCGCACGGTCAGGTCGTCGTAGACGCTCGCCGCCTGGGTCACATAACCGACCCGGTGTCGCAGGGGGGCGGACCCTGCGGGCTGGCCGAGCACCTCCACCGTGCCGCCCGCGACGCGTTGGACGCCGACGATCGAGCGCATGAGCGTCGTCTTGCCGCAGCCGCTCGGCCCGAGCAGGCCGACCACCTGACCGCGCGGGATGTGCAGGTCGAGCCCGTCGAGCACGGTCGTCCGGCCGCGCTTGACGCGCAGGCCGTCGATGACGACGGCGGCGTCGCCGACGAGGTCGGTCGGCGCGGACGGCGATGAATTCATCATGTGATGAATTATTCGCCCGGAGTGCTCCCGCCGTCAATATCCCCGAACAGATGCCACTGGATGACCGGCCCCACCCGCCGCGCCAGCTCGTCAGGGTCGGCGCTCGCGATCGGCTGGAGCTTGAGCGCGTACCGGGTCATCATCAGGCCGACGATCTGCGACGCGGCCAGATCGGCGCGCAGGTCGGCGTCGTCGGCGTGGGTCAGCGCCGCAAGCCGGGCGAACACCTCGCGGGTGAGGAACTCGCGCAGCATCCGCGTGCCGGGACCGCTGCTCAGCACCGTGCGGAGGATGAGCACCATCCGGCCGGCCGCCCGCTCGTCCTCCAGCTGGGTGAGCAGGTAGCGCACCAGCGTCTCGCCGACCTGCTCCCTGGGCGCGCCGAGGACGACGTCCAGCACCCGGTCGGGTCGCAGCGGAGCCTCCAGCGTGGCCGCGAACAGCTCGGCCTTGTCGTCGAAGTAGTGGTGCACGAGCGCGGAGTCGACGCCGGCGCGGCGTGCGACGGCGCGCAGCGAGGCCGCCTCGTAGCCGCGCTCGGTGAACTCCTCGGCCGCCGCGCGCACGATGGCCGAACGGGTGGAGGCCGCCCCGCGCTCCTTGCGCGGCCGGCCCCTCCTGCGGCGTTCGGCGAGCTCACTCACGAGTGCCATTGTGCACCCCGGACCCGGTGCCCTGTCCATCCGCATTGGGGTTGCTTCGAGTGTGATGGGAAGCCCGTGGGAGGCGCATCCGTCCCGGTTAGGATGCTAATCAGCGCAGTCGATCGGCGCATTCACGCTTAGGAGTTCCCGCAATGGAATGGCTCATTCCGGTCATCATCGTCGTCGTGCTCGTCGCGATCATCGGAATCTACTTCTGGGCAACGTACAACTCGCTCATCACGCTCAAGGTGCGGGTGGACGAGGCGTGGAGCGACATCACGGTGCAGCTCAAGCGTCGTGCCGACCTCATCCCGAACCTGATCGAGACGGTCAAGGGCTACGCCGCGCACGAGCGCGGGGTCTTCGAGTCGGTGACCAAGGCCCGCGCCGAGACGCTGTCCGCGCAGACGCCGGGCGACGCGTCGGTGGCCGAGGGGCACATGCAGACCGCGCTGAAGAGCATCTTCGCGGTGGCGGAGGCCTACCCGCAGCTCCAGGCGAGCCAGAACTTCCTGCGCCTGCAAGCCGACCTGGTCGACACCGAGGACAAGATCCAGGCCTCGCGCCGGTTCTACAACGGCGGCGTGCGCGAGTTCAACACGAAGATCAAGGTCTTCCCGAACAACCTGTTCGCCCGCCGTCTCGGCTTCTCCGGGCGCGACTTCTTCGAGGTCGACAACCTGGCGGCGATCGCCGAGCCGCCGCGCGTTCAGTTCTAGGGCGTCGATGTACAGGGCAATCGCCAGGAACAAGCGCAACACCGTCTTCATCATCCTGCTGTTCCTGATCCTCATCGGTGCGCTCGGCTGGCTGTTCTCGGTCATCTACAACAGCTGGGCGATCCTGGCCTGGGTCGGGATCGGCGCGATCGTCTACGCCGTGTTCCAGTACTTCATGGCCTCCAGTCAGGCGCTCAGCATGTCCGGGGCCGTGCCGATCACGAAGGCCGACAACCCGCGGCTCTGGAACGTGGTCGAGAACCTGTCGATCACGACGGGCACGCAGATGCCGGCGGTCTACATCATCAACGACCCGGCGCCCAACGCGTTCGCCACTGGGCGCGACCCGCAGCACGCCTCCGTCGCCGCGACCACCGGCCTCCTCGACATCATGAACGACGCCGAGCTGGAGGGCGTGATGGCGCACGAGCTCGGGCACGTCCGCAACTACGACATCCGGCTGTCGATGATCGTCTTCGGGCTCACGGTCGCGATCGGGCTCATCGCCGACATCTTCGTGCGGATGGCCTTCTTCGGCGGCAACAACCGCAACAACAACAACGGCGGCGGCGGCAACCCGATCGTCCTGGTCTTCGGTCTCGTAGCCGCGATCATCGCGCCGCTGGTGGCGACGCTCGTGCAGCTCGCGGTCTCCCGCCAGCGCGAGTACCTCGCCGACGCGACGGGCGCGATGACGACACGGCACCCGGACGCGCTCGCGAGCGCGCTGCTCAAGCTGCAGGACTACGGGAGGCCGATGCGCCGCCAGAACAGCAGCATGGCGCACCTGTGGATCGCGGAGCCGCTCAAGCCCAGCCTGACGAGCCGGTTGTTCTCGACGCACCCGCCCATCCCCGAGCGCGTCGATCGCCTCGAGAAGATGGGCTCCACCTTCTAGGAGCCCGGACTACGCTTCGGCGGCCTCCAGCTCGGCGGTGCCGGTGTAGCGGTAGCGCACGCGCGTGCCGACGGCGCGCTCGTCGAGCGGGCGCCACTCGGTGCCGGCGTTGTTCGCCCCGTCGACCACGTCGATGTCGCGGATGAGGTCGGCGGGGGCGCCGTCCCGGTAGCCGGTGATGATCTCCGCGTAGACCGAGGAGTCGGGGTTCAGCAGCACCGCGATGTAGTGGCTGGACTCGCGCACATCATCCGTGGTCACCCACATCCGGTTGTCGAACTGCACGTGCGCGCGGCCGTCCGGTCCGCGTTTCACACCCGTCACGATGCCGTCGAGCCAGCGTTCGCCGTCGCGGTAGGCGAAGAGCTCGCGCATGGGCTGTTCGTAGTCGGCCTCATCGGCCCCGTCGGCGTCCAGGTACTCCAGCGGTGAACTCATGTCCCGCACCTTACCCCCGCACCCGGCGCTCCCGCGAGGGAGTCCTCAGAAGCCCGTGGACGCTGCCAGGGCGAGCTCGGCGGCGAGCATGGGCGCGAGGTCGCCCCGTGCGCCTTGGGCGACCTCCACGCCGCCCAGGCCCTGCCAGGCCGCGGTCTCGCCCAGCAGCGGGACCAGACGCTCGGCCACCCGGCCGCCGTCGCCGGCCTCCGTCCACGCGGACTGCACCCGCAGCACGCCGGCCTGCCGGTCGCTCTTCAGGTCGATGCGGCCGACGAGCTCATCGTCCAGCAGGATCGGCAGCGAGTAGTAGCCGTACACGCGCTGCGGTGCGGGTGTGTAGATCTCGATGCGGTAGTGGAAGCCGAACATCCGCAGCGCCCGGTCGCGGAACCACACCACAGGGTCGAACGGTGAGAGCAGTGCTGCGGCGTCGACGCTGCGCGGCTTGCGCGCGTCGCGGTGCAGCCACGCCTTGACCGGCCGGTCGCCTGCGCCGGTCCAGCCCTTCACCTGCACCGGGATGACCTCCCCGGCGTCCTCCAGCTCCTGCATCGCGGCGGCGACGGCAGGGCCTTTGAGCCGGTAGTAGTCGGCGAAGTCGCGGAGTGTGCCGACGCCGTGGGCGACGGCCGAGCGGCGCAGCAGCTCGCGGATGGCGTCGGGCTTGTCGACGGCGCGGTCGAGCACCGCGGGCGGGAGGACGTCCTCCACCAGCCCGTACCGCCGCTGGAAGCGGGTGCGGCCGGCGATGGCGACCTCGCCGAACAGGAACATCCGCTCCAGCGCCCGCTTGACCTCCGACCAGCCCCACCACGGCCCCGAGCGCCTGTTGGCGTCGTGCTCGATCTCGCTCGCGGCGAGCGGGCCCTTGGCGGCCAGCTCGCTGCGCAGCCAGGTGAGGGTGGAGTCGTGGGCGGCGAACCAGGCGTTGCCGGTGCCGTACCGCTCGCGGTAGTCCTGCATCCGCCAGCGGAACAGCGACCAGTCCTCCTTGCGCACGAAGGCGGCCTCGTGCGCCCAGTACTCGGTGTGCGGTCCGCGCGCGTCGAACGTCAGCCGGTCGAGCAGGGTGCGGTCGTAAGCGCCGAGCCGCGCGAACGCGGGGAGGTAGTGGCTGCGTTCGAACACGTTGACCGAGTCGATCTGCAGCAGGTTGATGCGGTCGATCAGCCCGTTGAGCTGCCGTGTGCCCACCACGGCCGGGCGCGGGCGCCCGAAGCCCTGGGCGGCGAGCGCGATGCGGCGCGCGAGGGCGGGGGAGAGCTGTTCAACCACGGATCGACCTTAGCGGCAAGGTCTGACACTCCTCGTTCACCTTTTGGTCACTCCCCGCTGGGCCACGCGTATCCCGGCCTCCCTAGCGTGGCGACGAGCCGGTTCGCACAGCCCGGCTGTCAACCCGACCTGGAGGACATTCCGTGATCAACACGCGCGCCCGCGTCGCCGGCCTCGCCGCCGCGGCGACCGTCGTCGCCCTCTCGCTCGCCGCCTGCTCCGGCGGCGCCGACGCCAGCAGCACCGCCGCGAGCACCTCGGCCGCCACGGCCACCGACGTCGCCTCTGCCGGCGGCATGGCCGCTCTCGTCGCCGCCGCGAAGAAGGAGGGCAGCCTCAACATCATCGCGACGCCCGGCGACTGGGCCAACTACCAGGAGATCTTCGACGGCTTCACCAAGAAGTACGGCATCACGATCAACCCGAGCCAGGACAGCGCCTCCAGCCAGGAGGAGATCGACGCCGCCAAGAAGCTCAAGGGCCAGGACACCGCTCCCGACACCTTCGACATCGGCTCGTCCGTCGCGCTCGCGAACACCCAGTACTTCGCGCCGTACAAGCCCACCGGCTTCGCCGACATCCCCGCCGCGCAGAAGGAGAAGGACGGCCTCTGGAAGGTCGGCTACTACGGCGTCATGTCGGTCGGCTACGACGCGAACAAGATCAAGACCGCGCCGAAGTCGTTCGCCGATCTGCTGAAGCCGGAGTTCAAGGGCGCCGTCGCGCTCAACGGCAACCCCACCCAGGCCGCCGCCGCGGCGGGCGCCGTCGCCTACGCCGACCTGCAGAACGGCGGGACCCTGGACGACCTGACCCCGGGCGTCGACTGGTTCACCAAGCTGAAGGCCGCGGGCAACTGGAACGCAGCGGACGGCAAGCCGAACACCATCGCCTCGGGCGAGACCCCGGTGCTGCTCGACTGGTCGTTCAACCAGAAGGGCTACACCACCTCCGACACCATCAAGTCGGGCGGCGTGAACTGGAAGTACACCGTGCTCCCCGGCACCGCGTACGTCGGCTACTACAACCAGGCCATCAACAAGGACGCCCCGCACCCCGCGGCCGCCCGCCTCTGGGAGGAGTACCTCTACAGCGACGCCGCCCAGAACGCCTGGCTGAAGGGCGGTGCCTACCCCGCGCGCGTCGACGCCATGGAGAAGGCCGGAACGCTCGACACCAAGGAGTTCCCGGGCAAGCTGGACAAGGTGGCCGTGATGACGGACAAGCAGGCCACCGACGCCGGCACGCTCCTCAACGCCAAGTGGGCCAACGCGGTCGGCTGATGACCGAGACCATCGCCGCACCCGCGGCCGACGCTGCCGCCGGGATCGCTTCGCGCGACTCCCGGCGGCAGCCGTCGTCGGCCCGGCCGTCCGACGCCGGGAGCCGCCGTCGTCGCCCGCGCGGCCTCGCCGCCGCGCTCGGCCTCACCCCGTTCGCCCTCTACGTCGTGGTCTTCCTCGCCGTCCCCACGCTCGTCGCGGTGGGCAGCGGGTTCGTGGACGGCGAGGGACGCTTCACCGTGTCCAATCTCACCGGCCTCACGGAGCCCGCCATCGCCGGCTCGTTCTTCGGCGCCTTCTGGCTCTCCGCGGTCACCGCCGTCGTCGGCGCCGTGGCCGGAGCCGCGCTCTGCTTCGCGATGCTGGGAGCCCGGCCGGGCGGCGTGACCCGCTCGCTCGTCGGCTCGGCCAGCAGCGTCCTCGCCCAGTTCGGCGGAGTCATGCTCGCGTTCGCCTTCATCGCCACCATCGGCGCGCAGGGACTCGTGACGGTGCTGCTCCGCAACGCCTTCCACCTCGACATCTACGCGAACGGCGTCTGGCTCTACACGGTGCCCGGCCTCATCCTTCCGTACCTCTACTTCCAGATCCCGCTCATGGTCATCACCTTCCTGCCCGCGCTGGAGGGCCTGCGCTCGCAATGGCTGGAGGCGACCGCCACGCTGGGCGGCACGCGCTGGACCTACTGGACCCGCGTCGGCGGCCCGATCCTGCTGCCGTCGTTCCTGGGCAGCCTGCTGCTGCTGTTCGCCAACGCCTTCTCGTCGTACGCGACCGCCGCAGCCCTCGTCGGCCAGGCCAACAACATCGTGTCGCTGCAGATCCGCCAGGCCCTCATCTCGGAGACCGTGCTCGGCCGCGCGAACCTGGCCGGCTCGATGGCGCTCGGGATGCTCGTGGTGATGATCGTCGTCATGCTGGCCTACTCGGCGCTCGTGCGCCGGACGGCGCGGTGGCAGCGGTGAGCGGGGGCGCTCCGCTGCGGCTCGGCCCCGGCCCGGTCGTCCGCACCGTCATCTGGGTGGTCCTCGGCGCCTTCTTCCTCATCCCGCTGTTCTCGATGCTGGAGTTCACGCTGCGCACCGCGAAGCCCGGCGTCTACAGCTTTGACCGCTGGATCGCCGTCTTCGGCGGCGGGACCACGCGCTACGACCGCGTGTACCAGGGCCTCGGCAACTCGCTCGTGCTCGCCGCCGTGACGGTGGCGATCGTCCTGCTGGTGCTGCTGCCGACGATCGTGCTGGTCGAGCTGCGCTTCGCCCGGCTGCGCCGCCTGCTGGAGGCTGTCTGCCTGCTCCCGATCATGATCCCGGCGATCGTGATGGTGGTGGGGCTGGCGCCGACGTACGCGGTCGTGACCGGCATCTTCGGATCGGGGGCGTGGACTCTGGCGTTCGCCTACGGCATCACGGTGCTCCCATATGCGTACCGCGCCCTCCAGAGCAACGTCTCCTCCGTGGACCTGGTGACGCTGAGCGAGGCCGCCCGATCGCTCGGCGCGGGCTGGGGCACGGTGTTCTGGCGGGTGCTCACGCCCAACCTGCGGCGCGGCATCCTCGCCGCCTCCGCGCTCTCGATCGCGGTCGTGCTCGGCGAGTTCACGATCGCGTCCCTGCTCAGCCGGGTGAACCTGCAGACCTCGCTGCTGCTGGTCTCCCAGTCCGACCCGTTCGTCGCCGTCATCTTCGCGCTGCTGGCGCTGGTGTTCGCGTTCGTCCTCCTCGTCGTCGTCGACCGCGTGGTCGGCGCCCGCCGCCGTTCGCGGCGTCCCGTGAAAGGCACTCCATGACCGTCCTCGAATCCACCGTCGCCGGCGCCCGTGTCGGCTCCACCGTCGAACTGGACGGGGTCGTGCGCGACTTCGGCGGCGGCGCCGGCCTCGCCGGGTTCGCGCTGGCGGCGAGCCCGGGGGAGCTCATCGCCCTGCTCGGGCCGTCCGGCTGCGGCAAGACGACCGCGCTGCGTGCGCTCGCGGGGCTGGAGCGGGTCGACTCCGGTCGCGTCCTCATCGACGGCCGGGACGTCACCGACGAGCCGACGAACCGCCGCGACCTCGGGATGGTGTTCCAGTCGTACTCGCTGTTCCCGCACCTGACCTCCGGCCAGAACGTGGAGTTCGGGCTGCGGATGCGCAAGGTCTCAGCCGTCGAGCGGAGGCGTCGCGCGGCAGAGGCGCTCGACCTCGTGGGGCTCGACCACCACGCCGACCGCTACGCCCACCAGCTCTCCGGAGGACAGCAGCAGCGCGTGGCGCTCGCCCGCGCGCTGGTCACCGAGCCGCGCGTCCTCCTGCTCGACGAGCCGCTCTCGGCGCTCGACGCCAAGGTGCGCGTGCAGCTCCGCGAGGAGATCCGCCGTATCCAGACCGAGCTCGGGATCACGACCTTCTTCGTCACGCACGACCAGGAGGAGGCGCTCGCCGTCGCGGACCGGGTCGCGGTCATGCGTGCGGGCGCAATCGAGCAGATCGGCACCCCGGAGGAGCTGTACCATCGGCCCGCGACCGCGTTCGTGGCGGAGTTCGTGGGGCTGACCAACCGGATTCCCGGCACGGTCGCGGGCGGTGCGCTGCGCGTCCTCGGGCAGACGGCGCCGCTCGCGTCGCCCGCGCCCGACGGACCGGTGGTGGCGTACGTACGCCCGGAGGACCTGCTGCTTTCCGGAGACGGCATCCCGGCCGAGGTTCTCACCACGAGCTTCCTCGGCGCGCTGCGGCGCACCCGGGTGCGGCTCGCGGACGGCTCCGAGCTCGCCGTCCAGCACGCCGCGCGCGATCTCCCCGCCCCCGGCGACCGCCTCCACCTCGCCCTCGCCGCCACCCCCCTCACCGTCACTCCCGCCCCGTAACCCGCCCGCAACCCGCCGAAGGGCACGTAAACGCCCCTAAAACGCCGTTTTAGGGGCGTTTACGTGCCCCTCGATATCCGTGGTGGCACGGGTGTGCGGGAGCGGGCGACATTCTAGAGTAATTCTCATGTCTGGTATCGTCCCGGGGGCGGACGCCGAGTATTCGGACGCCATCGACCCCTCAACCTTCGTGAAGACCCTCTCGCCGAGTGATCTGGTCACTCGGATCCGTCCAGGCGACATCCACTGGTGGCCGCCCTTCTTGTTCCCCATCGACACCATCAGCCCGACCCACACGGTCGGCAAAGGCCGCACCAACCTGACGCTGATCGCGTCCGACATCATGCAGACCGACACGACCGGCACGCCGTACGCGTCGTTCAGCTTCCGGCAGGTCCCGTCCGGCGGTCCGGGCGTCTCCGTCCACTTCGACCCGGGAGCGTACGGGGCGACGGCAGTCGCGAGCTACGTCGTCGAGTTCCTCATCGCCACGAGCGGGCCGGTCTCGCTCACGGTCGGCGGCTACGCCGGAGCGGGCAGCGTGACCGGCGCCGGCGTGCGGACCGTGAACGGGAACGTCTCCGTCTCGGTCGGCCTCAACAACGTCCCGCCGGGACAGGTGACCTACGCCTCGATCCAGCAGACGTCCTCCGGGCCCGGCTGGCAGTGGTTCTCGACCTCCATCGAGCACCCGCCGCTGGTGTTCGAGCCCTGACGGCTATTCCACGAGCGGAGCGCGCGGTCCCGTGACCGTGCGCTCCGCTCGCGTGAAGGAGAGCACCACGCCCGTGGCGGCGAGCGCGGCCACCATCGCCGTGCCGCCCGCCGACACGAACGGCAACGGCACGCCGAGCACGGGCAGCAGGCCGAGCACGACGGCGATGTTCACGAATGCCTGGAAGACCAGCCACACCAGCACCGTCCCCGTGACGATCCGGGCGACCGGGTTGGCTGTCGCGCGCATGATCGCGACCATGATCACGGCGAGCGCGCCGAACAGCCCGAGGACCAGCGACGCGCCGACGAGTCCGAGCTCCTCGCCGATCACGGCGAAGATGAAATCGGTGTCGGCGGAGGGCAGCCACGACCACTTGGCGTGGGAGTTCCCGAGCCCGACACCCCAGATCCGTCCCGTCGCGAGCCCGTAGTGTGCGTTCTTCACCTGCCAGTCCACGTCCGGGTTCACGGCGCTGGTGCCGCCGAAGAACGCGAAGACGCGGCCGCGGCGCGTCTCGCTCGACAGCGCCAGCAGCACGGCGCCGGCGGCGACGACGCCCAGCGCGAGCCCGAGGTGGCGCAGGCGCGCCCCGGCGAAGTAGCAGGCGCCGAGCGTGAAGGCGGCGGTGACGACGGTCGTCCCGAGATCGCCGCCGAGCTGGACGAGGAGCAGGGCGGGCACCACGACGGGGAGCGTCCGCAGGGCCAGCACGCGCCCGTCCGCCGGGTCGACGCCGCGCGCGCCCAGCGCCGTCCCGAGCCAGACGGCCAGCCCGAGCTTGATCCCCTCCGACGGCTGGCCGGTGACCGGGCCGAGGCGGATCCAGTTCGTGTTGTCGCCGATCTGCACGCCGAGCGGGGTCGTGATCGCCAGGAGCTGGAGGACGCACGCCGCGATCAGCAGCACCGTCGCGGCGCGCTGGATGGTGCGCCGCGACAGCGCGGGCACGAGCAGCAGCATTCCGAGGCCGACGCCGCAGAAGACCCACTGCGACCAGAACCGGCCGAAGAACCCGTTGCCGTCGGAGTGCGACTCGATCGACGACGACGAGAGCACCATCAGGAGGCCGAACACGACCAGGAACAGGACGACGGCGACCAGCGCGGTCCCGAGCCGCGACGGCGGCCGCCAGCGGGACGGGAGGCGGAGGAGGATGCGGCGTCCCCGAAGGCCGGGCGAGGCGGCGGCGGGCGGGGCGGAGTGGAGCGATGGTGCAGTCATGATGGATCGGCCTCAGGCTAGGGCGGGCCGGCGCCGCCGCCGGGCGCCCCGCACCGGCCTCCCGCATTCCCTGAGCGATTCCACAGGATCGGCGCTGCCGCGCACCTAGACTGACGGGCATGGCAGAGAGCGACGCCCCGGCAGCGCAGAGTCCGTCCGTCCCGCCGGCCCGCGCGCGCTTCCTGAAGCGCCGGCGCGACCTCGGTGCCCGTGCCGAGGAGGCCGCCCCGGTCGACGCGTCCCTGCCGCACGGCGTGCGGCTCGCAGGGGCCTGGTCGTGGCGGCTGCTCGTCATCGGCGCCGTGATCGCGGTCGTGGTCTTCCTGATCGTCCAGCTCCGGCTGATCGTCGTCCCCGTGCTGATCGCGTTGCTCCTCGCCGCGCTGCTCGTGCCGTTCAAGGACTTCCTGGTCCGCCACCGCTGGCCGCACTGGCTGGCGATCGTCGCCACACTGCTGACCCTGGTCGTGGTCGTCGGCGGCCTGTTCTACCTGGCGATCTGGCAGGTCACCCGGGAGAGCCACGACCTCCAGACGCAGTCGTTGGCGGCGTTCGGCCAGTTCCGGAGCTGGCTGACGACCGGCCCGCTCGGCCTCACGACGGCGCAGATCGACAGCGCTTTCCAGTCGCTCTGGTCGTCGCTGCAGCAGGACAGCCAGGTTTACATCTCCGGCGCGCTCTCGATCGGCTCCACGCTGGGCCACGTGCTCACCGGCGCACTGCTGACGGTCTTCAGCGTGCTGTTCATCCTCATCGACGGCCGCAGCATCTGGGGGTGGATCGTGCGGATCTTCCCGAAGAACGCGCGGGCCGCGGTCGACGGGGCCGGCCAGGCCGGCTGGCTGACCCTCCGGAACTTCGCCAAGGTGCAGGTGCTCGTCGCCTCCATCGACGCGCTCGGGATCGGCCTCGGGGCCTTCTTCCTCGGGCTGCCGCTGGTGCTCCCGATCGCGGTGCTGGTGTTCCTCGGGTCGTTCATCCCGATCGTCGGCGCCGTGCTCACGGGCGCGCTCGCCGTGTTCGTCGCCCTCGTCTTCAAGGGCTGGGTCTACGCGGTCATCATGCTCGCCGTCGTGCTGCTCGTGCAGCAGATCGAGGGCCACGTCCTCCAGCCGCTGATCATGGGCACCGCGGTGAAGGTGCACCCGCTCGCGGTCGTGCTGGCGGTCGCGGCCGGCTCGCTGCTGGCCGGCATCCCCGGCGCGCTCTTCGCCGTCCCGTTCGTCGCGGTGCTCAACGTGATGGTGCACTACGTGTCGTCGGGAGCCTGGCGATCGAAGCCACCGGAGGCCACCGCGGTTCCGGAGGGCGCGATCTGGGAGACCGTTCCACGCCCCCGCCGGGCTCCGCGGACGTAAACGGTCGCATTCATTCAGCGGTATATGACCACGAGTAGGCTGTGCAAGTGGATACCGCGACCGATCCGACGCGCACCCCGTTCGCAGGCCCCGGCCTCGACGAGATCGAGGCCGCGCGCGCGATCGTGGCCCGGGTCGCCCAGCCGACGCCGCTGGAGACCTCCCGGTACCTCACCGACGTTCTCGGCGCTCCGGTCATCCTCAAGTGCGAGAACCTGCAGCGCACCGGGTCGTACAAGATCCGTGGGGCGTACCACCGGCTCTCCAAGCTGAACGCGGAGGAGCGGGCGCGCGGCGTCGTCGCCGCCTCCGCGGGCAACCACGCCCAGGGCGTCGCCTTCGCCGCTCGTGAGCTCGGCATCCACGCCACGATCTTCATGCCGGTGGGCGTGGCCATCCCCAAATTCCAGGCGACGCGCGCGTACGGCGCGGACGTCGTGCTCAGCGGCAGCATCGTGGACGAGACCCTCCGGGCCGCGGCCGACTTCGCCGCAGAGACCGGTGCGGTGCTCATCCCGCCGTTCGACCACCCGGACGTGGTCGCCGGGCAGGGCACGCTCGGCCTCGAGATCCTCGACGAGGTGCCCGACGTGCAGACCATCGTCGTGCCGATCGGCGGCGGCGGGCTCATCTCCGGCGTGGCCAGCGCGGTCAAGCAGCGCGCGGCCCGCGAGGGGCGCACCGTCCGAGTGATCGGCGTGCAGGCGGCCAACGCCGCCGCCTACCCGGCGTCGCTCGCAGCGGGGGAGCCGACCGAGATCGCCGTCGTCGGGACCATCGCCGACGGCATCGCGGTCAGCAGGCCCGGCATCCTCAACTTCGAGATCATCCGGGACGCGGTGGACGCCGTCGTCACCGTCACCGAGGACGACATCGCCCGCGCGCTGCTGGTGCTGCTGGAGCGCGCGAAGCTCGTGGTGGAGCCGGCCGGCGCGGTCGGCGTCGCGGCGATCCTCGCGGGACTCATCCCGGCGGACGACGCGGCCGGGCCGGTCGTCGCCATCCTCTCCGGCGGCAACATCGACCCGCTGCTGATGCAGCGCGTCATCGCCCACGGCCTCGCGGCCTCGGACCGCTACCTGCGGCTCTCGATCATGCTCCCGGACCGGCCGGGCCAGCTCGCGCGCATCGCCGAGATCCTCGCCGGCGTCAACGCCAACGTGGTGGAGGTGCTGCACACGCGGCACGGCAACGGACTCCAGCTCAGCCAAGTCGAACTCGACGTCTCGGTGGAGACGCGCGGCACCGACCACCGCCAACAGGTCATCCAGGTGCTGCGCTCCGCCGGTTACGACCCCGTCCTCGAAGAGGACTGACGCAAAAACCGCCGAGTCCGCAGATGATCTGCGTGCTCGGCGGTCTTCGACTGATTACGGGCGTACTCGGCGGTCAGTTGCCGGCGTAGGTGTCGACCTTGGAGATCGACACGGGGATCTGGCGGCCGTTGGGGGCGGTGTACTCGGTCGTGTCACCGACCTTGAGGCCGAGGATGGCGGAGCCGAGCGGGCTCTGCTCGCTGTAGACGGGGAGCTCGCTGCCGGCCGCGATCTCGCGGTTGCCGATCAGGAAGACGCTCTCGTCGCCCGCGATGGTCGCAGTGATGACGGTTCCGGGCTCCACGACGCCGTGGCTCTCCGGCGCCTCGCCGACGGTGGCGCTGCGCAGCAGGTTGGTGAGCTGCACGATGCGGGCCTCGATCTTGCCCTGCTCGTCCTTAGCGGCGTGGTAGCCGCCGTTCTCCTTGAGGTCGCCCTCCTCGCGGGCCGCCTCGATGCGCTTCGCGATCTCGTTACGGCCGTTGACGCTGAGCTCCTCGAGTTCGGCCGAGAGACGGTCGTACGCGTCCTGGGTCAGAAACGTGACCTGAGACTCCTGGGACATGATGAACTCCTTCGCGCCTGCACGGTATTCCGCCGCTTCGGCTGATGGCCGGCTGGAGAGCCGGTGGGTAAAGTAGACGCCCCGGCCTCGGCCGGGGCGTATCCAGAGAATGTTAGGTCAGCCAGCAGGTGTTAATCAAACCCGTGTTGCTCTGCGAGATGGTCCGGATCGTCTCGTTGTACGTCGTCACACGGGAATCGGACCCGGGATAGGTCACGACCCGCCAGCCGACGATGGCATAGTCCTGGTTCAGCGCCTGCAGCGCGCAGGTGACGCTCGCGCCCGGCTGGGCGTTGATGGTGAAGGTGATCCGCACATGGTGGGCGTCGGGGATCACGTACGCGGTGTCGGTGGTCTCCAGGTCGGCCTGGTTGTTGTCCCAGCCTGCCCAGAACACCCACGCGGTCACCACGGCGAGGACGGCGACGGCGCCGCCGATCAGCAGCCAGCGGTCGCGGCGGCGACGCTTCGGAGTGCGGCCGTAGCGGGATTCGAGGGTCTCGGACGGCGCCTCGGTCACGCGTGCCATGTACTCGCCGTCCGCCTCTCAGGGCCTTCGTTCGGGCCCGCCGTCGGGGCGACGGTAGGCTGAGACAAGACTAGGAGACGAAGCTGTGAATCACACTTCGCGCCTCCCGAACCACCCGATCCGAAAGCGGAGCCCGCCATGCGTCAGAGCGACCTGTCCACCGTGTCCGTGGAGGCCGTGTGATGGGGGAGCTGCTGCTGAAGGCGGGCATCTGGCTGGCCGCGACGCCCACGCCGTCGCCGACCTCCGGGCCGAGCGACGACTCGGTCACGCCCGGTGTGGTCGGCTTCACCGTCACCTTCCTGATCGCGGTCGCGGCGGTGCTGCTGATCCTCGACATGACACGGCGCATCCGCCGGGTGCGGTACCGCGCGGAGATTGCGCAGAAGCTGGACGCGGAGAACGGCTCGCAGCAGGACGACGCGGACGGCGACTCCCGGCCCTGACCGCGACCGGCGGCGTCAGCCGTTGTAGGCGGGATGCAGCGCGATCAGCAGCACCGCCGTCCAGTGGCAGAGGAACGCCAGCACCGTCAAGGTGTGGAAGATCTCATGGAATCCGAACACGCCGGGGAACGGGTTCGGCTTCTTGATCCCGTAGATGACCGCGCCGATCGTGTACAGGATGCCGCCGACGCAGACCAGCACCATCATCGCCACGTTCGCGTTCACCAGATCGACGATGTACATCATCGCCGCCCAGCCGAGCAGTAGGTAGAGCGGCACGTACAGCCAGCGCGGCGCCGTGATCCAGAACACCCGGAAGCCGATGCCGAGCAGTGCGCCGCCCCAGACGAAGCACAGCAGGACGATGCCCTTATGCGGCGGGAGGGCGAGCACGGCGAGCGGTGTGTAAGTGCCGGCGATCAGCAGGAAGATGTTGGCGTGGTCGATGCGCTTGAGAACGATCTTCGTGCGCGGCTGCCAGTTGAAGCGGTGGTAGAGCGCCGAGTTGCCGAACAGCAGCATCGAGGTGAGCATGAACACCGCCGACGCCCACTTGGCCGGCGCTCCCTGCGCCAGGCAGATCAGGACGATGCCCGCGGCGATGGCCACAGGGAACGTGCCGGCATGGATCCAGCCGCGCCAGGTCGGCTTGAGCTCGGCCGGGTAGGCCGGGGAGGCGTCCAGCAGTGGGATGTTCGGCAGCAGGGGGCCGCGGGAGTCGTCCGCCTTGACCGCGGCGTCGGCGGGCGGGAGGTCGGCGGCCGGCTCGTGGAGCAGCTCGGCGACGTCCTCGGGCTCGGGGGCGTTTCGCGGCGTCATGGAGCAAGAGTAGGGGAGACGGGTCCTCGGATGCTGGGAATCGGACAGCTCAGGGGCGCTAACGTAGCTGCGTGAGCAGACGCAGTTCCGAGACGGCCAACGGGTTGCTCTACGGCCTGTACCAGAAGCGGTTGCGACGCGACATCGCCGGCCTCGGCCCGGAGTCGCTGCCCCGCCACGTCGCGATGATCATCGACGGCAACCGCCGTTGGGCCCGCCAGGTCGGAATGACGACAGTTGCGCACGGTCACCGCGCCGGCGCGGCGAAGATGCGGGAGTTCCTGGAGTGGTGCGACGACCTCGGGATCGAGGTGGTGACGCTCTACCTGCTCTCGTCGGACAACCTGACCAACCGGCCGAGCTCCGAGCTCTCCGACCTGATCGAGATCATCGCCGAGCTCGCCGACGACCTCTCCCGCTACCGCGACTGGCGCGTCAAGCACGTCGGCTCGACGGCCGGCCTCCCGGAGCCGCTGGTGACCGCGCTGGTCGACGCCGAGAAGCGCACCGCCGACAAGACCGGCCTGCACATCAACCTGGCCATCGGCTACGGCGGCCGCAAGGAGATCACGGACGCCATGCGCAGCATCGTCGCCGCGCACTCGGCGGAGGGCGGCAGCCTGGAGACGTTGGCCGACCTCCTCACCCCCGATCTCATCGGCGAGCACCTCTACACCGGAGGCCAGCCCGACCCGGACCTCGTCATCCGCACCTCCGGCGAGCAGCGGCTGAGCGACTTCATGCTGTGGCAGAGCGCGCACAGCGAGTTCTACTTCGTGGAGGCCCTCGGCCCCGACCTGCGCGAGGTCGACTTCCTGCGCGCGATGCGCGACTTCTCCCGCCGCCACCGCCGCTACGGCTCCTGACCGATTCGCGCTGAATTCGCGCTGCCGGCGGTCGCGACGGCAGGATGGTCCCCGGAGGTCACGATGACGACGATCGAGGAGTTCGCCGCGGGGTTCGGCGAGGAACCGGGATACCTGGACTACGGCCGGGTCGGCCCGCTGTCCCGGGCGGTGCGCGCCGAGGCACTGGGGCAGTACGAGGCGCTCGCCACGTCGCGCTTCGGAACCGTCGACCGCATGAGCGCGGAGAACGGCCGCGTCCGTGACGCGATCTCGGCGCTGACCGGCTTCCCCACCGAGCAGATCTCGTTCCAGCCGAACGCCTCTTCGGGGCTGATGCACGCCGCGTTCGGCCTCACCGGCGGCGACGTGCTGCTGTCGGCCGCCGAGTTCCCGAGCGTCACCTACGCGGCCGTGCGCGCCGCGCAGGCGATGCATGTGGTGACGCCGGTGTGGCTGGAGACCGACCACGGCCGGGTCACCCCGGCGCAGCTCAGGGATCAGCTCACCGACTCCACGAGCGCGGTCATGGTGAGCCTGGTCGACTCGCGCACCGGTTATCTCGCGGACATCGACGGCATCCGCCAGGTGATCGGTGACCGGCTGCTCATCGTCGACGCGATCCAGGGCTTCGGCGTGGCCGACGTTCCCTACGAGGTCGCCGACGTCGTCGTCTCCGGCGGTCAGAAGTGGGCGAGGGCGGGCTGGGGGACCGGGTTCCTCGCGCTCAGCGAGCGCGCGGTCGCGCACCTGACGCCCGTCTTCAGCGGGTGGGTCGGCAGCGGCCCGGGCGAACGGTGGGACGAAGTCGTCGATCCGGCGAAGGACGCGTCGGCGTTCACCGTGTCGAACGCCGACCCGATCGCGGAAGCCCGGTTCGCCGCAGCGCTGGAGGAGATCGCGGCCGTCGGCGTCGCGGAGATCTCGGCGGCGATCTCCGACACGGTGGATCGCGTGATCGACCTCGCCGACGAGTTCGCCGTGCCCGTCGCCTCCTCGCGCAACCCCGCGGAGCGCGCAGGGATCGTCGTGCTGGAGCCGCTGCCCGAACAGCTCACCGTGCTGGCGGCCGCCCTGTTCAACCACGGTGTCACGGCCAGGATCCGGCCGACGAGCGTGCGCCTCAGCGTCCACGCCGGGACCACAGAGGACACCCTGGACATGCTGCGCGCCGCCTTCACCTCCTATGCCTCGGCGGCGTGATTCCGCGCCTCCCATAACTGGGGGTGAAGTTCATCTGAACGAAACACGACACGCGGCCTTCCGAGCCTTTCGGAGGGTCGCCACCGGCGTACTTTCGACTCATCGGGCACGGCGCCCGATCGAGACGGCCACATAAGTTCGTTTCGAAACCCAACTGGCCGGCTCGCCATTGATCCGCCGGCTCCAGCGCAAGCGGAGCGGCGGGGTGGGAGTGGTCGTGGCTGAATCAGGAACCCGGCAGTTCGAGTCGGCATCCAGCGGTACCCGTCAGAGCGAGCGGACATATGTGCTCGACACGTCGGTCCTGCTGTCCGACCCCAAGGCGATCTTCCGGTTCGCCGAACACTCTGTCGTCATCCCTGTCGTCGTCGTGAGCGAGCTGGAGGGGAAGCGCAACGATCCCGAGATCGGGTACTTCGCGCGGCAGGCGCTGCGCAATCTGGACGACCTGCGGGTGCAGCATGAACGGCTCGACTTCCCGATCCCGGTCGGGGAGGGCGGCTCGCTCCGGGTGGAGCTGAACCACTCCAACATGTCAGTGCTGCCGAGCGGGATGCAGCTCGGCGACAACGACTCGCGCATCCTCGCGGTGGCGATGAATCTCGCGAACGACGGGCTGGCGGTCACGGTCGTCTCCAAGGACCTCCCGATGCGCGTCAAGGCGTCGTCGATCGGACTCGCGGCGGAGGAGTACCGGCACGAGCAGGTCGTGGACAGCGGCTGGACCGGGCTGGCGGAGATCTCCCTCGGCAGCGACCAGATGAGCTCGCTGTACGAGAACGAGTGGATGAGCACCTCGCAGGTCGAGGGGCTCCCGATCAACACGGGCCTCATCGTGCACTCCGACCGCGGCTCGGCGCTTGGGCGCGTGGTCGCCGACGGCGAGGTGAAGCTGGTGCGCGGCGACCGCGACGTCTTCGGACTGCACGGGCGCTCGGCGGAGCAGCGGCTGGCGATCGACCTCCTGCTGGACCCGGAGATCGGCATCCTGTCGCTCGGCGGGCGGGCCGGCACCGGCAAGTCGGCGCTCGCGCTGTGCGCGGGCCTGGAGGCCGTGCTGGAGCGTCAGCAGCATAAGAAGATCATGGTGTTCCGGCCGCTCTACGCGGTCGGCGGCCAGGAGCTCGGCTACCTGCCCGGCGACCAGGGCGAGAAGATGAACCCCTGGGGCCAGGCGGTGTTCGACACGCTCGGTGCGCTGGTGTCGCAGAACGTGCTGGACGAGGTGCTGGACCGCGGCATCCTGGAGGTTCTGCCGCTCACGCACATCCGCGGCCGTTCGCTGCACGACGCGTTCGTGATCGTGGACGAGGCGCAGTCGCTGGAGCGGAACGTGCTGCTGACGGTGCTCAGCCGCGTCGGGCAGAACTCGCGGGTGGTGCTGACGCACGACGTCGCGCAGCGCGACAACCTGCGGGTCGGCCGCCACGACGGCGTCGCGTCGGTGATCGAGACGCTGAAGGGCCACCCGCTGTTCGCTCACGTCACGCTGACGCGCTCGGAGCGGTCGGCGATCGCGGCGCTCGTCACGGAGATGCTGGAGGGCAACGAGCTGGCCTGAGGGTGAGCCGACGGGCGAAAGAGACTGGCCATCTGTGGAGAGTTTCGGGATTCTCGTATTTTCTGTGGAATTGTGAGGAGGCCGTGTCGCCGCACCTAGCGTGAGCGCATGGTTGAGAAAACGATCCGGATCGTTGTCGCGGTCGGCCTGAGCGTCGCCCTGCTGGGGGCAGGTGACGCCGGGCCGGCCGCGATCGGAGCGCTCTACCTCGCGGCCGTCACGGCGGCGCTTGTCCAGCACGACCTGCGCGAGCTGCGGCTGCCGGACGCGCTCGTGCTCCCGGGGGCGGCGTTCGTGGTCGTGGGAGCGGTGTGGAGTTCGCTCCGGGCCGGCGGAGGGCAGGTCGCGGTCGCGGCGCTGGTGTGCGGGGTCGCAGCTCTGGTCGGGTTCGCCGTGCCGGCCTCGGGCGGCGGCCTCGGGATGGGCGACGTGAAGCTCGCGGCGGTGCTGGCCGGCGCGCTCGCGGCGCTGGTGGCGGAGCGCGGACCGCCGCTGGGCGAGGTCGTGACGGTGGTCGGGTGCTGGGCGGTGCTGTCGTTCGTGGCCGGGGCGGTGGTGGCGTGGCTGGCGATCTGCGGTCGCGGGGCGCGGCGGCGGGTGTCCGCCGAGCTGCCGTTCGGGCCGGTGCTGCTGGGGACGTTCTGGGGGTTCGTGCTGCTGGGGTGACCGCGGGTGCGGAAGCCGCGTGAAAAACGGCGAGGCGCCCCTCCCGGCAGGTGCGGGAGGGGCGCCTCGATCGAACGGCTCGCGAGCGGTCCGGTCCGGACTCAGCCCGGGTGGGTCATGCTCAGCACGTCGAGTGCCGAGTCGAGCTGCTCCAGGGTGACCTCGCCACGCTCGACGAAGCCGAGGTCGATCACGGCCTCCCGGACGGTCATGCCCTTGGCGACGGCGTGCTTGGCGACCTTGGCAGCTGCCTCGTAGCCGATCACGCGGTTCAGCGGCGTCACGATCGACGGGCTCGACTCCGCGAACGCGCGGGCGCGGTCGAGGTTGGCCTCCAGGCCCGTGACCGTCTTGTCGGCGAGCACGCGGCTGGCCTGGGTGAGCAGGCGGATCGACTCCAGCAGCGCGGTGCCCATCACCGGGATGGCGACGTTCAGCTCGAACAGGCCGGAGGCGCCGCTCCACGCGATGGTGGCGTCGTTGCCGATGACCCGGGCGGCGACCATGAGCACGGCCTCCGGGATCACCGGGTTGACCTTGCCCGGCATGATCGAGGAGCCCGGCTGCAGGTCGGGGATGTGCAGCTCGCCGAGACCGGTGTTCGGGCCGGAGCCCATCCAACGCAGGTCGTTGCAGATCTTGGTCAGGCTGACCGCGATCGTGCGGAGCGCGCCCGAGGCCTCCACGAGGCCGTCGCGGTTGGCCTGGGCCTCGAAGTGGTTGCGCGCCTCGGTGATCGGCAGCTCGGTCTCAGCGGTCAGCAGCTCGATCACGAGCTGGGGGAAGCCGAGCGGGGTGTTGATGCCGGTGCCGACGGCCGTGCCGCCGAGGGGGACCTCAGCGACGCGGGTCAGCGCCGCCTGAACGCGCTCGATGCCGTAGCGGATCTGCGCGGCGTAGCCGCCGAACTCCTGGCCGAGCGTGACCGGGGTGGCGTCCATGAGGTGTGTGCGGCCCGACTTGACCGCGGTCGCCCACAGCTCCGCCTTCTCCTCCAGCGCCACCGCGAGGTGGTCGAGAGCGGGGATGAGGTCGTCGATCAGCGCGCCCGTGACGGCGATGTGCACGGAGGTCGGGAAGACGTCGTTGGACGACTGCGACGCGTTGACGTGGTCGTTCGGGTGCACCGGGCGGCCGAGGCGGCGCGAGGCGAGCGTCGCGAGCACCTCGTTCATGTTCATGTTCGAGGAGGTGCCCGAGCCGGTCTGGTAGACGTCGATCGGGAAGTCGCCGTTGTGCGCGCCGCTGACGACCTCGTCTGCGGCGGCGGCGATCGCCTCGGCCACGTCCGCGTCCAGGACGCCGAGGCGCGCGTTCGCGAGCGCCGCCGACTTCTTGATGCGCGCGAGCGCGGCGATCTGAGCCGGCTCGAGAACCGACCCCGAGATCGGGAAGTTCTCGACGGCGCGCTGCGTCTGCGCGCCGTACAGGGCGGCTGCGGGGACCCGCACCTCGCCCATCGTGTCGTGCTCGATGCGGTACTCGGTGCCCGCCTGCGTGTCCACCACGGTGTGTTCTTCCTTTCTGGGCCCTGGCGCGTCAGCGCGCGGGCGTTGGGTCGGCGGCCGGTTCGGCCAGTCCGACGACGGCGTCGGGGACGACCCGACCTTCCTGGAGCACGTAGTTCGCTCCGACGATGGCGAGGAGATTGGCGGCGACGGCGTCGCTGATGATCTCCGATCGCGCGAGAAGCTCTGCGACGGTGTCGCGCAGGTGCAGGCGGCCGACCTCGAGCGCGTCGACCTCGGCGGGCACGACGGCCTCGCCCGGGGCAGTGCCGGCGACCCGGTGGACAGCCGGCAGGATCGGGGCGATGAGCTGCGCGATGTGCGGCGGCAGCGGGTCGGCGCCTTCGGCCTGCGAAGCGATCGCTGACGACACAGCGCCGCAGGCGTCGTGGCCGAGCACCAGGATGAGCGGCACGTTCAGCACGGCGACCGCGTACTCCAGCGAGGCGATCGCGGAGTCGGAGGCGACCTGCCCGGCGTTGCGGACGACGAACGCGTCGCCGAGCCCGAGGTCGAAGATGATCTCGGCCGCGAGCCGCGAGTCGGCGCAGCCGAAGATCGCGGCGACCGGGTTCTGCCCCTCGGCGACGGTCTGGCGTCGCTCGACGTCCTGCCGCGGGTGCTGCGGCGCTCCCGAGACGAAGCGCTCGTTGCCTGCCAGCAGTTCTTTCCAGATCCGGCCGGGACGGGTCGTGGGCATCTAGTTTCCTCCTGGGGTGGGTGAGCCGAGGGAGTGGAGCTGGTCGGTGAGCGAGGAGGCGGCGGCCGTGAACTCGGCGTCGTCGGCGGTGCCGAAGACAACGACCGTGCTCTTGCCTGCGGTCGTCACGAGCGCGTAGGCGACGTTGCCGGCGGACGATCCCGCCGCGCGGTTGTCGTAGACGTCCCATTTCACACCGTCGATCTCGCGGGTGCCGGCGATGCGGGTGCGGTTCACCTGGTCGGCGACCCAGCTGTCGTTGGCGTTGAAGCCCTGCGTGACGCCGATGTACTGACCCTTGGGCGTGAGCAGCCCGATGTACCAGGCGTCGACGCCGTCCGCGGTCTTCGTGCGCAGCTCGGCGCTGTTGGAGGTCCAGCCGGACGGGAGCTTCGGGACCACGAGCCGGTCGGGCTCGCTGCCCTGCGCCTGCTGGGCGACGGCGGCGTAGTCGACCGGAGGAGCGGACGATGTGGGATTGCCGCGCGGGACGATCAGCACGATGACGGCCACGAGCGCGACCGTCGCGATCAGCGAGTAGACGAGGTTGTTGACCGTCTGCCGATTGCGATGGTTGGCGGAGTTCTGCGCCTTGCGGGCGGCGGTCTCCTCCGGCGTCTCCGGGCGGCCGAGCTCGGCGACGACGGCGGGAGGCTTCACCGTGCTGTTACGGGTGCGCGGGCTCATTCGGTGTCTGACACGCTCCGTGCGCCCGAGGCTGAGCCTGCGCCCGCTGCTGCGCCGGCGCGGGCCGCGTCGAGCCGGGCCTTCGCGCCGATCAGCCACTCCTCGCAGTGGCGGGCGAGCGCCTCGCCGCGCTCCCACAGCGCGATGGACTCCTCCAGCGTCGTGGAGCCCTGCTCGAGCTCGGTGACGACGCGGACGAGCTCGTCGCGCGCCTCCTCGTAGCTGAGCGCGCTGATCTCCGAGGTGGGCATGATGTCCATTCTATTTGTCTCGCTGGGCGGGCGCTGGATCGGGATGGGCGGCACCATCGGCAGCGGCGCCGCCTGCGGGGGAAGGGAGCCGGTCACCGGCGGTGGCGGCGAACGCGCCCCCCGCCAGCGTCACCCGCACGGCCGCGCCGGGTGGTGCTTCCACAGGTGAGGTGATGACGTGTCCGGAGTCGTTCTGCACGATCGCATAGCCGCGGTCGAGGGTCGCCTGCGGCGAGAGCGCCCGGAGCTGGCCGCGCAGCTCCGCGATCCGCGTGCTCTCGCGGTCGGCGCGGCGCTCCACCAGCTCGACGCCGCGGGCGACGTAGCGTGTGAGCTCCTGCGCGCGCGAGTCCACGATCCAGGTCGAGGAGGCCAGCACCGGGCGGGTGCGGAGGTGCCCGATCCGGTCGATCTCGTGCGTGATCATGTGCGTCAGCCGCGTGCCGAGGCGCGAGCGGGCCTGCTGAACGCGCGCCAGCTCCTCCGCGACGTCCGGGACGACGCGCTTGGCGGCATCGGTCGGCGTCGAGGCGCGGAGGTCTGCGACGTCGTCCAGCAGCGGGCGGTCGGCCTCGTGGCCGATGGCGCTCACGATCGGGGTCGCGGCCTCCGCGGCGGCGCGCACCACGCGCTCGTCGCTGAAGCCGAGCAGGTTCTGGAAGTCGCCGCCGCCGCGCGCGACGATGATGACCTCCACCTCGGGGTCGGCGTCGAGCGTGCGGATGGCGGAGACCACCTCCGGGACGGTCCGGTCGCCCTGCATCGCCGCGTGGACGACGCGGAACCGCACCGCCGGCCAGCGCAGCTGCGCGTTGCGGAGCACGTCCTTCTCGGCGTCGGAGTCCTTGCCGGTCACCAGGCCGATGGTGTGCGGGAGGAACGGCAGCCGCTTCTTGCGCTCGGCGGCGAACAGGCCCTCCGCCGTGAGCTGCGCCCGCAGGCGTTCCAGCCGCTCCAGGAGGTCGCCGAGGCCCACGTGCCGCATGTCGCTCACCTGCATGGTGAGGCTGCCGCCCTTGACCCAGTAGTTCGGCTTCACCGCGGCGATCACCCGGTCGCCCTGCTTGAGGTCGGCGGGGATGCGCGCCTTCACCGACGACCAGATGCTGAAGCTGATCGTGGCGTCCTCGCGGAGGTCCTTCAGCTTGCCGTAGACGTTGCCGCCGGAGACCCCCCACTGCGTGATCTCGCCTTCGACCCACGCGGTGCCGAGCCGGTCGATCCAGCCCCGGATGCGGTCGGCGAGCAGCGCGACCGGCCACGGGGCGTCGAGGGTCGGCGGCCCAGGGGTCATCGTCGGCGCGCCCGTCGTACCGCCAGCGACCTGTGCCACCCGGCCTCCCATCCGTTGATCAGCGCCCACCGCGTACGATCGAGGGGTGAGCGATGCGACCATCAGCCTCCCCATGCCCCGGATCCCCGTCAAGCGGGAGTCCGGCGAGCGCGGGCGGCTTCAGGATATCCCGGTCCAGGGACACAAGCGCGTGCTGCTGGCGGCCCCGCGCGGCTACTGCGCCGGCGTCGACCGCGCCGTCGTGGCCGTCGAGAAGGCGCTGGAGCACTACGGCGCGCCGGTCTACGTGCGCAAGCAGATCGTCCACAACGTGCACGTGGTTTCCGAGCTGGAGCAGCAGGGCGCGATCTTCGTGGACGAGGTCGACGAGGTGCCTCAGGGCGCGCACGTCGTGTTCTCGGCGCACGGCGTCTCGCCCGCGGTCGTGAACGCGGCGGCCGATCGCGGCCTCCTCGCCATCGACGCGACCTGCCCGCTGGTCACCAAGGTGCACCGCGAGGCCGTGCGCTTCGCCCGCGACGACTTCGAGATCCTGCTGATCGGCCACGAGGGCCACGAGGAGGTCGAGGGCACCGCCGGCGAGGCTCCCGAGCACGTGACGCTCGTCAACGGGCCGGAGGACGTCGACCGCCTCCAGGTGAAGGACCCGGACAAGGTGGTGTGGCTGTCGCAGACCACGCTGTCGGTGGACGAGACGATGGAGACGGTCCGCCGGCTCCGCGAGCGCTTCCCGAACCTGCAGGACCCGCCGAGCGACGACATCTGCTACGCGACGCAGAACCGCCAGGTCGCGATCAAGAAGGTCGCGGAGGACGCCGACCTGGTGATCGTGGTCGGCTCGGCCAACTCGTCCAACTCGGTGCGCCTCGTGGAGGTCGCCCTCGAGTACGGCGCGAGCGCGGCCTACCGCGTCGACTACGCCAGCGAGATCCGCCAGGAGTGGCTGGACGGCGTGGCGACCGTGGGCGTGACCAGCGGCGCCTCGGTGCCGGAGGTGCTGGTGCAGGAGGTGCTGGACGAGCTCTCCGGCGCGGGCTACGGCGAGGTGCAGGAGGTCAAGACGGCGGAGGAGGACCTGATGTTCTCGCTGCCGAAGGAGCTCCGCAAGGACATCAGCGGCCGGCAGGACGCCCGCGCGCTCGGAGGCCGCGCCCAGGCCTGACCCGCCCACGCCGCCGATTCGTGCCGAATGTCGCGAACCGCCCCGCCAAAGCGCACATTCGTGCCGAATGTCGCGCTTCGCGATTCGTGACGAATGTGGCGAATGGCGGCGCGATAGCGCACATTCGTGACGAATGTCGCGGGGCGCGGCGTCAGAGCGTGCGCGCGGAGGCGGGGTCGGCGGCGGCCGAGCCGCCGAAGGCGGGGCGGTACACCGGAGCCTCCGGGAGCTCCACGACATCCGCGACGACGACGGAGATGTTGTCGCGGGCGCGGTGGCGAAGCGCCAGCGCGACCAGCGCGTCGGCCGCGTCCTGCGGCGTCGCGGCGGATGCAAGGGTCTCGGCGACATCCAGGATCGGCACGTAGTCGGTGAGCCCGTCGCTCGTGAGCAGCCAGCGGTCGCCGCGGCGCGCAGGCTCGGACGCGACGTGCAGCGCGGCGGCGTCCTCAGCATCCCCGCGGAGGACGTGCGTGACGACCGACCGCAGTGGATGCTCCGCGACATCGCCTTCGCCGATGGCCCCGGTGGCCAGCAGCTCTCGCACCAGCGAGTCGTCCTCGGTGATCTGCGCCAGGGCGCCGTCGCGCAGGCGGTAGGCGCGTGAGTCGCCGGTGTGCGCGACCGTGATCCGCTCGCCGTCCGCGAAGAGCCCGACGAGGGTCGTCGCCATGCCGGCCAGCGCGGGGTCGAGCCGCACGCGGAGCGCGAGGTCGGAGTTCGCGATCGCGACCAGCTCACGCAGCCGCGCCTCGCCGGGGACGCGGCCTTCGGTGGCGTCGAGCATCGACGCCAGCCGGATCGCGACCGTCGCGGAGGCGATCTCGCCGGCCGCATGGCCTCCCACGCCGTCGGCCACGAACGCCGACCAGGCCGAGGCGTAGAGGGAGTCCTCGTTGCCGTCGCGGAAGTCCCCGCTCACCGAGCCCTGCCCGGTCTCGAAGCCGAGCGGCGCGGGCGGGGCTCCGGAGAGGATGTCGTCGGCGTTGTCGGCGATCCAGCCCATCAGCGGGAGGAGGTGCTCGGTGACGTCCCGGCCGCGGGTGGTGAGGCTGTAGTCGACGCGCGGCGGGACCGTGGGCTGCGCGGTGCGGAGGACGAACCCGTCCCGCTCCAGGGTGCGGAGCGTCTGGGCGAGCATCTTCTCACTGATGCCCTGCACGGTGCGGCGCAGCTCCCCCCAGCGCAGGTCGCTCCGCGCGAGCGCGACCAGCACGAGCACGCCCCAGGTGCTGGTGACGTGGTTGAGCACGATGCGCGACGGGCACTCCGAGGGGAGCACGCCGTCGGTGAAGCCGAGGGCCTCGAACGAGTCGAATCTGGTGTCCACGTCAGTAACTTACCGAAAAGTGGGTACCTCCGACAGGGAAGTTTCCCGGCACGACGGCGGTTGCGAACGACGACCGACCGAAAGGAAACACACCATGACCATCGTCGTCACCGGAGCCACCGGACACCTCGGACGCCTCACCGTGGACGCCCTCCTCGACCGCGGGGTGCCCGCCGCCGACATCCGCGCCCTCGGGCGCAGCGCCGAGCGGCTCGCCCCACTGGCCGCGCGCGGCGTGCAGACCGCCGTGATCGACTTCGGGAAGCCGGAGACCCTGGACGCGGCGTTCGCCGGGGCTGACGCCCTCCTGCTCGTCTCGGGATCTGAGGTCGGCCAGCGCATCCCGCAGCACCGCAACGCCATCGACGCGGCCGTGCGAGCCGGCGTCGGCCGCATCGTCTACACGAGCGCGCCGCACGCCGACGACACCGACCTGGTGCTCGCGCCGGAGCACGCCGAGACCGAGAAGCTGCTCGCCGCCTCCGGGCTCCCGGTGACGGTGCTTCGCAACAACTGGTACACCGAGAACTACACCGGCCAGGTCGACGTCGCCTCCGCGACCGGCGAGCTCGTCGGCAGCGCGGCGACCGGACGGGTCGCCAGCGCCTCCCGCAAGGACTACGCGGAGGCCGCGGCCGTCGTGCTTACGACCGACGGCCACGACGGGGCGGTCTACGAGCTGGCCGGCGATGTCGCGTGGACGTTCGACGACCTCGCCGCGGTCATCGGCGAGCTGCTCGGCCGTCCGGTCGCCTACCGCTCGGTGACGCCGGAGGAGCACGGGGCGGCGCTGCGCGAAGCGGGACTGGACGAGGGCACGGCCGGCTTCGTGGTCGCGCTGGACGGCAACATCCGCGACGGCGCCCTCGCCGATGCGACCGAAACGCTCAGCGAGCTGATCGGCCGGCCGACGACGCCGCTCGCCGCGGGACTCGCGGAGTCGCGCGCAGCCTAAGCGGAGGTCGAGGCCCCAGGGGTGGCAGCCGGGCTCGTCGGGAGTGGCGAGCTCGGCGCCGGGGAGGTCGGGCCTGGCGTGGCCGGGCCCGGCGTCGCGGGCCCGATCCCGTTGTAGTAGTCGAGCAGCACCGGGTCCGTCGAGAAGATCAGGCCCAGTATGACGAAGAGGGTGATGAACGCCAGGATCCCGGCGACGAGCGGGACGTAGAACGCCAGCCGCTTCTGCACGAGCAGCCACACCGAGAGGCCGAGCGAGATCGCCCAGATGCCGGCCATCGCGATCGTGCCGCCGGTGATCAGGGGCGCGACGGACGGGTCCTGCACGTACTTGCCCAGGTTGAGCGAGGAGTGCAGGAGCTGCATCGTCGCGGGCAGGCCCTGCAGGGTTCCGATCGTGTACGACATCCCGAAGAAGCCGACGACGAGCAGCACGATCGTGGTCGTGACGTTCCAGCGCGGCGCGTCGGCCCGGAGCTGGGGGCTGAACGGGTACGGACGTGGGTAGCCGTGCTGTTCGCCGCCGTGCTGGGCGCCGGCGTGCTGCCCGGCGTCGTGCTGGGCGCCGTCGTGCTGCCCGTACGGCCCGGGCTGGGGCGGCGCTGCGGGAGGCTGTTCGACCTCTGACGCCGCCGGGCTGTGGTGCGTGGTGTCCAGCCGGTCCGTGTCCTGCGGGGGCTTCCACACCCAGCCGGGAGGGGCGAGCTCGCCGTATTTCGGGCGCGGTCGTTCGTCCGGCGCCTTCTCCGGGTCGTGCTCGCTCATCCCCCCAGCCTACGTGGGTGGGCTACTTGCCGGAGTGACCGGCGCTGCCGAGCTGCTGGGTGGCCTCCACGACGCGGGCGGCCATGCCGGTCTCGGCGACCTTGCCCCAGGCACGCGGGTCGTAGGCCTTCTTGTTGCCCACCTCGCCGTCGACCTTGAGCACGCCGTCGTAGTTGTCGAACATGTAGCCGGCGACCGAGCGGGTGAACGCGTACTGGGTGTCCGTGTCGATGTTCATCTTCACGACGCCGTTGCGGACCGCCTCGGCGATCTCGGCGTCGGTCGAGCCGGAGCCGCCGTGGAAGACGAGGTCCAGCGGCTTCGGGCCGGTGCCGTACTTGGCGGCCAGGCCGTCCTGGATCTCCTTGAGGAGCTCCGGACGCAGCTTGACGTTGCCCGGCTTGTAGACGCCGTGCACGTTGCCGAAGGTGAGGGCGGCCATGTAGCGGCCGTTCTCGCCGAGGCCCAGGGCCTCCACGGCCTTCTCGACGTCGGCGAGGGTCGTGTAGAGGGCCTCGTTGGAGCCCTCGTGCTGCACGCCGTCCTCCTCGCCGCCGACGACGCCGATCTCGACCTCGAGGATGGCGTTGATGGCCTTGGTGCGCTTGATCATCTCCTGCGCGATCTCGAGGTTCTCGTTCAGCGGGACCGCCGAGCCGTCCCACATGTGGGACTGGAAGATCGGGTTGCGGCCCGCGCGGACCTCCTCCTCGGAGGCGGCGATGAGCGGCAGCACGAAGTCGTCGAGCGCGCCCTTCGGGCAGTGGTCAGTGTGCAGCGCGACGGTGATCGGGTAGTTCTTCGCGACCTCGGTGGCGAACTTCGCGAACGCGAGGGCGCCGGTGGCGCGGGCCTTGACCGTCTGGCCGGCGAAGTAGTCGGCGCCGCCGGTGGTCACCTGGATGATGCCGTCGCTGCCCGCCTCGGTGAGGCCCTGGAGCACGGAGTTGATCGTCTGCGACGACGAGACGTTGAACGCGGGATACGCGAAGCCGCCCGCCTTCGCCTTGTCGAGCATCTCTGCGTACTGGTCCGGCGTGGCGATGGGCATTGCGGCTCCTTGGGAATCGGGGTGTCGAACGGGACTCATCATACCGACGCGGGTCCGGTGCCTCCGGCGACCTCCCCTCGATACACTGGGCTTCGCCGTCGCCTGGCGGCTGACACCGTCGTTTCGATTCGTCCGGGAGGACCCATCATGACCAGCACCGACACCGCGTCCCTCTTCCTTCACCCCGACCGGAACCTGGCGATGGAGCTGGTGCGGGCGACCGAGGCGGCGGCGATCCGGGCGACTCCGTGGATCGGCCGCGGCGACAAGAACGCGGCGGACGGCGCGGCCGTGGACGCGATGCGCAAGTTCCTCGGCACGGTGAACTTCGACGGGTTGATCGTGATCGGCGAGGGCGAGAAGGACAACGCCCCGATGCTGTTCAACGGCGAGCACGTCGGCAACGGGCGCGGCCCGGCCTGCGACATCGCGGTCGACCCGATCGACGGCACCTCGCTGACCGCGGCCGGGCGCCAGAACGCGCTGTCGGTGATCGCGGTGTCCGACCGCGGCACGATGCTGGACGCCTCCAGCGTCTTCTACATGGACAAGATCGTCACCGGGCCGGAGGGCCGCGGCGTCGTGGACCTGTCGCAGTCGATCGGCGACAACATCCGCGAGCTGGCGAAGGCCAAGGGCAAGCCGGTGGGCGAGATCCGCGTGGCCGTGCTGGACCGGCCGCGGCATGAGGGGCTCATCGAGGAGATCCGTGCCGCCGGCGCCGGGACGCGCCTCATGCTCGACGGCGACGTGGCCGGCGGGATCAACGCGGCCCGCTACGAGTCGCGCATCGACCTGTGCGTCGGCATCGGCGGCAGCCCGGAGGGCATCACGACCGCGTGTGCGATCAAGGCGATCGGCGGCTTCATGCAGGGCCGGCTCGCACCGAAGGACGACGCCGAGCGCGCGGGCGGGATCGCCGCGGGCCTCGACATGGACCGGATCTACGGCGCCGACGACCTGGTGAAAGGCGACAACACCTTCTTCGTCGCGACCGGCGTCACCGACGGCGGCCTGGTGGAGGGCGTCCGCCGCAAGGGACCGATCATCCGCACGGAGTCGATCGTTCTGCGCTCCAAGTCGGGCACCATCCGCCGCGTGGTCGCGGACCACCTCGCGGAGAAGTGGCTCTCGGCCGACGAGATGTAAGTCGCGAGGGGATGTCGAGGGGCACGTAAACGCCCCTAAGACGCGGTTTTAGGGGCGTTTACGTGCCCCTCGGCGGGACTTGGGCGTGTGTCAGGCGGCGCCGGAGGCCTCGTCGTCGGCGGCGGCGGCGCGAGCCCGCTCCTCGATGGCGAGCTTGTCGATGCCGTGCATGTCGCGGGCGTCGTCGTCGGCGGCCTCCACGCGGATGCGCGCCGCTGCCTGCGCCTCCAGCTCGTCGACGAGCTCGAACGCGGTGAGCTCGCGGGGAGCCTCCTCGATGCCCTCCATGACGCCGATGACCTTCGACTCGTCGATCGCGGCGAGCTTGCGGGCCGTGGGGAACACCTGGCGCTCGAAGGAGCCGACGAAGCCGTTGTAGTCCTTGACCGTGCGCTCGATCGAGCGGCCGAGCTTCTCGATGTGGCCGGCCGTGGTGCCCAGCCGGGTGTAGAGCGTGCGGCTCAGGTCGAAGAGCTGCTTGGCGTCCTGGGTCAGGACGTCCTGCTGCCAGCTGAACGCCACCGTCTTCAGCACCGACCATAGTGTCACGGGGGAGGCCAGGGCGACCCGCTTGCCGAAGGCGAACTCCATGATCGACGGGTCCGCCTCCATGGCCGAGGAGACCAGCGACTCGCTCGGGATGAACGCGATGACCATCTCGGGGGAGGACTCCAGGCCCGTCCAGTACGCCTTGCTGCCCAGAGTTGTGATGTGGTCGCGGACGGCCTTGACGTGCTGCTTGAGGAGAGCCTCGCGCTGCGCGCCCTCGGCGCCGGTCGCGGTCGCGGGGATCTGGCTGGCCTCGAGGTAGGCGTTGAAGGGCACCTTGGCGTCGAGCGCGATGCTCTTGCCGCCGGGGAGCCGGATGATCATGTCGGGTCGGCCGGCGCCGGACTCCGAGTGGATGCTGGACTGCACGTCGAAGTCCACGCGCTCGATCAGTCCGGCGGCCTCCACGACGCTGCGGAGCTGGGTCTCGCCCCAGACGCCGCGCGTGCTGTTGGAGCGCAGCGCGGACGCCAGCGACTCCGCGGTGCTGCGCAGCCGCTCCTCCGACTCGGCCGCCGACCGGAGCTGCTGGGCGAGCTGGCCGTGCTGCTGGTTGCGCTGGGTCTCCAGCTCGATCACCTTGCGCTGCATGTCGCTGAGGCTTTCGCGCACGGGCGCCAGCGCCTGGAGCACCTTGCTCTCGGCACGCTCGCGCTCGGTCTGGGCGACGGCTTCGGCGCGGTGCCGCTCCGTGGTCTCCCGGAGCTGCTCGTGCGCCCCACGGAGCTGCTCCTGCAGCGAGTCGACGCGCGTGTCGGCGGAGGCGAGCTCCGCGCGGAGCTCGGCTTGCTTGCCCGCCTCCTCCGCGCGCACCTCGAGGAGTTCCCTCTCGTGGCGGGCCGCGACGATCGCCGGGTCCTCCACGGTGGGCGCCGCGGCCTCGCGGCTCTTGAGCAGTCGCGCGACGGCGTATCCGGCCCCCGCCGCGCCGACGAGGAGACCGAGCAGGAGGCCGAGGAGCAGTGCGGGGAAGTCCATGCGCTCAGTGTCGCAGGGGCCGCCGACAACGGCCGCGACGACGGAGGGCGGGGCGGGAAATCGCTCCCGCCCCGCCCTCGTGCCGGCCCGAGAGCCCGCCCGCTGCGAGCAGGCTCAGCGGGTGAACCGGTCGCGCAGCTCCGCCTCCAGGGTCTCCAGGCTGCGCCCGCGCGTCTCGGGCAGGCTGCGCGCGACGAACACGACCGCGCCGACGCCCACGACGGCGAACAGGAAGAACGTGGGCGAGATCCCGAGCGCGTCCACGAGCTGCGGGAACAGGAAGCCGACCAGGAAGTTCGTCAGCCACAGGATGAGCGCGGCCAGCCCGAACGCGGCGCCGCGGATGCGGGCCGGGAAGATCTCCGCGAGCATCAGCCAGGTGACCGGCGAGACCGCGCCCTGCTGGAACGCGAGGAACGTCACCGTCAGCGACAGCACCACGAACGGCAGCGCGGGCGATCCGGCGAGCAGCGCGGAGGCGCCGCCGACCAGCAGCAGCGACGTCGTCGTGCCGATCAGGCCGACGATCAGCAGCGGGCGCCGGCCCACCCGGCCGAGCAGCGCGATGCCGACGAAGGTGGCGAGCACCGAGATGACGCCGTTGGCGATCTGGCCGATGAGCGCGCCCTGCTGGTCGAAGCCGGACTTCTGGAGGATCTGGACGCCGTAGTACATGATCGAGTTCACGCCGGTGAGCTGCTGCACCATCGCGATCCCGAGTCCGATGACGAAGACCCGTCGCACCCACGGCACGGCGAGCTCCGTGAGCAGGGGCGTGCGCACGGCGCGCTCCTCGTGGCGGCGGATCTCCTCGGCCTCCCGCTCGGCCTGCTGCTCGGCGCGGATGCGGCGCAGGACCGCGAGCCCCTCCGCGAAGCGCCCGTGCAGGATGAGCCAGCGCGGGCTCTCCGGCACGACGAGCATCCCGAAGAACAGCACGACGGCCGGCAGGGAGGCGACGACGAGCATCCAGCGCCACACGGCGGCGTGCTCGGGGACGACGGAGGCGAGGACGGCGTTCACGACGAACGCAGCGAGCTGGCCGGAGACGATCATCAGCTCGTTCTGCGTGACGATGCGGCCGCGTCGGGCGGCGGGGGAGAGCTCCGCGAGGTACATCGGGACCACGACGGACGCGCCGCCGACGGCGAGGCCGAGCACGAAGCGGGCGGCGATCATGACGCCGATCGTCGGCGCGAATGCGCACGCAAGGGCCGCGATGAAGAATACGACCGCGAGCGCGCCGATGAGCCCGCGGCGTCCGCGGCGGTCGGCGATACGGCCGCCGAGGAACGACCCGAGTGCCGCGCCGAAGAGGAGCGAGGACACGATGGTGCCCTCCTCGAGCGGGGTGAGCGGCCGCTGGTCGAACTGCATGAACGGCAGGGCGCCGCTGATGACGCCGGTGTCGTAGCCGAAGAGGAGGCCGCCGAAGGTGGCCAGCACGGCGATCCGCCGGAGGAAGCGGCGCGCGCGGGGGTCGTCGGTGTCCGGTGGTGTCGGGCCTGCGGAGGCGGTGGTGCCGGGGGCCGTCTCGGCGGCCTCCGGGTGAGGGGATGCGGTCATGGTCGCTCCTTCGCGTCTTGTTGCTATGTCTGGACATTAGAACGTGACGAACGAAGTTGCAATGCTTTCATTACTGAGGTGTATATGCCTGATGACTGGGTGATGGTGTCCCGCACAGGAGAGGGCGCGCGGGAGCGCTGCGGAGCGCCGGAGTGTGCGACGCCGAGCGGGTGGGAGCTACGCCGCGGCGGCCATGCCGATGCGCCCGACGCGGGCGCCTGTCAGGGCGGCGAGGTCGTCGATCGTGGCCGCGTCGTGGCGGCGCGCTGCGTGCACGACGATGGCCGCGCAGGCCTCCGCGTCGGCGAGGGCGTCGTGGTGGTGGAAGTCCTCGAACCCAGCCGCCATCGCCGCGACCGGCAGGCGGTACGACTCCAGGTGGTAGGTGCGCCGAGCGACCTGGAGGCTGCACAGGTAGCGGTACTCCGGGCAGGCGACGAGGGTGGCGGCGCACGCGGCACGGATGACGCCCATGTCGAAGCCGGCGTTGTGGGCGACCAGGTGGTCGTCCTCCGCGAACTCCACCAGGTCGGCGAGCTGGTCGACCCAGCCTGCGGCGCCGGCGACGTCCTGCGGCTGGATGCCGTGGATGCGGACGTTCCACTCCTGGAACACGTCGTGCCCGAGCGGCGGCCGGATGAACCAGCTCGCGCGGTCGACCACGCGGCCGTCGCGCACCTTCACCAGCCCGACAGAACAGGCGGACGCCGCAGAGGAGTTCGCGGTCTCGAAGTCGATGGCGGTGAAGTCCAGTGGCACGCCCGAACTCTCGCACGGCCCACCGACGTCGCCCGGTCGCCCACGCCGCGGAGCTCCGAAAATCGCCGGAGTAGGGTCGCAGGTATGCGGGAGCGACGGGAGCGGGAGGCGCACGCACGTGCGTTCGACCGGGCGGCGGAACTGTACGACGCGGCGCGGCCGGACTATCCGGCGGACGCAGTCGCGTGGCTCACGGAGGGCGTGACCGGCCCGGTCGTGGACCTCGGCGCCGGCACAGGCAAGCTGACCCGCGCGCTCGTGGACGCCGGCTTCGACGTGATCGCGGTGGACCCGTCGCCGCAGATGCTCGGCGTGCTGGCGGAGCGCATCCCGGAGGCGGAGACGCGGATCGGGTCGGGCGAGAGCATCCCTGTGCCCGACGCGGGGGCCGGGCTTGTCGTCGCCGCGCAGGCGTGGCACTGGGTGGACCGCGAGCGCGCCGTCCCGGAGGTCGCGCGCGTGCTGCGGCCGGGCGGCAGGATCGGCCTGGTCTGGAACGACCGGGACGAGAGCGTCGACTGGGTGCGCGAGCTGGGCGAGCTGATGGGCGCGGGTGACGCGACTTTCGGACAGGAGGAGGAGCCGGCCGTCGGCGCACCGTTCGGCGAGCTGGAGCGGCACGACGTGCACTGGGTGCAGGCGATGACGCTGAACGGCCTCCTGGATCTGGCGCGCTCGCGCAGCTACTTCATCACGAAGGACCCGGACGCGCAGGCGGCGGTGATCGCGTCGCTGCGCCGCCTCCACGCCGAGCATCCGGAGCTGGCGGGGGCGGAGCGGATCGAGCTGCCGTACGTCACGCGGTGCTACCGCGCGACCCTGGGCTGAGACCGGGCGGGCCGAGGTCGGCGGCTGCCCACCGCTGCCGCCCGTAGAATGGACGACCGTGGCTCTCACTATCGGTATCGTCGGACTCCCGAACGTCGGCAAGTCGACCCTCTTCAACGCGCTGACCAAGAACGACGCCCTCGCGGCGAACTACCCGTTCGCGACCATCGAGCCGAACGTGGGGGTCGTGAACCTCCCCGACCCGCGCCTCGACACGCTGGCCGAGCTGTTCGGCAGCGAGCGCATCCTCCCGGCCCCGGTGTCGTTCCTCGACATCGCCGGCATCGTGAAAGGCGCGAGCGAGGGCGAGGGCCTCGGCAACAAGTTCCTCGCCAACATCCGCGAGGCCGACGCCATCGCGCAGGTGGTGCGCGGATTCTCCGACCCCGACGTGGTGCACGTCGCGGGCAAGGTGGACGCCGCCGGGGACATGGAGACCATCAACACCGAGCTCATCCTCGCCGACCTGCAGACCCTGGAGAAGGCGGAGCAGCGCTACGAGAAGGAGGTCAAGGGCCGCAAGCTGGAGCCGGTCGTGCTCGAGACCGCCCGCGAGGCGATGGCGTTCCTGAACGACGGCAAGCCGCTGTCGGCCTCCACGATCGACCTGGAGCCGATCCGCGAGCTCGGACTGCTCACCGCGAAGCCGTTCATCTACGTGTTCAACGTGGACGAGGACGTGCTGACCGACGACGCCCGCCGGGCCGCGCTCGCCGCCCTGGTCGCGCCCGCCCAGGCCGTGTTCCTCGACGCGAAGCTGGAGTCCGAGCTCATCGACCTCGACGCCGCCGACGCCGCCGAGCTCCTGGCCTCCACCGGCCAGACGGAGAGCGGCCTCGACCAGCTCGCCCGCATCGGCTTCGACACCCTCGGCCTGCAGACCTACCTCACGGCCGGCCCGAAAGAGTCCCGCGCCTGGACGATCCACAAGGGCTGGAAGGCCCCCCAGGCGGCCGGCGTCATCCACACCGACTTCGAGAAGGGCTTCATCAAGGCCGAAGTGATCTCCTTCGACGACCTCGTCGACGCTGGCAGCGTCGCAGAGGCGCGGGCGCGCGGGAAGGCGCGCATGGAGGGGAAAGAGTATGTGATGCAGGATGGGGATGTGGTGGAGTTCCGGTTCAACGTGTAGCCGACCGCGGCTTCCCGCCCACAGGAGATCAGCCCGCGACACGCCGCCCGACTCCTTCCGAACGGCGTCGGGAAGGAGTTTCACGACCGCTTCTCCTTTTCTGGGTGGAGATTCTTTCCCGGTGCTGAACAATGTCAGTTATGGCACCTGATAAACATCGTGATCCCGTTCCCGCGGCGCATGTGCTGGGAGAGCTACTGGTGGCGCCGTTGCCCGAGGGCACCAAGGCCGAGTCGGTCTTCATGCTTGTGAAACTGGATGACGGGGATTGGTGCGCCAGAAGCGTAGGAGCCGACTACAACCGAACGGAGTTCCTCGGTCAACTCGTCGCCTACACGCATGGGCTCACCGTGAGCGAAGCTGAGGGATGGTTCGCGGACGAGGATCCAGCCAGCTGAAGTGCTCGCAGGACGTTGTAGTTCGTTGGAGTTTCGTGGAGTTCAGGTTTAATGTGTAGCTGATCTGGGATTTTGCTCGACGTCCCCATCGTCAGCGACCGTATTGCGAGTGGTGGCGACCCCGAACCGGATCGCAGCTTCGCGAGCAGCAGCAGGGACCATCCTCTGTAGGAGCGGGAACCAGCTCTCGAGGTCTCGGGCGTCTGCATATCGGAGCCAAACGTCTTCGCTCTCCGCATATGGTTCAGTGTGCTGATCGGCGTGAGCTAGATACTGGGATCGCAAGGACACCGGAAGTTGCGTGAGTGCAGAGGTGGGAGCCGGAGGCAACCGACCGATAACCGCATTCTGGTTATCTCGTATCTCCTCCCGCTCCTCGTACGAGATTAAGCGAGGCAGTCGTTCCCTCACCCGACCGGTCCCGCGCACCTCTGCGTTGCTTAGCTCGAACTCGAAAGTCAGGGAGGCCCCGTACCAACCGAACGGGTCACCGGATCGCGATAGCTGGACCCACACGAGGAGGAACTGTTCTCCAGTGGGTCTGAACCACGTTGCTGTCGATCCAGGGCGGAGCCGACGGAAGGCTTCCTTCTCCAGGGCGGGACTCAGAAGCGCTGCCAGATCGCGGTGAACCTGTTTCCCTGGGATCGCTGACATACCGTAACGATATGAAAGGTCAGGGGATACATCCACCAATGGCGCGCACTGCCCCCCGTTCTACATCGCGCTCGAAGCAGCTGTCACCACGCAGAAGCCAATACCTATCCGTGACGTAACGTGGTGGAATTCAGGTTCAACGTGTAGCCCGCGTGTCCGGCGTCGCGTATGGCTGCCGGCGCCTGCGCCCGTGTCGAAAAGGGAGGAGATCCCGGGCGAACGGCCCGGGATCTCCTCCCTTACGCTGCATCCGGCGGCGTGTCGGGACGGATCTCCTCCTCGATGAGTGACACAGCGGAATCGCCGAGTTCAGGCCACGTCGAGCATCCGCTCGCCGACCCGCTCGGGCTCGTGCGCACCTGCGAGTGTCCCGCGCGACTCGGCTTCATCCAGTGCGGCGGTCGCTACTCGCCGCCCCTCGGCGATGAGACGCGGCACATCGGACATCCCCCACTGCGCCATCCCGCCCATCTCGGGCTGGATGAGCACGACTGAGGGGTCGCGCTTGAGGTCGGCGGTGCGTGTGACCATCCGCATCATCCGAACGTTCTCCCACTTCGCGTGCAGGCGCACCACGATGACGCGGGTCGCGCCGAGAGCGCGAGTGGCCTGCACCGGAACGTTGTCGACGATGCCGCCATCGGCCAGCAGCCTCCCGTCGCGGCGCACCGGAGGGAGGAGCCCTGGCACCGCGATCGTCGACCGCAGGGCGACGCTCAGCGGTCCTTCGTCGATCGTCACGGCCTGGCGGGTTCGGAGATCGGTGGCGACGGCGGCGAACCGGCGAGGGAGGTGCTCGATGAGCGGATCCGAGCCCAGGAGGCGGTGGAGAGAATGCCTGACCGCATGCGTGTCGAGCAGTCCCCAGCGCGGTGTGAGCGACCACCGGGCGATCGCGCTCCAGCGGAACCTCAGTGCGGCGCGCTCGATCGCGGGTGGCTCAAAGCCCGCAGCATATGCTGCGCCCACCAGGGCGCCGGAGCTCGTGCCAGTGATGATCCCCGGGCGGATGCCGCGCTCCGCGAGCACCTGGAGAACCCCCACGTGCGCAGCGCCGAACGCGCCTCCACCGCCCAGGGTGAGACCCAGGGTGCGATCGTCGCTCATGTCGTTCTCCGTCATTTCGATGCGCGCGACCCTATCAGCGAGCAGATGAGAGACCCCTGTGCGGGAGGCTGACCAGGTGGCTGCGTCGGTTGCCGCTCAGGCCCCGGCTCGGCGTGCAACCGAGCCCTGGTGGACATCCGCCCACCGCGTAGCGGCCTCTGCGAGGGTGGTGTGCGGCAGCCCGGGGTAGCGGGCGCGGTGCGGGGCAGCGTTGAACGTCATGTCGTTCGTATTCATGATCACCGCGGCGGACGCGACGCGTGCGAGGAACGGCGAGAACGGCCTGGAGGCGAGCGCCATGACGCGGAGCGCCGGAATCGGTATCCGCTTGGTCGGGCCGGACACGCCGGTCGCCGATCGCAGAGCATCGGAGAGTTGTCCGAGGGTCAGATCCTCGCCGCCCCACTCGACGGTCTCCCCGCGCAGGTGCGGATTTCGCAGGGCTTCTCCGACGAGGCCGGCCACATCGTCGACAGACACGAAGTTCACTGGGACCGTGCCCGGTCCGAAGACGAGCGTCGATCCGTTGCGTGGGAGGTCGGCCCCGACCGCGTCGAGGTACGTCTCCAGGAACGCGGTGGGACGCACGATCGTCCATCCCACGCCGGAGGCACGTAGCGCCTCCTCGGCCGCCCACTTCATGCGGAGAAGCTGAAGCCGTGCGTCCGGAGCCGCACCGTGCATCGATACCAGGACGACGTGCTCGACACCCGCGGTGCGCGCTGCGTGGATGAGAGCGATGTTCCCGTCCCGGTCGACTCCGGCAGGCGTCGAACGCCCCATCGGCCCGAATCCGGATGCGGCGAGGACCACCGCGCGGCAGCCCACGACCGCACGCGAGACCGTTTCTGCGTCGGCGAGGTCGCCGACCACTGTCTCTGATCCACCCTCTCGGATCAGCTCTGCGGTCGAGGCGTTTCGCGTCAGCACCCGGACCTGGCCGGGTTCCAGGCCCTCGCGGACTGCGGTTCCCAACCGTCCGGTGCCGCCCGCGATGAGGATCACGGCGAAACGACCTCTGCCGCCTGCGCAACGACCTGGGGATCGGCCCCAGTGGGCGCTTCCCCCACCTGCCGCCGCACGGCGTCGCCGACCGTGCCGCTCGCACGCTCGACGGGCTCCACGTAGAAACGCGCGGATGCGATGCTGTCGCCGTCGACCTCGAAGATGATCGTTCCGGCCATTTCGTGCGGTGTGCCGTCGCGGCGTGTCCCCGTCATCCGCCATTCGGTCCAGACCCACGGACCGTCGACGGTCTCCGCTTCGACCTCGACATGGATGTCCGGCACGCCGGCGAAGATCTGCTGCCAGTTGTCCCGCACCTGCGCGGAGCCGGCGAACGAACGATTCGGGTGCGCCGGCGTGGAGTTGCGGTAGCCAGGGCCGAAGCAGCGGACGAGGGCGTCGAGGTCGTGAGCGTTCGTGGCCCGCACCAGGCGGTCGATGACCGTTGCTGGCGCCCCACCGGGACGCTCATCGTCTGTGCTCATGACAGCCTCCATTTTCGATAAAGTAGACTGTATCTGAATAGGAGTGTACGCCGCATGGAAACAGGGGACAAGACCCGCCGACGCTACGACGCGAGCCGGCGCCGGAGCATGGCCGAGCAGCGACGCCAGGGCATCATCAGCAGCGCACAGCGGCTGTTCCTGCAGGCGGGGTACGCCGCGACGACCGTCGCCGCCATCGCGGACGACGCCGGTGTGGCCGTCGAGACCGTTTACAAAGCGTTCGGCGGCAAGCCCGGTCTCGTGCGCGCGATCGTCGGCTCGAGGTTGCTGGGATCGGCGGAGGTTCCCGCCGAGACACGGTCCGATGCCGCACAGGCGACGGCGCCGAACGCCGCTGCTCTGTTCCGCCGGTTCGGAGAGTTCACCAGGGAGATCGCACCCGAGCTCGCCCCCGTCATGAGACTCATCCGGGATGCCGCTGCGTCCGGCGACCACGAGATGCGCGGCCTGCTGGCAGAGGTCGAGGACGAGCGACATGCGCGCATGCTCCACAATGCGCTCAACCTGGCGGAGCGCGGGTTCCTGCGGCCCGATGTCACGCCCGCCGCCGCGGCCGACGTGATGTGGCTCTACACCGACTCTCGCTTCTTCGACGACCTGGTGGTGGCACGAGGCTGGACTCCCGACGCCTTCGCCGAGTTCATCGCCGGTGCGCTCGAGTCCGCGCTCGCCTAGCGGACGTCCACACGAGCACCCGGACGACGTCGCGGGTCTCAACGATGAGCTGCCCGCCCAGACGGATCGTGACAGGCGCGGTGACGCGCTCGATGCAGCGGCGGCCTCGGGTAGTCCCACACGGACTCCTGTCCGGTTCCTGGGATCTCGGGGCACGGTCGGGGCAGCGTCACCTCGTGGGGCCCCAGTTGAACCTGTAGGGACCTGGTTCCGACAAACGCGCGGTCAGGACTGAGAGATCACGACGTCGATTCCGGAGCGGTTCGACGTCTGGGTCTTGTCCTCGGCGCCGGGGACCGGCCAATTCGATGTCCACGGACTGATAGCCAGCTCCAGCTGGTAGCCGCCAGTGGATGTGGATGCCCACCCCGTGACGATCGGACCACCGCCTAGCGAACCGTCCCACCCGTTTCGTATCGCGTTTTCGACGATGATGCGGCTAGCCAGCGGATCCTCGGTGGCTATCCGGAACTCGACTGTCGGGCCGGGGCCGGACATTCGTTTCATCTGCCCGTAATGCCGTTCGGTGAGAACCACGCCGGCGGCGGTTACCCCGAGCTGCTTAGTCGCCGCGTCGACGAGGTCGTATTCGTGAGGGCCGGGCCCGCCGTAGCAGCCTGTCAGTGACGCGGCGAGAAGCGCCATGACAGCTCCGACTGCGGCCGCGTTCAGTGCGCGTGCTGATACCCCCGGCATGGGATCACGCTAGCCGGAGGCGGAATTCGGCGAGTCCCCCAACTCGAGGGTGATGGCGCGTGGAGTGCTCATACCAGACGATCGTCGTCCGCGCATTCCGGTGGAGTACCGGTTCGGCGTATGCCCAACTCACCGCCCCCGAGCACTCAGACGAGCGACCGCGACCGCCGGTGCCGGGCGCGCTCGGTGTCCCGCGACGCCAGTCGCGCGCGCGAATCCACCATCAGTGCCCGCCACCTCGTCCCGCGAGCAAAATCCCGCACATCCGGCGTCCCACCGACCGTTGCAGCCTCGATGAACGCGTTGACGACGTCCGCCTGGCCGATCGCCCGCGATCGACGCACCGCGGTCGCCGGGAAGGATCGGGCGCGTTGCTCGCCGTCGAGCTCCCATGACAGCCACAGCATCTGCACCATGCGGGACTGGTTGCCGCGCGTGACGTACCAGCTCTCGTAGAGGACGGCCCGGCAGCGGATGTCGGCGCCGAGCGGGATCGTGTAGGTGCGGAACCAGCTCCTCACCCGGACGTGCTCGTTCGAGAGGTAGACGCCCACGAACAGGGTGCGCGCGACAGCGAGAGCGAGAGCGCCCATTCCGATCCAGGCCACCGGACTCAGGTCGCGGTCGACCTGCGAGAGATCGGGTGAGGGGTGGAGCTGCCCACCCAGCGTCGCGAGCAGGAACACCAGCTGCGTCGTGATGGCGGCCACGCGCGTGCCGCGGCTGGAGCGACGGAGCCGGATGTCCCTCGCGCGGTCGGGACCAGGCTTCGCAGCGCCACTCATCACGCCCCCATCACCAGCCGCCTCACCAGCAGGAGCACGAACACCCCGAGGATCACGATCGGCCCGATCCGGATGCTGCGGATCAGGCGGCTCGGGACCCTGTACCGGCTCGGCGGCTGGTGGCGTGTATAACGAGCGGACCGGTCCAGCGTGCGCCTGCCGACGGTGTCGAGCACGGCGAACAGCCGTTCGTAGGTGCGCTGGTCGGCCATCCGGAACGGCCGAGGGGAGTACACGTACATCCAGTCGTCGACGATCTCCACGTCGAAGTCCGACGCGCGGTCCATGAACAGCACCATCAGGTCCGGCGTGAAGAGGTAGAGGGCGTCCTGCTCGAAGCCCTCCGGAACGTGGAGGCGGAAGAAGCGGTCGAAGTCGCCTTCCAGCGACAGCGCCTGCTTCGAGGTGAACCGCCACGGAAGGTTGCTGCGGCCGAACCACCGCCGGTTGCGTCGCGCCTCGAGCACGATGTGCGGGAGGGGCCCCGGGAGGCGGAGGCGGAAGTAGCCGAAGCGGCGCAGGGCCCGCTCGCTGCGCCAGTCGCCCGCGTACTGGAAGTTCCCGATCTCGAAGTCCGAGCCGGGCCCCGTCGAGAGGATGTCGTAGCCGCGCGGCGACCTCCCTGCCGTGAAGATCACGCCGGAGCGGCGGAGGCCGACTGCCTCGGGGACGTACGAGAGGCCGTTGTCCACGGCGAAGCGGTGGAGGCGGTAGCGCCGGCGCCAGTTCGGTGGAAGGCGGCCGTCCCGGATCGCGATGTCCGCGCCCAGCCGCACGAACCAGGCCACCAGCGCGAAACAGGCTGCGAAGATCGTGACGGCGATCGCGGTCGTCCCGGCGATCACTGCGAAACCACGGTCTGCGTCATCCAGCACCCGCAGCACGACTCCCGCCCCGACGACGAGGAGGGCGAGGACCGCCAAGCCTCCGAAAATCGTGGTGAGGGCGATGACGAAGACGGTGTGGAACAGATCGCCGATCATCGCGCCGGTGCCGCCGCCCTCTACGCGCCGACGGAAGGCGCCGACATCGCGTAGCCGCACGCGCTCGATGAGCGCGGTGAGGTCGGCGCGTTCGACGGTCGGCTCTGCAGGCACGGGTCGATGCTGTCAGGCCGCGGGGCATCCTCGCGCGTCCCCGATCAGGTCACGGGGCGGAGTTCGGCGCCGCCCGAAGGAGTTTCCAGCGCGACACGGCTCATGTGTCCTGCCGAATGCCGTCGGGAAGGAAATTGCGACGGTGTCTCCTTCCATCGTCGGCTACGGCTCCGTCGTCAGCGGCGCATCACCGATCACCGTGTGCAGCCAGATCCAGCTGCCGTTCGGGCTGCCCCGCACCAGGTCCACATGCACCGTCTCGTCCGGCCCGATCGGCCCGACGCCCACATGCAGGGTTCGCAGCTCGAACGCGTCCAACGTCCAGGTCGCGGGCCCGGCGTGCGCGTTGGCCGAGGCCTCCACTGTCAGCACCGCCCCCAGTTCGAGGAAGAACGGGACCACCGCCCACGCGAAGTCGTACGACCGGGTCTCCGTGATCCCGAAGTCGGACGGCGTGAAGCGCACCGAGACGCGGAACCAGTCCGGCTGCTGGGTGGGGTGCACATCCCAGGAGTAGAAGAACGCGGGGTTCAGGTCGGGTGCGAAGAGGACGTCGCCGGTTGCGACGGCGGACGGGAGGGTGAGGTCGGCGCCCGTGCCGAGGGTGTGGGCGAGGTGGCCGGCGTCGATCGTGGCGATCGTGCCGGGGTACTGGCCGAAGCCGGGGAGGCCGCCGAGCTGCCCGCGGAGTCGGTCGGCGAAGTCGGCCAGCTCGGCGCGGTCGGGGCGCCGGGGAGTGTTGCCAGGCGAGGAAGGGATGCTGTCCATGGTGCCGCACCCTACGCCGCCGGAACGCCCGCGGGGATAGGCGATCAGAGGATCAGAACTCGCGCAGCACCGTCGCCTTCGGGCCGGCCACCAGTGTGCCCGCCGGCACATCCTCCGCGACGACCGCTCCGGCCGCGATCACGGCGTCCCGGCCGATGCTGACGCCCGGGAGGATGGTCGCCCCGGCTCCGATCCACACGTTCTCGGCGACGTCGATCGGGCCTCCGGTCAGCCAGATGCGGCGGTCCTCCACGTCGACCGGGTGGCCGACCGTGATGAAGGTGACCCGCGGGGCGACCATGACGCGTGGGGCGAGGCGGATGCCGGCGTAGTCCAGGAATGTGCAGTTCTGATTGATGAACACCCGCTCCGAAAGCTCCAGGTTCAGGCCGTGGTCGGTGAAGAACGGCGGGTAGATCGTCACGCGCTCCGGAAGCGGGCGGCCCAGGATCTCCTCGAAGAGCGCCGCCTTTCCGGCCTCGTCGTCGAAGGGCAGCACGTTGAGGCGGGAGGTCAGCTCGGTCGCACGCAGCACGCGCTCCGACATGGCCTGGAACTCGGGGGAGTGGATGCGCATGAGCAGGTCGCTGGACACCCCACGATCCTGCCGCAACGCCCCGGCGACATTCGGCACGAATCGCGGAAATGGGCGCTGCAATCGCGACATTCGGCACGAATCGCAACGGGCAGCGGCGTCGGTGGTGACCGGTACGCTTCGGGCATGGCCATCGAGGTGCTCCCCGCGACGGGGCGCTGGGACGATTTCGCGACGTTCATGGTGCCGCGGAAGGCCGGCGCCGGCGGGTGCGTGTGCATGTCGTACCGCGACGCGCGCCTCCCGATGCCGGAGCGCATCGAATACATGCATCACGAGTGCGAGACCGAGCCGGGACCCGGCGTGCTGGTGTACGCCGACGGGGAGGTCGCGGGCTGGTGCTCGGTCGCGCCCAAGTCCACGTACCGGCGGCTGATGAACTCCCGCACCATCCCGCACCTCGACGAGGAGCTCGACCCGTGGTCGATCGTCTGCTTCGTCGTGCGCGGCGGGTTCCGCGGGCGCGGGCTGATGCACGAGCTCCTCGACGGGGCGGTGGAGCACGCGCGGGCGGCAGGCGCCCGCCTGGTGGAGGGCTACCCGGTCGAGACACGCGGCGAGCGGGTGGATGTGATCAGCGGCTACGTCGGCACGGTCGAGCTGTTCGAGAAGCACGGGTTCGCGCGGCTGCGGGAGACGGACGCGCACTCGGGCGGGTCGGTGCGGTGGGTGATGCGGCGGGAGCTCGGCTGAGCCACCGCACGCAGAACGGCCGCCGACCCGAACCGGGCCGGCGGCCGTTCCACAACCGAGGGGAGGGCGGAGGACTCACCCCCGGCTGATCCGCCGCCGGTAGATCGCGGTGGCGAAACCGTAGGCGACCACCAGGATGCCGACGCACCAGGCGAGGGCGATCCAGATGTCCCCGGTGACCGGCTGCTCCGCGAACAGCGCCCGAATGGTGTCCACGATCGGTGTCACCGGCTGATGCTCGGCGAACCAGGCGACCGGTGCCGGCATCGTGTTGGTGGGGACGAACGCCGAGCTGATGAACGGGAGGAAGATCAGCGGGTAGGCGAAGGCGCCCGCGCCGTCCACGCTCTTCGCCGACAGCCCGGCGATCACGGCCACCCAGGTCAGCGCCAGGGTGAACAGCACCAGGATGCCCGCGACCCCCAGCCAGGCGAGCACGCTCGCGCCGGTGCGGAAGCCGATCAGGAGCGCCACCAGGACCACCAGCACGACCGAGATCATGTTGGCGACCAGCGAGGTGAGCACGTGCGCCCAGAGGACGCTCGACCGGGCGATCGGCATGGACTGGAACCGCTCGAAGATGCCGCCCTGGAGGTCCATGAACAGCCGGTACGAGGTGTAGGAGATGCCCGATGCGATCGTGATCAGCATGATCCCGGGGAGCAGGTAGTTCACGTACGAGCCCGAGTCGGGGCCGGTGTTGATGGCCCCGCCGAGGACGAACACGAACAGCAGCATGAGGGCGATCGGCACGATGGTGACGGTGATGATCGTGTCCAGGCTGCGCGTGATGTGCTTCATGGACCGCCCGGTGAGGACGGTGGTGTCTGCGACGAAGTTCGCGGTGGACATCAGGACTCCTTCGAGGGTTCGGGAGCCGGGGCGTCGGCGGATGCCGGGGCCGAGGGTCCGACGATGGCGAGGAACACGTCCTCCAGGCTGGGCTGCTTCTCCACGTACTCGACCTTCGCCGGGGGGAGGAGCGCCTTGAGTTCGGCGAGGGTGCCGTTCGCGATGATGCGGCCCTCGTGGAGGATCGCGATGCGGTCGGCGAGCTGCTCGGCCTCGTCCAGGTACTGCGTGGTGAGCAGCACCGTGGTGCCGCGGCCCGCGAGACGCTTGACCGTCTCCCAGACCTCGATTCGGGCTTGCGGGTCGAGGCCGGTGGTCGGCTCGTCGAGGAACACCACCGGCGGCTGGCCGATGAGGCTCATCGCGATGTCGAGCCGGCGGCGCATGCCGCCCGAGTACGTGCCGACCTTGCGGCCTCCCGCGTCGGTGAGCGCGAAGCGCGCCAGCAGCTCGTCCGCGATCCCGGCCGGGTTCTTCAGGTGGCGGAGCCGGGCGACCAGGATCAGGTTCTCCCGGCCGCTGAGGACCTCGTCCACCGCGGCGAACTGGCCGGTGAGGCTGATCGAGTCGCGCACCTCGTCCGGGTTGCGGGCCACGTCGAACCCGTTGACGGTGGCAGTGCCGTCGTCGCTCTTCAGCAGAGTGGAGAGGATCTTCACCGCCGTGGTCTTGCCTGCCCCGTTGGAGCCGAGGAGGGCGAAGATGCTGCCGGGCTGGACGTCGAAGTCGACGCCGCGCAGCACGTGCAGGTCTTTGTAGGACTTCTGGAGGCCGCGCACCTGGATGGCGGGGCCGGTCGTGGTGGTCGCGCTCATGACTCCTTCTCCTGTTCCCGTTCGGCCGCGTCGACCGCCTCGGTGAGGCGGGCGCGCTCCTTGTCGATCCAGCGGGTGCCGACGTACGCCGCGGCGAAGGCCTCGGCGAACTCGACCGGGTCGTCCCCGACGATGTCGCGGACCGGCGTGCCGTCGGCCGCCGCGCGCTCCCAGAGCTCGACGAAGTCGGTCATCATCGTGAGGATGGTGTCGCCGTCGACGATCCCGCCGTTGTACATGAGGTAGCGGTTGAGCGCCTTCGCGACGCCGTTGTACGGCTCGGGGAGGCTGTCCAGCCGGCCCTTGATCTGCCGGTACTGCTTCTTCTGCTCGAGCGATCCGGTGACCAGCTCGATCCACTTCGGTGCCATTTCAGTTTCCTCCGTCTCGGAGCTGTTCCAGTCGTTCCGTGAGGAAGCTCCAGGTCCTCCAGAACTCGTCCAGATATTCGCGTCCCGCTGCGTTGAGCGAGTACACCTTGCGGGGCGGCCCCTTCTCCGACGGGACCTTCTCGACATCCACGAGGCCGCGCTGCTCCACCCTGACCAGCAGGGCGTACACGGTGCCCTCGGCGATGTCCTCGAAGCCCTGGTCGCGCAGCCACGAGGTGATCTCGTACCCGTATGCGGCCCGGCCCGACAGGATGGCGAGGACGATGCCCTCGAGCGTGCCCTTGAGCATCTCGGTGGTCTGCTTGCCCATGACGCCCCTTTCCAACTACTCAGTGCTGTTGACTACCACTAGATAGTAACGCCGAGTACCGGTAGATAGCAACACTGAATACCGACTTTTTCTGGAAAAGGAGAAATGGCGGCGACGCGCGCGAAAGTTCCTTCCCAATGCCGTTGGGAAGGAGTCCTGGAGCAGAACTCCTGCGCGGGCTCAGTGCGCCGAGCCGAGCACCTCATCGACGAACGCCGCCGTCGTCGCCACCACTAGCTCGCGCACGTCGCGCGCAGTGAGTGGGGAAGCCTTCAACGTCTTCATCCCGTGGTCGGCGCCCGCGACGGTCGCGATCCGCACGTTCGCGTGGTCGCCGGGCGCGGCCGCCACCTCGCTGCGCAGGAGGTCGGCGCCGCCGAAGGCGTCCCGGTCGCCCTGGAGGACCAGCATGGGGACGGCCGGCGTGAGGAGTTCCTCCAGGCGCGTGACGTCGGGACGGCCAGGGGGATGCAGCGGGAACGCCAGGCACACGACCGCGACGGCGCCCGTCTCGGCGGCGGTGCGGCACGCCACCCGCGCTCCGGCGCTTCGGCCGCCGACGATCACGGGCACGCCGGCGGCGAGCTCGGCGACCACGGGCGCGGTCTCCAGCCAGGCGGCATCGAGCGCGGGCGGCCGGGAGGCGACCTTCTTGCCCGCGACTCGCCACGGCTGCTCGTAGCGCGCGACGGTGACGCCGAGCGCGGGCAGCTCGGCCGCGAGCGCGGTCAGGTCGGCGGCGCCGATGCCACCGCCCGCGCCGTGTCCGAGCCAGAGGAGGGCGCGGGGGTGCTCGGCGGGCGCGACGACCAGCCGGCCGGGCCCGGCGGAGGTCGGAACGTCCACATCCACGCCCCTGAGGCTAGCGGGTGCCGCCGCTGGCGGGTGTCGCGCTCCCGCCGCATCCTCGAACCGGGGCCGCGCGCATCCCGGCGCGTCGCTGTCCCCTCCGGAAGGATCGCGCGCCGATATAATCAGTGTCACGCCAACAGTTGCGGATACGCAATTGTATTCGACGGCGTCATCGCTTCTGAGGCGGGAGTCCTGCGGATGAGTCTGAGCACCATGCTGGGGATCGACGCGCCGATCGTCCTCGGCCCGTTCGGCGGGCTGTCGTCCGTCGCCCTGACCGCGGCCGTGAGCGAGGCGGGAGGCCTCGGCTCGTACGGGCTGTACGGCTACGACGGCGCGCGCATCCGCTCGGTCGCCGCCGAACTGCGGGAGGCCACCGCCCGTCCCATCGCCCTCAACCTCTGGCTTCCGCACCGGGAGACGGGCGAGCAGGATGCGCTCGACCGCGACGAGTTCGACCGCGCCGTCGCCGGGATGGCCGGGCTGTTCGCGCAGGCCGGGGTGCTGCCGCCCGAGTGGCCGGTCGCGCCGCTCCCCGATTTCGACGAGCAGCTGGAGGCCGCGCTCGACGCGCGCCCGGCCGCCCTGAGCTTCGTGTTCGGAATGCCCGCGCCGGACGTGATCGAGGCGGCGCACACGCGCGGCATCCTCGTGATCGGCGCGGCGACGACCGTCGCCGAGGCGCGCGTGCTGGAGGCCGGAGGGGTCGACGCGATCGTCGCGTCCGGCTCCGAGGCCGCGGGGCACCGGCCCTCCTTCCTGATCGAATCCGAGCACAGCCTGGTCGGCGGCCTGTCGCTGATCCCGCAAGTGGCGGACGCGGTGAGTGTGCCGGTCATCGCGGCAGGCGGCATCGCCGAGCGGCGCGGCGTCGCGGCGGCCTTCGCGCTGGGCGCGTCCGGCGTGCAGGCGGGGACGGCCTTCCTGGCGACGAGCCAGTCCGCCGCCCCGGCCATCCATCGCCAGCGGATTCGCGCGGCGCTCGCCAGCGACACCGTGCTGACGCGGGCGATGAGCGGAAGGCTCGCGCGGGGCCTGCCGAACCATGCCGTCCGCGCGATCGAGAGCAGTGGAGCCGGAGCGAGCTTCCCGCTGCAGAACATCCTCACCGGCGTGTTCCGCCGAGCCGCGTCGGCCGCGGGGCAGCCCGAGCTGCTGTCGCTGTGGATGGGGCAGAGCGCCGGGCTCTCCCGGTTCGAGGACGCGTCCGAGGTGTTCGCCGAGCTCGCTGCGGGGGTGCCGGATGACCCCGCTGAGGGCGTCGGCGCTGACGCCGGCACGGACGCCGGCTCGGCCTTCGACGTGGACGCCTGGGAGCTGTGGGAGGCCGGCGGCGACTCCGCCTGCTGGCTGGCCTCCGTCTGCCCCGAGTGCGGGGCGATGCGCGACGGCGACGGCCCGTGCCCGCGCTGCGACGCCGATCCGCCGGCCTGACCCGGTTGGCAGCGACCCGCTAGATGCCGGCAGCGGCCCCGGGGAGCAGCAGCGTGAACCGGCCGTCCGCGCTCGGGAGGTCGCCTGCCGCCATCGCGAACGCCCGGAACGACGCCACGGCCTTGTTCCGCTCGTCCGGCTCCATCCCCTCGAGCACCTCGGCGAGCGCCGAGCGCCGGTGCCCGATGACGCGCTCGACGAGCGCGCGGCCCTCCGGCGTGAGGGCCACCCTGACGAAGCGGCGGTCGTTCGGGTCCTCGGTCCGCTCGACCAGTCCCAGCCGCACGAGCTTCTCGCAGGTGCGGGTGGCGTTGGACGCGTGCACGCCGAGCTCGGCGGCCACGCCGCCGAGGGTCTGCGGTCCACGGGTGGCGACCATCACGAGCACCCGGAGCTGCGGCGAGGTGACGATGTCCTCGACCTCCGACACCGAGCGGGCGGCGACCCGCATCATCACGTCGGCCGCCTGGAGGGCGGCGTCGACGTCGCCGGGGTGCTGTTCTTCGAGGTCCACTCTCCAGTTGTACCGTGCATCACCGGGCTCGTGCATCAGTGTGACCCCGGAGACGGGGCCGCGCGTGTCCTGAATCGGGTGTGCGAACACGCTCCGAGTGCCCCGCGAGCACTACCGCATAGTGCGCGGAAGCGGGATAATTGCGTTATCGCAACCAAGGAGGCGATCGTCATGGTCGAACCACAGGACCGCGACGTGGTCGAGGGCCGGTACACACAGGCCGAGCCGGAGACAGCCGAAGAGCGCGTCGTTCACGGTCAATACACCGAAGGGGAGGGGCACCTCGGCCCCGACTCGGAGGTCGCCGGAGCCTACGTCGGCTCCGAGCGCGAGGGCAGGCCGCCCCTCGTGCGCAGCACCCACCTGAGGAGTGGGAACTACCCGAAGGCGCAGCACGAGGAGGCCCATTCGGCCGCTGTGCCCGACGAGGAGGGTTAGCCCTCCCGGCGGAGCGCCCCGTCACCTTCCACGGGGTGCTCCGTTCCCCGCGCCCCGCGGTGCTGCGCCCCGCTCAGCCCGCGACGGCGGCGACCTGACGGCGGAGCGCTAACCACGCAACGGCCCCGCCTTGACGCTCACCACGCCGTCGATCCGGCCCAGGTCGGTGAGGAGGCGGTCGGCCTCCTCCTGCTTGCCGCGGATGTAGACGGCGAGCTCGAGGTCCTGGTCCGGGAGGCGGCGGAGGCCGTCCACGCGCGCCTGCAGGCCGTCCGCGGTGAGCCGGTCCAGCACGACGGCGAGAGGTTCGCCCGAACGGTCGACCCGCACCACGAGCCGGCTCTCCGCGCGTTGCCGGATCAGCCGCTCGGCGGTCGGCAGCGACCCGAGGGCGATAAGGTGGAGGGCCGTCCCGGCGATCGCGAGCAGGGGGAGCCCGGCGCCGCACGCCATGCCGACGGCCGCGGTCATCCAGATCGACGCCGCGGTGGTGAGGCCGACCACGTTGCCGCGGTTCACGAAGATGACGCCCGCGCCGACGAAGCCGATGCCGGTCACGACCTGCGCCGCGATCCGGCCCGGGTCGGTCGCGGGGAGCCCGAACGAGGTGAAGCCGAACGCCGACACCAGCGTGAACAGCGCCGAGCCCAGCCCCACGAGGATGTGTGTGCGCAGCCCGGCGCTCTTGAATTGGCGCTCGCGTTCGACGCCGATCACGGCCGACAGCACGAACGCGAGCAGCAGTGCGAGGAGCTGCGGGATGAGCGCCGCGGAGGGCAGCCAGCCGCTCATGCTGCGCTCCCCGTCAAGGGGCGCTCCCGCTCAGGGACCCTCCCGCTCATGGCGCGGAGTCTAGGAGGGTGCGGCCTCCGTGGCACCCCCCGGCGCCCCGCCCGGCTGCGACCGCCGCCGCACGAACACCAGCAGGCACAGGTGCACCACCGCCAGCGCGCTTGCCACGCCCACCGCCGCCAGCCAGCTCGCCGGGGTCGTTCCCGCGCTGAAGAGCAGTCCGAGCACCGTCGTCGCCACGATCGCGCCGACATAACGCGAGGTCTGGAAGATGCCTGCCGCGACGCCCGCGTCCTGCGGGCGGGCGGCGGCGTAGAGGGCCTGGTTCATGCCGATGCTGACCACGCAGTACGGGACGCCGAGAGCCGCCGTGATCAGCAGCACCACCCACGGCGCCGTCGTGGCGGCCGCGAACCCGAGCAGGACCGCCCCGACGATCAGCGCCGCCGCTCCCGTGAGCAGCGTCGGCCGCAGCCCGACCCCTTCGATCGCACGGGCAGCCAACGGCGTGACCGCGATCGTCACCGCCGCCAGCGGGAACATCAGCAGTCCGGTCACGCCCGCCGAGTAGCCGCCGTGCTCCTGGAGGTACTGGGGGAGGCCGAAGAACGCCGAGTAGTAGACCGTGTTGAACACCGCGAAGCACAGGTAGACCATCAGCAGCCGGTGGTTCGCGCCGAGCAGCCGCAGGTCGAGGAACGGGTGCGCGGTGCGCAGCTCGCGCCAGACGAACAGCGCGCCGGCGATCGGCACGAGCGGCAGCAGCCACCACAGCGGCTGCGGGCGGAGGTCGAGCAGGAACACCAGCAGCGCGGTCAGGGTCGCGATGAAGAGGAGGATGCCCGGCACGTCCGACTCCGCCACCACCCGGCGCAGCGGCACCCGCTCACGCGGAGCGTCCCTCGGTGCGAAGAACCGCACCCCCAGGAAGGCCAGCACGGCGAGCGGCACGTTGACCCAGAAGATCGCCTGCCAGCCGAGGAAGGTGACCAGCGCGCCGCCCAGCACCGGGCCGATCGCGGCGCCCGACGTGTTGGCGATCTGGATGCGGCCGAGCAGCCGGGGCGTCCCGACGCGCGTGTGCGCCGAGACCGTCCGCAGCATCGCGATCGCCGACGGGAAGGCCGTCGCCGTCCCGACCGCGAGCGCGACCCGGCCGGCGCAGACGGCGGCGAACGACGACGAGAGCGGAGTGAGCGCGCAGGCCAGCACCACCACGAGCATCCCGAACAGGAACAGCCGCCGCGGCCCGAACCGGTCGGCGAACCGCCCCATCAGCGGCTGCCCGGCGGCGGAGGCCAGATAGAAGGAGGTGATCACCCACGTCACCGTCGTCACGGTCACCTGGAAGTCGCGCTGCAGCGGCACCAGGGCCACGGCGATCATCGAGGAGTTCAGCGGGTTGAGGAGGGTGCCGAGGCTGAGGGCGGCCACCGCCCGGCCCGTGCGGGCGTTGTCGGGCGGTGCGTCGGTCACCCGTCCACCCTACGCGGCAGGCGGGCGTGCTCCCGGGCCAGGCAGCCTCCCGGGTCCGCCCGTCAGTCGGCGAGGTCGGCCGTGGTCAGCGGGATCGTCGAACGGTAGGGGTAGGCGGGCATGGACGAGAACTCCTCGTCGTCGTCCAGCTCGTAGACGTCGTACGCGAGGGCGCCGGCGAACAGGGTGGCGACGCGGATCTCGCCCGGCGGACAGCCTCCGATCAGGGGCACGACCACGACGCTGTCCAGGGTGCAGCCGTCCTCGTAGAGGAGCGCCGCTTTGATGGTTCGCGTGAGAGCGTCCATGACCAGACGCTACGCCGCGCCGGGGCGACATCTTGACGGCGCGCGGGCGGACGGCGAAAGTGAGATATCGGAGAGGACACCAATGGGAACGCTGATCTACGACGGGGCCGACGGCTTCACCTTCGACGACCGGGTGCTCGCTCATCTTCAGGCGGTGATCGCCACGAAGCTGCGCCGTCGCGAAGGCTTCCTGCTCATCTGGTCCGACCGCACGGGAGGCACGGAGCCCACGCTGCGCTCGATCTGGCTCGACCCGTCGATCAGCCTCCAGTTCGCCTTCACCCACAACGCCCTCCCCGAGCTCAACCGGGAGTGGCTGGCCATCCTCACCGAGAAGGCCAACGGCAACGCCGGCCTGATGCTGGAGGACGAGCTCCGCGCCGAGATCCGCCGGGAAGTCCCCGAGGGCAGCTTCCGCGAGTCGCGCACGAAGAAGCAGGCCGACTGAGATGGGCAAACTGATCTATGGGGTCGGCCGCGAGTACGAGTTCGACGACCGGACGCTCTCGCACGTGAAGATCGCCCTCGTCACGAAGCTGCGCCGCCACGAGAGCTTCCTGCTGAACTGGGAGATCCCGGTCGAGCAGGGCGGCGGCCGGATGAGCCTCTGGATCAGCCGCGAGATCCCACTCGCGTTCGTGTTCAACGGCTCCCGGCCTCCCGCGCTCAACGAGCACTGGATGGAGGCGCTGCTGCAGACCAGCCAGCGCACCGGCGGCATGGTGATCATGCCGGAGGACTCGGTGGAGGGCGGGGGGCCGGTCTAGTCGTCGCCTCCGCTACGGGAGCACGAGAGTGCGGAAGTAGGTGTCCGCCTCTGCCGATGCTGCGACGAGGTCCGAGCGGGACGTCGCCGCGCGGTCCGCAGCGGCCGCGAGCTCGTCCGTCACGAACCGGCGCAGCACCGCGGGAGGCTCGCCGCCGCCCAACTCGCGGGTGACGGCCTTGATCGCGATCAGCTCGGCGACGGCCGCCGCGACGTCGGCGGCGGGGTCGCTCTCGGCGATCAACGTCGGCAGGTCCATCGGGGCAACCGCCAGGTTGGGGTGGACGCGCAGCCAGCGCAGCGTCGCGGCCGGGCGCAGCGCGTAGAAGAACCGTTTCAGCTTGCCGTCCGGCGCCGCCGCGTGCCGGGCGCCGATGTGGAGGTAGTGGTCGAGCAGGCGCTCGCGGTCGAGGATCCGGCCGGCGAGTTCCAGCATCCCTTCGCGGAACGCTGGGTCGCCGCCGTAGACGATGGGGGAACGCAGCCACTCGACCACGGTCGCGTTACCGCGCACAAGGAGCCCGAGAGCTTTGCGCACATCCCAGCCGTTCACGTCGAACACGGCGTCCAGCGGTGTCTCGACCACATCCCGCAGCGGGGTCAGCCGGAGGTAGTCCTCCACCGGTCGCAGGAACAGGAACCGCGCGTCGTAGTCGCTGTCGGGCGACGGGAACCCCCATGCCCTGCTGCCGCTCTCGATCGCGAGAGGGATGGTCACGCCGTGCGCGGTGATGACCCCGTCGAGGCGCAGGTCGATCTCGGCGACGACGGCGGGGTCGAGGGTGTCGGGGACGGCACGCATCCACCGATGCTATCGGCCGGCCTACCATCGAAGCATGGACAAGGTGGAGGGCCGCCAAGGCTCTCGCGCCGAGCGCGCGGCCGAATGGCTGGACGCGAAGCTGCTCCCGGTCCTCGGTCCGCCTCCGCTCGGCCCCTACGGCCAGGAGACACCGAGGACGGAAGCTGCGACGTGCCCGCTCTGCAGCCGCCGCATCGACGAGCACGAGATCGAACGCGACCACGGTCATGCGTTCCTGATCTGCCCGTCGCCGGCGCGGACGCAGTTGCAGGTCGAATAGGCGACCGGTGTTGAGCGCTCGCGGCCGGGCCGTGAGCGTCAGGGGGAGTTGTGCGCCGCCCCCGAATCTGAGACACCCGAAACATCCCCTCCCGAAACTATCAGCCGCTGGCCCTGCGCCATCCGCGCCCCCAGGCATAGGCTCGCCCCATGCGTCACGGTTACGAGTCCCCTGAGGAACCCGTCGGTCTGAACCCCGTCTTCTCGCGGGCCGGGGAGGCGACCGAGTTCGCCCGGTTCACCCTCCCGGACGGCGAGTCTCTGCCGGACACCGCCTTCCAGGTGGTGCACGACGAGGCGATGCTCGACGGGAACGCGCGGCTGAACCTCGCGACGTTCGTGGGCACCTGGATGGAGGATCAGGCCGGGCGGCTCTACTCGGAGGCCGTGGACAAGAACATCGTCGACAAGGACGAGTACCCGCAGACCGCGGCCATCGAGACCCGGTGCTGGCGGATGCTCGCCGGGCTGTGGAACGCGCCCGACCCGGAGCGCTCGATCGGGACCTCCACGATCGGGTCCTCGGAGGCGTGCATGCTGGGCGGCCTCGCGCTCAAGCGGCGCTGGCAGCAGCGGCGGCGCGCGGCCGGGCAGTCCACCGAGAAGCCCAACCTCGTGATGAGCGCAGCCGTGCAGGTGTGTTGGGAGAAGTTCTGCAACTACTTCGAGGTCGAGCCGCGGTTCGTGCCCATCTCGCTCGACCACAAGACGCTCGACGGCGACGGGCTCGACCGGTACGTGGACGAGAACACCATCGGCGTCGTGGCCATCATGGGCGTCACCTACACCGGGATGTACGAGCCGGTGCAGGCCATCAGCGACGCGCTCGACGCGATCCAGCGGACGACCGGGCTCGACATCCCGATCCACGTGGACGGCGCCTCCGGGGCGATGGTCGCGCCGTTCATCCAGCCCGACGTCGTCTGGGACTTCCGCCTGGAGCGGGTCGCCTCCATCAACACGTCCGGGCACAAGTACGGGCTCGTCTATCCCGGGATCGGCTGGGTCGTGTGGCGGGAGGCAGACCTGCTGCCGGAGGAGCTCATCTTCAAGGTCAGCTACCTCGGCGGCGAGATGCCGACCTTCGGGATCAACTTCTCCCGACCGGGCGCCCAGGTGCTGCTGCAGTACTACCAGTTCCTGCGCCTCGGGTTCGACGGCTACAAGCGCGTGCAGGCCGCCTCCCGGGATGTCGCCCGCTATCTGGCCGACGAGGTGCAGGCGCTGGGGCGCTTCGACATCTGGACGGACGGAAGCGACATCCCGGTCGCGGCGTGGCAGGTGAAGGCCGGCCACGACGCGCCCTGGACGCTCTACGACCTGTCGATGCGGCTGCGCACGCGCGGCTGGCTGGTGCCCGCCTACCCGATGCCGGAGGCACTCACCGACGTGACGGTGCAGCGCGCGGTGGTCAGGAACGGGCTCAGCCGCGACCTCGCGGGCGGGCTGGTGGACGCGATCCGGACGAGCGTGCAGGAGCTGGACGAGCTGAAGGCGCCGATGCCGGGGCCGGACCGGGTGGCGTTCCACCACTGAGCGCGGGCGCGCGACGGCGGATGCGGACCCCGCAGCAGCGGATCAGGGAAGCAGCGCGATCTTCCCTCCCGGGTGCCCCTCGGCGAGGAAGCGCAGCGCCTCCGGGGCTTCGGCCAGCGCATACGTGCGCGCGATCGGGACCTGCAGCCGCCCCTCCGCCGCCAGCGCCAGCAGTCTCGGCCGCACCGCGTCGCGGAAGGCGGCGCTCTCCGGTTGCGCGCCGAAGATCGAGTGGAAGCGGTCCGTCCCGGCACGTCCGGAGGCGACGATCGTGACGATGCGGTCGCGGTCCCCGACCAGTTCGAGCGAGACGTCCACCGCCTCGTCCGTGCCGACGGTGTCGAGCGCGGCGGCGATCGGGCCCTGCGCGGCATCCCGGGCCCGGTCGGCGAGACCGGCACCGTAGGCGACGGGAACGCCGCCGAACCTCCGCACGCGAGCGAAACTCCCTTCGCTCGCAGTGCCGATCACGTGCGCGCCGAGCTCGGCGGCCTGCTGCAGCACGCTCACGCCGACCGCGCCGGACGCGCCGTGCACCAGGATCGTGTCCCCGGCGCCCACGTGCGTGACGTCGAGCATCTGTGCCGCCGTCGCCCCGGCCAGCAGCAGATTGGCGGCCTCCTCGTCCGACAGTGCCGCCGGCTTGGCGAAGACGTCGGACGCGGGAACCGTGACCTCTGTCGCGTACCCGCCCTGGATCCGGAACGCCACGACAGCGTCACCCGGCGCGCCGCCGCCCGAGGCCAGCTCGGTGCCGGGGCCGAGTTCGACCAGCTCGCCCGCCACCTCGTAGCCGATCGGCACGGGAAGGTCGAGGCCGGGACGGGGACCGGCGACGTGCTTGTAGTCCGCCGGGTTGACACCCGCGGCGCGCACCCGGATCGTCGCCTCGCCCGGACCCGGCCGCGGGACCTCCCGCTCGGCGAACGTCCACGTGTCGGGGGAACCCCACTGCTCTGCCAACCACACTCGTGCCATGCCGCCCAGTCAACGCGGTGAGGCTGGGTGGCGGCTCAGTGTGCGCTCAGGACCCGGCCACGCCCGTGCGCCCGTGACCGAACCAGGCCGCACCGCGCCCGACCCACAGCGGCAGCGCGATCGCGACCGCCAGGCCCATCGAGAGGATGCCGGCGACCGGCTGCGTGGTGAGCGCTGTGTAGAGTCCGACGCCGAGGTGCACCACGCTCGCGAGGAGCACGATCACGCGCGCGAGGTCCGCGCCGCGGAAGACGCCGAACCCGACCGCGAGGTAGGCGATAGCGACGATCAGGTAGCCGATCGTGGAGACCAGGATGTTCCCGGTCTCGTTCGCGGGGAGGACGCCGCGGATCGCCGCGAGCACGATCAGCAGCACGCTGAGGATGAGCTCCACCGTCCCGACCAGCCAGCAGAGGATGGCGACAGCGGTCACGACGCCGGGACGGTCGGCGTTGGGCTGGTCCGCGTCGCCGGTGCTCATTGCGCCGAGACCGTGTCCGAGGCCTTGCCGCTGTGCCGGACCCGTCGCGATCGGGCGGGCACGAGCCGGAGCACCTGGGCGGTGGAACTGTCGTCGAGCTCCACGAGGTAATTGCGGGACTTGATGAAGTCGCTGAACGACCGGTAGCCGAGGGCCTTCTCACTGAAGGACGGGTCCATGCGTTTCATCTGGCCCTTCACCGTCGACGAGTGCAGCCACTCCGAGTCGTCCTTCTCGTGGCCGAGCTGCATCGCCCGGGCCAGGAGGCGCGTGGCGACGACCTGCGGGTCCTCCGCGGTCTCCTCGTCCTCGTCGGCCTCCGGCTCGGGCGTCGCGGCCTTGCGCTTGCGGGTGGGGCGCTTCGCGGGCTCGGCCGGCTCCTCGGCCGCCGCCGGCTCCTCGGCGACCGCCGCCTCATCGGCGGAGGTCGCGGTGGAGCGGGCGCCTCGTCCGCGGGAACGGGATGTGCCGGCTGCGGCAGTGGCTGCGGGAGCGGCCTCCGGTGCCGTGACGGTCTCCTCGTCCGCTGTCTCCGCGAGAGCGGCGTCCGTCTCGGCCGCCTCATCACGGGCGATGCCCGGGAGGTCGTCGTAGCTGACGAACTCGTCGCACGCGGCCGCGAGCGAGCGCGCCGTCGAGCCGGCGACGCCGATGCCGATGACATACCGGCCGAGGCGTTTGATCCGCTGGGCCAGCGGGATGTAGTCGGAGTCGCCCGCCACGATCACGACGTGCGTGAGCTCGGGAAGCCGGAACAGGTCCTCCACGGCGTCGACCGCCAGGCGGATGTCGGCGCCGTTCTTCGCGTAGGCCGCTGCAGGGAAGAGCTGCACCAGGTCGACCGCTCGGCCGACGAGCTGGCCGCGGTACTCGGCGTTCACGGCGGCGGACCAGTCGGCGTACGCGCGCGTCAGAACGAGGGTGCCGAACGAGGACGCGAAGTCGATCACCGCCCCGAGGTCGACGCGCGCCTCGGCGAGCTTCGCGACGAACGCGGGCTTGGGCTGCGTGCCGGACTTCTGCCGGTCCCGCATGAACGACCCGCGCCCGTGCACCTGGTCGTAACGCGAGATGACGATGTTGTCGAAGTCGATGTAGACCGCGACACGGCCGTCTCCAGGTTCACTCATGCTGTCACGATATCCCGGGGATGCTCCGCCGTCCCGGCCCCATCCCGTAGTGGACGCACACAGGGGACGCGACACGCCGCCCCGCGCATGGCGGAGCGGCGTGTCGCGTCCCCAGGATGAGGTGGCTCAGAGCGCGTAGCGGTCGGCGACGGTGAGGGCGGCGTCGATCGCGGCGAGGCCGCGGCGCAGGTCGTCCTCGGCGATCACCAGGGGCGGGGCGATGTGGATGCGGTTGAAGTGTGTGAAGGGCCAGACGCCCGCGGCCTTGCAGGCCGCGGCCACCTCGGCCATCGGGGCCGCGTCGGCTCCGGCCGCGTTGAACGGCACCAGCGGCTCGCGCGTCCCGCGGTCGCGGACCAGCTCCAGCGCCCAGAACAGCCCACGGCCGCGGACCTCGCCGAGCGACGGGTGCCGGTCGAGCCAGGAGGTGATCTCGGGCTCCACGACGCGCTCGCCGAGGTCACGCACGCGCTCCAGGATGCCGTCGCGCTCGAACACGTCGAACGTCGCGACACCGGCCGCACACGCCAGCGGGTGGCCCGAGTAGGTGAGGCCGCCCTGGAAGGAGACGTCGTCGAAGAAGTCCGCGATCGCGTCCGAGATGACCACACCGCCGAGCGGGACGTAGCCGGAGTTGACGCCCTTCGCGAAGGTGATCAGGTCGGGCACCACGTCGAACGCGTCAACCGCGAACCACTCGCCGACCCGGCCGAAGCCGACCATCACCTCGTCGGCGATGTAGACGATGCCGTACTTGTCGCAGAGCGCGCGCACGCCGGCGAGGTAGCCGGGCGGCGGCATCAGCACGCCGTTCGTGCCCACGATCGTCTCGATGATGATCGCGGCGACGGTGGCGGCGCCCTCCAGGACGATGACGCTCTCCAGGTGCTCCAGCGCGCGCTGCGTCTCGTCCTCCGGGGTGGTGGAGTGGAACGCCGAGCGGTAGAGGTACGGGCCGAAGAAGTGCGCGACGGACGGGTCGCTCGGCTCGTTCGCCCAGCGGCGCGGGTCGCCGGTCAGCGAGATCGCGGTCGCGGTGCCGCCGTGGTACGAGCGGTACATGGAGAGCACCTTGCGGCGACCGGTCACCCGGCGGGCCATCCGCACCGCGTACTCGTTGGCGTCGGCGCCGCCGTTGGTGAAGAACACCCGGTTGAGTGTCCCCGGCGCGACGCGGGCGATCCGGCGGGCGAGCTCGCCGCGAACGTCGTTCGCCATCGACGGCTGGATGGTCGCGAGGCGGCCGGCCTGCTGCTGGATGGCGGCGACGAGGTCGGGGTGCTGGTGGCCGAGGTTGAGGTTGACCAGCTGCGAGCTGAAGTCGAGGTACGCGTTGCCCTGGTAGTCCCAGAACGTGGAGCCCTCGCCCGCGGCGATCGGCAGCGGGGCGATCTGCGCCTGGGCGCTCCAGGAGTGGAAGACGTGGCTGCGGTCGTCGCTGCGGACCTGGGTCTCGGCGTCGGCGTCCCCGAACGGGTGCTCGACCCCTCGGCGGTCGGTGAAGCCCGTGCGGAGGGCGGTGTCGATGGTGTCGGTCATGGGGTGACTTCTTTCAGGCTTCAGGAGTTGCCGGGGAACGCGAGCTCGATCTTCGAGTGCACCGGGTCGGGCCAGCGCGTCGTGACGACCTTGCTGCGAGTGTAGAAGTGGAAGGACTCGGGGCCGTAGATGTGCGAGTCGCCGAACAGCGAGTTCTTCCAGCCGCCGAACGAGTACGCGCCGATCGGGACGGGGATCGGGACGTTGATGCCGACCATGCCGACCTCCACGTCGAACTCGAACTGCCGGGCGGCGCCGCCGTCGCGGGTGAACAGCGCGACGCCGTTGCCGTACTGGTTGGCGTTGATGAGCGCGACGGCCTCGTCGAAGGTGTCGACACGGACGACCGACAGGACGGGCCCGAAGATCTCGTCGTCGTAGACCGCGGTGCCCGGCTTCACGTGGTCGATCAGGCTGACGCCGACGAAGAAGCCGTCGCTGTCGAACTCCTGGGCGGTGCCGTCCACCACGACGGTGGCTCCTTCGGCGGCGGCCGCAGCGACGTAGGAGGCGACCTTGTCGCGGTGCTCGCGCGTGATGAGCGGGCCCATCTCGCTGGCCGGGTCGGTGCCCGGGCCGATCGCGAGGCCACCGAGGCGGCGCTGGATGGCGGGGACGAGCCGGTCGCCCGCCTCGCCGACCGCGACCAGCACGCTGACCGCCATGCAGCGCTCGCCGGCCGAGCCGTAGGCGGCCGAGACGGCGGCGTCGGCCGCGGCCTCGATGTCGGCGTCCTCCAAGACGACCATGTGGTTCTTGGCGCCGCCGAGCGCCTGGACGCGCTTGCCGTTGGCGGCGGCGCGCTGGTAGATCGAGCGGGCGATCGGCGTGGAGCCGACGAAGGAGACGGCCGCGACGTCGGGCGAGTCGAGCAGGGTGTCGACGGCCTCCTTGTCGCCATGCACGACGTTGAGCACGCCGGCCGGCAAGCCCGCCTCGGCGAAGAGCTTCGCCAGGAAGACAGAGGCGGACGGGTCCTTCTCGCTGGGCTTCAGGACGACGGTGTTGCCGCAGGCGATAGCGCTGGCGACCATCCACAGCGGCACCATGACGGGGAAGTTGAACGGGGTGATGCAGGCGACGACGCCGACCGGCTGCTTGACGCTGTGCACGTCGATGCCGGTGGAGACCTGCTCGCTGTACTCGCCCTTGAGCTTGTCGATCAGGCCGGACGCGAACTCGACGTTCTCGAGCCCGCGCGCGATCTCGCCCGCGGCGTCGGACAGCACCTTGCCGTGCTCGCTCGTCACGATGGCGGCGAGCTCGGAGCGGCGCTCGGTGAGGAGGTGGCGGAGCCGGAACATCACGTCGGCGCGCTTGGTGAGGCTGGTGGCGCGCCAGCCCGGGAGGGCGGCCTTCGCCGCGGCGATGGCGGCAGCGGTCTCGGCGGCGCTGGCGAGCACGACGTCGTGCTGCCGGACGCCGGTGGCGGGGTCGAAGACAGGGCCGAGACGGGCCGGGTCGCCGGACTCCTCGCCGTTCACGAAATGGCGGATGAGGGCCACGGAATCCTCCTGGAGGTGCTGCGCCGGACGGAATGCCCGGCGGGGAAGTAGGCTTGCAATCCCCATGATCACAGAGCGGAAGGCCGAACGATGAGACCAGATCGTCGGACGTTCGGACAAGACGAAACAGTTCGTCCGGAGCGGGACCGGATGCTCCTGCCGACCGTCCGCGAGGTGCTGCGGATGGACCCGATGGCCGACGCGCTGCCGGAGGTCCTGGCGGGCGAGGGCGCGCTCGACACCCTGGTGCGCTGGGTCCACGTGGCCGAAACGGCCGATGTGGCGCGGCTGGTCTCCGGGGGCGAGCTGCTGCTGGCGACCGGCCTCGGCTGGCCGCGCGACGCCCGCGCGCTCCGGGCGCTGGGCCGCGACCTGGCGGAGGCCGAGATCGCCGGCCTCGTGCTGGAGCTGGGCGACCGCACGCCGGAGGCGCCGGCGCCGCTGCTGGAGGAGTTCCGCGCGGCCGGGCTGCCGTTCGTCGTCCTGCACCGCGAGGCGCGCTTCGTGGCGGTCACCGAGGCGGTGCACGCGCGGATCATCGACGACCAGACCGTCGCCCTCCGGGCGCGGGACGAGATCCGCGAACTGTTCACCGGGCTCAGCCTGCGCGGCAGCCCCGCCGACTTCATCGTCGCGCAGGCCGCGCGCGTGCTGGGCTGCCCTGTAGTGCTGGAGGACACCGGCCACCAGGTGCTCGTCGCCGAGAACGTCGGCGATGGCGAGGCCGAGCTGGACAGCTGGGAGCAGCGCTCCCGGGCCGCCCATCGCGGCGGCGAGCCGGGCTGGACGCTGACGCCCGTGGAGGCGCGCGGGATGCGCTGGGGCCACCTCGTCGCTCTTCCGGGCGAGCCACATCCCGCCGGCCGGTCGAGCGTGCTGGAGCAGGCGGCCGTCGCGCTGGCGCTCAGCCGTCTGGCCGACCGCGACGAGGAGGAGTGGACGCGCCGCAGCCACGACGCACTGCTCGGCGCGCTGCTGGGCAGGCGCTTCGCCGGCGACGGCGGCATGGCCGCGCGGTTCGAGGCGTCCGGGTTCCCGGTCGCCGGGCGGCTGCTCGCCGGGGTCGCCGTCCGCACGCGCTCGGGGCGGGTGGAGGCCACTGCCGCGGCGCGGGCGCTGGAGGCGGCACGCGCGGCGGGGTCGGAGGCCATCGCGGCGCCGCATCCCGCGGCTCCCGGGCTCCTCGTGGTCGCCGTGTCGTCCCGGCCAGGGCGGCCCGGCGCGGACGCGGTCGCCGACGCCCTCGCGGGCGGGGATGCCGCGGTGGTGGGGGTCGGCTCGGACGCCCACGGCATCCCGGGACTGCTGTCGTCGGTGGAGGAGGCCGTGGAGCTGACCGGCCGCGGGGGCGGCGGTCGCGGCAGGCACGCCGTCGTGCAGCGCGCCGAGAGCCGTCCGCTGCTGCGCCTGGTCACGGCTTTCGGCGACGACCCTCGGCTGCAGGAGTACGCCGAGCGGATGCTGCGGCCCCTGATCGAGTACGACATCGCCAACGACGGCGACCTGATCGAGGTGCTGCGCGCATACCTGAGCCACCCGGGCAACCGCACGCGGGCGGCCGTGGCGAGCCACCTGTCCCGGTCGGTGTTCTACCAGCGGATCGCGCTCATCGAGGACCTGCTCGGCCTCGACCTGGACGACGGGGAGACCATCGGTGCGCTGCACGCCGCGGTGCTCGCCCGCCGGATCCGAGGCTGAGGCGTCGCGTCAGTCTGCCGGCGCCAGGTAGACCTTCCGCAGCGTCTCGGTCACCGTCCACACGGTCCGGTCGCCTGCCGTCAGCCGCACCACGTCGCCGGAGGCAAGCTCGAGACTCCGACCCGTGTCCGGGAAGTCGACCCGCGCGCGACCGGCGATGACGACGAACACCTCGTCGGCCTCCACGTCGGTGGTCGTCCCCGGAGCCATCTCCCAGACTCCGATCTCGAGCCCGGCGAACCGGCCGAGCTCCGCCGCGGCCGTCAGTGGGTCGTCCGCCGACCTCTCCAGCGGCAGCCCGGAGGCGCGGATGCTCCCGGTCGCGTCCAGTGCGCCGCTCACGAGTCGAACCCCAGCCCGACCGCGTCGAGCGTGCGCAGGAACGCGTTGCGCCGTCCTTCGCGATGGTCCGCCCGGTCGAGCGACCACCGGGTCAGGTTGATGCCGAGGGAGGCCGCCGGCTCCGGCGGGAACGGCAGCGGACGGCTGCGCACCATCTCCAGGCTCGTCCGCTCGGTCTCCCGGCCGGCGAGCAGGTCGAGCATCACCTGCGCGCCGAAGTGGGTCGCGGCGACCCCGAGCCCGGTGTAGCCGGTCGCGTAGGCGACAGTGCCGCCGCGGGCGGCGCCGAAGAAGGCACAGAACCGGCTGCACGTGTCGATCGCGCCGGCCCAGCGGTGCGTGAAGGTGAGGCCCTCCGCCTGGGGGAAGGTCGTGAAGAAGTGCGCGGCCAGCTTCCGGAAGGTCGCCGGCCGGTCCTCGTAGCGCTCCCGGACCCGCCCGCCGTAGTGGTACACGGCGTCGTAGCCGCCGAACAGGATGCGGTTGTCCCGGGTGAGCCGGTAGTAGTGGAACTGGTTGGCCGAGTCGCCGAGGCCCTGGCGCCCCGACCAGCCGATCGAGGCGAGCTGCTCGGCGGTCAGCGGCTCGGTCATCAGCACGTAGTCGTAGACCGGCACGGTCGCGAGCCGGTTGCGCTTGAGCAGGCTCGGGAACACGTTCGTGGCGAGGGCCGTGCGCTTCGACCGCACGACGCCCTCCGGCGTGTAGAGGGTCGTGCCGTCGCCGATGCCCTCCACCGGCGAGTGCTCGAACAGCTCGACCCCGGCCGCCTCGCAGGCCCGTGCGAGCGCGCGGGCGAGCTTGGCGGGGTGGACCAGCGCCGAGTCGCGGGTGCGGAGCAGGCCGCCGAGATAGGTGGGGGAGTGCACCTGCGCCTGCACGGCCTCCGTGTCGAGGAAGCGCGCGTGCTCGCCGTCGGCGGCCTCCCGCAGCCACTCGACCTGGTGCGGCTCGGTCGCGAGGTCGATCGCGCCGTTGCGCTCGAAGTCCGCGTCGAGGCCCAGCTCGGCGACGGTCGCCTCGATCTCGTCCAGGTTCGCCATCCCGAGCCGCTGAAGCTGGTCGAACTCCCGGCCGAAGCGGGTCCTGCCGTTCTCGTCGCCGTGCGTGAGGCTCGCCTCGCAGAAGCCGCCGTTGCGCCCGGAGGCCGCCCAGCCGATCCGGCGGCCCTCCAGCAGCACGACGCGCGCGGACGGGTTCTCCCGCTTGGCGAGCAGGGCCGTCCAGAGTCCGGTGTAGCCGCCGCCGACGACGGCGAGGTCGCACTCGATGTCGCCGCGGAACCGGGGGTAGCGGTCGCCGGGGGCGTCCTCGATCCAGAACACGGCCTGCCGGGCCGGGGCGAGCGCGTGGCTCACCACGGCGGCCGGGGGTGCCTGTCGTTCGAACACGGTGGTCGCCACGGCGATGCCCTCCTGGTGCGGTCGTCGGTGCTGATGGGGTGCTGATGGGGTGCTGATGAGGTGACTGCCGCCCATTCTGCCGGGTGGCACTCCGGATGTCCGTCGCGAATCCGACCCGACTCCGGGCAGACCGTCCGGCGCGCGGACGTGCAGGACCTCGCAGACGACACGAGGGCTGAACCGCTTCAGTTCGATGTACTCTTTCCCCGATCGACCGCGCGGAGCGGCCGGTGCGAGAGGAGCACGACGTGGGGACAGCGACCCGGGTGACGATCGGCGGCCTCGCCGACCGGCTGGGGCTCTCCAAGGCGTCGGTGTCGTACGCGCTCAACGGCCAGCCCGGTGTGAGCGACGAGACGCGGCGGCGCGTGCTCGACCTCGCCGACGAGCTCGGCTGGCATCCCAGCTCCAGCGCCCGCGCCCTCTCCCGTGCCCGGTCCGACGCGATCGGGATCGTGCTGCGCCGCGATCCCGGGCTGCTCGGCACCGAGCCGTACTACATGAGCCTGCTGGCCGGGGTGGAGGCAGAGCTCGCCGAGAGCGGGCAGTCGTTGTTGCTGCGCATGGTCGGCACCTCCAACGGGCAGGACCTCGCGGCCTACCGCCGCTGGAGCGCAGAGCAGCGCGTCGACGGCGTCATGCTGTTCGACATCACCGTCGGCGACCCGCGGCCCGCCCTCCTGGACGAGCTCGGTCTGGCGTTCGTGCTGCACGGCAACGACGAGAGCGTCGCGCCGGGGCGTGTGCTGCTCTACGACGCGTGGGGCGACGCGCACCTCCTGGTCGACCACCTGCACGGGCTCGGCCACCGGCGCATCCTGCACGTGCAGGGGCCTGCCGAGTTCGAGCACGAGCGGGAGCGCGCCGACGCGATCGCGCGTTTCGCGGCCGAACACGGGATGCAGGCGACCTCCGAGCCGTCCGACTACTCGATGGAGGCCGGCGAGCGGATCGCCGCGGGTCACGCGAGCGACCCGGAGTTGTCCGCGCTGGTGACCTCCAACGACCTCCTCGCGCTCGGCGCGCAGGCCGCCCTCCGCCGCGCGGGCCGCGACGACGTGGCCCTGGTGAGCTGGGACGACTCCCTGGTCTGCCGCCTCGGCTCGCGGCCGCTGACCGCGCTGGCGCGGTTCCCGGAGGAGCAGGGCAGGCGCGCCACCCGGATGCTGCTGGACGAGCTCGCCGGCGTCGAGACGGCGACGCGCACCGCGCGCCCCTCGGAGCTGGTGGTGCGGTCGACCAGTGTCCCGGCGACCGTGTGACCAGCAAACGGGGAGACCGCGCTGTATACCCTCGATACCTGAGGTGTCAACGCTGGAATTACTGAACCGGTTCAGTTATAGTCGCCGTGGCGTCAGGTGCGCTCCCCGGGGACGGGAGCGGCGGGCGCCCATCAAGAGACGAAGGAGTCACAATGAGGAAACGCGTCATCGCCGCCGCGGCACTGGCGGCCACGATCTCGCTCGTGGCGGCAGGTTGCAGCAGCACCGGTTCGACCTCGTCGGCCAGCGGGTCGACCATCACCTACTGGGCGAGCAACCAGGGCACCAGCCTCGACAACGACAAGCAGGTCCTGACCCCCGTGCTGAACGACTTCACCAAGCAGACCGGGGTGAAGGTCAAGCTCGAGGTGATCGGTTGGAACGACCTGCAGACGCGCATCCAGACCGCCGTCACATCCGGGCAGGGGCCCGACGTCCTGAACATCGGGAACACCTGGGCCGCCTCCCTGCAGGCGACCGGTGCGTTCCTGCCGTTCGGCGACAGCGAGATGAAGGCGATCGGAGGCAGCGACAAGTTCGTGAAGACCGCGCTGGAGACCGGCGGCGCGCCGGGCAAGACGGTGACGAGCGTCCCGCTCTACGGTCTCGCCTACGGCCTGTACTACAACAAGAAGATGTTCACCGACGCCGGCGTGCAACCGCCCACCAACTGGGAGGAGCTGGTCACCGACGCCAAGAAGCTGACGACCGGCACGCAGTACGGCTTCTCGCTCGCGGCCGGCAGCTACACCGAGAACGCCCACTTCGCGTTCATCAACTCGGCGCAGAACGGCGGGTCCTGGTTCGACAGCAAGGGCAACCCGACGTTCACCAGCCAGGCGAACATCGACGGCGTCAAGCGCTACCTCGACCTGATGCAGACCGACAAGGTCGTCAACACCTCCAACGCCCAGTACGACAACGGCGTGCAGGCGGTGAACGACTTCGCCACCGGCAAGGTCGCGATGATCCTCAGCCAGAACAACGCGGACTCGTCGATCAACGCGAACGGGATGAAGGCCGACCAGTACGGCGTCGTGCCGTTCCCGTCGCCCGAGGGCGGCAAAGCCGTCGCCAGCCACGTCGCCGGCATCAACCTGTCGATCTTCAAGAACACCAAGAACAAGGACGCCGCCCTCGAGTTCGTCAAGTACATGACCAGCTCGTCGGTGCAGACCACCCTCGGCAAGCCGTACTCCACGCTGCCGGTGCTGAACGGCGCCAAGCCGAACTTCACCGACAACGCGGACGAGGCCGCCACGTTCCAGAAGATCTACAACACGATGTCCAAGCCGCTGCCGCTGGTGCCGGCCGAGGACCAGTTCGAGAACACCGTCGGCAAGGCCATGAACGACATGTTCGCCAAGATCGCCACCGGAGGCACCGTCTCCGACTCCGACATCAAGTCGGCACTGAGCACGGCTCAGGACCAGGTGAAGCAGTCGATCGGCGGCTAGGTAGCCTAGCCCCACCGCGACGGCCGGGCGGGAGCCTCTCCCGCCCGGCCGCCGCACCCACCGAAGGAGTTCCATGTCGACGACGACATCCGTCCGGACCAGCCCCGCCCCGCCGGCCCCGGCGAAGACCCGCCGCAAGCGGCCCAAGGGCTGGTGGCTTCCGCTGGTGCTGCTGGCGCCGGCCATCCTCTTCGAGCTGCTCATCCACGTCATCCCGATGCTCACCGGGATCTGGATCAGCTTCCTGCAGCTCACCAAGTTCTTCATCGCCAACTGGAGCGAGGCGCCGTTCGTCGGCCTCAAGAACTACCAGGTCGCGCTCGACTTCAACACGTCGATCGGCGCCGGCCTGCTGACCTCGTTCCTGATCACCTGCGGGTTCACGATCCTCGTGGTCGGGCTCTCCTGGGCGCTCGGGATGGCCGCGGCCGTCGCGCTGCAGGGCCGGTTCCGCGGGCGCGGGTTCTTCCGCACCCTCTTCCTCGTGCCGTACGCGCTGCCGCTCTACGCCGGCATCATCACGTGGAAGTTCATGCTCCAGAAGGACACCGGAGCGGTCAACCACTTCCTGTTCGACAACCTCGGCCTCCCCGGTCAGAAGCCGTTCTGGCTGATCGGCGACAACGCGTTCTGGTCGATCGTCATCGTCGCGATCTGGCGGCTCTGGCCGTTCGCCTTCCTGATGCTGATGGCCGGGCTCCAGTCCATCCCGGACGAGGTCTACGAGGCGTCCGCGGTGGACGGCGCCAAGCCGTTCCGGCAGTGGCGGTCGATCACCCTTCCCATGCTCCGGCCGGTCAACGCCGTGCTGCTGCTCGTGATGTTCCTCTGGACGTTCAACGACTTCAACACGCCGTACGTGCTCTTCGGCAACGCCCAACCCGCGGCCGGCGACCTGATCTCGTTCCACATCTACAACGCGTCGTTCCTGACCTGGAACTTCGGCTCGGGAGCCGCGATGAGCGTGCTGCTGCTGATCTTCCTGCTCATCGTGTCCGGCATCTATCTGACCGTGCTCAACCGGAGGAACCGCAATGCGTGAGACCGTCTCGTCCAAAGTCTTCCGCTGGGTCGTCGTCGTCTTCCTGACCCTGTTCACGGCGGTGCCGCTCTACGTGATGATCACCTCGTCCGTGAAGCCGCTGGCGGATGTCCAAGGCGCGTTCACCTGGTGGCCGACGAACATCACGTTCCAGCCGTTCATCGACATGTGGTCGACCGTGCCGCTGGCGTCGTACTTCATCAACAGCGTCATCGTCGCCAGCGCCGCGACCATCCTCAGCCTGATCATCGCCGTGTTCGCCGCCTACGCGGTGTCGCGCTACCGGTTCAAGGGCCGCGGCGTCTTCACCACGACGGTGCTGTCCACGCAGATGTTCCCCGGTGTGCTGTTCCTGCTGCCGCTGTTCCTCATCTTCGTGAACATCAACCAGGCGGTCGGCATCCAGCTCGTCGGCACACGCTGGGGCCTGGTCATCACCTACCTGACCTTCGCGCTGCCGTTCGCGATCTGGATGCTCGCCGGCTACTTCGACGGCATCCCGCGCGACCTGGACGAGGCCGCGATGGTCGACGGCTCCGGACCGATGGGCGCGCTCTGGCACGTCGTGCTGCCCGCGGCCAAGCCGGGCCTCATCGCGGTGGCCATCTACTCGTTCATGACGAGCTGGGGCGAAGTGCTGTTCGCCTCCGTGATGACGACGGACGAGAACCGGACGCTCGCGGTCGGCCTGCAGCTCTACTCGACGCAGACGAACGTGTACTGGAACCAGATCATGGCGGCCTCGCTCGTCGTGTCGATCCCGATCGTGGTCGCGTTCCTCATCCTGCAGCGGAGCTTCGTCGCCGGCCTCACCGCCGGCGCCGTCAAGTAGCTGCGCACCCCTCGAAAGGAATCATGGACCGCCCTTCGCCCCTCCTCGCCGTCGACGGAACGCCTGTGGTCTGGCTCGGAGCGAACTTCTGGTCGCGCACCGGCGGACCGCTCATGTGGACGCGCTACGACCCTGCGGTCATCCGCCAGGAGCTGCGGGTGCTTGCCGACCACGGCCTCAACATGACCAGGTCGTTCTTCTACTGGCCGGACTTCCACCCGACCCCGGACACGCTGGACGAGCAGTGCCTGGCGAACTTCGCCGACTTCCTCGACGCGCACACCGAGACCGGGATGACCACCGTGCCGACCTTCCTGGTCGGGCACATGTCGGGCGAGAACTGGGACCCGGTGTGGCGGGAGGGGCGCGACCTCTACCGCGACGTCTGGTTCGTCGGCCGCCAGGCCTGGTACGTGCGGGAGCTCACCGCGCGGTTCGCCGCGCACCCCGCCGTGTCCGGCTGGCTGCTGACCAACGAGGTGCCGATCTACGGCGGGGAGGCGCCGCGGCCCATCGTGGACGCCTGGGCCTCCCTGCTGGTGAACGCCGTCCGGGCGGGCGGCGGCACCCAGCCGGTCGCGGTCGGCGACGGGGCCTGGGGGATCGAGACGACCGGGCACGACAACGGCTTCTCGGTGCGCGACCTCGCCCGGTTCACCGACTTCGTCGGCCCGCACGTCTACCGGATGGAGACCGACCAGACCCGCCAACACCTCAAGGCGGCGTACATCGCGGAGCTGTCCGGCATCGGCCTGCCGGTCATCATGGAGGAGTTCGGCCTCACCAGCGACTTCGTCTCCGACGAGGGCGCTGCCTCCTACTACCGGCAGCTGCTCTACACGACCCTGCTCGCCGGGGCGACCGGCTGGATCGCCTGGAACAACACCGACTACGACGACCTCGCCGACCAGCGGCCCTACTCCCACCACCCGTTCGAGATGCACTTCGGCATCACCGACCGGCACGGCGCGCCCAAGCCGCCGCTGCGCGAGCTCGCCCGGTTCGCCGCCGACCTGGCCGCGATCGACCTCCCGAACGCGCGGCGCACGCCGGTGGACGCCGCGATCGTCGTGCCGTCGCACCTGGAGGCGGACTATCCGTTCACGAACGAGACCGAGCGCGCCCACATCGTCGCGACCGGTGAGCAGGCGTACCTGGCGGCCCACGAGGCGCACATCCCGGTCGCGGTGGTCCGCGAGCGGGAGGACGGCGGCCTCCCGGTCGGCTACGGCCTGTACCTGCTGCCGTCGGTCAAGCAGCTCTGCGCGACGTCGTGGCTGCAGCTGGAGGAGCTGGCGCGGGACGGGGCGACCGTGTACGCGTCGTACTCGCACGGCGACAGCGGCGTGCAGCGCGGGCCGTGGTGGACGAACACGGAGGCGATCTTCGGCGTCCGTCCGCAGAGCGCGTACGGGCTCGCCGAGCCGGTGACCGACGAGGCGGCGACCATCCGGTTCACGGCCGACTTCGGGCCCCTTCCGGCCGGAACGGTGCTGACCTTCCCCGCGGCCGGCAACGAGAACGGCCGGACGTTCCTGCCGGTGCGGGCGACCTCCGGGACCGTCGTCGCGGTGGACGCGCACGGCCGTCCGGCGATCGTGGTGAAGGAGCACGGCGCGGGCCGCGCGGTCCTGTCGACGTACCCGCTGGAGTACTTCGCGTCCGCACGGGCGCGCAGCAACCCCGAGGAGACCTGGCGGCTGTACGACGCGCTGGCCTCGGTGGCCGACGTGGAGCGCGATGTGCGCCTCGACGACCCGCGGGTCTTCGTGGACACGATCGTCCACGACGACGGCCGGCGCTTCGCCGTGTTCGTGTCGCAGCATGCGACAGGCGTCACCGTGCGGCCGGAGGTCGCGGGGGAGTTGCGCACGCTCACCGGTGAGCCGGCGGCGGAGCTGGCGCTCGCGCCGTACGGGGTGGCGGTGCGGGAGGTCGTGTTCGACTGACATCGCGCGCGGTCAAGCGCTCGCCGGCGATCCACTAGGCTCTGGCCATGTCGAATCGGGGGATTCTCTCGGCCGTCTATGCCGCTGTGTCAGCCATTGCACTCGTCGTCCTGCTGAGCGGCTGCTCGGCCGGGCTTGCGCCCGCGGACGCGACGGTCAGCAGCGTGCCGACGGCCACGACGCTGACGGCGACGACGCCGCCCGTGGTCGAGTCGTCACCGGCGCCGCAGCCGCTCGACGCCCAGAGCGCGTGGAACGCGTGCGCGGAGACCGCGCGCGAGAACTACGTCGCCCAGAATCCGGGTTCGTCGATCAATCCATTCGAGCCGGCCAAGGACCAGCTCACCACGGCCGGCGACGGGTCGGTGATCATGATCGTCAGCGTCAAGCCTCCGCAGCCCATCGAGGGCGTGGGCTCGATCGTCGTCATCTGCACGATGGCGGGCACCGCAGATGCTCCCGTCGTAGTCGAGTGGACGATGAAGGACGTCTGACTCTTCGTACGTCCGGCTCAGAGTGCCGTCGGCGCGTGGCGCTCGAGGAAGTCGTAGACCTCCGTCGAGTCCACGCCGGGGAACGTCCCCGTCGGCAGCGCGGCCAGCAGGGAGGTGGGGGTGCGCGCCGCCGGCCACGCCATCCCCTCCCAGCGGTCGGCGAGCGCCCCTGACGGCCGGCGGCAGCACGACTCGTCCGGGCAGCGCGACACCGCCCGGTGGGTCGTCTCGCGGCCGCGGAACCACTTCACGTGCGCGAACGGCACGCCGACGCTCACCGAGTAGTCGCCCTCCTTGGCCTTCTCGATCCGGGAGGTGCACCAGAACGTCCCGCGCGGGGTATCCGTGTACTGGTAGTAGGGGCTGAACCGGTCGGCGACGTCGAAGACCGTGCGGGCCGTCCAGCTCCGGCAGACCGGCGTCCCCTCGATCGCGCCCAGCGCGTCGGACGGGAAGGCCACCGAGTCGTTCTCGTACGCCTTGATGATCGTCCCGGACTCGTGGACCTTCATGAAGTGCACCGGGATGCCGAGCCGCGCGGTCGCCAGGTTGGTGAACCGGTGGCAGGCGGTCTCGTACGACACCGCGAAGGCGTCCCGGAGGTCCTCCATCGAGATGCGGCGGAAGTTCTTGGCCTCGGTCAGGAACGACACCGCGTCCTTCTCCGGCAGCAGGAGCGCGGCGGTGAGGTAGTTCGTCTCCACTCGCTGACGCAGAAAGTCGGCGTAATTTCCGGGTTCGTCGTGACCGAGGAGCTGGGAGGCGAAGGCCTGCAGGATGGGGGAGCGGGAGTCCCGGGAGGCCGACTGCTCGGTCGGCAGGTAGATGCGGCCGTTGCGCTTGTCGGTCACCGACCGGGTGGAGTGCGGGAGGTCGCCGACGTAGTGCAGCGAGAACCCGAGCCGGTCGGCCATGTCCGCCACGGTCTGGTGCGAGACCGGGCCACCGGTGTGCCCGACGGCGCCGAGCAGGTCGGCGGCGATGGCCTCCAGGTCGGCGAAGTAGTTGTCGCGGGCGCGCATCGTCGCCCGCAGCTCGGCGTTGGCGCGGCGGGCCTCCTCGGGGGTCGCCGCGCGCTCCTTGTGCAGCCGCGCGACCTCCTGGTGCAGGGCCAGGATCGCCCGCAATGTCGCGTCGGGGACGGACTTGGACACCCGCACCTGGTCGATCCCGAGGGCGCCGAACACCGGCCCGCGCTGGGCCCGCTCGACCGCGATCTCCAGGGCCGCGCGCTCGTCCGGTGCGTCGGGGGCGAGAAGGTCGTCCACCGTCACGCCGAGGGCGGCGGCGATCGCGCGAAGCTGGGCGAGCCGAGGCTCCCGGTTGCCGTTCTCGATCGCGGACACCTGCGACGGCGCCCGGTCGATCGCGGTGGCGAGCGCCTCCAGGGTCATCGCCCTCTCGAGGCGGAACGCGCGCACACGCCGGCCGAGGGTGAGCGCGTCGGCTCCGGTCGGCTCGTCGTCGATCCGGACAGCGGTGTCGGTCATGCAGGCCATGCTGACACTCCGGCGAAGTTCTAGCAAACAGAAGAACCCGTGAATTTCTGTGGACGGATCTTCCCCAGACCTGTTGCGGCCGGGCCACGATCGTGTCAAACGATCCGACCGATGGAGGTCACCATGAACCCCGAAGCCCGCCCCGGCGACACCACGCAGACCGCCGCCGAGCTCCGCCTCGAGTGGGACGCCGACCCGCGCTGGTCCGGCATCCGCCGCGACTACACGGCCGAAGACGTGGTGGCGCTCCGCGGCCCGGTGCGCGAGGAGCAGACGCTCGCCCGCCGCGGCGCCGAGAAGCTCTGGGAGCTCATCCAGCGCGACGGCGCAGGGGAGGACCCGAAGTGGGTCGCCGCGCTCGGCGCCCTCACCGGCAACCAGGCCGTCCAGCAGGTCCGCGCGGGCCTGGAGGCCATCTACCTCTCCGGCTGGCAGGTCGCGGCCGACGCCAACCTGTCCGGCCAGACCTACCCCGACCAGAGCCTGTACCCGGCCAACTCGGTCCCCGCGGTGGTCCGCCGCATCAACAACGCGCTGCTGCGGGCGGGCCAGGTCGAAGGGACCGACGGCCCGGTGTCCGACTGGATGGCGCCCATCGTCGCCGACGCGGAGGCCGGCTTCGGCGGCCCGCTCAACGCCTACGAGCTCATGCACGGGATGATCCAGGCCGGCGCCGCGGGCGTGCACTGGGAGGACCAGCTCGCGAGCGAGAAGAAGTGCGGCCACATGGGCGGCAAGGTGCTCATCCCGACCGGACAGCACATCCGCACCCTCAACGCCGCGCGCCTGGCGGCCGACGTCGCCGGCGTCCCCACCATCGTGATCGCCCGCACCGACTCGCTCGCCGCCACTCTGCTCACCAGCGACCACGACGAGCGCGACCGGCCGTTCCTCACCGGGACTCGCACGGCGGAGGGCTTCTACGAGGTGAACAACGGCATCGAGCCGGTCATCGCCCGCGGCCTCGCCTACGCGCCGTACGCCGACCTGCTCTGGGTGGAGTCCGCCGAGCCCGACCTGGAGCTCGCCCGCCGGTTCGCCGAGGCCGTGCACGCGCAGTTCCCCGGCAAGAAGCTGGCCTACAACTGCTCGCCGTCGTTCAACTGGCGCAAGCACCTGGACGACGAGACGATCGCCCGGTTCCAGCGCGAGCTGGCGGCGATGGGCTATGCGTTCCAGTTCATCACCCTCGCGGGCTTCCACGCCCTCAACTACTCCATGTTCACGCTCGCCAAGGACTACGCCGACCGGCAGATGAGCGCGTACGTGGACCTCCAGGAGGCCGAATTCGCCTCCGAGAGCTCCGGCTACACCGCCACCCGCCACCAGCGGGAGGTCGGCACCGGCTACTTCGACCGCATCGCGACCGCGCTCAACCCCACCAGCGCCACCCTCGCCCTCGTCGGCTCCACCGAACAGCACCAGTTCTGATCCGCCCCGCGGACACCTCGAAAGGACAACGACCATGATCGAGATCACCGGTCCCCGCGTCGACGGGACCGACGACATCCTGACCCCGGAGGCGCTCGCCTTCGTCGACCACCTGCACCAGGCCTTCGCCGCGCGCCGCCAGGAGCTCCTGCTGGAGCGCCAGCGCCGCCGCGGGGAGGCCGGCAACGGCCGCGACCCGCGCTTCCTCTCCGCCACCGAGGCGATCCGCGAGGACCCGCACTGGCGGGTCGCCGGCGCCGGTCCCGGCCTGGAGGACCGCCGCGTGGAGATCACCGGCCCGACCGACCCGAAGATGGCGATCAACGCCCTCAACTCGGGAGCCAGGGTCTGGCTCGCCGACCAGGAGGACGCCACCAGCCCCACCTGGGCGAACGTCGTCGGCGGCCAGCGCACCCTGCACGACGCGGTCCGCGGGCAGCTCGCCTTCACCAGCCCCGAGGGTAAGGACTACCGGGTCACCACGCCGCACGAGCACACCCCGACCATCGTGATGCGCCCGCGCGGCTGGCACCTGGTCGAGAAGCACCTCGCCTTCACCGACCGCGCCGGGCGCACCGCCCCGGCGAGCGCCTCCCTCACCGACTTCGGCCTGTACTTCTGGCACAACGCCGAGGAGCTGGTCGCGTCGGGCCGCGGGCCGTACTTCTACCTGCCGAAACTGGAGTCGCACCTGGAGGCGCGGCTCTGGAACGACATCTTCGTCTTCGCCCAGCAGCGGATCGGGATGCCGGTCGGCACGGTCCGGGCGACGGTCCTCATCGAGACCATCCCGGCCGCGTTCGAGATGGAGGAGATCCTCTACGAGCTGCGCGACCACTGCGCCGGCCTCAACGCCGGCCGCTGGGACTACATCTTCTCGATCATCAAGACGTTCCTCGGCCGCGGCAAGCGCTTCGCGTTCGGCGACCGCAGCGGCATCACGATGACGGTCCCGTTCATGCGGGCCTACACCGAGCTGCTGGTTGCGACGTGCCACAAGCGCGGCGCCCACGCGATCGGCGGGATGAGCGCCTTCATCCCGAACCGCCGCGACGCCGAGGCGACCGAGCGCGCCCTCGGGCAGGTCGCCGACGACAAGCGCCGGGAGGCCGGCGACGGCTTCGACGGGACCTGGGTCGCCCATCCCGACCTGATCCCGACCGCGCTCGCCGAATTCGACGCGGTGCTCGGCGACCGGCCGAACCAGGTCACCCGGCAGCGCGACGACGTGCACGTCACGGCCGCCGACCTGCTGGACGTCACGACAGCCGGCGGCACGGTCACCGACGCGGGCGTGCGCTCGAACGTCTCGGTCGCCCTCCGCTACATCGAGGCGTGGCTGCGCGGCACAGGGGCCGTCGCGATCGACGGGCTGATGGAGGACGCCGCGACCGCGGAGATCTCCCGTTCGCTGCTTCGGCAGTGGATCGAGAACCGGGTCGTCACCGCGGAGGGCACGCCGGTCGACCGGGCGCTCGTCGCCGGGATCCTGGCCGAGGAGTGCATGCGGCTCAGCTCCGCCGCGCGCACCGGGGGAGTGGCGGACCGCTTCGACGACGCGGCCGAACTGCTGGCCGAGGTGTCGCTCGCGGAGGAGTTCCCGACCTTCCTGACCATCCCGGCGTACACCTGGTTCCTCGTGGACGACGCGGAGCAGGAGACCGAGGAGGAGCTGGCGCCGGCCGTCTGAACCGGGCGTGGCCGGCGTCGACGGCTGTGGTTGCCGTCACCGGGGGTGGTGCTCGAGATATCTCTCGAGCACCACCCCCTGATTCAGTTCCGGGTCGCGTGCGCCGACGAGCAGCGTGACGACCGGATGCGTGTCACCCAGCTCACGGAGTTGGGCCACCGCCGGGTTCGCGTCGAGCTCGGCGTCGTACCGCGCGGTGAACTCGTCGAACAGCGGGGACTCGTGGTGGAACCAGCGGCGCAGCTCGGTGGAGGGCGCGACGTCCTTGAGCCAGAGGTCCACCCTGGCCTTCTCCTTGGTGAGGCCGCGCGGCCACAGCCGGTCGACCAGCACGCGGAGGCCGTCCTCGACGGCGGGCGGGTCGTAGACGCGCTTGACGCGATAGACCATGGCGGACTCCTACAGCATTGTGAGGGTCGGCTCCTCGTGGGTGCCGACCGGGAAGTGGGCGAGGAAGACGACACCCTCCGGGCCGGCGTCGAACCGCGCGATCCTGGCGCCCTCCTCCTCGTAGAAGGTGTCACCGGCCGCCAGGGTGACCACGGCCCCGCCCTCGACCTGGTACAGGGCCGAGCCGCGCTCGATCGATCCGACCACCGGGCCGTTGTGGAGGTGGAGGCCGCCCGCGACGCCCGGCTGCATCGTGATGCGGCGGGTCTGGATGCGGCCCACCGGGCGCGGGTTGGCGAGCGTCACGTCCTGCACGATCTCCCGGTCGATCGGCGGGACCTCCTCGGCGCTCACAGCGGGGCCAGCAGTGCGTCGCGGAGGCCGTCGCTGATCCCGGGCGGGACCTCGACCGCGACGCCGAGCGCCTGGATGGCGCGGCTGAAGTAGTTGCGCGCCGCGGCGGCCAGCGTGATGTCCACGATCTCGCGGTCCGTGAAGCCGAGCTCGCGCAGGCGGAGCGAGTCGGCCTCCGTCATCGACGCGGCGTTCGTGCTGATGCGCTCGGCGTACTCCATCATCGCGACCTCCGCCTCGGAGAGCCCGGCGTCATGGAAGTCGCGGGCCACGGCCTCCACGTCGTCCGCGTCCATGACGGCGAGCGACTTGCGGCCGTGGGCGAGCCGACAGTGCTGCGAGTGCGTGCCCTGCGCCGCGGCCAGCGTCACGAGCTCGAAGCGCCGTACGCCGAGCTGGGCGATGATCGCCCGGACGAGCTGCTCCCAGGCGCGGTACGCCTCGGGATTGAACGCCATCACGCGCGTGTACTCGGCCACGTAGCCGAGGTCGCGCTCGTCTTTCGCGTAGATGTCCGCGACGTCACCCCGTCGCGTCCTCAGGGTCGGGGGTCTGGATGATGGTCACGGCTGCCTCCTCGCGTCGTCTGGAGTATCGTCCCACCACGGCGGACGGCCGTGCCAGAGCGGGGCGCACCACTGCCGAGGGGCACGTTGTTGTCACTTGTCGCGCCCGGAAGTGACAACGACGTGCCCCTCGGCGGGTTGGGGTCAGTGCGCGAAGGCTGCTTCGGAGGGGGCGTCGGCGGGCTTGCTGACGAAGAACGAGCCGACGACCCCGAACAGCGAGATGATCGCCGCCGCGAAGAACGCCGCGCGGATGCCGCCCGCGGTGGCCGCGTCGAGCGAGGCCCCGCCCGCCGCGAGGGCCGCGGTCTGCGCCGAGAGCACAGCCACCAGCAGCGCCGTCCCCGCCGCGCCGCCGACCTGCTGGATGGTGCCGAGGATGGCGCTGCCGTGGGAGTACAGGTGCGGAGGCACCGCGCCGAGGCCGGCCGTGAAGAGCGGCGTGAACATCAGCGCCAGGCCGAGGCTCATCGTGATGTGCGCGATCAGCACGAGGTAGATCGGGGTGGTCTCGGTCACCATCGTCAGCGACCACATCACCAGGCTCACCAGGATCGCCCCCGGAATCACCAGCGGACGCGGGCCGATCCGGTCGTAGAGCCGGCCGACGAACGGCGCCGCGAGGCCCATCACCAGCCCGCCGGGCAGCAGGAGCAGTCCGGTGCCGAGCACGTCGAGGTGCAGTACATGCTGCAGGTAGAGCGGGAGGACGATGATCACGCCGAACAACGAGGCCGTGGTGATGGCCATGAGCACGATCGCGGCCGTGAAGATCGGGCTGCGGAACGTCCGGAGGTCGAGCAGCGCACGATCCTTGCGCTGCAGCAGGAGCTGCCGCGTGATGAAGGCCGCGAGCGCGACGACGCCGACCGCGAGGGAGGTCCACATGATGGGCGCGTTGCCCGCCGCCGCCGGTCCGGTCTCGCCGCTCAGGGTGAGGCCGTAGACCAGGCCGCCGAAGCCGAACGCGGAAAGGATGACGGACAGCACATCCACCCGGCTCTTGCTGGTCTCCGTCACGTTCTCGACGAACTTCATTCCGATCAGCAGCATGACGAGCGCGATCGGCAGCACGATCAGGAAGATCCAGCGCCAGGCCAGGAAGTTGAGGATGATGCCGGAGATGGTCGGGCCGATCGCCGGCGCGACCGAGATGACGATCGAGACGTTGCCCATCGTGCGTCCGCGCAGCGCGGGCGGCACCAGCGTCATCAGCGTGGTCATCAGCAGCGGCAGCATGATCGCCGTGCCGCAGGCCTGGATCACGCGCGCGACCACGAGGATGCTGAAGCCCGGCGCGAGGGCGGCGACGAGCGTGCCGAGCGAGAACAGTGACATCGCGGCGATGAAGACCTGACGAGTGGTGAACCGCTGCAGCAGGAAGCCGGTGATCGGGATGACCACGGCCATCGTCAGCATGAACGCGGTCGAGAGCCACTGAGCGGCGAGCGCGTCGATGTGGAGGTCGTCCATCAGCTTGGGGATTGCGACGCTCATGATCGTCTCGTTGAGGATCACGACGAACGTGGCTGCGAGCAGCAGCCAGATGACGCGCTGGTCGCGCGGCGCGATGCGCGGCTGCTCCGCCTCCCGTGCTTTCGCGTCGCTGGGGGACCCAGCGAGCGCGCCGGTGTCGATGGTGTCGGCGGGCGCAGGTGAGGTCTTCTCAGTCACTGGTCCACACTATCCACGACCCCCGACATCGTGGGTTTCGAACAGATGAACTCGGGCCCGCGTTCACTCTCCGCTTAACCCGGAATAAAGGAGCCGTCAGGACGCCAGTCCGGAGACCTCGCGGACGGCCTCCGCGACAGCCGGGGCGACGGCGAGGAGGGCGTCCGCGGTGACGTCGGGGCCCCAGGAGAACCGCACCGCCGTGCGGGCCACGTCCTCGTCGTAGCCGAGCGCGAGCAGCACGTGCGAGGCATCCTCGCTGCCGGCCGCGCACGCCGAGCCGCTGGAGGACACGATCCCGCGGCGCTCCAGCTCCAGCAGCACCGTCTCGCCGTTGGTGCCGGGGAAGACGAAGGAGGCCGTGCCCGGCAGGCGCGCCGACGCGTGGCCGGTCAGCTCCGCCCCGGGGGTCTGCGCCAGCACCGCGGCCGTGAACGCGTCGCGCGCCGCCGTGGCGCGGGCGGCGTTGGCCTCCCGGTCGCGCAGGACCAGCCGTGCGGCCGTGGCCAGCGCGACCGCGCCCGCGACGTTCTCGGTGCCGGATCGACGCCCGCGCTCCTGGCCGCCGCCGTGCAGCACCGGCTCGAGCGGGAGCCTGCCTCGCACGTACAGAGCGCCGATCCCTTTGGGCGCACCGATCTTGTGCCCGGAGACACTGAGCGCGTCGACGCCGAGCTCGCGCACGTCGAGCGGGAGCCAGCCCGCCGCCTGCACCGCGTCCGTGTGGAAGGGCACGCCCTGCGCGTGGGCCAGCGCCGCCAGCTCGGCGACCGGCTGGACGGTGCCCACCTCGTTGTTGGCGAGCATCACGCTGGCGAGCGTCGTGTCCGGCCGCAGCGCCGCCGCGAAGTCGTCGGGGGAGACCAGGCCGTCACGCCCGACCGTGACGAACGTCGCCTCGAACCCGTGCACGCGCACCAGATAGTCGACGGAGGCCAGAACGGCCTCGTGCTCGATGGGCGTCGTGACGATGTGCCGGCCCCGGGGCGCGCCGAACGCGATCCCCTTGACCGCGAGGTTGTCCGCCTCGGTGCCGCCCGAGGTGAAGACGACCTCCGACGCCCGGCAGCCGAGCCACTCGGCGACCGTCGCGCGCGCCGCGGCCAGGGCGCGGGCCGCCGACTCGCCGACCTCGTGGTGGCTCGACGGGTTTCCGAAGTCGCCGGTGAGGTACGGCCACATCGCCTCCAGGACCTCCCGGCGCACCGCGGAGGTCGCGGCGGCGTCGAGGTACAGGCCGGTCATGAGGGCAGCCCGGTCATGCGTTCTCCAGCACCACGTCCAGGCCGAGGTCGAGCGAGCGGACGCTGTGCGTGAGCGCGCCGGACGAGATGACGTCCACCCCGGTCTCCGCGATGTCGCGCACGGTGGCGAGGCTGACGTTGCCGCTGGCCTCCACGATCGCCCGGCCGCCGACGATCGCCACGCCCTCGCGCAGCTCGTCCAGCGTGAAGTTGTCGAGCATGATCGTGTCCACCCCGGCGGCGAGCACCGGCTCGATCTGGTCGATCCTGTCCACCTCGACCTCCAGGTGTGTGGTGTGCGAGAGCTGGGAGCGCACCCGTCGGAGGGCGTCGGTCACCGACAGCCCGGACTGCGCGGTGAGGATCGCGAGGTGGTTGTCCTTGGCCATCACCGCGTCCGAGAGCGAGTAGCGGTGGTTGTGCCCGCCGCCGCTGCGCACGGCGTGACGTTCGAACGCGCGAAGGCCGGGCGTGGTCTTGCGGGTGTCGACGATGCGGGCGGAGGTGTGGGCCACCTCGGCGACGAAGGAGGCCGTGAGAGTCGCGATCCCGGACATGCGCTGCACGAAGTTCAGCGCGACTCGTTCGCCCTGCAACACAGCCCGGGCGGGGCCGGTCACCGTCGCGAGCGTGTCGCCCGCCTCGAACGCGTCGCCGTCCGCGACGGCCAGGTCGACCTCGATGGCCGGGTCCGTCAGCGTCATCGCCGCGGTGAACACCGCGCCGCCCGAGAACGTGCCGGGCTCGCGTGCGGAGAGGCGCGCGGTGGCATATGCCGTTTCGGGAATAAGCAGCTCGCTGGTCAGGTCGCCCCAGGGTGCGTCCTCCACGAGAGCGGCTCGGACGACGTCGTGGATGGTCTGGCGGGTCAGCATGGAACGGTCACCTCGGTAGGAACGGACAGCGGAGCGAGCACCGTGTGACGGGGTGTGCCCGCCGCCGGCAGCGGGAAGTCGGAACGGAAGTGGGCGCCGCGCGACTCCTCGCGCGACAGGGCGGCGGCGACGACGAGGCGGCCGAGTTGCAGCAGGTTCGCGTCCTCGCCGGGCTCCGGCATCCGGAAGCCGGCGAGCTCGCGGGCGGCGCGTTCGAGGCCGGCGCGGTCGCGGTGGAGGCCGGCGCCGGTCCAGAGGATCGACTGGAGGCGCGCGCGGTCGAACGGCTCGTCGCCCTCCGAGAGCTCGGTCGTCGCCGCCGCGGGGAGGCCCGGCTCCGCGACCCACGCGGGCGGCTCCGGCCATGCCGCGCCGATCGCCTCGGCCGCGCGGTGCGCGAACACCAGCCCCTCCAGCAGAGAGTTGGACGCCAGCCGGTTGGCGCCGTGCGCCCCGGTGCAGGCGACCTCCCCGACCGCGAACAGCCCGGGGAGGCTCGTGCGGCCGTGGATGTCGGTCGCGACCCCGCCCATCGCGTAGTGCGCGGCGGGGGTCACCGGGACCGGCTCACGGGACCAGTCGATGCCGGCGGCGCGGCAGGCGGCGTCGATGGTCGGGAAGCGGTGCGCCAGGAAGTCCGCGCCGAGCGCGGTCGCGTCGAGCACGACGGGGAGGCCGTCCTGCGCGGCCATCTCGACCGCGATTCCGCGGGCGACGACGTCACGGGGTGCGAGCTCCGCGTCGGGGTGCACGTCGAGCATGAACCGCTCGCCGCGCTCGTTGCGCAGCACCGCCCCCTCGCCGCGGACGGCCTCCGACACCAGGAAGGTGCGGGAGCCGCCGTCCGCCGCGGGGAGCCGCAGCGCGGTCGGGTGGAACTGGGTGAACTCCAGATCGGCGAGCAGCGCGCCCGCGCGGTACGCGGCCGCGACGCCGTCGCCGGTCGCGATGGCCGGGTTGGTGGTGTGCGCGTAGAGCAGACCCCAGCCGCCGGTGGCGAGCACGACGGCGTCGGCGTCCAGCTCGGTGTCCGTGCCGTCGGCCAGCCTCAGGGCGACCCCGGAGGCCGCCCCGTCGGTCACGAGCACGTCGCGGAGGAACGCCCCGGTCACCACGCGGATGCCCGCTTTGCGGACGGCCGCGTCCAACGCCCGCTCGATCTCGGCTCCGGTCGCGTCGCCGCCCGCGTGCAGGACGCGCGCGCTCGAGTGCGCGGCCTCCAGCCCTCGTGCGAGACCCTTCCCGTCACGGTCGAACGCCACGCCGAGCGCGATCAGTTCGCGCACCCGGGCCGGCCCGTCGCCGCAGAGCGCCTCCACGGCCTCCGCCACGTTGAGCCCGGCGCCGGCGCGCAGCGTGTCGGCGACGTGGTCGGCCACGCTGTCGTCGGCGAACACCGCGGCGGCGATCCCGCCCTGTGCGTACCGGGTGCTGCCCTCGGCGATGCCGCCCTTGGTCACGATCGTCACCTCGTGGCGCTCGGCCGCCCGCAGAGCGGCGACGAGCCCGGCAATGCCGCTCCCGACGACGACGACGCGGGCCATGTCAGGCCGCCATCGTGGTGTCCGGCCGGGCGGCGAGCATGCGCTCCAGCGCCACCCGGGCGGGCGCGGCGACCTCGTCGGCCACGCGCACCTGGTTCACGACCTCGCCACGCACCAGGCCCTCCAGCACCCAGGCGAGGTAGCCCGGGTGGATGCGGTACATGGTCGAGCACGGGCAGACCACCGAGTCGAGGCAGAAGATCGTGTGCTGCGGGTACTCCGCGGCGAGCCGCTGCACCAGGTTGATCTCGGTGCCGATCGCGAAGGTGGAGCCCGCGGGCGCCGCCTGGATCGCCTTCACGATGTAGTCGGTGGAGCCGTACTCGTCGGCGGCGTCCACGACCTCCATCGGGCACTCGGGGTGCACGATCACGCGGACGCCGGGGAACTCGGCGCGGGCGTGCTCGATCTGGCCGACCGTGAAGCGCTTGTGCACCGAGCAGAAGCCGTGCCAGAGGATGACCTGCGCCTCACCGAGGGAGGCCTCGGAGTTGCCGCCGAGCGGCTTGCGCGGGTTCCAGAGCGGCATCCGCTCGACCGGGACGCCCATCGCCTTGGCGGTGTTGCGGCCGAGGTGCTGGTCGGGGAAGAACAGCACGCGCTGGCCGCGCTCGAAGGCCCACTGCAGCACGGTCGCCGCGTTGGACGACGTGCAGACGATGCCGCCGTGCTCGCCGCAGAACGCCTTCAGCGCCGCCGACGAGTTCATGTAGGTGACCGGGATGACCGGCACCCGGCCATCGGCGTCCGGCTCCGTGCCGTACAGCTCCTCCAGCGCCTCCCAGCACTCCTGCACCGAGTCGAGGTCGGCCATGTCGGCCATCGAGCAGCCGGCGGCGAGGTTCGGGAGGATGACGTTCTGCTCCGGCCGCGACACGATGTCCGCGGTCTCCGCCATGAAGTGCACGCCGCAGAACACGATGGTCTCGGCCTCCGGGCGCGCCTTGGCGAAGTTGGCGAGCTGGAACGAGTCGCCGACGAAGTCCGCGAACTGCACGACCTCGTCGCGCTGGTAGAAGTGGCCCATCACCGCGACGCGGTCGCCGAGAGTCGCCTTGGCGGCGCGGATGCGCTCGGCGAGCTCCTCCTTGGACGCGGTGCGGTACTCCTCGGGCAGCTCGCCCTGCTTCGGCGCGAACGCCGGGATCGGGTCGTCCTGCGAGGCGCCGGGACCGTAGGAGGGTGGAGCGGAGTCGAACAGCCAGGGTCCGTCGACGAGCTCGGGGGCGCAGGTGGCGCCGTCGAGGCTGCCGCTCGAGATGAGCTGGATGGTGGTGTCGACCGATGCGATGGTCATGACTGCTCGCTTTCCGGGGTGGGACGGTGCTGGCGCAGGCCGAAGGGCGGCTGCTGCCGGGGGAGCGGCCCCGCGTCGGCGAGGTCGATCGAGTCGTTGTAGCGGTAGAGCCGGGGCGGCCGGTGCCGCGTGCCGGTCAGGTAGTCGCCGGTGGCGACGACGGCGCCGGAGGACTCGATGGTCCGCCGGAAGTTGGCCGGGTCGAGCGGGCGGCCGAGCACTGCCTCGTGCACCTCCCGGAGCTGGGCGAGGGTGAAGCGCTCGCCGAGGAAGGCGTGCGCGATCCGCGAGTACTCCATCTTCGTGCGCAGCCGCCACAGGGCGTACTCGACGATGACGTTGTGGTCGAAAGCGAGCTCGGGGAGGTCGTCGGCGGAGAACCAGCCGACGTTCTCGCCGGACGTCGCAGCCTCGGCCTCCGCGCTGCCGACGAGCGCCCAGTAGACGATGGAGACGACGCGCTCGCCGTGGTCGTCGCCGGGGGAGCGGATGGCGTCGCCGAACGTGTAGAGCTGCTCCAGGTAGCGCGGCGTCAGTCCCGTGGTGTCGCCGAGCGTGCGGGCGGCGGCGTAGGCGAGGTCCTCGCCCACCCGGAGCGGGCCGCCCGGCAGCGCCCAGCGACCTTCGAACGGGGCGCGGATGCGGCGCACCAGGGGGAGCCAGACCTGGGCCCGGTCGCCCGTCACCTCGTCGGAGCGCAGCGCGAAGATGACCGTCGAGACGGCGAGCATCGCACTCGCGCGTTCGTGCTCGGCCATCGCAGGCCTCCCGTCCGACTAAAGGTCACCGTGACCCTAAGTTGCGGACCATCTTAGTGTCATGGTGACCAGAACGCAAAACCGGCGGCAACGGTTGCCGTGCGCGCACCGGCCGCGCCGACCGGTTATGCTGGCCCAGTCAATTGAATACCGGGCCATTCAGGCCGATGCGGGAGAGCCGAGCGCGATAGCGGGCGGCACCGAAGGAGCAATCCTCCCCGACAATCTCTCAGGTACGCGTACCGCATCGGACTGGCCACTCTGAAAAGCAGGGCGGCGCACACCGCGCGCGCCCTCGCCCACGGTGAAAGCCACGGCCGCATCCACGCGGCCGAGGTGAAACTCTCAGGCCGGATGACAGAGGGGGAGTTCTTCACACGGAGCGCGCAGCGCGCTACCGTTCATCCCTCCGGCACGGCCGGCGAACGGAGAACTCATGAGCTCGCAGGACAGCCAGACCAACGACGCCGACACGGCCAACCCAGAGCAGGCCGACGCAGTGGAGCGCACCTCCCCGCTGCACGACGCCCACACCGCCGCGGGCGCGTCCTTCACCGACTTCGCCGGCTGGCAGATGCCGGTCCGCTACTCCAGCGACCTCGCCGAGCACCACGCCGTGCGCACCGCCGCCGGGCTTTTCGACCTGTCGCACATGGGCGAGATCGTCCTCATCGGCCCGGAGGCCGGCCAGGCGCTCGACTACGCCCTCGCCGGCAAGCTGTCGTCGCTCGCGCTCGACCAGGCGAAGTACAGCATGCTGCTCTCCCGTGCGGGCGGCATCCTGGACGACCTGGTCGTCTACCGCACCGGCGACGACCGCTACATGGTGGTCGCGAACGCCTCAAACCGCGAGGCCGTGGCAGAGGAGCTACGCGACCGCACCGCCCCCTTCGACGTCGAGGTCTACGACGAGAGCGACGACATCGCGCTCATCGCCGTCCAGGGCCCCGCTGCGCTGAGCGTCCTGCTGGCCACGCCCGGCTTCCACCTCGACGGCGACGACTTCGCCCAGCGGGTCACGGACCTCAAGTACTACTGGAGCATCCCGGGCGAGTTCGAGACCCACCCGGTCCTCGTCGCCCGCACCGGCTACACCGGCGAGGACGGCTTCGAGCTCTACACCGCCCCGGATAACGCGCGCGCCCTCTGGGACGCCCTCCTGGAGGCGGGCAGCGAGCAGGGCCTCGTCCCCGCCGGGCTCGCCAGCCGCGACACGCTGCGCCTGGAGGCCGGCATGCCGCTCTACGGCCACGAGCTGGGCGTGGACACCATGCCCGCGCAGGCCGGTCTCGGCCGCGTCGTCAATCTCGCCAAGGACACCGACTTCGTCGGCCGCGCCGCCAGCGAGGACGGCCCGGACGCCGAGGCCCGCGTGCTCGTCGGCCTGATGGGCCACGGCAAGCGCGCCGCCCGCGCCGGCTACCCGGTCGTCGCCCCCGCCGCGGACGGCGCCGCGGAGGAGGTCGGGGTCGTGACCTCCGGCGCCCTCTCGCCGACCATCGGCGTCCCGATCGCGATGGCCTACGTCGCGCCGCGGTTCGCCCAGCCCGGAACCGAGCTGCACGTCGACGTGCGCGGCAGCAGCCTCCCCTTCACCGTCACCGCCCTCCCCTTCTACAGCAGAAAGAAGCACTGACAATGGCCGCAGAGCAGGACCTGAAGTACACCGCCGAGCACGAGTGGCTCCTCGTCGAGGGTGACACCGCGACGGTCGGCATCACGAGCTACGCGGCCGAGAAGCTGGGCGACGTCGTGTTCGTCGAGCTCCCCGCGGAGGGCAGCGACGTCGCCGTCGGCCGCGTGGTCGGCGAGATCGAGTCGACCAAGTCGGTCGGCGAGCTGTTCGCCCCGGTCGACGGCACCGTCGCCGAGGCCAACCAGGCCGTGGTCGACGCGCCCGAGCTGGTCAACAGCGACCCGTTCGGCGAGGGCTGGCTCATCAAGGTGACCTTCAACACCCTCCCGGACGGCCTCCTCTCCTTCGACGAGTACAAGGCCCTCACGGGCGAGTAAGGCTACCGCTAGACATGAGCGACCAGTTCCAGACGCGTCACATCGCCACCGACGGGGACGCGCAGCGCACCATGCTGTCCGCCCTCGGCTACGAATCGGTGGAGGCCCTCGTCTCCGCCGCTGTGCCGGACACCATCCGCACCGTCGCGGGGCGCGTCTCCGCGCTGCCCGCCCCGATCAGCGAGCGCGCGGCGCTCCGCGAGCTGCGGGCGCTCGCCTCGCGCAACACCGTGAACCGCACCCTGATCGGACTCGGGTACTACGGCACGATCACCCCCGCGGTGATCAAGCGCAACGTCCTGGAGAACCCGGGCTGGTACACCGCGTACACGCCGTATCAGCCGGAGATCTCCCAGGGCCGCCTGGAGGCGCTCATCAACTTCCAGACGATGGTCTCCGACCTGACCGGGCTGGACACCGCCAACGCGTCGATGCTCGACGAGGGCACGGCGGTGGTGGAGGGCATGCTGCTGGCACGCCGCGCCTCCCGGGCCCCCGGCGCGAAGTTCGTCGTGGACGCCGACACGTTCCCGCAGACCCTGGCGCTGCTGCGCAACCGCGCGGAGGCGGTCGGCATCGAGCTGGTCGTGCTCGACCTCGCCTCCACCCCGGCCGATGCCCCGGAGCTGCAGGAGGCCTTCGGCCTGTTCGTGCAGTACCCCGGCGCCTCCGGCCGGGTCTGGGATCCGTCCGCCGTCATCGCCGCCGCGAAGGAGGCGGGTGCAGTCGTCGTGGCCGCCGCCGACCTCCTCGCCCTCACGCAGCTCACCTCGCCGGGCGAGCTCGGCGCGGACGTCGCCGTCGGCACCAGCCAGCGCTTCGGCGTCCCGATGGGCTTCGGCGGCCCGCACGCCGGCTACATGGCCGTCCGCAAGGGCCTGGAGCGCCAGCTCCCCGGCCGCCTGGTCGGCGTCTCGCAGGACGCGATCGGCAAGCCCGCCTACCGGCTCACGCTGCAGACCCGCGAGCAGCACATCCGCCGCGAGAAGGCGACCTCCAACATCTGCACCGCCCAGGTGCTGCTCGCCGTCATGGCGGCCATGTACGCCGTGTATCACGGCCCGTCCGGCCTGCGCGCGATCGGCCGCCACGTGCACCTCTCCGCCGTCGCCGTAGCGGATGCCTTGCGCGCCGCCGGGGTGGAGGTCCGCTCCCGCTCGTTCTTCGACACCCTCGTGGTGGAGGTGGACGACGCATCGACGATCGTCGCGCGCGCTCACGAGCGCGGCCTCCTGCTGCACGCCGTCGACGCCGGCCTGGTCTCGCTGAGCCTGGACGAGGAGACCGCCGCCGACCTGCGCGACGGCGTCTTCCCGCTCGGCGACCTGATCGAGGTGCTCGGCGGCACGGTGGAGGGCGACGCCGTGCTCGCGTTCGGCTCCGAGCCGTCCTTCGACGCGGCGCTCACTCGCACGTCGGACTTCCTCACGCACCCGGTGTTCTCGACGCACCACTCCGAGACCGCCATGATGCGCTACCTCCGCCAGCTGCAGGACCGCGACTACGCGCTCGACCGCGGCATGATCCCGCTCGGCTCGTGCACGATGAAGCTCAACGCGGCCACCGAGATGGAGGCCGTCACCTGGCCCGAGTTCGCCGCGCTGCACCCGTTCGCCCCCGCGGCGGACGTCGCAGGCTCGCTGGAGCTCATCGACCAGCTCGAGGGCTGGCTCGCCGACGTCACCGGCTACGACACCGTGTCGCTGCAGCCGAACGCGGGCAGCCAGGGCGAGCTCGCCGGCCTCCTCGCCATCCGCGGCTACCACCGCTCGCGCGGCGACGAGCAGCGCACCGTGTGCCTCATCCCGCAGTCGGCGCACGGCACCAACGCCGCCTCCGCCGTCCTGGCCGGGATGAGCGTGGTCGTGGTCGCGACCGACGAGCTCGGCAACGTGGACCTCGACGACCTGCGCGCCAAGATCGCCGCGAACGCCGACACCCTCGCCGCGCTGATGATCACCTACCCGTCGACGCACGGCGTCTACGAGCACGAGGTCGTCGCGATCACGTCCGCCGTGCACGAGGCCGGGGGACAGGTCTACGTCGACGGCGCCAACCTGAACGCGCTGCTCGGCTACGCCCGGTTCGGCGACTTCGGCGGCGACGTCAGCCACTTGAACCTGCACAAGACCTTCTGCATCCCGCACGGCGGCGGCGGCCCCGGCGTGGGCCCGGTGGCGGCGAAGGCGCACCTCGCGCCGTTCCTGCCCGGTCACCCGCTCGCGCAGGACGCCACGCACGTGCTCGTCGGCGCGAACGGCCCGGACGGCCGCATCGAGCACGGCGGCGCTCCGGTCTCCGCGGCCCCTTACGGCAGCCCCAGCATCCTCCCGATCTCGTGGGCGTACGTCCGGATGATGGGCGCGCAGGGCCTGGCGGACGCCACCGGCGCCGCGGTGCTGTCGGCCAACTACGTGGCCGCGAAGCTGCGCGAGCACTTCCCGGTGCTCTACGCGGGCGACAACGGTCTCGTGGCGCACGAGTGCATCCTCGACGTCCGGCCGCTCACCGAGCGCACGGGTGTGACCGTGGACGACGTGGCCAAGCGCCTCATCGACTACGGCTTCCACGCGCCGACCATGTCGTTCCCGGTCGCCGGCACGCTGATGGTGGAGCCGACCGAGAGCGAGGACCTCGCGGAGCTCGACCGCTTCGTCACCGCGATGATCGCCATCAAGGCCGAGGCCGACGCGGTCGCCGCGGGCGACTGGCCGGCCGACGACAACCCGCTGCGCAACGCGCCGCACACAGCGGAGTCGGTCGCGACCTCCAACTGGGACCACGCCTACTCCCGCGAGCAGGCCGTCTACCCCGTGACGACCCTCGTCAGGACCAAGTACTGGCCCCCGGTGCGCCGCATCGACCAGGCCTACGGCGACCGCAACCTCTTCTGCGCCTGCCCGCCGCCGGAGGCGTTCGCCTAACCCCACAGCGAGAAACCGCTCGAACCGCCGAGCCACGGATGTTCCGTGGCTCGGCGGTTTCGTTTTGCGAACGATAATGCTTGCAAAGCGTCAGGTAATAAATTCTAACCGGTGTGATTCCATACTGGCAGTGTTAGCCTGATGCTCATGACGGGGGCACTCGCGCGATGCCGGATGGTGATGATCGCGGCCGCGCTCGTGCTGTTTTCGACTGGCTGCACGAGTGGGGGCTATGACGTGAGGATGCAGACCAATCTTGCGAATCAACGGAAGGCGGCCATCGCATTCCTCGAGACGCAGGGCGGTGTGGAGAAGATCAGATTCACGCGGGAGGGCGGGCTGTCGGGCTTCGGAGCGCCTTGGGTCGTAAATGCAGTGGTCACGGTGAACGGTGAGGACTACAACGAGATATTGGGTATCGAGAGGTACTCCAGGATAGGCAACCCCCTGCCAACCATCCCTCCTGCGACAGCGCCTGCACCCGTGACTGTGATCTACAGCGATGAGTCATCCGAGGTGATCGAATGACGTCGACCCGCACGCGGCGCCTGATTTCCGTGATTGCGGTCGCGCTCGCACTGAGTTTGGGCGGCTGTGTGTTGGGAGGAAATGCCGTGAACAAGGAAACGAATCTCGCGAATCAGAGAGAGGCGGCCATCGCCTTCCTCGAAACGCAGGGCGGTGTGGAGAAGATCAGATTCACCCAGGAAGGCGGGCTATCGGGCTTCGGGGCGCCGTGGGCGGTCAATGCGGTGGTCACCGTCAACGGTGAGGAGTACAACGAGATTCTGGGCACCGAGAGGTTCTCGAGAGGGGGTAACCCGTTGCCGAGCATTGCTCCGGGGACGGCGCCCGCACCAGTGACTGTGATCTACAGCGATGAGTCATCCGAGGTGATCGAATGACTCCCGAAGACTATGCATCGATTGCCGCAAAGTCGTACTGGGTAGATCCACTGCAGCGCAACGCGCCCCTCGTGCGGGGCGATGACATATTGACGGCCGAGGACAGGCAGAAGTTCAGAGTCTACGACACTGCCACCGACCCCACCACCGGCTTCCAAGGCATGGCGGTCGTCCCCGTCGTCGACGGAACCCCCGACCACTCCCAGGTCTTCATCGCGTTCGCCGGCACCAACCCTGACGACCGCGCCGACGTCGTGGCGGACCTGGTCTCGGTGGTGGGGCGCAGGACGGGGGAGGGTACCCAGGTCTTCGAGGCCGAGAGGTTTGCGGAGCGGGTGCAGCAGAGGCTCACGGCGGACGGGCACTCGGGGGCACGGGTCGAGACGGTGGGGCATTCCCTCGGCGGGTTCCTCGCGCTGTATGTCGCGGCGGAGAACCATTGGCCGTCGACCAGCTTCAACGGTCCGGACCCGTGGGATGTGCTGTCCCCGCAGGCGAAGGACTGGGTCCAGGCGGAGCGCAAGCGTGGCCGACCTCCGCTGACCAACTATGTGAACCGTTTCGACCTGATCGGGAACTTCTTGGGACACGGGACGGGTGCGGGCGTGTTCATCGAGGACGACCTGTGGAAGGGCGTGATCGAGCATCACGACCTGGGCGCCGCGTTCTCCTTCGATCCCTTCGGCGCCATGCTCGGCCTGGGCGGGGAGAGCCTGACGATGGCGGAGCTGGCCGAACTGGTGGACGCGGCCAGTCCCGGCCAGGGACAGACGCTGCAGGTTCTCAACGGGGTCGCATCGACCGTCAACGGAGTGAGTGCGGTCACCGCGGGCGCAGCGTTGTCCGGTCTCGTCGTCGCCGTGGACACGGTGGGGGCGCTGGGGCTGGCGTCGAGCGTCGGCGGAGTCGCATGGCACCTCGGGACGATCAAGGACGTGAACAACGGACTCGTCCCCGCGATGACCACGGCGCTGACGAACGTGAAGAGCGCAGCCGCCCTGCTCTACCCGCTGGTGACGGAGGCTGACATCGAGGAGTGTGTGAGAGCGCACGACCTCCAGGTGGAGAAGAACATCGACGTGTCGGCGGTCGCGGCCGTGAACGAACTCGTGGAGGAGCACATCGACATCGTGGGGCGGATCTCGCACGGGGTGATGAACACGGTCAGGAACGCAGCGGCGCAGGATGCGCGGTGGGCGCAGGCCTACGCACTCGGTCCGATGGGAGGTTCATGATGTCGTGGCTGGGCGACCTGATCGACGAGGCGGTGGGGGATGTGACGAACACGGTGGACGCGACGATCCACGCGATCGACGACGCCGTGCACCAGACGGCGAGGAGGATGCTCGACGCGGCTCTTCCGCCGATGGTCCACGCGCAGTACGCGGTCGTGAAGAGCGTCAACTGGGTGGTCGTGGAGGGAGCCGCCACTGCGGTGAACGTCACTCTCCGTAGCGCTGACGTCGCGGCGGCCCTCTCCGGGGCGGTCGAGAAGAAGGTGACGACGGGGCTCGAGCGCATCGCATCGAACAACGACTACGCCCGAGCCGTGGAGAGCATCACACCGTGAACCAGAACGACCACCGCACCCTGGGTGAGCTGGAGGACGCGCAGCGGGACGAGAGCGCGACAGCGCGCCGCCGCATCGAGCAGGCCGACGAGTACGTCTCCTACTACCGATCGAGGATGAGGTCGTTGGAGGAGGGCTTCTTCGAGCTCGCCTCCCGATACGGCGGGGCGGACGACCCGCGGCTGAGGGCGGTGTTCGCGGAAATCTCGCACGACGTCGACGAGAACGTGCGTGCGGCCGGAGCGGTGGTCGCCCGCCTCGATGAGGACTACCGAGAGCTGCAACTGCGACATGCGCGCGACGTCGAGGATTTCCGCGAGAAGGGCTAACCGAAGATGTGCGGGAACAGCGCGACGGCCAAGGGGTAGCCGACGAAGGAGACGATGTCGATGATGACGTGGGCGACGACGAGGGGCATGACCCGTCCCCAGCGGGTGTAGCACCAGCCGAAGACGACGCCCATGATCGCGTTGCCGACGAACGGCCCGAAGCCCTGGTACAGGTGGTAGCTGCCACGCAGCAGCGCGGCGGCCACGATGATCCACCACTTGCCCCAACCGAGCTGGCGCAGCCGGGTGAACAGGTAGCCGACCACGATCACCTCCTCCTGGAGGCCCGCCCGCAGCGCGGCGAAGACCAGGATCGGCACCGTCCACCAGTGCGTGTCGAGCGGCGACGCCTGCACCTGCACCGTCAGGCCGAGCACCCGGCCGAGCGCGTAGAACAGGATGCCGGGCACGCCGATCACCAGGAACAGCAGGAGGCCGCCGCCGAGGTCGCGGCCCGGCCGGCTCAGGTCGAAGCCGATCCGGCGGAACCCGGTCCGCCGTGGCTGCCAGAGCATGAAGATCACCAGCGCCACCGCGAACAGCGGGAAGGCGTTGCCGAGGAACTGGTAGAGGAAGTCGAAGACCTCCCGGCTGGACTGCGACGGGTTCACCTGCGCGGTCTGGTCCGCGAGGGGAGTGCTCTGCGTCGAGCGGTCGATGATCGTGACGATCGAGTAGACTGCGGACTGGCCCAGGGACAGGCCGAGGACGATGGCGACCTCCCACCACAGCCGGGGCCGCTCCGCGCGCTCGACCGGGGTCTCGCCGGTCCAGGTGGGGAGACCGGGCGTGGTTCGGGCCGCCCGGACCGCTTCAGTGCTCATATGTGCATCCTGCCAGGCCCGAGCGGGCCGCGCAGGGAGCACACGCCTCCGTGAATCGGGCCCGCGAACCGATGGAACTGCGCGGTTTCTTGCGTTTCACGCTCACGGACCACCGAATTCGTAGCGTGGACGCAATAATCCGCCGACTGAGTTACCACTGTGTAACGTTTTCCAGCCCCATTTTGCATTCACCCTCAACGGTACTTAGGGTCAGTCTTATCCCGCGGGGTACGGGGCTCTCGCATGCCCGTGCTGCCGCACACTTCGCACAGGAGGAACATTGCACATCAAGGGAAGAAAGGTCAGGTACGCGGTCAGCGCCGTCGCCGTCGCCGGCGTTGCAGCGCTCGCTCTGTCTGCCTGCACCACGACCGGCAGCACGGGGACCTCGTCCGCAGCCAAGGGCGGCACCGTGACGGTCGCTGTCGTGAACGACTTCACCTCGTTCAACTCGCAGACCCCGCAGGGCAACCTGGACACCAACGGCCAGGTCGGTTACCTGGACGGGTCGTACGGTACTGGCTTCCAGTACATCGACAACAACTACAAGATCGTCCACGACAACAAGTTCGGAAAGTTCGAGAAGCTCTCGGACAACCCGCTGACGGTCAAGTACACCCTGAACAAGAACGACAAGTGGTCCGACGGACAGCCCGTCACCGCTGACGACATGATCCTCGCCTGGGCCATCGCCTCCGGTCACTACGACTCCGCGAAGTTCGACAACCAGGGCAACGTGACCAGCGGCACCCAGTACTTCTCGATCGCGGGTTCGACGGCGGGCATCGACTCGACCGCCTTCCCGACCGTTGGCGACAACAACACGTCGATCACCCTGAAGTACTCCACCCCGTACGTGGACTGGGAGCTCGTCAACCCGATCGCACAGCCGGCGCACATCGTGGCCAAGAAGGCGGGCCTGTCCTCGGCCGCCGACCTGACCAAGCTGCTGAAGACGCTGCCCGCGGGCAACCCGGACGCCCCGGTCGCCGCGAACGCGACGCTGGAGAAGGCGGCCAAGTTCGTCAACACCGGCTACGACGTGACCGCGTTCCCGACCGACCCCGACCTGCTGGTCTCCTCCGGCCCGTTCGTCGTGTCGTCGTGGACCCCGGGCCAGTCGCTCACCATGGCGCAGAACAAGTACTACGACGGCGGCCTCAAGCCGTCCGTGGACAAGATCGTGTTCCGCATCATCCCGGACGCGAACGCTCAGGTCACCGCTCTCCAGAACGGTGAGGTCGACATCATCAACCCGCAGGCCTCGGCCGACACGCTGACTGCCCTCAAGCAGACCAGCGCGAAGGTCCTGACCGGCGACCAGGCGTCGTACGACCACCTCGACCTGAACTTCGGTTCGCAGGTCTTCGCCGACCCGAAGGTGCGCGAGGCGTTCCTGAAGACGATCCCGCGTCAGCAGATCCTCGACTCGATCGTCACCCCGGTGAACCCGAAGGCCAAGGTCCTGAACTCGCAGATCTGGCTGCCGAACCAGCAGCCGATGTACGGTGACTCGATCAAGAACAACGGGTCCTCCGCGTACGACAAGGTGGACATCGCGGGCGCCAAGGCGCTGCTCGCCGGTGCGACCCCGACCGTCCGCATCCTGTACAACACGAACAACCCGAACCGTGTCGACGAGTTCCAGGCCATCTCGGCGTCCGCCGCCAAGGCCGGCTTCAAGGTCGTCGACGCCGGCTCGCCGGACTGGAGCAAGCTCCTCCCGGGCGGTAACTACGACGCGTCGCTCTTCGGCTGGATCAGCCCCGGTGCCGGCACCTCGCAGATCCCGCAGCTGTTCACCACCAACGGTGGCGGCAACTACAACCGCTTCTCCGCTGCGAACTCCGACGCCCTGGCGACCCAGACCACTCTGGACACCAGCAAGCTGACCTCCCTCGAGATGAACATCGACAAGACCGCCTTCGCGCAGGGCTACGGTCTGCCGCTGTTCCAGCTCCCGGGTGTCTTCGGCGCCAACGCTCGCGTGGACGGCGTGAAGTACATGGGCAACCAGAACGGCCCGTTCTGGAACTTCTGGGAGTGGACCGTCAAGTCCTCGACCGCGAAGTAACGCTCGACAGTGAGAGTGCCCGGGTGACCCCCGGGCACTCCGCTGCGACGGGGCGTCGGCTTCGAGTCGACGCCCCGTTATCATGTAAGTCGACGGCCGTGATCCGGTCGTCCCCCCGAATCGCGCCAGGCGAGCACCTCGCCGCCAACCCGCAATGGCGCGCCCTGTCAGTGAAGGTTTTGAACCTATGGCGAGTTTCATCCTGAGACGTCTCCTTGTCTCAGTGCTCATCATCATCGCCGCTTCGTTCCTGATGTACATGCTGGTGGCCTACAGCGCCGACCCGCTCCAGGATCTGCGAAGCAGCAATTCCCCCAACAAGGTCGCGCTCATCAACGCGCGCATCCAGCTCCTCCAGCTCGACGTGGTCCCGCCCCTGCGGTGGCTGCTCTGGCTGGGAGGCGCGGCCAAGTGCCTGATCCCGTTCGCGAACTCGTGCGACCTGGGCTCGACCATCTCGAACGCGAAGGTGGTGGACATCCTCCCGCAGGCGCTCACCTCGACCGTTCAGCTGGTCACCGTCGCGCTCATCCTCGCGATCCTCCTCGGTGTCACCATCGGCATCGTGACCGCCCTGCGGCAGTACAGCGGACTCGACAACGTCGTCACGTTCCTCAGCTTCTTCCTGTACTCGCTGCCGGCGTTCCTCGTGGCCGTGCTCCTCAAGGAGTTCGTGGCCATCGGGTTCAACAACTTCCTGGCGAATCCGACGATCCCCTGGTGGGTCGCGGTGCTGATCGGGGTGGTGGCCGGACTCATCTGGCAGTCGCTGATAGGCGGCGACCTGCGCAGGCGCGCGGTGACGTTCGGCGTCTCCGGTGTCGCGACCGCGGGCGTGCTGCTGCTGATGAGCGTCTCCAACTGGTTCCTGCACCCGGGTCTCGGCCCGGTCGTGATGATCCTCCTGATCGCCGGGACGGTCATCGGCGCGACCGCGCTGACCGCCGGCCTTCAGAACCGCCGTGCGCTGATCTCCGCGAGCATCGCCGGCGCCGTCGCGCTGGTCTGCTACTTCGGGCTGCAGTGGCTGTTCAACATCTCGACCCCCTCCACGATCGCGATCCTGGCGATCGTCGCGATCCTGGTGAGCCTGGGCATCGGCTGGCTCGTCGGCGGCTACGACCGCGGCCAGAACATGCGGGTCTCGGTCATCGTGACCATCGTGTCCGGGTTCCTGATCGTCGTCGACCGCTTCATGCAGGCCTGGCCGGCGTACTTCCAGGACACCAACGGCCGCCCGATCGCGACCGTCGGCTCCTCCACGCCCGGTCTGACCGGCGACATGTGGGTGACGGGTCTCGACACGTTCACGCACCTGGCCCTCCCGACGATCGCGCTGCTGCTGATCTCGTTCGCGTCGTACACCCGCTACTCGCGTGCCGGAATGCTGGAGGTGCTCGGTCAGGACTTCATCCGAACCGCGCGCGCCAAGGGCCTGCCGGAGCGCACGGTCGTGGTCCGCCACGCGTTCCGCAACATGCTCATCCCGATCACGACCCTCGTGGCCTTCGACGTCGGCGCGCTGCTCGGTGGTGCGATCATCACCGAGAAGGTGTTCGCGATCCCGGGCATGGGCTCCCTGTTCAACGCGGGACTGTCGCGCGGCGACCTGAACCCGGTGATGGCGTACTTCCTCGTCATCGCGATCATGGCGATCCTGTTCAACTTCCTCGCCGATCTGTCCTACGCCGCACTCGACCCGAGAGTGAGGGTCCGCTGATGTCCACCACTGAAACCGTCATCGCCGACGAGCTGCAGGAGCCGAGCTCCCCGCCCGTCAGCCAGGGGAAGCTGATCTGGAAGCGCTTCCTGTCCAACAAGGTCGCCGTCGCCAGTGCGATCCTGTTCATCCTGATCGTGCTGTTCTCCATCTCCGCGATCGGCATCGGGCCGATCCCCGGCTGGTGGAAGTACAACTACATCGAGCTGAACGACCAGGTCCAGCAGGGCTCCCCGACCTGGGAGCACCCGTTCGGCCAGGACCGCATCGGCAAGGACTACTTCGCCCTGACGATGCGCGGCATCCAGAACTCGGTGCTGGTGATGGTCGTGCTCGGCCTCATCGCGAGCGTCGTCGGTGTCGTCGTCGGAGCCATTGCGGGCTACTTCCGTGGTGTCGTCGACGCGATCCTGATGCGCATCACCGACGTCTTCATCGTGATCCCGGCGCTGGTCATCGGCTCGGTCGTCGGTCACATGTTCGGCGGTCTCGGCGCGTTCTTCCTCGCGCTGATGCTGGGCTTCTTCTCGTGGATGGGCATCGCGCGTCTGGTGCGCGGCGAGTTCCTGTCGCTCCGCGAGCGGGAGTTCGTGGAAGCGGCCCGCGTCGCCGGCGCGTCCGACACCCGGATCATCTTCAAGCATGTCCTGCCGAACGCCATCGGCGTGGTCATCGTCGCCTCGACGCTGATCATGGCCTCGGCCATCCTGCTGGAGACGGCGCTGTCGTTCCTCGGCTACGGGATCCGGCCGCCGGACGTCTCGCTCGGCCTCCTGATCAGCTCGAACGAGTCGGCGTTCCAGACCCGTCCGTGGCTGTTCTGGTGGCCCGGCTCGTTCATCGTGATCCTCGCCCTGCTGGTCAACTTCGTCGGCGACGGCCTGCGCGACGCGTTCGACCCGCGCCACCGCCGGTTCAACCTCCGCAAGATGCGCGAGCAGGAGCCTGAGCCCGGCGAGGACGACCAGTCCGGACCCCGCACGGGCGCGGCCCTCGCGGAGGACGTGCTGTGACATCCGCGCGCGCTGCGCTGCTGGTGGCCTCCTCAGGCCACCAGCAGGGCGGCGAGCGTGCCGACCGCCAGCGCGGCCAGCACGGCCAGCGACACGATGTGCCAGCGGACCGTCACGGGCGTCTGGTCCGCAAGGCCGCTGTCGACCGCGCCGCTCTGCTGAAGCTCGACCCAGCGGCGGCGCACGACCTCTGCCGCAGCGCCGGACTCGGTCGACAGCAGATCGCCCGGACGGCGCACGCTGTCCGCGACGTTCGGCTTGCCGACGCGACCGGTGGTCTCCCGGCGGGTGGCGCGCAGCGTGCGCGCCGTGCCGGGAGCGGGCGCGGACCACACCGGGTACTTGTGCCCAGGCGTGTAGAGGGTGAGCGCGTACTTGGTGTCGACGTGGATGAGCGCCTGCCACGGGATGTCGATGGTGCGCGTGACGTTGATCACCTCGATGCCGTCGTCGGAGACCGTCAGGCGCGGACGCCAGAGCAGCGCCCAGCCGATGAACGCGAACAGCGCGCACGGCACGACGTAGAGCAGGCGCACATCGTGCACGCTCACCAGAAGGCCGACGATGAGGGCGGCAGCGGCCGCCCAGATCAGAACGGCAAGGACCCGGTTGAACCGGGACACGAAAACCTCGCGCTCGGTGGGGGAGACGTAGGGCATGGGTCCATGCTCTCATCCCGCACCGTCCCCGCCTCGCCCGAGCGCGCCCCCGAAAGGAACCACGAATCATGACCGAGAACACCACCGGCAAAGCCGGGGTCGTCGTCGGCGCCCCCGTGCTCGAGGTCACCGACCTGTCCGTCGACTTCGGCGTCGACAACGTCTGGGTGCCCGCGGCCAAGAAGCTGAACTACCAGATCAAGGCGGGCGAGGTGCTCGCCATCGTCGGCGAGTCCGGCTCCGGCAAGAGTGCGAGCTCGATGGCGATCCTCGACCTCCTGCCGGAGAACGCCCGCGTCCAGGGCTCGATCAAGCTGGAGGGGCGCGAGCTCACCGGCCTGACCCCGCCGCAGATGCGCCGCGTGCGCGGACGTCAGGTCGCGGTGATCTTCCAGGAGCCGATGACGGCGCTGAACCCGGTCTACACGGTCGGCTCCCAGATCATCGAGACGCTGCGCATCCACTTCGGGATGTCGCCGCACGAGGCCAAGGAGCGCGCCCTGGAGCTGCTCGCCATGGTCGAGCTGCCCGACCCCGTGAAGGCGTTCAACTCCTACCCGCACCAGCTCTCGGGCGGCCAGCGCCAGCGCGCCATGATCGCCCAGTCGATCTCGTGCGACCCGAAGCTCCTCATCGCCGACGAGCCGACCACCGCGCTCGACGTGACCGTGCAGGCCGAGATCCTGGAGCTGATCCGCAGCCTCCGCGACCGCCTGGACAGCGCGATCCTGCTGATCACGCACGACATGGGCGTCGTCGCCGACCTGGCCGACAACATCGTCGTGATGCGCAAGGGCGACATCGTCGAGTCCGGCACGGTCAAGGAGGTCTTCGACGCGCCGCAGCACCCGTACACGATCGCCCTGCTCGAGGCCGTGCCGCACCTCGGCCAGCGCGAGGACGAGGAGATCGACACGACCGCCGCCCTCGCCGCCAGCACGGAGAACCCCGACGCGGAGTACGCCGAGCGCATCCGCGTGAACGAGCGCATCGCCGCAGCCGCCGCCGAAGAGGCGGAGATGGACAAGCGGAAGGTCGTCGTCGACTTCCAGAAGGTCGCGATCGAGTACCCGAAGCACGGCCGCGTCCCCGCGTTCCGCGCGGCGACCGACATCGACCTCAAGATCCACGAGGGCGAGGTCGTCGGCCTGGTGGGCGAGTCGGGCTCCGGCAAGACCACGCTCGGCCGCGCCGCGATCGGCCTGCTGCCGATCCACTCCGGCAAGCTCGTGGTGGCGGACCAGGACATCAGCAACGCGGGCCGCGACGAGATCCGCAAGCTGCACCGCAACGTCGGCATCGTGTTCCAGGACCCGTCGTCGTCGCTGAACCCGCGCCTCCAGATCGCCGACTCGATCGGTGAGCCGCTGCGCCTGGCGAAGGGCCTGAAGGGCGCCGGCCTGGCGAAGGAGGTCGACCGCCTCCTCGACAGCGTCGAACTGCCGCGCGCCTACCGCAGCCGCTTCCCGCACGAGCTCTCGGGCGGCCAGAAGCAGCGTGTCGGCATCGCCCGCGCGCTATCGCTGAAGCCGACGGTCCTGATCGCCGACGAGCCGACCTCCGCACTCGACGTGTCGGTGCAGGCCCGCGTGCTCGAGCTGATGCAGCAGCTCCAGCGCGAGATGAACTTCGCGTGCCTGTTCATCACCCACGACCTGGCCGTCATCGACGTCCTGGCCGACCGCATCGCGGTGATGCACCACGGCGCCCTGGTCGAGGTCGGAACGCGCGACGAGATCCTCCGCTACCCGAAGGAGGCCTACACGCAGCGCCTCCTCGCCGCGGTCCCGCTGCCCGACCCGGAGCAGCAGCGCGCCCGCCGCGCCCTGCGCCTGGAACTGCTGGCCGCGGGCTCGGACGAGGTCGTGCCGGTCAACGAGGGTCTGCCGCAGCAGCCGGAGCCGCCGGTGGCGCAGGGGCTGTAAGCCTGTACGAGAAGTGGGCCGCATCGTTCGACGCGGCCCACTTTCGTTTGCTAGCGGTTGAAGGCGACGCACTTCTCCGTGTAGCTGGTCACGTTGCCCGACGAGACTCCGAAGCCCCAGTTCAGTGTGCTCTTCCCGCTGTTGTACGAGTACGAACCGTTCGCCGTGACCTGGCGTACGAGGGTGTCCTGCGCCCACGCCATGTTGGAGGTGAATGTGAAGAGATTCACCGTGCCGGTGCTCTTCCAATCGATCTGAGCGGTCTTCCCGCCTCCGCAACCGAGAGTTCGGATCCCGAAGCCGGACATGGCGGTCGCCGGAGCGACGGTCAGAACACCGCCGGCCAGGACGCCGGCTGAGACAGCTACGACCGCAACAACGCGCTGGAAAGTCTTCATCAGTCTGTTTCCAATCGTTAGTGATACATCGCACAGCGGGCGTGACTGACGACCGGAACCGGATTCCCGTCATCGTCCGCGAACGCCCACGTCAACGTGTGGAGGACGGTGGTGTACGAGTGCTCGCCTGGAGATGCCGGAACGTCCCTCGTGGCTCTCGCGCCCACGGTGTTGTTCTCGTACACGGTGAGGCGGACGGCTGCGTCACTCTGCCACGACACTTCGACGAATCCGGCGCCGCATCCCACGGTCTGCCTCTCGCTGACAGAGGTCCGTTCGGCCCGTTCGGGGGATGCGACGCCAGAGGCGCCTGGGAACCCCACCGACAGGGCCGCGAGCGCCATTGCACTGAACGTCGCGGATCTGAGGAAGGGAAGTGTGGTTCGCACGCCAACGATCGTAACGGGTTGAATCAGAAATTTCAATCTAACCCGAAGCACTTGCAACACCAGCCGTGGAACTCTAAGGTCTGAAGTCGACCCCGCTCAGGAGGAATTCGTGTCCATCAGACTTCTCGGCCGATCCGCGGCCGCCCTTGCTGCGGCCGGCGCGCTCGTGCTCACCGCGTGCACCAGCCCCGACACCGCATCCACGGCGGACTCGACCGCCATCGTCACCGCGAACGGCAGCGAGCCGCAGAATCCGCTCATCCCGACCAACACGAACGAGGCCGGCGGTGGCAAGATCATCGACGCCGTGTTCTCCGGGCTGCTGGCCTACCAGGCCGACGGCAAGCCGGTCAACGACGTCGCCCGGTCGATCGAGACGAGCGACTCGCAGCACTTCACCATCACGATCAACGGTGACCGCGCCTTCAGCAACGGCGAGAAGGTCACCTCCCGCTCCTTCGTGGACGCGTGGAACTTCGGCGCCAAGAAGAGCAACGCGCAGCTCCTGAACTCGTTCTTCGAGGACATCGAGGGCTTCTCCGCCGAGACGGACAGCGAGCTCACCGGCCTCACCGTCGTCAGCGACACGGAGTTCACGGTCGACCTGAAGACCCCCGTGTCCGACTTCCCGCTCCGGCTCGGCTTCTCCGCGTTCTACCCGCTGCCGAGCGTCGCCTTCGACGACATGGCGGCCTTCGGCGCGTACCCGGTCGGGAACGGTCCCTACACGCTCGCGAGTGCGAAGGCCTGGAAGCATGACGAGAGCATCGACCTCGTCCCGAACCCTGGCTACACCGGGCCGCGGAAGGCGAAGAACGGCGGACTCCGCTTCGTGTTCTACGCCTCGCTGGACTCCGCGTACGCCGATCTGAGGTCGGGGACTCTCGACGTGCTCGACGCGATCCCGGACGCCGCGATGTCCACCTTCGAGAAGGACCTCGGCGACCGAGCGGTCAATCAGCCCGCCGCCGTCTTCCAGAACATCGCGATCCCGGAGCGGATCGCGCACTTCGCTGGCGAGGAGGGCAGACTGCGCCGCAAGGCCCTCTCGCTGGCGATCGACCGGCCGCAGATCACCACGGTCATCTTCGACGGTACGCGAACCCCCGCCAAAGACTTCACGTCGCCGGTGATCCCGGGCTGGTCCGGCCGCCTCGATGGCTCCGGTGTGCTCGACCACGACGCGAAGAAGGCCAAGCAGCTCTGGGCCGACGCGGACAAGCTCTCGCCGTGGACGGGGACGTTCACCATCGCCTACAACGCCGACGGCGGCCACCAGGGCTGGGTCGACGCGGTCGCGAACAACCTCAAGAACACCCTCGGGATCGACGCGAAGGGGGAGGCCTCGCCGACGTTCGCCCTGCTCCGCACCGCGATCACCGATCACACGATCGAGTCCGCGTTCCGCGCGGGCTGGCAGGGCGACTACCCGGGGCTGCTCACCTTCCTCCGGCCGGTGTACGGGACGGGCGCGCTGTCCAACGACTCCGGTTACGCGAACCCGGAGTTCGACGCCCTCCTCGCGAAGGGGCTCGCCGAGCCGGAGGTGGAGGCGGCGAACGCGGACTTCCGCGCCGCGCAGGAGCTCCTGCTGCGGGACCTGCCGGCCATCCCGCTCTGGAACCAGAACGTCACAGGGGGCTACAGCGCGGCGGTCGATCACGTCACGTTCGGGTGGAACTCGGTGCCGCTCTACGAGCAGATCACCAAGCGCTCCGCGTCCTAGCCGATGCTCCGCTTCCTGGGCTTCCGGGTCCTGCAGGCCGTCCCCGTCCTGCTGGGCACGACGCTGCTGATCTACTTCATGGTGTTCGCCATGCCGGGGGACCCCATCGTCGCCCTGTTCGGCGACCGGACGCCGAGCCCGGCGGTGCTCGCGGAGCTGCGCAGCCGCTACCTCCTCGACCAGCCCTTCCTCGTCCAGTACGTCAACTATCTCGGCGGTATCCTGCGCGGGGACTTCGGCACGTCGTTCTCCGGCGAGCCCGTGAGCGAGATCCTGGCGCGCACCTTCCCGGTCACGCTGCGGCTCGCGCTGCTCGCGCTCGCGATCGAGATGGTGCTCGGCATCGCGGTCGGGCTCGTGAGCGGGCTGCAGAAGGGCCGGCTCTTCGACGCGGGCGCGCTCGTCGTGAGCCTGCTGCTCATCTCTGCTCCCATCTTCGTTGTCGCGTTCGTCCTCCAGTACGTGTTCGGGATCTGGCTCGGCTGGGTGCGGCCGACCGCCGGCCCGGGGGCGCCGCTCCAGGACCTCGTCCTCCCGGCGGTGGCGTTGGCGGCGATCAGCTTCGCGCAGATCGTGCGGCTCACCCGCTCGTCCGTCATCGACACGAACGGGATGGACTTCGTCCGGGTCGCGGCGGCCAAGGGGCTGCCACGCCGCCGGATCGTGCCGGCGCACGTGCTGCGCAATTCGCTCATCCCGGTGGTCACGTTCCTCGCGGCGGACTTCGGCGTGATGCTCGTCGGGGCGACGGTGACGGAGGGCATCTTCAACGTCCCCGGCGTCGGGCGCACGCTCTACCAGGCGATCATCCGCGGCGAGGGGCCGACGGTGGTCTCCTTCGTCACGGTCATGGTGCTGCTCTACCTCGTCGTCACCCTGCTCGTCGACCTCCTCTACGCCGTGCTCGACCCGAGGATCCGCCATGCGTGACGCGCCGTCGGCCCGGGCCGCCACCCGGGCCGCAACCCTCTGGTCAGACGCCTGGGACGACCTGCGCCGCCGCCCGATGTTCTGGTGCTCCGTCGTCCTCATCGCGCTGATCTCGGCCGTGGCCCTGTTCCCCGGCCTCTTCGCGCAGGCCGCGCCGAACAACGACTGCCTGCTGGGCAACAGCAACGGCGGCCCGACGCCCGGCCACCCGCTCGGGTTCACCAAGCAGGGTTGCGACATCTATGCGCGTATCGTGCACGGCACGGGGACGTCGCTCTCGGTGGGTGTGCTCTCGACCGCGCTGATGGCGATCCTCGGCGTCGTGTTCGGTGCGCTGGCCGGCTTCTACGGAGGCGGGATCGACACCGTGCTGTCGCGCGTCGGCGACATCTTCTTCTCGGTCCCGTACATCCTGGCGGCCGTCCTGATCATGTCGGTGTTCGCGAAGTTCGCGAACGTCTGGGTCATCTCGCTCGCCATCGGGGTCTTCGCGTGGCCCGCGACCGCGCGCGTGCTCCGGGCGGAGGTGCTGCGCGTCAGGACGGCCGACCACGTGCTGGCCGCGACGGCGATCGGGCTCTCGCGGTTCCGCATCCTGCTGCGCCATGTGCTGCCCAACTCGCTCGCGCCGGTCATCGTCGTGACCACGCTGTCGCTCGCGGGCTCGATCGTCGCGGAGGCGACACTCTCGTTCCTCGGGGTCGGGTTGCCGAGCGACGTGATGTCGTGGGGCAACGACATCAGCCAGGCGCAGAACGACCTCCGGACGGCGCCGCAGACGCTCGTCTATCCGTCCCTGGCGCTCTCCGTCACCGTCCTGAGCTTCGTCATGCTCGGCGAGGTGGTCAGGGACGCGTTCGACCCGAAGGCGAGGGCACGCCGGTGAGCGAAGCATCGAAGCAGGCCGACGGGAGCCCGCTCCTGGTCGTGTCGGGCCTCCGCGTGGGGTTCCCGTCGCGCGGCGGCGTCGTCACCGCGGTCGACGGCGTCGACCTCACCGTCCATCGCGGGGAGACGGTCGCGATCGTGGGGGAGTCCGGCTCGGGCAAGTCCACGACCGCGCAGGCGATCATCGGGCTCCTGCCCGGCGCCGGCCGGATCCTCGGCGGATCGATCGTACTCGACGGCGTGGAGCTCACGACGCTCGGCCGCCGGGAGTGGGAGGCCTTCCGCGGCCGGGAGATCGGCTTCGTGCCGCAGGACCCGATGTCGAGCATGAACCCGGTCTGGAGCGTGGGCTTCCAGGTGCAGGAGGCCATCCGGGCGAACGGCGTCGCCACCGGCCGCCGCGCGGTGCGCGCGAAGGCGGTCGAGGTGCTCGAGCGGGCCGGGCTCGCCGACGCGGGCAGCCGGCTCCGGCAGTACCCGCACCAGTTCTCCGGCGGGATGCGCCAGCGCGCGCTGATCGGGATCGGCCTCTCCGGCGACCCGCAGCTCCTGATCGCCGACGAGCCCACCTCCGCCCTCGACGTGACGGTGCAGCGCGGCATCCTGGACCACCTCGGCACGCTCACGCGGGAGCTCGGCACCACGGTGCTGCTGATCACGCACGACCTCGGGCTCGCGGCCGAGCGCGCCGACCGGGTCGTGGTCATGCACCAGGGCCGGGTCGTGGAGGCCGGGCCGAGCCGCGAGGTGCTGCTGCGCCCTGCGCACCCGTACACGCGCAGCCTGGTGGAGGCCGCCCCGAGCGTCGCCGCGAGGCCAGTGCGCTCCAGGGACCGGCGTCTGGCGGCAGCCGCTGAGCCGACCCCGGCGATCGCGGTCAGCGGGCTCACGAAGGTCTACCGGGTGCGCGGCGGCGGCCTCCGGTCCTCGAGCCTCACGGCCGTGGACGGCGTGAGCTTCGCGGTGCCGCGGGGCACCACCACCGCACTCGTCGGCGAGTCGGGCTCCGGCAAGTCCACGGTCGCGAAGCTGATCCTGCGACTGGAGGAGCCGACCAGCGGCCGGGTCGCGATCAACGGTCAGGACACCGGCGCCCTGACCGCGCGGGAGGTCTTCGCCCTCCGCCGCCGGATGCAGCCGGTGTTCCAGGACCCGTACGGGTCGCTCGACCCCCTCCGCAGCGTCGGCGCCAGCATCGCGGAACCGCTCGCCGTGCACCGCGTCGGCGACCGGGCGTCCCGGCGGCGGCGCGTCGTCGAGCTGCTGGACCGCGTGGCGCTGCCCGCGGCTTTCGCCGCGCGCTACCCGAACGAGCTCTCCGGTGGCCAGCGCCAGCGCGTCGCCATCGCCCGGGCCCTGGCGCTGAACCCCGACATCGTGGTGCTCGACGAAGCGGTGTCGGCGCTCGACGTGCTCGTCCAGGCGCAGGTGCTCGACCTCCTCGCCGAGCTCCAGGACGACCTGGCTCTGACCTACCTGTTCATCACGCACGATCTCGGCGTGGTGCGCCGGATCGCGGACGACGTCTGCGTGATGCGGAGGGGCCGGCTGGTGGAGCACGGGACGGCGGCGGAGGTGCTCGCCACGCCGCGTGAGGAGTACACGCGCGCCCTGCTCGACGCCGTTCCCGGAGCGGCCATCCCGCTCGGTCATCGGCCGTAAACGAAGGCGCCCGGCCGCTGGGATAGAATAGACCGTTCCCCTTCTTCCTTCTGACGAGAGTCGAGCCCTCACGCATGTCCGAGAACGCCGTCGCCCACCGCGACGATCTGCGCAATGTCGCGATCGTCGCCCACGTCGACCACGGCAAGACCACGCTGGTCGACGCCATGCTGCGGCAGACCAACTCGTTCGGCGACCACGAGCATGTCGAAGAGCGTGCGATGGACTCCAACGAGCTGGAGCGTGAGAAGGGCATCACGATCCTCGCCAAGAACACGGCGATCTCCTACAAGGGCAAGCACGCCGCGAACGGCCCGATCACCATCAACGTGATCGACACCCCGGGTCACGCCGACTTCGGCGGCGAGGTCGAGCGCGGCCTGTCGATGGTCGACGGCGTCGTCCTGCTGGTGGACGCGTCCGAGGGCCCGCTGCCGCAGACCCGCTTCGTGCTGCGCAAGGCGCTGGAGGCCAAGCTCCCGGTCATCCTGTTGGTCAACAAGACCGACCGTCCGGACGCGCGCATCGACGAGGTCGTTCACGAGAGCCAGGACCTCCTGCTCGGTCTCGCGAGCGACCTCGCCGACGATGTGCCGGACCTCGACCTGGACGCGATCCTCGACGTCCCTGTCGTCTACGCTTCCGGGCGCAACGGCGCGGCGAGCCTGAACAAGCCCGAGAACGGGGAGCTGCCCGACAACGGCGACCTCGAGCCGCTCTTCGAGGCCATCCTCGAGCACATCCCGGCGCCGACCTACGACCCGGAGGCTCCGCTCCAGGCCCACGTCACCAACCTCGACGCGTCGCCCTTCCTCGGCCGCCTGGCGCTGCTGCGCATCTTCAACGGCACGCTGCGCAAGGGCCAGACCGTTGCCTGGGTCCGTCACGACGGCGACGTGCACAACGTGCGCGTGACCGAGCTGATGATCACCAAGGCCCTCGACCGCTACCCGGCCGAGAGCGCCGGCCCCGGCGACATCGTCGCCGTCGCGGGCTTCGCCGACATCATGATCGGCGACACGTTGGCCGACCCGGACGACATCCGGCCGCTGCCGCTCATCCACGTCGACGACCCTGCGATCTCGATGACGATCGGCACCAACACCTCCCCGCTGGTCGGCAAGGTGAAGGGGCACAAGCTCACCGCGCGCATGGTCAAGGACCGCCTCGACCGCGAGCTGATCGGTAACGTGTCGCTGCGCGTGCTCGACATCGGCCGCCCCGACGCATGGGAGGTGCAGGGCCGCGGCGAGCTGGCGCTGGCCATCCTGGTCGAGCAGATGCGCCGCGAAGGCTACGAGCTCACCGTCGGCAAGCCGCAGGTGGTCACCAAGAAGGTGGACGGCAAGACTCACGAGCCGTTTGAGCACCTGACCATCGATGTGCCGGAGGAGTACCTCGGCGCGATCACCCAGCTTCTCGCGGCGCGCAAGGGCCGCATGGAGAACATGTCGAACCACGGCACCGGCTGGGTGCGCATGGAGTTCATCGTCCCCTCGCGCGGCCTGATCGGCTTCCGCACCGAGTTCCTCACCATCAGCCGCGGCACCGGCATCGCGAACGCGATCTCGCACGGCTACGACGAGTGGGCCGGGCAGATCATCACCCGCAGCAACGGCTCGATCGTGGCCGACCGCTCCGGCGTGGTCACCCCGTTCGCGATCATCGCGCTCCAGGAGCGCATGACGTTCTTCGTGAACCCCACCGAGGAGGTCTACGAGGGCATGGTCATCGGCGAGAACTCGCGCGCCGACGACATGGACGTGAACATCACCAAGGAGAAGAAGCTGACCAACATGCGTCAGTCGACGGCCGACAACTTCGAGTCGATGACGCCGTCCCGCCAGCTCACGCTGGAGGAGTGCCTGGAGTTCGCCCGCGAGGACGAGTGCGTGGAGGTCACCCCGGAGGCCGTGCGCATCCGCAAGGTGGAGCTCGACGCGACGGCCCGCGGCCGCGCCGCGTCGCGCCTCAAGCGCCAGGACGCGTAAGCGTCACCGTCGGCTCCGCGGCGCGCATAATCGACTCATGAGACGCTCCCGCCTGCTCGCGCTCCCGGTCGCGGCCCTCCTCTTCGTGGGGGTCGCGCCGGCGCTCGCGGGCTGCAGCTTCCAGACCGTCGTGAAGAACGTCACCGGCGGCAACGTGGATCTGGGCGGGAACAAGGTCCCGGCCGACTTCCCGAAGGCCGTCCCGCTCGCGAAGGGCGCCGTGGTGTTCGGCGCGAGCGTCGGCAGCGGCCACGGCAAGGTCTGGAACGTGACGATCAAGGTGCCGGACGCCAAGGCGTACCAGGACATCGCGAAACAGCTCGCGGACGCCGGCTTCGACGGCGGCTTCGGCGCCCAGGGCCCGGACGGCGGCGGCACCGGGACGTTCTCGAACAGCGACTTCGGCGTCCTCGTCGTCGTCAGCGACGCCGGCAGCAACGGCTGGGTGGCGAACTACTCGGTGTCGCGCGCGGCCGTCGACACCCCGACGCCCACGGCCACGCCGTAGCCGCAGGTCAGACGAAGAGCCCCGAGCCGACGTAGGAGCCCTCCCGCGCGCCCGGGGGGACCGCGAAGACCGCCGAGCCGACGTGCTTGAGGTACTCGTTCATCAGGTCGTTCTTCGCGAGCCGGGTCTGGATGGGGATGAACTGCGTGCGCGGGTCGCGCTGGAACGCGATGAAGAACAGCCCGGCGTTCAGCCGGCCCAGGTCGTCGTTGCCGTCCACGAAGTTGTAGCCGCGGCGCAGGAGCTGCGCTCCGTCGTTCATCGTCGGGTGCGCCAGGCGGACGTGCGAGTCCGGGTCGATCTTGGTGCCGCCGGCCGGCGACAGCGCGAGGAAGTTCGGCTCGCTGAACTCGGTGCCGCCCGAGAGCGGCGCGCCCTCGCCCTTGTCCCGCCCGACGATGCGCTCCTGCTCGCCGAGCTGCTGTCGGTCCCAGGTCTCGATGACCATGCGGATCTTCCGCGCCACCAGGTACGAGCCGCCGTGCATCCACGCCGCGCCGTCGCCGCGGTCCGCCCAGACCTGATCGGCCACGACCGAGGAGTCCTCCGCCTTGATGTTCGCGGTGCCGTCCTTGAAGCCGAACAGGTTGCGGGCCGTGGTCTGGCTGCGGGAGGTGGACGAGGTGCGCCCGAAGCCGAGCTGCGACCAGCGGATGGCCGCCCGGCCGAACGCGATGCGGGACAGGTTACGGATGGCGTGCACGGCCACCTGCGGGTCCTCGCTGCACGCCTGCACGCACAGGTCGCCGCCGGTGAGGCTGTCGAGCAGCGCGTCGCCGGGGAAGTGCGGGAGGTCGACCAGCGCGGCCGGGCGCTTGCCGGCGATCCCGAACCGGTCGGTGCCGTCGGCGGCCGTGAACAGCGTCGGGCCGAAGCCGAACGTGAGCGTGAGGCCGCCGGGCGGGAGGTCGAGCGCCTCGCCGGTGTCGTCCGGGGGAGCGTCCGACGGGCCCGAGGCCGGGCCGTACTTCCCGGCCGGCTTGCCCTGCGTCATCCGCGCGGCCGCGACGGTCCAGTCCTGCAGCAGTTCGATCAGCCCGTCACGGTCGAGCCCGGCCGCGACGTCGAACGCGGCGAAGTGCAGCCGGTCTTGGGTGGGCGTGACGATGCCGGACTGATTCGCGCCGTAGAACGGGTACGTCGCGCTGTCGGGGGAGGAGGCGACGGCGTGGCCGACGGCTGCACCTGCGCCGAACCCGACGACGCCGGCGCCGACCGCCGCGCCGGCGAGGCCGAGCATCCCGCGCCGAGAGAGGCCGGAGCGTCCGGCGCCTGTGTCGTCGGCCACCGTCACTTGACCAGGATCGAGGTGAGCCGGCTGAGCGGCTCGCTCAGGGCGTTGACCGAGTCGGAGAGCTCCTTGACCTGCGCGGTCGTGAGCTGCGTGTAGCTCACGAACCCGTCGCCCTCCTTGTACTGGGCGAGGAGCGTGTCGATCGTGGCGAACTCGGCGTCGAGCTTCTTCGCCGTGCTCGTTCCCGTCGCGCCCTTCTCCAGCAGCACCGCCCGGACGTTGCCGTAGGCGACCTCCGCGCCCTCCACGTTGGCCTGGAAGTCCCAGAGGTCCGTGTGCGAGAAGATCTCCTCCTCGCCGGTGATCTTGCTGCGCGAGACCTCCTCCATCAGACCGCTGGCGCCGTTGGAGATCTGGTCGAGGGTCAGGCTGAAGTCCTTCGCGTGCACGAGGTCGTAGAGCCGCTGGGTGTCGGCGACGAGTCGGTCGCCGAGCGTCTTCCGGCCGGCGGCGTCGGAGGCCGTGAACCCGGCGGGCGCCCACAAGTCCTTCTCGATGCGGTGCCAGCCGGTCCACTCCTGGCCCTGCTCCAGGTCGGCCTCGCGGAGGTCGAGGGCCGGGTCGATGTCGCCGAACTGCTCGGCGGTCGGCTCGATCCGCTCGTAGTAGGAGCGCGCGACGGGGTACTGGGCGCGGGCCGCCGCGTTGTCGCCGGCCTCGTAGGCCGCCGCGAATGTCGTGGTCGCGGTGAGGAGCTCCCCGGCCTGGTCTTTGACGTAGGAGACGTAGTTGGTCACGGCCTGCGCGACCTGCTTGCTCTCGCTCGCGGTCTTCGTGTCGGCGGAGCCCTTTGCCACCGTGAACTTCGCGACAGAGGTCGGTTTGCCGACCATCCCCTTGCGGCACGCGGTGAAGTAGCTTCCCTCGGAGAGCTGGACGACGTAGTTGACCGTGGTGCCCGGCCCGATGTTCTCCTTCTCGGCGGCGATCCGCAGCTTGTCCGGGGCGAGCATCTCGAACTCGTTCACGTCGGCGCCCGTGTTGGTGATCTGGAAGGTGACGGGGCCGGCGGGAGCCGTCGCGGTCGACACGGTGCAGGCGGTGTCGGTGAGCGTGACCTGGATGGCCTCGGCCTCGGCGACGGCCTTGTTGGGGACGCAGCCGGTGAGGGCGAGCGCGACGGCCGCGGCGGCGGCCAGGGTGCCGGCGATCGTGCCGAGCTGACGGTGTCGGGGCATGGCGATGCTGTGCTTTCTGCTCTGGTTGAGGCGTGCTGCGGCGACGGGGCCGCGGATCAGGAGTGGACGGGCGTCCGGGTGTCCGGGGCGGACGGAGCCGCGTGCGTGGCGGCCGGTCGCGTGTGCGACGCCCGGTGCTGTCGCACGTAGAAGAACGTCACGACGACGATGTAGCCGGCCCAGGCGATGACCTGCGGCCAGGTCGGAGAGGGGTTGAAGTTGAGGATGCCGGCGAGCGCGGTTCCGTACCAGCTCGACGACGGGATGACGCCGCTGATGTCGTAGGCGTGGATGCCGGCGCCGGGGATGACGCCCGCCTCCTGCAGGTCGCCGATGCCGTAGGCGAGCACGCCGCCCGCGACGAGGATGAGGAACGCTCCGGTCCAGGTGAAGAACGAGCCGAGGTTGATCTTGACCATGCCGCGGTAGAGGAGGAAGCCGAGCACCGCGGCCGTGACGAGGCCGAGGACCGCGCCGATCACCGGCTCCCAGCCGCCGCCGATGCTGGCGACCGTCGCCCAGACGAAGAGCGCCGTCTCGATGCCCTCGCGGCCGACGCTGAGCATGGCCAGGATCACGACGCCCCAGCCGGTGCCCACGAGCACGGAGTCGAGCCGGTTCTGGAGGGTGGACTTCATGCTGCGGGCGGTCTTGCCCATCCAGAAGATCATCCAGGTGACGAAGCCGACAGCGATGAGGGACAGCGTGCCGCCGACGATCTCCTGCGCCTCGAAGCTGAGCCCGTAGGGACCCCAGGTCAGCAGCGCGCCGATCCCGAGCGGGACGACGAGCGCGACGCCGACGCCGACCCACAGTTTCGAGAGCACGTCCTTCCGTCCGACCTTGACCACGTACGCGACGAGGATGGTGACGATGAGCGCCATTTCGAGGCCTTCGCGGAGGCCGATCAGATAGTTCGCGAGCACAGAGGACCTTCGAGTGGAGGTGGGGGATGTTGGTAAGGCTAACCTTACCTGTTCGACTCTAGAACACGTCCGGCCGATGTGTCCAGCTAGGATTCGAGCATGCTGAGCCGGATCGTCAACGCCGTCCTCCTGGTCGTCGCGGGAGCGGTGATCGGCGGGATCGGCACGGTCGCGCACCAGCTCACGGTCACCTGGGTGGGCGTCACGATCCCGCTCGGGCTGATCGGCTCGCTGCTCTGCTTCACCGCGCTGCTGGTCGGTCTCCGGTTGCTGGGCGGATCCCGCCGGCCCGCACTGTGCGCGGCGCTCGGGGCGATCGCCGTCATCCTGGTCTTCACCCAGCAGAGCCCGGGCGGCTCCGTGTTCATCCCGAACAACCTGCGGGGGCAGATCTGGCTGGTCGGGCCGATCCTCATCGCCGCCGTCGTCGTGTCCTGGCCGGACGTGAAGCGCGCCGCGGGCCGGGCCGGAACGGCCTAAGCTAGAGGGACAGCCACCCGCCGTCCGAAGGGAACCTGAACCACAGTGACCTACGTCATCGCCCTCCCGTGCGTCGATGTGAAAGACCGCGCCTGCATCGACGAGTGCCCCGTCGACTGCATCTACGAGGGCGAGCGCTCGCTGTACATCCACCCCGACGAGTGCGTCGACTGCGGCGCCTGCGAGCCGGTGTGCCCTGTCGAGGCTATCTACTACGAGGACGACCTCCCCGAGGAGTGGGCCGACTACTACAAGGCCAACGTGGAGTTCTTCGACGACATCGGCTCGCCCGGCGGCGCCGCCAAGGTCGGCGTGATCGCCAAGGACCACGCCCTCATCGCCGCCCTGCCTCCGCAGGCGCACTGACGTGGCGCTCGGGGAGCTGCCCGAATACCCCTGGGATCTGATGGCGCCGTACGCGGCGCGCGCCCGAGCAGCCGAACCCTTCGGCGACGCCTCCGGGATAGTGGACCTCTCGATCGGCTCGCCGGTCGACCCGACCCCCGCGCTGATCCGCGACGCGCTCGCGCACGCGACGGACGCGCACGCCTACCCGCAGACCGTCGGCACGCCGGCGCTGCGCGAGGCGATCGCCGCGTGGTTCGAGCGTCGCCGCGGCGTGCCCGGCCTCGCGCCGGAGGACGTCCTCCCGACCATCGGCTCCAAGGAGCTCGTCGCCTTCCTGCCCTTCTTCCTCGGCCTCGGTGAGGGGGATGCCGTCGTGCACCCCCGCGCCGCGTACCCGACGTACGCGATCGGCGCCGCGTTCGCCGGCGCGGAGGCCGTGGCGAGCGACGATCCCGCCGAGTGGCCGGAGAACACCCGGCTGGTCTGGCTGAACAGCCCGGGCAACCCGGACGGCCGCGTGCTGTCGGTGGAGGAGCTGCGGGCGGCCGTGACTCGGGCCCGCGAGCTGGGCGCGGTCGTCGCGGGTGACGAGTGCTACGCCGAGCTCGGCTGGGACGCGCCGTGGGATGTCGCACCGACCCCCAGCGTGCTCGACCCGCGCGTGATCGGCGACGACCGCAGCGGCGTGCTCGCCGTCTACTCGCTGAGCAAGCAGTCCAACCTCGCCGGCTACCGGGCCGCGTTCGTCGCGGGCGACCGCGCTCTGATCGCGCGCCTCACCACGGTGCGCAAGCACGCCGGGCTCATGCTGCCGTCGCCGCTGCAGGCCGCGATGGTCGTCGCGCTCGGCGACGACGCGCACGTCGCGGAGCAGCGCGAGCGCTACCGGGCGCGGCGCGCGCTGCTGAAGCCCGCGCTGGAGGCCGCGGGCTTCCGCATCGACCGCAGCGAGGCCGGGCTCTACCTCTGGGCGACCGAGGGACGCGACGCCTGGGAGAGCATCGGCCGGCTCGCGGACCTCGGCATCCTGGCCGGTCCCGGCGTATTCTACGGCGACCACAATGCGGAGCATGTGCGCCTGTCGCTCACAGCCACGGACGAGCGGATCGCCGCCGCGGCCTCCCGGTTGCGCGCCTTTGGAGACACCCTCTAAAGGGTCTCCGCAGCCTTTGCCCGATGCGACAGTTGTCGTGTGGGTTGGCTAGGCTGTACGAGCACGGCTTCACTGCGTCGTCGACACGATCGGCACGCGAAGCATCCCCAAACCACTCAGGAGGCGTTGTGAGCGGACTCGGCACCGAGCAGGCCGGCACCGATCGGACTGCCGCGCAGCCGCAGGCGGAGCAGCGCGGACCCGCCCAGGACGCGGCCACCGCCCGGCTGAGCTACCCCGGCGGCGTCGCGGAGTTCCCGATCCTGCCGAGCACGCAGGGCGCGTCGAGCATCGACCTCTCCAGCCTGACCAAGCAGACCGGGCTCACCAGCCTGGACTACGGCTTCGTCAACACCGCCGCCACGCGCTCGGCGATCACCTACATCGACGGCGATGCGGGAATCCTGCGCTACCGCGGCTACCCGATCGAGCAGGTCGCCGAGAACTCGACGTTCCTCGAGGTCGCCTGGCTGCTCATCCACGGCGAGCTGCCGACGCCGGCCGAGCTCGCCGACTTCGACGAGCGCATCCGCCGCCACACCCTGCTGCACGAGGACCTCCGCCGCTTCTTCAGCGCGCTGCCGCACGACGCGCACCCGATGTCGGTGCTCTCCAGCGCCGTCTCGGCGCTGTCGACCTTCTACCAGGACTCGCTCAGCGTCAGCGACCCGGAGCAGGTGGAGCTCTCGACCATCCGCCTGCTCGCCAAGCTGCCCGTGATCGCGGCGTACGCGCACAAGAAGAGCATCGGCCAGGCGTTCATCTACCCGGACAACTCGCTGAGCTTCGTGGACAACTTCCTGCGGCTCAACTTCGGCACCATGGCCGAGCCGTACGAGGTGAACCCGGTTCTCTCGCGGGCGCTGGAGCGCCTGCTGATCCTGCACGAGGACCACGAGCAGAACGCCTCCACCTCGACCGTCCGCCTGGTCGGCTCCACGCAAGCGAACCTGTTCGCCTCGGTCTCGGCCGGCATCAACGCACTCTACGGTCCGCTGCACGGCGGCGCGAACGAGGCCGTCCTGCAGATGCTCGCGGACATCCGCGACTCCGGCGAGAGTGTCCAGAAGTTCGTCGAGCGGGTCAAGAACAAGGAGTCCGGCGTCAAGCTGATGGGCTTCGGGCACCGCGTCTACAAGAACTTCGACCCGCGCGCCCGGCTCGTGAAGCAGTCGGCCGACGAGGTGCTCGCCGCCCTCGGCGTGCACGACCCGCTGCTCGACATCGCGAAGGAGCTCGAGGAGGTCGCGCTCGCCGACCAGTACTTCGTCGACCGCCGCCTCTACCCGAACGTGGACTTCTACACCGGCGTGATCTACAAGGCGATGGGCTTCCCGACCCGGATGTTCACCGTCCTGTTCGCGATCGGCCGCCTCCCGGGCTGGATCGCCCACTGGCGCGAGATGACGCAGGACCCGAGCACCAAGATCGGCCGCCCGCAGCAGCTCTACGTCGGTGACGCCGAGCGCAACTGGCCCACCGCCCGCTGACCGCGCACCCCCATCCACCGAGGGGCACGTTGTTGTCACTTTTCGCGCCGAAAAGCGACAACAACGTGCCCCTCGATGCTTTTCAGGGGGTGAGGGTGAGGGTTTGGGTCGCGGCGGTGCGCGTGGCCTTCGGTGAGAACGGCCAGGGGCGGGTCTGGCCGACCGCCCAGAGGCGCGCCTGGTCGGCGTAGTGGGAGTCGAACGCGTGCCCTGATGCGCCGGTGAGGTTGATCCAGGTGCTGCGGTCGAAGTCGGCGAGGTCGACCACCATCCGCATCGACGGCGCCCGGTCGACCTGGTAGCCGTCGGAGGCGTCCCAGCCGGTCGCGTCCACGACGCTCGACCCGCCGCTCACCGGGTACGGCCCGCGGTTGAACAGCCACTCGATCGGTGCGACTCCGGACGACCCGAACGACGCGTTGGTGAGCTCCAGGGTGTGCAGGCGGTCCCACCGCCAGCTCTTCGGGTCGCCGCCGAGGGTGCTCTGGGTCTCCTTCCAGGCCTGGTTCGCCGCGTACTCGATCATGTCGTCCCGGTCGAGCGTGCCGAGCCGGCTGTCCGCCCACCACGCCGAGTCCGGCTGCTTCACGAGCGCCTGGACGACCTGGAACCAGCGGTCGCCTCCGGTCGGGGGCGCGTCGGACGGGAGCTTGCGGCCGAACGCGTCGGCCAGCAGGTTCTTCCAGAACACCGCGAAGTAGGCCGCGGCGGCGCTGTCGCCGTCGTCGTGGTAGTTCCAGCCGCGCAGCAGCGCAGCGCCCTTGGCGACCCCGGAGGTCGGGTCGGCCTTAGCGCCGATCGCGATGAGCAGGGGAGTGAGCGTGGCCGCGTTGGCGTCGTAAGTGTCGGCCTGGATGGTGGACATGTCCTCCGACGTCACCTTGTGCCCCGCGTTCAGCAGCTTCGTGAGGCGGAGCTGGATCTGGTTCGCGCGGTAGCCGGCGTCCCAGTCCTGCGTGATCATCGCGGGGAACTGCGGGCCGACGGCGGCGTTGTTGGCCGTCACGATGTACCCGCTCGGCGGGTTCAGCACGCTCGGGAGCTGGTCGTAGGGGATCGTCCCGACCCAGCCGTACGCGCTGGTCCAGCCGGGAACCGGGACGGTCCCGTCGCCTTTCGCGCGCACCGGGATGAGACCGGGCGCCTGGTAGCCGATGTTGCCGTCCACGTCGGCGTAGAGGAGGTTTTGCGACGGCACCTGGAACGACGCCGCGGCGGCCCGGAAGCTCGCCCAGTCGTGGGCGATGTCGAACGCGAAGATCGCCCCGGCGGTCGGCCCGGGGGTGAGCGCGGTCCACTCCAGGGAGAGCTGGAACTCCTGCGCAGGGACGCCGAGCTTCCCGGCCTGGTCCTTCGCGATCACGCCGTAGCCGTCGCTGAGGTCGGTGATGATCGGGCCGTGCCTGGTCGAGCGGACGGTGATCCGCACGGCGGGGCCTCCCGCGACGGCGATCGTCTCGTGCCGGATGGTCAGCGGCACCTGCGCGCCGTCGTACTCGTAGGTGTTCCCGGTGACCTTCTCGACATAGAGGTCGGCCACGTCCGGCCCGAGGTTGGTGAACCCCCACGCGATGCGGTCGTTGTGGCCGATGATCACGCCGGGGAGCCCGGAGAAGCTGAACCCGGCGACGTCGAACGGGCACTGGGCGTCGACGACCGCGCAGCGCAGGCCGACCTGGTACCAGACCGAGGGCATCACCGCGCCGAGGTGCGGGTCGTTGGCGAGCAAGGGCTTCCCGGTCGCGGTGTGTGCTCCGGAGACGACCCACGAGTTCGAGCCGATGTCGTCGCCGGCCGGCCCCATGAGGGTCGGCAGGGAATCGAGGCTCGAGGCCGCCTGCTCCAGCCGGTTCTGGTACTGGGCGGTGGGCACGCCGGCGAGCGCGGCCGTCGCGTCCGCGTCGCCTGCCGCGGCGGAGGCCGACGCCGTCGAGCCGGCCGGGGCGGCGTCCGGGGTCATCGTGGCGGGAGTGCCGCCGCCGAGCGCCGTGATCGTCGGGTGCGCGCTGTAGTCGTAGGCGGGGTGCAGCTCGGCGATCTGCTGGGGCGTCAGCTTGGTGGCCAGCAGCGCCCGGTCGATCTCGTCCTCCAGGTTGGAGCGGAGATCCCAGGCCATCGCCTTGAGCCAGGCGATCGAGTCGGCCGGCGTCCACTGCTCCGGGTGGTAGTCCGGGTTCTGGATGCCGAGGATGGCGTACTCCAGCGACAGCTGCGGGCCGGAGTGCGTGTTCAGGTAGGCGTTCACGCCGTCGGCGTAGTCCTGGTAGTAGCGCAGCGACGTCTTGTCGAGCTGCTTCACCTCCTGCTCGGCGACGTCCCGCCAGCCCAGCGTTCGGATGAAGGTGTCCGTGGGGATCTGGCTCGCTCCGAACAGCTCGGAGAGCCGGCCGGCGGTGACGTGGCGGCGGAAGTCCATCTCCCAGAACCGGTCCTGCGCGTGCACGTAGCCCTGCGCGCGGAACAGGTCGTCGGCGGTGCGCGCGGTGATCTGCGGGACGCCGGCGGAGTCGCGCGTCACGGTCACCGGAGCGCTCAGGCCGTGGACCTGCAGCGAGCCGGAGGTCTGCGGGAACGAGAGGGTGACCGTCCACACCGCGAGGCCGCCGGCGAGGAGGACGAGGACGAGCAGTACGGCGAGGGTGACTCCGAGCGTCCGCAGCACCCGATGGTGCAGCCTCAGCCGGGGAGTGTCGTCGCCCACGTCGCCTCCCGTCGAATCCGCCGGGGGCGTGGCCCGGCGCGTGTTCGGACTCTAGCCCACGCGGGTGTCGTACCGAAGAGGCGGTTCGGGCGGTCGGGAGGTCACCGCGAGGTCAGCGCCGCCCAGGCCATCCGTTCGAGCACAGGGCGCACCGAGGCGTCGGTCGTGTGCGCGGCTCCGGCGCGTGCGGAGTGCGGTGTGGAGTTGATCAGTCCGAAGGTCGCCTGCACGCGCACGCGCAGCTCGTCGGCGGCGAGCGACGGGTGCAGCTCGCCGAGCACGCGCATCCACAGCTCGATGTAGCGGCGCTGCAGGGTGCGGACCGCTCGGCGGTCCTCCGGGGCGAGGGCGTCGAGGTCGCGGTCCTGCACGCGGATGGTGTCGGCCTCGGTCAGCGCGAAGTGCACGTGGAATGCGATCAGCCCGCGCAGCGCGCCTGCGGGGTCGGCGGCCTCCCGCTCGACCGCGGCGCCGCCGTCGAGGAGGGTCTCGCTGACGCCGACCAGGAGGGCGGCGAGCACGGCCTGCTTGGACGCGAAGTGCCGGTAGACGGCCGGGCCGCTGACTCCGGCGGCGGCGCCCAGGTCTTCGATCGAGACGCCGTTGAAGCCCCGCTCGGCGAACTTGCCTGCCGCGGCCTCCAGGAGCGCGGCGCGCCGGTCGGCTTTCGCCTGACTGCGCTGGGTCGGCCGCGCGAGCGGGTCGGCCGGTACGGTCTCGGTCATTCTCTCTAGGACTCCCAGGTGCGGGCTGGACATTCGGGTTAATGAACACTAACCTAAATTCGAGTTAGTGACCACTAACTCATGTCGACGAGGACACGGGAGCACGATGCCTGCCCTGAGCACGATGCCCGACCAGAGCACCACCGCGGGCGCGAGCGCGCTGGCGGGGAACGATGCCGCCCAGCGCGCGCTGGTGGCCGACCTCCGCGAGCGCCTCGCCGTCGCCGCGGCAGGCGGCCCCGAGCGCGCTCGCGAGCGCCACGTCGCCCGGGGCAAACTTCTGCCGCGCGACCGCATCGACGCGCTGCTCGACGAGGGCAGCCCCTTCCTCGAGATCGCCCCGCTGGCCGCGACCGGGATGTACGGCGACGAGAGCCCGGCGGCGGGCGTCATCGCCGGCATCGGCCTCGTCGAGGGCCGCCACGTCATGATCGTCTGCAACGACGCGACGGTGAAGGGCGGCACCTACTACCCGATGACCGTCAAGAAGCACCTGCGCGCGCAGGAGATCGCGTTTGAGAACCGCCTCCCCTGCGTCTACCTGGTCGACTCGGGCGGCGCCTTCCTGCCGATGCAGGACGAGGTCTTCCCCGATCGCGACCACTTCGGCCGCATCTTCTACAACCAGTCCCGGCTCTCGGCGGCGAAGATCCCGCAGATCGCCGCGGTGCTCGGCTCCTGCACCGCCGGCGGCGCATACGTCCCGGCCATGAGCGACGAGACGGTCATCGTCCGCAACCAGGGCACCATCTTCCTCGGCGGCCCTCCGCTGGTGAAGGCCGCCATCGGCGAGATCGTGACGGCGGAGGAGCTCGGCGGCGGCGACCTCCACGCCCGCACCTCCGGCGTGGTCGACCACCTGGCGGAGGACGACGAGCACGCGCTCGGGATCGTCCGCGAGATCGTCGCCACCCTCCCGCAGCCCGCCGCGCCGGCATGGGAGGTGCTGGCCACGCGCGCCGCCATCGCCGACCAGGAGGAGCTCTACAGCGTCGTCCCCGTCGACGTGCAGGCGCCCTACGACGTGCACGAGGTCATCGCCCGGCTGGTGGACGCGGGGGAGTTCAGCGAGTTCAAGCCGGACTACGGCACCACGCTGGTGACCGGCTTCGCCCACATCCACGGCCACCCGGTCGGGATCGTCGCCAACAACGGCGTGCTGTTCAGCGAGTCCGCGCTCAAGGGCGCGCACTTCATCGAGTTGTGCGACCAGCGCGGGATCCCGCTGGTGTTCCTGCAGAACATCTCCGGCTTCATGGTCGGCCGCGACTACGAGGCGGGCGGCATCGCCAAGAACGGCGCCAAGATGGTGACCGCGGTCGCCACCACCCGGGTGCCCAAGCTCACCGTCGTGATCGGCGGCTCCTTCGGCGCGGGCAACTACTCGATGTGCGGGCGGGCCTACTCGCCGCGGTTCCTCTGGATGTGGCCGGCCTCGCGAATCTCCGTGATGGGCGGCCAGCAGGCGGCCAGCGTGCTCGCCACCGTCAAGCGCGACCAGCTCGACGCCCGCGGCGAGGAGTGGAGCGCCGAGGACGAGGCGGCCTTCCGGGCGCCGATCACCGCGCAGTACGAGGACCAGGGCAACCCCTACTACTCGACCGCCCGGCTGTGGGACGACGGCGTGATCGACCCCGCGGACACCCGCACCGTGCTGGGGCTGGCGCTCGACGTCTGCTCCCGCGCCCCGCTGCCCGACACGGCCTTCGGCCTCTTCCGGATGTGACGACGATGACCGACTACTCCTCCATTCCGTTCGAGTCCGTGCTCGTGGCGAACCGCGGCGAGATCGCGTGCCGCGTCATCCGCACGCTGCGCCGGCTCGGCATCCGCTCGGTGGCCGTCTTCAGCGACGCCGACCGAGACGCCCCGCACGTGCGGCTCGCGGACACGGCGGTCCGCATCGGGCCCGCTCCGGCGCGGGAGAGCTACCTCTCCGTCGAGGCGATCGTCGACGCCGCGCGCCGCACGGGCGCCGCGGCGGTGCACCCCGGCTACGGCTTCCTCTCCGAGAACGCCGCGCTCGCCGACGCCTGCGAGGCCGCCGGCATCGTGTTCGTGGGCCCCGGCGTGCATGCGCTGGAGGTCATGGGCGACAAGATCTCGGCCAAGCAGGAGGTCGGCCGCTCCGGCGTGCCGACCATCCCCGGCATCGCGGAACCCGGCCTCGGCGACGACGAGCTCGTCGCGGCGGCCGAGCGCATCGGCTACCCCGTGCTGGTCAAGCCCTCCGCGGGCGGCGGCGGCAAGGGGATGCAGGCGGTGCACGTCGCCGCCGACCTCCCGGAGGCGCTGCGCGCGGCCCGTCGCGTCGCGGCCGCGGCCTTCGGCGACGACACGCTCTTCCTGGAGCGGCTGGTGGAGTCGCCCCGGCACATCGAGGTGCAGATCATCGCCGACCGTCACGGCGCGGTGGTCCACCTCGGCGAGCGCGAATGCTCCCTGCAGCGCCGCCACCAGAAGGTGGTCGAAGAGGCGCCGTCGCCGCTGCTCGACGCGGCGACGCGCTCCCGGATCGGCGAGGCCGCCTGCCGGGTGGCGGCGAGCGTCGGCTACGTCGGAGCCGGAACGGTCGAGTTCCTGGTCTCCGCCGAGCGACCGGACGAGTTCTTCTTCATGGAGATGAACACCCGCCTGCAGGTCGAGCACCCCGTCACCGAGCTGGTGACGGGCGTCGACCTGGTGGAGTGGCAGCTGCGGGTCGCGGCGGGGGAGCCGCTGGGCTTCGTGCAGGACGACATCCGGCTCTCCGGCCACGCCGTCGAGGCGCGGGTGTATGCGGAGAACCCGGAGCGCGACTTCCTGCCCGGCGACGGCGCGGTGCTCGCGCTGCGCGAGCCGGCCGGCGAGGGCATTCGCGTGGACAGCGGCCTCGAGGCGGGGATGCGCGTCGTCACCGACTACGACCCGATGCTCGCGAAGGTCATCGCCTGGGCGCCCGACCGTGCGGGCGCGTTGGCCCGGCTCGACCGCGCCCTCGCCGGCACCGCCGTGCTGGGCCTGGTGACCAACATCGCCTGGGTGCGCGACCTCCTGGCCGACGAGGACGTCCGCGCGGGCAGCATGGACACCACGCTGATCGACCGGCGCTTCTCCGCGCTGGAGCCGGTTCCGGCCTCCGCCGCCGAGCTCGCTGCGGCGGCGCTGCTGGCGCACCTGCAGCGGGAGACCGCGACCCCGGGCGGCGTCGGCGCGCTGTGGGGCGCGCCCAGTGGCTGGCGGCTCGGCTCGGCGCGGCCGGTCCGGTACGACGTGGACGCGACGACAGTGCAGGTGGACGGCGACCGCGTGACCGTCGCCGGGCCCGACGACGAGGTGTACGAGCACACCGCCCGGATCGCCGTGCAGCCCGGTGCGGACGGCGAGCCGGACTCCGTCGTGCTCGACCTCGACGGAGTGGTCACCCGCTTCGACGCGGCCCGCGACGGCGGCACCGTCTGGCTCGCACACGGGGGCCGCTCGCGTGCCCTGCGGCTGCGCACGCCCGCCGAGCGGCTGGCCGCGGCGCTCGCCGCCCGGGAGCGGGGCGAGGCGGCCGCGCACCCCGAGGTCCGCTCGCCCATGCCGGGCACCGTCGTGGCCGTGCCGATCGCGTCCGGTGCGGAGGTCGCGGCCGGCGACACGGTTGCGGTCGTGGAGGCCATGAAGATGGAGCACCGCCTCCTCGCCCCCATCGCGGGCACCGTGACCGTCAAGGTCGCGCCGGGCGACCTCGTGAAACTCGACCAACTCGTGGCCGTCGTCGACGCGCCAGAAGTGGACGACGCATCCAGCACACCGAACGTCCCGCCGACCCCGGCGGACATCCCAGAGCCGACAGAATCGGCCCCCGCACCCCTCGGCGAGCACGCCGCGGCAGGGACCGTCACCACAACAGACAGGAATCTCCGATGACCATGATGTCCAGCCCCGACCTCGCCGTCGCCGGCTTCGAGCTCACCGACGAGCAGCGCCGGCTCCGCGACGAGGTGCGCGACTTCGCCGACACCGTCGTCGCTCCCGCCGCGTACGAGTACGACACCAAGCGCAGCCTCCCGTACGACATCATCGCCGAGATGGGCCGGATGGGCCTGTTCGGCCTCCCGTTCCCGGTCGAGTACGGCGGCCAGGGCAAGGACTACCTCTCGCTCTGCCTCGCGGTCGAGCAGCTCGGCCGGGTGGACCAGTCCATCGGCGTGACACTGGAGGCCGGCGTCGGCCTCGGCGCGATGCCGATCTTCCGCGGCGGCACCGAGGAGCAGAAGCAGGAGTGGCTGCCGATGCTGGCCCGCGGCGAGGCGCTCGCCGGGTTCGGCCTGACCGAGGCCGACGCCGGCTCGGACGCCGGTGGCACCAAGACCACGGCGATCCTGCGCGACGGCGAGTGGATTCTGAACGGCACCAAGCAGTTCATCACCAACTCCGGCTCGGAGATCACCAAGCTGGTCACGATCACGGCCGTGACCGGCGAGGAGCGGCGCGCTGACGGCTCGATCAAGAAGGAGCTGTCGGCGATCATCGTCCCGACCGGCACGCCCGGCTTCGTCGCCGAGCCGGTCTACGACAAGGTCGGCTGGCACACCTCCGACACCCACCCGCTGACGCTCACCGACGTGCACGTCCCGGAGGCCAACCTCCTCGGCGAGCGCGGCCGCGGCTACGCCAACTTCCTCCAGACCCTCGACGAGGGCCGGGTCGCCTTCGCCGCCCTCTGCACGGGCGCCGCGCAGGGATGCCTGGAGGAGGCGCTGCGCTACGCGAAGTCGCGCAACGTCTTCGGCCGGTCGATCGGCTCGAACCAGTACATCGCCTTCAAGATCGCGCGGATGCAGGCCCGGGTGCACGCGGCTCGCCTCGCGTACTACGACGCCGCGTTCAAGCTGATGGCGGGCGTCCCCTTCAAGATGGAGGCCTCCATCGCCAAGCTCGTCGGCAGCGAGGCCGCGATGGACAACGCGCGCGACGCGACCCAGATCTTCGGCGGCTACGGCTTCATGAACGAGAACCCGGTCGCGCGCCACTACCGCGACTCGAAGATCCTGGAGATCGGCGAGGGCACCAGCGAGGTCCAGCTCATGATCATCTCCCGCGCCCTCGGCTTCGAGGCGTGACCTATCCACCCGCCGAGAAGGCGAATAATCTGCCTTCTCGGCGGGATACGGCGTATTTTGTGCCTTCTCGACGGCGAGAGACAAGGGAGTGAGAGCGTGATCGATAAGACGGTGGGGAGCGCGGCGGAGGCCGTCGCGGACATCCCGAGCGGCAGCTCGCTGGCGGTCGGCGGCTTCGGGCTGTGCGGCATCCCGAGTGCGCTCATCCAGGCGCTGCTGGAGGCCGGGACGAGCGACCTGGAGGTGGTCAGCAACAACTGCGGCGTGGACGACTGGGGGCTCGGGCTCCTGCTCGCCCAGCGCCGCATCCGCAAGATGATCAGCTCGTACGTCGGCGAGAACAAGGAGTTCGCGCGGCAGTTCCTCTCCGGCGAGCTGGAGGTGGAGCTGACCCCGCAGGGCACGCTCGCCGAGAAGCTGCGGGCGGGCGGCGCGGGCATCCCGGCGTTCTACACACCCGCCGGTGTCGGCACGCAGATCGCGCTCGGCGGCCTCCCTCGGCGCTACAACGCGGACGGGTCGGTCGCGGTCGCGAGCGAGCCGAAGGAGGTGCGCGAGTTCGACGGCGCCTCCTACGTGCTGGAGCGCTCGCTGCGTCCCGACTTCGCGCTCGTGCACGCCGCGAAGGGCGACCGGCACGGCAACCTGGTGTTCCATGCCGCCGCGATGAACTTCAACCCGCTCGCCGCGATGGCCGGCGGCATCACCATCGCCGAGGTGGAGGAGCTGGTCGAGCCCGGCGAGCTCGCACCGGGGGAGGTGCACCTGCCCGGGATCTTCGTCCAGCGCGTCGTGCACGCGCCCGACGTGGAGAAGCGGATCGAGCGGCGCACGGTCGCCGCGGCCCAGGAAGGAAGCGTCCGATGAGCCTCACCCGCACCGAGCTCGCCGCCCGCGTGGCGCTGGAGCTGGAGAACGGCCAGTACGTCAACCTCGGCATCGGCATGCCGACGCTCATCCCGAACTACATCCCGGAGGGCGTGGAGGTCATCCTGCACTCCGAGAACGGCGTGCTCGGGGTCGGCCCGTACCCGGCCGACGCCGACGTGGATCCCGACCTGATCAACGCGGGCAAGGAGACCGTCACCGTCAAGCGCGGTGCGGCCTACTTCGACTCGTCGCTGTCGTTCGGGATGGTGCGCGGCGGCCACGTCGACGTCGCCGTGCTCGGCGCGATGGAGGTCTCGGCGACGGGCGACCTGGCCAACTGGATGATCCCCGGCAAGATGGTCAAGGGCATGGGCGGCGCGATGGACCTCGTCTTCGGCGCCAAGCGGCTGATCGTGATGATGGAGCACGTCGACAAGGAGGGCCGGCCCAAGATCCTCGCCGAGTGCAGCCTCCCGCTCACCGGCACCGGCTGCGTGGACCGCATCATCACCGACCTCGCCGTGATCGACGTGACGCCGGACGGGCTCGTGCTGCGCGAGACCGCTCCGGGCGTGACGGTCGAGGAGGTCGTGGCCGCGACGGGCGCGCCGCTCGCGGTGGAGCTGGAGGCGGCATCATGAAAGAAATCGAGCAGCGCGGCCTCTACTACGAGGAGTTCGAGCTGGAGACCCGCTACCTGCACCGCCCCGGGCGCACGGTGACCGAGGCCGACAACGTCCTCTTCACCACGCTGACCATGAACACCCAGGCGCTGCACCTGGACGCGGCGTGGTCGGCGCGGCAGCCGTTCGGCACGCGGCTGATGAACTCGATGTGGACGCTCGCGACGATCGTCGGCGCATCCGTCGCCCAGCTCACGCAGGGCACGATCGTCGCGAACCTCGGCTTCTCGGAGGTCTCCTTCCCGCATCCGCTGTACCACGGCGACACGCTCTACTCGGAGACGACGGTGACGGCCAAGCGGCTGTCGGCCTCCCGCCCGGGCCAGGGGATCGTGACGCTGGAGCACACCGGCCGCAACCAGGACGGCGTGGTGGTCGCCTCCGCGATCCGGCAGGTGATGGTGTGGTGCCGCGACGCGCACCTCGGGACGAGCGACGTATGACGACGTTCCCGTGGGGCTCCGCGCTGCTGTTCTGCCCGGCCGACCGGCCCGACCGGTACGCCAAGGCGCTGGAGCGGTCGGACGCGGTCATCCTCGACCTGGAGGACGCCGTCGACCCTGCACGCCGGCCGGCTGCCAGGGAGGCGCTCGCCGCCTCCGACCTCGACCCTGCGCGGGTGATCGTGCGGGTCAATCAGGCCGGCAGTGAGGACCAGGCAGCCGACCTCGCCGCGCTCTCGTTCACCCCGTACACCGCGGTGATGCTGCCCAAGGCGGAGCGTGCCGCCGACCTGCGTGCTCTCGCCGGGCTGCGCGTGATCGCCCTGTGCGAGACCGCGGCCGGCGTCCTCGCGGCGGCCGAGCTCGCGGCGGCGGAGGAGGTCGTCGCGCTGATGTGGGGCGCGGAGGATCTGGTCGCCTCCCTCGGCGGGACCTCCAGCCGGCACGCCGACGGCAGGTACCGCGACGTCGCCGTGCACGCGCGGTCCGCGGTCCTGCTCGCCGCCGGAGCCGCCGGAAAACCGGCCGTCGACACGGTGCACCTCGACATCGCCGACCTCGACGGGCTCGCCGCGGAGGCCGAGGACGCGGTCGCCGTCGGGTTCGCCGCGACCGCGTGCATCCACCCCTCGCAGGTGGAGACCGTGCGAGCCGCGTACCGGCCGGACGATGCCCAGGTGGCGGAGGCCGTCGAGCTGCTGGAGGCGGCACGCGCGGCAGGCGGGGGAGTGTTCCGCCACAACGGCCGGATGGTCGACGGACCGGTGCTTTCGCACGCGCGATCGGTGCTCCGGAGGGCGACCAGCACGTTGTGATGAAACCGTGATGAACGATTTTTACGCCGTTCACCGGTTTGGTCGTGCCGTGTCGGCGGCATGCCGTACTCTGCCCTTAACGTTCCAGAGAAGAGCACCCTCGAATCGATTCGAGCCACGAATCGGTCGGCAGCGTGAACACCCGCTCGAACGACTGGAAGGGGGACGAGATGCCACAGCTTCTTCCCCTGCGCCTGCTCGAGAGCGTCGGCCTCCGCACTCCCGCCGCCGCGGTCGCGTCGGGCGCTGACGGCACATCGGTTCCGGCGCCTGCGCGGCCCGCGACGACCTCGCAGCGGCCCGCCGCTCCTGCTCCCGCGTCACCGGCCATCACCTTCTCCGAGCCGTCCACCGACACCGGCGGCCCCCTCGACATCGACAGCGGCCTGGAGCGCACCGGCCCGCTCTCGATCATCGCCCCGCGCCGCATCGGCGAGAGCGACCTCGCGGTGTACCCGCTGTCGCTCGGGGCCAGCGTCTTCGGCTGGACGGCCGACGGCGACACCTCCCTGGCGATCCTCGACCGCTTCGCCTCGCGCGGCGGCGACTTCATCGACACCGCCGACAGCTACGTCGGCGGCCGCAGCGAGGTCCTCATCGGCAAGTGGATGCAGGAGCGCCGCAACCGCGACAACCTGGTGGTCGCGACCAAGGTCGGCCGCCACCACGAGAACCAGGGCCTCGGCTCGGTGAGCATCGTGCGCGCTGTGGAGGCCTCCCTCGAGCGCCTGCAGACCGACCACATCGACCTGCTGTACTTCCACGACGACGATCCCGAGGTGCCGCTGGAGGACAGCCTGGCGACCGCGGAGTGGCTCATCGAGACCGGCAAGGTCCGCTACCTCGGCGCGTCCAACTTCAGCGCGGACCGCCTCATCGAGGCGCGCGTGCTGGCGTCGGCCGGCCTGCCGAAGTTCGTCGCCATCCAGACCCAGTACAACCTCATGCACCGTGCGGAGTTCGAGAGCGCGCTGCGCATCGTCGCGGCCGCCCAGGGCCTCGCCGTGATGCCGTACTACGCGCTGGCCAACGGCTTCCTCACCGGCAAGTACCGCTCGAAGTCCGACCTCAGCGCCGACGCCCGCAGCGTGCGCGCCTCGGCGTACGTCAACCGCAAGGGCATGCGCGTGCTGGCGGTCATCGACCGCATCGCCGCCGAGCATGGCGTGTCGGCGGCGAGCGTCGCGATCGCGTGGCTGCTGGCCAAGCGCACCATCGTGGCCCCGGTGGCGAGCGCCAGCCGCCCCGAGCAGGTCGACGGCCTGATGGCCGCAGCCGGCATCCGCCTCACCCGGGCCCAGATGCTCGACCTCGACCGCGTCTCCGAGTAGCGCGTCGCTAACGGAGGACTTCCGGCCGGAGCTCTGCCCCTTGCGCAGCTAACGGAGGACTCCCGTCCCGATCCGGGCCCGAACTCCTCCGTTCGCGCGTCAGCAACGGAGGACTTCCTCCCCAATCCAGGCCGGATCTCCTCCGGTAGCAGTGATCGGGAGGTGCTGCGCGCCCGATGTCCTCCGTTAGCCGCGACCTACGACTCGGAGAGGATGTGGTCCAGCGCGCGGTGCAGAGCCGCGCCCGCCGCGATCGGGTCGCCCACGTAGCCGCCGGCCAGGGCGCCGTCGCGCGCGAGGATGAGGTCGTCCGCCGCGTCGCCCGGCCGCGGGTGACCGATCTGACGGAACAGCTCCTCGATGCGCTTCGCGTACCAGTCCCGGTGCACGGTCACGGCGACCCGCACGGGGTGGGTCTCGTCGGCGAACTGCGCGGCGGCGTTGATGAACGGGTCGCCGCGGAAGCCGGGACGCACCGCCTCGGAGTTGATGGAGTCCACGAGGGCGCGGGCGATCGCCGTCGGGTCGGACAGCTCTGCCTCCTTCTCGGCGAACCAGTCGCGCACCTGGCGGTCCCGGCCCTCGACGTAGGCGATGATCAGGAGGTCCTTGGAGCGGAAGTGCTTGTAGAAGGTCGCCTTCGTCACCCGCGCGCCCGCAATGATGCGGTCGACGCCGACCGTGTGGATGCCCTCCTCGTAGAAGAGTTCGTCGGCGGTCGCGAGGATCTTGATCTTCGACGGTGCGGGCGGCCGGATGGTGGCGCGGGCACTGATGACCATCGGGTCGTCTCCTCTTCTCCGGGAGGCCGGCGGCCTCCACTCGTCCATGAGAACCCCCCGACCGGTCCGAGGGGGGACGACCGGTCGGGGTGGTCACTTCAGTATAGTGGTAGACAGACCAGTCTGTTTGTCCTCAATTTCCCAGTCTCCGCGTTCGAACGACCGCTGGCGTAGGGTGGAGGGGATGAACAGCGCAGTCGACCTCCCGCTCGGTCTGGCCGACCTCGCATTCGCCGCCTCCGGTGAGGCCCTCGTCCGCCGCACGATTCTGCCGAACGGCGTCCGCATCCTCAGCGAGCAGGTTCCCGGTGCGCGCAGCGCGACCCTCGGCTACTGGGTGGCCGTCGGCTCGCGCGACGAGACCGCCGATGTGGCGGGCAGCCTCGGCTCCACGCACTTCCTCGAGCACCTCCTCTTCAAGGGCACGCGCACGCGCACGGCCCTCGACATCGCGGTGTCCTTCGACTCGGTCGGCGGCGAGCACAACGCCATGACGGCCAAGGAGTACACCTGCTACTACGCCAAGGTGCAGGACCGCGACCTCCCGATGGCGGTGGAGGTCATCGGGGACATGCTCACCTCGTCGGTCCTCGACTCGACGGAGTTCGAGAACGAGCGCGGCGTCATCCTCGAAGAGCTGTCGATGGCGGAGGACGACCCGGCCGATGTCGCCAACGAGCGGCTCTTCACCGCGGTGCTCGGCGGCCATCCGCTCGGGCGGCCGATCGGCGGCCGTCCCGACACCATCCGCGCCGCGACCCGTGACGCCGTCTGGAGCCACTACCGGGCCAACTACCGGCCGCGCGACCTGGTCGTGACGGCCGCGGGCGCGGTCGACCACGACGTGCTCGTGGCGGGCGTGCGGCGCGCGCTCGACGCCGCGGGCTGGGACCGCGACGAGGAGGCCGTGCCGGTCGACCGTCGCCCGACCGCGGCCGCGACCGTCGAGCGCGGCGCCTCGGTGGTGACCGTCTCCCGGCCGATCGAGCAGGCGAACCTCATCATCGGCATGCCCGGCATCGTCGCGACCGACGAGCGCCGCACCACGATGAGCGTGCTCAACTCCATCCTCGGCGGCGGGATGTCGAGCCGGCTGTTCCAGGAGGTCCGCGAGAAGCGCGGGCTGGCCTACGCCGTCTACTCGTTCTCCGGCTCCTACTCCGACGCCGGCGTCTTCGGGCTGTTCTCCGGCTGCGCCCCGGCGAAGGCCAGGCAGGTCGCCGAGCTGATGCTCTCGGAGCTGCACCGCCTCGCCGACGGCGGGGTGACGGCGGACGAGCTCCGCCGCGCCGTCGGCCAGCTCTCCGGCGGGGCGGCGCTCGCGCTGGAGGACTCCGACACCCGGATGTCGCGGCTCGGCCGCGCCGAGATCAGCCTGGGGGAGTTCGCCGACCTCGACGAGAGCCTCCGGCGGCTGCACCTCGTCACCGCCGGTGACGTCCAAGAACTCGCACGTGACCTGGCAGACCGCCCGGTCTCGATCTCCGCGGTGGGTGGCGTCGACGATGACGTCTTCGCGGGCCTCGTGGCCTGACCGCCTGCCTCCATTCCCGTTACCTCGAAAGGTCTACCGGTGCCCCATTACCTCTACCTGGTGCGTCACGGCGAGCAGCAGGACGCCCAGCACGGCCTCCCCGACGGCCCGCTCTCGCCGCGCGGCAAGCGCCAGGCGCAGCTCATCGCCGACCGGTTGAGCGGGCTGCCGCTGACCGGCATGTACCACTCGCCGCTCGTGCGCGCGGAGCAGACGGCCTCGATCATCGCCGAACGGATGCCGGCGGTGGAGCCGGAGCCGTCCAGCCTGCTGTTCGACTGCATCCCGTCCGGGCCGACGCCCGACATGCCCAAGGCGTTCGAGTCGTTCTTCGGCTCCGTCACGGAAGCCGAGATCGACGCGGGCCGGGCCCAGATGGATGACGCGGTCAACGAGTTCCTGACGCCGGCGATGGGCGACAGGCACGACCTGCTGGTGACGCACAACTTCGTGATCGGCTGGTTCGTCCGGCACGTGTTCGACGCGCCGGCCTGGCGCTGGCTCGGCCTCAACCAGGCCAACTGCGGGCTCACCATCATCCGGGTGCGTTCGGCGAAGCCGCCCGTGCTGGTGGTGCACAACGACCTCGGCCACCTGCCGGTCGAGCTGCGCACCGGCCTGCCGGAGCTGCAGCCGGTCTAGCGACTCACTCCGGCGTGACGTTCGGGCCGAGCCGCTTGCGGAACCAGTCCGTCGCGTTCGGGTTGTCGTTGTACGGCTGGATGCTCTCGTAGCCGTGCGAGCGGTAGAGGCCGGCGGCGGCCTCCAGGCTCGCGTTGGTGTCGAGGACGACCTCGGTCGCGCCGAAGCCGCGCGCCCGGTGCTCGAGCTCGGCGAGGATGGCGCGGCCCAGGCCCTGACCGCGGTGCGCGGGCGCCACCCAGAGATGCTTGATCTCGTAGCGGACGATCTGCTCTCCGTCGTCGGTCTCCGACAGCGGGACGCTCAACTCGCGGACGCCGCCGCAGCCGGCCTCCCCGTCGTCGTACGCCAGCAGGAAGACGCCGGTCGGCGGGACGAACTGGCCGGGGTCGGGGAAGGTCGTGCGGTACGCGCCCTGGGAGGCGGGGAACGTCTCGGCGCGCTCGGCGAAGTAGTCGGCGAGCATCCGGTGGGCGGTCGCGTCGGTGACGGCGACATCGGCAAAGGACACCATCGTCCCAGCGTAACCGGCGGGCATTCGTGCCGAATGTCGCGTTCGGCGGCGCGTTATGCGGCATTCGTGCAGAATGTGCGCGGGTAGGGTGGACGGGTGACTATTCGCGTGGCCGTTGCCGGGGCGACCGGCAAGCTCGGATCCGTGGCGGTCCGTCTCATCGAGGCGGCCGACGACCTGGAGCTGGTGGCCGCCCTCGACTCCCGCACCCCGCTCGACGCGATGCTCGGCGCCGACGTGCTGGTGGACATGACGCTCCCGCAGGTCAGCCCGGGGATCGTCGCCTTCGCCGTCGACCACGGCCTCAACGTGCTGGTCGGGACCTCCGGCTGGTCGGCCGACCGCATCCTGGACCTGGAGCGCCGTGTCGCCGAGCACGAGGGCGCGGGCGCCGTCGTCATCCCGAACTTCTCCCTGGGCTCCGCGCTCGGCACCGCCTTCGCGACCGTCGCCGCCCGGTTCTTCGACTCGATCGAGATCGTCGAGACGCACGGCCCGGGCAAGGTCGACTCGCCCTCCGGCACCGCGGTGCGGACCGCCGAGCTGATCGCGGCCGCCCGGCTGCAGCGCGGCCCGGTGGACGCGCCGCACACCGACCAGCGGGCGCGCGGCCAGCAGGTCGGCAGCGTGCCGATCCACAGCCTCCGGATGCGCGGCGTCTCCGCCCAGCAGCAGGTGATCTTCGGCGGGGTGGGGGAGACCCTCACCATCCGCCACGACGCGAACGGGCAGGAGGCCTACGAGACCGGCATCCTGCTCGCGCTCCGCGCCGCCGCGACGACCACCGGCGTGCTCGTCGGCCTGGACAAGCTGGTCGACCTCGGCATCTCCGAGCCGGACGGGGAGCCGCCGCGCCCGACCGTCCGCGAGGTGTAGGCCGCCCGATGCGCAACCGTCTCTCGGCGCTGTTCATGGCGCTGCTGCTCGTCGTGTACCTCGTGCTGGTCTTCCAGCGGGCCGTGCTGCTCTTCGCCTCGGGGTCGGCCGTCGGCATCGCGATGAGCGTCGCGCTGATCGTGATCGGGCTCGTCGCGGCCTGGGCGCTCGTCCGCGAGCTGCTGTTCGGCCTCCGCACCGAGAAGCTCGTCAAGCTGATGGCGGCCGAGGGGACGCTGCCGGTCGACGACCTCCCGCACCGCGCCTCCGGTCGCCCGCTGCGCGACGCCGCCGACGAGGAGTTCCCGCAGTTCAAGGCCGAAGTGGAGGCCGCGCCCGAGAGCTGGCGCGCGTGGTTCCGGCTCGGGCTGGCCTACGACGCGAGCGGCGACCGGCGCCGGGCGCGCGCGGCGCTGCGGCAGGCGATCGGGCTGTACCGGTCGCAGGCGCGCACGGCCCGCTAGGCCGCCCGCTCCACCAGCCGGGCCATCGCCTCCTGCACCGTCGCGTCGCGGAACACGAAGCCGTCGTCGAGCAGGCGCTGCGGCAGCACCCGCTGATCCGCGAGCAGCAGCTCGCGCCCGGCCTCGCCGAGCGCGAGGGTCACGACCGGCCGCGGTAGCGGGAGGCCGTACGGGCGGTGCACCGCCTTGGCCAGCGCGCGCAGCACCTCGCCGGCGGTGGCGGGCTGCGGCCCGACGAGATCGACCGGTCCGCTCAGGCCGGAGGTCAGGAGGTGGACGATCGCGGCCGCCTCGTCGTGCAGGCTCACCCACGGCCAGTGCTGCCGGCCGCCCGCGATCGGACCGAGGAGCCCGAGCTTCGCGAGCGGCAGCAGCGGCGCCATCGCGCCGCCGGGCCCGACGACGACGCCGGTGCGGAGGGTGACGACGCGGGTGCCGGTGGGCGCGAGGTGCGCCGCGGTCTCCCAGGCCTCCACCACGTCCGACAGGAAACCGGTTCCCTTGGCGGAGTCCTCGGTCAGGGTCTGTCCCGGCCGGTCGCCGTAGTACCCGACCGCCGCGCCGCTGACGAAGACGCCCGGCGGGTTCGCGGCCTGGCGCATCCCGTCCGCGAGGGTTCCCGTCGCGGCCAGCCGCGAGTCGAGGATGCGGCGCTTGTGCGCGGCCGTCCACGGCAGCCGGTTGAGGGAGGCCCCGGAGAGGTTCACCACGGCGTCCGCGTCGTCCAGCAGCCGCAGGTCGATGCTCCGCGCCGAGGGGGCCCAGGCGCGCTCGTCCGCGGCGGCCAGCTCCCGCCGCACCAGGCGGAGGGCGACGTGGCCCTCCGCCCGCAGCGCGCGGACGAGCTCGGTGCCGATCATGCCGGACGCGCCGGCCACGAGCACCCGCATCGGCTCAGACGCCATCGTCTCAGGCCAGCGTGGCTTCGATCGTGATCGGGATGCCGACCAGCGCCCGCGAGACCGGGCAGGTGCGCTTCGCCTCGTCGGCGAGGCGCTGGAAGTCCTCCTCGCCGAGCCCCGGCACGGTCGCCTCGACCAGGAGGTGGCTGCCGGTGATGCCCTCGGCGGGGTCGAAGGTCACCGCGGCGGTGGTGCGGATGCTCTCCGGCGCGGTGCCGAAGGCTGCGAGGACGTTCGAGAACGCCATCGAGAAGCAGGCGGAGTGGGCGGCGCCCAGCAGCTCCTCCGGCGTGGAGGTCTCCGCGCCGCCCTCCGAGCGCGCCTTCCAGTTCACCGAGAGCGTCGCCGCTCCCGACGAGTCGAGCGAGACCGTCCCCGAGCCGGACTTCAGATCGCCGGTCCAGACCGTGGTGGATTCGCTGGTGACTGCCATGAGACCTCCTGTTGTTCCCTCGGCGGAATGCCGCGGGTCCGACCAGACTACTGGCGGCGTCCGACGCGTCGACCCCCGTCCGGGGGATTCCCGGTTTCGGCCCTCAGGCCGCGCTCGCGGGCCTCCGGATGACGCCGGCCCGCACGAGCAGCAGGTAGATCTGGCAGCCCAGGCAGTACGCGAACACAGCGTTCAGGAAGGCCGCGACGAACGCGAGCGCGGCGGCGATCGGCAGCGCGGCGGGCACGCCCAGCACGAACAGCAGGAGGCCGAGGCCGGTGACGACGAGCCCGACACCCTGCGCGAACGTCGGCGGAGCCGGGTCCTCCAGCTCGGTCGGCGGCGCGAGCCGGGGGCGCACCGCCACGCGGTACAGCAGGCCGTACGGATGGCGGCGCACGCCGGCGAAGGCTCCCCAGGCGAACAGGGCGGCGATCAGGAGCAGCAGCACAGCGGCGGCGACGGTCGCGCCGGTGAGGGCGAGGAAGAGGTCGATCAGCAGCAGGACGGCCGTGATCGCGGCGCCGAACCGCGGCGAGCGCGGGTCGATGCCCTGCTGGGTGGTGCGGGCGGTCTTCGGGGCGTCGGTCATGGTCACTCCGTCAGGATGCGGTCGAGGGCGCTGCGCACATCGCCGGGCCGTGCGGCCCCGGCGATGCGGCCACGGACGGTGCCGCGGGCGTCGAGCAGCAGGGTGGTCGGTGTCTGCAGCACGCCGAACCGGCGGGCGAGCTCCGGACGGACGGTCAGGTCGACGTCCAGGTGCTCGACGCCGTCGTGCTCGCCCGCGACGCCGTGCAGCACACGCGCAGTCGACGGGCACTGGGCGCAGAAGGCGGTGGAGAACTGGACGAGCGTCGCGCGCGAGCCGAGCCCGGCCGCGCCCACTTCGGCGGCGGTCACGCGGTCGGCCCGTGCCGAGCGGACCCGGCCGGTGCGGGCGCGCCAGAGGAGGCCGGCCGCCGTCGCGACGGCGACCAGTCCGAGCAGGACGAGGAGGGCGGAGGATGCGGACATGGTGAGCGTGACGATACGCGCGCCGCGGGGTCGGCTGAAGGCAGTGTGAACGAACATGACGGCGGCTGTCCTCCACAGCCTCGTCCTCCACGGCCGCGTCCTCCACGGCCTCGTCCTCCACAGCCCCGGCCCCGGCGCGACCTCTCCACAGATCGGACGGCGGGGAAGCGGTCGCCTGGCCCGACCCGATAGCCTTTACTTCATGGCTGCTCCCGCTAATCCCTTCGGCCAGGTGCTCGTCGCCCTGGTCACGCCCTTCACCGCCGACGGCGAGGTCGACTGGGCCGGCGTGGAGAAGCACATGGACGACGTGATCGTCGCCGGCGCGGACGGCATCGTCGTCACCGGCACCACGGGGGAGACCTCCACCCTCACCGACGCCGAGAAGCTGCGCCTGGTCGAGGTGGGCAAGGACGTCGCGGGAGGCCGGGCCAAGATCATCACCGGCGGCGGCTCCAACGAGACCGCGCACGCCATCCAGCTCTACAAGCAGAGCGAGAAGGCCGGCGCCGACGGCGTCATGATCGTCACGCCGTACTACAACAAGCCGACGCAGGCCGGAATCCTCACGCACTTCCGCATGATCGCGGACTCCACCGACCTGCCGGTGATCCTCTACGACATCCCGGGCCGCACCGGCGTCCCGATCAAGTACGAGACCATCCTGCGCATCGCCAAGCACCCCAACGTGCTCGCCATCAAGGATGCCAAGGGCGACTTCAGCGAGGTCAGCCGGGTGCTCAACCAGACCGACCTCATGTACTTCTCCGGCGACGACGCCAACGTCCTCCCGCACCTGGCGATCGGCGCCACGGGCCTCATCGGCGTCACCGCCAACATCACCGCGACCCCGTACCGCCAGATCGTGGACGCGGTCAACGCCGGCGACCTGGCCACCGCGACGGCCGCCCACCAGAAGCTGGAGCCGCTGGTCCGCGCCGTCATGACACACGTTCCCGGCACCGTCGCGGCCAAGTACATCCTGCACGGCCTGGGGCGCATCTCCAGCCCGCGCGTCCGACTCCCGCTGGTCGGCCCGGAGGAGTGGGAGGCCGCCCAGATCGAGGACGAGCTCGACCTCGTCCGCGACATCCCGGGCGCCGATTTCCGCAACTTCCGCCCCGATCGCAACGCCGCCGCCGGCGGCGCGCTGCCCAAGATCGCCGGCGCCACACGCTAGGGCCGCTCTGCGGCCGGATCCACCCCGGGCACGACGCCCGGACGCACGTACACACCTGAACATTGGAGGGCAGATGCCCAACCTCGTCTCCGCGCCCCCGGCACTCGAACCGGGAACGCTCCGAATCATCCCCACCGGCGGTCTCGGCGAGATCGGCCGCAACATGACCGTCTTCGAATACGAAGGCAAGCTCCTCATCGTCGACTGCGGCGTCCTCTTCCCCGAACAGGACCAGCCGGGCGTCGACCTGATCCTGCCCGACTTCCAGCCGGTTCGCGACCGTCTCGACGACATCCTCGGCGTTGTGCTGACGCACGGCCACGAGGACCACATCGGCGCGGTGCCGTATCTCCTCAAGCTGCGCGCCGACATCCCGCTGATCGGCTCCGGCCTCACCCTCGCGCTCGTGGAGGCGAAGCTCAAGGAGCACCGCATCCAGCCGTACACGCTCACCGTCAAGGAGGGCCGCACCGAGCAGCTCGGCCCGTTCGACCTGGAGTTCGTCGCGGTCAACCACTCCATCCCCGACGCGCTCGCCGTCGCGATCACCACGCCGGCCGGCACGGTGCTGCACACCGGCGACTTCAAGATGGACCAGCTCCCGCTGGACGACAGGATCACCGACCTGCGCGCCTTCGCCCGCCTGGGCGAGAAGGGCGTCGACCTGTTCATGGCCGACTCCACCAACGCCGACGTTCCCGGCTTCACGCCGCTCGAGCGCTCCATCGGCCCTGTGCTCGACAACGTGATCGCGCGCGCCCCGCGCCGGGTGATCGTCGCCAGCTTCTCCAGCCACGTGCACCGCGTGCAGCAGGTGCTCGACGCCGCCGCCGCCAACGGCCGCCGCGTCGCGCTGCTCGGCCGCTCGATGGTGCGCAACATGACCATCGCCTCCGAGCTCGGCTATCTCAAGGTGCCCGAGGGCGTGCTCATCGACTACAAGAAGGCGGCCGACCTCCCGGACGACGAGATCGTCTACATGTCGACAGGCTCCCAGGGCGAGCCGATGGCGGTGCTCGCGCGCATGGCGAACATGGACCACCAGATCGAGGTCGGCCACGGCGACACGGTCATCCTGGCCTCCAGCCTCATCCCGGGCAACGAGAACGCGGTCTACCGGGTCATCGATGGCCTGACCAAGCTCGGCGCCAACGTCGTCCACAAGGGCAACGCCAAGGTGCACGTCTCCGGCCACGCGGCCGCGGGCGAGCTGCTCTACTGCTACAACATCCTGAAGCCCCGCAACGTCATGCCGGTGCACGGCGAGTACCGCCACCTGGTCGCCAACGCGCGCCTCGCGATGGACACCGGCGTGCCGGAGGAGAACACGATCATCGCCGAGGACGGCACGGTCATCGACCTGCGCGACGGCGTCGCCCGCGTGGTCGGCCAGCTCGACCTCGGCTTCGTCTACGTGGACGGCTCCAGCGTCGGCGAGATCACCGACGCCGACCTCAAGGACCGCAGGATCCTCGGCGAGGAGGGCTTCATCTCGATCATCGTGGTGGTGGAGGCCGCCAGCGGCCGCATCGTCACGGGTCCGGAGATCCACGCCCGCGGCTTCGCGGAGGACGACGCGGTGTTCGACGCCGTCAAGCCGAAGATCGCGGCGGCGCTCGCCGACGCGGCCCACAGCGGCGTCCGCGACTCGCACGCGCTCTCCCAGGTGGTCCGCCGCACGGTCGGCCGCTGGGTGAACACCAGCTACCGCCGCCGGCCGATGATCGTCCCGCTCGTCATCGAGGCGTGATCCGGAGGGGGCCAGTCGCTCCTGTAACCCGCACGAAACACGCCGGCGAGTAGCGTTCAGCCATGACAGGGTTCCGGATCCGCCCGGCGAACCGCGAGGATGCGCGCGTCCTCTCGGACATGCTCGTGGAGGCCGCGAACTGGAACGTCTCGCGCGCACGTCCGCGCGTCGCGGTTCTGGAGGACCCGGCCGTCCTGCGCTATGTCGCCGGCTGGAAGCGGCCGGGGGACTTCGGCTGCGTCGCGGAAGACGCCCACGGCGCCGCTGTGGGAGCCTGCTGGGCACGGCTGTTCCCGGCCGACGCGCCGGGCAAGGGCTTCGTCGCCGTCGGCGTCCCGGAGCTGACTCTCGGCGTCAACGCGCAGTGGCGCGCGCAGGGCGTCGGCCGTGCTCTGCTCCAGGAGCTGGGCAGGCAGGCCGCCGCCTCGGGCGCGAACCGGTTGAGCCTCAGCGTCGAGCGCGCGAACTTCGCCCAGCGGCTCTACGTGAGCGAGGGGTATGTGACGGTCCAGTCGCGCGCGACGGCCGACACGATGATGCGCGCGGTGCGCTGAGCGGCCCGTCCCGCACAGCCTGTCCCTCACAGCCCGCCCGTCGCCGCCGATTTTCCCCGATATCAGCGCGTGATCCGTCCCCCTGCCGGGGGTCCGAAGTAGCGTTGAACCTATGGCTACGAGCACCAAGTCGACTTCGTCCGCCCGGGGGTCCGGTCGCGGCGGCTCGACGGCGCGCAAGACGGCCGCCAAGACCCCGACGAAGACGCAGAACCAGAAGACCGTCGCGTACCCGGCAGCTGACGACGCGCCGAGTCCGCTCGTCCGCGCCTGGATGGGCCTGGCGCACCTCACCGGCGGCGCGTTCCGCGCGCTCGGGCCGGAGAAGCTGAGCAAGGAGGAGCGCCGCGACGGCTTCCCGTTCTTCCTCGTGCTGCTCGCCGTCGCCGGGGTCGTCGTCGAATGGTTCCTGATCAACGACCAGGTCGCCCGCACGCTCGACTCGTGGACCTTCGGCCTCCTCTTCGGCCGCGTCTCGTTCGCCCTCCCGGTGATCATGGTGGTCTTCGCCGCCTGGCTGTTCCGGCATCCCAGCTCCGTGCACGACAACACGCGCATCGGGATCGGCCTCGGCATCCTGCTGCTGATGATCTCCGGCCTCTGCCACCTGTTCAGCCACCACCCGACGCCCACCGACGGCGTCGCCGCGCTGGCGCAGGCCGGCGGGATGCTCGGCTGGCTCATCGCCGCCCCGCTCTCCTGGCTGATCACGCCGTACGGGGCCGCCGCGGTCATCATCCTGCTGCTGATCCTGAGCCTCTTCATCATCACCAAGACGCCGCCCAACAAGCTGCCCGCGCGCATCCGCGAGCTGTACGCCTACCTGTTCGGCGCGCAGCTCCCCACGGAGGAGGAGCGCCAGGAGGCCAAGGACGAGCGAAAGAACCAGCGCACGGAGCAGGTCGAGCTCGACGGCCTGGACGAGCCGGAGGGCGAGACCGCGTTGCCCTGGTGGCGGCGCAACAAGTCCCAGCGCGAGGAGGACCCGGACTACGAGGCCCCTGCCGACCTCACCGAGGTGTTTGGCGCCCCCGCGCGCGGCAAGGGCGAGTTCGCCTCCGCGCTGGAGCCCGACCCGGCGAGCGACCACTACAACACCGATGTGCTCAGCGAGCTCGCCAACGCCGAGACCGTGCTGCAGCGCTTCACCGGCGAGCTGCCGCCGACCGCGGCCGCTGCTCCGCTCGTGCCGACCGCTCCCGCGGTGCTGCCCGGATTCCAGGCCGGCGCCGACGACTTCGACGAGACCGTCGCGGTCGACGAGGGGGTCGCACAGCCGACCGCGCCCTACAACCTTCCTTCGGCCTCCATGCTCGCGGCGGGCACGCCCGCGAAGACCCGCTCCAGCGCGAACGAGGAGATCGTCGCCGCGATCACGGAGGTGCTGACCCAGTTCGGCGTCGACGCCAAGGTGACCGGGTACTCCCGCGGCCCGACAGTCACGCAAGTACGAGATCGAGCTCGGCCCCGGCGTCAAGGTGGAGCGCGTCACGGCGCTCAGCAAGAACCTCTCCTACGCGGTCGCGAGCAACGAGGTCCGCATCCTCTCGCCCATCCCCGGCAAGTCCGCCATCGGCATCGAGATCCCGAACAGCGACCGCGAGATCGTCTCGCTCGGCGACATCCTGCGCTCCCCGGCTGCCGCCAAGAGCGTGCACCCGATGACCATCGGTGTCGGCAAGGACGTCGGCGGCGGGTTCGTGGTCGCGAACCTCGCGAAGATGCCGCACCTCCTGGTGGCCGGCTCGACCGGCTCCGGAAAGTCGAGCTTCGTCAACTCGATGATCACCAGCCTCCTGATGCGCGCGAAGCCGTCGGAGGTTCGCATGGTGCTCATCGACCCGAAGCGCGTCGAGCTCACCATCTACGGCGGCGTCCCGCACCTCATCACGCCCATCATCACGAACCCCAAGAAGGCCGCGGAGGCCCTGCAGTGGGTCGTCAAAGAGATGGACATGCGGTACGACGACCTGGCGAGCTTCGGCTTCCGGCACATCGACGACTTCAACAAGGCGGTCGTCAACAACGAGATCGTGCTGCCGGAGGGCAGCGAGCGCAAGCTCAAGCCCTACCCGTACCTCCTCGTGGTCGTCGACGAGCTCGCCGACCTGATGATGGTCGCCCCGCGCGACGTCGAGGACTCCATCGTCCGCATCACCCAGCTCGCGCGCGCGTCCGGCATCCACCTGGTGCTCGCGACGCAGCGCCCGTCGGTGGACGTCGTCACCGGTCTCATCAAGGCCAACGTCCCGTCCCGCCTCGCGTTCGCCGTGACCAGCGTCACCGACTCGCGCGTCATCCTCGACCAGCCGGGCGCCGACAAGCTCATCGGCCAGGGCGACGCACTGTTCCTGCCGATGGGCGCCTCCAAGGCGCTGCGCGTGCAGGGCGCGTGGGTGAACGAGGACGAGATCCAGAAGGTCGTGGAGCACGTCACCCGCCAGGCCCGGCCGGAGTACCGGCAGGACGTCACGGTCGGGGCCGAGAAGAAGCAGATCGACTCGGACATCGGCGACGACCTGGAGCTGCTGCTCGCGGCCGCCGAGCTCATCGTCTCGTCGCAGTTCGGCTCGACGTCGATGCTGCAGCGCAAGCTGCGGGTCGGCTTCGCCAAGGCAGGCCGGCTCATGGACCTCCTGGAGTCCCGCGAGATCGTCGGGCCGTCCGAGGGCTCGAAGGCCCGTGACGTGCTGGCGACAGCGGAGCAGCTCCCGCAGGTGCTGGCACGCCTGCGCGGGGAGGAGCCGCCGTCGCGTCCCGCCGCCGCGCCTGCGCCGGCCGGACAGCCTGCCCCGCAGCCGACCGCCGGCGTCCACGACGACGGCGACCGCTACGGGGTCGATCCCGTCGCTGCGATGACCGAGGGCTATCCTGAGGTGGACGGCGACTCGGACGAGGACGCCTGGCAGCTGACCGACAGGGAGTAGATCGCATGTCGGTTCCTGACGCGCCTCCGCCTGCCGCGGCGGACGGCAGCACGAACCGTGCGAGCAACTGGAACGTGCCCAACCTGATCACGGTGGTGCGCATCCTCCTCGCGCCGGTGTTCATCTGGATGCTGCTCGCCGACGCCGGCCACGACGGCCCGCTGCGCTGGACGGCGGCGGTGCTGTTCGTGCTCGCCATCGCCACCGACGGCGTGGACGGCGCCATCGCGCGACGCAACAACCTGGTCACCGACCTCGGCAAGCTGCTCGACCCGATCGCCGACAAGGTGCTGACCGGCGGCGCGCTGGTGTCCCTCTCGATCCTCGGCGAGCTGCCCTGGTGGGTCACCATCGTCATCCTGGTGCGCGAGATCGGGATCACGGTCTATCGGTTCGTCGTCATCCGCCAGGGCGTCATCGCGGCGTCCCGCGGCGGAAAGATCAAGACCATCGTGCAGTCGGTGGCCATCTCGTTCGCGCTGTTCCCGCTGTGGACGATCTTCGGCGACTGGATCTTCTGGGTGAACGGCATCCTGATGACCGCCGCCGTGATCCTCACTGTCGTGACCGGCTTCGACTATCTCTGGCAGGCCTACCGCGGCCGGAGGGCCAAGCGTGCGGGGGCCTGACGACGTCGCCGACGCCGACCTCACCTTCCGGGTGGTGCGCACGCTCATCGAGCGCCGCCAGACGATCGCCGTCGCGGAGTCGCTGACCGGGGGCGGCCTGGCGGCCGAGCTGACCCGCGTCCCCGGCGCCTCGGCGGTCGTGCTCGGCGCGGCCGTCGTCTACGCGACCGAGCTCAAGCACACGCTGCTCGGGGTGGAGGCCGACCTCCTGCTGCGGGAGGGGCCCGTCGACCCCGAGGTCGCGCGCCAGCTCGCGGCCGGGGTGCGGGAGCGGCTCGCCATCGACGGGCGGCCGGCCGACCTCGGCCTCTCGACGACCGGTGTGGCCGGCCCCGACCCGCAGGGCGGCCGGGCGGTGGGCACGGTCTTCATCGGTGTCGCGTCGGCGGCGGGAGTGCGCTCCGTCGAGCTGAGGCTCGCGGGGGACAGGCAGTCGATCCGCTCGCAGACCGTCTCGCGGGCGGTGCGCGAACTGGCCGTGGAGCTCGGGATCGTGGAGGGCTGACACCCCTTCGGGGGTGCTTCCGGATTCGGCTGCAGCCCAGGGAATAGCTGGTGTTTCCGTTCGGTTACACCTCCTTGCATTCACAACGAAAGCCCAGTCGTCGCGGATATCGTGACTGACATGGATGCGGTACAGTTGGCATCCAATTCGATACGTCGGCAGGGTAGAAGAAGGAGGCTCCGAAATGATTCTTGTACGTCAGGAAATCGGCGACGTGCTCAGGGACTTCCGCCTGCAGAAGGGCCGCACCCTCCGCCAGGTCGCGAGCAAGGCGAGTGTCGCCCTCGGCTACCTCAGCGAGGTCGAGCGCGGTCAGAAGGAGGCCTCGAGCGAGATCCTCGCCTCCGTGGCCGACGCTCTGGAGACTCCGGTCTCCGTCATCATGCGCGAGGTCGGCGACCGCATCGCGGTGCTCGAAGGCCTCGAGCCGGTCATCCCCGACACCATCCCCGACGACTTCGTCTCCGCCATGGACGCGAACCTCGTCTCCCGCTGAACATCCACGACATTCCGAAAGGGCGCCCCGCACGATGCGGGGCGCCCCTCGTTTAAGGTGAACCCATGAAGTTGAGCGAGTTCCAGCGCGCCGTCACCGACGAGTTCGGCTCGGGATACGGGCAGGCGCTGCTGACCGACCTGGTGCTCGGCGAGCTCGGCGGACGCACCGCCCAGGATGCGTTGAACGCCGGCACCCCGGCGCGCGAGGTCTGGTTCGCACTGTGCCGCGAGACCGGTGTGCCGCAGTCGCACTGGTACGGCGCAGGCAAGCCGGCCCCGAAACGCTAGCGACACGCCGGGGCGAGTCGCTCGAAGATATGTTCGGAACTGGGTAGACTCCTGCACAGGCAGCAATCGAAAACGAGTTGTCCACGGATCCATCGGCCGACACCCGGAGTGTCGGCGGTCGGCCATACAGTCGAACTCGTCAGCGAAGCCCACGAAGGAGAACCGCAATGCCATCACCCGCAGACCGCGAGAAGGCGCTCGAGACCGCGCTCGCCCAGATCGACCGTCAGTTCGGCAAGGGCTCGGTCATGCGACTGGGCAGCGACGAGCGCGCCCCCGTCGAGGTCGTCCCCACCGGGTCGATCGCACTCGACGTGGCCCTCGGCATCGGGGGTCTGCCCCGCGGCCGCATCGTCGAGATCTACGGTCCGGAGTCCTCCGGTAAGACCACGCTGACGCTGCACGCCATCGCCAACGCCCAGCGGGCCGGCGGCATCGCGGCCTTCATCGACGCCGAGCACGCGCTCGACCCGGAGTACGCCCGCAAGCTCGGCGTCGACATCGACGCCCTCCTCGTGTCACAGCCCGACACCGGTGAGCAGGCGCTCGAGATCGCCGACATGCTCGTGCGCTCCGGCTCCATCGACCTCATCGTCATCGACTCCGTGGCCGCGCTCGTGCCCCGCGCCGAGATCGAGGGCGAGATGGGTGACTCCCACGTCGGTCTCCAGGCGCGCCTCATGTCGCAGGCGCTCCGCAAGCTCACGGGTGGGCTCAACCAGACCAATACCACGATGATCTTCATCAATCAGCTGCGCGAGAAGATCGGAGTATTCTTCGGAAGCCCCGAGACCACCGCCGGTGGTAAGGCGCTCAAGTTCTACGCGTCGGTGCGACTCGACATCCGCCGCATCGAGACCCTGAAGGACGGCACCGAGGCGGTCGGCAACCGCACCCGCGTCAAGGTCGTGAAGAACAAGATGGCGCCGCCCTTCAAGCAGGCCGAGTTCGACATCCTCTACGGCGTGGGCATCTCGCGCGAGGGCAGCCTGATCGACTTCGGTGTCGAGCACGCGATCGTCAAGAAGTCCGGCGCCTGGTACACGTACGAGGGCGACCAGCTCGGCCAGGGCAAGGAGAACGCGCGCAACTTCCTCATCGCGAACCCCGACATCGCCGCCGAGATCGAGAAGAAGATCCTGATCAAGCTCGGCATCGTCGCGGACCCGAATGCGGTCGCGGCGCCGGCGGAAGCGGACAACGTGGACTCGCTGGAGAAGAAGCTGCAGGCTCGCAAGGGGGCGTGATCGCGGGCTCGGCGTGAGCCGGGCATCGACAGCGAGCAGCACTGACGTCAGCGGGAGAAGAATGTGGAGGGGCCGTCGTGGTCGTGAGATTTCCTTCCGAAGCGTCGGGTACCGGGGGCGACGGGGCTGACCACGTGGCTCCAGTGACGCCGTTGCGTCGTGCGGCGAAGTCGGGGTCGGCGAGCTCGAAGCGTGAGCGCTCGGGTGAGCCGGGGGTGGTGCGGCCGGTGGCGGAGCTTCCGGGAGCGCAGGAGGCTGCGGCTGCGGGTTCGGATGAAGCGTCCGAGCGGTGGAACAACACGTGGGCGGGTGAGCCGGTGCGACGTTCCACGGCGGTGGATGCCACCTCTTCGCCCGACCCGAGCGCTTCGCCCGAAACCGGCATGGCGTCCGCGGACGACGAGGAGACCGAGCGGCTGGCACGGCAGGCGTCGGGGGTCACGATCCGGCAGCTTGCGCGGCGGGGGATGTCGCGGTGGGAGCTGGAGCAGCTCCTGACCAAACGTGAGATCGCTCCGGAAGTGTTCGGTCCGGAGCTCGATCGGCTCGCCGCGATGGGCGTGATCGACGACGCATCGCTCGCGGCGTCGCTGGCGTTCACGCAGCACAGCCGGAAAGGGCTCGGGAGGTCGGCGATCGAGCTGGACCTGAAGCGGCGGCACATCGCTCCCGAGCTGATCGAGGAGGCGCTCGCCGACATCGCGGACGAGGACGAGGTGGAGCGGGCGACCGAGCTGGCCGTCAAACGAATCGGGCAGCTCTCGTCGTACGACGACGAGACCGCGCGTCGGCGGCTGCACGCGTTCCTCGCGCGCAAGGGCTACGACTCCTCGGTGGTCCGGCAGGCGATGGACGCGGCGTTCGCCACGCGTGGGCGTCGCGGCGGAGTGCGATTCCAGTAGGCGCGAACGGGGGCCGGGCGGTCGTTCGATTCCGGTCCCGGTCGAACGTAGAATCGTACGCATCATGAGCACCATCGAGTCGATCAGCGCCGAGCCGAGCACCACAGAGTCGAGCACCGCCGAACACTCCCGCGTCTTCGAGCCGTCGCCGGCCGCGCTCACCGAGGACGGGCGTCCGCGGACGTACGAGGTGCGCACGTTCGGCTGCCAGATGAACGTGCACGACTCCGAGCGGCTCAGCGGCTCGCTGGAGGCCGCCGGCTACGTCCCGGCGGACGGCGCCGAGGCGGACATCGTCGTGATCAACACCTGCGCGGTGCGCGAGAACGCCGACAACAAGCTCTACGGCAACCTCGGCCACCTCGCCGGGGTCAAGCGCCGCCACGCGGGCATGCAGATCGCGGTCGGCGGCTGCCTCGCCCAGAAGGACAAGAACGTCATCCTCGAGAAGGCGCCCTGGGTCGACGTCGTCTTCGGCACGCACAACATGGGCTCGCTGCCCGGCCTGCTCGAGCGCGCGCGGCACAACGACGCGGCGGAGATCGAGATCCTGGAGTCCCTCGAGACCTTCCCGTCCACGCTGCCCACCAAACGCGACTCGTCCTACTCGGGCTGGGTGTCGATCTCGGTCGGCTGCAACAACACCTGCACTTTCTGCATCGTGCCGTCGTTGCGCGGCAAGGAGAAGGACCGTCGTCCCGGCGACATCCTCGCCGAGATCGGCACGCTGGTCGAGGACGGCGCCATCGAGGTCACGCTGCTCGGCCAGAACGTCAACTCCTACGGCGTCGAGTTCGGCGACCGCCAGGCGTTCAGCAAGCTGCTGCGCGCGGCGGGGGAGATCGAGGGCCTGGAGCGCATCCGCTTCACCAGCCCGCACCCGGCCGCGTTCACGGACGACGTCATCGACGCGATGGCGGAGACGCCGAACGTCATGCCGCAGCTCCACATGCCGCTGCAGTCCGGCTCGGACCGCATCCTCAAGTCGATGCGCCGCTCGTACCGGTCGGAGAAGTTCCTCGGCATCCTCGACCGCGTGCGCGCCAAGCTGCCGGACGCGGCGATCAGCACCGACATCATCGTCGGCTTCCCCGGTGAGACCGAGGAGGACTTCCTGGAGACGATGCGCGTCGTCGAGCAGGCCCGTTTCGCGTCCGCCTTCACGTTCCAGTACTCCATCCGCCCGGGCACCCCGGCGGCCGACATGGCCGACCAGGTGCCGAAGGAGATCGTGCAGGAGCGCTACGAGCGCCTGATCGCCCTCCAGGAGCGCATCTCCCTGGAGGAGAACGAGCGCCTGATCGGGCGCGAGGTCGAGCTGCTGGTGGCCAACGGGGAGGGCCGCAAGGACGCCGACACGCACCGCCTGAGCGGCCGGGCGCGCGACAGCCGCCTCGTCCACTTCGAGCTGCCGGACGGCTCCGACGGCCCGCGTCCCGGCGACGTGGTCACAGTGAGGATCACGCAGGCGGCGCCGCACTACCTGATCGCGGACAGCGTCGACGGCGCGCCCCTCGCCATCCGCCGCACCCGCGCGGGCGACGCGTGGGACCGTGCGGAGGCCGAGTCGTGCGCGGTGCCGTCCCACGGCGACGGAGCGCAGACGGCCGGCCGGGTGTCGCTCGGCCTGCCCGCGCTGCGCCCGCGCGACCCGCTGACCTCGCCGGGTGTCGGCACCATGCCGATCTACGACCCGTCGGACGGCCAGCGCTGAGCGGCGACGCCGAGGCCCCGGCCGGCATCATCGCCATCGTCGGCGCCACCGGCACCGGCAAGACCGAGCTCTCGCTCGCACTCGCGGAGGCCCTGCGCGCGCACGGCCGCGCCGCCGAGGTCGTCAACGCGGACGCGATGCAGTTCTACCGCGGCATGGACATCGGCACGGCGAAGCTTCCGCAGGCCGAGTGGCGCGGCGTGCCGCACCACCTGTTCGACGTCCTCGACGTGACGGAGGAGGCGACCGTCGCGCGCTACCAGCCGGAGGCGCGGCGGGTGGTCGAGGAGATCCTCGGGCGCGGGGCGACGCCCATCCTCGTCGGCGGGTCCGGGCTGTACGTGTCCAGCGTGATCTTCGACTTCCGGTTCCCCGGCACCGACCCGGAGCTCCGGGCACGGCTGGAGGAGGAGCTCGCGGCGCAGGGGCCGGGGATACTGTTCCGTCGGCTGGTGGAGGTCGACCCGGAAGCGGCGCAGCGCATCGGGTCGTCCAACGGGCGGAGGATCGTCCGCGCGCTGGAGGTCGCCGAGCTCACCGGGCAGTCCGTCAGCGGCGCCCTCCCGGACGAGCCGCAGTACTGGCGGCCGACCGTCGTGCTCGGGCTTGCGGCGCCGCGCGAGGAGCTCGTCCTCCGGCTCGACGCGCGCGTCGAGCGGATGTGGCACGAGGGGCTCACCGATGAGGTGCGGCGGCTGATCCCGCTCGGCCTGGAGGACGGGGTGACCGCCCGCCGCGCGATCGGGTACGCCCAGGCGCTCGCGGAGGTGAAGGGCGAGCTGACCCGTGCCGAGGCCGTCGCGGCCACGCAGCAGCTCACCCGACGGTACGCGCGCAGGCAGGTGAGCTGGTTCAAGCGCTACGCCGGCATCCACTGGCTCGGCTACGACGATCCGGACCTGACGGCCACCGCCCTGGACGCGCTCGGCACTCGCTGAGCCGGCGCCCGATAGGCTGGAGCGATGGCGACGCTCCACTTCACCAAGGGTCAGGGGACCGGCAACGACTTCGTGCTCTATTCCGACCCGGACGGGCGACAGCCGCTGACGCCGCAGCAGATCGCCGCGATCTGCGACCGGCACTTCGGGATCGGCGCCGACGGCGTGATCCGCGCGGTCCGATCCACGCACCTGCCGGAGGGCGCAGAGGCGCTGGCGGAGGACGACGGCGCCGAGTGGTTCATGGACTACTACAACGCCGACGGGTCCGTCGCCGAGATGTGCGGCAACGGCATCCGCGTGTACGTGCGCTACCTGCTGGCGTCCGGGCTCGCCGAGCTCGCCGACGGAGACACCCTCTCGATCGGCACCCGCTCCGGTGTGCGCGATGTGCAGCGCAACCTGACCGGGTTCCAGGTCGACCTCGGCCGGTGGAGCCTCGACGGCGGCGAACCGCTGGTGCGCGCCAAGGAGCTGCCGGTCGCGCGCCCCGGTCTCGGCATCGACATGGGCAATCCGCACGTGGTCGTCGCGGTCGCCGACGAGTCCGAGCTGGAGGCCGCCGACCTCACCTACATCCCGCACATCGAGCCGGAGCCCGAGGACGGCGCGAACGTCGAGTTCGTCGTTCCGCAGGACCCGCTGGTGCGCGACGGCGTGGGCCGCATCCGCATGCGCGTGCACGAGCGCGGGAGCGGCGAGACACTCTCCTGCGGCACGGGTGCGGCCGCGGCGGCGCTGGCCGTGCGGCACTGGGCCGGCTCCGGTGCTCCCGACCAGTGGCGCGTGGAGGTGCCGGGCGGCACCGTGGGCGTGCGCATGTTCCCGACCGAGGACGGCGAGCACGTCGCGCTCTCCGGCCCGGCCGAGCTGGTCTACACGGGCACCCTCGAACTCGCCTGAGCTGCGGTGGCTGAGGCGCGCTCAGGCCTCCGCCGCGCGCCGCGTGCGGAGGACGCGGTAGCCCTTGGAGATGGCGGCGCGGGTCGTCGTCAGCTCGGGCATGGTCGCCTGGATCCAGCGCTGCAGCGAGTCGCTGCCGAGGTTGCGCTGCACGACCAGCCACGCGTCCGACCCCGGCTCCAGTCGCGGCAGCCAGCGCTCCAGGATGTCGTGGAGCTCGTTCTTGCCGACCCGGATGGGCGGATTGGACCAGATCGTCGTGAATTCCAGCGACTCGGGAACATCGTCCGGCGTCACGGGGTTTACATTGGTGAGACCGAGCTTCTGCGCATTCCGGCGCACCACGTCCAGTGCTCGGGTGTTGACGTCGACCGCCCAGACGGTCGCATGAGGGGATTCGAGAGCAAGTGTGAGAGCCAGAGGTCCCCAGCCGCAGCCGAGGTCGAGGAACTGACCGCCGGGCGGCGCGGAGGGGACATGGTCGAGGAGCACTCGCGTACCCATGTCGATGCGCTCGGGGCTGAAGATCCCGTTCGCCGTCACCAGTTCGTACGTCTGGCCCGCCAGGCGTGCGGTGAACGGCCGCAGGTTCAATTCGCTCTCGGGAGCGGGTGAGAAGTAGTGATCTCCGCTGGCCATATAGAGGACCGTACAGGACGCGGACCTTCAGACAAACACGGCAGAACAGACCGACTAGGGTGTACCCCACCTGGATCAGGGGACAGTGAATGACCGAACGAACAGATTTCGAAGAGCAGACCGCGGAAGCGACCGCAGAGCAGACCGCAGAACACACCGTCGACGACGTCGTCGCGCGCGTGCTCGCCACCCAGCAGAACCGCGCCACCGTGACGCTGTTCGGCTCCGGAGCGCAGGCGCTCCAGTCCAACGACACCGACGGCGACGGCCACGACGGCGAGCAGTACGAGCGCGAGGAGCGTGCGGCGCTCCGCCGTGTCGCCGGGCTCTCGACCGAGCTCGAGGACGTCACGGAGGTCGAGTATCGGCAGCTGCGGCTGGAGAACGTCGTGCTCATCGGCGTGTACTCGCAGGGCTCGTTGCAGGACGCGGAGAACTCGCTGCGCGAGCTCGCCGCCCTCGCCGAGACCGCGGGCGCCGCGGTGCTCGACGGCCTCCTCCAGCGGCGGCCGCATCCCGACCCCAGCACGTACCTCGGCCGCGGCAAGGCGGAGGAGCTGGCCGGGGTCGTCCGGGCGCTCGGCGCGGACACCGTCATCGCCGACACGGAGCTCGCGCCCAGCCAGCGGCGTGCGCTGGAGGACGTGGTGAAGGTGAAGGTGATCGACCGCACGGCCGTCATCCTCGACATCTTCAGCCAGCACGCCAAGAGTCGCGAGGGCAAGGCGCAGGTCGAGCTCGCGCAGCTCGAATACCTGCTCCCGCGCCTGCGCGGCTGGGGCGAGTCGATGTCCCGCCAGGCCGGTGGCCAGGTGGGCGGCGCGGGTGCCGGCATGGGCTCGCGCGGACCGGGCGAGACGAAGATCGAGCTCGACCGGCGCCGCATCCACTCGCGGATGGCGAAGCTGCGCAAGCAGATCGCCGGGTTCAAGCCCGCGCGCGAGGCGAAGCGCGCGAACCGCAACCGCAACTCGGTGCCCTCCGTCGCGATCGCCGGGTACACGAACGCGGGCAAGTCCAGCCTCCTGAACCGGGTGACCAAAGCGGGCGTGCTCGTCGAGAACGCCCTGTTCGCGACGCTGGACGCGACCGTGCGCCGCTCGGTGACCGCCGACGGCCGGCTGTACACGCTGGCCGACACGGTCGGCTTCGTGCGCAACCTGCCGCACCAGCTCGTGGAGGCGTTCCGCTCGACGCTGGAGGAGGTCGCCGACTCCGACGTCATCCTGCACGTGGTCGACGGCTCGCACCCCGACCCGGCGTCGCAGCTCGCGACCGTCCGGGACGTGATCGGAGAGGTCGGCGCCAGGGACATCCCGGAGATCGTGGTGTTCAACAAGGCCGACCTCATCCCGGCCGACGACCGGCTCGTGCTGCGCGGCCTGGAGCCGGGCGCGATCTTCGCGTCCGCCCGGACCGGTGAGGGCATCGACGAGGTGCTCGCCGCGATCGCGCGCCTGCTGCCGGACCCGTCCGTCGAGGTGGAGCTCGTCGTCCCGTACGACCGCGGCGACCTCATCTCTGCGCTGCACGAGCGCGGCCGCGTGCTCTCCACCGAGTACGTGGAGGACGGCACGCGCGTGCGGGCGCGGATCATGCCCGAGTACCAGTCCGTGTTCGAGCCGTTCGCCGTCTAGAGCGGGCGAGAAGCCGGCAGAAGAGGCCGGGCGGAACCACTGTGTCGCCAGATGACGCAGCGGGTTCCGCCCGGCCTCCGTCGTTGTTACTGTGCCTACACAACCGAAGCGGGCGACCGCTGACGTGGTGCGACAGCCGAGCCCGGCACCCGCCCGCCCCCTCCATATCGACGTTCCGACGTCGACCGGAGGAGGCCGCCTGTGACGCTGATCGACACCCGAGGAATCATGGACTGTACCGACGCGCGGTTCTCATTCGAACTGTACCCGCCGCGCAATGAACGCGCCGCAGCCGCGCTGCCCGCGACGATCGACCGCCTCGCCGCCGCCGGTCCCGACTTCATCTCGGTGACCTACGGGGCCAACGGCTCTTCCCGGTCGTCGTCGCTGGAGGTGCTCCGCTACATCCTGGAGCAGACCGATGTCAGCCCGATGGCGCACCTGACCTGCGTCGGGTCGACGCACACCGAGGCGAACCGGCTGATCCGCGAGTTCCTGGACGCCGGCATCCGGCGCTTCCTGGCGGTGCGCGGCGACCCGCCCGCGGGCCTCGAGCCCGGGGACGACGGCCTGGGCGATATCAAGAGCTCCGCGGAACTCGTGCAGCTCATTCACCGGGTGCAGGCCGAGCGCGTCCCGTACGACGCGCTCCCCGTGCCGGGGCTGCGAGCGCAGGCCGTGCTCTCGCAGCGCGAGCACGTGCAGATCGCGGTCGCGGCGTTCCCGCACGGGCACCCGTCCCGGTCCGTGTCGCAGGACATCGACGCCCTGCTCGCCAAGCAGGCGGCCGGCGCGAATCTCGGGATCACGCAGCTCTTCTTCCACGCCGAGGACTACCTCTCGTTCGCGCAGCGGGCGAAGGAGGCCGGCGTGGCCTTCCCCATCCTCCCCGGCATCATGCCGGTCACCTCGCCCGCGCGGCTCGCGCGGATGCTGGAGCTCAGCGGCGAGGACCTCCCGAGCGACCTCGCCATCCAGCTCGAGGTCGAGCCGGACGACGAGGGCCGCCGCGAGCTCGGCATCGAGTGGACGGCGCGCCTGGCGCAGCGGCTGCTCGACGGCGGCGCCCCCGGCATCCACCTCTACACGTTCAACCAGCACTCCGCCGTCCTCTCGGTCCTCGAGAGGGTCGGGCTGCTGGACCCGGCCACATCGACCACCTCCACCCCCTCGCAGAAAGCAGGCGACCCCGCATGACCGACACCACCACCCGTTCCGCCTTCCCGGTGGGCACCATCATCGGCTACCCGCGCATCGGCCGGCGCCGTGAGCTCAAGAAGGCCGTCGAGGCGTTCTGGGCCGGGCAGACCACCGCCGAGGAGCTGGAGGCCACGGCCGCCGCGCTGCGCGCCACCACCCGGGAGCGGCTCGCCGCGCTCGGGCTCGGCCGCGACGACGCCGCGATCCCGGAGAGCTTCAGCTTCTACGACCAGGTGCTCGACGCCGCTGTGACCGTCGGCGCCATCCCGTCCCGGTTCGCCGGGCTCGCCGCGGCGGACGGCTCTGTCGACCTGGCCGGCTACTTCACCATCGCCCGCGGCGAGGGCGACAAGGCCCCGCTGGAGATGACCAAGTGGTTCGACTCCAACTACCACTACCTCGTGCCCGAGCTCGGTCCCGAGACGGCCTTCCGGCTCGCGTCCGACCGCATCGTCCGGGAGTTCGAGGAGGCCCGCGCCGCCGGGTACGTCACCCGCCCGGTGATCGTCGGCCCGGTCACCTTCCTGCTGCTGAGCAAGGCTAGCGACGAGGCGCCGGAGGGCTTCCGGCCGCTGTCGCGGCTCGGCGACCTGCTGCCGGTCTACCGCGAGCTGCTGGCCCGCCTGGCCGCGGCGGGCGCGCCGTGGGTGCAGCTCGACGAGCCTGCGCTCGTCTCCGAGAGCATCGACGAGCCGCGCACCGAGGTGCTGGACGCTGTCCGTGTCGCCTACGCCGAGCTGGGCGGCGCGGCCGAGCGCCCAGCGATCTTCGTCGCGGCTCCCTACGGCAGCCTGGACGACGCCCTCCCCGTGCTCGCCGGTTCGCCCGTCGAGGCGATCTCCCTCGACCTGGTGAGGGGCAGCGTCCCGGCCGGGCTCGACGCCGCCACCCGCACCGCGCTCGCGGGCAAGACCATCGTCGGCGGTGTGATCGACGGCCACAACATCTGGCGCGGCGACCTGGAGGCGGCCTTCGGGACGCTGACCGAGCTGCTCTCGCTGAGCCCCGACGTCGCGGTGTCGACCTCCACCTCCCTGCAGCACGTCCCGCACGACGTGGACGACGAGCCGGACCTCGACGCGCGCCTGAAGACCTGGCTCGCGTTCGCGGACCAGAAGGTCGGACAGGTCGCCGTGCTGGCGCGCGGCATCGTGGACGGCCATGAGGCTGTGCAGGACGAGCTCACCGCGGCGACCGCGGCGCTCGCGGACCGTGCCTCCGCCCCGGGCGTGCGGGTCGATGCCGTGCGCTCGCGGGAGGCCGCGCTGACCCGGGCGGACTTCCGCCGCGGCGAGTACGGCGCGCGTCAGGCGGCGCAGGACGAGGCGCTGCACCTGCCGTTCCTGCCGACGACCACGATCGGGTCCTTCCCGCAGACCGCGGACATCCGCCGCTCGCGCGCCCAGCTGGTCGCCGGCGTCATCGACGAGGCGGAGTACCTCGGCCGCATGCAGGCGGAGATCAAGCGCGTCGTCGACCTCCAGGAGGAGATCGGCCTCGACGTGATCGTGCACGGCGAGCCGGAGCGCAACGACATGGTGCAGTACTTCGCCGAGAACCTGGACGGGTTCGCGGTGACCCGCAACGGCTGGGTGCAGTCGTACGGTTCGCGCTGCACGCGCCCGTCGATCCTCTGGGGCGACGTGTCCCGGCCGAAGCCGATCACGGTGGACTGGTCGACGTACACCCAGACGCTGACCGAGAAGCCGGTCAAGGGCATGCTGACCGGCCCGGTCACGATCCTCGCCTGGTCGTTCGTGCGCGACGACCAGCCGCTCGGCGAGACCGCGCGGCAGGTCGCCCTTGCCCTCCGCGACGAGATCGCCGACCTGGAGGCCGCGGGCATCCGCGTCGTGCAGGTGGACGAGCCGGCGCTGCGTGAGCTGCTGCCGCTCAAGCGCGCCGACCAGGCCGCGTACCTGGACTGGTCGGTGGGCTCGTTCCGGCTCGCGACCTCCGGGGTGGCGGACGCGACGCAGATCCACACGCACCTCTGCTACTCGGAGTTCGGCGTGGTAATCGACGCGATCCGCAACCTGGACGCGGACGTGACCAGCATCGAGGCGGCGCGCAGCCGCATGGAGGTCGTCCACGACATCCAGCGCTCCGGCTTCGAGCACGGCATCGGCCCGGGCGTCTACGACATCCACTCGCCGCGCGTGCCGTCGGTCGCCGAGGTGACCGAGCTGCTGGAGACGGCGCTCAGCGCCATCCCGGGCCGTCAGCTCTGGGTGAACCCGGACTGCGGGCTCAAGACCCGCGGGTACGACGAGACGGTGGCGTCGCTGCGCAACATCCTCGCGGCGACCCGCGACGTGCGGGAGCGGGTCGGCGTCACGGCCTGATCCGTCCTGCCGGCGAGGCCGCGCTGTCCCGTTCCGCTGTGCGCGGACGGGGGAGCGCGGCCTCCGCCCGTTCGGGGATGATGAGCGCATGGTCCGACGGAGCTTACGGTGAAAATGGCCGACGACGAGTTCGATGCGCTGGTGGACGATGTGTACGACAGCCTGCCGGATGACATGGTGCGGCCGCTGGAGAACGTGGCGATCATCATCCAGGACCAGCCGCCCGGTGCGCGGCCGCGGCTGTACGGGCTGTACACCGGGCATCCGCTGACGCGGCGCGGGGTCTACGGGTTCGGTGAGCTGCCGGACCGGATCACGCTGTTCCGCAACAACCTCGAGGCGAGCTGCGAGACCGTCGAGCAACTGCGCGCCCGCGTGCGGATCACGCTCGTGCACGAGATCGGCCACTACTTCGGCCTGGACGACGCCCGCCTCCAGGAGCTCGGCTGGGCGTGATCCAACTGACAGGACACGCCGCCTCAGCGCGGGCCGAGACGGCGTGTCGTGTCAGGTAGATCGGGTCAGACGGCGCGGAGCACGGCGACGACTTTGCCGAGGATGGTCGAGTAGTCCCCCAGGATCGGCTCGAAGTTCGAGTTGCGGGGGAGCAGCCAGGTGTGGCCGTCGCGCTGGCGGAACACCTTGACGGTGGCCTCCTCGTCGAGCATGGCCGCGACGATGTCGCCGTTCTCCGCCGTGTTCTGGGTGCGGACGACCACCCAGTCGCCGTCGCAGATGGCGGCGTCGATCATGGACTCGCCGACCACCTTGAGCATGAAGAGCTCGCCGTTGCCCACGAGCTGGCGCGGGAGCGGGAAGACCTCCTCCACCTGCTGCTCGGCGGTGATCGGGACGCCGGCGGCGATGCGGCCGACCAGCGGGACCATCGCGGCGTCGCCGACCGGGGTCTGGTTCTCGAAATCGGGTGCGGCGGCCGACGGGACGTCGATGAGGATCTCCAGCGCGCGCGGCCGGTTCGGGTCACGGCGAAGGTAGCCGCTCAGCTCGAGCTGATTGAGCTGGTGGGTGACGGACGAGAGGCTGGACAGGCCGACGGCGTCGCCGATCTCGCGCATGCTCGGCGGGTAGCCCCGCGTGCTCACGGACCGCTGGATCACGTCGAGGATGGCGAGCTGCTTCTCGCTGAGGTTCTTGCGGCGCCGCGTGCGCGGAGCCTGGTTCTCGTTCGACACGCTCGTCCCTTCGTGACCGTCGCCGTCACCCGGGGGAACCGAATGTCGGTGGTGCCTGGTTGTCTTACATCCAGACAATCGAAACTGTATCCACAGTACGGCTGCCCGACAAACATGTGTTCGAGTGTGTCTCGAAATACATGCCAGTTTTTTCGGCCGGACGAGGATTGCGGTCTCGAACATTCGAAGATATATTCGGAACAGAGCTTCGACCGAAGCCTTTGGAGGTCACGACATGAGCGCAGTGGTTATGCACAACGTTGGGATGAACAACGTCGGCGCGAGCGGCGCGCAGGCTGCCGGACGTGTTCGGCTGCGGCTCACGCGGCGCGGACGGGTCGTGCTGACGATGCTCGTCGCGCTGCCGATCGTGATCGGGGCGATGGTGTTCGCGCTCAACGGAGGAGGTGCGGCGGCCATGGGGGAGCAGACGCACGTGACCTTCCACTACGTGACGGTGCAGTCGGGGGACTCGCTGTGGTCGGTGGCGTCGCGGATCGCGCCGAACGCGGACCCGCGTGATGTGATCGCCGACCTGGTGAACCTCAACGGGCTGTCGTCGGCGGTCGTGACCCCGGGACAGCAGCTGGCCATCCCGACGCAGTACGACGCCAAGTAGGGGCGGTGGCGCTGCGGCCGAGTCGGGGCGCAGCGGAGCGTCACACGGCAGAAGCGTTCAGTGGTGCTGGCTACCATTGAGGGGTGACCTCCCTCTCCGATCTTCCGATCCGTGATGACCTGCGCGGTCGCACCCCGTACGGGGCGCCGCAGAAGGTCGTGCCCGTCGCGTTGAACGTGAACGAGAACACGCATCCGGTTCCGGAGGACGTCGCGGCCGACATCGTCGCGCGGGTCGCCGTCGCGGTGACGGGGGTGAACCGCTACCCCGACCGCGAGTTCACGGAGCTGCGGGAGGCGTTCGCCCGCTACCTCGGACACGGGCTCGCGGGCGAGCAGGTCTGGGCCGCGAACGGGTCCAATGAGGTGCTGCAGCACATCCTTCAGGCGTTCGGCGGGCCGGGGCGCAGCCTCCTCGGGTTCGCCCCCACGTACTCCATGTATCCGCTGCTGGCCTCCGGGACCGGGACGAGCTGGATCGCGGCGGGGCGCGATGCCGACTTCGAGCTGTCGCCGGAGACGGCGGCGGCCGCCGTGCGGGAGCACGATCCGGACATCGTCATCCTCTGCTCGCCGAACAACCCGACGGGCACACCGCTCTCGCTCGAGACGATCGAGGCCGTCTACACCGCGGCGCGCGGCATCGTGATCGTGGACGAGGCGTACGCCGAGTTCATGCCGGACGGCGAGCCGTCGGCACTCACGCTGCTCCCGGGCCGGGAGCGGCTGCTCATCTCGCGCACGATGAGCAAGGCCTTCGCGTTCGCGGGGGCGCGGGTCGGCTACCTGGCCGCCGATCCCGCGGTGGTCGACGCGCTGCGGCTGGTGCGGCTGCCGTACCACCTGTCCGCGCTCACGCAGGCCGCCGCCCTCGGGGCGCTCGCGCACGCGGACGAGATGCTCGCGATGGTCGGCGAGATCCGCGGACAGCGCGACCGGCTCGTGGCGGAGTTGGCCGAGCTCGGCTACCTCCCGCACCGCAGCGGCAGCAACTTCGTGCTGTTCGGCGGCGTGGACGACCCGCACGCGGTATTTGAGGCGCTGCTGGAGCGCGGCGTGCTCATCCGCGACGTCGGCATCCCGAACCACCTCCGGGTCACCGCGGGCACCGAGACCGAGACGACCGCGTTCCTGGAGGCGCTGCGCTCCCTCGGCCGCCCGTCCGGATCGGTGGCGGCCTCCGCCCAGTCGGTAAGCTCGCAGTCATGACGAATCGGACCGCCCAGCTTCAGCGCGCGACCAGCGAGTCGAGCATCGAGCTCAGCCTCGACCTCGACGGCACCGGGGCGTCCGACATCCACACGTCGGTCCCGTTCTACGACCACCTGCTGACCGCGTTCGCCAAGCACTCGCTCACCGACCTGACGGTGCGGGCGAGCGGCGACACCGACATCGACGTGCACCACACCGTGGAGGACGTCGCCATCGTCCTCGGCCAGGCCATCAAGAAGGCACTCGGCGACAAGGCGGGCATCTCCCGTTACGGCGACGCCCTCGTCCCGCTCGACGAGGCGCTCGTGCAGGCCGTCGTCGACATCTCCGGACGCCCCTACCTGGTGCACGGCGGCGAGCCGGCGGGGTTCGAGTTCCACCTGATCGGCGGGCACTTCACCGGGTCGATGGTGCGGCACGTGTTCGAGGCGATCGCGTTCAACGCCGGGCTGACCGTGCACGTCACGGTGGTCGGCGGACGGGACCCGCACCACATCGCGGAAGCCGAGTTCAAGGCGTTCGCGCGCGCGTTCCGGCAGGCGAAGGCGCTCGACCCGCTGGTGTCCGGCATCCCGTCGACCAAGGGCGCGCTGTGAGCGCACCCGACGTCGTCGTCTTCGACTACGGGACGGGCAACGTCCACTCCGCGGTCAAGGCGCTGGAGGCCGCAGGGGCGAACGTCGAGCTCACCGGCAACCGCCGCCGCGCGCAGGAGGCCGACGGCCTGTTCGTCCCCGGCGTCGGGGCGTTCGCCGCGGTCGCGGAGGCGCTGCGCCGCTCGCACGGCGACGAGGTCATCGACCGCAGGCTCGCGGGCGGCCGGCCAGTGATCGGCATCTGCGTCGGCATGCAGGTGCTGTTCGAGCACAGCGTCGAGCACGGCACTGAGGCAGAAGGGCTCGGCGAGTGGCCGGGAACGGTCGACCTGCTCCGCGCCGACGTCGTCCCGCACATGGGCTGGAACACCGTGGAGGCGCCGGAGGACTCCGTGCTGTTCGACGGCATCCGCGACGAGCGCTTCTACTTCGTCCACTCGTACGCCGCGCAGGAGTGGACCCTGGAGGCCACCGGGCCGTTCGCGCAGCCGAGGGTGACCTGGGCCGAGCACGGCTCGCGGTTCATCGCCGCGGTGGAGAACGGGCCGCTCAGTGCGACCCAGTTCCACCCGGAGAAGTCCGGCGAGGCGGGGCTGCACCTCCTGCGCAACTGGATCGGCTCGCTCTAGCGACGATCCCGACGTCCGCGATGCGGACCCGAACGACCCCGACAGAGGAAACACACGACATGAGCGAACTCACGAACACGCCCAAGCTGGTCCTGCTGCCCGCCGTCGACGTCGCCGACGGCAAGGCGGTGCGGCTGACGCAGGGCGAGGCCGGCAGCGAGACCAGCTACGGCGACCCGGTCGACGCGGCCGCCGAATGGGTGGACGCCGGCGCCGAATGGATCCACCTGGTGGACTTGGACGCAGCGTTCGGCCGGGGAGACAACCGCGACCTCCTCAAGAAGGTCATCCACCAGACCAAGGGCGTCAACATCGAGCTCTCCGGCGGCATCCGCGACGACGCGTCGCTGGAGCACGCGCTGTCGATCGGCGCGACCCGGGTCAACCTCGGCACGGCGGCGCTGGAGAACCCCGAGTGGGCGGCGAACGTGATCGGCCGGTACGGCGAGGCGATCGCAGTCGGCCTGGACGTGCGCGGGACGACGCTGGCGGCGCGCGGCTGGACGCGCGACGGCGGCGACCTCTGGGACGTGCTGGCGCGGCTGGAGGACGCCGGGTGCGCACGGTACGTCGTGACGGACGTGACCAAGGACGGCACCCTCAAGGGCCCGAACATCGACCTGCTGCGCCAGGTGATGGAGCGCACCGAGCGCCCGGTGGTGGCCTCGGGCGGCATCTCCAGCCTCGACGACATCGCCGCGCTGCGCGCGCTGGTGCCGCTGGGCCTGGAGGGCGCGATCGTCGGCAAGGCTCTCTACTCCGGGGCGTTCACCCTGCCCGAGGCGCTGGATGTCGCCGGCGACTGAGCCGGGGGACGCGGCCGAGGGGCGACCGCCGGGAGGCGGCGCCCGGCTCGACGCCGCCCGGTCCCTCCTCGACCGGCGCCGATCGGCTGGCCGGGTTCGCGGCGACGCTCGCCGGCTTCACCGCCTCGACCGGAGACTCCGCGGGCCAGGCGTGGGAGGGCCGCGAGTTCGACGAGAACCCCTTCGGCGACGACGACGGGTCGGCGCCTCCGGAGCTGCTCGGCGCCATCGCCGCGTTCCGTGCGGGTGAGGTCGGCGCCGAGGCCGTCGTGGACGCCGTGCGCGCGGTGCGCGTGCTCATCCCGCTCGTCGCCGAGCTGGGGGAGGAGGGCGTGAGCGACGCCGGACTCGCGATCGACAAGACGCAGGAGCTGTCCATCGTCACCGTCGCAGCGCCCGACGGTCGCCGCGCGCTCCCCGTGTTCTCGTCTGTGACGGCGATGCAGGCGTGGAACCCGGCCGCGCGACCGGTCCCGGCGGCCGGTCCGCGCGCCGCGCTCGCTGCTGCCTCGGAAGAGACCGAGCTCCTGGTGCTCGACCCCACCTCCGAGACCGAGTTCGTGCTGCGGCGCCCGGCGGTCTGGGCGCTCGCGCAAGGACACGCGTGGCTGCCGAGCGACCGCGACCCCGTCGTGCTGGCGGCGTTCCGGGCGTCGATCGGGTCAGAGCTCGGGGTGCTCGACGTGGAGCTGGTGGCGGGCGACCCGGGTTACCGGCTCGCCGGCGACGAGCTGGTGGTGCGGCTCATGCTCACCGCTGGCCTGACCGCCGAGGAGTTGAACGCCATCCTGTCCCGGCTCGCCCAGCGCTGGGCCGCGGACGACGCGATCGCGACGCGAGTCGACTCGCTCCGCGTGCAGCTCACCGCCGCCTCCTGACCCGCAACCGAGAAGGCGAATTCTCTGCCGCCTCGGCGGTTTTCTCCCGATTTTGCGCCTTCTCGGCGAGGGGGTGGAGGCGAGATCAGCGAGCGGTGGGGAGCATGCGGAGGGCGGCGACGACCGCGAGGACGGCGATGATCGCGACGAAGGCGACGAGCACGGGGACGAGCGGCCACAGGATGAGGGCCACGCCGACCAGGAGCACAGGCAGCGCCAGTCCGATGTAGGCGACGAGGAAGATCGCCGACAGCACCTCACCGCGACGTTCGGGCGTCGCGAGCGAGCCGGCGACGAGGATGGCCGCCCGGAACAGCAGGCCGACACCGGCGCCGGCCAGCACGCCCGCGATCAGGAACACCGTTAGCGAGTCGCCCAGCACACCGACCGCCAACCCCGCGAGCCCGATCGCGACGAGCACCACGGCCACGATCAGCGCCGTGCGCGACCGCACCGGGGCGAACACGATCTGCGAGACCGCGGACGCCGCGAACACCGAGAACGGCACCAGCCCGGCCACCAGGTGCGACGCGACATGGAAGGTGCCGGCGAGCACGCTCGGCGCGAGCGACGTGAACAGGCCGAAGACCGCGAAGCCCGCGAAGGCCGCGACGGCTGCGGCCGAGAACGTTCCGCGCGACTCCGCCGGCAGCGAGATGCGCTGCGGCCGGTACGCTGGGCGCTCCTCCGCACGCTCGACGGTCTCCGGCACCAGCGCGACCGCCAGCGCCGCGAGGGCGAGGATCACCAGGAACACGGCGTACGGCAGCAGCAGCGGCGCAGGAAGGAACTGCGCGAACACGCCGCCGATCAGCGGTCCGAGCGCCAGGCCGCCGGTGTTGACGACCGTGGAGACGGTGCTCGCCAAGCGCGGACCCTCGTCCGGCCGGGCGACCGAGCGCAGCTCGCCGAGGTGGGCCGTCGCGCTCGCGGTGAGCGCCCCGACGCCGACCCCCGAGATCAGGCGGGCGACGATGAGGCCGCTCACGTCGTTCCAGACCAGGAACAGCGCCGCCGCCGCGATCTCCAACGCGATCGCGACCAGCACCATCCGGCGCCGGCCTGCCCAGTCGCTCAGGTGCCCGATCAGGAACAGGCTCGCGATCACCCCGACCGCGTACGCGGCGAAGATCACCGTGACGACCCAGGTCGGGAAGCCGTCCCGCTGCTGGTACAGCGCGTACAGGGGCGTCGGGACGGTCGAGAACGCCATGACGGCGAGGAACGCGGCGGCGACGATCCAGAAGCCCGCCCCGTGGCGGAGGCGCCACGGACGCGCACCCGATCGCTCATCGGGGTGGGTCAGCGCAGGGGTCGGGAGGGAGGCAGGGGCTTTCATCGACATGCCGATATCCTCCGTCCGCCGTACAATCGTGTCCAACGAAAGCAATCGATACTTGTGATCGAAAGCAACGATTGCAAGGAGGGTCGGCATGGACACCCGTCAGCTCGAGTACTTCGTCGCCGTCGCCGAAGAGCTCAACTTCACCCGCGCGGCGGCGCGCGTCTTCGCCGCCCAGTCGACCGTCTCGGCCGGGGTGGCCGCCCTGGAGCGCGAGCTCGGCGCGCGGCTGTTCGAGCGCGACGCACACGGGGTCGCGCTCACCGGCGCGGGGGAGGCCGCGCTCGCCGAAGCGCGCGTCGGCCTCCAGGCGATCGAGCGGCTGCGCGATCTCGCCGCGGGCGACGGACCGCTGCGCGGGGTGGTGCGCGTCGGGATCTTCACCAACCTGACCTCCATCGACCTCCCCGGGATCATGGGCGAGTTCCGGCGCAGGCACCCGGGCGTCGACCTCCGGCTCGGACCGTCGCCGAGCGGTTCCACCGGACTGGCGGACGACGTCCGGCAGGGGCGGCTGGACATCGCCTTCTACGGCCTCCCCGACCCGGTGCCCGGCGCCGTCGTGCTGCCGCTCGCCGACGTGCCGTTCGTGGCGGTCTTCCCCGAGGGACATCCGCTCGCGGCCCGCGCCGCCGTCCCGCTCGCCGAGCTGGCCGCCGAGCGCTGGGTGGACGCGCGCGAAGGCTTCGGCAACCGGGTCGCGCTCGACCGAGCGCTCGCCGCGGCGGGGCTCACCCGCGAGGTCGCGACGGAGGTCTCCGACCTGGGCGAGATCCCGCGGTTCGTGGCCGCGGGGCTCGGCGTCGGCGCCCTCCCCGAGCTCACGGTCAACCGGGTGGCGGGCGTGGTGTTGCGCCCGTTGACGCCCGGCGTCGACTGGCGGCTGAGTGTGATCGCGCATCCCCGCCCCGGAGCGGCCGCCCGCGCCCTGCTGGAGCTGATCGCCGAGCGGTTCGGCCGGCCGGTTCCGCCTACGCTGGAGGGACCATGACCGTCTTCGCCGCTCTCGTCCTGTTCCTCAACGCCGTCTTCAACGTGATCGCCTGGCCGCGCTTCTTCGCGCGGGTCCGGTCCGACCAGCGCGCCAGGGACGCCGCGGGCCGCGCGACGGCCTTCCTCCGGGTGCACGCGGCCCTGCTCGGCGTCGCGCTCCTGCTCGCGCTGCTGTCGGCCGTCGCGGGCGTGCTGTTGCTCGTCGCCTGAGCCGGATGGGAGCATGAGTCCATGCCCATCACGATCACCGGCGACGCGGAAGCCGACGCCCTCCTCGACCAGTCCCCGTTCGCCCTGCTCGTCGGGATGATGCTCGACCAGCAGATCGCGATGGAGACCGCGTTCACCGGCCCCGCCAAGCTGCGCGACCGTCTCGGCTCGCTCGACCCGGCGGGGATCGCCGCCCTCGACCCGGACGAGCTGGTCGCGGTGATGAAGCAGACGCCGTCCGTGCACCGCTTCCCCGGATCGATGGCCGGCCGGCTGCAGTCGCTGTCCGCGGCGATCGTCGAGGACTGGGGCGGCGACACCGCCGCGATCTGGACGCAGGGCGACCCCAGCGGCGCGGAGGTGCTTCGCCGGCTGAAGGCGCTGCCCGGGTTCGGCGACCAGAAGGCGCGGATCTTCCTGGCGCTGCTCGGCAAGCAGAAGGGCCTCCAGGCGCCGGGCTGGCGGGAGGCCGCGGGCGACTACGGCACGGAGGGCTACCGCTCCGTCGCCGACATCGTCTCCCCGGAGTCGCTCACCAAGGTGCGCGAGCACAAGCGCGCGATGAAGGCCGCGGCCAAGGGCTGAGGCGCGCGGACACAGGCGGGATGTCGGCGGCCGCCGATAGCGTAGCGGTGTGTTCCTACTCGACGGTGTGATCGTCACCAGTGCCAGCGATCTGACCGAGGCGTCCAAGTGCGAGTTCGCCTTCCTGCGGACGCTCGACGTCAAGCTGGGCAGGCTGGAGAAGACCGAAGAGGTCGAGGACCCGATGTACGTGCGCTCGTCGCGGCTGGGCGACGAGCAGGAGCACCACATCCTGGAGCGTTACCGCGAGCGGTTCGGCGACGGCGTCGCGGAGATCGAGCGGCCCGAGTCGCTGACCGCCGAGAGCCTCGCGGAGGCGGTGCGGCTCACCGCGGACGCGTTCGCCCGCGGCAGCGAGGTCGTCTTCCAGGCCACGTTCTTCGACGGGTCGTTCGTGGGCTTCGCCGACTTCATCGTCCGGCTGCCGGACGGCCGCTACCGCGTCCAGGACTCCAAGCTCGCCCGCAGCGCCCGCGTCACCGCGCTGCTGCAGCTCGCGGCCTATGCCGAGCAGCTCAGGCGCACGGGCGTCGAGGTCGACGGCACCGTCGAGCTGCTGCTGGGCGACGGCTCGGTCAGCGAGCACCGGCTGTCCGACATCGAGCCGGTCTACCGCAAGCGTCGCGCGCGGCTGCTCGACATCATCGCCGCGCATGTCGCCGACCCCGGTCCTGTGCAGTGGGGCGACCCGCGGTTCACGGTCTGCGGCCGGTGCGACACCTGCGACGCGGAGATCATCGCCGCCCACGACGTCCTGCTGGTCGCGGGGATGCGCGTCACTCAGCGCGAGCGCCTCGCCGCGGCGGGCATCACGACCATCGACGCGCTCGCGGCCTCCACCGGGCCGGTCGAGGGCATCCCGGACGGCACGCTCTCGGGGCTGCGCGAGCAGGCGAGGTTGCAACTGGAGGCGGTGGAGGGCGCGCCTCCGCCGGTGCGCGTCTTCAATGCGCCCGTGCTCGCCATCCTCCCGGAGCCCGACGCGGGCGACATCTTCTTCGACTTCGAGGGTGACCCGCTCTACACGGAGGGCGCTGGCGAGCGCTGGAACCTCGACTACCTGTTCGGGCTGGTCGACCAGGAGGCCAGGTTCACGGCGTTCTGGGCGCACGACTTCGCCGAGGAGCGCGTGGCGCTGGAGCGCTTCCTGGCGTTCGTCCGCGAGCGCCGCGCCGCTCATCCCGGCATGCACATCTACCATTACGCGGCCTACGAGCAGACCCACCTGCTGTCCATCTCCGCCCGGCACGGCGTCGGCGAGGCGGAGGTGGACGGCCTGCTGCGCGACAACGTGATGGTCGACCTCTACCCGCTCGTGCGCAAGTCGGTGCGCGTCGGATCGCGGTCGTACTCCATCAAGAAACTGGAGCCGCTCTACATGGGCACCGAGCTGCGGCAGAGCGAGGTCACGAACGGCGCGGACTCCATCACCGAGTACGCGAACGCGCGCGACCTGATCGCGCTCGGCCGCTTCGACGAGGCCCAGCCGCTGCTCGACGCGCTCGGCGACTACAACCGCTACGACTGCGTGTCGACGCTCCGCCTCCGCGACTGGCTGCTGGCCCGCGCCGCCGAAGCCGGTGTCCCGATCGGCGCCGCGCCGCTGGAGGAGCTCGAGCCGGCGCCGGAGGAGTCCCCCCTGCGGGCGGGACTGCTCGGGTTCGCCGGCGACCCGCTGGACCCGCATCGCACGCCCGACCGGGAGGCGGTGGCGCTCGCCGCCGCGGCGATCGACTTCCACCGGCGCGAGCAGAAGAGCTTCTGGCAGAGCCATTTCGCCCGGCTGATCCAGCCGGTCGAAGAGTGGGCCGACACCCGCGACGTGCTCGTGCTGGAGTCCGTGCGCGTGGTGCGCGACTGGTATCTGGACGAGGGCCAGCGGGTGGAGCGGCGCGAGCTGCAGCTCTCGGGCCAGTGGGGCGCGGGCAGCGCGGTGCGGGTGAGCGAGAACTCCGGACCGTTCCTGCTCTACGAGTACCCCGGCCCGTTCCGGCTGCTGCGCGCGCAGCCCGGCGCGCGCACGGTGCGCAGCGCCGCCGTCATCGCGGTCGCCGACGACGGCTCCGTGCTGGTGCGCGAGACGCTGCCGGAGGACGTGGAGGCCTACCCGCACCTCCCGATGGCGCTCACCCCGGCGCCGCCGCCCAACACGCGCCCGCTCGCCGAAGCGGTCCGCGAGTGGGGCACCGACCTGCTCGCGGCGCGCCAACAGGACCGGTGGCCGGTGAACGCCACCGTCGACTTGCTGCGGCGCACCCCGCCGCGCACCCGGTCCGGCGCGCTGGCGCCCGAGGGGCCGGAGGACGGCAGCGGGCGCATCGCGGCCGTCACCGCGAGCCTGCTCGACCTCGACGCCTCGTACCTGGCGGTGCAGGGACCTCCCGGGACCGGCAAGTCCTACCTGGGAGCCCACGTGATCGCCCGGCTCGTGGCCGAGCACGGCTGGCGCGTCGGAGTGGTCGCCCAGTCGCACGCGGTGGTCGAGAACCTCCTCGACCGCGTCGTGGACACCGGGCTCGACGCCGCGCTCGTCGGCAAGGTGCCCAGCGGAGGCAATGGGTCCAGCGGAGCGGCCGAGGAGCCCCGGTTCACGCCGTTGCGCCGGAACGGTCACCTCGAGTTCGCTGCCGAGCGCGAGGGGCGTGGCTATGTCCTCGGCGGCACGGCCTGGGACTTCGCCAACGCCGCGCGCATCCCGCGGGGGAGCCTGGACCTGCTCGTGGTCGACGAGGCCGGCCAGTTCTCGCTCGCGTCGACCATCGCGGTGGGCGTCGCGGCACGCAACCTGCTGCTGCTCGGCGACCCGCAGCAGCTCCCGCAGGTGAGCCAGGGCAGCCATCCCGAGCCGGTCGACGGCTCTGCCCTCGGCTGGGTGAGCGCCGGCCACGACGTGCTCCCGGCCGAGCTCGGCTACTTCCTGGCCGAGAGCCGCCGGATGCACCCTGCCCTGGCGGAGTCGGTGTCCCGGCTGTCCTACGAGGGCCGGCTGCACGCGTACCCGAGCACCCGCGACCGGGAGCTCGGCGGTGTCGAGCCCGGCCTCCACCCGGTGCCGGTGGAGCACGTCGGCAACGCGACGGCCTCGCCGCAGGAGGCCGCGGCCGTCGTCCGCATCGTGGACGACCTGATCGGCCGCTCCTGGAGCGACCCTGCCGCGGGGGTGGAGGACGCGCCTCTCGGTCAGGACGACGTCATCGTCGTGACGCCGTACAACGCCCAGCTCGCCGAGGTGCGCGAGCTGCTCGACGCGGCCGGCTTCCCGCAGGTGCGGGTCGGCACGGTCGACAAGTTCCAGGGCCAGGAGGCCGCCGTCGCGATCGTCAGCCTGGCTGCGTCGTCGGCGGCCGACGTGCCGCGCGGGATGTCGTTCCTGCTGATGAAGAACCGGCTCAACGTCGCGATCTCGCGGGCGAAGTGGGCGGCGTACCTGGTGCACTCGCCCGAGCTGACCGAGTTCCTGCCGACGACCCCGGCCGGCGTGGGCGAGCTCAGCGCGTTCATCCGGCTCGTCGAGTCGCGCCCGCAGCAGGTCCGCACCGTCGCCGCGGGTGAAGGCGCTGGTGAGGCGCGGGCCTGAGAGCTACGGTGGAGGCGTGTCCCCGGAGGAACTGGAGGAGCTCGTCATCCTGCGACGAGCGCGCGACAAGATCGATCGCGAGTACGCCGAGCCGCTCGACGTCCCGACGATGGCCGCGTCTGCCTTCATGTCGCCGTCGCATTTCTCGCGCCGGTTCCGCGCCGTCTACGGCGAGACCCCCTATAGCTACCTGATGACCCGGCGGATCGAGCGCGCGATGGCGCTGCTGCGCGAGGGGATGACCGTGACCGAGGCGTGCATGGCGGTCGGCTGTACGTCGCTCGGCTCGTTCAGCTCGAAGTTCGCCGAGGTGGTGGGGGAGTCGCCGACCAGCTACCGCACCCGCGAGCACCGCGCCGTGCTCGCGATGCCCAACTGCATCGCGAAGCAGCGCACGCGGCCGGTGCGCTCGAAGCCGATCCCTGGATGATCGCACGAGGTCGAGCAGGAATGGAGAAGCGCCGCCGGCGCCGCGTTCCTAAAGTGGCCGTATGACCATTTCGCTGCAGTACTCGCACATCACCGTCACGAACCCCGAGGAGTCCCTCGCGTTCTATCGTGACGCGCTGGGCCTGGACGTCCTCAACGACGTCGAGTCGGGCGGCCACCACTGGATCACCCTCGGCGTCGCCGGTCAACCGGGCACCGAGATCGTGCTCTCCGACCCGTACGCCGGCCGGTCGCAGTCCGACGGCGACGCCATCCAGGAGCTCGTCGCCAAGGGCGTGCTGACCAACGTCGTCTTCCGCACCGAGGACGACCTCGACGGCGTGTTCGAGCGCGTGCGCGCCAGCGGCGCCGAGGTGCTCCAGGAGCCGAAGGACCAGCCGTGGGGCCCGCGCGACTGCGCCTTCCGCGACCCGTCGGGCAACATGGTGCGCATCCTGGCGTCGGCGGCGCAGCCCGCGTAAGGAGCGGTGACACGGTGTGCGCCGGAGGTCCCCCAATGGCCTCCGGCGCACACCTGCTCCCGATTCTTCCGAAGGTCGCTGCAACCAGCCAGAGCGTTCGCACCTAAAATCCGAAATCTGACGGCGCGGACTGGCGTCGTCATATTTCGGAATGCGTTTTGCCCTCCCGCTCCTCGCTTGGAAGGCTCGATGTGCCGCCAACCGTTCGCCGGCACATCCCACCCCTTCACAAGAGAGGCACAGCCATGCCCGACGCCACCCCGCCCGGAACCGTCCCCGCGCTCCCCGAGAAGCCGAAGCGCTCTAAGACCCCGTGGATCGTCGGCATCGCCGTCGTCGCGGTCCTCGCGATCGTGGGCGGCGTCGTCGCCGTCGTCAACGCCGGCAACAGCGGCTCGGCCGACGCCGCAGACACGACCGTCGCGGTGAAGATCGGGACGACCGAGCAGTCCGCGCCGTACTGGCCGATCCTCAAGAGCGAGGCCGCCAAGGAGGGCATCGACATCCAGGTCGTCGGCTTCCGCGACTACACGCAGGCCAACCCGGCGCTCGCGAACGGCCAGCTCGACCTCAACCTATTCCAGCACCTGCAGTTCCTGGCGAACTACAACGTGGAGTCCGGTCAGAACCTCGTGCCGATCGCCTCGACGTACGTCGTGCCGCTGTCGCTCTACTCGAAGAAGTTCACGTCGCTGGAGAAGCTCCCGGCCGGCGCGAAGGTCGCCATCCCGAACGATCCGACCAACCAGGCGCGAGCCCTGCTGGTGCTGCAGAAGGCCGGCCTCCTCAAGCTGAAGAACGGCGGCAGCACGCTCTCCACGCCCGCCGACATCGACGCGGCGGCGTCGAAGGTCACGGTGCTCCCGGTCGACGCGGCGCAGACGGCGCCGGCGCTCGACTCCGCGGACGCCGCGGTGATCAACAACACGTTCGTCGGCCCGGCCGGCATCGACCCGAAGTCCGCCCTGTTCCAGGACGACCCGAGGAGCTCCGCGGCCGAGCCGTACATCAACGCGTTCGTGGCCCGCGCGAAGGACAAGGACAACGCGACCTTCCTGAAGATCGCCGACCTGTACCACTCGAAGGCCGTGCAGGACGCGGTGCTCGCCGACTCGAAGAACACCGCCGTGATCGTGCAGAAGCCGCAGGCCGACCTGATCGCGATCCTTCGCTCGCTGGAGACGTCCATCAAGGCGGCGAAGTAGGCGTGAGCGCCCTCATCGAGTTCCGCGGCGTCACCAAGAGCTTCCGCTCGGGCGACGCCGCGGTCTCCGCCGTCGAGGACATCGACCTGACCATCGAGCGCGGCGAGATCTTCGGCATCATCGGCTATTCAGGTGCGGGCAAGAGCACGCTGGTGCGGCTGATCAACGCGCTGGAGCACGCGACCTCCGGCTCGGTGGTGGTGGACGGCCGCGACCTGACTACCCTGCGCGAGCGCGACCTGCGGAGCGTGCGGGCGGGGATCGGGATGATCTTCCAGCAGTTCAACCTGTTCCGCTCGCGCACCGTGTTCGCGAATATCGCCTACCCGCTCAAGGTCGCGGGCTGGCCGGCGGACAAGCGGAAGGCGCGCGTCACCGAACTGCTCGCCTTCGTCGGCCTGACCGAGAAGGCGTGGGCGTACCCCGACCAGCTCTCGGGAGGCCAGAAGCAGCGCGTCGGGATCGCCCGGGCGCTGGCGACCAACCCGGCCATCCTGCTCGCCGACGAGGCGACCAGCGCGCTCGACCCGGAGACCACCGCCGACGTGCTGGCCCTGCTCAAGCGGGTCAACGCCGAGCTCGGCGTCACCATCGTCGTCATCACGCACGAGATGGAGGTCGTCCGCTCGATCGCCGACCGCGTCGCCGTGCTCGACTCCGGCCGGATCATCGAGCTCGGGACCGTGTTCGACGTGTTCTCGAACCCGCAGACCGCGACCTCGCAGCGCTTCGTCGGCACCGTGCTGCGCAACCAGCCGGGGGAGGCCGACATCGAGCGGCTGCGAGGCAAGCACGCCGGTCGGATCGTCTCGGCGCGCATCCACGACGACGGCCGCCTCGGCGCGGTGCTCTCCGACGCGGTCGGGCGGCACGGCGTGCGATTCGAGATCGTCTACGGCGGCATCTCGGCGCTGCAGGGCCGGTCGTTCGGGAGTCTCACCCTCGAACTGCTCGGCGAGCCGGAGGCGGTGGACGCGCTGGTCGCGGAGCTGCGCACGGTGACCGAGGTCGAGGAGGTGGCGGCATGACGGACTGGTCGACGCTCTGGCCGGTGTACCTGACCTCCATCGGGCAGACGCTCTGGATGGTCGTGGCCACGCTCGTGCTCGGCGGCGTGCTCGGGCTGGCGCTCGGCGTGCTGCTGTACGCGACGCGGCCCGGCGGGCTGCTGAAGAACCGGGTGCTGTCCGCGGTGCTGAACGTGCTGGTGAACTTCGTCCGGCCGATCCCGTTCATCATCTTCATGACGGCGGTGGCGCCGCTGACCCAGGCGGTGCTGGGGACGTTCCTCGGCACGCCAGCGGCGATCTTCCCGATGACGATCGCCGCGACGTTCGCGATCTCCCGGATCGTGGAGCAGAACCTGGTCACGATCGACCCCGGTGTGATCGAGGCGGCGCGCGCGATGGGGTCGAGCCCGTGGCGGATCATCTCCACCCTGCTCATCCCGGAGGCGCTCGGCCCGCTCATCCTGGGCTACACGTTCGTGTTCGTCGCGATCGTGGACCTGTCCGCCGTCGCCGGCAGCCTCGGCGGCGGAGGCCTGGGCGACTTCGCGATCTCGTACGGCTACCAGCGCTACGACTGGGTCGTCACCTGGGTCGCCGTCCTGACCATCGTCGTCCTGGTCCAGCTCGCCCAGTTCCTGGGCAACCGCCTGGCCCGCAAGGCCCTCCGCCGCTGACCCCGTCCACCGCCGCCGAAGCGTGACTAATCGCGGAAATCCTGGGCTGGATTCCCGCGATTAGTCACGTCTCGGCGGGGTGTAGCGGCCGAGGGGGCGGAGACGGAGCGGGGGCTCGCGGTATTCGGCGAGGGCGTGGACGGTCCAGCCGGCGGTGCGGGCGGTCGCGAAGATCACCTCGCCGGCGTCGTCGGGCATGCCGGCGGCGAGGGAGAGGGCGGCGAGGGCGAGGTCCACGTTCGGGGCGGCGCCGGTGCGGTCCCGGAGCAGCGCGGCCAGGGCGTCGACGGCGGCCACGACCGGTTCGGCGGCGGGGACGGCGGCGAGCATCCCGAGCAGGATCCGCGCGCGTGGGTCTCCCGCAGGATAGAGCGGCTGCCCGAAACCGGGGACGGGACCGCGCCCGTCCACCACGGCGTCGGCGACGACCCGGGCGGGCTCCTCGCCGGCGGCGACCCGGGCGAGCATCCGGTGGGCGGCGCGGCTGGCGTTGCCGTGCAGCGGGGAGTCGAGGGCGCCGAGGCCGGCCACGACCACGGCGTACGGGGTCGCGCGCGCGGAGGCGGCGGCGCGGGCCGCGAGCGTGGAGACGGCGAGGTCGTGGTCGAGGAGGAGGACGAGGGCGGCGTCGAGGGTGCGGAGCGCCTCGGGCGACGGGGTCTGCGGGGAGAGGCGCGACCAGAGCTCGGCGGCGAGGGTCCGGCCCGCGGGCGCGGACTTCACCGGCAGCACCGCGACCATGCCCGCGATCAGCCGTTCTGCCGCGCCCGCCACGGCCTCCGGATCGAGGGAGGTCCGGAGCGGGTCGGCCGCGGCCAGGGCGGTGACAGCGACGAGCTGCCGGTCGCGGTCTCCCGCGCCGGGCGGGAGGGCGTCCGCGACCCGGCGGGCCGCATCCAGCCCGGGGCCGGGCGCGAACCGCACCGACGGATCCCACCGCCCGGTGAGCGCCCAGTGCGCGACGACCTCGAACGGCTCCCGCGCCAGCTCCGCGGCGGGGCGGCCGCGGTAGTACAGCTCGCCGTCGTCGATCAGCGCGAAGTCCGTCTCGATCACCATCAGCGGCCGGCCCTCCGAGCGCGCCGGCTCGGGGGCGGCCCGGCGGCGGCGCGTGGAGGCGAACGCCTCCACCTCCAGCGGGTCGAAGCTCGAACCGGCCGACGTGCGCTCGCGGGTGAGGAGACCGCGCGCGACGTACGCGTAGAGCGTCTCGAGTTTGACGCCGAGGCGCTCGGCGGTCTGTTCGGCGCTGAGCCGCGGGAGGTCGCTCATATTGATCCGATCAACGTTGACGTGCGTAGAATCCACGTTCACACTACTGGCATGGACCGCATGAACGACACCCTCATCGACGTCCCGCGCGGACTGACCAACGTCGTCGCCGCCAGCACCGCGCTCGGCGACGTCCGCGGGCACGAGGGGTTCTACCACTACCGCCAGTACTCGGCCATCGACCTGGCGCGCGAGCGCACGTTCGAGGACGCCTGGTACTTGCTGCTGTTCGGCGAGCTGCCGTCCGCGCAGGAGCTGGCGGCCTTCCGGGCGCGGATCGCCGCGGCGCGCCGCCTCCCGGAGCCGGTCGCCGAGCTGCTGCCCGCGATCGCGCGGCTGACGGCGCACAGCGACGCGCTGGCGGGACTCCGGATGGCGCTCGCCGCGGTCGCCGCCGCCGACGGCATGCGCCCCGTCTTCGACGAGGACGAGGATGCCCGGCTGCGCGACGCGATCCGGGTCGCCGCGGTCACTCCCGTCCTGCTCGCGACGTTGCACGCCCACGCGGAGGGCCGGACGCCGCCGGAGCCGCGCGACGACCTCGGCCACGTCGCCGAGTACCTGCGCCTGATCACCGGCCGCGTGCCGGACGCCGCGCACGAGCATGCGCTCAGCGCCTACCTGACGGCCGCGATCGACCACGGCTTCAACGCCTCCACCTTCACCGCCCGGGTGATCGCGTCCACGGGCGCGGACGTCGCGGCGGCGGTGGACGGCGCGCTCGGCGCGCTGTCCGGCCCGCTCCACGGCGGCGCGCCGAGCCGCGCGCTCGACACCCTCGACGCGATCGGGACGCCCGACCGGATCGACAGTTGGATCGGCGAGACCGTCCGCTCCGGCGGCAGGGTGATGGGCTTCGGCCACGCGGTCTACCGCACGGAGGACCCGCGGTCGGTGCTGCTGCGGGAGGTCGCGCAGGGCTTCGGCGGCGAGCGGGTGGACTTCGCGGTCCGGGTCGAGGAGCGCGTCCAGCAGCTCCTCGAAGAGCTCAAGCCGGGGCGCGGACTGCACACGAACGTCGAGTTCTACGCGGGCGTCGTGATGGAGCTGTGCGGCATCCCGCGCGAGCTGTTCACGCCGACGTTCGCTGTGGCGCGCGTCGTCGGCTGGACCGCGCACATCCTGGAGCAGGCGGAGGACGGCAAGATCCTGCGGCCGTCGTCGCGCTACGTCGGGCCGCCCGCGCCGGAGCCGCTGCCGGCGAGGCCGATCGCCGCCTGACCGCGGGCGGGTCCGCGGGCGTATCGTGCTGCTCGAGCGGCCTCCTCAGCGGCCGCACGAGCGACGGAGGACGCGATGCGCGGAGCGGTGCGGCACGTGGAGTGGGTCGGCGACGAGGACCCGGAGCGACTGGAGGCGGCGGTCGTCACCTTCGCGCCGGACCGGCTGGACGCGCTCGGCACCTCCCGCACGACGGACTACGTCACGAGCTGGGCACTGGAGACCGGGCCCGGCTGGGTGACCTCCCGGCTGTCGGTCGCGGTCGACGGCCGCGGTTTCACCCGCTGGCTCGTCCTCACCCGCGACGGCCACGGCCGCTGGGCCGCCGAGTCGTACACGCACGGCGACGACCGCTACCACGACGAGCCGATGGCGGCTCCGGGGATCGCGGATCCCGGGAGCCTGGACGGCGCGCTCGACTGCGATCTGGCGCTCTGCCCGGTCACCAACACGATGCCGATCCTCCGCCTCGGCGCGCTGGCGGGGCTGGAGGAGACCGAGCTCACGATGGCGTGGGTGGACCTCCCGTCGCTCGCGGTGGTCGCGAGCCGGCAGTCGTACAGCGCGGCCGAACCGTTCGACGCCGGGGCCGGGCGCTCCGTCGTCCGCTACCGCAGCGTCGGCAGCGGCTTCACCGCCGACCTCGGCGTGGACGAGGACGGCCTCGTCATCGACTACCCCCGCCTGGCCCGCCGCATCCGCACCCGCTGACCCCCGCTACCACCCGCCGAGGGGCACGTCGTTGTCACTTTCGCGCCCGAAAAGTGACAACAACGTGCCCCTCGGCGATGGAGCGATGCGGGTCAGGGGGTGGGGGCGAGGGCGTCGTAGTCGCGGAAGCCGCGGCGGATGCGCACGATGGTCGCGACGAGCACCACGATCAGGAGGCCACCGAGCAGCGGAGGGAACCAGAGGGCGCCGGTGAGCGCGAGCACGCCGATGTAGAGGTCGCCGAGTCGCGGGCCGCCGGTCACCACCACGGTGAACACGCCCTGCAGCCTCCCGCGCATCACGTCGGGCGCCGACGCCTGCAGGATGGTCATCCGGAAGATGGAGCTGACGTTGTCGGCCGCTCCGGAGGTCGCGAGCAGCATCGTGGCCGCGATCAGCGCCGGGAGGTTCGCGTCGGCGATGGACGCGCTGCCGCCCGCCGTCCCGCTGAACGCGACGACCGCGAGCACGATACCGAAGCCGAGGATCGCGGCGCCGTAGACGATGATCGCCCGTTCCACCGCGCGCCCCTGCCACCTGACCCCGCCGAGCCGACCGGAGAAGACGCTGGACACCAGCGTGCCGACCGCGCCGGCGGCGGTCAGGATGCCCACCGTCACCGGTCCGCCGCCGATGAGCAGCGCGCCGACCGCCGGGAACAGCGCCCGCGGCTGGCCGAACGTCATCGCGATCAGGTCGAGCACGAAGGTCATCGACAGGTTCGGCGCCGACTTCAGGAACCGCAGCCCCTGCAGCACGGAGGACAGCCCGGCGCTCTGCCGCTCGCCCTCCGGCACGATGGACGGCAGCGTGAAGATGCCGAGGAACGCCGCCGTGAACAGGATGACATCGACCGTGTACGTCCACGGGATGCCGACGCTCGCGACCAGGAGGCCGGCGAGCGCAGGGCCGACGGTGACCATCACGCCCATGCTCATCCCGCCGAGCGCGCTCGCCGCGGGCAGAAGCCGTGCGGGCAGGAGGCGGGGCGTGATCGCCTGCCGGGTGGCGCCGATCATGACTGCGGCGACCGCGTTGAGCGTCGTGAGGAGGTAGAGCGGCCACACCACCTCGACGTGCAGCCACGCGAGCACGGCGATCCCGGCCGTGGAGGCCCACGCGACGATCGCGGTCACGAGGGCGACCTTCCTCCGGTCGAACGCGTCGGCGAGCACGCCGCCGTACAGCCCGAAGACGATCATCGGCACGAGCGCGAACAGCGCGACGAGCGAGACGGCGAGCGTCGAGTGCGTGAGGTCGTAGATGTTGAGGCCGACGGCGACGATCGTCATCTGACTGCCGATGCCGGAGACGGCGCCGCCGATCCAGAGCCGGGCGAACGCCGGCGACTCCCTCAGCGGGCTGAGGTCGACGAAGTGCCGGGCGTGCGCGAGCCGCGGCTCGCTCGTATCGTCGGGCTCCTTGGTGCCCGGAGCCTGCCCGGCGCTCAGAAGCGCGGCTTCTTGCTGAGCGTCACCGCTGCGAGCGAGAAGACGACGCCGAACAGCATCAGCGTGACCGTGACGGCCTGGAGGACGACCTGGAAGAACGGCATGAACGGGGTGACGGACACCCAGAGCCAGAGGATGGCGCCGATCAGCGTGATGACGTAGCTGAAGGTGCGGCGCGCGTAGAGGGCGTTGAGGGACACGACGGTGCCGGCGACGGTCATCTGGAAGAGCGGGAGGAACGCCTCCGCGTTGCCCGACCAGGTCGCGACCAGGCTGATGACGCCGAGCACGAGGGTGACCAGCACGACGAGGGTCGCGAGGAGGTTGCCGAGCATGGGCGGCACGGTGGCGCTCAGGCTGCGGACGAGCCCGCCGTGCTCGTCGTCGATCTCGTTCTCGGTGCGGGGCTCAGCGATGATGTGCGTGGTCACGACGACGATCCTACCGCCCGCCGCCGCGTCGGTCAGCACACCTCCCCGAGCGCGCGGTCAGCTCTCCCTGACCACCTGGTCGACGCGCTTGTCGGGCCGCAGCCCCCGCCAGGACGGCTGCCGCAGCCGGTCGGTGCCCGTCCACTCGGCGAACTCGACTTCCCCCACGTACTCCGGCCGTACCCAGTGGGCGCCGCGGGCGTCGAGCGAGGGGACGCCCTCCAGCGGGGGAGTCGTGCGCGGGTGCGCCGCCAGCTTCTTCGCCAGGTCGTCGAGCATCGCGTCGGTGAAGCCGGTGCCCACCTTGCCCACGTAGCGGAGGCCGTCGCCGTCCGGGATGCCGAGCAGCAGCGCGCCGATGCCGTTCGCGCGGCGGCCGTTGCCGGGGGTCCAGCCGCCGATGACGACCTCCTGCGCGAGGTGGTGCTTGATCTTGATCCAGGTGCGCGAGCGGCGGCCGGTCGCGTACCTGCCGTCGCGCTGCTTGGCCATGACGCCCTCCAGACCCAGCTCCCGCGAGGAGGAGATGGCGTGGTCCACGTCTCCGGCGAACGCCGGGGGCACCTGGACCGGGTCGTCCTTGGGCGGGCGGAGGGTGTCCTGCAGGACGGCGCGGCGCTCGTCGTAGGTCTTCTTCCGGAGGTCCGTGCCGTCGAGTTCCAGGAGGTCGAAGACGAAGTAGTGCGCGGGCGCGCGCTCGGCCGCCGCGCGCACCTCCGCGGGACGGGTGAGGCCCATCCGGGTCTGCAGGAGGCCGAAGTCGGGGCGGCCCTTCGGGGTCAGCGTGACGATCTCGCCGTCGAGGACCAGGTCGTGGTCGCCCGCGAGGCCGACCAGGCCGGCGAGGTCGGGGTAGGTGACGGTGACGTCGTTGCCGTTGCGGGTGGTCAGGCGCAGCGCGCCGTCACGCACGACGGCGACGGCGCGGATGCCGTCCCACTTCATCTCGAACGCCCACTCGGACTCGTCGTGGATGTCGGCGCGCGAGCCGAGGGTGGCGAGCATGGGGGAGATAGGGGCGTCCGTGATGGGCTTCGCGGCGCCTTTTTTCCCGGGTCCCGCGGCGGTCTTCGCAGCCGGCTTCCCCATGGCCTTCTCCGCACCCGCGTCCTTCATCAGGTGGATGAGCCAGTTCTTCTCGTCCCCGCCCTGCTTGGTCGCGATCAGCGCGAACTTCCGCGGCTCGCCGCCGAGGCCGCCGTCCGGCTGCCCGCGCAGGGTCGCGATCACCTCGTCGTCGCGCCACTTCTCCAGCTCGTACTCGCCGTGGTCCCAGATGTCGACGTGGCCCGCGCCGTACTCGCCGTGCGGGATGTCGCCGGCGAACGTGCCGTACTCCAGCGGGTGATCCTCCACGTGCACGGCAAGGTGGTTCTGCTTCGGGTCGGTCGGCGGCCCCTTCGGCAGCGCCCAGCTCACCAGCACGCCGTCGTGCTGGAGACGGAAGTCCCAGTGCAGCCGCCGAGCGTGGTGCTCCTGGATGACGAACGAGCGGCCCTCAGCGGCGTCCGGGCTGACCGAGGGCACCGGCTCCGGGGTCTTGTCGGCGTCGCGCTTGGAACGGTACGTGGTCAGCCGGTCGGTCTCTTCGGCGGCCGCACGCCCCGCCGACACGTCGGCCAGGGGATCGCCCCGCCGCTTCACGCGCTCCAACACCTCGGGGTACTCCAGCTGCCCCAGCTCCTTCGACGCCAGTTCCCGCCAGGTCCGGGGCGCCGCGACGGTCGGCCGGAACCGCCCGCGCAGCGAGTACGGCGCGATCGTCGTCTTGGCGCCGTTGTTCTGGCTCCAGTCGACCAGCACCTTGCCCGTGCGCAGCGCCTTCTTCATGTCGCTGACGACGAGGTCGGGGTGGTCGGCCTCCAGTGCGCGCGCCAGCTCGTGCGCCACCGCGGAGACCTGGTCGCTGGTCTGCGAGCCGTCGAGCGGCGCGTACAGGTGGATGCCCTTCGACCCGCTCGTGACCGGCAGCGGGTCGAGTCCCATGTCGGCGAGGATGGCGCGGGCCAGCCGGGCGACCTCCGCGCAGTCCTGGAGGGTCGCGCCCTCGCCCGGGTCGAGGTCGAGCACCAGACGGTCGGGGTTGTGGCGGGCCTCGCCGCGGCCCACGCGCCACTGTGGCACGTGCAGCTCCAGCGAGGCGATCTGCGCGAGCCAGACCAGCGTCGCCCGGTCGTTCACCAGCGGGTAGGTGTTCGCGCTGGTCTTGTGGGTGATCGTGCGCTGCTTCACCCAGCCGGGGGTGGAGGCCGGGTCGAGGTTCTTCTGGAAGAACACCTGCCCGGGATGCTCCGGCGTCCCGACGCCGTGCACCCAGCGCTTGCGGGTGGCGATGCGGTCGCGCGTGTGCGGGATCATCACCTCGGCGATGGCGCTGTAGTAGCCGATGACGTCGGCCTTGGTGGTCCCGGTCTTCGGGTACATGACCTTGTCGAGGTTCGTCAGCCGCAGCCGGTGGCCGTCGATCGAGACCGTCTCGGTGTCCTCCGCAACCATGCGATCACCGTACGCGCCCGCGCCGTTCCGCGGCAGATACCGTTTCCCCTGTTGTTTTTCCGCGGGAGCGCGGACACGATGGTCCCATGAGGGCCATATGGACGGGAGCCATCACCTTCGGACTGGTCAATGTGCCGGTGAAGGTCTACAGCGCGACCGAAGACCACGACGTGGCGCTGCACCAGGTGCACGACGCCGACGGCGGGCGCATCCGGTACAAGCGCGTGTGCGAGATCGACGGCAAGACGATCCCGTACGAGCACATCGCGAAGGCGTACGACGACGGCGAGCGGACGGTGATCCTCACGGCCGAGGACCTGGAGTCGCTGCCCGCCGAGCGCAGCCGGGAGATCGACGTCGTCGAGTTCGTGCCGAACGACCAGCTCGACCCGCTCATGTTCGACCGCAGCTACTACCTGGAGCCGGACTCCAAGTCGCTGAAGGCGTACGCGCTGCTGCGCAAGACGCTGGAGGACGAGGACCGCACCGCGATCGTCAACTTCGCGCTGCGGCAGAAGACCCGCCTGGGCGCGCTGCGGGTGCGCGGCAACGTCCTGGTGCTGCAGACGCTGCTGTGGCACGACGAGATCCGCGCGGCCGAGTTCCCCTCGCTGGAGACGACGCCGCGGATCACCGAGCGGGAGCTGTCGCTGTCCTCCGCCCTGATGGAGAGCTTCGCGGGCGACTTCGAGCCGGAGAAGTTCAGCGACGAGTACCAGGAGGAGCTGCGCAAGCTGATCGACGCGAAGCTGGAGCAGGGCGAGAGCATCGACACCGCGGTCACCTTCGGCGAGGAGCCGGAGGAGGCGAAGAAGGGCGGCGGCGAGGTCATCGACCTGATGGAGGCGTTGCAGCGCAGTGTCGAGCGGAGCAGGGGCGGTGGCTCTCCGGCGGCCGCGGACGGGAAGAAGTCCGCAGCGAAGGACAAGAAGGCCCCCGCCAAGAAGGCCAAGAAGCCCGCGTGACGCGCCTGCGCCGCAGCGACCCCACAGGGCCCGGCTACGCCCGCCGCAGCACCGCGAAGGGTCCGGTGTACCAGGACGAGGCGGGCAATCGGATCGTCGACGAGCGCGAGCTGGAGCGCATCCGCTCGCTGGTCATCCCGCCCGCCTGGCAGGACGTCTGGATCTCCCCGGACGCCCGCGGCCACATCCAGGCGGTGGGGACGGACGCGGCCGGGAGGCGGCAGTACCTGTACCACGAGTCGTGGCGGCTGAATCAGGACCGGATCAAGTTCGAGCGGGCCGCTCAGCTCGCTGAGACGCTGCCCGGCGCTCGCCGCAAGGTCACGCTGGACCTGCGGCAGGAGGGGTTCGGACGCGACCGCATCCTCGCGGCGGCGTTCCGCGTCATCGACCTCGGCTCCCTGCGGATCGGCAGCGAGGAGTACCTGCACGCCAATGGCAGCCGCGGGCTGACCACGCTGCTCTGCCGGCACGCGGCGGTCGACGGCGACGAGGTGACCCTGACCTTCCCGGCCAAGTCGGCGCAGAAGTGGGCGAGCACGATCGAGGATGCCGACCTGGCCACGCTGCTCGCGGAGATCGTGGCCGTGCGCGGCCAGCGCTCCCGGCTGCTGTCGTGGAAGGACGGCACCTGGCACACGATCCGCCCGGCATCGCTGAACGAGTACATCCAGCGGCAGACCGGCGGCGAGTTCACGGCCAAGGACTTCCGGACGCTGCACGGCACGATCGTCGCGGCGGAGGCGCTCGCCGGGCTGGGTGTCGCGGACAGGGAGGCGCAGCGCGCCAAGCGGGTGACGGCCGCCGTCGCCGAGGCCGCTGACGCCCTCGGCAACACGCCGACGATCGCGCGCAACAGCTACATCGACCCGCGCGTGTTCGACCGGTACCGGGCCGGGGAGGTCATCGACACCCGCGGCGGCCGCGCTCCCGAGCCGGCGCTGCTGCAGCTCCTGGCCTGACGCCCGACTGCTTCGGGGTCTACCGCTTCGCTGCCGACTGGGCCGGCGTCGACGCCGACAGCGGGGCCGCCACGTCCTCCAGCGACTTCCCTTCCGCGTCCACGCCGAGGAACAGCTCGACCAGCCCCGCCGCGATCATCAGCCCGGCGCCGATGTAGTACCCGAGCGAGACCGCCTGGACGCCGCCGCCGATGAGCTGGCCGAACAGGATCGGTCCGACGATGCCGCCCGCCGCCGTGCCGACCGCGTAGAAGAACGCGATCGCCATCGCGCGAGTCTCCATCGGGAAGATCTCGCTCACCGTCAGGTAGGCCGCGCTCGCGCCCGCCGAGGCGAAGAAGAACACGACCACCCAGCAGGCCGTCAGCCCGACGGCGTTGAGCGCGCCGGCGGAGAACAGCAGGGCGGTACCGACGAGCAGCACGCCGGAGCCGACGTAGGACAGCGTGATCATGAACCGGCGGCCCACCGAGTCGAACAGGCGGCCCAGCAGCAGCGGGCCGAGGAAGTTGCCGACCGCGATCGGCAGCAGGGACCACGGCGCGACGTCGGCCGGCACCTTCAGCAGGTTCGTCAGCACCAGCGCGTACGTGAAGAACACCGCGTTGTAGAGGAACGCCTGGCCGACGAATAGCGACAGCCCGAGGATCGACCGCTTGGGGTACTGGTGGATGCCCACCCGGATGATCTCGCCGAACCCGGTGGAGCGGCGCTGGCGGATCTCGATCTCCTTGTCGTCCGGCACGGCCTCGAGCTCGGAGCCGGTCTCCTTCTCGACGCCGCGCTCGATCTCGGCGACCTGCTTCTCCGCCGCCTCGTCGCGGCCGTGGATGAACATCCAGCGCGGCGACTCCGGCACGTTCCTGCGGACCAGCAGGATGACCAGCCCCAGCACCGCGCCGAGGCCGAAGGCGATGCGCCAGCCCACGTTCGCCGGGAAGATCGCCGTGTTCAGCAGGAACACCGTGAGGACGGCGCCGAAGGCGGTCCCGAGCCAGTACGACCCGTTGATGGCGAGGTCCACGACGCCGCGGCGGCGGGCGGGGATGAGCTCGTCGATCGCGGAGTTGATCGCGGCGTACTCGCCGCCGATGCCGGCGCCGGTGAAGAACCGGAACACGAAGAACATCCACGGCGCGACCGAGAACGCCGTGAGCACGGTCGCGAGCAGATAGAGGCCGAGCGTGACGATGAAGAGCTTCTTGCGGCCGAACCGGTCGGTCAGGTAGCCGAAGACCAGGGCCCCGGTGCACGCGCCCGCGACGTAGATCGCCGCGGCGAGGCCGACCTGAGCGGTGGTCAGTCCGAGCCCGGAGGCCGGCTCGGTCAGGCGGCTCGCGATCGCGCCGACGATGGTGACCTCGAGCCCGTCCAGGATCCACACGGTCCCGAGCCCGACGACGACGAGCCAGTGGAAGTGCGACCAGGGGAGGCGGTCCAACCGGGCAGGGATGCGGGTGCGGATGGTTGTGAGGCCGGTTCCCGCCTGTGAGTCCGATGAATGCACGCTCATGTGCAGGACAGTACGAGCGGCGCTTTTCAGCGAAAGGCCCTTGACAAGCTAGATATTGCGCCTTAGCAAGCGACACGCCTAGCGACCCCTACCACCGTTGTCAACCCCTTGTTGGGGGCGTGAGCATTCTGATTGCCTGTACCCACGAATCGAGGCAGAAACACCTGCGCACGAGGGAATGGGATGACACGATGACGACGCTCGAAGTGACCAATGATCCAGTCCGGGACTACCTCAATTCCATCGGAAGGACCCGCCTGCTGACGGCGGACGAGGAAGTCTCTCTGGCCAAGCGGATCGAGATCGGCGTCCTCGCCGGCGAACGTCTCGCCACGCGCCCCGGACTGACCCCGCGCGACAAGCGCGAGCTGCAGTATCTGGCCGACGACGGCAAGCGCGCCTTCGAGCGCTTCATCGAGGCGAACCTCCGCCTCGTCGTCAGCATCGCCAAGCGCTACGCCGGCCGTGGCCTCGCGGTGATGGACCTGATCCAGGAGGGCAACCTCGGCCTGGTGCGCGCGGTCGAGAAGTTCGACTACCGCACCGGCAACAAGTTCTCCACCTACGCCACCTGGTGGATCCGCCAGTCGATCCTGCGCGGCATCGCCGACACCGCCCGCCTGATCCGCATCCCGGTGCACACGGTGGAGAAGATCGACAAGCTGGACCGCATCCGCCGCGACCTCGGCGGCGAGCTGGGCCGCACGCCCACGCTGGAGGAGATGGCGGAGGCCGCCAACCTGACCCCGGCCGAGGTGCACAAGCTGCGGATGAGCGACTCCGAGACCGTGTCGCTGGCTGTCCCGGTCGGCGAGAACGAAGGCGCTGAGCTCGGCGACCTGATCGAGGACGGCGACGCCCCCGGCCCGTCGGAGTCGGTGGAGGTCGAGTTCCGCCACCGCGACCTCGAGGACCGCCTGCGCGAGCTGCCGCCGCGCGACGCCAAGGTCGTCCGGATGCGCTTCGGGCTCGACGGCCAGAAGCCGATGACCCTCGACGAGGTCGGCGCGGTCTACGGCATCACCCGCGAGCGCGTGCGCCAGCTCGAGACCCGCAGCCTCAAGCGCCTGCGCAGCCCGGAGCTGCTCGAATACCTGCGCTGAGCCGTCGGCGCAGCACGAAGACCAGGGGAACCCCGGGCTCAGCCGAGCTCGGGGTTCTCGTTGATTGCGACCGCCTCGTCGAACGGGATGTCCCCGGGGCGATCCCCGGGAGCGGCCTCATCCGCACCGGCCTCCGCGTCCGCGGGGGCGGCGACGGTCTCCGCCACGGGCGCCTCCGCCGGAGCGGCAGCGACGAGCGGGTCTTCTGATTCCGATGCCATGGCGCGCCTCCCATCTGCCATGTTCACGCCCAACACTAGGCGTGGGCTGGGAGACGATCAAGCCTTGCCGGATCAGCGTCCGGGAGGCGAGTCGGCGTTGACTTCGTCGGCGCCGAGCGCGCCGATCTCCTCGGTGAGCTGGAGGCCCTGGGCGCTGTTGGAGGACAGGGTGAGCGCCTCCAGCCACTTCTTGTTGATCGTCGGCGGCCGTCCGCCGCTGTAGCGGAAGAGAAGCGGGATGGCCGGGTCGACCCAGATGGCGCTGCGGCCGTCGCCGACGCCCTGCTCGTCGCGCCAGGAGAAGAAGAAGCCCTCTTTCCGCCGCAGCTTCAGCCCGACCACGATCTGCAGGTGTGCGAGGACCCTGTCCTCGAATCCGATCTCTGTCGAACCGCCGTAAACGAGCTTGCCCATGCGAAAACCGTACCTGAATCCCGGTGAATGCACGCATTCGGCGCGAGGAAACTGTCCCGCGGCTTTTCCGTGCGCCGGGGGTATGGTCGCACGGTGGAACCTCGACGCGTCCTCGTCACCGGCGCCACCGGCTACATCGGCGGCCGGCTGGTGCCCCGCCTCCTGGAGCGCGGCTTCCGCGTTCGGGTGCTGGTGCGGTCGCCGCTCAAGCTCACCGACGTGCCCTGGGCGCACGACGTGGAGGTGGCGAAGGGCGACCTGCACGACCGTGCGTCGGTCGAGGAGGCCGTGCGCGGGGTCGACACCGTCTACTACCTCGTGCACTCCATGCGCGCGACCGGCGATTTCGACGAGGAGGAGGCGGACGCTGCGCGCTCCGTCGCCGAGGCGTCGACGGCGGCGGGCGTGAGCCGGATCGTCTACCTCGGCGCGCTGCACCCGGACGGCCCGCTCTCGCGGCACCTGCGCTCACGCGTCGCCGTCGGCCGCATCCTCCTGGACTCCGGTGTGCCGACGGTCGTGCTGCAGGCCGGGGTCGTCATCGGCTCCGGCTCGGCGTCGTTCGAGATGATCCGGCAGCTCACCGACGTCCTCCCGTACATGCCCGCGCCGCGGTGGGTGCGCAACCGCATCCAGCCGATCGCGGTGCGCGACGTGCTGCACTACCTGCTGGCGGCCGCCGAGCTCCCGCCGGAGGTGTCCCGCGCCTTCGACATCGGCGGCCCCGACATCCTCCGCTACGGGCAGATGATGAACGGCTACGCGCTGGAGGCCGGGCTGCGGCAGCGGCCGATCGCGTCGCTACCGGTGTTCACCCCGTGGCTGGCGTCGCAGTGGGTGAACCTGGTCACGCCGATCCCGCGGGCGCTCGCCGTGCCGATCATCGAGTCGCTGCAGTACGACTGCGTGATGCGGGAGCACGACATCGACGCCGTCATCCCGCCGCCGGAGGGCGGCCTCACCGGCTACCGCGCGTCCGTGCGCCTGGCACTGGCGCGGCTGCGCGCCGGGACCGTCGAGACGAGCTGGCAGGACGCCTCGGTGTCCGGCGCGCCCAGCGACCCGCTGCCGACCGACCCGGACTGGACGGGCCACACCGTCTACACCGACGTGCGCGAACGGACCAGCACGGCGCCGCCCGCGGAGGTCTGGCGAGTGATCGAGGGGATCGGCGGCGACCGCGGCTGGTACTCCTTCCCCCTCGCCTGGGCGCTGCGCGGCTGGCTGGACAAGCTGGCCGGCGGCGTCGGCCTCCGCCGCGGCCGGCGCGACGCCGACCGTTTGCAGACCGGCGACGCCCTCGACTGGTGGCGCGTGGAGGCCATCGAGCGCGGCTCGGCGCTGCGGTTGCGCGCCGAGATGCGGGTGCCCGGCCGCGCCTGGCTGGAGCTGGGCGTCACGCCGGACGGGGCGGGGTCCCGCTACCGCCAGCGCGCCGTGTTCTTCCCGCAGGGGCTCGCCGGCCGCCTGTACTGGCTGGCGATCCTGCCGTTCCACGGGATCATCTTCGCCGGGATGGCCGAGCGGATCGTCGTGGAGGCCGAGCGGGCGTCGCGTTCCGGGCCTGCGGAAGGTGTCACTCCGGCGGAGCCGTGACCAGCGTCGTGGCGCTCAGGTCGTGGAGGAACCGCGTCACGACCGCGCGCTCCTCGGGGCTGAGCGCCCGGGCGACCTCGAATCGCCGGGCGTGCTGCAGTCCCATCGTGCGGCGCACCTGGCGGTGGGTCTCCAGGGTGATCTCGACCGTGACGGCGCGGCGGTCGGTGGGGTGCGGCTTGCGGACGATGTGACCGGCGCGCTCGAGCCGGTCGAGCAGCTTGGTGACGGAGGCGGTCGAGATGTGCAGGTGCTCGGCGAGGGCGCCCGCGGTCACCGCCACGTTGGCGTTCATGGACGCGATGATGTAGCGAAGCGCCTTCATGTCGGTCTCGTTGAGCTGCATGGCGGTGCGGGACTCGAAGCTGAGGCGCTGCTCGGCCTCCCGCCAGCCGCGGACGGCGTCGAGGACGCCGATGACCTCCTGCAGCTCCTCGTCGCTCAGGTCGTCGTGGCGCACGAGCTCCTGCCGCGGGTCGATGACGCGCGGGTCGATCAGGGACCCGGAGATGCGCCGGGCGTCCTCCTTGGAACTCATGCGCACATCCTATTGCCCCTCGTAAGAAGCGTGCTAAGTTATTTGCTAACCAGGCTAGGTAAAGGAGGGTCGAAATGACCCAGCTTCGCCCGGAACTCACGGAGCAACCCAGTGTCGCGGAGGTCCCGGCCCCCGACCCCGTCGACGAGGACCTGCAGTCCGTCGAGAGCGAGCTGACCGCTTTCTTCCACGCCCGCGAGCGCGACGCCGCGACCTACGGCGAGGAGTACACCCGCCTGTGGCAGGCCGTGGGGGAGTCCGCCGGCGGCGGCAAGAGGCTCCGGCCCCGGCTGGTGCTGTCGGCGTTCCACGGCCTGGCCGGCTTCGGCTGCCGCGAGGCGGAGGATCGCACCTCCGCCGTCCAGACCGCGCTCGCGTTCGAGCTCCTGCACACCGCCTTCCTGCTGCACGACGACGTGATCGACGGCGACACGGTTCGTCGCGGTCGTCCGAACGTCGCCGGCGAGTTCAGCGCCGACGCCCTCTTCCGGGGAGCCGGGTTTCCCCGCGCCCGGCTCTGGGGCGAGTCGGCGGCCATCCTCGCCGGCGACCTGTTGCTGCACGCCGCCGCCCAGCGCGTCGCGCGGCTGAGTGTCGAGGAGGCCACCCGCTCGCGGCTGCTCGACCTCGTCGACCGGTCCGTCTTCGTCACCGCCGCCGGCGAGCTGGCCGATGTCGGGCTGGCCACCGGGATGTCCGCGAGCGGGCTGCCCGATGTCCTCGCGATGACCGCGTACAAGACGCGCGGAATACTCGGTGTCCGGGCCGCTCGCCGCGGGCGCCCTCCTCGCGGGCGCGGACGACGAGGTCGTGGAGCTGCTCGCCGGCTACGGCCGGCTCGTCGGCGTCGCCTTCCAGCTCGGCGACGACCTGCTCGGGGTGTACGGCGACGAGAGCGTGACGGGCAAGACCGCGGTCGGCGACCTCCGGCAGGGCAAGGAGACGACGCTCATCGCCTTCGCCCGCGGCACGGCGCAGTGGCCCGACCTGGAGCCGCTCTTCGGGCGGGACGACCTCGGCCCCGACGAGACGGCGGAGCTCGCCGCCGGCCTCGAGCGCTGCGGAGCGCGCGCCTTCGCCGAGCGTCTGCTGGCCGACCACGTGGCCGGGGCGGTCGCCGCCCTGGACACTCCACTGCTGCCGTCCGCGCTCGCCGCGACGCTGACCCGCGTCGCCCTCGGCTGCGTCGGGAGGACGGCATGACGCGTACAGAGCCGTCGGCGTCGGAGACCTCCCCAGAGGGGTCCTCCGCCCCTGTCTCCGACACCGACCTGACGCTGTATGGCCGGGCAGCGCACCGCAGCGCCGCCACGATCATCCACGAGTACTCCACCTCGTTCGGGATGGCGACGCGGCTGCTGTCGCCGTCCGTCCGTCCCCGGGTCGAGGACGTCTACGCGCTCGTCCGGGTGGCCGACGAGATCGTGGACGGGGCCGCGGCGGAGGCCGGCCTGACCGGGGACCAGATCAGGGAGGTGCTCGGCGCGCTGGAGGACGACACCGAGCAGGCGCTGCGCACCGGCTACAGCGCCAACGTCGTCGTGCACGCCTTCGCCCGCACGGCGCGGTCGGCCGGCTTCGGCGCCGAGCTGACCCGGCCGTTCTTCGCCTCCATGCGCCGCGACCTCGACCCGGTGGACTTCACCGCGGACGAGCTCAGCGCCTACGTCTACGGCTCCGCGGAGGTCGTCGGGCTGATGTGCCTCGCCGTCTTCCTCGCCGACTCGCCTGTGCCGGACCCGACCCGGCGCCGGCTGGAGGCGGGAGCGCGACGGCTCGGTGCGGCGTTCCAGAAGATCAACTTCCTGCGCGACCTCGCCGTCGACTACGCCGAGCTCGGCCGCAGCTACTTCCCCGGCATCGACCCGGCGCGGCTCACCGAGCGGCAGAAGCTCGCGCTCGTCGTGGACATCGACTGCGACCTGGGCGCCGCCGCCGACGCCATCCCGGAGCTGCCCGAGAACTGCCGGCGCGCGATCGCCGCCGCCCACGGGCTGTTCTCCGAGCTGAGCGACCGGATCCGGCGGACCCCGGCCTCCGAGCTGCTGGTCCGCCGGGTGCGGGTGCCGAACGGCGTCAAGCTCGCGATCCTGCTGCGCGCCTCCACCGGGTCCCTGCGGTGACGGAGCGGCAGATGGCCGCCGATCGCGTCGTCATCGTCGGGGGCGGGATCGCCGGGCTCGCCACCGCGGCGCTGCTCGCGCGCGACGGCCGCCGGGTCACCCTCCTCGAACAGAACGACGCGCTGGGCGGCCGGGCCGGGCTGTGGGAGGCGGACGGCTTCCGCTTCGACACCGGGCCGTCCTGGTACCTGATGCCGGAGGTGTTCGACCACTTCTTCCGGCTGCTCGGCACGAGCGCGGCCGAGCAGCTCGACCTCGTCACCCTCGACCCCGGCTACCGCCTGTTCGCGGAGTCCGGCGAGGCTCCGCTCGACATCCGGGCCGACGGGCGGGGCAACCGCGCGCTGTTCGAGAGCGTGGAGCCCGGCGCCGCCGCCGCCCTCGACCGCTACCTGGCGAGCGCGGCCGAGACGTACCGCCTGGCGGTCGACCGCTTCCTCTACGCGACGTTCGCCACCCCCGGCCCGCTGCTGGACCCCGCCGTCCTGCGCCGCGCGGGGAGGCTGGCGCGGCTCCTGCTCGAACCGCTCGACCGGTACGCCGCCGGCTTCGTGCGCGACACCCGGCTGCGCCAGCTCCTCGGCTACCCCGCGGTCTTCCTCGGCACCTCGCCCGGCCGGGCGCCCAGCATGTACCACCTGATGAGCCACCTCGACCTCGACGACGGCGTGCGCTATCCGCTGGGCGGCTTCACCGAGCTGATCCGGCGGATCGCCGCGCTCGCCGAAGCCGCGGGCGCCGAGCTGGTGACCGGGGCGCGGGTGACGGCGATCCGGACGGAGCCGGGCGCACGGCGTGCGCGCGTGACGGGAGTCGAGTACGTCGACGCTGCGGGCCGCCCGCGTGTCGCCGAGGCGGACGTCGTGGTCTCGGCCGCCGACCTCCACCACACCGAGACCGAGCTGCTGCCGCCGGAGCTGCGCACCCATCCCGAGCGCAGCTGGGACCGCCGCGATCCCGGACCCGGCGCCGTGCTCGCGATGCTCGGCGTCCGTGGCGCGCTCCCCGAGCTCACCCATCACAACCTGTTCTTCACGACCGACTGGGAGGCCGGCTTCGCGCGCATCTACGGCGCCCGGCGCGGCTGGGGCCGGGGGACGGTCATCCCCGATCCCGCGTCGCTCTACGTCTGCAAGCCGAGCGCGACCGACCCCGGCGTCGCGCCGGAGGGCTCGGAGAACCTCTTCATGCTGGTCCCCGTCGCCGCCGATGTCTCGATCGGCCGCGGCGGCGTCGACCGAGCAGGTGACCGGCTCGTGGAGAAGACGGTCGACGCGGCGATCGCACAGGTGGGCGCCTGGGCGGGCATCCCGGACCTCGCCGACCGGATCGTCGTGCGCCGGACGGTCGGGCCCGACGACTTCGCGCAGGACTACAACGCCTGGATGGGCGGAGCGCTCGGACTCGCGCACACCCTCCGGCAGAGCGCCTTCTTCCGTCCGGGGAACGCCTCGAAGCGGGTCGACGGCCTCCTCTACGCCGGGTCGTCGACGATCCCCGGGATCGGCCTGCCCATGTGCCTGATCAGCGCCGAGCTCGTCCTCAAGCGCCTGCGCGGCGACGACACCGCTGCGCCGCTCCCGGAGCCGCTGCGGCCGGCGACCGCCGCGGGTCCAGTGGGTGCCGGGGAGCGCGTCCCGTGAGCGTCGCCTACCTCGCCTGCCTGCTGGTCGCCCTCGGTGCGCTGGTGCTGCTCGACCGCCGGTTCCGGCTGGTCTTCTGGCGCGGCGGCGCCGCACGGAGGGCCGGCCTGGTGCTCGCGGCCGGAGTGGTCTTCTTCCTGGCCTGGGACGTTCTCGGCATCGCGCTCGGCGTCTTCGCCCGCGGCCGGTCGCCCTTCATGACCGGGATCGAACTCGCGCCCCAGCTCCCGCTGGAGGAGCCGGTCTTCCTGGCGTTCCTCTGCTACCTGACGCTCGTGCTGCTGTTCGGGACGCGCGCGCTGCTCGACCGGAGGGAGCGCCCATGACTTATCCAGTCCTCAGCACCTACCCGCTGCTCAGCGTCGTGTTCCTCGCGCTCGCCGCGGCCGTGCTGGTCGCCGGTCTCGTGCGCGCGCCGGACCGCGCCCGGCTCGTCGCGCGCTGGACCCTCCCCGCCGTCGTCACGGGCGTGGTACTCGTGGTGCTCACGGCCGTCTTCGACAACCTGATGATCGCGGCCGGCCTGATGACCTACGCCGCCTCCGCGATCTCCGGCGTGCACGTCGGCCTCGTCCCGGTCGAGGACCTCGCATATCCGATCGCCGGACTGATGCTGCTCCCGGGCCTCTGGCTGCTGCTGCGATCCAGACCCCAGGAGCCCACCGGCACCCGAGAATCGACGGAGGCCGCTCGCACGCACGATCGGAGCGGCCGATGACCACCGCCGTCGTGCCGTCCGCCGGCCGCCAGCTCCTCCTCGCCTCCCGCCCGCTGAGCTGGATCAACACCGCCTTCCCGTTCGCCGCGGCGTACCTGGTCACCACCGGCCGGGTGGACATCGTGCTCGTCGTGGGCACGCTCTACTTCCTCATCCCGTACAACCTGGCGATGTACGGGGTGAATGACGTGTTCGACTACGAGTCCGACCTGCGCAACCCGCGCAAGGGCGGCGCGGAGGGCGCCCTCCTCGACCGGGGGATGCATCGCCGCACGCTCGTGGCCGCCGCCGTGACGAACGTGCCGTTCCTGGTCTTCCTCGTGGTGGTCGGCTCGCCGCTGTCGTGGCTGGTGCTCTCCGCGAGCGTCTTCGCCGTGCTGGCGTACTCGGTGAAAGGGCTGCGGTTCAAGGAGGTCCCGTTCCTCGACTCGGCGACGTCGAGTTTCCACTTCGTCAGCCCGGCGCTCTACGGGCTCGTTCTCGCCGGCGCCGTCTTCACGCCGGAGCTCTGGCTGCTGCTGCTCGCGTTCTTCCTGTGGGGCGTCGGCAGCCACGCCTTCGGCGCCGTGCAGGACGTCGTCCCCGACCGGGAGGCCGGCATCGCCTCCATCGCGACCGCGCTCGGCGCCGCCCGCACCACCCGGCTCGCCATCCTCGCCTGGGCCGCCGCCGGCGTCGCGATGCTCGGCACCGCGTGGCCAGGGCCGCTCGCCGCCGTGCTCGCCGTGCCGTACATCCTCACCGCCGCGCCGTACTGGTCGGTCCCCGACGCACGCGCGAGCGCCGCCAACCGGGGCTGGCGGCGCTTCCTCTGGATCAACTACGCGTGCGGGTTCGTGGTGACCCTGCTGCTGATCGCTTACGCGCTGGGATCGACCCGCTAGCGGTTCTGCGGCACGAGCTGCTGGAGGCTCCAGCCGTTGCCGTCCGGGTCGGTGTAGAAGACGAAGCGGCCCCACGCCTGCTCGTCGACGCCCTGCGCCTCGACGCCGTTGCTGCGCAGGTGCTCCAGCGCCTCGTCGGCGTCCGGGATCACGATCTGCAGCCCCTTCATCGTGCCGGGCGCCATGTCGGTCAGCCCCTCGCCGAACGCGATCGAGCAGGCCGAGCCGGGAGGCGTCACCTGCACGAACCGGAGCGTGTCGGAGACGCGCTGGTCGAAGTCGGCGTGCCAGCCGAGCGCGTCCACGTAGAACGCCTTGGCCCGGTCCACGTCGGTCACGGGGATGATGATGAGCTCGATGCGCCAGTCGCTGATGGTCATGATTCCTGCCCTTCCGGTTGGTGTGAGACCAGGCTATTGCGGCATGCGGTCACATACCGTCCTCAATCGAAATCGAGCGAATTCGCGGATCCGCCCGCTACTCTCGTGAACCATGAGTGACAGTCCCGCCGCGCCGAGCGCCTACGAGGTGCTCGGCGTCAGCGCGACCGTCAGCCAGGAGGAACTGCGCCGCGCCTACCGCCGGCTCGCCCGGCTCACGCACCCCGACACCGGCGGCACCGCTGAGGCGTTCCAGGCCGTCCAGTTCGCCTGGGAGCAGGTCGGCGACCCGGAGGACCGGGCGCGCTACGACCGCGGCGAGTCCCTGGTGGTCGACGCCGTCTCCGGCGAGTCGGGCGGCGGCGGCTTCAGCGCCACTGTGCACCCCACCCGCTCGGCGGGCCGCGGGCCGACTGTGCGCGCGCGCAGCTACGGGCATCCCGGCGGCCGTGCGCGCGAGCGCTTCCTCACCCTGATGCGCGAGTGGATGGGCCGCGGCACGGATCTCGCCGACCCGTACGACCCGGGGCTGGTGCGCTCCGCGCCGCGCGAGATCCGTCTACTGCTGGCGGAGGCGCTCGCCGAGGAGGCGACCGCGCGCGCCGTCTCGGGCCTCGGCATCGGCTTCACGATCTGGAACGACGTGGCCGTGCACCCTGCCACCGACGCCAAGCTCGACCACATCGTCCTCGGCCCCGCCGGCCTGTTCGCAATCCGCTCCGCCGACTGGGGGAGCCAGGTCAAGCTCGCCAAGGGCGAGCTGGTGGGCGAGGGGATCGGCCGCGAGGAGGAGCCCTTCCACGAGCTGCACAACTCCGCGAAGAGCTTCGCGCGCCAGGCGGGCGTTCGCTTCACCGGCCTGATCGTGGTCGTCCCGGACGACGCCCTCGCCGTCCCGCTCGACGTCGTGCAGCGCGGGAGGCTGGCCGGTGCGACGGTGGTGCGGCGCTCGCTGCTGCCGAAGATCCTCCGTGATGGAGCCGACGCCGCCGGCCGCGCCAGCGTCGACCGCGCCTTCGAGCTGCGGCCGCGGCTGCAGGAGGCCGTGCGCTTCGTCTAGACTCCGTCGCCGCGCTGGGGCAGAGTGGGCGCCATGGTCAACGCAATCGACATCTTCAGCGGTTTCAGCGTGAACGACATCGACGCCGCCCGCGACTTCTACCGCGACGCCCTCGGCCTGGAGGTGACGGAGGGTCCCGGGGGCAACCTCGACATCGCCCTCCCGAGCGGCGGCCACGTCTTCGTCTACCCGAAGCCCGACCACACCCCGGCGAGCTACACGATCCTGAACCTCGCCGTGGACGACATCGACGTCGCCGTCGACGACCTCAACGCGAAAGGCGTCGTCACCAAGATCTACGACGACGACGACCTCCACACCGACGAGAAGGGCATCGCGCGCGGCCGGGCCGTCAATCGCGGACCGGACATCGCCTGGTTCCGCGACCCGGCGGGCAACGTGATGTCGGTGCTGGCGGGCTAGCGCAGCCTCCCCAGCAGCCCCATCGCGTCGTACGGCGCCCGCACCTTCAGGTCGTTGTCGAAGTAGGCGTAGACGTCCAGCCCCTCCGCGAGCCGCTCGTGCAGTTCGCCGGCCCAGCGGTCGAGGGCCTCGTCGGTGTACCCGCTCGCGTACAGCTCCTCGTCGCCGTGCAGGCGCACGTACACGAAGTCCGCGGTCGTCTCGCGCAGCACCGGATAGCGCCCTGCGGTGTCCGCGAGCACCACCGCGACGCCGTGCGCGCGGCAGAGGCGCGGGAACGCGGGGTCGGCGAAGCTCGCGTGCCGTGCCTCCACAGCGTGCCGGAGCGGGCGGTCGTCCCCGCCGGAGTAGTCCGTCCTGTCCTGCTCCAGGGTCGTGTCCGCGGCCAGCGCCCGCGCCTCCGCGGTCGTCTTCGGCAGCATCGCCAGGAACGCGTCCAGCGCCTCCGGGTCAAACTGCAGGTTCGGCGGGAGCTGCCAGAGCAGGGGGCCGAGCTTGGGGCCGAGGGTCAGCACCCCGGAGGCGAACAGGTTGGCCGCGGCCGCCCGCGCGTTCTTCAGGCGCAGGATGTGCGTGATGTAGCGGCCGCCCTTCACCGAGAACACGAAGTCGTCCGGCGTGCTCGCCGCCCAGGTGCGGAAGCTGGACGGCTTCTGCAGCGCGTAGAAGCTGCCGTTGAGCTCGATCGAGTTGAGCCGTTGCGACGCGTACTCGAGCTCCGCACGATGCGGCAGGCCCTTCGGGTAGAACACCCCGCGCCAGGGCGCGTACGTCCACCCGGAGATCCCCACCCGCGCCACCGCCATCAATGGCCCCGCAGCTGGTCCAGCAGGCGCCGGTCGCGCTTGGTCGGGCGGCCGGAGCCGCGCTCGCGGGTGATGTCCGACGGCGTCTCGGCCTTCGGCGGCGGGGGAGGCGTCAGATCCTCGAAACACTCGGCCGCGATCGCCGCCCCGACGCGCTTCACGATCAGTCTGCGGGCGATATAGATCTTCTCCGAGCCGCCGACGAAGGCGCGCACCTCGTCGCCGACCTTCACCTGCTGCGACGGCTTCGCCCGGTCGCCGTTCACCTTCAGATGCCCGGCCTTGCAGGCGTCGGAGGCCGCCGACCGCGTCTTGTAGAGCCGCACCGCCCACGCCCAGGCGTCGACGCGGACGCTCGTCATGGCCGGGCCGGTCATGGCTGGAGGGCGGGCTCCTCGGCCCGCACGGGCGCGCCCTCCTCCGCCGTGCCTTCCTCTTCGGCGAGCTGCGCCTTCCACTTCACGAGGCTGCGCACGGTCCGGCTGCGATCCTTCGCCAGCTTGTCCATCACATCCGCCGGCACGTAATAGTTGACCGCGACCCAGCCGCGCACCGTCTCCGACCGGTCGCTTGCGAGCGAGCGCAGGATGTCGCACGGCGTCGCCTCGTTCTTCGCGACGCAGCCGCGCACGCCCTCGTCGGGGTCCTTCGCGAGCGTCTCGAACAGGTCGAGCGGCGTGTTGTAGCTGGACGCGACGGCCTCCCGGATCTTCGGATTCGGGTCCGTCGCCAGCAGCCGCAGCCGCCGCAGCTTGCTCTCCGTGAACTCCGGCGCCGGGTGCAGCGCAGCGGCCTCCTCCGCGGTCAGCATCGCGGGGCTGTGGTCGCGCATGGCCTGGCGCTGAGCGGGGGTGTTGAAGCGGATGCAGGACATGGATCCAACCGTACGCGCTGGATCCATCGAAAGGTGGAAGCATCTCCCAGCCGCGTCACGTTACCGTGAATACATGGATTCACTGCTCCGACGGCTCGACCGGATCGCGGGCGGACGCCACGCCGGTTACACCGTCCCGGAGGAAGGGCGCGACCACCCGCGGACGCGCCGCGCGTTCGTCGTCATCGCCTGGCTGCTGGTCGCCGAACTCGTCGTCGGCACCACCGCCGTCGTCATCGCGCTCGTGCTCACGCTCGACGGCGCGCCCGTCCCGTTCGCGGTCTGGATGCGCTCGGTCGTCGTGCTCGGCATGACTGTCACGCTGTTCTACTTCGCCTGGCGCGCGCAGAAGGGCTACTACTGGGCCTACTCGCGGCTGCGGCTGTTCTCGAAGATCTTCCCGGTCATCACGCTCGTCATCGCCGCGATCCCCGGGCTCTACCCGTTCTGGATGGTGACGGAACAGATCGTGTTCAGCCTCATCCTCATCGGCGTGGCCGACTACCTCGACTCCGACCATATGCGGGAGGCCTTCCCGCGTCCGGCGCGCGCCGTCACGACCGCGCCGTGACGGCCTCCCCGCCCCGGCGCGGGAACCACGGCACGATCGGCGACGTGCGGCGCTGGTACTCCGCGTACTCGGGGTAGCGCGAGCGCGAGATGCTCTCGGTGAAGACCGTGGAGCCGATGAAGAGCCCGGTGAGCAGCAGCGGCCCGATCACGGTCCACTGCAGCAGCGAGCCGGCCGCCACGCAGCCGAACAGGAACACCACCCACCACTGGGCCTGCTCGCAGAAGAAGTTGGGGTGCCGGGAATAGCGGAACAGCCCGGTCTGCAGGAAGCGCGGGCTCGGCTCGCGGCCCGCGGCGACCTCCGCCCTCTTCCTGTTCTGGAAGACCCACTGCTGCTGGTCGGCGACCGTCTCGCCGGCGAGCAGCACGAGGAACAGCACGGCGCACACGAGGTCGAAGCCGTTCAGCGGCGTCGGGTGCTGGAACGCGGTCCAGGCGGGCAGCGCGATCAGCAGGAGCAGCACGTTCTGGTAGATCACGATGAAGAACAGGTTGAAGACAGCGAAGGCGCCGGGGCCCATCCGGCCGCGCAGCACCTCCCAGCGGTAGTCCTCGCCGCCCGGCGCGTAGCCGCCCTTGCGCGCGAAGTTGACGGTCAGCCGCGCGCCCCACAGCGTCACGAGCCCGGCCATCAGGTCGAGCCGGGCGTCGTGCAGGCCGGCCGCGATGGCGAACACCCAGACGTAGACGACGGGCACGATGGACCAGATCCGGTCCACCCAGGAGTGCTCGCCGGTGACCAGCGACAGCACCCAGGTCGCCGCGCACACGCCCGCGAGGATCCAGAGGCACACGAAGAAGGGCTCCACGCCCCACATCCTAGGGTCGTAGACCTCCCTCGACGGGAGGACCACGGTCAGTAGAGTGGAATCGTGGATGGTGTCGGCGCGGTGAGCTCGCGCGTGTGGACGATCCCGAACGTCCTCAGCTTCTTCCGGCTCGCTCTGGTGCCGGTGTTCCTGGCGTTCGTGATCACGGGGGAGGACGCTCTCGCCCTCCTCGTCCTCGTCGTCTCCAGCATCACCGACTTCCTCGACGGCTGGCTCGCCAGGAAGCTGAACCAGGTGTCCCGGCTCGGGCAGCTCCTCGACCCCGCCGCCGACCGCCTCTACATCTTCGCCGCCCTCGTCGGCCTGGCCTGGCGGGAGGTCATCCCCTGGTGGCTGGTGGCGGTGATCCTCGCGCGCGACGTCATGCTGGCGGTCCTCGGGGTGATCCTGGCGAACCACGGCTTCGGTCCGCTTCCGGTCCACCGCCTCGGCAAGATCGCCACGTTCTGCCTGTTCTGCGCCCTCCCGCTGCTCATGCTAGGGGAGGCGTTCGACCCGCTCGCGCCCTTCTCTCTGCCGCTCGGCTGGGCCTTCGCACTGTGGGGCGCCTTCCTCTACTGGTGGGCCGGCATCGTCTACATTCGCGAGACCGCACGGGTCATCCGCCTCCCGGCCGATGACAGCGGGCCACATTCCGATAGGCTTGACCACGAGGAGGTTGACGGTGCCTGACGAGAACTACCCTGAATGGGCTTCTGCTGCCGACGACGGCCGCGACGCCGAGAACCCCCTGCGCGACGCCGCGACGGGGAACGAGGACACGACCGCGCGCTTCGGCGAGGAGTTCATCTCCAAGATGTTCCCGATGGACGGTGAGATCAGCCCGGAGGAGCAGGAGGCGATCGCGGCGCTGCCGTCGGGCTCCGCCCTGCTCATCGTGCGGCGCGGTCCCAATACGGGAGCCCGCTTCCTCCTCGACGCCGATGTCACCAGCGCGGGTCGCCACCCGAACGCCGACATCTTCCTCGACGACGTGACCGTCTCGCGCCGCCACGCGGAGTTCACGCGCCGCGGCACGGCCTTCGAGGTCCGCGACCTGGGCTCGCTCAACGGCACGTACTACGACGGCGTGCGCATCGAGAGCGCCCTGCTCAGCGACTCGTCCGAGGTCCAGATCGGCAAGTTCCGGCTCACGTTCTACGCCTCACGGCAAGACCTCGCCGCTGCGGCGAAGAACTAACGAACCAGTGGCCCGGCAAGCAGCGAGGGCGCACACGGCCTCGCCCGCACTGCTCTCGATCGGCCAGGTGCTGGCGCGCCTGACCCCCGAGTTCCCGGACCTGTCGTCGTCCAAGCTGCGCTTCCTCGAGGAGCGCGGGCTCATCGCGCCGTCGCGCACGGCGTCGGGCTACCGCAAGTTCTCGCCCGCCGATGTGGAGCGGCTGCACACCGTGCTGGCGATGCAGCGGGACAACTACCTTCCGCTCAAGGTCATCAAGAAGTACCTCGCCGCTCTCGACGCGGGCGAGAACCCGCCGCTTCCCGGGGGAGCCCGCGACTCGGCGTCGATGCTTCCGGCCGGCCGCCGGTTCCACCGCGACGAGCTGCTCCGCGAGGCCGGCGCCACCCCCGAACTGCTGCAGGAGGCCATCAGCGCCTCGCTCGTCGTGCCGGCAGAGGTCTACGGCGAGGACACGCTGACCATGCTCCGAGCGCTCGCCGAACTGTCCAGCACCGGGATCGGGCCGCGCCACCTCCGCGGGTTCCGCGCCGCCGCCGAGCGGGAGATCGGGCTGATCGAGACCGCTCTCGTTCCGCTGGCGCGCCGCAAGGACGTGACGGCGGGACCGCAGACCGCCGAGCTCGCCCGCGAGATCGCGGGGCAGCTCGACGTCGTCCGGGGCAGCATCATCCGCGCCGCCCTGACGCGCCTCCAGCCCTGACCGACTCGACACGCCGAGGACGTTTTCCGGATGTCGTTGCCCGGCGACCGGGGGATGGGTACCGTGGTTGAAGCGCCTCATCATGAAGCGCACGATCCGTCAACCGAGGGGCAGTCATCATGAGCGAACTGAGTCGTGACAACGACGCCGCCCGGTACGACCTGGGGCTGTTGTTCACCGACGGCCTCCCCGAGATGGACGACGCCAACGGCTACCGCGGCGCCGTCGCGGCCCGCGCGGCCGGCATCTCCTACCGCCAGCTCGACTACTGGGCGCGCACCGGCCTCGTGGAGCCCACGGTCCGCGGCGCGGCCGGCTCCGGCTCGCAGCGCCTCTACGGCTTCCGCGACATCCTCGTGCTCAAGCTGGTCAAGCGGCTGCTCGACACCGGCATCTCGCTCCAGCAGATCCGCACCGCCGTCAACCAGCTCCGCGAGTCGGGGGTCAACGACCTGGCCCAGACCACGCTGATGAGCGACGGCGCGAGCGTCTACCTGTGCACGTCGAACGACGAGGTCATCGACCTCGTCAGCCGCGGCCAGGGCGTGTTCGGCATCGCCGTCGGCAAGGTGCTCCGCGAGGTGGAGTCCTCCCTCGTCGAGCTGGACACCCAGGGCGAGGACCTCGACGAGCTCGCCGCCCGCCGCGCCTCCAAGTCCAAGGCCTCCTGACCCACCTGACCTGACCGTCGAGTACGTCGATGATCCGCGTACTCGGCGGTTTTTCGTCGATTTATTACGTACTCGACGGTGAGGGAGTCGGGGTCAGTTGCCGGCTACGGCGTATTCGCCGATTTTGGCGGTGCGGAGGACGCGCTCCAGGAGCAGGTCGAAGTTGTGCGCCATCTCCTGCGCACTTTCACCCGGCCAGACGTGCAGCGGCTTCGCCGCGCCCTGCGCCTGCTGCAGGGACGTGCGCTCGGGGAGCTGGGGCGCGAGCACTAGGGGGCCGAACATGTCGCGCAGCTCCTTGATGCGGAACTGGTGCTCCAGCGACTGCACGCGGGCGCGGTTGACGATGATCCCGAGCGGCTGGAGGCGCGGCGAGAGGCCGCGGCGGATCTCCTCGATCGCGCGCAGGGCGCGGTCGGCGGCGGCCACCGAGAACAGGCCGGGCTCGGTCACGACCGCCACGCGGTCGCTGGCCGCCCAGGCCGTGCGGGTGAGCGCGTTCAGCGACGGGGCGCAGTCGATCAGCACCAGCTCGTAGTCGTGCTCGACGTTGGCCAGCGCCTCCTCGAGCTTCCAGATGTCGCGGATGCTCGGGTGCGGGCCGTCGAAGTTGATCGCGGACGGGCTGCCGATCATCACATCGACCTTGCCGGCGCGGCCCCTGGTCCAGCCGGAGGGCGCGATCGCCGCGCGGACGATCTTCTCCTTGGGCGACGCGAGCACGTCGGCCACGTTGAGGTGACCGGCGACCTGGATGTCCATGCCGGTCGAGACGTCGGACTGCGGGTCGAGGTCGACGACCAGCGTACGGAGCCCTTTCGCGAACGCCGCCGAGGCCAGACCAAGTGTCACCGTGGTCTTTCCGACACCGCCCTTGAGGGAACTAACGCTGAGTACGTGCACGACAGCCACGTTACCTTCACTAGTCTTGGACTACCTAACCGTTTGCTGTGTGGTGCCGACCCCTGCTCGAAAGGTCCCCATGTTCCGTAAGATCCTCGTTGCCAATCGCGGTGAAATCGCCATCAGGGCCTTCCGCGCCGCCTACGAACTGGGCGCCGCCACGGTCGCCGTCTTCCCGTACGAAGACCGCAACTCGATGCACCGGCTGAAGGCGGATGAGGCCTACCAGATCGGCGAGCCGGGCCACCCGGTGCGCGCCTACCTGGATGTGCAGGAGATCATCAGGGTCGCCAAGGAGTCCGGCGCGGACGCGATCTACCCCGGTTACGGTTTCCTCTCCGAGAACCCCGAGCTGGCCGAGGCCGCCCGCGCGGCGGGCATCGCGTTCATCGGCCCGCGCGCTGAGGTGCTCGAGATGGCCGGCAACAAGGTGACCGCCAAGGAGCACGCCATCGCGGCGGGCGTCCCCGTCCTGAAGTCCACCCCGCCGTCGCGCGACATCGAGGAGCTGCTCGCGGGAGCCGACGCGATCGGGTTCCCGATCTTCGCCAAGGCGGTCGCCGGCGGTGGCGGCCGAGGCATGCGCCGGGTCGCGACCAAGGAGGAGCTGCGCGGCTCGCTCGAGGAGGCCATGCGCGAGGCCGACAGCGCGTTCGGCGACCCCACCATGTTCCTGGAGCAGGCCGTGCTGCGCCCGCGCCACATCGAGGTGCAGATCCTCGCCGACTCTCAGGGCGACACCATCCACCTGTTCGAGCGCGACTGCTCGGTGCAGCGCCGCCACCAGAAGGTGGTCGAGATCGCGCCGGCGCCGAACCTGTCCGACGACATCCGCCAGTCGCTGTACCGCGACGCCATCGCCTTCGCGAAGTCGATCGGCTACGAGAACGCCGGCACCGTGGAGTTCCTGCTCGACACCGCGGGTGACCGTGCGGGTGAGCACGTCTTCATCGAGATGAACCCGCGCATCCAGGTGGAGCACACGGTCACCGAGGAGATCACCGACGTCGACCTGGTGCAGTCGCAGATCCGCATCGCGGCGGGGGACACCCTCGCCGACCTCGGCCTCAGCCAGGACACGGTGCAGATGCGAGGCGCGGCCCTCCAGTGCCGAATCACGACCGAGGACCCGACCGCCGGGTTCCGTCCCGACACCGGCAAGATCACCACGTACCGGTCGCCGGGCGGCGCGGGCATCCGCCTGGACGGCGGCACGATCAACCCCGGCGCGCAGATCAGCCCGCACTTCGACTCCATGCTGGCGAAGCTCATCACCCGGGGCCGGGACTTCCCGGCCGCCGTGCTGCGCGCGCGGCGTGCGCTGGCCGAGTTCCGCGTCCGCGGCGTCGCCACGAACATCCCGTTCCTGCAGGCCGTCATGGAGGACCCGGACTTCATCGCGGGCAACGTCTCCACCTCATTCATCGAGGAGCGCCCCCAGCTCTTCAAGGGCCGGGAGTCCAAGGACCGCGGCACCAAGGTGCTCAACTGGCTGGCCGACGTCACCGTCAACCAGCCCAACGGCCCGCGGCCGGAGGTCGCCGACCCGGCACAGAAGCTCCCGCACCTCGACCTCAGCGTGCCCGCGCCGTCCGGCTCGCGGCAGAAGCTGCTGGAGCTGGGCCCGAAGGGCTTCGCCGAGGCGCTGCGTGCGCAGACGGCGCTCGCGGTCACCGAGACCACCTTCCGCGACGCGCACCAGTCGCTGCTCGCGACCCGCGTGCGCACCAAGGACCTCCTGGCCGTGGCGCCGTACGTCGCCCGGCTCACCCCGGAGCTGCTCTCGGTGGAGGCCTGGGGCGGCGCGACCTACGACGTCGCCCTCCGGTTCCTCGGCGAGGACCCGTGGGAGCGGCTCGCGTCGCTGCGCGAGGCGCTGCCGAACATCAACATCCAGATGCTGCTGCGCGGCCGCAACACCGTCGGCTACACCCCGTACCCGACCCAGGTGACCGACGCGTTCGTGCGGGAGGCCGCGTCGACCGGAGTCGACATCTTCCGCATCTTCGACGCGCTCAACGACGTGTCGCAGATGCGCCCGGCGATCGAGTCGGTGCTCGCCACCGGCACCTCGATCGCCGAGGTCGCGGTCTGCTACACCGCCGACCTGCTCGACCCGGCCGAGGACCTCTACACGCTCGACTACTACCTGCGCCTCGCGGAGCAGATCGTGGAGTCCGGCGCGCACATCCTCGCGATCAAGGACATGGCGGGCCTGCTGCGCCCGTCCGCCGCCGAGAAGCTGGTGAGCGCGTTCCGCGAGCGGTTCGACCTCCCGGTCCACGTCCACACGCACGACACCCCCGGCGGCCAGCTCGCGACCCTGCTCGCGGCGTCGCGCGCCGGAGCCGACGCGGTCGACGTCGCGAGCGCGCCGATGTCGGGCACCACGAGCCAGCCGAGCGCCTCCGCTCTCGTCGCGGCCCTGGCCCACACCGAGCGCGACACCGGCATCTCGCTGACCGCGGTCGAGGACCTCGAGCCGTACTGGGAGGCCGTGCGCCAGGTGTACCGCCCGTTCGAGTCGGGCCTGCCCGGCCCCACCGGTCGCGTGTACAAGCACGAGATCCCCGGCGGCCAGCTGTCCAACCTGCGCCAGCAGGCCAAGGCGCTGGGTCTCGCGGAGGACTTCGAGCTGGTCGAGGACATGTACGCCGCGGCGAACCGGATCCTGGGCCGCATCCCCAAGGTCACGCCGTCGTCGAAGGTGGTCGGCGACCTCGCCCTGCACCTGGCGGCCGTGCGGGCGGACCCGGACGACTTCGCCGAGAACCCGCAGAACTACGACATCCCCGACTCGGTGGTCGGCTTTATGGCCGGCGAGCTGGGGGAGCTGCCCGGCGGCTGGCCGGAGCCGTTCCGCACCAAGGTGCTCGCGGGCAAGAACATCAAGATCGGCGTGGAGGACGTCTCCGCCGCCGACGCGCAGGCGCTGGAGGGCTCCAGCGCCGAGCGCCGGGCGACGCTCAACCGGCTGCTCTTCCCGGCGCCGACCCGCATCCAGGAGCAGATCCGGGAGCTCTTCGGGGACCTCTCGGTGGTCGACTCGATCGACTACCTCTACGGCCTCGGCGCCGGCGAGGAGCACGTCATCGAGTTCAGCAAGGGCGTGCGGCTCTACATCGGCTTGGAGGCCATCGGCGAGGCGGACGAGAAGGGCATGCGCACGGTCATGACCACGCTCAACGGCCAGCTCCGGCCGGTGTTCGTGCGCGACCGCAGCATCACGGTCGAGACGAAGGCGGCCGAGAAGGCCGACTCCGCCAAGCCCGGTCATGTCGCCGCGCCGTTCTCCGGCGTCGTGACGCTGCACGTGGTCCCCGGCGACGTCGTCGCCGCGGGCCAGGCCGTCGCGTCGATCGAGGCCATGAAGATGGAGGCGGGGATCACCGCCCCCGTCGCAGGCACGATCGAGCGCCTCGCCATCCCGAAGACCCAGCAGGTGGACGCGGGCGACCTCCTGGTCGTCATCACCCCGGCCTGACCGGCCCCGTCCGCAGCGCTCTCCGCCCGTGCGGGGAGCGCTGCGGCACGTCCGGCGGGCATCGCTCGCTGTCGACGCGGGCGGCCGCCCGGTAAACTGTCGCAGTCGCCGCCGTCGAGCGGCAGGAGGAGTGCACGCGTGGCAGACAAGCCGGAGGAGCCGGAACACGGCGACCTCGCGTCCCGGGACGTCGAGCCGGCGTTCAGGCCGTCCCCGCTCGAGATCGACACGAAGCTGAGCATCGCCGTCGACCTGCCTCCCGCCCCGCCCCAGGAGGTGCCGGAGGACGAGGCCGCCGTCGCGATCGACGACGTCCCGGTCGACCCCGGTTTCGTCGCGTCGCCGACCGAGCCGACCACGATGTCCGTCGCCATCGTCGCCTCCCGGCTGGCGACCGGCCCGACGCCGACGCAGGACTCCGCGCAGGGCGACGGTGTCGCGCCGCTGCCCGGCCAGGACGCCTACGCCCAGTCGCGCCGCGACCGCCTGCGCGGAGAGCACTCGCCGCAGCCCGAGCCGGCTGCGATGCTGACCGCCGACCGCCTGCTCGAGGTCAACCGCAAGACGCGGCCGGGCCCGGAGGGGCCGTGGCAGCGCTTCGTCTACAACACGACGTTCCGCACGGTGAACCTGGGCGACTCCGCCAAGGTGCGCGCCCGCAAGGAGCTCGACCACCGCATCCAGAAGGCGTTCGAGGGCGGCACGCGCTTCGTGCCGGTGCTCACCCGCAAGGGCGGCGTCGGCAAGACCACCGTCACGACGCTGCTCGGGATGGCGCTGGCCGACGCGCGCGAGGACCGCATCATCGCGGTCGACGCCAACCCCGACCGCGGCACGCTCTCCGAGCGCGTCCCCAAGCAGACCCGCGCGACCGTGCGCGACGTCGTGCACAAGGCGGCGAGCATCGGCGGGTTCACCGACTTCTCCGCGCTCGTCTCGCGCGACGAGACCCGGCTCGACATCCTCGCCTCCGACACCGACCCGATGCTGTCCGAGGCGTTCGACGAGAACGACTACAACGTCGTCGCCGACCTGGCCGCCCGGTTCTACTCGATCGTGCTGACCGACTGCGGCACCGGCATCGTCCACTCGGTGATGCGGGCCACCCTGCAGCGCGCGGACGAGATCGTGATCGTCTCCGGCGGCAGCGTGGACGAGGCGCGGCTGGCGTCCGAGACGCTCACCTGGCTGGAGGCGAACGGCTACACGGACCTGGTCCGCAACGCCGTCGTCGCCCTCAACACCGCGACGCACGCGACCAACCTGGTGAAGCTCGAGGAGATCGAGTCGCACTTCCGCTCGCGCGTGCGCGAGATCGTCCGCATCCCGTACGACCCGCAGCTCGCCGCCGGCTCCGTGGTCAACTGGAAGGACCTCAAGCCCCTGACCAAGCTGTCCGCCCGGGCGCTCGCCGCGCTCGTGGTGGAGGGCCTGCCCGCCGAGCGGGCCTGATCCGCTCCCGTCCCACCCCGCGCATCCCGCGCCCGAGGAGATCCCCGTGACCGAACGTCAGATCCGCCTGTTCGGCGACCCCGTCCTGAAGACCCCGTCCGCGCCTGTCGGCGCCATCGACGAAGGCGTCCGCGGCCTGGTCGAGGACCTGATCGACAGCGTCATCGCGCCGGGCCGCGCGGGTGTCGCCGCCCCGCAGATCGGCGTCGGCCTCCGGGCGTTCAGCTACAACGTGGACGGCGAGGTCGGCTACATCATCAACCCGGAGCTCGTGGAGGTCTCCGGCGAGCCCGAACTGGTGGACGAGGGCTGCCTTTCGGTGCCGGGCCTGTGGTTCAAGACCGCCCGCTACCCGTTCGCGCGGGTCCGCGGCGTCGACCTCGACGGCGAAGAGATCGAGCTCAGCGGCACCGGCGTCATGGCGCAGGCACTGCAGCACGAGACCGACCACCTCGACGGCAAGCTCTACCTCGACCGCCTCGACAAGGACACCCGCCGCGAGGCCATGCGCCAGGTCCGGGAGAGCGACTGGTTCTGAGTCCGTAGACTCGACTGCATGGACATCGCAGTCACCGGAGGATCGGGCAAGCTCGGGCGCACAGTCGTCCGCGAACTACGCGCGGCGGGTCACACCGTCGTCAACCTGGACGCGTCGGGGGACCGCGGCCCCGGCTTCGTCGGCGTCGACCTGACCGACTACGGCCAGACGATCGACGCGATCCTCGGGGTCGACGACGCGCACGGCGGCTTCGACGCCATCGTGCACCTGGCCGCGATCCCGGCGCCGGCCATCCTGAGCGACGTCGCCACCTTCCACAACAACATCCGGGTCACCTACAACGTCTTCCAGGCCGCCCGCCGGGCCGGCATCAAGAACATCGTCTACGCGTCCAGCGAGACCGTGCTCGGCCTCCCGTTCGACGTGCCGCCGCCCTACATCCCGGTGGACGAGGACTACCCTGCCCGCCCGGAGTCCACCTACTCCCTGGTCAAGCACCTCGAAGAGCAGATGGCGATCGAGCTGGTGCGCTGGGACCCGTCCCTGAAGATCGTGGCGCTGCGCTTCTCGAACGTGATGGAGCCGGCCGACTACGCAGCCTTCCCGTCGTACGACGAGAACGCCCGCGGCCGGAAGTGGAACCTGTGGGGCTACATCGACGCCCGCGACGGCGCCCACGCCATCCAGAAGGCCCTGGAGTGGGACACCACCGGCTTCGACCGCTTCATCATCGCCGCCGCCGACACCGTGATGACCCGCTCGAACGCGGAGCTCGTCGCGGAGGTCTTCCCCGGCGTCCCCCTGAAGCGCGACGACCTCGACAACAACGACACCCTCCTCTCGATCGACAAGGCCCGCCGCGTGCTGGGCTACGCCCCGCAACACTCCTGGCGCGACGAGGTGTAACGACATTCGTGCCGAATGTCGCGAATGCCCGCGCCTTTCGCGACATTCGTGCCGAATGCGTCGCGGCGCATTCGTGCCGAATGGTGCGTAAGCGAGCGCTATTCGCAACATTCGTGCCGAATGTGCTGGGAGTGCGCGCGTGCGGCTGTGGAGAATGTGAGTTGTCCACGGGTTTGGATGCAGGCGACGGGGCGCGGAGCGCGGCGGCCACGATGGGTGCATGCGAACGCCACAACCGCTTCCGGTCTCTTGGCCGGTGTCGCCTTCACGCCGTCGGAGGCGCGTCGCGCCGGAGTGAGTGCCTCCCGCCTGCGTGCGCGAGACCTCCACAATCCCTTCCACGGCGTTCACCTGACGATTCCGGCGATCACGGTCCGAGAACGATGCCTCGCCTACCTCCCGCTGTTGACCGAAGGTGTCTACTTCAGCCACGAGACCGCCGCAGTGCTTCTCGGGGTCCCGCTTCCGGAATCGGCTCAGGACGGGCCGCTGCACGTGGCCGTGGAGTTCCCGCGGTCGCCCCCGCGGGCTCGCGGAGTGGTGGGTCACAGTCTGGGCGCGGTGAGCGGCACCGTAGTCGATGGCCTACCGGTGAGCTCTCCGGCCCACCTGTGGTGCCAGCTCTCCGGAGTGCTCACCCGCGAGGACCTGGTCGCCGTGGGCGACCATCTCGTCGGCGCCCGCAAACGCCCCGCGCTCGCAACTCTCGACGAGCTCGCCGCAGCATCGGCAGCGCTGAACCGCACCAAGGGTGCACGGGCGCGTGCCTGGGCGCTCCCTCGAATTCGTCCGGGCGCGGATTCGCGTCCCGAGACACTGATGCGTCTCTTCCTGGAGGATCAGGGCTACAGAGGTCTCCAGGTCAACCGTCCGGTTTCCGTCGGGCGTCGTCTCGTGCTGCATCCGGATCTCAGCATCCCGGAGCGCCGACTCGCGTTCGAGTACGAAGGTGACGGACACCGCGTGGAACGGCGGCAGTGGCATGCCGACATCGCACGGCGGGACCTTCTCGAGGCGCACGACTGGCGCGTCGTCCGCGTGACTGCGCACGACCTCTTCGGAGATCGCGACGCTTTCGCGGAACGACTCAACAGATTCGTGCCGAATGTCGCCTTTGGCGCCACCAAAGGCGACATTCGGCACGAATTGCGTGCCTAGTGGGCGAGCGAGATTCCTTGCGTGCTGGGGTTGCCGCTGTAGACGCCGTCGATCACGTCGGCGAAGTCGGCGAGGATGACGTTGCGCTTGATGCTCAGCTTGGGCGTGAGGTGGCCGCTGGCCTCCGTCAGCTCCGTGGCGAGGATGACGAACTTGCGGATGCTCTCCGCGCGGGAGACGCCCTCGTTGGCCGCGTCGATCGCCCGCTGGATCTCGGCGTTCACCGCCGGGTTCACGGACGCCTCGGCGAGGGTCATGTCCTTGTCCTCGCCGTTGTTCGCCAGCCAGGTCGGCAGCATCTCGGTGTCGAGCGTCACCAGCGCCGCGATGAACGGCTTCTGGTCGCCGACGACGATCACCTGGCCGACCAGCGGGTTGGCGCGGATCGGATCCTCCAGCACGGCGGGGGAAACGTTCTTGCCGCCGGCGGTGACGATGATCTCCTTCTTGCGGCCGGTGATGGTCAGGTAGCCGTCCGCGTCGAAGGAGCCGAGGTCGCCGGTGCGGAACCAGCCGTCGTCGAACGCCGCGGCCGTCGCCTCCGGGTTCTTCCAGTACTCCTTGAAGACGTTGATGCCGCGGACCTCGATCTCGCCGTCCTCGACCAGCCGGAGGTCGACGCCGGGGAGGGCGGGGCCGACGGTGCCGATCTTGAACATGTCGGGCCGGTTCACGGTCGCGGGCGCCGTGGTCTCGGTGAGGCCGTAGCCCTCCAGGATCTTGATGCCGAGGCTGTGGAAGAAGTGGCCGAGGTGGGAGCCGAGCGGGGCGGAGCCGGAGACCGCGTACTTCACGCGGCCGCCCATCGCGGCGCGCAGCTTGGAGAACACCAGCCGGTCGTAGAGCGCGAACTTGAGCTTGAGGCCGAACGGCACCGAGCCGGCCTCGACGGCCTTGGAATGCTCGACGGCGACCTCGGCGGCCGCGCGGAAGATCTTGCCGCGGCCGCCGGCCTCCGCCTTCTGCTCGGCCGAGTTGTAGACCTTCTCGAACACGCGCGGGACCGCGAGCAGGAAGGTCGGCTTGAAGCTCGCGAGCGCGGGCAGGAGCTGCTTGGTGTCGGCCTGGTGGCCCACCTTCACGCCCGCGGTGACGCAGAGCGCCGCGATGAACCGGGCGAACACGTGCGCCGTCGTGATGAAGAGCAGGGTGGAGGCGCCCTCCAGGACTTCGCCGAGCGCTTCGGTGGCATTGCGCGACAGCTCCACGAAGTTGGAGTGGGTGAGCACGCAGCCCTTGGGGCGGCCGGTCGAGCCGGAGGTGTAGATCAGGGTGCCGATGTCCTCGCCGCGGGCCAGGTTCCTGCGCCGCTCGATCTCGGCGTCCGGAACATCCACGCCGGCGGCGACGAGCTTGTCCAGGTCGCCCAGGTGGAGCTGCCAGACGTCCTGGATGAGCGGCAGGTCGGCGTGCACCTCGTCGAACCGGGAGAACATCTCCGCGGTCTCCAGGATGACGGCCTTCGCGCCGGAGTCGGACATGTTCCACTGCACCTGCGCGGGCGACGATGTCTCATAGATCGGCACGAGCACGGCCCCGGCGAACCAGGTGGCGAAGTCGATCAGCGTCCACTCGTAGCGGGTCTTGCACATCAGGCCGATCATGTCGCCCGGCTGGATGCCGGCGGCGACCAGGCCCTTGGCGAGCGCGACGACCTGGCGGTGGAACTCGGCTGCGGTCACGTCCTTCCAGCCGTCGCCGTCCGGGAGGCTGAACAGCGGCGCGTCCGGGGTGGCGGCGACCCGCTGCACGAGCAGGTCCGTCGCGTTGGCCTCCGGGTCGGCGGGGACGACGACGGGCGTTTCGAACTGGTTCACGGTAGCTCCCTCGATACCGGGCGGGCGGGGGTCCGGGCCGAATCGCTCCGGCTCGCAGTGGTTGATTACACTCTAGATGGTGCGGCAGGGAGTCTTCCGAGACAGCCCGGTCCGCTCCCTCCACCTTCGCCCGACCCACGCCCATCCGGAAGGGGCCCGCCTGTGCATGCCATCGGAATCGACATCGGCGGGACCAAGATCGCCGGAGCGGTCGTCGACGAGCTCGGCACGATCGTCCGCGAGGACCGCGTGCCGACCGACGCGAGCCGCCCGGAGGAGATCGAGAACGCCGTCGTCGCGATGATCGAGCGGCTGTCGGACGGGCCGGAGGAGATCGCGGGCGCCGGCGTCGCCGCCGCCGGCTTCATCGACGCGGCACAGTCGACCGTGTACTACGCCCCGAACATCAACTGGCGGCACGAGCCGTTCCGGGAGAAGCTCGAGAAGCGCATCGACCTCCCCGTGCTCATCGAGAACGACGCCAACGCGGCGGGCTGGGCGGAGTTCCGCTACGGCGCAGGCCGCCTGGTCAGCGACATGGTGATCCTCACCATCGGCACCGGCGTCGGCGGCGCGATCGTCAGCAACGACCGGCTGTTCCGCGGCGGCTTCGGCGCCGGAGCGGAGATCGGTCACATGCGCGTGGTCCCGGGCGGCCTGCCCTGCGGCTGCGGCGCGCACGGCTGCATCGAGCAGTACGGCTCCGGCCGGGCGCTGCAGCGGATGGCCAACGAGCTCGCCGACGCCGGCGGCATCGGGCAGTCGCTCGCGGACGTCCGCACCCGCACCGGCGAGCTGACCGGCTCCGACATCTCCGGGCTCATCATGGCCGGGGATCCCGGCGCTCTCGCCGCCCTCCGCCAGCTCGGCGACTGGCTCGGCCAGGCCTGCGCGAGCCTCGGCGCGGTCCTCGACCCGCAGCTGTTCGTCTTCGGCGGCGGCGTCGCGCAGGCGGGGGAGCTGCTGCTGGAGCCGATCCGGCAGGCGTACCTGGAGAACCTCCCTGCACGCGGCTACCACCCGGAGCCGGAGTTCAAGATCGCAGAGCTGGTCAACGACGCCGGGGTGGTCGGCGCGGCCGACCTCGCCCGCCTGCACGCCGCGCTCTGAGCCGGTCCTCGCCTGCGCCGGTCCTCCCATTGGGCCGAGCAGGGCACTAGGCTTTCGATCGATGTTCTACTGGCTGATGAAGAACCTGATCGCGGGGCCGTTGCTCCGTGGCATCTTCCGCCCGTGGGTCGTCGGCCTCGAGAACGTTCCCGCCGACGGCGCGGTCATCCTCGCCAGCAACCACCTGTCGTTCATCGACTCGATCTTCCTGCCGATCGTCGTCGACCGGCACGTCTCCTTCCTCGCCAAGAGCGACTACTTCACCCGGCGCGGCCTGAAGGGCTGGGCGACCAAAGCGTTCATGAACGCCACCGGCCAGCTCCCCATCGACCGCTCGGGGGGCAAGGCCTCCGAGGCCTCGCTCAACACCGGCCTCGCGGTCCTGGCGCGCGGCGAGATCCTCGGCATCTACCCGGAGGGCACCCGCAGCCCCGACGGCAAGCTGTACCGCGGGCGCACCGGCGTCGCGCGGATGATCCTGGAGGCCGGCGTCCCCGTCGTGCCCGTCGCGATGATCGACACCGCCGAGATCATGCCCATCGGCCGCCGCATCCCGCGGATCGGCCGGATCGGCATCGTCATCGGGGAGCCGCTCGACTTCTCCCGGTTCGAGGGCATGGAGGGCGACCGCTTCATCCTCCGCTCGGTCACCGACGAGATCATGTACGCGCTGCACGGCCTGGGCGCGCAGGAGTACGTCGACGTCTACGCCAGCACGGTCAAGGAGAAGCGCGCGGCGCTCGCCGCCGACCCGGCCTCCCCGCCGCCGGTCGCGGTCCCGTCACAATCCGCTCCCTCGGCGCCGGAGGCCCGTCCGGCGCGATAGGCTCGGTTATCCCAATCCACCCGACCGAGCGGAAACAGAACAGTGCTGCAGACCACAGATCCCGTCGTGAAAGCTGACGACTCCGTGATCGAGGGCCTGGACTATTGGCGCACGCTCCCGATCAAGCAGCAGCCGCAGTGGCCCGACGCGGAGGCTGCCGCAGCGGCGTCCGCGGAGATCGCGACGCTGCCCCCGCTGGTGTTCGCCGGCGAGGTGGATCAGCTCCGTACCCGGCTCGCCCGTGCGGCCGAGGGCAAGGCGTTCCTGCTGCAGGGCGGCGACTGCGCCGAGACGTTCGCGGGAGCGACGGCCGACCAGATCCGCAACCGCGTCAAGACGGTGCTGCAGATGGCGGTCGTGCTGACCTACGGCGCGTCGGTCCCCGTCATCAAGATGGGCCGGATGGCCGGGCAGTTCGCCAAGCCGCGCTCCAGCGACACCGAGACCCGCGGCGATGTGACGCTGCCGGCCTACCGCGGCGACATCGTCAACGGCTACGACTTCACGCCGGAGTCGCGCGCTGCCGACCCGCGCCGGCTGATCCAGGGCTACCACACGGCCGCCTCCACGCTGAACCTGATCCGGGCGTTCACCCAGGGTGGCTTCGCCGACCTGCGCGAGGTGCACAGCTGGAACAGGGGCTTCGCGGCGAACCCGGCCAACCAGCGCTACGAAGGCCTGGCCCGCGAGATCGACCGCGCCATCAAGTTCATGGAGGCCGCGGGCGCGGACTTCGACGAGCTGACCCGCGTCGAGTTCTACAGCAGCCACGAAGGGCTGCTGATGGACTACGAGCGGCCGATGACCCGCATCGACTCGCGCACCGGCACGCCGTACAACACGTCGGCGCACTTCGTCTGGATCGGCGAGCGCACCCGCGACCTCGACGGCGCGCACGTGGACTTCCTGTCCCGCGTCCGCAACCCGATCGGCGTCAAGCTGGGCCCGGCGACCACGGCGGAAACGATGCTGGAGCTCATCGACAAGCTCGACCCGAACCGCGAGCCCGGCCGGCTGACCTTCATCACCCGGATGGGCGCAGGCAAGATCCGCGACGCCCTGCCGCCGCTGCTGGAGGCTGTGAAGCGCTCCGACGCCAACCCGCTGTGGGTCACCGACCCGATGCACGGCAACGGCCTGACGACGCCGAACGGCTACAAGACGCGCCGCTTCGACGACGTCGTGGACGAGGTCCAGGGCTTCTTCGAGGCGCACCGCGCCGCGGGCACGCACCCGGGCGGCATCCACGTCGAGCTCACCGGCGACGACGTCACGGAATGCCTGGGCGGCTCGGAGCACATCGACGAGGAGACCCTCGCGACTCGCTACGAGTCGCTGTGCGACCCGCGACTGAACCACATGCAGTCGCTGGAGCTCGCCTTCCTCGTCGCCGAGGAGCTCAGCCAAGGCTGACCCCTCGCGAAGTCCCGTCGAGGGGCACGTAAACGCCCCTAAAACCCGGTTTTAGGGGCGTTTACGTGCCCCTCGGCGTCTGTGCCCTCGGCGTTTGGGTAGGGGTCAGAAGCCGGCGAAGTTGACGGTGATGGTCGAGCCCTTGGGGGCTTCGGTTCCGGGGGAGGGTGAGACCTTCGAGACCACGAAGCCGCCGGGCAGGAGGTCGGCCGCCGGGCTGTAGTTGAGCTGGAAGCCCGCCGCCTGGAGGGCCGCCTTCGCCTTGTCCCAGGTCTGGCCGACCACGTCGGGCACCGGCACCGGGGCGGGCCCGCGGGACGTCTCGAGCGCCAGCGTGTCGCCCGGGCGCACCGGCTGGCTCTGCGCCTGGGCCGAGATCACGTCGTTCTTGTCGATCGTGTCGCTGTAGCTCTGCGGCCCGGCGGTGGCGTGCAGGCCGACCTTCTCGAGCGCGGCCGTCGCGGACGACACCGATTTGCCTGTGACGTCCGGGATCGGACCGACCGACACGACGAGGTTCACCGCCGCAGCCTGGAAGTAGCCGCCGCCACCGGAGATGTCGCTGCCGTCGGAGGCACGGGTCGCGGAGATGACGGTATTCGCAGGGACTTTGGCGTCGAACTGCTGCGCGACGTCGCCGACCTTCGCTCCGGTCCCCGTGATCGCGGTCTTCGCCGCGTCGAGGCTCGCGCCGGCGAGGGCGGGGATGGTGACCGGCTTCGGGCCCTGGGAGACGCGGATCGTGATGGTGCTGCCGCGGTTGGCCGACGCGCCGGCCTTCGGATCGGTGCTGGACACCTGCCCGGTGGGGATCGTGATGCTGTACTCCTGCGCCTGAACGGTCTTGAAGCCCAGGTTCGTCAGCGTGGTGGCGGCCGCGGCCGGCGCCTGCGAGACGACGTTCGGCACCGTCACGAACGAGCCGGGTCCGGAGCCGAAGTACCAGCCGGTCCCGCCGGCGACCGCCGCCAGCACCAGCACGAGGGCGAAGAGCCACCAGCCCTTGCCGCGGCGGCGCCGGGCGGCCTGGGTCAGCGTGTCCGTCGCGGTCGGCGTGCTCGACGCGACCTGCTGCCGGATGGCGGGGTTGATGATCTGGGTGTCGCCGTCGGCGATGTCGAAGGCGGGGGACAGCACCATCGTGGGCTGCATCACCACGTCGCCACGGATCGACTTCTCGGCCTCCATGAGCCGGTCGAGCATCTCGCGGGCGTCCGTGGGCCGGCGGTCCGGGTCCTTCTCGGTCGCCCACAGCACCAGCTCGTCCAGCTCCGGCGGGACGGCCGGATTGGCGCTGCTCGGCGCCGGGACGGCGTCGTTCGCGTGCTGGTACGCGATCTGCATCGGCTGCTCGCCGTGGAACGGCTGCGTGCCGGTGAGCATCTCGTACATCATGATGCCGAGCGCGTAGATGTCGCTGCGGGCGTCGGCGACGCCGCGGGTGACGAGCTCGGGGGAGAGGTAGGCGATCGTGCCGAGGAGCGCCTGCCCGGTCGCCGTGTTGGCGCTCGCGGCGCGCGCGAGGCCGAAGTCGCCGATCTTGATCCGGCCGTCGTCGGCCAGCAGCACGTTCTCGGGCTTCAGGTCGCGGTGCACGATGCCGGCCTTGTGCGCGGCGGCGAGGCCGCTGAGCACGGCCTCCATGATGTCGATGGTCTGCTCCGGCGTCAGCTTGCCGTAGTCCTTGAGCAGGTCGCGCAGCGTGATGCCGGGCAGGTACTCCATGACCAGGTACGCCATGTCGGAGTCCTGGCCCTGGTCGAAGACGTTGACCACGTTGGGGTGGGCGAGCCGGGCGGCGGAGCGGGCCTCCTGCACGAAGCGGCTCTTGAAGGTGTTGTCGTCGGCGAGGTGGCCGTGCATGACCTTGATCGCGACGCGTCGTTCCAGCCGCAGATCGGTGGCGAGGTACACCGTCGCCATGCCGCCCCGGGCGATCCGCGAGCGCACCTGATAGCGGCCGTCGACAAGACGGCCGATCATCGGGTCTGTCTGGCTCGTGGTCACGGATCGAGTCTAGGGAACGGGGCGGTCGCGAAACCTGCAAAACACCGGTGTGCGCCGGGGCTGTGACCCGGCTGTGACCTTCGGCGCGTCGCGCCCGTCAGCCGAGTTGCGCCAGCCACGCGCGTGCCGACGTCTCCCACTTGGCGTAGGCGGTCGGGAAGGCCGAGATCTGCACCGCCTGGGCGGCCTGCGCGACGGTCATCGACGACCAGCCGGGGATGTCGAGGAGGCCGCGCGTGTGGCCCTTGTTGGGGTTGTTCGCCCCGCCGTAGAAGGCCAGGGTCGCGCGGGTGGGGTCGAGCACCTGGGCTGCGGTGCCCCAGCCGGTGCTCGGCCGCTGCTGGAACAGGCCGAGGGAGTCGCGGTCGCCGTAGCGCACGTTCTTCAGCCCGGACTCCTGGGCTGCCGCTGCGAGAGCGATGACGATGCCCTGGGCCGGGACGCCCTCCTGGCGCCCGATGCGGATGATCAGCTGCGCGTTCACCCGCATCTCGTCGCTGAGCGCGACCACCTGGCCCGGCTGGATGACCGGCGCCGGCGCCGGAGCCGGCGCGCTGACGACCGCTGCGGGCGCCGGGATCGGGGCGGGCGCCGCGATCGGGGTGTTCACCGCCGCCGTGGTCATCCCCGGGATGGCGAGCTTCTGTCCCGGGTAGATGATGCTCGCGCCGCTCAGGCCGTTGGCGGCGAGGACGGCGGAGGTGCGGAGGCCGAACTTGGCCGCGATGCCGCTGACCGTGTCGCCGCGCGCGACGGTGTACGCCGTCCGGGACGGCGCAGGGGCCGCTGCCGGAGCGGGCGCAGCCGGGGCCGGCGCCGCGGGCTTCGGCGCGCCGCTCAGCGCGCCGCTCAGCGCGAGCACCTGGCCGGGGAAGATCAGGCTCTTCCAGCTCAGCCCGTTGAGCGCGAGCACGGCGGCGGTGGACATGCCGAAGCGGGCGGCGATGCCGGAGACGGTGTCGCCGGTCTGCACGCGGTAGCTGGCGGGCGCGGCCGCGATCTCGACCTGGGCGGGGGAGGTCGTGGCGGCCTCCTGGGCTGCGGCGGCGCGGATCGTGTTCCGGGGACCGGTGGCATCGCTCTTCTCCGGCGCCCGGTCGCGCACCTCGCCGACGGCGGCCTGCGCGGGGGCGAGGAGATTCAGCGTCACCGCGATGGAGCCGGCGATCGCGATCGGCACCGTGCCCAGCATCCGCCGGTTGGTGCTCTCGCTCAGAGACATGGTCGACCCCCTTATGAGTGGCAAAGCCGTTGTCCACGCTGGCACACAGTGAGTAAGGAGTCAACCAGTGTGGCTGCTGTGACAACAGTTAACACAACCGTAACATTCACTCGATCGTGTGATCTGGCCCCGGACATGGCACGCTTGTCTGTGTGAACGAGCAGGTCCAGGCCACAGAGTGGCTCACCATCCCCGACCTCGTGGAGCAGCTCGGACTCGGCGTCAGCCGTGTCCGCCGCCTCATCGAGGACCGTCATCTCGCGGCGAAGCGCATCAACGGCGTCCTCAAGGTCCCCGCGCTGTTCCTCCGAGACGGCGAGCCGCTCGGCGAGCTGCACGGCACGCTCATGGTGCTCGCGGACAACGGCTTCGACGACGACGAGGCGGTGGACTGGCTGCTCGCCGACGAGGAGAGCCTCGGCACCGCCCCCATCGAGGCCCTGCGCGCCGGCCGCAAGGCCGAGGTGCGCCGCGTCGCCCAGGCGCTGGCCTGATCGCGCCGGCCTGATCGCGCTGGCCTGACCGGACCTCCGGTCAGGACGCCCGGCGGGTGACCGTCACCGCGAGTTCGCGCAGCTGGGCGCGCGCCGCCGGGCCGATCGGCGCCTCGTCGAGGGCCTCGATCGCGCTCGCGACGTTGTCCGCGATCATGCGCTCCACCTTCTCGACGGCGCCGGAGTCCCGGATCGTCATCTGGAGGGTCTGGACCTGCTGCGGCGTCAGGTCGGGATCGCCGAGCAGCTCGTCCAGGGTCGCACGCGCGCCGGCGGGGACGGCCTGTCTGGTGAGCGCGATGAGCACGGTGCGCTTGCCCTCGCGCAGGTCGTCGCCGCTGGGCTTGCCGGTGACCTCCGCGTCGCCGAAGACACCGAGGAGGTCGTCGCGGAGCTGGTACGCGATGCCGAGCGGGAGGCCGACGCGGCGGAGCGCGTCGAGCTGGCCGACGGTCGCGCCGGCGAGGCTGGCGCCGATCAGCAGCGGCGACTCGATGGAGTACTTGGCCGACTTGTAGACGATGACGCGCTCGGCCCTGGCGAGCTGGTCGGCGTCCGGGCGCCCTGCCCAGCCGATCTCTTCGAAGATGTCGAGGTACTGGCCGGCGGTGACGTCGAGCCGCATCCGGTTGAACTCGGCCCGTGCCGACCGCCGCGCCGACGCGCTCACGGTCTGTGTCATGCCTTCGTCGAAGAGCTCGTCGCTGAGGATGAGCAGGTAGTCGCCGAGAAGCGTCGCCGCTCCGGTGCCGAACGTCGCCCCCGAGCCCTGCCAGCCCTCCTGGTCGTGCAGCCGCTCGAAGCGGCGGTGCGCAGAGGGGGCGCCACGGCGGGTGTCGGAGTTGTCGATGAGGTCGTCGTGCACGAGTGCGGCGGCGTGGAACAGCTCGAGCGCCGAGGCCACGGAGACGACCGCATCGAGCGGGCCGCCCGCGGTCACCGCCGGGCTTTCACCCGGTTCGTCGGCCGCCGTCCGCACCGCCTGCCAGCCCCAGAAGCAGAACAGCGCCCGGAAACGCTTCCCGCCGCTGAGAAAATCCCTCGAAAAAGCCGCGATCGGGGCGAGTTCGTCGGCTATGGAGACGAGAATGGATGCACGTGCATCGAAGAACCCATCGATTCTTGACTGGATGAGGTCGACGAATCGGATGCTTTCAGACACACGTATAGCCTAGTCAGAGTGGTGCGGCTACAATCGGCCACACAACGCCTAGAACCCGCTAGAAAGAGGGGGATCCGGATGCCGCTTTCAGAACATGAGCAGCGCCTCCTCGAAGAGATGGAACGCAGTCTCTACCAGAATGACGCGGACTTCGTCGCGAAGGTCGGAGGCAAGCGGGCTCGCCCCGCGTACCGGTCGATCGTCCTCGGAATCCTGGTCGCCGTCATCGGCGTGGCGGTCCTCGTGACCGGCGTCTTCGTCCAGCTCCCCATCGTCGGGATCCTCGGATTCGTGGTGATGTTCGGCGGCGTGCTCCTGGCCATCGCGCCGGGCAAGCGCGTGGCGATCGATCCCGACGCGGCGGCCGCCGGCTCGTCCGGCAAGCCGACCCGTGGCCAGCCCGGCTTCATGGACCGCATGAACGACCGCTGGGACAAGCGCCAGGACGGGCAGCAGTAGCCCCTCCACCGCACTCCACTCCGCACCCGCCTTTCGGGCCGATCTTCGGATCGGCCCTTTTTCGTGCGTTCTGCACTCCCCGGGAGTGCATTCACCCTCCATTTCCCTCCACTGCCTTCTACCGCGTGATTCCGCGCCTCAAACACCCCTAAACGGGGCAAAATTCCCGATTGGGCAGATTTTGTGGATGGGAGTGGAGTAAAGTGGAGACACACCGCAACCGTGGCCGGGAGAGTGGGGGGTGGCACCGATGTTCCTCGGCACCTATGCCCCCAAGCTGGACGAGAAGGGGCGCATCATCCTGCCGGCCAAGTTCCGGGATGAGCTCGCGTCCGGTCTCGTCCTGACCCGCGGTCAGGAGCACTGCGTCTACGTCTTCTCGCAGCGCGAGTTCGAATCGCTCCACGAGAAGATCCGGCAGGCGCCGGTGACCAGCAAGCAGGCCCGCGACTACCTGCGCGTCTTCCTCTCGGGGGCGAGCGCGGAGGTCCCGGACAAGCAGAACCGGGTCACCGTCCCGACCTCGTTGCGGACGTACGCGGGTCTCGACAGGGACCTGGTCGTGATCGGCGCGGGCAGCCGCGCCGAGATCTGGGACGCGGAGGCGTGGGAGACGTACCTCGCCGAGCAGGAGGCAGCATTCGCGAACACGGAGGAGGAGGTGATCCCGGGACTGTTCTAGCGCCTGGCGCCGGACTCCCAGCCATACGCCCTGACACCACTTCCCCGGTGGCAGGTCGGAATGGATGGGGATCCGGAACCAGGAGCCGATCCTCCCGGGTGCGGACATGACAGACGACATCCACACCCCCGTCCTCCTCGAACGCTGCATCGAGCTGCTCGGCCCCGCCCTCCAGAAGCCGGGCGCCGTCTTCGTGGACGCCACGCTCGGCATGGGCGGCCACTCGGCCGGCGTGCTGGAGCGCTTCCCCGAGGTCACCCTGGTCGGCCTCGACCGCGACCAGGAGGCGCTTGCCATCGCCGGAGAGCGGCTCGCCCGGTTCGGCGACCGAGTGCACCTCGTCCACACCGTGTACGACGGCATCCGTGACGCCATCGAGGGGCTCGGGTTCGACGAGATCGACGGCGTGCTGTTCGACCTCGGCGTCTCGTCGCTGCAGCTCGACCGCGTCGAGCGCGGCTTCTCGTACTCCAAGGACGCGCCGCTCGACATGCGCATGGACGGCACCAGCGACCTCACGGCCGAGGTCGTGCTCGCCACCTACTCCGAGGCGGACCTGCGCCGCATCTTCCGCGACTACGGCGAGGAGAAGCTCGCCGCCCGCTACGCCCGCCGCATCGTGGAGGAGCGGCAGAACGCGCCGATCGTCCGTTCCGGCCAACTCGTCGACATCCTGCAGAAGGCCACGCCCGTCGCGATTCAGCGGCAGGGGCATCCCGCCAAGCGCGTCTTCCAGGCGCTGCGCATCGAGGTGAACCAGGAACTGGCCGTGCTGGAGCGCGCCATCCCTGCCGCGATCGACGCGCTGGCGGTGGGCGGCCGCATCGTCGTGGAGGCGTACCAGTCGCTGGAGGACCGCATCGTCAAGCGCGAGCTGCAGACGCGGTCGCGCTCCAGCGCACCGGCGGGGCTTCCCGTCGAGCTGCCGGAGCACCGGCCTCAGCTGAAGCTGCTGATCCGGGGCGCGGAGCTGGCGGACGACGAGGAGAAGGCCGCGAACCCGAGGGCCACTCCGGTGCGCCTGCGCGCGGCCGAACGAGTGAGGAGGGACTCGTGAGCAGCAACACCATAGGGACGGGGGTCCGCAGGCGGCCGACGATGAGCTGGCACGTTCCGGCGTCCACGGCGGCGACCGCGCCCAAGCTGGACGCGCCAGCGCCGCTGCTCGACAGGCCGGAGCAGCCGGCACGTGAGCGCCGCTCCCACCTCGAGGTGGTGTCGACCCGCAGCCAGCGCCGTGCGCGTCCGCGCACCGTGTACGCCATCACCGCGGTGTCGTCGCTGCTCGTGATCGTGGTCGCGCAGCTCCTGCTCAGCATCGGGGTCTCCCAGGGCGCCTACCAGCTCAGCTCGCTGCAGACCCAGCAGACGCAGCTCCAGCGCAGCTACCAGGCCGCCTCGGAGGACCTCAACCGGCTGACGTCGCCGCAGAACCTCGCCGCCAACGCCAACGCGCTCGGCATGGTGAGCAACAGCAACCCCGCCTACCTGCGCCTCTCCGACGGCGCGGTCCTCGGCGCGCCCATCGCGGCGACCGGCGCGGCCGGCACCGTGACCGGAGGCCAGGGTAACCTGGTCCCGAACTCGCAGCTCAACGGCGTGCCGCTCGCGGCGGCGCCGGGGCAGACCGTGACCGGCGCTCCCGCGGCCGCCGCGGGGGCCGCGCAAGCTGGGAGTTCCGCAAGCGCGGGTGCGGCATCCACGACTCCGGCGAAGCCGTCCGTACCGTTGCAGGGAGCGTTGCCGACACCGGTGACGCACTGACGACGCGACGGGACGGACGCGGGGCGTGATCAACAGGAAGATGCTGCGGAGGCGCACAGCCCTCACCGTCGTGGCGGTCGCCGCGTTCGTCGCCATCCTCGGCGGCAAGCTGGTCGACATCCAGGTGGTCCGCGCCGACGCCCTGCAGAAGGCGTCGGTCAACGCCAAGGAGGACTCCAACACCCTCTACGGCAACCGCGGCGACATCGTCGACGCGAGCGGCAAGATCCTTGCGACGACGATCTACACGTACACCGCGCAGGCCTCGCCGTCCGACGCGGTCGCGGGCGGCCGCGACAAGATGGTGGAGGCCGCCGCCAAGATCGGCGCGATCACCGGCCAGGGCGGCGATGCCGTCGTGAAGCTGTTCGACGACGCGCTGAAGGCCGACCCGAAGTCCAAGTACGTGCTCATCAAGTCGGGCATGGACGTGACCACCTTCGACAAGCTCGACAAGCTGCCGTACCCGTGGCTCACCTTCGGCAAGACGCAGGCGCGCAGCTACCCGAACGGCGCCGTGGCCGGCAACCTGATCGGCTACGTCTCGCAGGGCGGCAACGGCGGCCTGGAGGACAGCGAGAACGGCTGCCTGGCCGGCAAGAACGGGCTGGAGACCTACCAGCGTGGCGCGGACGGGGTCGCCATCCCGGGCAGCACGGTGGTTCAGCAGAAGGCGAAGGACGGCGGCACGCTCGAGCTCACGGTCGACAGCGACCTGCAGTGGTTCGCCGAGCAGACGCTGGCCCAGCAGGTCACGGCGACCGGATCGAAGTTCGGCTTCGTGACCGTGGCGGAGGCGAAGACCGGCAAGATCAAGGCGATCGCCCAGTGGCCCGCGCTCGACCCCAACAACATCGACGCCACCGACCCGTCGTACTGGCGCCTCCAGTCGCTCACCGACCCGCGCGAGCCCGGCTCCACCTTCAAGGCGCTCACCGCCGCCATGCTCATCGACCAGGGCAAGGCGTCGCCGACCAGCCAGGTGCTGGCACCGTACGAGTGGAAGTCGGGCAACGGCGCCGACCTGCACGACTCGGGATACCACGCGCCGGAGCGGCTGACCCTCACGGGCGTGCTGATGAACTCCTCGAACACGGGCATGTCGCAGCTCGGCCGCGCGCTCGCCGACCAGACCAGGTACGACTACCTCAAGAAGTTCGGGATCGGCGACGACACCGGCCTCCCGTACCCCGGCCAGTCCTCCGGCCTCCTGCACCCGGTGTCGTCCTGGGACGACCAGACCAAGTACGCCACGATGTTCGGCCAGGGCGTCTCGACGACCCAGCTCCAGATGGTGAGCGCCTACCAGGCGCTGGCCAACGGCGGCACCCGCATCCCGCTGACGATGGTCGAGGGCTGCAAGCAGGCGGACGGCACCGTCACCGATGTCCCGAAGCCGACCCCGGTGAAGGTCGTGTCGCCCAGCGCGGCCAGCACGACGCTCGGAATGCTGGAGTCGGTCACCACCCAGGGCGAGCTCTCGAAGCAGCTCAAGATCCCCGGCTACAACGTCGCCGCGAAGACCGGTACGGCCCAGCAGCCGGACGGCAAGGGCGGGTATCTGCCGTCGTACTACGTGTCGGTGATGGGGGTCGCTCCGGTGGACGATCCGCAGTACGTCGTTTCGGTCAACCTCGGGTTCCCGACTACCATTACTTCGTCGGCTGCTGCCGCTCCGCTGTTCCACACGATCATGAGCCAGGTGCTGAAGACCTACCGGGTGAAGCCGTCGACGTCGAGCCCGGCAGACTACCCGCCCTACTACTGAACCCCGACCGAGACGCCGTCGCCCCGACCGTCTCGCGATCCACGAACCCCCGACTGAAAGTGAGCCCCGTGACAGGACCGGCGCCCTCCTCCCTGCGCCCCGAGCATCCCGTCGCCCGCCCGCTTGCCCAGTTGGTCGCGGAGTTCGGGCTGGATGTCCGGGGAGACCTCGACGCCGTCGAGGTGACCGGAGCAGCCCTCGCGAGCTCGGCGGTCGAGCCGGGCGACCTGTACGTCGGCGTGCCGGGCAAGAACGCGCACGGCGCGAGCTACGCCGCCGCCGCCGTGGAAGCGGGAGCCGTCGCGGTCCTGACCGACGCAGCGGGCGCGGAGCTCGCCGCCGACGCGGGAGTCCCCGTCATCGTGACGCCCGACCCGCGCGCCGCCCTCGGCGCGGTGGCGAGATGGGTCTATCGCACCGACGAGAACGCGGCCACGCTGTTCGGCGTCACCGGCACCAACGGCAAGACCAGCGTCGTCTACCTGCTCTACGGCATCCTGGGCCAGCTCGGCGTCGTCGCCGGGCTGTCCTCGACTGCCGAGCGCCGCATCGGCGAGCACGCGATCACCAGCAAGCTGACCACCCCGGAGGCCAGCGAGCTGCACGCGCTGCTCGCCCGGATGCGCGAGGAGGGCGTCCGCGCCGTCGCGGTCGAGGTCTCCGCGCAGGCGCTCAGCCGGCACCGCGTCGACGGCATCGAGTTCGACGTCGTCGGCTTCACCAACCTCAGCCACGACCACCTCGACGACTACGCCGCGATGGACGACTACTTCGCGGCCAAGCTGGAGCTCTTCCAGCCGGACCGCGCACGCCGCGGCGTCGTCACGGTCGACTCCGAGTGGGGCCGTTCGCTGGTCGAGCAGTCCCGCATCCCGGTCTCCACGCTCGCGAGCGTGCCGGGCGTCGACGCCGACTGGACGCTGACCGTGATCGAGGAGACCATCGAGGAGACGGTCTTCGAGCTCGCCGGCCCGGACGGGCGCCGCCTGGAGACCAGCGTCCCGCTGCTCGGCGCCTACAACGCCGCCAACGCGGCCCTCGCGATCGTCATGCTGGTGGAGTCCGGCTACGACCTCGACGCCATCGGCGCGGCGCTGGAGCGCGACGGCGGGATCGACGCCTACGTCCCCGGACGCACCGAGCGCCTCTCCGGCGACCGCGGCCCCGTCGTCTTCATCGACTACGGGCACACGCCCGACGCCTTCCTGTCGCTGCTGGGCGCGCTGCGCCGGGTCACCGACGGCCGGATCGTCATGGTCTTCGGCGCCGACGGCGACCGCGACACCACCAAGCGTGCCGACATGGGCGCGATCGCCGCGCGCGGCGCCGACGCGGTGGTCATCACCGACTTCCACCCGCGCTCGGAGGACCCGGCCCTGATCCGCGCCGCGCTGCTCGACGGCGCCCGCGCCGCCGTGCCGGACGCCGAGCTCTACGAAGTCGCCGACCCGCGCGCCGCCTTCCGCACGGCGCTCTCGCTCGCCGGCGACGGCGACGTGGTGCTCTACGCGGGCCCCGGGCACGAGGACTACCAGGAGGTCGCCGGAAAGCGCCTCCCGTACTCGGCCCGCGACGACGCCAGGCTCGCGCTGCGAGAGGCCGGGTGGCTCTGATGATCGCCCTCACCCTCGCCGAGGTCGCCGCCGCGACCCGCGGCGAGCTCCTGCTCGACGACACCGGAGCGACTCCGGAGACCGTCGTGACGGGGCTCTCCACCACCGACTCCCGGGAGATCGTGCCCGGCACGATCTTCTTCGCCAAGCCCGGCGAGACGACGGACGGCCACCTCTTCGCCCCACAGGCCGTCGAGGCCGGCGCGGCCCTCCTGGTCGTCGACCACGCCCTCGACCTGCCGGTTCCGCAGCTCCTGGTGCCCGACACCGTCGTGGCTCTCGGCGACCTCGCCACCGAGGTGATCGCCCGCGTCCGCGCGCTCGGAACGCTGAGGATCGTCGGCGTCACCGGCTCCAACGGCAAGACGACCACCAAGAACCTGCTGCGCGCCATCCTGGAGCAGCTCGGGCCGACCATCGCCCCGCGGGCGTCGTTCAACAACGAGGTCGGCGCGCCGGTCACGATGCTGGAGGTCACCGAGGAGACGCAGTACCTCGTCGCCGAGATGGGCGCGAGCGGCATCGGCGAGATCACCCGGCTGGTGCGGATGGCCCGGCCGGACATCGGCATCGTCCTCAAGGTGGGCCTCGCGCACGCCGGCGAGTTCGGCGGCATCGAGAAGACCCTCGCGGCCAAGACCGAGATGGTCAGCGACCTCCTGGAGTCCGACGTCGCCGTCCTCAACCTGGACGACCCGCGCGTCGCCTCGATGGCGGACAAGACCCTCGCCCGCGTCCTGTGGTTCGGCCTGGACGACCGCGCGTCGGTGCGGGCCACCGACGTGCGCTCGACCGCGCGCGGCACGTCGTTCGTGCTGCACCTCCCGCCGGCCGACGGCGGCGAGGGCGCGGGGGAGTCGCGTCCCGTGCAGTTCCGCGTGCTCGGCGAGCACCACGTCATGAACGCGCTGGCCGCCGCGGCCGCCGCGTACACCCTCGGTGTGGACATCGACACGATCGTGAGCGCCCTGGAGACCGTCCAGCGCGCCGAGCGCTGGCGGATGGAGGTCATGGGCGGCGCCCGCGGCGTCACCGTCATCAACGACGCGTACAACGCGAGCCCCGACTCGATGTCCGCCGCCATCAAGACGCTGGCCCAGATCGCCGAGCCGGGGGAGCGCACCATCGCCGTCCTCGGCGAGATGAGCGAGCTGGGCGAGTTCTCCGGCGAGGAGCACGACCGGATCGGCCTCCTCGCCGTCCGGTTGGGCATCGACCAGCTCATCATCGTCGGGCCGTCCGCGCGGCGCATGCACATCACTGCCATCAACGAGGGCTCGTGGGACGGGGAGTCCCTGTACTTCGAGACCCAGGACGCGGCGTTCGACCACCTCAGCGGTGCGCTCCGCTCCGGGGACACGGTGCTCGTCAAATCCTCCAACTCGGCGGGGCTGCGCTTCCTCGGCGACCGACTGGGAGAATTCTTCTCGTGAGAGCCCTTCTGACCTCCGGCGCGCTGTCGATGGCGTTCACGCTGTTCCTGACGCCGCTCTTCATCCGGCTCTTCCGGCGGCTCCAGTGGGGCCAGTTCATCCGCGACGACGGGCCGCAGAGCCACCACGCCAAGCGCGGCACGGCCACGATGGGCGGCATCGTCGTCATCCTCGGCACGCTGTTCGGCTACTTCACCGCGCTGCTGCTGACGGGCGACGAGACGAGCGTGTCCGCCCTCCTGGTGCTGTTCCTCATGGTCGGCCTCGGTGTGGTCGGGTTCGTGGACGACTTCCTCAAGACCCGCAGGGAGCGCAGTCTCGGCCTGACCGGCTGGGCGAAGGTTGCCGGGCAGGTCATCGTGGCCACGGTCTGGGCCTTCCTGGCCGTCCGGTTCCCGGACGGGCGCGGCTACACGCCCGCGACGATGAGCGTCTCGTTCATCCGCGATCTGCCGATCGACTTCGGCTCGATCACCAAGTTCGGCGTGATCGGCGTGCTGGTCGGCTACGGCCTCTACCTGATCTGGATCAACTTCCTCGTCGCCGCGACCTCCAACGGCGTGAACGTGACCGACGGCCTCGACGGGCTGGCGTCCGGCGCGAGCATCCTCGCCATCGGCGCGTACATCATCATCGGGTTCTGGCAGTCGATCCAGTCGTGCGCGAGCCCCAACCTCAATCCCGAGAACCTCGCCAAGTGCTACGACGTGCGCGATCCGTTCGACCTGGCGATCGTCGCGACGGCGATCGTGGGCGCCGTGGTCGGGTTCCTCTGGTGGAACACCTCGCCCGCACAGATCTTCCTCGGCGACACCGGTTCGCTCGCCCTCGGCGGCGCGGTCGCGGCGCTCGCGATCCTCAGCCGCACCGAGCTGCTGCTCGTCCTCATCGGCGGCCTGTTCGTGATCGAGGCGGGCTCGGTGATCGTCCAACGGGCGTACTTCAAGATCACCCGCGGCAGGCGCATCTTCCTGATGAGCCCGATCCACCACCACTTCGAGCTGAAAGGCTGGGCGGAGGTGACGGTCGTCGTCCGGTTCTGGATCATCGGCGGCCTCCTCGTCGCGGCCGGCGTCGGGTCGTTCTACCTCGAGTGGCTCGCGACGTGACCGGATCCCGGGAGCGCCTGGAGGCGCTCACCAGCTGGCATCACGACTGGTCGGGGCTGCGGGTCGCGGTGTTCGGCCTCGGCGTCACCGGCTTCTCCGTCGCCGACACGCTCGCCGAGCTGGGCGCGCAGGTGCTGGTGGTCGCCTCCCGCGCCGACGCCGAGCGCGCCATGCTGCTGGAGGTCATCGGCGCCGAGCTGCTGGAGGAGCCGGACCTCAGCGCGCCGCCGGCGCGGCTCGTGGAGTTCGACCCCGAGCTCATCGTCGTCTCGCCCGGCTTCCACTGGGACCACCCGCTGCTGCTCTGGGCCGACCGGGGCGACCTCCCGGTCTGGGGCGACATCGAGCTGGCCTGGCGGCTCCGCGACAAGGTAGCCCCTCCCGGATCGGGCAACAGCCCCGCCGACTGGATCTGCGTCACCGGCACCAACGGCAAGACCACGACCGTCCAGCTCACCGCGACCATGCTGCTCGCCGGCGGCTCCCGCGTCGCGCCGTGCGGCAACATCGGCGTGCCGGTGCTCGATGCCATCCGCGACCCGCAGGGCTTCGACGTGCTCGTCGTGGAGCTGTCGAGCTACCAGCTCCACTGGGTCAACCGGAACCGCGGCGGCGTGCTCTCGCCGTACTCGGCCGCCTGCCTGAACATCGCCGACGACCACCTCGACTGGCACGGCTCGATGGAGGCGTACATCGCCGCCAAGGCCAAGGTCTACGACAACGCCCAGGTCGCCTGCGTCTACAACCGCGCCGACCAGAACACCCTGCGCATGGTCGAGGAGGCCGAGGTGATCGAGGGCGCCCGCGCCATCGGCTTCGGCCTCGACATCCCCGGCCCGAGCGATTTCGGCATCGTGGACGGCATCCTCTGCGACCGCGCCTTCCTTGAGGACCGCCGCAACAGCGCCATCGAGCTGACCACTCTCGACGAGCTCGCGGAGGCCGGCCTCGCCGCCCCGCACGTCGTCGCCAACATCCTCGCCGCCAGCGCCCTCGCCCGCTCCTACGGCGTCGAGCCGCAGGTCATCCGCGACGTGCTCACCGCGTTCCGCCTCGACGCCCACCGCATCGAGCTGGTGCGGGTGGAGGCCGGCGTGAGCTGGGTGGACGACTCCAAGGCCACCAACCCGCACGCCGCCGACGCGTCGTTGCGCGCGTACCCGTCCGTGGTGTGGGTGGTCGGCGGCCTCCTCAAGGGCGTCGACATCGACCAGCTCGTGTCCGCGCACGCCGAACGGCTGCGCGGGGCGGTCCTGATCGGGGTCGACCGAGCCGCCCTGCTGGCCGCATTCGAGCGACACGCCCCCGGGCTGCCGGTGCTCGAGGTGGAGGCCGACGAGACTGAGGGTGTCATGCCGCTGGCGGTCCGGCTGGCCGGCGGTCTCGCCCGCGAGGGGGACACCGTCCTGCTCGCACCGGCGGCGGCGTCGATGGACCAGTTCACCGATTACGCCGAGCGCGGACGTCTCTTCCAGGCGGCCGTCAACGAGTTCTTTGGAGGTGAGGCGGATGACGACGAGCCCGCCTCGCGTCCGCCGGGGGCCTGACCCGCGCGATCAGCCGGAGCAGCCGGGACAGTCCGGGCAGCCCGCGGACTCCCGCGGCTTCTCCACCCGCATCTCGCTCGGCCGGGCGATGAACAGCGAGTCCTCCGACTACTTCCTGCTGCTCGGCATCACGCTCTTCATGGTCGTGTTCGGGCTGGTCATGGTGCTCTCGTCGTCCGCCGTCGAGTCCCACAACGACACCGACAACTTCTTCTCGCGGTTCTGGTCGCAGGGCATGTACGCGCTCATCGGGCTCCCGCTGATGTTCATCGTCTCGCGCATCCCGATGAACTTCTGGAAGCGGTCGATCTGGTTCATCCTCGGCGCGGCGTGTTTCCTGCAGTTCCTGGTGCTGGTGACACCGCTCGGTGTGGAGATCGGCGGCAACCGCAACTGGATCCGCGTCGGAGGGTTCGTCGGCCAGCCGTCGGAGGCGATCAAGATCGCGCTCGTCATCTGGCTGGGCGTCGTCCTGGCCCGCAAGCAGGACCTCCTCGACGACTGGCGGCACGTCGCGCTGCCGGTGCTCCCGATCGCGGGCGGCGCCATCGGCGTCGTCGTGCTCGGCGGCGACCTCGGTACGACGATCGTCATGTCGGCGTTCGTCCTCGGCGGCCTCTACTTCGCCGGCGTACGGCTGCGCTACCTGTTCACGGGACTCGTCGGCGTCGCCATCGTCGCCGTCGTGGTGGCGATGTCGAGCGCCAGCCGGATGGGGCGCATCGCCGCGCTCTTCGGCGGCACGAGCGCCGCGAACCCGGACGTCAACTGGCAGATCGACAACGGCTTCTACGCGCTGGCCTCCGGCGGCGTGTTCGGCGTCGGCCTCGGCAACTCGCACTCGAAGTGGTCGTGGCTGCCCGCCGCCGACACGGACTTCATCTTCGCCATCATCGGCGAGGAGCTCGGCCTGATCGGGGCCGTCGTGGTGCTCCTGCTGTTCGTGATGCTCGCGATCGTGTTCCTGCGGATCATCCACGCCTCGACGGATACCTTCCCGCGCGTCACGACCGCGGCGATCATGGTGTGGCTGATCTTCCAGGCGTTCGTGAACATCGCCGTCGTGCTCGGCGTCATCCCGGTGCTCGGCGTGCCGCTCCCACTGATCTCTGCGGGAGGGACTGCGATGATCAGTTCCATGATCGCAATCGGCATCGTGATGTCCTTCGCCCGCCAGAACGCCCGCGACGCCCGTCGCGCCAGCGCCCTGTGAGCCGCTACCTCCTGGCCGGTGGTGGGACCGCCGGCCACGTCAACCCGCTGCTCGCCGTCGCCGACCGCCTGCGCCGCGACGACCCGTCCGCGGAGGTCGTGGTCCTCGGCACCAAGGAGGGGCTGGAGGCACGGCTCGTCCCGGCCCGCGGCTACGAGCTCGCCACCATCCCGAAGCTGCCGTTCCCGCGCCGCCCGAACGGCGCTGCGCTGCGCTTCCCCGGTGAGTACCGGCGCGCGGTGCGCTCGGTCACCGACCTGATCCGCGAGCGCGGCATCGACGTCGTGGTGGGCTTCGGCGGCTACGCGGCCGCGCCCGCCTACTCGGCCGCCCGGAGCGCGCACGTGCCATACGCGCTGCACGAGGCGAACGCGCGGCCGGGGCTCGCGAACCGGCTCGGCGCGCGATCCACCCCGTGGGTCGGCGTCGCGTTCGAGGGCACGCCGCTGCGGCACGCGCGGTTCGTCGGGATGCCGCTGCGCCGCGAGATCGAGCAGCTCGACAGGGAGGCCGCCCGCCCGGCCGCCCTCGCCGAGTTCGGACTATCCGCCGACCGCCCGACCCTCCTGGTCACCGGAGGCTCGCTCGGCGCGCGTCGGCTCAACGGCACCATCGCCGACCGCGCCGCGCAGCTCACCGCCGCCGGCTGGCAGGTGCTCCACATCCAGGGCGGCCGCGGCGAGCTGACCGATCCCGGCATCGAGCACTACCGGCTGCTCGACTACTGCGACCGCATGGACCTCGCCTTCGCACTGACCGACTTCGCTGTCGCCCGTGCGGGCGCCGCGACCGTCTGCGAGTTCGCGGGCCTCGGTGTCCCGGCCGTCTACGTGCCCTTCCCGATCGGCAACGGCGAGCAGCGCTTCAACGCGGCGGGCGTCGTGGAGGCCGGCGGCGGCATCCTCGTGGACGACGCGGACTTCCTGCCCTCCTGGGTCGACGGGCGGCTGCTCCCGCTGCTCGCCGACCGCGCGGCCGTGGCCGAGATGGCGCGCAAAGCCGCGGTCACGGGCGTGCGCGACGGCTCCGACCGCATGGTCGCCCTGATCCGGAGCGCCCTGACCGGATCCTGAGGTTCGCCGCGTAGCCTGTAACCTGTCAACTCGACTCGTGGACCGAAAGCAGCACCTGTGACGATCAAACCCGACCTGAACGCGACCATCCCCGACGAGCTGGGCAGCCTCCACTTCGTCGGCATCGGCGGCTCGGGCATGAGCGGCATCGCGCGCCTGTTCCTGGAGTCCGGCCACACGGTCACCGGCTCCGACGTGCGCCATTCGGCGAACGTCGACGCGCTGCGCGCCCTCGGCGCCACCGTCGCGATCGGCCACGACGCGGCGAACGTCGGCGACGCCGACACCCTCGTGGTCACCGGCGCGCTCTGGCAGGACAACCCGGAGTACCAGCTCGCGCTCGCCAACGGCATCCCTGTACTGCACCGCTCGCAGGCGCTGGCCTGGCTGATCAACAAGAAGCGCCTCGTCGCGGTCGCCGGCGCGCACGGCAAGACCACGTCGACCGGCATGATCGTCACCGGACTGCTCGGCCTCGGCGAGGACCCGAGCTTCGTCAACGGCGGCGTCATCGCCTCGCTCGGCAAGAGCTCGCAGACCGGCAGCGGCGAGCTGTTCGTCGTGGAGGCCGACGAGTCGGACGGCTCCTTCCTGCTCTACGACACGGCGGTCGCGCTGATCACCAACGTCGACCCGGACCACCTCGACCACTACGGCTCGCTGGAGGCGTTCGAGGACGCCTTCGTGACCTTTGCCAGGGAGGCGGACGAGCTCGTCGTCGTCTCCTCCGACGACGCGGGCGCGAAGCACGTCCACCGCCGGCTGGTGGAGGTCGCGCCGGACAAGCGCGTCGTCACCTTCGGTGAGGCGGAGGACGCCGACGTGCGCGTCCACTCGGTCGACACCGACGGCCCCGTCGCGTTCACGCTGACCTACGCGGGCGCCGAGTACTCGGCGCGTCTGCGCGTCCCCGGACGGCACAACGCGATCAACGCCGCCGGAGCGTTCGCCGTGCTGACCGGCCTCGGCTTCGACCCCGCCGCCGCGCTCGCCTCCATCGCGGAGTTCGGCGGCACCGAGCGCCGCTTCGAGCTGCACGGCAACGTCGGCGGCGTGAGCGTCTACGACGACTACGCCCACCACCCGACCGAGGTCGCCGCCGCGCTGTCGGCCGCGCGCACGGTCGTCGGCGAGGGCCGCATCATCGCGGTCCACCAGCCGCACCTCTACAGCCGCACCCGCCTGTTCGCGCAGGAGTTCGCCGAGACCCTGGAGACCTACGCCGACGAGACCGTCGTGCTCGACGTCTACGGCGCGCGCGAGGACCCGGAGCCCGGGGTGACCGGCGCGCTGGTCGCCGACCGGTTCCGGCATCCCGAGCACGTCGCGTTCATCGCCGACTGGCAGGAGGCCGCCGACCACACCGCGCGGATCGCGCGCGACGGAGACTTCGTCATCACCCTCGGCTGCGGCGACGTCTACCGGATCGTCCCGCAGCTCCTCGACTCGCTCCGCCGCGTCCGGGAGTAGCCGCGGTGAAGCGTCCAGCGGGGTTCGACCGGTCGGCGGCACGGCAGAACGACGCCCCTGCGCCCTCCGCGCCGGAGACCGCGTCACCTGCGCGCCCTGAACCGGGCCGTGCGCCATCCGCGTCACCGGTCGGGACGATCACCGAGCCGATCCCGATCGTGCGCACGCAGGAGCCGATCCCCGAGCACGGGCTCCGCCCGTCCCGCGCGACCGACCGCCTCCCGCTCACCGAGCGCGTGCCGAGCAACCGCGAGATCTCCAAGGCCCTCCGCGCCGCCCGTGCCGAACGCCGGCGGGTGGAGCGCGGCGAGGTGCGCCGGTTCACGAAGCGCTCGCGCCGCCGCAGGATGGCCTGGCTCGGCGCGGCGGGCGTCGCTGTCGCCCTCGTGCTCGGCGTGATCCTGGTCGGCCTCTCGCCGCTGCTCGCGCTCCGGCACATCCAGGTCGTCGGGGCATCCCGGCTCGACGCCGGCGCGATCTCGGCCAAGCTCGGCGACCAGGTCGGAAAGCCGCTCGCGCTGCTCGACCAGGCCGCGATCTCCAGCGACCTGGCCGCCTTCCCGCTCATCCGCAGCTACACGCTGGAGAGCCACCCGCCGGACACCCTCGTGGTGCGCATCGTCGAGCGCCAGGCGATCGGCGCGGTCCAGCACGGGTCGGCCTTCGTCCTCGTGGACGCGGCGAAGGTGCCCATTTCCTCCAGCGCGACGCGGCCTGCGGGCTATCCGATCATCGCCGCGACGGGGGCCGCGGCCGACGCGAACGCCGACTCCGGCTTCGCAGCAGCGGCCGCCGTGCTGTCGTCGCTGCCCGCCGATGTGCTGAGCCGCGTGGACACCATCTCGGCGAAGACGAAGGACGACGTGTCGTTCACCCTGCGCGAGGGCGGCGCGACCGTGGTCTGGGGGAGCGCGGAGGACTCAGCGCTCAAGTCCGCGGACCTCGCAGCGCTGCTCAAGGGTGCGCCCAAGGCGAGTCGTTTCGACGTCTCGTCACCGCACAGCGTGACGACAGGATGACCAGGTTGACGGCGCATTTGCCGACACGCCTGCGAACTGCGGCGGGAGCGGCCCCTGCGGCCTTAGCGTCGAAATCGAGAATTGCATACTCAGCATAACTTTAAGCCTCGAGTTGAGGTTGAAGGTTCCCGTGGAGGCCGGACGTGACAGCAAACCAGAACTACCTCGCCGTGATCAAGGTCGTCGGCATCGGCGGCGGCGGCGTCAACGCCGTCAACCGGATGATCGAGCTCGGCCTTCGCGGCGTCGAGTTCATCGCCATCAACACGGACGCCCAGGCGCTGCTGATGAGCGACGCCGACGTGAAGCTCGACGTGGGCCGGGAGATCACCCGCGGCCTCGGCGCCGGAGCCGACCCCGAGGTCGGCCGCCGTGCGGCGGAGGACCACGCGGAGGAGATCGAGGAGGCGCTCGCCGGCGCCGACATGGTCTTCGTGACCGCGGGAGAGGGCGGCGGCACCGGAACCGGCGGCGCGCCCGTCGTGGCCCGCATCGCCAAGTCGATCGGCGCCCTGACCATCGGTGTCGTCACCAAGCCGTTCTCCTTCGAGGGCAAGCGCCGCCAGCAGCAGGCCGAGTCCGGCGTGCAGCGGCTCAAGGAAGAGGTCGACACCCTCATCGTCGTGCCGAACGACCGGCTGCTGGAGATCAGCGACCGCGGCATCAGCATGCTGGAGGCGTTCTCCACCGCCGACCAGGTGCTCCTCGCCGGTGTGCAGGGCATCACCGACCTGATCACCACCCCCGGGCTCATCAACCTCGACTTCGCCGACGTCAAGTCGGTCATGCAGGGCGCGGGCTCCGCGCTCATGGGCATCGGCTCCTCGCGCGGCGCGGACAGGGCCATCAAGGCCGCGGAGCTGGCGGTCGCCTCCCCGCTGCTGGAGGCCTCCATCGACGGCGCCCACGGCGTTCTGCTCTCCATCCAGGGCGGATCGAACCTCGGCATCTTCGAGATCAACGACGCCGCCCGCCTGGTGCAGGAGGCCGTCCACCCCGAGGCCAACATCATCTTCGGCGCGGTCATCGACGACACCCTCGGCGACGAGGTCCGCGTCACGGTCATCGCGGCCGGGTTCGACGGCGGCGAGCCGAAGTCGGTCCAGGCCTCGGCCGCGGACGCGCGCCGATCGACCTACGTGGAGGCCGGCTCCGAGGAGCCCGCGATCACCTCGTCCGCGACGGTCGAGCACGCCGAGCCGGAGGCCGCGGCCGCCGAGTGGCACGCGACCGGCGAGACCCCGGTGAACGAGACTACGCAGAAGGACCCGGCGTTCGACGACGAGAATGACGACCTCGACATCCCCGACTTCCTCAAGTAGCCCGCTCGCGGAGCGGCTCGCCGCGGTCCGGGAGGGCGTCGCCGACGCCGCCCGGGCCGCCGGCCGCTCCTCGGACGAGCTGACGACGATCGTGGTGACCAAGTTCCACCCGGCGTCGCTCGTCCGCGAGCTCGCCGCTCTCGGCGTGCGCGACGTGGGGGAGAACCGCCACCAGGAGGCGCAGGAGAAGGCGGCGGAGCTCGCCGATCTCGACCTGCGCTGGCACTTCGTCGGCCAGCTCCAGAGCAAGAAGGCGCGGCAGGTGCGGCGCTACGCGGCCGTCATCCACTCGCTCGACCGGATCGCACTGGTCGACGCCCTGAAGCTCGACGACGCGCCCGACGTGGACGTGTTCGTCCAGCTCAACCTCACCGACGACCCGGGCCGTGGCGGCGTGGCCGACCGCGACCTGGAGCCGCTGGTCGAGCATGTGCTCGCGACGCCCGGCCTCCGCCTGCTCGGCGTCATGGCGGTAGCCCCGCTGGACGAGGAGCCGTCGCGCGCGTTCGAGCGCGTCCGCCTCGCCAGCGAGCGGGTCCGCGGACTCGCTCCGGAGGCCACCGCCATCTCCGCAGGGATGTCCCAGGACTACCGCGAGGCCATCGCCGCCGGTGCGACACACCTTCGCATCGGCACCGCCATTACCGGGAATCGGCCGAGCCTTCGTTAATCTCGAAAGAGAAGAAGGTTCATTCAGTGCGTGCGAGGCGTCGGCGCACCGGTCTACACGGAGGAAGCGCATGGCCAACCCGCTGAAGAAGACGATGGTCTACCTCGGCCTCGCCGACGAAGAGCTGGAGTTCGACGAGCACGAGCAGGTGCAGCACCAGCCGGTGCAGCAGCCGCGCCGTGAGGCTCCGGCCCCGTCGCCCGTCCAGCCCGTCCCGCACCCTGCACCGGTCGCTCCCGTGGCCGGCCGCGCACCGGTGACCCCGCTGCGCAAATCGTCCACCGCACGGAATGTTTCGGTACAGGAAATGAACGAGATCCTCACAGTCCACCCCCGTCAGTACCGCGACGCCCAGGCGATCGCCGAGTCCTTCCGCGAGGGCATCCCGGTGATCATCAACCTGTCGCAGATGAGCGAGGGCGACGCCCGCCGCCTCATCGACTTCGCCAGCGGTCTCTCGCAGGGCCTGTACGGCAAGATCGAGCGGGTGACCCCGAAGGTGTTCCTGCTCTCGCCGTCGCACGTCGTCGTCTCCGGCGAGCACGGCGGCCAGGACGCCGACGTCGACGCCTCCTTCTTCGCGCAGGCCTGATCGTTCCTTCGAAAGCGCACCGTCCGGCAGGGCGGTGCGCTTTCGTGCATACGCGGTCGTTCATACTGGAGGGGTGCTTGTCGTCTCGATCATCGCGAACGTGCTCTACTACGTCCTGCTGATCTACTTCTTCGTCCTCTGGGCCCGGTTCGTGCTGGACCTGGTGCGCACGTTCGCGCGGCAATGGCGCCCGCGCGGCTTCGGTCTCGTGCTCGCCGAGTCGACCTACGTGGTCACCGACCCGCCGATCCGGTTCTTCCGCCGCATCATCCCTCCGCTGTCGATGGGGCCGGTCGCGATCGACTTCGGCTGGAGCCTCACCATGCTGGTCGTCATCATCGGCCTCTACGTGACCCTGAGTTTCACCTGACGCACTGCGAGCGTCGGTTGGGGTCGGGCTGGGCTGCCGTTGTAGTGTGGTCGAGGCCGACGCACCACGGGTGCGGCGGAGTGCGCGGCGGCCGTGCACTTTGCTAGCGTTGGCTGAACGCACTCATTGTTCGTCCTTTTTAGATCTAAGGTGGCTTCTCATGGCGCTGACTCCGGAAGATGTGGTCAACAAGCGGTTTCAACCGACGAAATTCCGTGAGGGCTACGATCAGGACGAGGTCGACGACTTCCTCGACGAGGTCGTCGTCGAGCTCCGACGACTGACCCAGGAGAGCGACGAGCTCAAGCAGCGCCTCGTGGCCGCCGACTCGCGCATCGCAGAGCTGCAGCGCAGCGGCGGCTCCGGTCAGGCCGCGGCTCCCGCGCCCGCCGCCGCCGACAACGGCGAGGTGCAGCGCCTCCAGCAGGAGAACGACGACCTCAAGCAGCGCCTGGCCGCCGCGCAGCAGCAGGCCGCGCAGGCCCAGCAGGCTCCGGCCGCTCCTGCCGCCGCCGCGGGCGCCGCAGCGGGCTTCGCCGCCGGCGCCACCGACGCGAACGACCCGAACGCGACCAACAACCTCCTCCAGCTCGCGCGCCGCCTGCACGAGGAGCACGTCCGCGAGGGCGTGGAGAAGCGCGACGCGCTGATCGCGGAGGGGCACGCCACCGCCGCTCGGATCGTCGCAGAGGCCGAGTCCAAGCAGCGCGCCCAGATCAGCGCCCTCGACCAGGAGCGTGCGGGCCTCGAGCGCCGCATCGACGAGCTCCGCGGCTTCGAGCGCGACTACCGCCAGGGCCTGAAGGGCTACATCGAAGGCCAGCTCCGCGACCTCGACAGCCAGTCGTCCTCCTTCGGCGGCAACGCCCCCACCCCGGTGCCCGCGGGCTCCTCCGACGGCCAGGACCAGGGCGCCCAGCCTCCGGTCTTCCCGGGCTTTGGAGGCTAGCCCCTCGAGGGCCAAGGTCAGCATCAGGGCCTTGGTGATCCTGGCGGTGGTCGCGCTCTGCGTGTACCTCCTGGACCAGATCGCCAAGGTCCTGGTCGTCTCGAACCTCTACGAGGGCCAGCAGGTCCAGCTCCTCGGACAGCTCCTCCAGCTCCACTTCGTCAAGAACCCGGGCGCGGCCTTCTCCATCGGCAGCGGGTCGACCTGGATCTTCTCGATCGTCGGCGTCGGCGTGCTCGGCTTCGTCATCTGGTACGCGCCGCGCATCCGCTCGACGGCGTGGGCCATCCTCTTCGGCCTGCTGCTCGGCGGCCTGCTCGGCAACCTGACCGACCGGCTGTTCCGCGAGCCTGGCTTCGGCGTCGGGCACGTCGTGGACTTCCTGCAGATCCCGCTGCTGCCGGCCATCTTCAACCTCGCGGACGTCGCCATCGTCTCCAGCATGGTGCTGTTCCTCATCCTCACGCTGCGCGGTGTCGGCCTCGACGGCCAGGCGCCCGCCGAGGAGGAGGAGGACGAGGACGGCGAGGTGGGCGACACCGTCGAGGCCGAGCCGAGCCCCGAGGCTCACGAGCCCCGGAACCCGCAGCCCTGATGGAGTCGCGCAGCCTCCCCGTCCCGGACGGCCTCGAAGGCTCCCGCGTCGACGCGGGCCTCGCCAAGCTCCTCGGCTTCTCGCGCAGCTTCGCCGCCGAGGTGGCCGAGGCCGGCGGCGTGACGGTCGACGGCCGCGAGGCCGGCAAGTCCGACCGGCTCTCCGCCGGCTCCTGGCTCGAGGTCTCCTGGCAGCCGCGCGAGGAGGCCCGCATCGTGCCGATCGCGGTGCCCGAACTGACCATCGTGCACGACGACGACGACATCGTGGTCATCGACAAGCCGGTCGGGGTCGCTGCGCATCCGTCGGTCGGCTGGGAGGGCCCGACGGTCCTCGGCGCCCTGGCCGCCGCAGGCTTCCGCATCTCGACCTCCGGCGCCGCCGAGCGCGCCGGGATCGTGCACCGCCTCGACGCCGGCACCAGCGGCCTGATGGTCGTGGCGAAGTCCGAGCACGCCTACACCGTGCTCAAGCGCGCCTTCCACGACCGCACCGTGGAGAAGATCTACCACGCGGTCGTCCAGGGCCACCCCGACCCGCTCACCGGCACCATCGACGCGCCGATCGGGCGGCATCCCCGCAGCGACTGGAAGTTCGCCGTCGTCGCCGGCGGCAAGCCGTCCGTGACGCACTACGAGACCATCGAGGCGTTCCCGGCCGCGAGTCTGCTGGAGATCCACCTGGAGACCGGGCGCACCCACCAGATCCGCGTGCACATGGCGGCCCAGCGCCACCCGTGCGCCGGCGACGCGATGTACGGCGCCGACCCCGCGCTGTCCGCGCGGCTGGGGCTCACCCGGCAGTGGCTGCACGCCGTCCAGCTCGCCTTCGACCACCCGGCGACGGGGGAGTGGGTGACCTTCACCACGACCTACCCGGAGGATCTGCAACACGCTCTGGACGTGCTCCGAGCGTCGTAGGTCCGACGTAGTCTTAAGCCCTCACCTCGACCCGGAGCAATAGTGCCGACCGACTCCTTCGTCCACCTCCACGTCCACAGCGAGTACTCGATGCTCGACGGGGCCGCACGCGTCAAGCCGCTCATCGAGGCGGCCGTCGAGCAGGGCATGCCGGCCGTCGCGATCACCGACCACGGCAACATGTTCGGCGCGTTCGACTTCTGGCGCACGGCGACGGACGCCGGGATCAAGCCGATCATCGGCACCGAGGCCTACCTGACCCCGCGCACCCACCGCACCGACAAGACCCGCGTGCGCTGGGGTGACGGCGGCGGCGACGACGTGTCGGGCTCCGGCGCGTACACGCACATGACGATGCTCGCGGCGACGACCGAGGGCATGCACAACCTCTTCCGGCTCTCGTCGTACGCCTCCACCGAGGGCTACTACTTCAAGCCGCGCATGGACCGCGAGCTGCTGAACCGCTACTCGAAGGGCATCATCGCCACCACGGGCTGCCCGTCCGGCGAGGTCCAGACCCGCCTCCGGCTCGGGCAGTACGAGGAGGCCAAGAAGGCCGCCGCGGAGTTCCGCGACATCTTCGGCCCGGAGAACTTCTTCGCCGAGATCATGGACCACGGGCTCGGCATCGAGCGCCGGATCATGAGCGACCTGATCCGGCTCGCCAAGGAGCTCGGCCTCCCGCTGGTGGCCACCAACGACCTCCACTACACGCACGCGGCCGACGCCAAGAGCCATGCGGCACTGCTCTGCGTGCAGTCCGGCTCGACGCTGGACGACCCCAACCGCTTCAAGTTCGACGCCGACGAGTTCTACCTCAAGACGCCGGAGGAGATGCGGCAGCTCTTCCGCGACCACCCGGACGCCTGCGACAACACGCTGGCGATCGCCGAGCGGGTCGACGTGAAGTTCGACACCGCCGCCAACTACATGCCGCGCTTCCCGGTGCCGGAGGGCGAGACCGAGCAGAGCTGGTTCGTCAAGGAGGTCGAGAAGGGCCTCCACGAGCGCTACCCGGGCGGGATCACCGAGGACGTCCGCAAGCAGGCCGACTACGAGATCGGCGTCATCTCGCAGATGGGCTTCCCCGGCTACTTCCTCGTCGTCGCCGACTTCATCAACTGGTCGAAGAACAACGGCATCCGCGTCGGCCCCGGCCGCGGCTCCGGCGCCGGCTCGATGGCCGCCTACGCCATGCGGATCACCGACCTCGACCCGCTGCGGCACGGCCTGATCTTCGAGCGCTTCCTCAACCCCGACCGCGTCTCCATGCCCGACTTCGACGTCGACTTCGACGACCGCCGCCGCGGCGAGGTCATCAAGTACGTGACCGAGAAGTACGGCTCGGAGCGTGTCGCGCAGATCGTCACCTACGGCACCATCAAGGCCAAGCAGGCGCTGAAGGACTCCGGTCGCGTGCTCGGCTTCCCGTTCTCGATGGGCGAGAAGCTCACCAAGGCGATGCCTCCGCCCGTCATGGGCAAGGACATCCCGCTCACCGGCATCTTCGACAAGGAGCACCCGCGCTTCAAGGAGGCCGTCGACATCCGCGCGGTCGTCGAGAGCGACCCGGAAGCCAAGACGGTCTTCGACACCGCGCTCGGCCTCGAGAACCTCAAGCGCCAGTGGGGTGTGCACGCGGCGGGCGTCATCATGTCGTCCGACCCGCTGATCGACGTCATCCCGATCATGAAGCGCGAGCAGGACGGCCAGATCGTCACCCAGTTCGACTATCCGGCCTGCGAGTCGCTCGGCCTGATCAAGATGGACTTCCTCGGGCTGCGCAACCTCACGATCATCAACGACGCGCTCGACAACATCCGCGACAACCGCGGCGAGAACCTCGTGCTCGAAGAGCTGGAGCTCGACGACCGCGGCGCCTACGAGCTGCTGTCGCGCGGCGACACCCTCGGCGTGTTCCAGCTCGACGGCGGCCCGATGCGCTCGCTGCTGCGCCTGATGAAGCCGGACAACTTCGAGGACATCTCGGCGCTCATCGCGCTGTACCGCCCGGGTCCGATGGGCGCGAACTCGCACACGAACTATGCGCTGCGCAAGAACAAGCTGCAGGACATCACGCCGATCCACCCGGAGCTGGCGGAGCCGCTGGCGGAGATCCTCTCGACCAGCTACGGCCTGATCATCTATCAGGAGCAGGTCATGGCCATCGCGCAGAAGGTCGCCGGGTTCTCGCTCGGGCAGGCCGACATCCTGCGCCGCGCGATGGGCAAGAAGAAGAAGTCCGAGCTGGACAAGCAGTTCGAGGGCTTCTCGCAGGGCATGGTCGACCGCGGCTTCTCGATGGCCGCCGTCGGCAAGCTGTGGGAGATCCTGCTGCCGTTCTCCGACTACGCGTTCAACAAAGCGCACTCGGCCGCCTACGGCGTGATCTCCTACTGGACGGCATACCTCAAGGCGCACTACCCGGCCGAGTACATGGCCGCGCTGCTCACCAGCGTCGGCGACTCCAAGGACAAGATGGCGCTCTACCTCAACGAGTGCCGCCGGATGGGCATCAAGGTGCTCCCGCCGGACGTCAACGAGTCCAACCTGTACTTCGCCGCCGTCGGCACCGACATCCGCTTCGGCATGGGCGCGGTCCGCAATGTCGGCGCGAACGTCGTGGACGGCGTGCGGGCGGCCCGCGAGGAGAAGGGCCGGTTCGAGTCGTTCCACGACTTCCTCAGCAAGGTCCCGGTCCACGCCGCCAACAAGCGCACGGTCGAGTCGCTCATCAAGGCGGGCGCGTTCGACTCGCTCGGGCACACCAGGCGCGCGCTCGTGGAGGTGCACGAGGACGCGGTGGAGTCCGCGGTCAAGATCAAGCGCAGCGAGGCGAACGGCGACGTCGGCTTCGACTTCGACAGCCTCTGGGGCGAGGACGAGCAGAACCAGACGCAGCACCACATCCCCGACCGCCCCGAGTGGGTGAAGCGCGACAAGCTCGCGTTCGAGCGCGAGATGCTCGGGCTCTACGTCTCCGACCACCCGCTGGCCGGGCTGGAGCTGCAGCTCGCCAAGCTCGCGAGCACGTCGATCGCTGAGCTGCTCTCCTCCGACAGCGTGCAGGACGGCGACACCGTCGTCATCGCCGGGCTCGTCACGAGCGTCCAGCACCGCGTGGCGAAGGCGTCCGGCAACCAGTACGGCATGATCCAGGTCGAGGACTTCGGCGGCGAGATGACCGTCATGTTCATGGGCAAGGCGTACACGGAGTTCTCGCCGATGATGCAGGGCGACTCGATCGTCGTCGTGCGCGGGCGCGTCAGTATGCGCGACGACGGGATGAACCTGCACGCGTTCAGCCTGATGGTGCCCGACCTCGGCCAGGCCGACGACATCGGCACCCTCATGATCACGATGGCCGACCAGCGAGCGACGACCGACACCGTGGCTTCGCTCGCCGAGGTGCTGTCGCGGCATCCCGGTGACAGCGAGGTGCGCCTGCGCTTGGTCAAGGGCCAGGTCGCGCGGGTGTTCGAGGTCCCGAGGCCCGTGAAGGTGTCGCCGGACCTCTACGGCGAGCTCAAAGGCCTCCTCGGCCCCAACTGCTTGGTGTAGCTGCGCTCACATTCGTGCCGAATGTCGCCTTTGGCGGCGCCATTGTGCACATTCGGCACGAATGAGCGGGGGTCAGTCCAGTTCGCTGGGGCGGTGGTAGCGGCGCTCGTGGTACAGCAGCGGCTCGTCGGGGGCGCCGAGCTCGCCCTCCTCGATCTGCACGACGACCACCGCGCTGTTGTGGACGGGGAAGCGGTCGACGATCCGGCCGACCATCCAGGCGGTCACGTCGTTGATGACCGGGAGGCCGTACGGCCCGCGGCGCCAGTGGTCGCCGAGGAACCGGCGCGTGTTGTCGTCCGAGAGGATCTCCGCGACGCCCTTGTTCCGCACGCCGAGCATGTGGATGATCACCCGGTCGGTCTCCGCGATCGCCGGCCAGCTCGACGCCGACAGCGCCATGTTGAACGTCGCCAACGGCGGGACGGCGGACAGCGAGGCGAGCGAGGTCGCGGTGAACCCCACCGGCGTGCCGTCGCCGGTCTGCGCGGTGATGATCGCCACACCGGCGGCGTGCCGGCGGAACGCCTGCCGGAAGGCGGAGAGGTCGGGAGTCGCGTCAGTCATACGCAGTTATCAAGCGCCGATCGGGGTGAGGAATTCCGCACCAGCGTTCGGGGCTGAGCGGAGCGGGTGGTGCGGATAGGCTTGAGCGGTCATGATGCAGACCATCGATCTCCGCGGAGTCCAGCCTACCCGGGCCGCTTTCGAGCGCCTCGTCCCCCGTCCCGTCGTGGACATCCAGGTCGCCGTGCGCGTCGCGACCGAGCTGATCGACGACGTCCGGGCCAGGGGAGCGGCCGCCCTCGCGGAGCAGGCGGCGACGTTCGACGGCGGCGCGCCCGCGTCGGTGCGCGTGCCGGCCTCGGAGATCGCCGCGGCCGTCGCTGCGCTGCCGGCCGACGTGCGCGCAGCCCTGGAGGAGGCCGTCGTCCGCGTCCGCGAGGCGACCGCCGCGCAGGTCCCTCCGCCCGCCGAGACCCGGATCGGGGCGGGCGCGACCATCGTGCAGCGCTGGCAGCCGGTGGAGCGCGCGGGGCTGTACGTCCCCGGCGGCAAGGCCGTCTACCCGTCGAGCGTCGTCATGAACGCCGTCCCTGCGCAGGTCGCGGGCGTCGCCTCCGTGGCGCTCGCCAGCCCGCCGCAGCGCGCGTTCGGCGGCGCGGTGCACCCCGTCATCCTCGGCGCGGCCGGACTGCTCGGCATCGACGAGGTCTACGCGATGGGCGGCGCCGGTGCGATCGGCGCGCTCGCCTGGGGCGTGGAGGACATCGGCCTCGACCCGGTCCAGGTCATCACCGGTCCAGGCAACATCTACGTCGCGGCGGCCAAGCGCGTCGTCCGCGGCCAGGCCGGCATCGACTCGGAGGCCGGGACCACCGAGATCCTCGTGATCGCCGACGACACCGCTGATCCCCGCTTCGTCGCCGCCGACCTGATCAGCCAGGCCGAGCACGACGAGGCCGCGGCCTCCCTGCTCGTCACCGACAGCCCGGCGTTCGCCGAGCGGGTCGCGGCCGAGCTGGAAACCCTCGCCGCCGCCACCAAGCACGCCGAGCGGGTGCGCACGGCGCTGGCCGGCCAGCAGTCGGCGCTCGTGCTCGTGGACGACCTCGCAGCGGCGGCCGCGTTCAGCAATGCGTACGGCCCGGAGCACCTCGAGTTGCAGACCGCCGACCCGGACGCCCTGCTCGCGCTCATCCAGAACGCCGGCGCGATCTTCGTCGGCCCGAGCGCCCCGGTCAGCCTCGGCGACTACCTCGCCGGATCGAACCATGTCCTCCCGACGGGCGGTCAGGCGCGGTTCTCGCCGGGTCTCGGCGCGTACTCGTTCCTGCGGCCGCAGCAGGTCATCCGGTACGACCGGGACGCGCTGAGGGAGGTCGCCGATCGGATCGTCGCGCTGTCGTCGGCGGAGGACTTGCCCGCGCACGGCGAGGCGGTCACCATCCGCTTCGCGTGAGCCGGACGGGCGGCCATTCCGGGCGTCCTCCCGCGATACCCCGGTAGTATTCCTTTCATGTTCTGCCCCTTCTGCCGCCACCCGGACTCCCGCGTCATCGACTCCCGCACGAGCGACGACGGGCTCTCGATCCGGCGCCGCCGGCAGTGCCCGGAGTGCGGTCGCCGGTTCTCCACGACGGAGACCGCGAGCCTCAGCGTGATCAAGCGCAGCGGGGTGGTGGAGCCGTTCAGCCGCGAGAAGATCGTGCTCGGCGTGCGCAAGGCCTGCCAGGGCCGGCCGGTGACCGACTCCGACCTCGCCGTGCTCGCGCAGAAGGTGGAGGAGACGATCCGCTCGACCGGCGCCTCCCAGATCGAGGCCAACGACATCGGGCTGGCCATCCTCCCCGAGCTGCGCGAGCTGGACGAGGTGGCCTACCTGCGCTTCGCGAGCGTCTACCAGGCGTTCGACTCGCTGGAGGACTTCGAGGAGGCCATCCAGCAGCTCCGCGTCGAGCACCACGGCGAGCCGGCGGATGCAGTCTAAGACCGGGAACCTCGGTCGCAGGCTCCCTCGGCGCTGGGGTCGCGGTGTCGCTCCGCGCCACCTTTGAGCTCCACCGCGGGTATTCTCAAACCGGCATGTATCGCACACTCTTCTCCCTCATCCTGTCGAAGCTCGACCCGGAGCGCGCGCACCACCTCGCCTTCCTGGTGATCCGGGCCCTTCCCGCGCTCGGTCTCGGCGGTTTGGTCCGCCGGTTCACCGCGCCCGACCCCTCGCTCGCGGTGGACGCGCTCGGCCTGCGGTTCGCGTCCCCGTTCGGCGTCGCCGCAGGCTTCGACAAGGACGGCGAGGCCGTCGTCGGCCTCGGCGACCTCGGCTTCGGCCATGTCGAGGTCGGAACCATCACCGCCCTCCCACAGCCCGGCAACGACCGGCCGCGGCTGTTCCGCCTCATCCCGGACCGCGCCGTGATCAACCGGATGGGCTTCAACAACCACGGTGCGGGGGATGCCGCCAACCGGCTGCTGAAGGTCCGCCGCGCCGGCCACCGGCCCGTGCTCGGCGTGAACATCGGCAAGAGCCGCGTGGTCGCCGTGGAGGACGCCACCCAGGACTACCTGACCAGCGCCCGCGCGCTCGCGCCGGTCGCCGACTACCTCGTCGTCAACGTCAGCTCGCCGAACACACCCGGCCTCCGCGGACTCCAGGAGCTCGAACTGCTCGCCCCGCTGCTCACCGCCGTCAAGCAGGTCGCGGGGGAGACCCCGTTGCTGGTCAAGATCGCGCCCGACCTCACCGACGAGCAGGTCGAGAAGATCGCCGGCCTCGCCGTCGAGCGGGGCCTCGCCGGGATCATCGCGACGAACACCACGATCTCCCGCGACGGCCTCGTGACCGACCCTGCCGTGGTGGAGGCCGCAGGGGCCGGCGGCCTGTCCGGCGCACCGCTCGCCGCGCGCTCGCTGGAGGTGCTGCGCCTGATCCGTGCGCACGTCCCCGCCGAGCTGTGCGTGATCTCGGTCGGCGGCGTGGAGACCGCGGAGGACGTCCAGCAGCGGCTCGACGCCGGGGCCACGCTCGTGCAGGGCTACACCGCGTTCCTCTACCGCGGCCCGCTGTGGGCCCGGCAGATCAACCGTGGGCTGCTACGCCTCCGGCGTGCCCTGGTGGAAGCGTAAGCGCCAGCGGCCTCCCACGCGCAGCCACAGCGAGCTGCGCAGGCTGGCGCCGCGGTCGTCCACCGTGCGCGCCGTGAGCAGGATGGCGTCCGCGCCGATCCGCTCGGCGCCGAGCACCGCGAGCTCAGCGGCGGGGGCGTCTTCCTCGGCCAGCGCCTCCAGGATCGCGTCGCGGCCCCACAGGCGGCCCGAGCGGCCGATCTCCTCGAAGTCTGGGTGCAGCAGCGCGGCGACCCGGGCGGAGTCCGAGCGGACGGCCGGCTCAACGAGCTCGCGCTCCAGCCGCGTCACCACGTCCTCGTCGGTCTCGGTCGCGGACAGCAGGTCGTCGAACAGGTCGAGCTCGACGGCGGCAGGGGCCGCGGGGGCAGCCTCGGCCACAGCCAGCGCAGGCGCCGGCTCGTGCACGGCCGCGCCCGGCCAGCCCGGCCCGATCGGGATCGCGTCGTCGTCCCGGTAGGCGGTCGCCGCCGCGCGGGCGCGCTTGTCCGCCGCCTCGTTGAGGTCATGCCCGGCGTGGCCCTTGACCCACTCGAACGTGTAGGTCCGGCCCTGCAGCGCCCGGTCCAGCCGCTCCAGCAGCTCGCGGTTGAGCACCGGCGCGCCGTCGGACTTGCGCCAGCCCTTGCGCTTCCAGCCCGGCATCCACTTGGTGACCGAGTTGATCACGTACTGGCTGTCGCACAGGATGCGCAGGTCGTCGTCCACGTGGGCGGTCGACTCCAGGAGGTCGATGACCGCCATGAGCTCGCCCATGTTGTTGGTGCCGTGCGGCCAGCCGCCGGCCGACCAGCGCTCGTCGTCGACGTACCAGGACCAGCCGGCAGGGCCGGGATTACCGAGGGCGGAGCCGTCCGCCGCTGCGACGATCGTCACGTCAGGCGGGGTACTGGCCGCGTTTGACCTGCGGCTTCGGGAGGCGCATGACGCGGAGCTGGAACGCACGCATGGCTGCGTACCACTTGAGCCCGCGCTCCACCTTGGTCTTGCCGAACTTGTCGCCGACCTTCCTGGTCACCAGGAGGCCGAGGACGATGCCGTCGACAACGGCGACGAAGAAGAAGGCCCACAGGGCCACGAGGCCCCAGACCTGCATGAACGCGTACGGGAGGAAGCTGAGCACGATCACGATCAGCATGACCGGGATGAGGAACTCGCCGATGCTGAACCGGGCGTCGACGTAGTCGCGCACGAACCGGCGCTGCGGCCCGCGGTCGCGCTGGGTGAGGTAGCGCTCGTCGCCCGCCGCCATGCCGACGCGTGCCCGCTCGCGCGCATCGGCCTGGTGCGCACGTGCCGCCTTGGCCGCCTCCTTGCGGTCGGTCGGCACGAGCGGCCGCTTGCGCGCGGCCTCCTGCTCGCGGCGGGTGGGCGTCGGGGCGCCCTTGCCCTGCAGCCGGGCCGTGGTCTGTTCGGGGGTCTCGGGGCCGGGCGCCTGTGCCTCGTCCGCCGGGTTCTGTCGTTTCGCCAACGCTTGCGCCTTCGTTTGTGGGGTCCCTTTAAGATTACCCGCATGACAGACACCCAGCAGACTCCTTCCGGCCGATCCGCAGCCGGGGACCGGCCGGAGGTGGAGGAGCGCATCCGCTCCTCCGTCGAGACCGGCCTCCCGTCGACCATCGCCGAGCTCTCGCGCCTCGTGCGCATCCCCTCGGTCTCGTGGACCGCCTACGATCCCGGGAACGTCCGGAAGAGCGCGGAGGCCGTGGCGGAGCTGCTGCGCGACACCGGCGCCTTCGAGAGCGTCGAGGTCAAGCAGGCGCCGATCTCCGTGCCGTCGACCGGCGCAGGCGAGGCCCTCGGCCAGCCGGCCGTGCTCGCGACCCGCGCCGCGAAGAACGGGCGCCCGACCGTCCTCCTCTACGCCCACCACGACGTCCAGCCGCAGGGCGACGCCGAGAACTGGGACACCGCGCCGTTCGAGCCGACCGTGCGCGGCGACCGGCTCTACGGCCGCGGCGCCGCCGACGACAAGGCCGGCGTGATGGCGCACGTCGCCAGCGTCCGCGCGCTCGTGGACACGCTCGGACCCGACTTCGACCTCGGTCTCGCCGTCTTCATCGAGGGCGAGGAGGAGTTCGGCTCCCGCTCGTTCGCGAACTTCCTGGAGCAGAACAAGGCGGCGCTGGCCGCCGACGTGATCGTGGTCGCGGACTCCGACAACGTCGACATCGACACGCCCGCCCTCACCGTGTCGCTGCGCGGCAACGTGACCTTCAAGCTCACGGTCTCGACGCTGGAGCACGCGTCGCACTCCGGCATGTACGGCGGCGCGGCTCCCGACGCCATGCTCGCGCTCGTCGCGCTGCTGGCGACGCTGCACGACGAGAACGGCTCCGTCGCGGTCGAGGGCATGCGCTCGCACGACGACGCGGCAGAGCCGCCCGCGCTGAGCGAGGAGCAGTTCCGCGAGGAGGCCGCGCTGCTGCCGGGCGTGACCCCGATCGGCACGGGCGCGATCCTGTCCCGGATGTGGTCGCAGCCGACCGTCACGATCACCGGCATCGACGCGCCCAGCGTCGTCGACGCCTCCAACACCCTCCTGCCGAGCGTCGCCGTGCGGCTGAGCGCCAGAGTCGCGCCCGGCCAGAGCGCCGCGGAGGCCTACCAGGCCCTGGAGCGCCACCTGCGCGCGCACGCGCCCTTCGGCGCGCACGTGGAGATCAGTGATGTCGACACCGGGGACGCCTTCCTGGTCGACACCGCGGGTTGGGCCGCGACCGAGGCGAAGCGCGCCATGACCGACGCGTGGGGCACGGAAGCGGTCGAGACCGGCGTCGGCGGGTCCATCCCGTTCATCGCCGACCTCGTGCGCGAGTTCCCCGAGGCGCAGATCCTGGTCACCGGCGTGGAGGACCCCGACACCCGCGCCCACAGCCCGAACGAGTCGCTCCACCTCGGGGTGTTCAAGAGGGCGATTCTCGCCGAGGCGCTGCTGCTCGCGCGCCTGGACGCCCGGAACTGAGCACTCTCGCGGGAATGGGACGTACAATCGACCCAGATTTCGCAATCGAATCCCTGAAACACGTGTGAGGAGTCCAATGACCGACACAACGCTGACCGCGACCAAGGCCCACGGCGTCGGCCTGACCGACAACGCAGCGGGCAAGGTCAGGAGCCTGCTCGAGCAGGAGGGCCGCGACGACCTGCGTCTGCGCGTCGCCGTCCAGCCCGGCGGCTGCTCGGGCCTGATCTACCAGCTCTACTTCGACGAGCGCATGCTCGACGGGGACGCGACCGTCGACTTCGACGGCGTGGAGGTCATCGTCGACAAGATGAGCGTGCCCTACCTGGACGGCGCGACGATCGACTTCGAGGACACCATCCAGAAGCAGGGATTCACGATCGACAACCCCAACGCGACGGGCTCGTGCGCCTGTGGAGACTCGTTCCACTGAGCGTTCTATAACACAAAAAACAGCTCTGGGCCGCCCCTTGTGGGCGGCCCTTTGTGTTCGAAACCGAGTGTCCGGCGGAGTAGGGTAGATAACGCCACATACAGTTGCATGTGAACTGTCCCCGAGTCTCTCGAAAGGTCACCGGTGCGTCACAATCGCCGTTTCCGATGGGTTGCAATCCCGATCGCAGCGACACTTGCCATCGTCCTCGCGGGCTGCACGCAGGCCCAGCTCCACGGATTCCTGCCGGGCTTCGTCGAGGGCCAGCCGCCCGTCACCAACCACACCGACCGCATCAGCGGCCTCTGGGTGACCAGCTGGATCGTTCTGCTCATCGTCGGCATCATCGTCTGGGGCCTGATCCTCTGGGCGGTCGTCGTGTACCGCCGCCGCAAGGGACAGACCGGGCTGCCGGTCCAGCTCCGGTACAACATGCCGATCGAGATCTTCTACACGATCGTGCCGCTCATCCTGGTCCTCGGCTTCTTCGCCTTCACGGCGCGTGACCAGAACGCCATCGAGCAGCCGTACGCGCACCCCGACCTCAAGATCCAGGTCTACGCGAAGCAGTGGGCGTGGGACTTCAACTACGTCACCGACAACGTGTACGACCCGGGGATCCAGGCGCAGCCGAGCGACACGAACGCGACGCCGGGCTCCGTCCAGGAGAGCCAGATCCCCACGCTCTACCTGCCCGAGAACAAGAAGATCACGATCCAGCTCGACTCGCGCGACGTGATCCACTCCTTCTGGGTGCCGGCCTTCCTCTACAAGAAGGACGTCATCCCGGGCAAGACCAACTACATGTACTTCTCCACCACCGGCCGTACAGGCACCTTCGTCGGCAAGTGCGCGGAGTTGTGCGGCGAGTACCACTCGGCGATGCTCTTCAACGTGAAGATCGTGTCGCAGAGCGAGTACGACGCCCACATCCAGTCGCTCCGCGACAAGGGCTTCACGGGCCAGCTCGGGTCCCAGTACGACCGCAACAACAACCTGCCCGGCACGGGCGCCCCCACCACGGGCAACGAGTGATTCCGGCAACGAGTAGGACAGACGCATGACGACGACAGCACCGGCGCCCGGAGCGACCACCGCGCCCGCTCCGAAGCCCACCCTCCTCACCGCCAACGGTGTGGAGCGCAAGGGCAACATCCTCGTGAACTACATCACGTCGACGGACCACAAGACGATCGGGTACATGTACCTGATCTCGTCGTTCATCTACTTCCTCATCGGCGGCGTGATGGCCCTCATCATCCGCGCCCAGCTCTTCGAGCCGGGACTCGAGGTGGTGCAGACCAAGGAGCAGTACAACCAGCTCTTCACGATGCACGGCACGATCATGCTGCTGATGTTCGCGACGCCGCTCTTCGCCGGCTTCGTGAACGTGCTGATGCCGCTGCAGATCGGCGCCCCCGACGTGGCCTTCCCGCGTCTGAACGCGCTGGCGTACTGGTTCTACTCGTTCGGCTCGCTGATCGCGGTCGCCGGCTTCCTCACCCCGCAGGGTGCGGCGTCGTTCGGCTGGTTCGCGTACGCGCCGCTCTCGAGCACGACGTTCTCGCCAGGCATCGGCGGCAACCTCTGGGTGCTCGGCCTCGGCCTCTCCGGCTTCGGCACCATCCTCGGCGCGGTCAACTTCATCACGACCATCATCACGATGCGCGCGCCCGGCATGACGATGTTCCGCATGCCGATCTTCACCTGGAACGCGATGGTCACCTCGATCCTCGTGCTGATGGCCTTCCCGGTGCTCGCCGCCGCGCTCTTCGCCCTCGCTGCCGACCGCGTGTTCGACGCGCACATCTACGACGCCGCGAACGGCGGAGCGCTGCTCTGGCAGCACCTGTTCTGGTTCTTCGGCCATCCCGAGGTGTACATCATCGCGCTGCCGTTCTTCGGCATCGTGTCCGAGATCTTCCCGGTGTTCAGCCGCAAGCCGATCTTCGGGTACAAGACCCTCATCTACGCGACGATCTCCATCGCGGCCCTGTCCGTCACCGTGTGGGCGCACCACATGTACGTGACCGGCTCGGTGCTGCTGCCCTGGTTCTCGCTGATGACGATGCTCATCGCGGTCCCGACCGGCGTGAAGATCTTCAACTGGATCGGCACGATGTGGCGCGGCTCGCTGACCTTCGAGTCGCCGATGCTGTGGTCGATCGGCTTCCTGATCACCTTCACCTTCGGTGGCCTCACCGGCGTCATCCTCGCGTCGCCGCCGCTCGACTTCCATGTGTCCGACACCTACTTCGTTGTGGCGCACTTCCACTACGTCGTGTTCGGCACGGTCGTGTTCGCCATGTTCGCCGGCTTCTACTTCTGGTGGCCGAAGTGGACGGGCAAGATGCTCAACGACCGTCTCGGCAAGTGGCACTTCTGGCTGCTGTTCATCGGCTTCCACACGACGTTCCTCATCCAGCACTGGCTGGGCGTCGTGGGCATGCCCCGCCGGTACGCGACCTACTCGCCCGCCGACGGCTTCACCTGGATGAACCAGGTCTCGTCGATCGGCGCCGGCATCCTGGCCATCTCGATGATCCCGTTCTTCGTGAACGTCTACCTGACGGCGCGCAACGCCCCGAAGGTCACGGTCAACGACCCGTGGGGCTACGGCCGCTCGCTCGAGTGGGCGACCTCCTGCCCGCCGCCGCGGCACAACTTCACGTCCATCCCGCGCATCCGCTCCGAGTCGCCGGCGTTCGACCTCAACCACCCCGAGGCCGGCATCCCGATCGGCATCGGCGGCGGCAAGGACGCGCCGGACGCCCCTGTGTTCGACCTCGCAGACAACAAGGTGAAGTAACCCATGAGAGCCAATTCCATCCTCTTCTGGATCCTGTCGGTCTTCTTCATCCTCTCGGCGATCGTCTACACGCTGTGGAGCCTGCTCGACCCGATGCACATGAAGGTCGAGTGGGTCGGCACCGTGGCGCTGACGCTGAGCGCCATCCTGGCCGCCTTCATCGCGTTCTACGTGGGCCGCTCGCACTCCTCCCAGGGCGGCGAGCTGCCGGAGGACCGCCTCGACGCGAACATCGACGACGGCGACCCCGAGCTCGGCCACTTCTCCCCGTGGAGCTGGTGGCCGGTGGCCCTCGCGACCGGCGCCGCACTGGTCATGCTCGGCCTCGCGGTCGGCTTCTGGATCTGCTTCATCGGTGTGGCCTTCAGCATCGTCTCCCTGGTCGGCTGGGTCTACGAGTACTACCGCGGCTACTTCGCGCGCTGAGCGCGCACTGCACGCAGGCCGTCTCCCCTCGGGAGGCGGCCTTCGTCATTCCCCGAGGCGGCGCATTCTCCGCCGCCTCGCGCCTCCGGCCCCCACTTCGCGCCGCCTCGACGCCCCGCCTCGACGCCCCGCCATCTAGCTGACAGAACACGCCGCCTCGAGGGCGTGTCAGGCGGCATGTCCTGTCAGCTAGATCGTCCAGGGGACGCAACACGCCGCGTCGCGGCCGGCAGGGCGGCGTGTTGCGTCCCCTCGTCGGCGCGCGGCGCCCCGCGCGGGCGCGGGTCAGCGGGGGGTGAAGGTGAGGACGTCGACGGAGACGGTGGTCGCGTCGGTCGCTGCGGGAGCCGCCGCGGCGTGGCGGGCGGACGGGCCCATGCCGGCCAGGGCGCCCCGGAGGGTGTCGTCGAGCGCTAGCTCGTAGGACACGTGTTCGCGCGTCAGCGGGGCGTACAGCGGCTCTGCGGCGACGATGACGTCCTCCGCCTTGTCCGACGGGATGTCGAGCATTGTGCCCGCCGCCCGCAGCGACGCGAGGTGGTCGGCGCGGGGCACCACGACGGTGAGTGTGCCGCCCGGGCGGAGGGCGCGGTGGAACTCGGGGAGGTTGCGGGGCGCGAACACGTCCAGCACCGCGTCCACGCTGCGCGAGCGCACCGGGAGCGGCCGCCAGGTGTCCGCCACCAGGCCGTCGACGTCCGGCGACGAGCGCACGGCCCGGGCGACGGCTGTGGGGGAGAGGTCCATCGCCAGGCCGACGGCGCCGGGGGAGTCGGCGAGTACGGCCCGCAGGTAGTAGCCGGTGCCGGCGCCCGCGTCCAGCACGCGCTCCGCCGATGGGACGGCAGCCGTCAAGGCCCGGGCGATCGGCGCGTACGCTCCGCCCTCCAGCACCGTGTCGCGCGCGTCGAGCATCTCAGCTGTGTCCCCGACGAACTTGCTCCCGCCGCCGAGGAGGGACACGTAACCGCGTTTGTTGACGTCGTGACGGTGCCCCGCGGCGCAGCCCAACGTGAGGCGGTCGACCGGCTCCAGGTCCTGTCCGCAGACGGGGCAGCGCAGCCAGGACGCGAGGCGGGTCAGGTCTGGCACAGCGGCCTCCGGAAGGGTCGGGAACGAGGGGACGCGGATACACGAAAGCGCCGGTGCAGAAACTGCACCGGCGCTCTCATGATGGATCAGTGGTGGCCGTGGCCCGACTCGAGCTCCGTGCGGGTCGGCGGGATCAGGCGGTCCTCGAAGAACCAGCGGGAGAGGCTGGCGCGCATGCGCGTGCCGGCCGTGATCTTGCCGCGCTTGTTCGGGCGGACCATCAGCGGCTCATACGCCTCGTAGCTGATCAGGCGCCAGCGCTCGTAGTCGCTGAGCTGCTCGTGCACCTCGATGAACTCGCCACCGGGGAGCTTCACGATGCGGCCGGTCTCGTAGCCGTGCAGGGCGATGGAGCGATCCTTCTTGGCCAGCGCGATGCAGATGCGCTTGGTCAGGAAGTAGGCCACGACCGGGCCGACGAAGAGCAGCGCCTGGAGGGTGTGGATGACGCCCTCCATCGTGAGCTTGAAGTGCGTCGCGATGATGTCCGACGAGGCTGCAGCCCAGAACACCGCGTAGAAGGTCACGCCGGCGGCGCCGATGGCCGTGCGGGTGGCCGCGTTGCGCGGACGGTCCAGGATGTGGTGCTCGCGCTTGTCGCCGGTGACCCACGCCTCGATGAAGGGGTAGATCATCACGGTCACGATGAAGAGACCGAGGATGGCGACGGGGACGATGATGTTGAACGACCAGGTGCGGTTCAGCCAGACGAACTCCCAGCCCGGCGGGACCAGACGCAGCGCGCCGTCCGCGAAGCCGATGTACCAGTCCGGCTGTGTGCCGGCGGACACGGGGGAGGGGTCGTACGGGCCGTAGTTCCAGATCGGGTTGATCGTGAAGAACGACGCCATGGCCGCGACGACACCGAACACGATGAAGAAGAAGCCGCCGGCCTTCGCCGCGTACACCGGGAGGACCGGGTAGCCGACCACGTTGCCTTGGGTGCGACCCGGCGCAGCGTACTGCGTGTGCTTGTGGACGACCACGAACACGAGGTGCAGTGCGATGAACGCCACGACCAGAGCGGGCAGCAGCAGGATGTGCAGCGTGTAGAGGCGTCCGACGATCGCGGTGCCGGGGAACTCGCCGCCGAAGAGCAGGAACGAGATCCAGGTGCCGACGACGGGGAGGCCCTTGACCAGGCCGTCGATGATCCGGAGGCCGTTGCCCGAGAGCAGGTCGTCGGGGAGCGAGTAGCCGGTGAAGCCCTCGGCCATCGCCAGGATGAACAGCGTGAAGCCGATCACCCAGTTCAGCTCGCGCGGCTTGCGGAACGCGCCCGTGAAGAAGATGCGGAGCATGTGCAGGCCGATCGCGGCCACGAACAGCAGCGCCGCCCAGTGGTGGATCTGGCGCACGAGCAGGCCGCCGCGCACCTCGAACGAGATGTTGAGGGTGGACTCCATCGCCGCAGACATGTGGATGCCCTTGAGCGGAACGTAGGAGCCGTTGTAGACGACCTCCGCCATCGACGCCTGGAAGAAGAACGTCAGGAACGTTCCGGTCAGCAGGATGACGATGAAGCTGTAGAGGGCGACCTCACCGAGCAGGAAGGACCAGTGGTCGGGGAAGATCTTCCGACCGAACTCCTTGACCGCGCCCGAGATGCTGGTGCGGTCCTCGATGTAGTTGGCGGCGGCAGCGGTGAAGCCGCCGCTCTTGGCCGTGGTGGGTGCCGCAGGGGCTGCGGCGGTCGAGGTGCTCAATGACGCTCCCAGAAACTCGGGCCGACGGGCTCGTGGAAGTCGCTGCGGGCGACCAGATAGCCTTCGGCGTCAACGGTGATCGGCAGCTGCGGCAGTGGCCGCTTCGCCGGTCCGAAGATGACCTGCGCTTCGTGCGTGATGTCGAACTGCGACTGGTGGCACGGGCACAGCAGGTGGTGGGTCTGCTGCTCGTAGAGCGCCACAGGGCACCCCACGTGCGTGCAGATCTTGGAGTAGGCGACGATGCCGTCGTAGTTCCAGTTCTCGCGGCCCTTGGACACGTGCAGGTCCTCGGGCTTGAGGCGCATGAGCAGGACGGCCGCCTTGGCCTTCTGCTCCAGCATGTCGGGGGCGTCGTTGAGACCCTCGGGGATGACGTGGAAGGCGCTGCCGAGCGTGACGTCGGAGGCCTTGATCGGGGTGCCGGACGGGTCGCGGGTGAGGCGGATGCCCTTGGCCCACATGGTCTGCGACAGCAGCTCGGCCGGGTCGACGCCCTGCGGCGCCAGGCCGCGGAAGAGGATGATGCCGGGCAGCGGGAAGGCGATCAGCGCGCCGATGAGGCTGTTGCGGATGAGGACACGGCGGTTGAAGCCGGACTCCTCGTCGGCCTGGCGGAAGATCTCCGCAGCGCGCTCGGTGGTCTGCTCGGAGCCGCGCACGGGGTGACGGAGGTCGACGCCCTCCTTCTCGTGCATGAGGGCCTTGCCCCAGTGCACCGCGCCGATGCCGATCGCGAGGAGCGCGAGGGTGATGCCGATGCCGATGAACAGGTTGTTCAGGCGGACCGAACCCGGGTCGCTGGCGTTGATCGGGAACGCCATGTAGGCGGCGACCGCCCAGACGGAGCCCGCGATCGACAGGTAGAACAGCGTGTAGACGGTGCGCTCGGCGCGCCGCTCCTTCTTGGGGTCGAGGTCCGTCACCCGTTGCCGGTGCGGCGGGAAGCCGGGGTTCTCCACGGCATCGCGGATGACGATCGCCGTACCGGGGTCGCCGGTCCGGTGCACGTCGACGGCCGACGAACTGGGCGTCAGCTCGTGACCGCCGTTCTCGTCCTGTGCCATTGTTCTCCTTCTTACGCTGTGCTTCTACAAGTACGACAGAACGGTCAGTTGGACTTCGCCGTGATCCACACGGTCAGTGCCACGATGGCGCCGAGACCGAAGATCCAGAGGAAGAGTCCCTCGGCCACCGGGCCGAGCGAGCCGAGCTCGATGCCGCCCGGGGACGGGTTGTTCTGGATGTACTTGAGGTACGTGATGATGTCGGCCTTGCCCTGGGGCGAGATGTTCAGGTCGTTGAACACCGGCATGTTCTGCGGGCCGGTGACCATGGCCTCGTAGATGTGCTTGGCGCTCACACCGGTGAGCGGCGGGGCGTACTTGCCCTCGGTGAGTGCTCCACCGGCGCCGGCGACGTTGTGGCACATCGCGCAGTTGATCCGGAAGAGCTGGGCGCCGTTGGCGGCGTCGCCCTTGCCGTCGAGGTACTTCTGCTCGGGGATGGACGGTCCGGGAGCGAGGGAGGCGACGTAGTCGGCCAGGGCCGCGACCTCTTCGTTCGAGAACTGGACCGGCTTCTCCTGGGCCTGCGGGCCCTGCATCTGCATGGGCATGCGGCCGGTGCCGACCTGGAAGTCGACCGCGGCGGCGCCGACGCCGATGAGGGACGGCGCGTTGACCGTGCCCTGGGCGTTCATGCCGTGGCAGGTGGCGCAGTTGGCTTGGAAGAGCTTCTCGCCCTGCGAGACCGACGACTTCGAGGCCGTCTGGACCTGCGGGGTGTCGGCGGAGGCCGTGGTGGTGGTGAACGCGGCGTAGGCTCCGCCGGTCAGGCCGAGGCCGATGGCGAGCAGGGCGACGGTGGCGAGCGGGTGTCGGCGACCGGTCTTGCGCGCGGCCTTCGCGTTACGCGATGGCGCTGCTGCGCGGGACTTCTGAGTGCCGGGGACGCGGGGACGCATGAGGTGAGGTCAGCTCCTGTTGATCTATCGGATGATGTAGATGACCGCGAACAGTCCGATCCACACGACGTCGACGAAGTGCCAGTAGTACGACACGACGATGGCGCTCGTGGCCTCTTTGTGGCCGAAGGTCTTGACCGCGAAGGCGCGGCCGATGACGAGCAGGAAGGCGATGAGGCCGCCGGTGACGTGGAGGGCGTGGAAGCCGGTCGTCAGATAGAAGGCGGAGCCGTAGGCGTTGGCGTCGAGCGAGATGCCCTCGGAGACGAGCGTGGCGTACTCGAGCACCTGGCCGGAGACGAAGATGGCGCCCATGATGTACGAGAGCGCGAACCACTCGACGAGGCCCCACTTCCAGAACTGCAGCACACCGCCCGTGCGCCGCGGCTGGAGGCGCTCGGCGGCGAACACACCCATCTGGCAGGTCACGGAGCTCAGCACGAGGATCGTGGTGTTCACGGCCGCGTACGGGATGTTCAAGTGCTGCGTCTCGGCGGCCCACAGATCGGGCGACGTCGACTTGAGCGTGAAGTAGATCGCGAACAGACCCGCGAAGAACATCACCTCGGAGCCGAGCCAGACGATCGTGCCGACGGCCACGACATTGGGCCGGTTGATCGCCGGCGCACTCGTTGCAGGGGAAATGGAGGTGCTCGTCACAAAACCCATTATGGCTGAAAAGAAGCCGTGGTTTTCTCACCTGAAAGGCACGAATATGCCTCGATTCAGGAAAGTGCCGCCGTGAACCTGGTACAAACGGGCGGCTCCCCGTGGCGTGTCGCCTCCCCATAGGATCGCTGTATGACGGAAAAGCAGTCCTGGTCGTCCGTGCTCACCTCCCTTCTGGCCCGCGAGGACCTGAGTGTGGCGGACGCGGCGTGGGCGATGGACCAGGTCATGTCGGGCGAGGCCACGGAGGCCCAGCTCGCCGCTTTCCTCATCGCTCTGCGCGCGAAGGGCGAGACCGTGGACGAGATCGTCGGCTTCCGCGACGCCATCCTCGACCACGCGGTCCCGCTGCCCGTCGACCCGATGGCGCTCGACATCGTCGGGACAGGGGGCGACCGGTTCGGCACCGTGAACGTCTCGACCACGGCCTCCATCGTCGCCGCGGCCGCCGGAGTGCCCGTCATCAAGCACGGCAACCGGGCGGCGAGCTCGTCGTCCGGATCGTCGGATGTGCTTGCCGCACTCGGCATCGACCTGACCCTGCCGCCGGAGCGGGTGGCCGAGGTGCTGAAGAGCACCGGGATCACCTTCGCGTTCGCCAGTGCGTTCCACCCGGGCTTCGCCAACGCAGGGCCCGTGCGCTCGCAGCTCGGCGTGCCGACCGTGTTCAACTTCCTCGGGCCGCTGTGCAACCCGGCGCGTCCCGAGGCGTCCGCGGTCGGAGTCGCCACGCTCGACCGCATCCCGCTGATCGTCGGCGTGTTCCAGACCCGCGGCGCGACCGCACTGGTCTTCCGCGGCGACGACGGCCTCGACGAGCTGTCGACCACCGGTCACAGCCACGTCTGGGAGGTCTCCAGGGGCCTCGTCACCGAGCACGACATCGATCCGCGCGATCTGGGCATCCCGCGCGCCAGGATCGAGGACCTGCTCGGGAAGGACGCCGCGTACAACGCGGCTGTCGTGCGTGCCGTGCTCGCGGGCCAGGAGGGCCCCGTGCGCGACATCGTGCTGCTCAACGCGGCGGCCGGGCTCGTGTCATTCGAGCTCGCGTCCGACCCGTCGAGGGTCCAGGTGTCCATCCTGGATCGGTTCCGTTCGCACATGGCGGTCGCCGCCCAGGCGATCGACTCCGGGGCTGCGGCCGCGAAGCTCGAGGAATGGGTCGAGGCGACGCACTGACAGCAAGTGGAAGGAAGGGTTTTCGATGAAGAAGCTCATCAACGACGTACCCGACGTCGTGACCGAGTCCCTCGCGGGGTTCGGACGGGCTCACGCGGACATCGTGACGGTGTCGCAGGACCCCCGCTTCGTCTCCCGGGCCGACGGCCCGGTGCGCGGCAAGGTCGGCCTGGTCAGCGGTGGAGGCAGTGGCCACGAGCCGCTGCACGCCGGTTTCGTGGGGAAGGGCATGCTGGACGCCGCCGTTCCCGGTGAGGTCTTCACCTCGCCCACGCCGATGCCGATCGTCGAGGCCACCAAGGCCGCGGACGGCGGCGCCGGAGTGCTCCACATCGTCAAGAACTACACGGGCGACGTGCTGAACTTCGAGACGGCCGCCGACCTGGTGGGTGCGGAGGGCATCACGGTGCGCGCCGTCGTCACCAACGACGACGTCGCGGTCCAGGACTCCCTCTACACCGCGGGTCGCCGCGGCGTCGCCGGCACGGTGCTGGTGGAGAAGATCGCCGGAGCGGCGGCCGACCGGGGCGACGACCTCGACGCCGTCACCGCGGTGGCCGAGAAGGTCAACGTCAACGTGCGCTCGATCGGTCTCGCCCTCACCGACGGCACCGTCCCGCACGCGGGCGAGCCCGGCTTCGTGCTCCCGGAGGACGAGATCGAGTTCGGCGTCGGCATCCACGGCGAGCCGGGCCGCGAGCGGATCAAGCTCGAGCCGGCCGACCGCCTGGTGGACCGGATGATGGACGCCATCCTCACCGACCTGCCGTTCTCCTCCGGCGACACCGTGCTGCTGTTCGTCAACGGCATGGGCGGTACGCCGCTCTCCGAGCTCTACATCCTGTTCCGGCGCGCGGCGGAGATCCTCGACGAGAGGGGCATCGTCCTCGGCCGGTCGCTGGTCGGGAACTACGTCACCTCGCTGGAGATGCAGGGCGCCTCGATCACGGTGCTGAAGCTGGACGACGAGCTGACCGCCCTGTGGGACGCGCCGGTGCACACCGCTGCGCTCCGCTGGGGTGTGTGAGCCGGGGCGTACGCTCCACTGACCGGATGACGGAAACGACACGAGGAAGGATGCGCTGATGGCGCTGGACACGAACTGGGTCACCTCCTGGGTCTCGGGCGCGGCGACGGCCGTGGGCGAGCACAAGGGTGAGCTGAACACGCTCGACCGGGAGATCGGCGACGGCGACCACGGCGAGAACATGGACCGCGGCCTCCGCGCGTCCGTGGACGCGCTGTCGAAGCTGCCCGCCGACACGACGCCGTCCGCGGCGCTGCGCTCGGTGGCGATGACCCTGATCTCCACGGTCGGCGGCGCCTCCGGCCCGCTGTACGGCACGGCCTTCCTCAAGGCGGCCGAGCCGGTCGGCGACGCGGACCCGATCGACGGGGCGACCCTGGTCGCGCTGCTGACGGCGGCGCGCGACGGCATCGTGTCCCGCGGCAAGGCGCAGTCCGGCGACAAGACGATGATCGACGCCTGGACCCCCGCGGTGGACGCGGCCTCGGCCGCGCTCGCCGCGGGGTCCGACCCCGCCGCGATCCTCGACGCGGCGGCCACGGCGGCCGAGCAGGGCTCGGACGCCACCATCCCGCTGGTGGCCCGCAAGGGCCGCGCGAGCTACCTGGGCGAGCGCTCGGCCGGCCACCGCGACCCCGGCGCCCAGTCGACCGCGCTCATCCTGCGGGCCGCCGCAGAGGCGGCGGGATGACCGGCACCGCGGATTCGAATGAGCGCGTCGGGCTCGTCTTCGTCTCGCACAGCTCGCAGCTCGCCGCCGGCGCCGTCGCCCTCGCGGGGCAGATGGCGCCGTCGGTGACGCTGCTGGCGGCGGGCGGCACGGACGACGACGGGATCGGCACCAGCTTCGGCAAGGTGATGACCGCGGTGGGGGAGGCCGACCAGGGCTCCGGCGTCGTGGTCGTCAGCGACCTGGGCTCGGCGCTGCTGACCGCGGAGACCGTGCTCGACATGCTGCCGGAGGACGAGCGCGCCCGCGTGCGCGTCGTCGACGGGCCCTTCGTGGAGGGCGGTGTCGCGGCGGCCGTCGCCGCGGAGACCGGAGCCGACCTCGCGGGGGTCGCTGCCGCCGTGGAGGGCGCTCGGTCGGCGTGGGACGATGCGGAGACGGCGCCGGTCGCCGAGGCCTCCACGTCCCAGGCGACCGCCGCCGTGCGCGGCGCGGACGGCTACACGCGCGAGGTGCTCGTGCGCAACCCGCAGGGCCTGCACGCCCGGCCGGCCGCCGAGTTCGTCAAGCTCGCCAACACCTTCCCGGTGAAGGTGACCGTGAACGGCAAGGACGCGAAGAGCCTCCTCGGCGTGATGTCGCTCGGGCTCACCGCGGGCGCGACGGCCTCCATCGCGTCGCCGGACAGCGAGGGGGAGGCCGCGGTGGACGCCCTGGTCGACCTGGTCGAGAGCGGATTCGGGAGGTCTGAGATGACATCGGCGGTGCGCAGGCTCATCCCGGCGTCGTTCACCCCTGTTCCGTCGTACCGGCCGGAGCACGTCGTCGGCTTCGAGGCCGTGACCTCCTTCGCGGCCGGGCCCACTGCGCCCGGGCTCGACGCGATCGGGATCGCGGTGGGCACGGACGGGCCGGTCGACGCCGACCTCGGCCTCGACCGGGACGCGCTCACGCGCGCCGGGTTCGAGGGCAAGGCCGGGCAGACCCTCCTGATCCCGACCGAGGCCGCGCCGCTGCTCTACGCGGTCGGCGCGGGCGACCCGGAGGACATGACGGCGGATGCCGTTCGCGACCTCGCCGCCAACTTTGCCCGCGCGGCGGCGTCGTCGGCCGCACTCGGCCTGCGCCTGCCGGCGACAGGTGCCGTCCCTCCCGAGCGCGTCGGCCAGGTCGTGGCGGAGGGCGCGCTGCTCGGCCGCTACCGGTACTCCGAGCTGAAGTCGGCGCCGGCGGTCACGGAGCTCACCCGGCTCGAACTGCTCGTCGACGAGGCGCCGTCCTCCGCCGTGGCCGACGGCCTCCCCGCCGGTGCGGTCACCGCCCGCGGCGCCGCGATCGCCCGCGACCTTGCCAACACCCCGCCCGGCCACCTGACCGCCACCGACTTCGGCGAGCTCGCCCTGGAGCTGGCCGGCGACTTCGGGCTGGAAGTGGAGGTCTTCGACCGGCAGCAGCTCGTGGACCTGGGCTGCGGCGGCCTGCTCGGCGTCAACGCAGGGAGCGCCGAGGAGCCGCGGATGATCCGGCTCCGTTACGTCCCGAACGGCGACCCGACCGGGCACCTGGCGTTCGTCGGCAAGGGCATCATGTACGACTCCGGCGGCATCAGCCTCAAGCCGTCCGACCCGATGCACCTGCTGATGAAGATGGACATGGGCGGCGCCGCCGCGATCTTCGGTGCGCTGTCCAGCCTCCAGGATCTGGGCTGCACGACGATGGTCACCGCGTTCCTGATGTGCACGGACAACATGCCGTCCGGCTCGGCGTACAAGCTGGGCGACGTGCTCACCGCGCGCGGCGGCACGACCGTGGAGGTCAAGAACACCGACGCCGAGGGGCGCCTGGTTCTGATGGACGGCCTCGTCCTCGCCACGGAGGAGGAGCCGGACGCCGTCGTGGACATCGCGACCCTCACCGGCGGGGCGCTGCTGGCGCTGGGGCCGGCCAGGGCGGCGCTGTTCGCGTCCGAGCAGGGGCTGGCCGACACGATCGTGGCGGCCTCCCGCAGCGCCGACGAGAAGGTCTGGCAGCTCCCGCTGGAGACCGCCTACCGCAAGCTGCTGGACTCCGACATCGCCGACCTCGCCAACGTCGGCGGCCCGTACGCGGGCGCGACGACGGCCGCGCTGTTCCTACGCGAGTTCGTCGGCGAGACGCCGTGGGCGCACCTCGACATCGCGGGCACGATGCACGCCGATGCCGACGACGCCTGGCGCTCCAAGGGCGCGACCGGGTACGGCGCCCGCCTCCTCGCCGAGCTCGCCCTCCGCTTCCGCCGCTAACGGAGGACATCCGCCCCTCCGGCCGCCCAAATGTCGGCTAACGGAGGACATCCGCCGCTCCGCACGCCCGAACTCCTCCGTTGCCGACACCCCGGCGCCTCCGGTGCCGTTGCTAGCGGAGGAGTTCCCGGCCTCCGCACGCCCGATCTCCTCCGTTGGCTGGCGGCGCGCCGGCGCGGGAGCTGGATGTCCTCCGTTCGCGACTAGAGGTCGGCGGCCATTTCGAGTTCGAGGGCGGTGCGGTCGAGCGGGTAGGGCTGCGTGCGGCCGGTGAACGCGAAGCCGCGGCGCTGGTAGTAGCGGATGGCGGCGGCGTTGTGCTCGTGGACTTCCAGCAGAAGCCGGCCCGAGCGCGCGCGTGACCAGTCGATCACCGCGTCGAGGAGCGCGTCGGTGACGCCCTGGTCCCGGCCGCGCGCGGTGGGCGTCACGTAGACGCCGACCAGGTGCGGGTCGGGGGAGCCGGTGGCGTGGAAGCCGCCCATCGTCCCCAGCCAGCGGCCGTCGGGCGCGACCGCGGCGAACAGCCTGCTGCTCGGAGACGTGTTCGCCGCGCGCCGCCGCCAGTGCTCGTCGGGGTGCATCCGGGCCGCGGCCAGCGTTTCGAGGAACGCGATGGGCGTGTCCTCCAGCATCTCCAGGCGGATCGCGCGGTAGGCGGTCCAGTCGGCCTCCACGCTCGGGCGCACGACCCAGCCGGTCACGTCGGTTCCCGTCGGGCGGACGACCCCGGTCACGTCAGTTCCGCTCGGCCAGCAGCGCCTCGGTCTCGGCGAGCAGGATGGCCGTGCAGAGTCCGTCGAGAGCCGCGCGCAGCTCGGCGAGCGGCGGGAACGTCGGCGCGATGCGGATGTTCGCGTCGCGCGGGTCCTCGCCGTACGGGAAGGTCGCCCCAGCGGGCGTCACCGCGATTCCGGCCTCCTTGGCGAGCTGGACGGCGCGCTTGGCGCAGCCGTCGAGCACGTCCAGGCTGACGAAGTAGCCGCCGTGCGGTGCGTTCCAGGAGCCGGCTCCCCAGGGCTCCAGTCGTGCCCGGAAGGCCTCGTCGACCGCGGCGAACTTGGGCTCCAGGATGGCGCGGTGCTTCTCCATGTGCGCCGCCAGCCCCTCGGCGTCCCGGAGGAGCTGCACGTGGCGGAGCTGGTTGATCTTGTCCGGGCCGATGCTCTGCGCGGCCGAGTTGTGCTGGAACCAGGCGATGTTGGCCTCCGACGCGCCGATGAACGCGACGCCGGCTCCCGGGTACGTGACCTTGGAGGTGGAGGCGAAGATCAGCGGGCGGTCCGGGTTGCCGGCCTCGGCGGCCAGCGCCAGGATGTCGATCGGCTCCGGCCGCTCGTCGCTCAGGTGGTGGACGACGTAGGCGTTGTCCCAGAACAGCCGGAAGTCGGCGGCGGCGGGCAGCGACACCAGGGCACGCGCGACCTCCTCGCTGTAGACCGCGCCGGACGGGTTGGAGTACACCGGCACGCACCACATGCCCTTGATGCTGTCGTCGGTTGCCAGCAGGGTCTCGATGGTCGCGATGTCGGGACCGTCGTCGTTCATCGGCACGGCGATCATGCGGATGCCGAAGCGCTCGCAGATCGTGAAGTGGCGGTCGTAGCCCGGCACGGGGGCGAGGAAGCTGATCGGCTGGTGGCCCCAGGGCAGGTCTCCGCCGGGGACGCCGTGCAGCAGCGCCTGCGCGACCGTGTCGTGCATGACCGTGAGGCTGGAGTTGCCGAGCGCGAGGAGCTGGGCGACCGGCACCCGCAGCGCGTCCGCGAAGATCGCGCGCAGCTCGGGGAGGCCGTTCGGGCCGCCGTAGTTGCGGAGGTCCGTCCCGGCGGCGTCGCGGTAGGCCCCGTCCGGCAGGTGCAGGAGGTCGTTCGAGAGGTCGAGCTGCTCGGCGGACGGCTTGCCGCGCGTGATGTCGAGTGCGAGGCCGGCGGCCTTCAGCTCGTCGTAGGCGCGCGCGAAGTCCGCGTGTGCGGCACGGAGCGCTTCGGTGTCGAGATCGGCGAGAGGTGCGGGAGCGGTGGTCACAATCCGATCGTAGCGGCGCGCTGGCCTTGACGCCCTGGCGCGACGTGCGAACATCCGTTGTGTGACGGACGAACTGAAGCGCGGACGCGGGCACACCCGGATCAAGCTGTACATCGCCCTGGCGGTGGGCGTGGTCGTGGCGGTCGTCCTGTCGTTCTTCGAGGTGGTGCACCACGCGATCCTGACCGGCTGGGCCGCGGCCTGCCTGGTGTACGTTGTGTGGATCTGGACGACGGTCTGGCGCATGGACGCGCACGACACGCGCAGCCACGCGACGCTGGAGGACCCGGGACGGCGGACGGTGGACCTGGTCCTGACCCTCACGGCCCTGGCCAGCCTGTTCGCGGTCGTGTGGGTCCTCGTGGAGGCGCGGAGCCTGAAGGGCGGCGCCCAGCTCGCGGTCGCGCTGCTCGCCATCGTGAGCGTCGCGCTGTCCTGGCTGCTCGTCCACACCCTCTACACGCTGCGGTACGCGCGGATCTACTACCGCAAGAACGGCGGCGTCGACTTCAACCAGGACGAGCCGCCGCAGTACAGCGACTTCGCGTACCTCTCGTTCACGCTCGGGATGACGTTCCAGGTCTCCGACACGAACATCACCACCTCGTACATCCGCCGGACCATCCTGCGGCACACGCTCCTGTCGTACGTGTTCGGCACCGTCATCGTCGCGGCGACCGTGAACCTGGTGGCGGGGCTGACCTAGCGCTCGTAGCGGACGAAGCGGTAGCGCATCCCGCTCGCGGCCTCCAGCCACGGGCCGGCGTCGCCATGCCACTCCGGGCCGAGAGCGGGCGCGAACGTGTCGCCTGCGACGGTCAGGTCGATCTCGGTCACCTCGACGCGGTCCGCGAGCGGCAGAGCCTGCGTGTAGAGCTGGGCGCCGCCCATGATCCACACGATGCCGGCCCCGGCGGTGCTCAGCGCGTCGTCGAGGGAGTGGACGACCGTCGCGCCCGTCGCCGCATAGTGCGGATCGCGTGTCACGACGATGTTCGCCCGGCCGGGGAGGGGCCGGAAGCGCTCGGGCAGGGACTCCCAGGTGCGGCGGCCCATGACCACCGGGTCGCCGTCGGTCAGCGCGCGGAAGTGCTTGAGGTCCTCCGGCAGGTGCCAGGGCATGACGCCGCCGGCGCCGATCACGCGTTCGTGGGCCTGCGCCCAGATGAGCGCGAGCGTCATACGGCTACGGCCGCGCGGATCGCGGGGTGGTGCTGGTAGTCCTCCACCACGAAGTCCTCGTACCGATAGTCGAAGATGCTCTCCGGCTTCCGCCCGAACCGCAGCGTCGGCGCGGGATAGGGGTCGCGGGTGAGCTGCTCGGTCACCTGCTCGACGTGGTTGTCGTAGATGTGGCAGTCGCCGCCGGTCCAGACGAAGTCGCCGGGCTCCAGGCCCACCTGCTGGGCGACCATCATCGTGAGGAGGGCGTAACTGGCGATGTTGAAGGGGACGCCGAGGAACATGTCGGCGCTGCGCTGGTAGAGCTGGCAGGAGAGCCGGCCGTCGGCGACGTAGAACTGGAAGAACGCGTGGCACGGTGCGAGTGCCATGTCCGGGATGTCGGCGACGTTCCACGCGGAGACGATGATCCGGCGGGAGTCCGGGTTGCTGCGCAGGGTGTCGATCACCTGCTGGATCTGGTCGATGTGGGTTCCGTCGGGCGCCGGCCACGACCTCCACTGCACGCCGTAGACCGGGCCGAGCTCGCCGCGCTCGTCGGCCCACTCGTCCCAGATGGTGACGCCGTTGTCGCGCAGCCAGCCGACGTTGCTCTCGCCGCGCAGGAACCACAGCAGTTCGTAGGCGATCGACTTGAAGTGCACCCGCTTGGTGGTGATCAGCGGGAAGCCCTCGGCGAGGTCGAACCGGAGCTGGCGGCCGAACACGCTGCGCGTCCCGGTGCCGGTGCGGTCGGACTTGTGGCTGCCGTTCGCGAGGACGTCGCGCAGCAGGTCTTCGTACGGAGTCGGGATCGGCGTGCTCATCGAGACGATGGTACTTCTCCGGCGGCGAGGATGCCCCCTGACCCGCTGACCGTTACGGTCGTAGGCTCGGAGCATGGAGCGGGCCGATGACGTGAAGGGGAATGGCGTCGCGGAGCCGGGCGGAGCACGCCACAGCGACGACGAGCTCGCCGACGCCCTCCAGGTCGAGGTCGACCGCGCGACGGCGGCCATCCCCATCGTCGCGGGGCCGCCGGCTGCCCCGGCCGCCACGGACGACGCGGCACTCAGCGACGCGGAGGTCACGGCGATCGTGGACGCGGACCTGCGGATCCACGACACGTTCGGGGCGATCCAGCACCTGCAGAACGTGCTGCAGGCGCGGGCGACGGCGGCGATCCCCGTGATTGGGCAGCCGGCGGACGACGTCGAGGAGGAAGAGGACCAAGGCGGCGAGGAGGAGGACTGGGTCGGGCCGCCGACTCAGTTGATCAGCTTCGACGACCTCCCGGTGCCGCGGCGGGACGACGGGCCGCAGCCGACGTACAGCGCGTGGGTGGGGGCGGCCGTGCCGCAGCCGGCAGCGCCGGAGCCGGAGCCGGAGCCGCCGGCGCAGCAGCTTCCGGTTCAGCAGCGGCCAGACGTGTCTCCGCCCAAGTTCCCGACGATCGCGCTCGATACCTCGACCGCCGCGCAGCAGCAGCCGCCCGCTCCCGAGACCCCCGCACCGCGCGTCGAGCCGCTCGGCCTCGTGCCCGCGGAGTTGGCGCCGACCGACTCGCAGCCGGTCCCGCTGCTCGCCGATGCCCTCCCCGTCGCGCTCGAGGCGCCGGTGGCCGGAGCCGTCGCCGAGCCCACCCCGGCGGCCGCCCCCGACCTCGGCCCGGCCGCGGCCCCCGACCACGTCGACGCGGACGACGCGCACAGCGCGCCGACTCCCGTCGCGGCCCCCCGGCAGCCCGAGGACTCCGCGGTGCTGCACACCGGCCCGGTCGCACCTCCCGCCTTCGTGCCGGAGACCGTGGACCTGGAGCCCACGCCGTTCGACCGGCGGGCCGGGCACGCGTCCCGGCTGTTCTGGCTCTGGTTCGCCGGCACCTCCTCCCTGATCAGCGTCGGCGTGGGCGCGACCCTGTTTCTGCTCGGGCTGAGCCTCCGCCAGCTCCTGGTCGCGACGCTGTTCGGGGTCGCGCTGTCGTTCCTCCCGCTCGGGCTCGGGACGCTCGCGGGCAAGTGGAGCGGGCAGCCGACGATGGTGGTGTCGCGAGCCATCTTCGGCCTCCGCGGCAACGTCCTCCCGACCGTGCTCGCGCTGGTCACCAAGCTGTTCTGGGGTGCCGTGCTGCTCTGGCTGGCCGGGTCGGCGGCTGGGTCGCTGGCGGTCTCGGAGGGCTGGTCGCACAGCGCGGCGATCCCGACCGCGATCGCGCTGGTCGTGACGATCGCCGCCGCGGGCGTCGTGGCCTTCTTCGGCTACGGGCTCGTCTCCCGGGTGCAGCTCGTGCTCACGATCGCCTCCGCGGTGCTCATCGCCGTGACGATCGCGGCGACCTGGCGGCACGTCGATGTGTCGCGCGCGCTCGCCGTCCCCGACGCGCTCTGGACGCACGTCGTGACGGGCGCGGTGCTCGTGTTCAGCTACGTCGGGCTGGCCTGGGCGATGAGCAGCTCGGAGGTCGCCCGGTACCAGCGCCGGCGCTCGTCCGGCGCGGCCGGGATGCTGTGGGCGACGTTCGGGGCGGGAGTGCCGCCGTTCGTGCTCGTCTCCTACGGCGGCCTGCTCGCGGCCTCCGACCCGCACCTGGCCGCAGAGCTGGCCAGCGACCCGGTGGGAGGGTTCGTGCAGCTCGGCCTCCCGGCCTGGTACCCGGTCCCGCTGCTGCTGGCGGTGGGGCTCAGCCTGATCTCCGCGCTCGTGCTCACGATCTACTCGGGCGGCTTCACCCTCGACGCGCTCGGCGTGCGTCTCGGCCGGCGCTGGAGCACGGTGGTCATCGGCGCCGTGATCGCGGTCGCGGGCGTCGTGCTCGCTTTCACGGTGAGCGACCTGGATATCGTCATCCGCGGCATCCCGACCGCGCTGTCGGTGCCGGTCGCCGCGTGGGCCGGGCTGTTCGCCGGCGAGATGATGCTTCGCACGCGTCGCTTCCACCACGGCTCGCTGCTGCGCCGCGGCGGCGTCTACCCGGACTGGCGCTGGGCCAACCTCACGATGCTCGTCGTCGCCAGCGCGATCGGGCTCGGCTTCGTCAGCTCGCCGCTGCCGTGGCTGGCCTGGGAGGGCTACCTCGTCCGGCTGCTCGGCGCCGACCCGGGGATCGGCGCGAGCAACGTCGGCGTGCTGCTCGCTCTCGGCATCGGGCTCGTGACGCCGATGGTGTCGGGCGTCCGCGAGGTGCGGAGGCAGGAGGCGGTGGTGGCCTGAGGCGCGGCTCCCCGGAGCCCCTCCCCGGCGAGCAGGGCTAGGCTCTACTGCGTGCCGCACACTCTCCGTTCCGTCAGCGAGGTCGTCGAATCGCTCTGGCCGATCGCCGGCGCGGAGGGATGGGACGCGCCGGGGCTCGTGTCGGGCGACCCGGCCGCGAGCGTGGAGCGCATCCTCCTCTCGGTGGACGCCGTGGCCGCGACCGTCGAGGAGGCCGTCGCGCTCCACGCCGACCTCCTGATCGCCCACCACCCGCTGCTGCTGCGCGGCGTGACCTCGGTCGCCGAGGACCGCTACAAGGGGTCGCTGCTGGCCACGCTGATCCGCAACGACTGCGCGCTGATCGCCGCGCACACCAACGCCGACGTGGTGGCGGACGGCACGAGCGCCGTCCTGGCCGCCGCCCTCGGCCTCCGGGACACCACGCCGATCGCGCCCGCGCCCGACGGCGTCACCGGGATCGGCCGGGTCGGCACGCTGGCCGAGCCGACCACGCTCGGCGCACTCGCCCGCGCGCTCGCCGACCTCCTGCCGCCGACCGCCGGGGGAGTCCGCGCGGCCGGCGACTACCACCAGCCCGTCTCCCGCGTCGCCGTCTGCGGCGGTGCTGGCGACTCGCTGCTGGCCAGCGACGCCGTGCGCGGCGCAGACGTCTACATCACCGCCGACCTCCGCCACCACCCGGCGTCGGAGGCGCGCGAGCAGGCCGTCCTCGGCGGCGGCCCCGCGCTCCTCGACGTCTCGCACTGGGCGAGCGAATGGCTCTGGCTCGACACGGCCGCCGAGAGCCTCCGCCGCGCGCTGCCCGGCGTGGAGGTCGTGGTCAGCGAGCTGCGCACCGACCCCTGGGATTTCGCGATCCTGCAATGATCCTCACACGTACCGAAACAGCAGAGAGCAGAGCATGAAAGCCAGCCCCTCCGACCAGAACGAGCTCCTCCGGCTGCAGGCCGCCGACACCCGGCTCAGCCAGCTCGACCACACGGTCCGCAACCTCCCGCAAGCGGCTCAGCTCGCCGCGCTGCAGCCCGAGATCGACGCCCTGCGCTCCCGCTGGATCGCCGCGACCGGCGAGGTGGAGGACGCCAAGTCCGAGCTGAAGCGGGTCGAGTCCGACGTCGAGGTGGTGGAGGCCCGCAAGCGCCGCGACACCGAGCGCGTGCAGCACACCTCCTCGATGAAGGACGTGCAGGCGCTGGAGGCCGAGCTCGCGTCCCTCGCGAAGCGGCAGGGCGACCTGGAGGAGATCGAGCTCACGGTCATGGAACGGCTGGAGGGACTGGAGGCCTCGTTGGCCTCGATCGACGCGGAGCGCGGCGAACTGGAAGGCCGGGTGCAGACCCTGGAGGCCGCCCGCGACGGCGAGGCCGGCACGGTGGGCGCCCAGCGCGACGCCCTCGCCCGCGACCGCGCCACGATCGCCGGGGCGCTCCCCGCCGACCTGGTCGCCCTCTACGAGCGGCAGCGGTCGCGGTACGGCGTCGGCGCGGCGCTGCTGCTGCGTGGGGTGTCGATGGGCTCGAACGTGAAGCTCACCGAGTCCGACCTCGCCGACATCCGCCGGGCGGCGGCCGACGACGTGGTGCTCTGCCCGGACAGCGGTGCGATCCTGATCCGCAACGAGGAGTCCGGGCTCTAGCAGTGCGCTAGTCCCTCGGTGATCCAGCGCCGGGCGTGGGTCAATGCAAGCAGTGCGCTAGTCTTGGGCCCGGAATGGGTCGGCCAGACGGTCGCGTCGGTCCGCGCGAGCGGGCCGCCGAGGAACGTCCGGGCTCCGCAGAGCAGGGTGGTGGGTAACACCCACCCGGGGCAACCCGCGAGAAAGTGCAACAGAGAGCAGACCGCCTCGCACGCGAGTGCGCGGTAAGGGTGAAACGGTGGTGTAAGAGACCACCAGCGGCCGGGGTGACCCGGCCGGCTGGGTAAACCTCGCCCGGAGCAAGGTCAGACAGGGGACCATGAGGCTGCTCGCCTCGTCCCCGGGTAGACCGCTAGAGGGCGGCGGCAACGTCGTCCCGAGAGAGATGGCCGTCCACGACAGAACCCGGCGTATCGGCCGACCCGTTCCCTCACCCCCGTGCCTTCGACGTCAGTCGGGGTCCGGGGTGAAGCGGTAGCCCATGCCGGCCTCGGTCAGGAGGTAGCGGGGGCTGGACGGGACGGGCTCCAGCTTCTTGCGGAGCTGGGCGAGGTAAAGCCGCAGATAGCCGGTGTCGTTCGTGTACTGCGGACCCCAGACCTGCGTGAGCAGCGCCTGCCGGGTGACCAGCCGGCGCGGATTTCGCACCAGCACCTCCAGGATCGCCCACTCGGTCGGCGTCAGCCGCACCGGGGACTCCCCGTCGGCCGTGCGCTTCAGCACCTGATGAGCGGCCAGATCCACCGTGATGTCCCCGAAGCGCACCGCCGGCTCGTCGGCCGGCCCGGACTGGCGCCGGGTCAGCGCCCGGATGCGCGCGAGCAGCTCGTCGGCCGCGAACGGCTTGGTCACGTAGTCGTCGGCGCCCGCGTCGAGCGCGTCCACCTTGTCGGCCGAGCCGGTGCGCCCGGAGACGACCAGGATCGGGACGGCCGACCAGCCGCGCAGCCCCTCGATCACCTCGATGCCGTTCAGCTCGGGCATCCCGAGGTCGAGCATGACCAGGTCGGGATGGTGCTCCACCGCCTGCGTCACCGCCTCCGCACCGGTGCGGGCGGTGAGCACCTCGTAGCCGCGCGCGGTGAGGAGGATGCGCAGGGCGCGCAGGATCTGCTGGTCGTCGTCGGCGATCAGGATCCTCATCGTGTCTCCTCCGGGGTCGAAGTGGCGGGGGTCGGGGTGGCGGGGTCCATGATCGCGGCCGGCAGCGACACCACCATCGTGAGCCCGCCTCCCGGGGTGTCCTCGGCCTCCAGCGTTCCGCCCATCCCCTCGGCGAACCCCTTGGAGAGGGCGAGCCCGAGCCCGATCCCGGTGTCGTTGTCGGTGTCGCCCAGCCGCTGGAACGGCAGGAAGACGGCCTCGCGGCGCTCGCCGGGGATGCCGGGCCCGTGGTCGACGACGCGTAGCTGCACCGTCCCTCCGAACTCGCTCGCGCCGATGATGGGAGGCCGACCGTCCGGCGAGAACCGCAGCGCGTTGCCGAGCAGGTTCACCAGCACGCGCTGCAGCAGCACCGCGTCGGCGAGGACCGGCGGCACGGACTCCGCCAGGTCCAGCTCCACCTTCGCGGGTCCCAGCCCCAGCTCCTCGAGCGCGGCCGGGATGACATCCTCCAGCTCGGTCGGCGCGAGCGAGACGCCGAGCACGCCCGCCTGCACCCGGCTGACGTCGAGGAGGTTGGTGACCAGCGTGGCGAGGCCTTCCAGGCTGTCCTCCGCGGTCTCCAGCAGCGCTTCGCGGTCGCCGTCGCTGAGCGCGAGGTCGCGCTGGCGCAGGGTGGTGACGGCGGCCGTCGCCGCGGCGAGCGGGCGGCGGAGGTCGTGGCCGACGGCCGCGAGCAGCGCGCTGCGCACCCGGTCGGCCTCGGCGAGCGGGCCGAGCTCGCTCGCGGTCGCGGCGAGCTCGCGGTGCTCCAGCGCCGCGTCGAGCTGCGCGACGATCGCCGCGAGCAGGCGCCGGTCGGCGGCCTCCAGGTCGCGGCCGGACAGCTCCAGCGTGCCGCGGTCGCCCACCGTGATGCGCTGCGTGTGCGCGGAGTCCGCAGGCTCCCCGTCGGTGGAGACCACCTCGTCGCCGACCATCAGGCGCACCCCGGTCAGCGAGAACGCCTCGCGGGTGCGGGTCACCAGCGCCTGGAGGGCGTCCTCACCGCGGATGACGCCGCCGGCGACAGTGGCCAGCAGCTCGGCTTCCGCGGCGGCGCGCTGGGCGGCACGCGTGCGGCGCGCCGCCTGGTCCACGACCAGGCTGACCAGTGCGGCGATGACCATGTAGAGGATCAGCGCCAGCAGGTGCAGGGGCTCGGCGATCGTGATCGTGTAGAGCGGGGCGACGAAGAAGTAGTCGAGCGTCAGCCCGGAGAGCAGCGCGGCGAACAGCGCGGGCCAGATCCCGCCGACCAGCGCCACGACCACCACCAGGAGCTGGTAGCTGAGCACATCGGCCGTCATCGACTCGCCCGAGCGCATGCTCACCAGCACCAGCGTCAGCAGCGGGCCGCCGATCAGCGCGAGGAGGAAGCCGTAGACCTGCCGTCGTGCCGTGAGGCCGCCGCGCGGTCGCGGCAGTGAGAACCGGCCGCCCGCCCGGGAGTGCGTGACGATGTGCACGTCGATGTCGCCGGACTCCCTGACCACCGTCGCGCCGATCCCCGGCCCGGTCAGCAGTGCTGCGAGCCGGCTGCGCCGGGAGACGCCGATGACGAGCTGCGTCGCGTTCTCGCCGCGCGCGAACTCGACCAGCGCCTGCGGGATGTCGCTGCCGACCACCTGGTGGTAGCTGCCGCCGAGCTGCTCCACCAGCGCGCGCTGCGACGCGAGCGCGCCGGGGTTCGCCTCGCGGAGGCCGTCCTGGCTGGTCACATGCACGGCGAGCAGCTCGCCGCCGGCCGAGCGCGCGGCGATCCGGGCGCCGCGCCGCAGCAGCGTCTCGCCCTCCGGTCCGCCGGTGAGGGCGACGACGACGCGCTCGCGGGCCTCCCATTTTCCGGCGATGCCGTGCTCGGCGCGGTACTGCTGCAGCGCGCTGTCCACCTCGTCGGCCAGCCAGAGCAGCGCCAGCTCGCGCAGCGCGGTCAGGTTGCCGAGCCGGAAGTAGTTGGAGAGCGCGGCGTCCACGCGCGCCGCCGGGTACACAACGCCTTCGGCGAGCCGGTCGCGCAGTGCCTGCGGGGCGAGGTCGACGACCTCGATCTGGTCGGCGCGGCGCAGCACGGCGTCCGGGATGGTCTCCCGCTGCTGCACTCCGGTGATCTGCTCGACCACGTCGTTCAGCGACTCGATGTGCTGGATGTTGACCGTCGACATCACGTCGATGCCGGCCGCGAGCATCGCGTCCACGTCCTCCCAGCGCTTGGCGTTGCTGTGCGATCCGTCGTCGGGACCGGGCGCGTTGGTGTGGGCGAGCTCGTCCACGAGGGCGAGCTGCGGCGCGCGGGCGAGCACGGCGTCGAGGTCGAGCTCGGTGAGCTCCACCCCGCGGTGCTCGATCGTGCGGCGCGGCACGACCTCCAAGCCCTCAAGCATCGAGGCGGTGGCGGCACGGCCGTGGGTCTCCACGACCGCAACCACGACGTCCTTGCCGAGCGCCTTCAGCCGCTTGCCCTCCTCGAGCATCGCGTACGTCTTGCCGACGCCGGGCGCCGCGCCGAGCATGACCCGGAGGTGGCCACGCGCCATTCGCTCTCGATCCCTTTCTCGATGTCGGCCGGTCAGCGGCCGAGCTGGGCGAGCGCCAGGTTGAGCTGGAGCACGTTCACGGTCGGGTCCCCGAGGTAGCCGAGGTCCCGTGCTTGAATCCTAGACTCGACCAGCTCCTTCACCGTTGCTTCCTGCAGCCCGCGGGCCTCCGCGACGCGCTTGACCTGCAGCAGCGCGTAGGCGGGGGAGATGTGCGGGTCGAGCCCGGAGCCGGACGCGGTCACCGCGTCGGAGGGGATCGCCGACGCGGGCACCCCGTCCAGTTTCTCGATCGCGGCCGTGCGGTCCTGCACCGCCTTCACCTGCACCGGGTTGCCGGTGGCGAGGTTGCTGCCGGAGGACGCCGCCGCGTCGTAGCCGGCGGGGCCGTTCGACGTCGCAGCGGACGGGCGTGACTGGAACCACTGCGGCAGCGGGTTCCCCTTCTTGTCGGTGAAGGCCTGGCCGATGAGGGCCGAGCCGACGGTCTTCCCGTCTTGCGTGATCATCGACCCGTTCGCCTGTGCAGGGAAGGCGAGCTGCCCGATCCCGGTCACGACGAAGGTGTAGGCGACGCCGAGCGCGACCGTGAGCACGATCATGGCGCGGATGGCGACCCAGTACTGGCGCCAGGCGCCGCGGAGGCGGTTCATGTTCTGCGATTCCTTACTGTGGGTGGTCAGAATCCGGGGATGAGGGCGACGACGAGGTCGATCAGCTTGATGCCGATGAACGGGGCGATGATCCCGCCGAGCCCGTAGATGAGGAGGTTGCGGCCGAGCAGCGAGGACGCCGCCGACGGCCGGTAGCGCACGCCGCGCAGGGCGAGCGGGATGAGCAGCACGATCACGATCGCGTTGAAGATCACCGCGGAGAGGATGGCGGAGGCCGGCGAGTGCAGCCCCATCACGTTGAGCACGGCGAGGCCGGGGAAGGCCCCGACGAACATCGCGGGGATGATCGCGAAGTATTTCGCCACATCGTTCGCGATCGAGAAGGTGGTGAGGGCGCCGCGGGTGATCAGGAGCTGCTTGCCGATCCGGACGATGTCGATCAGCTTGGTCGGGTCGGAGTCGAGGTCGACCATGTTGCCGGCCTCCTTCGCCGCCGAGGTGCCGGTGTTCATCGCCACTCCGACGTCGGCCTGCGCGAGCGCGGGCGCGTCGTTGGTGCCGTCTCCGGTCATCGCGACGAGGGCGCCGCCCTCCTGCTCGCGGCGGATGAGCGCGAGCTTGTCCTCGGGCTTGGCCTCGGCGAGGAAGTCGTCCACGCCCGCCTCCGCCGCGATCGCCTTGGCGGTCAGCGGGTTGTCACCGGTGACCATCACCGTGCGGATGCCCATCTTCCGGAGGTCGGCGAAGCGCTCGGCCAGACCCTCTTTCACGATGTCCTTGAGGTAGACGACGCCGAGCAGGCGGGCCGTGCCGTCCGCGTCGCGCGTCGCCACGGCCAGCGGGGTCCCGCCGACCTGGGAGATGCGCTCAACCTCTCGGTCCAGCTCCGCCAGCGCGGCCGCGGACGGCGGCGTGCTCTCGCGGACCCAGGTGACGACGGCGCTCGCCGCACCCTTGCGCACTTGCGAGCCGTCCGGGAGGTCGAGGCCGCTCATCCGGGTCTGCGCCGTGAACGGCACGATCTCGCCTGCGATGTGCGCGGGCCGCTCGTAGCCGAGCGTCTCCGCCAGCTCGACCACCGAGACCCCCTCCGGCGTCGGGTCGCTGAGCGAGGACTCCGCCGCCGCCCGCACGAGCTCGTCGCCCGCGGTGCCGCCGACAGCCGTGAACTCGCTGGCCCGGCGGTTCCCGTACGTGATGGTGCCGGTCTTGTCGAGCAGCAGAGTGGTCACGTCGCCCGCGGCCTCCACTGCGCGGCCCGACATGGCGAGCACGTTGTGCTGCACCAGGCGGTCCATACCCGCGATGCCGATGGCCGAGATGAGCGCGCCGATCGTCGTGGGGATGAGGCAGACCAGCAGCGCGACCAGCACCGGGACGGTCGGCGAGACGTTCGAGTAGCCGGCGACCGGCTGGAGGACCAGCACCACGATCACGAAGATGATCGACAGGCTGGCCAGCAGGATGTTGAGCGCGATCTCGTTCGGGGTCTTCTGCCGGGAGGCGCCCTCCACGAGCGCGATCATCCGGTCGACGAAGGTCTCGCCCGGCTTGCTGGTGATCCGCACCACGATGCGGTCGGAGAGCACCCGGGTGCCGCCGGTCACCGCGCTGCGGTCGCCGCCGGACTCGCGCACCACCGGAGCGGACTCGCCCGTGATGGCCGACTCGTCCACGGTCGCGATGCCGCGGATGACGTCGCCGTCGCCGGGGATGAGCTCGCCCGCCGTCACCACGACCACGTCCCCGAGCCGCAGGTCGCTGGAGGTGATCTGCTCGGTCGCGGCGGTCAGCGCCTCCGCATCCCCGGTCTCGTCGTAGTGCGCCACGCGCGTCGCCATCGTGGTGGACCGCGTCTTGCGGAGGGTGGCCGCCTGCGCCTTGCCGCGCCCCTCGGCGACCGACTCCGCCAGGTTGGCGAACAGCACGGTCAGCCACAGCCACACCGCGATGCTCCAGGTGAAGGCGAGCGTCGCCGGTCCCGCGCCGCCCGCGCCGAGGAACGGCTGGGCGATCGCGATCACCGTCGTGAGCGCGGCGCCGACCTCCACGATGAACATCACCGGGTTGCGCCACATGAAGCGCGGGTCGAGCTTGCGCAGCGCACCGGGGAGGGCCGCGACGAGCTGCCGGGCCGAGAACGCCCCGGCCGGGGTGGCGACCGTGCGGTTCGCCGTCGAGTGGATGGTGGTCATGGTCAGTGCAGCCCTTCCGCCAGGGGACCCAGCGCGAGAACGGGGAAGTAGGTGAGTGCGGAGACCAGCAGGATGGTGCCGGCCATCAGCCCGACGAAGAGCGGGCGGTGCGTGGGGAGCGTGCCGGCGGTCGCCGGGACCTTGTTCTGGGCGGCGAGCGAGCCGGCCAGCGCGAGCACGAAGACGATCGGCACGAACCGGCCGAGGAACATCGCGACGCCGAGCGCCGTGTTGAACCAGGGTGTGGCCGCCGTGAGCCCGGCGAAGGCCGAGCCGTTGTTGTTCGCCGCCGAGGTGAACGCGTAGAGCACCTCGCTGAAGCCGTGCAGCCCCGGGTTGAGGATGGAGGTCTTCTCCACGTCCGCGCGGATCGCCGGGACGGCGAAGCTCAGCCCGGTGCCCAGCAGCACGATCGCCGGGGTGGTCAGGATGTAGAGGCTCGCGAGCTTGATCTCGCGCGGGCCGAGCTTCTTGCCGAGGTACTCGGGGGTGCGGCCGACCATCAGCCCGGCGAGGAACACCGCGATGACCGCGATGACGAGGATGCCGTACAGTCCCGAGCCGACGCCGCCCGGCACGGTCTCGCCGAGCATCATGTTGATCATCGCCATCATCCCGCCGAGCGGGGTGTAGCTGTCGAGCATCGAGTTCACCGCGCCGGTCGACGTGACGGTCGAGGTCGTGTTGAACAGCGTGGAGCCGAGGGCGCCGAAGACGGTCTCCTTGCCCTCCATCGACCCGCCCACCTCGAACAGCGTCATGGCGACGAGCGAGACCAGGAACAGCGAGCCCATCGTCGCCAGGATCGCGTAGCCCTGGCGCTTGTCGCCGACCATCGTTCCGAACGTGCGGGGCAGCGAGAACGGGATCACGAGCATGAGGAAGATCTCGACGAGGTTCGTCCAGGCCGTCGGGTTCTCGAACGGGTGCGCCGAGTTGACGTTGAAGAAGCCGCCGCCGTTCGTGCCGAGCAGTTTGATCGCCTCCTGGGAGGCCACCGGCCCGCCGGGGATGGACTGCGTCGCTCCCGCGATCGTGTGCACCGTGTCGAAGCCGCCGACGTTCTGGATGACGCCGCCGGCGATGAGCACCACGGCCGAGACCAGGGCCAGGGGCAGAAGGACGCGGCCCGTGCCGCGGATCAGGTCGACCCAGAAGTTGCCGATCCCGGCCTGGGTGAACGCGCCGCCGCTACGGCGGGCCGCGAACCCGCGGACCAGGGCGACCGCGACGGCGATGCCGACCGCGGCGGACACGAAGTTCTGCACGACGAGCGCGGCGAACTGCACCGTGTAGCCGAGGGTCACGTCGGGGGAGTACGACTGCCAGTTCGTGTTGGTCACGAACGAGATGGCGGTGTTGAACGCCGTGCCCTCGGGGACAGCCGGGAAGCCGAGGCTGTACGGCAGGAACTGCTGCAGCCGCTGGAGCCCGTAGACGATCAGGATGCCGACCACGGAGAACGCGAGCACGCCGCGCAGGTAAGCGGGCCAGGACTGCTCCGACCGCGGGTCGATGCCGATCAGCCGGTAGACGCCGCGCTCGGCGGCGAGGTCCTTGTCGGTCGTGAAGACGCGCGCGAGGTAGTCGCCGAGCGGGCGGTAGGCGAGGGCGAGCAGGAGGACGAGGGTCGCGAGCTGCGCGACGAACAACCAGAACGTCCCCATCTCAGAACCGCTCCGGCTTGACCAGGGCGACGACGAGGTAGCCGATCGCCGCGACGCCGAGCAGCGCGGCGATCAGGGTGATGACGATCACAGTTTCTCGACCCCCCGGCCGACGAGCGCGACGACGAACGCCAGCGCTGCGACGGCGAGAAGGTAGACGAGGTCAAGCACGACTCTCTCCATCCATCGGGACACCCCCGCCGGGTGGCCGGGGGCGAGAGAGAGTCCACACCCGGATGAGGACGCGGGTGAGCGTCCTCACGGTTCTCTAACGGGCCTGCGCGCGATCCATGCGGATCGCTCACGCGGCCCGCGGTTCAGCTCTTCGCTGCGAGTGCCGCCGCGCCCAGGATCCCGGCGTTGTTGCGGTGGGTCGCCGGCACGATCATCGTGTTGAGCTCCAGCAGCGGCAGGAAGTCCGTGTAGTTCTTGGACACGCCTCCGCCGACGATGAACAGGTCGGGAGTGAAGAGGAACTCCAGCGTCGAGTAGTACTTCTGCAGGCGCTTGGCCCACTTCTCCCAGGAGAGCTCCTCGCGCTCCTTCGCCGAGTAGGCCGCCCGCGACTCGGCGTCGTGGCCCTCGATCTCCAGGTGGCCGAGCTCCGCGTTCGGGATCAGCACGCCGTCGTAGATGAGCGCCGATCCGATGCCGGTGCCGAGGGTGGTCATGATGACCAGGCCGTTCGTGCCCTTCGCCGCGCCGAAGCGCGACTCGGCGTAGCCCGCCGCGTCCGCGTCGTTGACAAAGTGGATCGGCCGGCCCAGTGCCTTCTCGAACAGCTCCTCGGCGTGCAGCCCGATCCACTTCTTGGACACGTTCGCCGCCGAGAGCGTGACACCGTGGCTGACGATCGCGGGGAAGCAGACGCCGACCGGAGCGTCCGGGTCCTCGGCGGTCAGCTTCTCGACGATCTCCTTGGTGGTCTCGACGATGTCGTCCGGCTTGCCGCCGTCGGGAGTGGGGAGCTTGATCCTGTCGCTGATCAGCTCTCCGGTCTCGAGGTCGACCAGCCCTCCCTTGATGCCCGTTCCGCCGACGTCGATGCCGATTGCGTGGTTCTGCGCGCTCATGGTCTCGAATCTACCCCGCTGTGCCCTGAAGCCGCAGGGCCCCGCCGCGTCGCGAGCGGGAGGAAGACCTCGTCGACGATCGCGACGATCGTGGCGTCGTCGGCGGGCGCCATCCGCATCAGCAGCTCGTGCCGCAGCAGCGTGAAGGGGAGCTGGGCGACGATGGGCGGCAGTGCGGCCCGGTCGAGCTCGCCTCGGGCGGCGGCCCGGTCGAGGATGGTGTCGAGCATCGTGGGCCGGCCGCCGATGAGCTGTTCGCGCAGGCCGGCGAGGCCGCCGTCGCTGTCGGAGACGATCCCGCTGAACCGCAGCATGAGCGGGCCGACGAGCTGGCTGCGCCGTTCGTTCGCCTGACGCAGGTAGTCGATCAGGTCGTCGCGCAGGTTGCCGTGGTCGGGGAGGTCGATCGGGTCCGCGTCGAAGTGGTGCCGGATGGCCGCGAGCGCGAGGTCGCTGCGCGTGGGCCAGCGGCGGGAGAGCACCGGCCGGCTGGTCCCCGCACGGGCGGCGACGGCCTCCATCGTCAGGTCGGAGTAGCCGTTGGCGTCGAGCTCGGCCCACGCGGCGTCCAGGAGCGCGCGCTCCAGGGCTTCGCCTCTACGGCGCTGCGGGGTGGCCGATTTAGAGTCCATTTGCGTATCTTATCGCGCCGGAGTACTCTTGCGATTAAGATACATGCACGTATCTAAAGGAGTGATCATGGCAGCGGAGAAACTCGACAGGACGGTCGTGCGGACCGCGACGGCGCTCGTCGTCGGAGCGCTCGCGGTGGTCTTCGACACGACCATCCTGAGCGTCGCACTGCACACGCTGGCCACCGACCTGCACACCACGGTCGCGCAGATCCAGTGGGTCACCACCGGGTACCTGCTGGCGCTCGCCGCGACCGTCCCGCTGTCGGCGTGGTGCCTCGCCCGGTTCGGCGGCAAGCGGGTCTGGATGGCCGCCCTCGCGATCTTCCTCGCCGGCTCGATCCTCTCCGGCCTCGCTTGGAACGCCGACGCGCTCATCGCCTTCCGCGTCCTCCAGGGCGTCGGCGGCGGGCTGATGCTGCCGGTGATGACGACGATGGTGATGGAGGTCGCGGGCGGCAGGCAGCTCGGCCGGGTCTCGGCCGTGATCGGCCTGCCCGCGATGGCCGGGCCGGTCCTCGGGCCGGTCATCGGCGGCCTGATCCTGGCGCTGGGGGACTGGCGCTGGGTGTTCTGGGTCAACATCCCGTTCTCGGTCGCCGGGCTCGTCCTCGCCTGGCGGATGCTGCCCTCCGACCGCGGCCGGGACCCGCGCCGCCGGCTCGACGTCGTCGGCGTGCTGCTCCTCGTGCCCGGCCTCGCCGGCATCCTGCTCGGGCTGTCGGACTCCGTCCTCGACGGCGGCTTCGCCCGGCTGGACGCGTGGCTGCCGCTCGTCGCCGGCGTGCTCCTGGTCGTCGCGTTCGTGATCTGGGCACTCCACCGCCGCGGCGACGCCCTGGTGGATGTCCGGCTGTTGCGCGTGCGGACGGTCTGGTCGGCTTCCACGCTGCTGTTCCTGTCGAGCGTCGCGCTCTACGGCGCGATGCTGCTGCTGCCGCTGTTCTTCCAGGAGGTGCGCGGCACGGACGCCCTCGGCGCCGGGCTCCTGCTGGTGCCCCAGGGTCTGGGCACGCTCGCCTGCCGTCCGCTCGCCGGGCGCCTCATCGACCGGGTCGGAGTGCGGTGGATCGCACTCGCCGGCTTCGCGATCGTCGCCGTCTCCACCGTCCCGTTCGCGCTGTCGCCCGCGCCGTCCGCCGACCCACTGCTGCTCGTGGCGCTGTTCGTCCGCGGCTTCGGGCTCGGCGCGATCACGATGCCGCTCATGGTCGCGTCCTTCCAGGGGCTGGCGGGCGAGCAGCTCGCGCACTCCAGCATCCTCACCCGCACCGCCCAGCAGCTCGGCGGATCGTTCGGAACCGCCCTTTTCGCCGTGCTGCTGCAGGCAGCGGTGCAGGGCGGCGCGAGCGTCGCGTCGGCGTTCGACACGGCGTTCTGGGTCGCGTCGGGCGCGACCGTGCTCGGCGTGCTGATCGCCTTCGTGCTCCCGTCCGGCGGCCCGGCGCGCGAGCGCGCGGCCGCGGCGGCCCCAGCGGGCGGCGGTCAGGCCGTCACGGCAGCGTCAGGATCTCCGCGCCCCGCTCCGTGACCACGAGCGTGTGCTCGAACTGCGCCGTGATGCTGCGGTCGCGGGTGACGACCGTCCAGTCGTCCGCCCACAGGTCCCAGTCGTGGGACCCGAGTGTCAGCATCGGCTCGATGGTGAACACCATCCCGACCTCCATCACGTCGTCGAAGGCGGGCGCGGCGTCGTAGTGCGGGATGATCAGCCCGGAGTGGAAGGTCGCGCCGACGCCGTGGCCGGTGAAGTCGCGCACCACCCCGTAGCCGAAGCGCTTGGCGTAGGACTCGATGGCCCGGCCGATCACGTTGACCTGGCGGCCGGGCGCGACGGCCTTGATGCCGCGGTTCAGGGCCTCCCTGGTCCGCTCGACCAGGAGGGTGACCTCCTGCGACGCCGTGCCGACGATGAAGGTCTGGTTGCTGTCGCCGTGGAAGCCGTTCTTGTACGCGGTGATGTCGATGTTGACGATGTCGCCGTCCGCCAGCACGGTGTCGTCCGGGATGCCGTGGCAGACGACCTCGTTGACCGAGCTGCAGATCGACTTGGGGTAGCCGCGATAGCCGAGCGTCGACGGGTAGGCGTCGTGCTCGATCAGGAACTCGTGGCCGATCGCGTCCAGCTCCTCGGTCGTGATGCCGGGGCGCACCGCCTGGCCGACGCGCTCGATGGCGCGCGCGGCGATCCGGCCGGACTCCCGGATCAGCTCGACCTCCGCCGGGGAGTACACGTCGCCGCGGTCCGACGGGGTCGGTCCCTGCTTGCCGACGTACTCCGGCCGCGGGATGCGCGACGGGACGGAGCGCATCGCGGTGACGCGTCCCGGAACCAGGTGACCGGCGGAATCCTTGGGCATAGGATCAAGCTTATGACCGGCGAGAACGACTACGGCATCGAGCAGGATGCCGAGCACAAGTACTGGTACAACATGAAGACCGGCCAGGTCGAGCAGGGTTTCCTCTCGCCCGCCCCGGACCGCGTCGGCCCGTTCGACACCCGCGGGGAGGCCGAGCACGCGCTCGAGAAGCTCCGCGAGAACAGTGCCAAGTGGGCCGAGGAGGACGCCGAGGACAACCGCTAGCGAGGCCATCGTGACGATGGACCGGATCCTCGCCGAGGTCAGGGGCTTCGACGGAGTGCTGGAGCTCGCGCCGCAGCCCGGCAGCGAGTTCCCGGAGATCTCCTGGGGCGACCACTTCTTCTACTACGCGCCGGACGGCCAGGTGCCGACCAACCGGCAGCCGTACGCGACGATCGTCACGAAGGACTACCCGGACGACGTGGCCTCCCGGCTCGACGATCCCGGGCGCTGGCGGCTCAACATCCACGTGGGAGCGCAGGCGGCGGCCGAGCTGACGGGTGGAGCGACCGCCGGCTACGACGCCGAGGACGTCTTCCTCCCGCACCCGCTCTACGGCGACTACGGCTGGGTGTGCGTCGTCAACCCCGGTGCGGCCACGCTCGATCGAGCGCTGGCTGCCCTGCGCGACGCGCACGCCGACGACCGGCGGCGGCTGGAGCGCCGCGAGGCGACCTAGAAGCTGTGCTCCGGGCCGGGGAACACCCCGCCCTGCACCTCCGCCTTGTACGTGCGCGCGGCCTCCGACAGCGCGCCTCTGAGGTCCGCGTACTGCTTCACGAAGCGCGGGATGCGCCCGGTCGTGAATCCCGCCCAGTCCGTCCACACCAGCAGCTGACCGTCAACGTGCGGGCCGGCGCCGACGCCGATCGTCGGGATGCGCAGCTCCTGCGTGACCCGCTGGGCCACGTCCGCCGGCACCATCTCCATCACGACCGCGAACGCCCCGGCGTCCTCGACCGCGTGCGCGTCGGCGAGGATCTGCTCGGCGCCCTCGCCGCGGCCCTGAACGAGGTGGCCGCCGAGCCCGTGCTCGCTCTGCGGGGTGAAGCCGATGTGCGCCATCACCGGGATGCCGGCGCCCACGATGCGCCGGATCTGCTTGGCGCTGCGCTCGCCGCCCTCCAGCTTGACCGCGTGCGCCCCGGTCTCCTTCATGAAGCGGACCGCGGTGTGCAGCGCCTCCAGCGGCCCGGTCTCGTAGGAGCCGAACGGCATGTCGGCGACGACGAACGCGCGCTTCACGGCCTTCGCGACGGCACGCGTCAGCGGGATCAGGTCGTCCACCGTGACCGGGAGCGTCGTGTCGTAGCCCAGGACGTTGTTGCCTGCCGAGTCGCCGACCAGCAGGAAGTCGATGCCCGCCTCGTCGAAGATCTGGGCGGTCAGCATGTCGTAGCTGGTCAGCCCGGTGAACGGCTCGCCCGCCTCCTTCGCCGACTGGAAGTGACGGGTCCGCACCCGCTTCAGCGACTCCATCGACGGGGTGGCGGGGTGGACGGAGGGCACAGGTGACTGCTCGCTCATGCGCCTCAGTCTAGTGACGCGGCACCGACGGTCATCGGGCAGGTTTCCGCCCGATGAGCCACTAGTCTGGAGGGGCCGACGAAAGGGGCAGGATGGACAAGCAGCGCGACTTCGTTCTTCGCACCATCGAGGAGCGCGGCGTCAAGTTCGTGAGGCTGTGGTTCACCGACGTCGTCGGCACGCTCAAATCCGTCGCGATCGCGCCCGCCGAGGTCGAGGGCGCGTTCACCGAGGGCCTCGGCTTCGACGGCTCCGCCATCGAGGGCCTGACCCGCGCGTTCGAGTCCGATCTGCTGGCTCATCCCGACCCCACCACGTTCCAGATCCTGCCGTGGCGCGGGGAGGTCGACCCGACCGCCCGCATGTTCTGCGACATCACCACGCCCGACGAGCAGCCGTCGGTGTCCGACCCGCGCAACGTGCTCAAGCGCACGCTGGAGAAGGCGGCCGACCGCGGCTTCACCTTCTACACGCACCCGGAGATCGAGTTCTACCTGCTCAAGTCCTCCACCTTCGGCGAGGAGGGCCCGGAGCCTGTCGACTCCGCCGGCTACTTCGACAACGTCCCGGGCGGCACGGCGCACGACTTCCGCCGCCGTTCGGTGCGGATGCTCGAAGACCTCGGCATCTCGGTGGAGTTCAGCCACCACGAGGCCGGCCCCGGCCAGAACGAGATCGACCTCCGGTACGCCGACGCGCTGACCACGGCCGACAACATCATGACGTTCCGCACGGTCATCAAGGAGGTGGCGATCGAGCAGGGCGTCTACGCGACCTTCATGCCGAAGCCGCTCTCCGGCCACCCCGGTTCGGGCATGCACACCCATATGTCGCTGTTCGAGGGCGACACCAACGCGTTCTTCGAGGCCGGCGCGCAGTACCAGCTCTCGCAGACCGGGCGGCAGTTCATCGCCGGTCTGCTCAAGCACGCGCCGGAGATCACCGCCGTCACGAACCAGTTCGTCAACTCCTACAAGCGGCTCTGGGGCGGCGACGAGGCGCCGAGCTTCGTCTGCTGGGGCCACAACAACCGCTCCGCACTGGTGCGCGTGCCGCTCTACAAGCCGAACAAGGGCCAGAGCTCGCGCGTCGAGTACCGCGCGATCGACTCCGCCGCGAACCCGTACCTGTCGTTCTCGCTGATGCTGGCCGCCGGCCTCAAGGGCATCGAGGGCGGCTACGAGCTGCCGCCGGAGGCCGAGGACAACGTGTGGGCGCTGTCCGACGCCGAGCGCCGCGCGCTCGGCTACAACCAGCTCCCGGCCAGCCTCGACCACGCGATCTCGCTGATGGAGGACTCCGAGCTGGTCGCCGAGACACTCGGCGAGTCCGTCTTCAACTACGTGCTCTTGAACAAGCGGCGCGAGTGGGCCGAGTACCGGGCGCAGGTCACGCCGTTCGAGCTGCGGTCGAACCTCGAGATCCTCTGACCCGAACGTGACCCGCGAGCAGCTCTCCCTCACGACGCTGGCTCGCGCCGGTTTCGTGGGGCTGAGCTCGGTCCGGAGCGAGCTGGACGAGCTGGTCGAGCTGACCGGCTTCGGCGTGGACGACCTCCTTCCCGCGCTGTCGGCGGCCGCCGATCCGGACACCGCGCTCGCGCTGGCCCTGCGGCTGCTGCGGCACGCGCCGGTGCAGACGGCGCGCTACGTGCCGTCGCGGAACGACGCGCGCCGCGTGTTCCGGGTGATCGGCGCGTCCGAGGGCGCCGCCGAGTTCTTCCTGCGTCAGCCGGCCGAGCTGAGCGCGCTCGACTATCCGGTCACCGCGCTGCCGACCGCGGCCGAGCTGCGCGCCGACCTGCTCGACTCCGTCGGCGCCGTGGACGGCGTCGCCGCGATCGAGGACGACGCCGCGCGCACCGCCCTCCGCGTGCGCTACCGGCGGCGGCTCGTGCAGCTCGCCAGTTTCGACCTCGAGCAGAAGGACCCGGTCGCCGGGTTCGACGGCGTCGCCGCTGCGCTGTCCGACCTCGCCGCCGCCGCACTGGAGGCCTCCCTCGCGGTCGCCCGCCGGCAGACCATCGGCACCGGCCCCGGCCGGTTCCCCGAGGCGGAGGTGCGCGCCACCCGCTTCGCCGTGATCGGGATGGGCAAGGCCGGCGCGCGCGAGCTCAACTACGTCAGCGACGTCGACGTCATCTACGTCACAGAGGGCGACGAGGGGGCCGGCCTCAGCTCCGGCCGCGCCGTGGACATCGCCACCCGGCTGGCGATGCTCACGCAGCGCGGCATCCATGAGCCCGCGATCGAGCCGGGCCTCTGGGAGGTCGACCCCAATCTGCGGCCGGAGGGCAAGGACGGCGCGCTCGTGCGCACCCTGGAGTCGCACATCGCGTACTACGACCGCTGGGCGAAGGGCTGGGAGTTCCAGGCGCTGCTGAAGGCGCGGCCCCTCGCGGGCGACCTCGAGCTGGGGGAGCGCTACGTCGCCGCGCTCGCGCCGAAGGTGTGGAGCAGCGCCTCCCGCGAGAACTTCGTGGAGTCGGTGCAGCGGATGCGCGAGCGCGTCACCGACAACATCCCCGACGACGAGACCCACTACCAGATCAAGCTCGGGCCGGGCGGCCTGCGCGACGTCGAGTTCACCGTGCAGCTCCTCCAGCTCGTCCACGGCCAGACCGACGAGCGGGTGCGGCAGCGCGACACGCTCTCCGCCCTCGCCGCGCTGGCCGAGCAGGGCTACATCGGCCGGGACGAGGCAGCCGCCTTTTCGCAGGACTACCGCACGCTGCGCCTGATGGAACACCGCCTCCAGCTGCGCCACCTCAGCCGCACCCACCTGATGCCGCGCGACGAGGGCGACGTGCGCATCCTGGCCCGCGCGACCGGGCTGGCGCCGAGCGCCGAGCAGCTCCTGGTTCGCTGGAACGCGATCAAGCACCGGGTGCGCGGCCTCCACGAACGCCTGTTCTACCGCCCGCTGCTCAGCGCGGTCGCCGCCATGCCCACCGACGACACCGGGCTGACCGGGGGCGCCGGGCTGACCAGCGAGCAGGCCGAGGCCCGCCTCGCCGCGATCGGCTTCCGCGACCCGCGCGGCGCGCTCGCGCACATCGCCGCGCTCACCGCGGGCGTGTCGCGACGGGCGACCATCCAGCGTCACCTGCTGCCCGTGCTGCTGCAGTGGTTCGCCGCCGGAGCGGACCCCGACTACGGCCTCCTGACCTTCCGCCGGCTCAGCGAGGACCTGGGCACGACGCACTGGTACCTGAAGATGCTGCGTGACTCCACCGGCGCCGCCGAGCGGCTCACCCGGGTGCTGTCCGGGTCGCGGTACGCCGGCGAGCTGCTCGGCCGGATCCCGGAGTCCGTCGCCTGGCTGGAGTCGGAGGAGGAGCTGCGCCCGCGCACGGCCGACGTGCTGCGCGAGGAGACCGCCGCGATCCTCGGCCGGCACCAGTCCGCGGCGACCGCGGCCGCATCGCTGCGCGCCGTCCGCCGCCGCGAGGTGCTGCGTCTGGCGTTCTCGGCGATCCTCGGCTTCGCCACGATCGAGGAGCTGGCCCGCGGACTGACCGCCGTCAACGAGAACGTGATCCAGGGTGTGCTGTCCGCGATCCGCGCCGAACGCGGCGACGCGGCCGCCCTGGAGTTCGCGATCATCGGCATGGGCCGGTTCGGCGGCACGGAGCTCGGCTTCGGCTCCGACCTCGACGTGATGTACGTCTTCCGCCCGCTCGCCGCCGAGCAGGACGCCGCGCACAGGGCCGCGCTGGCGATCGTCGCGGACCTCAACCGGCTGACGGACGACAACCGCCTCCCGCTCGACCTCGACATCGGCCTGCGCCCCGAGGGCAAGAACGGTCCGCCGGTCCGCTCGCTGGAGGCCTACCGCGCGTACTACAAGCGCTGGTCGCTGACCTGGGAGGCTCAGGCGCTGCTGCGCGCCCGCGGAGTCGCCGGGGATGCGGCATTGCTCGCCGACTTCGAGACGGTGGCGGACGAGGTCCGCTACCCGGCCGCGATCGGCGAGCAGGAGGTCCGCGAGGTCAAGCGCATCAAGGCCCGCGTCGAGAACGAGCGCCTCCCGCAGGGCGCCGACCCGGCCCGCCACCTCAAGCTCGGCCGTGGCTCGCTGAGCGACGTCGAGTGGTTCGTCCAGCTCATCCAGCTCCAGCACGGCGCCGCGATCCCGGCGCTGCGCACGACGTCGACCCTGGACGCGCTGGCGGTCGCCGTCGACAACGGCCTGGTGGCCGACGACGACGCGGCCAAACTCCGCGACGCCTGGCTCCTGGCCTCCCGGGCCCGCTCGGCGATGACGCTCTGGACCAACAAGACCGCCGACGTCCTCCCGGCCGACCGTGTGGCTCTGGAGGGCGTCGCCCGCCTCCTGGAGTACCCGCCGGGCTCGGCGAGCCGCCTGGAGGAGGACTACCTCGCGGTCACCCGCCGCGCGCGGGCGGTGTTCGAGCGCGCCTTCTACGGCCTCCCGCAGCGGCCGACGCCGACCGGGTGAATAACAACGCCACGTCCGGGTCCGCGTACCACACACGGCACGCGGACCCGGACGGACGGCTCACATCCCGGGAACGGGCGTCAGCTCGTAGACGTCGATGGTGCCACCCATCGCGCGGTGCGGGTGGCCGGTGAGGAGGCCCTCGACGGCATCCGCGCCGTCGGCCTCGATGAGGGTGTAGCCGCCGACGCTGCGGTCGGCGCCCTCGGAGACGGCGGCCGTCGGCGCGCCGAAGTCGATCAGGCCGTCTCCGACCTGCTGGGCCCAGGCGTTCCAGGCGGCGTTCATCTGCTCGGCCTGCTCGGGGGTGGGTTCCGGCATCGAGGCCATCGCCTCGGGGTCGGCGCGGTAGAGGAGGAGGTAGCGGGCCATGGTGGGGTCCCTTCCGTTTCGCGCGGGCCGGGGTTGGCCCGGGCGTCACCGAATCTAGTGCTGCGCCGGCGGGGAGGGAACAGCCGGAGGGCAACCTGCGACAGTTTTCACCTGTTCGCACCTGAGTGCTCACCCGTGGTTTCTGGGAGTTCATCGGGCGTCCGCTGACCACGGTGGTTTTCGGTGGGACGATCGGGAGGCCCGCAGCACGCTCGACCCGCGTACCCGAACCCCGGCGCCCCCGAAAAGCGCCTCCACCGCGCGTCCGAGCGGCCCCGAATCCCGCAAGGAGACCCGATGACCTCGCCCCGCCAGCCCGACCCGGCCTTCCCGGCCGGCGACCGCGGCGCCGCCGAGCCCCTCCGCCGGAACGTCGCGCACGCCCAGCGCCGCCGCAACTCCCTGACCAAGCGCATCCTGCTCTCGGTGGCCGGCGCTGTCGCCGCCGTCGCGGTCGCGGTCGGGGCGTTCGCCGCCTACTCCTACGTGGACCTGTCGAACGGCCTGCATCGCTCGAACATCACGCTCCCGGGGGCCGGCAAGAAGAAGGACGTCGCCGAGAGCAACATCCTCGTCATGGGCCTCGACAGCCGGCTGGACGAGAACGGGAACGCCCTCCCGACCGACGTCTACAACGCCCTGCACGCCGGGAACCAGGGCGACGGCGGCTACAACGCCAACGTGCTGATGCTCATCCACATCCCGGCCGGCGGCAAGAAGGCCGTGGGCATCTCGATCCCGCGCGACGACTACGCGCCGCTGTCCGGGAGCCCGGACGGCGTGTCCGCTTCCAAGATCAAGGAGGCGTACGGGCTCGCCCTCGACCAGAAGCTCACCGAGCTGATGAAGGCGGGTGTCGCCCAGAGCGACGCCTACCAGCAGGCGCGCACGTTCGCCCGCCAGACCGAGTTGCAGACCGTGTCGGATTTCCTCGGCGGCGTGCGGATCGACCACTTCATCGAGGTCACGATGGCCGCGTTCTACCAGGTGGCCCAGGCGGTCCAGCCGATCACCGTGTGCGTCGCGCAGGACACTCAGGACCCGTATTCCGGCGCGGACTTCAAGGCGGGCGTCCAGCAGCTCACGGCGTCCCAGGCGGTGAGCTTCGTCCGGCAGCGCCGCGACGAGAACAACACGGCGCTGAACTTCACCGACCTCGACCGTGAGCGCCGCCAGCAGGCGTTCATCGTGTCGTTGGCGACGAAGCTGAAGAAGGCGGACACCTTCGCCAACCCGGCCACTCTGGAGTCCCTGATCTCCGCCGCCAAACAGAACATCGCCCTCGACTCCGGCTTCGACCTCCTCAGCTTCGCGTCGGAGGCTCAGCACCTGGCTGGCGGAAACATCACCTTCACGACGCTGCCGATCACGGGCTACGGGGTGAAGGACGGCAAGGACGTCAACCTCGTCGACCCGAACCAGATCCACGCCGTGGTGCAGCAGCTCCTGAACCCTGCGACCGCGACGCCGACGCCGACCGCCACCCCGGGGGCGACGACCCAGGCCAGCGCACCCCCGACCACGCCGGCCGCCTCCCCGTCGCCGACCGCGTCGACCCCGGCCGGCCCGAACGGGACGTACACCGACCCGAACGCGCCGCTGCCGTCCGGGGGAGTGCCCTGCGTGAAGTAGGGACTACTCGCCCAGAGCGTCGATCAGCGCGGCGTAGAGCGCACTGAACCGCGCCCGGTGGTCGTCCGTCTCGATCGGGCTCAAGGGGAAGGTCACTTTCGCACCGTACGACCACTCCGCGGTGACCCGGAAGTCGCCCGGCCACGGGTCGAACAGGTCGCGCCGGAACGCAGAGTTTGCGTCCGAGATCGTGAGCTGGGCGAGCCCGGCGCGCGGCCGCGCGACGACCACCGTCGCAACGTCGTACGGATCGGCGCTGCGCCCGGTGGCGTCGGCGAACACGATGGTCTTGTCGGTGAACACCACGACCTTCGCCGAGAACACGCCGGCGTCGTCGACGCGCACCCCGGAGTCCAGGTGCTCGATCGGCCGGAGCCCGACCGCGAGCGCGATCCCGCTGACGAAGTGACCGAACCATTCGGCGCGGTCGTCGCTCCGCAACTGCATCCACCCGGCGCCCGAGAGCGACTGCCCGACCTCCTCGAGCACCTCGGTCAGGTCTCTCTGCTCCATGCGATCCTCCTCGGCGTCCTGCTGCGGATGCGGACGCCCGCGACTACCGTAACGGTGCGGAGGGGCGAGCGCACGTCGGGGCGGCGGCAGCTGTCGCGACTGCCCCAGAGGAGGAAGCGCCGCCCCCGCTCTGGGGTCTTGGCATCCCCACGACTCCATGAAAAATTGTGTGTACAACCGCAATCGATATTCGGAGATCGAACGCGGTTTTCTGAACGCGCGGCCTTTCGGGTAGGCCGAAGCGTTGTAGGGCCCGGACGCGGCGAGTCGCGTGCGCCGGGCCCTCCCAGTCTTGCCCGACGTGAAGGACCGACAGGCGGGGAGGGGAAACTGTGGCAGGCACGCACGGCCCCGAGTGCGAGGAGTGCGGCGGGCCCACCCGGGTCTCCCCGAACCCGTACTTTCGAACGGGCCTCTCCGTGCACTCGGAGGTCGCAGAGTGCCGCCGCTGCGGCACGACCGCCTTCGTCCCGGTGGCCGCAGCGCCACGGCCCGTCGCTGCGGTGCGGCGGACGCTGCCGGAGATCGTCCGCGGCGTGTTCACCAAGCGATCGAACCGTGCGTAGAACCCTGAAGCCGTCGTCCGGATCTCTATCAACCGCCCATGACGCAGGTCTCCCGGCGATGTCCGTCGGTGACAACGACGAATCCGGCCGAAGCCTTTGATCCGATCGGAGGGCGCGCGTAGATCAGACCGCCCCCGATGGTGTGCCCCTGCATGGTCAGACCCCGCATGTCCGGGGAGCCCAGGTCCATGCAATGGTAGGACTCACCGAGGTAGTCCACATACGGAGGGATGGCTTCCGGCCAGAACGCGCCTGACTGTGCATAGAGGCAGAGGGAGCCGATCCCGACAGCGATCGCAGCGACAGCCAGCACGACGAGGCCCAGGGTGATGGCGACTGCCGCCGATCCGTTCAGCCACGTGCGCGAACGTGTCTGCTGCGGGCCGTTCGTGTTCGTCTCCGTGTGGAGGTCGCCCGACGTCATGGCTAGAACCTAGCAGCGCCGACCCCGAAAAAGAGTCCGCACGAGCTGCGGTTTCGGTCGCTTTCGCGACCGCCCTGCAACTCGTGCGGACTCTGTGCGGACTAACGCGTCCGCGACGTCTTAAACCCCGTAGTACAGCTCGTACTCGAACGGGTGCGGGCGCTGCGCGAGGGGCTTGATCTCCTTCTCGCGCTTGTACTCGATCCAGGTCTCGATGAGCTCCGGGCTGAACACGCCGCCTGCGGTGAGGAAGTCGTGGTCGGCCTCGAGCGCGTCGAGCGCCTCGCCGAGCGAGCCGGGCACCTGCGGGATGTTGCGGGCCTCCTCGGGCGGGAGCTCGTAGAGGTCCTTGTCGACCGGCTCGTGCGGCTCGATGCGGTTCTTGATGCCGTCGAGGCCCGCCATGAGCTGCGCTGCGAACGCGAGGTACGGGTTGCCCGAGGCGTCCGGCGCGCGGAACTCGATGCGCTTGGCCTTCGGGTTGGTGCCCGTGATCGGGATGCGGATGGACGCCGAGCGGTTGCCGGCCGAGTAGACCAGGTTGACCGGTGCCTCGAAGCCGGGGACCAGGCGGTGGAACGAGTTCACCGTCGGGTTCGTGAACGCCAGCACCGCCGGGGCGTGCTTGAGCAGGCCGCCGATGTACCAGCGGGCGATGTCGGACAGGCCGCCGTAGCCGGCCTCGTCGTAGAACAGCGGCTTGCCGTCGTTCCACAGCGACTGGTGGGTGTGCATGCCAGAGCCGTTGTCGCCGAAGAGCGGCTTCGGCATGAACGTGGCGGTCTTGCCCCACTGCTCGGCCGTGTTCTTGACGATGTACTTGAACTTCAGGATGTCGTCAGCCGCGTGGACCATCGTGTCGAAGCGGTAGTTGATCTCCGCCTGGCCGCCGGTGCCCACCTCGTGGTGCGCGCGCTCCAGGATGAGGCCGGCGTCGATCAGCTTCAGCGAAATATCGTCGCGCAGGTCGGCCTGCTTGTCGACCGGGCTCACCGGGAAGTAGCCGCCCTTGTACGGGGTCTTGTTGCCGAGGTTGCCGCCCTCTTCGACGCGGCCGGAGTTCCAGGCGCCCTCCTCGGAGTCCACCGCGTAGAAGCTGGAGTTCTGCTTCACCTCGTACCGGACGTCGTCGAAGATGTAGAACTCGGCCTCCGGCGCGAAGAACGCGGTGTCCGCGATGCCCGTGGAGGCGAGGTACTTCTCCGCCTTCTTGGCGACCTGACGCGGGTCCTTCGCGTAGATCTCGCCATTGCGGGGGTTGTAGATGTCGAAGACCATGATCAGCGTGCGCTCGACGCGGAACGGGTCGATGTACGCGGTCGAGACATCCGGGATGAGCTGCATGTCCGACTCGTGGATCGACGCGAAGCCGCGGATCGAGGAACCGTCGAACAGCTGGCCGACCGAGAAGAACTCCTCGTCGACGGTCGCTGCGGGGATGTTGAAGTGCTGCTGAACACCGGGCAGATCGGTGAAGCGGATATCAAGGAACTTGACGTCGGTGTCCTTGATGTACTTGAGCACCTCGGAAGAATCACGGAACATACGGAGGACTCCCATTGGCTTGCGGTGGCGGACTGCGCGTGCAGCCCAAGCTACACGCTAGGGGGAGGCCGTTTCCCTCCGGTGACGCAAATGTTTCCGGCATGTTACGCGGTTCGCTGCCTGCGGGCGGTACGGCCGGGGGAGGGGGAGGCCCGTCCCCGGTAAACTGGTGGGGTGCCGCAGAACACTCCGCCCGCTCGCTCCGGCGACCTCGCTCCCAGCCGTTACCCGGGGGAGCGGCTCGGCCTCCCGGAGTCGGGCCCGCGGTCGGTCGGGAGGTTCGGCCGACGCCTCGGCGCCATCGTCGTCGACTGGGCGCTCGCGTCGCTCATCTCGCTCGCGTTCTTCCACTACGACTCGTGGGCGAACATCGGCATCTTCGCGCTGATGCAGGTCGTCTTCATCCCAACGATCGGCGGCAGCATCGGCCAACGGATCTTCGGGATGCGCGTCGTCGCGGTCGCCGGCGGCTGGGTCGGCGTGTGGCGGCCGGTGGTGCGCACCGTGCTGCTGTGCATCGTCATCCCGGCCCTGGTGTGGGACTCGGATCAGCGCGGCTTCCACGACAAGGTCGCCGGGACGGTGCTGATCCGCGCGTAGCCGCTCCGGCCGCATCCTGCGCGCCGCTACACTCCTGGCATGCGCGCCTTCGGCTTCGCCCGCGACCTGCTCCGGTCGGACTCCGCGGGCGCCCACCGCGTGACGTACACCGAGCTGTTCTTCGACCTCGTCTTCGTGTTCGCGGTGACCCAGGTGTCGCACGTGCTGCTGCACGAGCAGTCCGCCGTCGCCCTGCTGCACGCGGTCATGCTGGCGATGGTGGTCTGGTGGGTGTGGATGTTCACCACGTGGGCGTCGAGCTGGCTGGATCCGGAGCGCGGCGCGGTGCGCGGCCTGTTCGTGGTGCTGATGCTGCTCGGATTGCTGCTGGCGTCCGCGATCCCGGAGGCGTTCGGCGACCGCGCCGTGCTGTTCGCCGTGTGCCTGGTGCTCATGCAGCTCAGTCGCAGCGTCTTCACCCTGCTCGCGTTCGGCCGCGCACATCCCGAGCACGCGGTGAACTTCGTGCGCATCATCGTGTGGCATGCCCTGGCCGGGACGCTGTGGATGGTCGGCGCCTTCCTCCCCGACGAGGGCCGGCTCGTGGTCTGGCTGATCGCCTTGGCCGTGGACTACATCGGGCCGCGCACGCGGTTCTGGACGCCGGGCCTCGGCAGTTCGGCGCTGGCGAGCTGGAACATCTCGGGCGCGCACATGGCCGAGCGGGTCAGTCTGTTCCTGATCATCGCGCTCGGCGAGTCGATCGTGGTCACCGGGGCCGCGTTCTCGACCGCGCCGCTGGACGTCGTCCATCTCGCGGCGTTCCTCGCTGCGTTCGCGGGGACGGTGCTGCTTTGGCTGCTCTACTTCTCGCACAGTCAGCAGAGCGGGAGCGCGTACATCGAGCGCGCGACGGAGCGGGGGATGATCGCGCAGACCGCATACACGTACATCCCTCTGCTGCTGGTGCTGGGCATCGTGCTCTCTGCGGTCGGCGACGGTCTCGTCCTGCAGCGGCCGGTCGGCACTCCGACGTCGTGGACGGCGGGGCTGCTGTGCGGCTCCGCGATCGTCTACCTCGTCGGGCTGCTGCTGTTCCGCCGGGCGACCGGGATGCGCTGGTCGCTCACCCTGGTGGCCGGCGCGGCGGTGGTCGCGGTGCTCTGGCCGGTCGCCGGCCTCCTGCCGACGGCGGTCGTCGCGTGGGGCGTGAATGTGGTGCTGGCGCTGGTCCTCCTCACAGAATCCCTCACCTCCCGCCGCACCCCCACCCTGACTGGTTAACGAACGAGGGGCACGTCGTTGTCACTTCTCCGGTCGGGACGTGACAACGACGTGCCCCTCGGCACCTCAGAGTGGAAGAGACGCGTCAGCGGGCGCGCTGAGCCCGGACCTTCATCGGGTCGACGCCCTTCGGGATCGGCATCGCGTTCTCCAGCGACGCCAGGCGGTTGCTGATCGCGATGACCTCGGCCTTGGTGAGCGTCGGCTTGATCTTGGACAGGGTGCGCGGGACCTTGTGCAGCGCAACGGAGTCGGCGTCCGGACCCACCGAGATGACAGAGACGGGCACGTTCGGCAGCACGCGGTTGATCTTGCGGCGCTCCTCGTCGACCATCCGCTGCGTGCGGGTCTTCGGGCCCTCACTGATGAGCACGACGCCGCCGCGGCCGGTGGCACGGTAGACCGCGTCCTGCGTCTTGCCGTTGACGGCGATCGGCATCTCCGAGCCGCGCCAGCTGCGCTTGAGCGAGCTGCGCAGGACGGCGCCCACGGCGCCGGGCTGGCCCTCGATCTGCGAGTAGGCGGCGCGCTCGGCACGGCGGCCGAGGATGATCAGGCCGAGCAGCACGCCGGCGAGGACGCCAGCGACGATCCACAGGACCATCGTGAAGACGTTGCCGCCCGACAGGAACACCGCCATCGCGACGCCCGCGAGGATCGGCAGCACGATTCCGCCCACGATGTAGAGCAGCGCGCGGTCGTCGTAGCGGCGGGTCATCTGCAAGACCTGCCACATCTGCTTCAGCCGACCGGGCTCCTTGGTGGACTTGTCCTTACGTGCCATAGCTATAAGGATACCGGCTCGCCCGGCCCCCGGCTGACCTGTTCACGGCAGGCGTAGCGCCGATCCGGAGGCCGCGCTCAGACGTTCGCGCGGCCTCCGGGATCGGCGTCGGGATCATCGTCAGGAGACGGCCTGCGCGAAGCCCGCCGACGCGTCGGCGAGGTGCTGCAGCTCGGCCGGGACCTCGCGTCCCTTGGCCGCCATCGACTGCGCCCAGAGCCGGCCGGCGCGGTACGACGAGCGCACCAGCGGGCCGGACAGCACGCCGAGGAAGCCGATCTCCTCCGCCTCCTGCTTGAGCTCGACGAACTCGTCCGGGTGCACCCAGCGGGCGACCGGGAGGTGGCGCGGGCTCGGCCGCAGGTACTGCGTGATCGTGATGATGTCGGTGCCCGCGTCGTGGAGGTCGCGGAGGGCCTGGCTGATCTCCTCGCGCTCCTCGCCCATCCCGAGGATGAGGTTGGACTTGGTGATCAGCCCGGCGTGCCGGCCCTGCGTGATGACGTCGAGCGAGCGCTCGTAGCGGAACGCCGGCCGGATCCGCTTGAAGATGCGCGGCACGGTCTCCACATTGTGCGCGAACACCTCCGGCTCTGCCGAGAACACCTCGCCCAGGTACTCCGGGTTGCCGGAGAAGTCCGGGACCAGGATCTCCACGCCGGTGCCGGGGCTCTGGCGGTGGATCTCGCGGATCGTCTCCGCATACAGCCAGGAGCCCTCGTCCGGGAGGTCGTCGCGGGCCACGCCGGTCACGGTCGAGTAGCGCAGGCCCATCTTCGCGACCGACTCGCCGACGCGGCGGGGCTCGTCCCGGTCGAAGTCGGCCGGCTTGCCGGTGTCGATCTGGCAGAAGTCGCAGCGCCGGGTGCACTGCGAGCCGCCGATCAGGAACGTCGCCTCGCGGTCCTCCCAGCACTCGTAGATGTTCGGACAGCCGGCCTCCTGGCAGACGGTGTGCAGCTCCTCGGACTTCACGAGGTTCTGGAGCTGGCGGTACTCGGGCCCCATCTTCGCCTTGGTCTTGATCCAGGCGGGCTTGCGCTCGATCGGCGTCTGGGCGTTGCGCACCTCCAGGCGGAGCATGCGGCGGCCCTGCGGTTCTGCGCTCATGCGGCGACCTCCGTCGCGGTCGTGGTGGTCCGGCCGGCGGCCGCGACCGGGCTGGAGGATGCGTCGGCCAGCGCGCGGTCGAGGGCGGCCTGGACGAGGGGAGCGACGTCCTGCGGAGTGACGGTTCGGCCGAGGACGCGGGAGATCGTGGTCACGCCGGCGTCGCGGATGCCGCACGCGACGATCTTCTCGTAGGGGTCGAGGCTGTTGGAGCAGTTGAGCGCGAAGCCGTGCATCGTGACCCCCTCGGCGACGCGGATGCCGATGGCGGCGATCTTCTCGTCGGACGGCCCCCCGTCGTCCGTGGTGCCGTGCCCCGGCAGCCACACGCCGGAGCGGCCCTCCACGCGCTCGCCCGGGACGCCGAGCCCGACGAGGACCTCGATGAGGACGCCCTCCAGCCAGCGGACGTAGCCCACGACGTCGATCGGCTCGGCCAGCCGGAGGATCGGGTAGCCGACGAGCTGGCCCGGCCCGTGCCAGGTGATCTTCCCGCCGCGATCGACGTCGATCACGGGGGTGCCGTCGGTGGGGCGCTCGTCGGGGGAGGTGCGCTTGCCCGCGGTGAAGACCGGGGCGTGCTCGAGCAGGAAGACGGTGTCGGGCGCGCGCCCCGCGACCACGTCGGCGTGGGTGCTGCGCTGCTGGCGGAGGCCGTCGTCGTACGGGACGTGCGGCCCGCCGAGTCCGGAGACATCGAAGATCGTCATAGAGGCATCCTAAATGGACTGAGTACAGAAAATGTCCACCGTGGGCCGCAGCGGCTGAATTCCTGCACAGGTTCGGAGGGGGAGCGGGTTGTCCACGGATGTGCGGGCGGCGGACTCGGGGGTGCTACTGGTGGCGTGTACTGGGGGCATGGTGACGAGACGGAGACCGGTGGACATGGGGAGATGCGCGGCGGCGATCGTGGACGCGGAAGGGTGGACGGTGCTCGGGCGGCGGCCGGGGGACGCGAGCGGCGGGGTGTCGCTCATCGTCGAAGGAGGCGAGCTTCGAGGTCAGGCGGTGCTGACGGTCGCCGCCGTCGGTGGGCAGCCGTGGGACCGTGTCGCGTCGTCGCACCTGCCGCGGTCGCTGCCGCCGCCGCACGAGCGGCGGGGACGCCGAGGCGGGGTGCTCGTCCGGCTGCGGGAGCACCCGGCGGGCGGGACGCTGGAGGACGTGCTCGCCGCCGATCGCGGGTTGACAGCGGGCGAGGCCGTCACGGTGCTGGCCGCGGTGGCGCGCGGCCTCTCCGGTCTGCACGGGGCCGGGCGCGGTGGGGTGCGGCTCAGGCCGGCGGACATCGGCCTGCGCGACGACGGCTGCCCGGTGCTGACGGCGATCGACCGGCTGCGGGAGCTCGACCAGCAGACGATGGCGGAGGACGTCGCCGCCTTCGCGGAGCTGGCCGGCGTGCTGTGCGGTGCCGTCACCCTGGGGGACGCCGTACTCGCGGCGGCCACCGACCGGCGGCACCGGAGCTGGGAGGATGTCGCCGCGGGAGTCCTGCGGGCTGCCGACGCGACGGTCGTGCGTGCGGTGGGGAGCGGCGCTCCCGGTGGGTCGGAGTCACGGGCGCGCGGCGATCCGGACGCGGCCGGGGCGCTTGTCGCCGATCCGCGCGAACGCCCGGGGGAGAGAGGCGGTCGCGACGTTCTCGGCATCCTGGAGCGGGCACTCGACGTACTGGGCGACCGGCCCATCGCTCGCGGGCTGGCGGTGGCACGGGGATGGATCGCCGCACGCCCGAAGGTGGTCGCGGTCGCGTGCTTACCGCTGGTGGGCGTCGCGGTGCTGCTGATGATTCCCGGACACGACGTTCCGGGGTGATGCCCGCTCGCACGCTCGGCGGCTGGCCGCTTCGCTCGCGGGGACCCCGGAAACGCGGAACGGCCCGGCTCCGCAGGGAGCCGGGCCGTCCGTCAGGCGGTTCAGATGCCGAGGCTGCCCTCGAAGGCACCGCCCTCGAGGCGGTTCTTCACCGCGACGAGGAAGCGGGCCGCGTCGGCGCCGTCGACGATCCGGTGGTCGTACGACAGGGCGAGGTACACCGTGGACCGGATGGCGATCGAGTCCGAGCCGTCGGCCGTGATCACGACCGGCTTCTTGGTGACGATGCCCGTGCCCAGGATCGCGACCTGCGGGAGGAACACGAGCGGAGTGTCGAACAGCGCGCCGCGCGAACCGGTGTTGGTCAGCGTGAACGTGCCGCCGGCGAGCTCGTCCGGCTTGAGGTGGTTGTCGCGCGTGCGCTGGGCGAGGTCCGCGATCTCACCGGCGAGGCCGGCGATGTCGAGGTCGGACGCGTTGCGGATGACCGGCGTGAGCAGGCCGCGCTCGGTGTCCACGGCGATCGAGATGTTCTCGTGGTCCGGGTAGACGATGCTGTCGCCGTCGACCGTGGCGTTGATGACCGGGTAGGCCTTCAGCGCCTCGGCGGCCGCGAGGGCGAAGAACGGCAGGAAGGAGAGCTTCGTGCCGGTCTTGGCGAGGAAGTCGCCCTTCACCTTGTCGCGCAGGGCGGCGACCTTGGTCACGTCGACCTCGACCACCGTGGTGAGCTGCGCGGTCGACTGCATCGAGATGACGGCGCGCTCGGCGACGACCTTGCGGAGGCGCGACATCTGCTGCGTGGTGCCGCGGAGCGGGGAGACCTCGACCACGGGAGCGGCGGCGGCCGGAGCCGCGGCGACAGAAGCCGGAGCGGCAGCCGCGAGGATGTCCTCCTTGCGGATGCGTCCGCCGACGCCGGTTCCGGTCACGTTCGCCAGGTCGACGCCGTGCTCGTTGGCGAGCTTGCGGACGATCGGGGTCACATAGCCCGAGGTGCCGGCGTGCGCGCCGCCCGACGTTGCCGGAGCCTCGGCCGCGGGGGCCGGAGCAGCGGCGGGAGCCGGAGCAGCGGCGGGGGCCGGAGCAGCAGCCGGGGCCGGAGCAGCAGCCGGCGCCGGAGCAGCGGCCGGTGCCTCCTGCGCGGGGGCGGGAGCGGGGGCAGGAGCCTCCTGAACGGGAGCGGCAGGAGCGGCCTCGGCGGCGGGGGCCGGAGCCTCCTGAGCCGGGGCGGCCGGCGCAGCCTCTGCAGCCGGAGCGGGCGCAGCGGCCGGAGCGGGCGCAGCCTCGGCGGGCGCAGCCTCAGCCGGCGCAGCCTCCGCCTCCGGCGCGGCGGCCGGAGCCTCGCCCGCACCGGAGCCGTCGCCGATCGTCACGAGCGCAGTGCCCACCTCGACCGTCTCGTCCTCCTGCACCAGGATCGCCTCGATGACGCCCGCGACGGGCGAGGGGATCTCGGTGTCGACCTTGTCGGTCGAGACTTCGAGCAAGGGCTCGTCCACCTCGACACGGTCGCCAACGTTCTTCAGCCAGCGGGTGACCGTGCCTTCCGTGACACTCTCGCCGAGTGCCGGGAGGCTGACGGATTCGCTCATGAGCTTCTCTCCTTCAAAACCTGATCGTTCAGTAGCTTATTGCAGCCGCTCGCGCGGCGGACGCCTTAGAGGGTGTGCAGCGGCTTGCCCGCGAGGTACAGGAAGGCCTCGCCGAGCGACTCGTTCTGCGTCGGGTGCGCGTGGACGAACGGGGCGATGTCCTCCGGGTACGCCTCCCAGTTCACCGCGAGCTGCGCCTCGCCGATGAGCTCGCCGACGCGCGCGCCGATCATGTGCACGCCGACGACAGGGCCGTCCTTGACGCGGACGACCTTGACGGTGCCGCTCGTGCCGATGATCTCGCTCTTGCCGTTGCCGGCCAGGCTGTAGTCGTAGCTCGAGATCGCGTCGGCGCCGTACTGCTCAGCCGCTTTGGCCTCGCTGAGGCCGATCGAGGCGACCTCGGGGTCGCAGTAGGTGACCTTCGGGATGTTGACGTCGGGGACGACGATCGGGTTGAGGCCCGCGATCTCCTCGGCCACGAAGATGCCCTGCTGGAAGCCGCGGTGCGCGAGCTGCAGGCCGGGGACGATGTCGCCGACGGCGTAGACGCCGGGGACGTTGGTCTGCAGGCGCTCGTCGGTGATGACGAAGCCGCGGTCGAGCGTGACGCCGACCTCGTCGTAGCCCATGCCGGCCGTGAGCGGGCCGCGGCCGACCGCGACGAGCAGGAGCTCGGCGTCGACCGTGCTGCCGTCTTCGAGCGAGACGACGACGCCGTCCTCGTTCTGGGTGACGCCGGAGAACCGGACGCCGAGGCGGTAGTCGATGCCGCGGCGGCGGAACGCGCGCTCCAGCGACTTGCTGATGGTCTCGTCCTCGTTGGGGACCAGGTGCGGGAGGGCCTCGATGATGGTGACCTCTGCGCCGAAGGACTTCCAGACGCTGGCGAACTCGACGCCGATGACGCCGCCGCCGAGGACCGCGACCTTCTTGGGGACGAAGTCGAGCTCGAGGGCCTGCTCGCTGGTGATCACGCGGCCGCCGATCTCGAGGCCGGGGAGGCTGCGCGAGTAGGAGCCGGTGGCGAGGATGACGTTCTTGCCGGTGATGGTGTCGTCGCCGACCTGCACCGTCGTCGGGGAGGTCAGCTTGCCCTCGCCCTCGATGACCGTGATGCCGCGAGCCTTCACCAGGCCCTGGAGGCCCTTGTACTTCTTGGCGATGATGCTCTGGCGGTACTCGGTGACACCGTTGATGTCGATGCCCTTGAGCTCGGTGACGATGCCGTACTTCGCCGACTCCCGCGAGTAGTCCGCGACCTCGGCCGCGTGCAGCAGCGCCTTGGTCGGGATACAGCCGCGGTGCAGGCAGGTGCCGCCGACCTTGTCCTTCTCGATCATGCCGACGGTGAAACCGAGCTCGGCCGCACGCAGCGCTGCTGCGTAGCCTCCACTCCCACCGCCGAGCACCACAATGTCAAAGTTCTGCTCAGACACCCAGCTACTCCTCGCGCATCAGGATTCGTGACACGATCCTGCCCCGAGGGATGACTCGAGGCAGGCGTTGCATTGGCAGGATTTTCCTGCCCATACGACCCTACTACCTCTGGGAAAAGTCCTCGGCCAAACGGATGAGCGCACGTACGCTGACGGCGGACGGGCCCTTGCCGGTGAAGCCGTACGGAGCCGACGGACCCTTGGCCGGCCCGGCGATGTCGAGGTGGGCCCACGGGATGCGCGGCGCGTCGTCCTCGTCGCCGGTGCGTCCGATGAACTCCTGGAGGAAGACGCCGGCCAGCAGCATGCCGCCCGCGGTCACGCCGGGGTTGGCGTTGGCGATGTCGGCGACGTCGGAGTTGATCGTGGCGCGCAGCTCGCTCGCGAGCGGCATGGGCCAGAGCAGCTCGCCGGAGGCCTTCGCAGCGGCGAGGACGTCGCCGACCAGGTCGTCCGAGCCCATGACCGCGGCGTAGCGGGTGCCGAGCGCGACCATCGCGGCGCCGGTCAGAGTGGCGACGTCCACGATCGCGTCGGGGTGCTCCTCGCCGGCGGCGACCAGGCCGTCCGCGAGCACGAGCCGGCCCTCGGCGTCGGTGTTCAGCACCTCGACGGTGCGGCCGCCGCGCATCCGCAGCACGTCGTTCGGGCGGATGGCCGAGCCGGAAGGCATGTTCTCGGCCAGGCACAGCCACGCGGTGACGCGGACGGGCAGTGCCAGGCGGGCGGCAGCGAGCGCAACGGCGAGCACAGTGGCCGCACCGGTCATGTCGTACTTCATGCCCACCATTCCCGACGGCGGCTTGAGCGACAGGCCGCCGGAGTCGAAGGTGATGCCCTTGCCGACCAGCGCGAGGTGCTTCTCCGCGGCGGCCGGCGCGTAGTCGACCTTCACCAGCCGGGGCGGCCGCACAGACCCCTGGCCGACGCCGAGGATGCCGCCGAAGCCCTCGGCCTCCAGGCGGCGCTCGTCCCAGACCTCCACGGTGACGGGCAGGCCTTCGACGGCCTCCTCGACGCGCGAGGTGAACGAGGCGGGGTAGAGGTCGATCGGGGGAGTGTTGACCAGGTCCTTGACCAGGGCGGCGGCGCCGGACACGGCGGCCGCGCGCGCGACGAGAGCATCGCCCCCCGCCGACTCGCCGACGACCTCGATGGTCTCGACGGGCGTCTTGACGCCCGCGCGGCTCACGGACCGGTACTCCGTGAAGGAGTAGGCGCCGAGCGCCGCACCTTCGAGGACGGCGCCGAGCTGCGCGTCGTCGTCGGTCGGGAGGTCGAGCGCGACGTGCCCGACACCGGCGAGCTGGCGGATCGCCGTGCCAGCCGCGTAGCGCAGCGCGTCCTCGTCCACCGGCTCGGGGAGGCCGACCACCGCGAGGGCGGGCCCGCCGTCCACGCCGGGAAGCCGGACCAGCTCGTCCTTGCCCCCGCCGAAGCCGACCGCCGCGAGCGATACGCCGAGCCCGTCCGGGGCCGCCGCCGACAGCACGGTGACGCCGTCGGCGCCGGAGCGCGCGGCGATGACCAGGACATCGGCGGAGGAGGAGGGAGCGGAAGTGAGGCTGAGGGCGGGAGGCGTCATATCTCGACCCTAACCGCTGAGCGCCGCGCGACGGCGGAGGCCGTATGTTCGCTGTGGGCGTGCTGCGAGCGGCACTGTGCGCGGCGACCGGGCGGGGCACGCGGCCTAGAGTTGATGTATGCGAGACCCGGGCGAACTGTACGAGCTGAATCCGGCACTGGTGGTGCCGGAGGGCCTGCCCCTGATCGCGGGCCTCACCGGCTTCGCCGACGCCGGCTCCGGCGTCAGCCAGCTCGGCACCTACCTCCTCGGCACGCTCGACAGCGAGGTCGTGGCGACCTTCGACGCCGACATCCTGCTCGACTACCGCGCCCGCCGGCCGATCATCTACTTCGACCAGGACCACCTGGCCGACTACCAGCCGTCCACGCTGAAGCTGCACCTGGTCTACGACGAGCTGCGCCAGCCGTTCCTCCTCCTGTCCGGGTTCGAGCCCGACTTCCGCTGGGAGGCGTTCACGGAGGCCGTGCTCGGGCTGATCGAGCGCTACGCGGTCAAGAGCGTCACCTGGGTGCACTCCATCCCGATGCCGGTGCCGCACACCCGGCCGATCGGCGTGACGGTCAGCGGCAATCGCCGCGACCTCATCGAGGCGATGTCGATCTGGAAGCCGCAGACCCAGGTGCCGGGCAACGCCCTCCACTTGCTCGAGTTCCGGCTGCAGCAGCTCTCGTACCCGATCGCCGGGTTCGTCCTGCTCATCCCGCACTACCTCGCCGACACCGAGTACCCGGCCGCGGCTATCGCCGGGCTGGAGAGCATCAGCGCGGCGACCGGCCTCATCTTCCCGACCGACCGGCTGCGCGAGGAGGACCGCGAGTTCGTCGCGAACATCGACGAGCAGGTCGCCGGCAACGCCGAGCTCGGCAAGCTGGTCGGCACCTTGGAGGAGCGGCACGACACGTACATGGAGGACACCCAGCTCCGTTCGCCGCTGACCGACCGCGACGGCGAGCTGCCCAGCGCCGACGAGATCGCGGCCGAGCTGGAGAACTTCCTGGCGTTCCGTCGCCACGGCGACGACCGCCGCGGCGACGACGAGAACCCGCGCACCGACCGCTGACCCGGCCTCCGCGACGGTCCCGTTCGCTCGCCGGGCATAGGATCGTGGGGTGAATTCGCGTCGATCCTGGGTCATCTTCGGGATCGGAGTCTTCGCCTACCTCGTCGCCGTCATGCAGCGCACGAGCATCGGCGTCGCGGGCGTCGCCGCGACCGACCGCTTCCACGTCTCCGCCGCCGTCCTGTCGTCGATGGCGGTCGTCCAGCTCATCGTCTACGCGGCGATGCAGGTGCCCGTCGGGGTGCTGATCGACCGGGTGGGCTCGCGGGCGCTGATGATCGCGGGGACCGCCTTGATGGTCGTCGGGCAGGTGACGGTCGCTTTCGCGCCGACCATCACGCTCGCCATCGTCGGCCGCATCCTGGTGGGTGCGGGCGACGCGACCGTGTTCACCTCGCTCATGCGGCTGGTGAACTCCTGGTTCCGCGGCCGCCTCGTCCCGCAGCTCTCGCAGTGGATCGGCAACATCGGCCAGCTCGGCCAGGTGCTGACCGCCGTCCCGTTCGCGCTGCTCCTGCACGAGTCCGGCTGGACGACCGCCTTCCTCAGTGCCGCGTCGGTGTCGGTGGTCGCGCTCGTCGGGATCGTCGCCGCCATCCGCGACCGGCCGGTCGGGTCGAGCGAGGGCCCGCGACCGGCGACCTGGCGCGAGTCGATCCGGCAGCTCCGGATCAGCCTCGCCCGGCCGGGGACGCAGCTCGGGTTCTGGTCGCACTTCACCACGCAGTCCTCCGGCACCGTGTTCAGCCTGATGTGGGGCCTCCCGTTCATGGTGTTCGCGCTGGGCATCGACCCGGCGGAGGCCAGCGGCCTCCTGATCGTGTCGGTCGTCGCCGGGCTCATCGCCGGCCCGATCCTCGGGCTGCTGACGGCGCGCTTCCCGCTGCGCCGCAGCAACCTCGTGCTCGCGATCGTCGGGATGATGGGGATCGTCTGGGCGCTCCTGCTGCTGTGGCCGGGGACGCCGCCGCTTTGGCTCCTGATCCTCGTGCTGGTGGCCATCGGGATCGGCGGACCCGGCTCGCTGATCGGCTTCGACTTCGCGCGCACCTCCAACCCGCTGCACAGCCTGGGCTCCGCCAACGGCATCGTGAACGTCGGCGGGTTCCTGGCGAGCTTCGTGATGATGTTCCTCATCGGCGTCGCCCTGGACGCCCAGAACACCGCCCACACGGTGACCGGTCTCTACGCTCTCGACTCCTTCCGCTGGGCGTTCGCCCTGCAGTACGTGATCATCGGCCTCGGCGTCGTCTTCCTCGTCCGCGCCCGCCGGCGAACCCGCCGCCGTCTCGCGGAGGAGGAGGGAATAGAAGTGGGCCCCTTGTGGGTTGCACTGGTTGACGCTTGGCGAAGGCGAAATGGTCGGGAGCCTGGCGAGAACGTGCAATAATTGATACCTGGACCCGTTCATGTTCTTGGGGTCGGAGCACTTGATGGTGCCCGGCGCGACAGCCCAAGGCTTGACATGGGTCTTAGTAATGTCCGCACGCGACCTCAGCCCGGGCGCACGGTCGGCTCACCACGGCCCTCCGCCCGGTATGGATGCCCTTCGCTTGGATGAATGGCCTTCGCTTGTATGAAAGGTAGGCAGATGGCAACCCGTGCAGCAACCAAGGCCCGCGAGGCCGAAGCGGTCGAGGAGACCGAGGAGACCGCTGCGGCCGCCAAGCCGGCAGCGAAGAAGACGACGGCCAAGGCGCCCGCGAAGAAGGCCGCGCCCAAGAAGGGCGCCACCAAGGCCAAGGGCGACGACGACGAGGAGCTCGACGAGGACGCCGAGGTCGAGATCGACGTGGACGACACGGCCGTGGTGGCCGATGACGCCGTCGACGCCGACACCGAGGAGTCCGAGGGCGACGACGCGGAGGCGGACGACGCCGAGGGCTCCGGCCCCAAGGGCGAGAGCGCGGCCGTGCAGGCCGCGGCCGACGCCCCGCTTCCCACCGACGCCCTCGTGCTGCGCGCCGTGGACGAGGACGACGACGTCCCCGTGTACTCCACGACGATCACCGGCGCGACCGCCGACCCGGTCAAGGACTACCTCAAGCAGATCGGCAAGGTCCCGCTGCTGAACGCCGCGGAGGAGGTCGAGCTCGCGATGCGCATCGAGGCCGGCCTGTTCGCGGAGGACAAGCTTGCGAACACCCCGAACATGCCCAAGGAGCTCGAGCGCGAGCTGCGCTGGGTCGCCCGCGACGGCCAGCGCGCCAAGAGCCACCTGCTCGGGGCCAACCTGCGCCTCGTGGTCAGCCTCGCCAAGCGCTACACCGGCCGCGGCATGCAGTTCCTGGACCTCATCCAGGAGGGCAACCTGGGTCTGATCCGCGCCGTCGAGAAGTTCGACTACACCAAGGGCTTCAAGTTCTCGACCTACGCCACCTGGTGGATCCGTCAGGCGATCACCCGCGCGATGGCCGACCAGGCCCGCACCATCCGCATCCCGGTGCACATGGTGGAGGTCATCAACAAGCTGGCCCGCGTCCAGCGGCAGATGCTGCAGGACCTCGGCCGCGAGCCCACCCCGGAAGAGCTCTCCAAGGAGCTCGACATGACCCCTGAGAAGGTCATCGAGGTGCAGAAGTACGGTCGCGAGCCCATCTCGCTCCACACCCCGCTGGGTGAGGACGGCGACAGTGAGTTCGGCGACCTGATCGAGGACACCGAGGCGGTCGTGCCGGCCGACGCGGTCGGCTTCACGATGCTGCAGAAGCAGCTCGAGAGCCTCCTCGACTCCCTGTCCGAGCGCGAGGCGGGCGTCATCCGCATGCGCTTCGGCCTGGGCGACGGCATGCCGAAGACGCTCGACCAGATCGGCGACACCTTCGGTGTGACGCGTGAGCGCATCCGGCAGATCGAGTCGAAGACGATGGCGAAGCTGCGCCACCCGTCCCGCTCGCAGTCGCTGCGCGACTACCTCGAGTAAACGGTGCGCTATCGACTGGCGGTCATCGCCGGCCGCCTCGCCCGCTGGCTGCTGCGCTTGCGGGGAGGCGGCTCCGCGGTGCCGGGGCGGGTCGCGCTCGCGATCGCGCCGAAGTTCCTCGAACGTGCTGTCAGCCGCCTCCCGCTGGGCGTCGTCTTCGTCTCCGGTTCCAACGGCAAGTCGACGACCACGAACATGCTCACCGCGATCCTGCGCGAGCACGGGCTGAACGTCTTCACCAACCCGTCCGGCGGCAATCTGCCGCAGGGGATCGCCTCGGCACTGCTGGCGGACGTGCCGCTCGACGGCTATGTCCGCGGTGACGTCGGGGTGATCGAGGTGGACGAGGCGTACGGCGTGGACCTCGCGACCGTCCTGAAGCCGCGCGGCTCACTGCTCCTCAACGTGCAGATCGACCAGCTCAACCGCTTCTTCGAGCCCACCCGCGTGATCGGGATGCTGCGCACGATCGCGGAGCGGTCGGCGGAGTTCGTCGTGGTGAACGCCGACGACGACAGCCTCGCCCGGGTAGGCGCGGAGCTCGCCGCCGCGGGCCGCGACGTGACGACCTTCGCGGTGGCCCCGGCCATCATCGAGTCCTCGCCCAACGGACTCGCCAATGTGGCGGACCTCTCCGGCATCGCCGCCGGCGCCCTCCCGGTGCCCGCCGTGTTCGTCAGCAAGCTGGAGACGCAGAGCGCGCAGCTCACGATGGGCGGCGAGTCCATCCGCATCGGCCTGCCCGCGCGCGGCCTCCACTACGCGGTGGACGCCGCAGGTGCGACGGCGATGGCCCGCCGGGTGCTGGGCGACCGCTTCCAGGCGGAGGCCGTCGTCGCGGCGATGAGCTCGCTGCGCACGGTCTACGGCCGCGGCGAGACGCTGAAGGTCGGCGACGAGGACATCGAGATCATCATGATGAAGAACCCGCCGAGCCTCCAGCTCAACCTCGACTACCTGAGCCACAGCCCGGAGCAGGTCTTCGTCGCGGTGGACGAGGGCACGCCCGATCCGTCCTGGGTCTACGACATCGACCTCTCCAAGCTGGAGCACGTGGACATCGTCTCCGGCACGAAGGCCTGGCAGTTCGCGACCCGGTTCGCCTACGCGGGCATCGAGGTCGACCAGGTGATGCCGGAGCTGCGGCCCGCACTCCAGGCGTTCCTCGCCCTGCCGAAGCCGTCCCGCGGCACCAAGACGATGATCGTCAACTACGAGCAGATGATGGCGATCCGCAAGCAGCTCGGCTTCCTCGACCTGGAAGGCGGCGACAAGTGACCGTCCTCCGCATCCTGCACCTCTACCCGCGCGAGCTCGGGATCAACGGCGACGCCGGCAACGTGCTCGCCCTGGCCGAGCGCGCACGCTGGCGCGGCGTGGACGTCGACATCGTGTCGCACGCTCCCGGCGGCGAGCTGCCGGCCAGCGCCGACATCGTGCACATCGGCTCCGGCCCGCTCTCGTCGCAGCGCGCCGTGGCCGGGGACGTGGCACGGATCGCCCCGCGGCTGCGGCAGTGGCGCGACGCCGGAGTGCCGATCCTCGCGATCGCGGGCGGCTGGCAGCTCCTCGGCGAGGAGATCGTGACGCCCGACGGCGAGACGCTCGCCGGTGCCGGGGTGTTCCCGACCCGCGCGGTGCTGGGGTCGCGTCGGCACGTCGCGGAGGTCGTCGTGCGGATGGCCGATGGCGTCACGCTCGCGGGCTTCGAGAACCACTCGGCCACCACGACGTTCAGCGCGGACGCCGCAGGTGCGGCGCCCCTTGGCGACGTGGTGAGCGGCTTCGGGAACGGCGACAAGACGGAGGGCGTCGTGCTCGGGAGTGCGATCGGCACGCACCTGCACGGTCCGGTCCTCCCGATGAACCCGGTGCTGGCCGACCGGATGCTGCAGACCGCGCTGCGCGGCGAGCTGCCTCCGGTGGCGCAGACCGAGCGCGTCGACCGCTACGCGGCGAACGCGCGGCGTGCGATCGCCGCGCGTCTCAGCGTCGCCCTCTGACCGCGCGTCAGTTCTCGTAGACGCGCGGGACGCGCACAGCCACGCCGGTGACCATCTCGTCGGCGATGGTCTCCGCCCAGTCGGCGTACTTCTCCGCGGTGACCGAGCCGTCCCGGCCCGACCCGAAGAGGACAGCGGAGTCGCCGACAGCGACGCGCGCCGAGCCGGCGTCCACGAGCATGGTGTCGACATCCACCGCGATCACGCGGCAGCGCTGGCCGGCGAGGAGGACCGACGTCTTGGCGATGCCCAGGACGGGCACGCCGTCGCCGAACCCGATCCCGAGCCGGACGTGCGTGGTGCCCCCGACGTGCACCTCCACGACCGGCGCCTCCAACCGCATCACGGGCTCCAGCCCGAGCTCGGCGCCGGTGGTGTCGTCGAACGGGGAGAAGCCGTAGGCGGCGATCCCGAAGCGCACCAGGTCGAAGCGGGCCTCGGGCATCCGGATGCCGGCCGAACTCGCCGCGAGGTGCAGGATCTCGAACCGGGCTCCATGCTCCTCGGCCTCGGCCACCGCGCTGCGGAACTCCGCCAGGGAGGCCTCGTCGTCGGCGATGGAGGCGTCGGCCAGGTGCGACCAGGCCGCGCGGATGCGCACGACGCCTTGTCGCTGGAGTTCGAGCGCGGCGTCGATCAGGTGCGGCCACTGCTCGCGGGTGGCGCCATTGCGGCTGAGGCCGGTGTCGACCTTGAGGTGCACGACGGCACGACGGTCGGCGCCGGCGGCCGCGATGGCGTCGAGCTGCCAGACGGCCGAGATGCCGAGCTCGATGTCGGCCTCGATGGCCGCGCGCCAGTCGGTGTCCTCGCCATGCAGCCAGGCCAGCAGCGGGACGGTGATGCCCGCGGCGCGCAGGACGAGCCCAGCGGGGACCTCCAGCACGGCGAGCGACGTCGCACCCGCCTCCAGCCCTGCCTCGGCGATGGGCAGGAGACCGTGGCCATAGGCGTCGGCCTTGACCGCGAGCATGGTCTCGGCGGGAGCGATCAGCGCAGTGAGGTGCGCGATGTTCCGTCGCAGCGCGGCGAGGTCGATGACCGCGCGGGGGAGCGGCTCCGCGATCGCGTCCACGATGGTCACTGCGCCGCCCTCCTGTTCCCCGGAGTCGCCTTGGTCCAATGCCCGTACATCCGCTCGATGCGGCGGCCCAGCCGGCTCGTGATGACCGGAGCGGCGACGCCGAGCGCGGCCTCCCAGTCGAGTGCCGACGGCTCGCCGCGGGACGGGTCGCCGAACAGCACCACCGGGTCGCCCGGCTGTGCGTCGGCGTCGCCGATGTCGACGACGAACTGGTCCATCGCGATCCGGCCGGTGATCCGGCCGGTGGTCTCGCCGACCAGCACGGGCGCCTTGTTGGAGGCGACGCGCAGGATGCCGTCGGCATAGCCGAGCGCGACAAGCACGAGTGTGCTGGGGCGGTCGGTGCGGTAGGTGTAGCCGTACGAGACGCCGCGGTCGGCGCCGACGCGCTTCACCGCGATGATCTCGCCGGTGAGGCGCAATGCGGGGGCGACGCCGGGAGCGTCGGTCAGCCCGAGCAGCTCGGGGCCGAGCAGGTGGGCCGGGCCCCTGGCGTGCCGGCCGGCCGGGAAGCCGACGGTCACCGGCACGGGGATCCCCGCGTCCGCGATGGCCGCGGCATCCTCCACCCGGGAGACGAGAAGACCGCCGACCTCCGCGTCGGTCAGCGCCCGGGCGACGGGGATGAGCCCGTGCCCGTACGCGTCCGCGCGGAGATCGGCGGTGCAGTCGGGGAGCGACGCGGTGGCCGCCGTGGTGGCGTTCGAGCGGATGACATCGAGGTCGACGAATGCGCGCCTGCGCACGCCGGTGGCCCCTGCCATCGCTCGATCAGCCCGTTCGCGTGAGTCGCGGGGACCCTAGGCGCGCTGCTCTTCGAAGAGACGAGCCGTCTCGTCGTGCCAGCTGTGCGCGATCTGCGAGAGCTTCTCCTGGTGCTTCTTGCCGTGGTGGGCGCAGAAGAGGAGTTCGCCGTTGTTGACCACGACGCGGATGTACGCCTGAGCGCCACAGCTGTCGCAGCGGTCTGCGGCCGTCAATTGCGGCCCCGACTCGAGCTCGTCAACCGCACCGTTCTCCGAGGTGATAGTAGACATGTGATGCTCCTTTCCGTCGCAACCGGTGAACTCGGTACGTCTATAGAACCACGTAAACCCGGAGACGAGGCGCGTATCCGCTGCTATTTCGCTCAACGCGTAGCCTTCGGGCCCGTGGGTGTCGGGGTCGGGATCGCCTGACGCAGCACGTACGCTGAAAGATGCACGGCGCGCGCGAGCGCGTCGCAACCCGGAACACTGCACGGAACACAAGGAGCGCTCGTGGCGAGCTCGGACTATTCGGCGAGGCACCTCTCGGTGCTGGAGGGCCTGGAGGCCGTCCGCAAGCGCCCAGGCATGTACATCGGCTCCACCGACTCCCGCGGCCTCATGCACTGTCTGTGGGAGATCATCGACAACTCCGTCGACGAGGCGCTCGCCGGGCACGGCTCCGCGATCGAGGTCATCCTGCACCCCGACGACAGCGTGGAGGTCCGTGACACGGCGCGCGGCATCCCGGTCGACGTCGAGCCCAAGACCGGACTGACCGGCGTGGAGGTCGTCTTCACCAAGCTGCACGCCGGCGGCAAGTTCGGCAGCGGGTCCTATGCGGCATCCGGCGGTCTGCACGGCGTGGGCGCCTCGGTGGTCAACGCGCTCTCCGAGCGGCTCGACGTCGAGGTCGACCGCGACGGGAAGACCTGGGCGATGTCGTTCCACCGTGGCGAGCCGGGCGTCTTCGACGACGGTGACGCCGCGCCGAGCCCTGACGCGAAGTTCTCCCCGTTCGTGAGCGGCAGCGAGCTGCGGATCGCGGGCAAGGTCAGGAAGGGCGTGACCGGCACCCGCATCCGCTACTGGGCCGACCGCCAGGTGTTCACGGCCGGCGCCGACTTCTCGGTGGAGGACCTCGTGGGCCGCGCCCGGCAGACGGCGTTCCTCATCCCGGGCCTTGCGATCTCCATCGACGACCAGCGCTCGGCCGAGGGCGAGCGGACCACGTTCAGCTACGAGGGCGGCATCTCGGAGTTCGTGGACTTCCTGTCGCCGGACAGCCCGATCACCGAGACCTGGCGGCTCACCGGCGAGGGCCACTTCACCGAGACGGTGCCGGTGCTCTCGGACGGCGGCGCGATGGTGCCGACCGAGCTGAAGCGCGAGTGCCAGGTCGACATCGCCCTGCGCTGGGGGACCGGCTACGACACCGTGATGCGCTCGTTCGTCAACATCATCGCCACACCCAAGGGCGGCAGCCACCAGACCGGCTTCGACCAGGGGCTGCTCAAGTTCCTGCGCCAGCAGGTGGAGCTCAACGCGCGCCGGCTCAAGGCGGGCACGGACAAGCTGGAGAAGGACGACGTGATGGCCGGGCTCACGGCCGTGCTGACCGTGCGCCTCCCCGAGCCGCAGTTCGAGGGCCAGACCAAGGAGGTCCTCGGCACACCGGCGGTGCGCGCGATCGTGGCCAACGTCATCCAGAAGACCCTCGCCGAGCGCTTCGCGTCGACCAAGCGCGACGACAAGACGCAGTCCGCGCTGGTGCTCGACAAGGTCGTGGCGGAGATGAAGTCCCGCATCTCGGCCCGCGCCCACAAGGAGACGCAGCGGCGCAAGAACGCGCTGGAAACGTCCTCCCTGCCGGCGAAGCTGGTTGACTGCCGGTCGAGCGACGTGGCCAACAGCGAGCTGTTCATCGTGGAGGGCGACTCGGCGCTGGGGACCGCGCGGCGGGCCAGGGACAGCGAGTACCAGGCGCTGCTGCCGATCCGCGGCAAGATCCTCAACGTGCAGAAGGCGTCGGTCTCCGACATGCTCTCCAACGCGGAGTGCGCCGCCATCATCCAGGTGATCGGCGCGGGCTCCGGGCGCTCGTTCGAGCTGGGTTCCGCGCGCTACGGCAAGGTCATCATCATGTCGGACGCGGACGTCGACGGCGCCCACATCCGGACGCTTCTGCTGACGCTGTTCTTCCGCTACATGCGGCCGATGATCGAGGAGGGCCGGGTGTTCGCCGCGGTGCCTCCGCTGCACCGGGTGGTCGCGGTCAACCCCGGCTCGAAGCCGAACGAGACGATCTACACCTACTCGGAGGCCGAGCTGCAGGCGGTGCTCGCCGACCTCAAGAAGCGCGGCCGGAAGTACCAGGAGCCCATCCAGCGCTACAAGGGCCTCGGGGAGATGGACGCCGACCAGCTCGCGACCACGACGATGGACCGCTCCCACCGGACGCTGCGCCGCGTGCGCGTCTCCGACGCCGAGGCGGCCAATCGCGTGTTCGAGCTGCTGATGGGGAACGACGTGGCCCCGCGCAAGGAGTTCATCATCGCGGGCGCCGACGACCTGTCCCGCGCCCGCATCGACGCCTGACGTCGGCATCGCTCAGAGGGGACGCAACACGCCGTTTCGACGACTTCGAAACGGCGTGTTGCGTCCCCTCTGGGACGTGGGTCAGGCGAGGCGGCGGCCGAGGGAGGTGACGACCATGTCGAGGGGGGTGCCGGAGCCGTCGCGGCGGGCGCCGCCCTCGGGGAGGATGCGGGCGCTGCCGTCGGGGCCGACGGCCAGGGCGGGAGCGGCGCCGACCCACGCGAGCGCGAGCTCGGTCTCGCCCTTGAGGAAGCGCTGCGAGCGGACGCCGCCGGTGGCGCGTCCCTTGGCCGGGAACTCAGCGAAGTCGCTGACCTTGCCGCTGCCGGGGTCGGCGCCGGGGAGGGTCTGGTCGCTGACCGCGATGGTGACGACCACCGCCTCGGAGCGCTCATCGGCCTCCACGGCGCCGAAGAACACCGCGCGGGCGTCGCCGGCCAGGTTGATGCCGGCCATGCCGCCGGCCGCGCGGCCCTGCGGACGCACCGAGCCGGCGGAGAAGCGCAACAGTTGGGAGTCGCTGGAGACGAAGATCAGCTCGGCGTCGTCCGCCGACTGGACTGCGCCGACGACCGCGTCGCCGGCCTTCAGCGCGATGACCTCGAACTCGGGCTTGTTCGCCCAGTCGCCCGGCGTCACCCGCTTGACCACGCCCTGCCGGGTGCCGAGCGCGATCGCACGCGGAGCGTCAAGAGACACGATCGCGAGCACGCGCTCCTTGCGGTCGGCCAGCGCGAGGTAGTCGCCCACCTTCACCCCCGCGCCGAGCTGCACCGAGTTGAGCGGGGCGGCCGGGAGGTCGACGGGGGAGAACCGGATGAGGCGGCCGCGGTCGGTGACGGCGCCGATCTCGCTGCGGCTGGTGGTGTCGAGACGCGACAGGATCGCGTCGTGCTTGCTGCGGCGGGCCGGCGGCTGGATGCGGTCCAGGCCCTCACCCTCCCCGGCGCCCGCGTCGACGCGCAGGATGCGGCCGGTGGTCGACAGGTAGACGCGGCACGGGGTGTCTGCGACCTCCAGCTGTATCGTCATCGCCTTGCTGCGCGAGCCCGCGCCCGCGATCGACGGCTTGGCCTCGGTGAGCAGCGTGCGGCGCGGGGTGCCGAACTTCAGCGCGACCTGCTCCAGCTCGTCGGACACCAGCGCGTCGATGCGCGCGCGGCTGCCCAGGAGCTCCTCCAGCTCGGCGATCTCCGCCCGCAGCTGGTCGCGCTCGGTCTCCAGCTCGATGCGGGAGAACTTCGTCAGCCTGCGCAGCCGCAGTTCGAGGATGTAGTCGGCCTGCAGCGTGCTGAGGTCGAACACCTGCTGCAGCCGCGTGCGCGCCTGGTCGGTGTCGTCCGAGGTGCGGATGACCTGGATGACCTCGTCGATGTCGAGGATCGCGACGAGGAGGCCCTCGACCAGGTGGAGGCGTTCCTTGCGGCGGGCGAGCCGGAACTCCGAGCGCCGGGTGACGACGCTGATCCGGTGGTCGATGTAGACCCGCAGCAGCTCGCGCAGCCCGAGGGTCTGCGGGCCGCCCGCGACGAGGGCGACGTTGTTGATCGAGAAGCCCTCCTCCAGCGGCGTGTGCCGGTAGAGCTGCTCCAGAACGGCGTCCGGGCTGAAGCCGGTCTTGATGCCGATGACGAGCCGGAGGCCGTGCTGGCGGTCGGAGAGGTCGGTGACGTCGGAGATGCCGTTCAGCTTCTTCGCGTTGACGCCGTCCTTGATCTTCTCGATCACGCGCTCCGGGCCGACCCCGTAGGGCAGCTCGGTGACGACGAGGCCGCTCTTGCGCGCGGTGATCGCCTCGACGCCCACCTTGGCGCGCATCTTGAAGCTGCCGCGGCCGGTCGCATAGGCGTCGCGCACACCGGAGAGGCCGGCGATGGTGCCGCCGCTCGGGAGGTCGGGGCCCGGCACGTAGTCCATCAGCTCGTCGAGCGTGGCCTCCGGGTTGGCCAGCAGGTGACGGGCGGCGCCGACGACCTCCACCAGGTTGTGCGGGGCCATGTTGGTGGCCATGCCGACCGCGATGCCGCTGGCGCCGTTGACCAGGAGGTTCGGGAACGCGGCGGGCAGCACGTCGGGCTGCAGGAGCTGGTTGTCGTAGTTGGGGACGAAGTCGACGACGTCCTCGTCGAGGTCCTCGGTCAGCGCGAGCGCGGCGGCGGCGAGGCGCGCCTCCGTGTACCGGGCCGCGGCGGGGCCGTCGTCCAGCGAGCCGAAGTTGCCGTGGCCGTCGACCAGCGGGACGCGCAGGGTGAAGTCCTGCGCCATACGCACGAGCGCGTCGTAGATGGCGCTGTCGCCGTGCGGGTGCAGCTTTCCCATCACCTCGCCGGTGACGCGCGCCGACTTGACGTGACCGCGGTCCGGGCGCAGGCCCATCTCGGTCATCATGTAGAGGATGCGCCGCTGCACAGGCTTCAGGCCGTCGCGGGCGTCGGGGAGCGCCCGCGAGTAGATGACGGAGTACGCGTACTCCAGGAACGAGCCCTGCATCTCGGTCGTGACGTCGACGTCTTCGATGCGTTCGGTGGTCGGGGCCTGGTCGTCTGCTGGTGTCATTCGTGCATTCGGTGGTGGGGCGGCAGGAGGCGCGGGGTTCGACGGCTCCCGTCCGTCCAGCTGTGACAGACTGGGCCGGATGCCCCCCATGCTACCGGCCGCGTTCACCACCCGAGCGAGCCTCGCCACGGTAATGCCGAGTTCCCTGGGGGCGCTGCGCGGGGAGGGCAACGACCTCGGGCTGCCTCCGCTGCAGCATGTCGTCGTCGTGGTCGTCGACGGCCTCGGCGCCGCGGCGCTGCGGGCGCGCGAGGGGCACGCCAGGACCCTGGCCTCCCGGCTCGGGAAGACCACGACGATCGACGCCGGCTTCCCGACCACGACGGCCGCCGCTCTGGCGACGCTGACGACCGGCACGACGCCGGGGGAGCACGGCCTGGTCGGCTACCGCGTCCGGGACGACGCGGGCCGGCTGACCAACCAGCTCAACGGCTGGGACGACCGGATGGACCCGGCCACCTGGCAGCGCGTCGAGACGGTCTTCGAGCGTGCGGCTGCCGACGGCGTCGCCTCGTACGCGCTCGGCGTCCCCGCGTACGCGGACTCCGGCTTCACCCACGCTGTGCTCCGCGGGGCGGAGTTCATCGGCGGCCGCACGATGGCCGACCGCTTCGACGCCGCGCGGGAGGTGCTCCGGACGCCCGGTCCCGCGCTCACCTATCTCTACGTCGCCGAGCTCGACCAGGTCGCCCACGCGCGCGGCTGGGAGTCGCCGCGCTGGACGGCCGAGTTGGAGACCCTGGACGCGCTTGTCGCCGGGCTTGCCGCCTCCCTCAGCCCTGGCCAGGGTGTGCTGGTCACCGCCGACCACGGCATCGTCGACATCCCCGAGAGCGGGCATGTGCTCTACGACACCGCCCCCGAGCTGCTGGAGGGCGTCGCGGAGGTCGCGGGCGAGCCGCGGCTGCTGCACCTCTATACAGAGGAGGGCGCGCCCGCGGACGCCGTGGCTGCGCGTTGGCAGGAGGTGGAGGGCGGCCGCTCGTGGGTCGCGACCCGCGCCGAGGCGATCGAGGCGGGCTGGTTCGGCCCGTCCGTCGCGCCGGAGGTCGCGCCGCGCATCGGCGACGTGCTCGTCGCAGCCAGGAAGCGCATCGCCTACTACGACTCGCGCGACCCGCAGCGAACCGGACGCAGCATGATCGGGCAGCACGGCTCGCTCACGGTCGAGGAGACGCGCGTGCCGCTGCTGCGGTTCGGCGCAGCCGGCTAGACCTCTGGAGGCAGGCGCTCAGGCCAGGTCGTCGTCCGTGCGCGCGCCGAAGACGATCTCGTCCCAGCTCGGCATCGCGGCGCGTCCCTTGCGGCGGCCCGACGCGACCGGCGTCTGCTCCTGCGTGGAGGACAGCGGCGCGGGCGGGGGAGGCGTCGACGTGCCGGAGGCGGGCGCCGCGGGCGGCGGGCCGAACTCCTCGATCACGGTGATCGACTCCTCGACGACCCGGAACGGCGTGATCGGGTCGAGGAGCGTCGGCTGTTCGACCTGCTCGTGGCGGCCGGTCCGGTCGCCGCGGTCGGTCTGCGGTGCCGGCTCGTCGTAGCCTGCGGCCTCGCGCTCCCCGCGGCGGCGGCGCAGCGCCTCCAGGAGGTCGGCGGTCTGGTGCAGGTCGCGCGGCGTCTCGTCCGCGCGCTTGATCGCGGAGATCGCGATGGAGTTGTTGGCGCGGCCGGGAGCGTGCTGCTCCAGCGGCTCGATCGGCTGGGTGACCTCCGGGCCGAGCAGGTCGACGCCGGGGGCGGGGAAGGTGAACGCCCCGCTGTCGAAGCGGGAGCTGTCCGGCTCGCCCTCGTTCGGGAGGACGGCGCGCAGGCGCGGGATGAGGGCGCCGCCGCGCAGCTCGCCGGCCTGGGAGAGCGTGGTGGCCTCCGAGTTGAGCGGGGCGAGCGCGTGCTTGCGGAGGTCGTAGCTCCAGCGGGCGTCGTGGTCGATCTCGTCCGCGGTGAACTCGAGCTTCACGATCCAGCCGGCCTCGACGTCCTTCCAGCTCGCCCAGCGCTCGCCGGCGACGCCCAGCGAGGCGAGGCGGTCGCGGATGACGGAGCCGAACGTGTCGGGGTCGCCCAGCGGGTCGACCTCGGCGGCGGTGCGGACCGGGACGCTGAGGGCGCTCGCGACGACGTGCTCGCGCTCGGCCACGATGGGTCCCTCGAAGCGCTGGACATAGTCCAGGGGCGCGCCCGTGACCGCGGCGACATCGTCGGCAGACATGCCGGAGCGGATGTGCGCCTGGATCTCGCGCGGTGACAGTTTGGGGACTTCGGCGGAGACCTGCTGCCGCACCTGCCGGATCTTCGACTGAAGCGTGTCGTCGACGGCGATGCGGAAGCGTTCACCGTCGTCGCCGACGGCGACGATGGCACCGTTCTCGACCCCGATGACCTTCAAATCCTGCATTGTGATGCCTTCCGAGCTCGCGTTCGTTCCGGCCCAGAATGCCACGGGAATGGGGGACTTCCGGGGAATACCGCGGGCGTGCCGGAAGTTGAACACCGAGCAAACGCTGAGAGGCTCCTGCGCGGTTTTGCTATTCGCAGGCGATTGATGCAAACTATGGCCGCCGATTGCGAGAATCGGCCGTTACGACGAGAAGTGGATGGGCATGGCAACGGATTACGACGCACCGCGGAAGACCGAGGACGACTCCGAGTCGATCGAGGCCCTCAAGGAGCGAGTTCCGGACAAGATGTCTGGTGTCGTCGACGTCGAAGACGCCGACAACCCGGGCGGCTACGAGCTCCCCGGCGCCGACCTGTCGGACCTCGACCTCGACGTCGTGGTGCTGCCTCCCCAGGCGGACGAGTTCACCTGTGTGAGCTGCTTCCTGGTGAAGCACCGCTCGCAGATCGACCACGAGACGAAGCTCGGACCGATCTGCATGGAGTGCGCCGCGTAAGCAGCGCACCGCATCGCCACAACGCCTGGTAGCCCCTCACCGGACTACAGGGGACGTCGGGCCTCATCGAGAACCCGGACCAGCTGGTCCGGGTTTCTTGTCGAGATCAGCCAGTAGGGCGCGGGGTCGTCCACATCGAGCAGCGGCACCTTCACGACCGGCTTGATCCAGCCGCGGATGAGCAGCCAGGCGCGGGCGTCCAGCCGCTGCCCGCGCTCCATCGTCGCCTCCTCGCCGGTGAACGCCTTCGGCTCACCGATGAACTCCAGCGGGATCTTCGCGTTCCCCGCGGTGAACTCGGCCGATGTCACCCGGATCACGGGGGCGGAGGCGAGCAGCGCGATCACGATCGCGGCGTAGAAGACGATCGCCAGCACGACGCCGACGGGGAAGTTGATCGGGGCGAAGACGAGCATCACGGCGGGCACGACGAGGATGGTGGAGATGAAGAGCCAGGGGGTCGCCCAGAGCCGTTCGCGGTAGAGGTCCATAGGACTATTCGATCATCCTTCGTGCACTACCCTCGACACGTGACAGAAACCGTGGACGTCCCGATCGTCGCCGACCGCATCCCCGTGTACGCCCACCCCGGTGACGCAGGCGCGGACCTGTGCGCGGCGGAGCCCGTGACGCTGGGTCCGGGCGAACGGCACACCGTCCCGACGGGCGTCTCGATCGCGTTGCCGGAGGGCTACCTCGGCTTCGTCGTGCCGCGCAGCGGCCTGGCCATGCGCCACGGCATCACCATCGTCAACGCGCCGGGCACCGTCGACGCGGGCTACCGCGGCGAGATCAAGGTGACCGTCCTGAACACGGACAGGTCGATGCCGTACGATATCGGCGTCGGCGACAGGATCGCGCAGTTGATCGTCATGCCGGTCGCGCAGGCCCGGTTCATCCCCGTCGACGCCCTCCCGGACAGCCACCGCGGCACCGCGGGCTTCGGCTCGTCCGGCTACACCGTCACGCAGGCAGGAGAACACGCTTGACCGACAGCATCGACACCCCCGGCGAGGCCGAGCCACAGGACGTGGACAAGTCCGCACCGGAGGATCGGGAGACGGAGGGTCCCCTCGACGAGAGCGAGGCGAACCCGGTCCGTCCCTACGTCGACCTCGGCGGCGTGAAGATCCTGCCGCGCGAGGGCCTCCACCTCCGCCTGGAGGTCGAGGAGGAGTCGCAGCGCGTCGTCGCGGTCGGGCTCGACTACGCGAACTCGACGCTGCAGGTGCAGCCGTTCGCGGCTCCGCGCAGCACCGGCCTGTGGAACGAGATCCGCGGCCAGATCGCCGAGCAGGTGCAGCGCCAGGGCGGCCGCGTGAGTGAGCGCGACGGCGTCTTCGGCCCCGAGCTGGTGGCCGAGATCCCCGTCGCCCCGCCGCAGGGCGCGCCGGGGGAGACCCGGGTCGCACGCTTCGTCGGCGTCGACGGCCCGCGCTGGTTCCTGCGCGGCGTGATCGCCGGCGACGCGGCCGTGAAGCCGGAGGCCGCGGCCTTGGTCGAGGACCTCTTCCGCAGCATCGTCGTCGTGCGCGGCAACACCCCGATGCCGCCGCGCGACCTCATCCCGCTGCGCATGCCGTCGGCGCCGAGCACCGGCGACAGCGGATACAGCTCGCTGTGAGCGGTGGCCGTGACGTGACCGACCAGCACCACGAGCCGGAGCCCGGCGCGCAGCCCGGCGACGAGGAGCGCGACCCGGTCGCCTCCACGCTCGGCGAGAGCTTGGCGAAGGCCGCGCGCAACTCGGGCATGGGCCAGCTCGTGGACGGCGAGACGCCGACCGGCACCGCTCTGATGGCGGCCCTCGGCGGCGTCCGCGGCCTGCTGGAGACCATACTTCCCGGACTGGTCTTCCTCATCCTCTTCACGTTCACGCAGAACGTCCCGCTGTCGATCGGCGTCTCCGTCGCGGTCGCGGCCGTGTTCACCGTGGTGCGCATCGTCGGCAAGACGCCCGTCACGCAGGCCCTCGCCGGTCTGATCGGCGTCGGGATCTCGGCGATCCTGGCGCTCATCACCGGGCGCGGCGAGGACAACTTCCTCCTCGGGATCTGGACGAACGCCGCCTACGCCGCCGCCCTCCTGATCTCGATCCTGGTGCGCTGGCCGCTGATCGGCCTCGCGGCCGGCTACCTGATGGGCGACGGGCTCGCCTGGCGCTGGGTGAAGTCGAAGTTCCGCGTCATGCAGGCTCTGACCTTCCTCTGGTTCCTGCTCTTCGCCGCGCGGCTGCTCGTGCAGGTGCCGCTCTACCTGGCGCACACCGACGCGGCCACCAGCGCGCTCGCCCTCACCAAGCTGCTGATGGGCGTCCCGCTCTATGCTCCGCTGCTGCTGATCACCTGGTTCGTGGTGAAGGGGCAGTTCCCGCAGAAGCCGCAGCCCCAGAAGCCCCAGTCGCCGAAGCCGCAAGGCAACAGCGCCGGTTAGGCGCAGGACCGTCCAGGAGGGGGAAGGATGCTCGACGCGCAGACCAGGGAAGGCCTGAGCGCCGCGCAGGTGGCGGAGCGCCACGCGGACGGCAGGGCGAACCTCCAGCGCCAGCCGGGGTCGCGGTCGATCACCGACATCCTGCGCGAGAACATCTTCACGCTGTTCAACGGCATCCTCACCGGCTGCTTCATCGCGGTGCTGCTGCTCGGCGACCTCCGCGACGGCTTCTTCTACGGGGTCGTCGTCGTCAACGCCCTCATCGGCATCGTGCAGGAGGTGCGGGCCAAGCGCGTGCTCGACCGCGCGGCGCTGCTGGCGGCGCCGGAGAGCCGGGTCCGCCGCGATGGCGAGGTCGTCGCGATCGCACTGGAGGACGTCGTGCTCGACGACCTTTTGGTGCTGCGACCAGGCGACCAGATCCCGGCCGACGCGGTGGTGGCCGAGAGCACGGGGCTCTCCCTGGACGAGTCGCTGCTGACGGGGGAGTCCGATCCCGTGTTCAAGGACGAGGGCGCCCAGCTCCTCTCCGGCTCGCACGTCGCCACCGGCACCGGCTACGCGGTCGTCACGGCGGTGGGAGCCGACTCCTACGCGAGCAAGCTGACCAGCGAGATCCGCCGGCACTCGCTCGTGCACTCCGAGCTGCGCGACGCGACCAACCGCATCCTCGTGTACCTCTCCTGGATCCTCGGTCCGATCATCCTGGTCACGGTCATCGGCCGGGTGCTCGCGTACGGCGGCTTCAACGAGCTGTTCACCGACTCGCGCTGGCGGCGCGCGCTGCTCGACGCGGTGGCGGCGGTGGTCGGGATGATCCCCGAAGGCCTCGTGCTGCTGACCAGCCTCGCGTTCGGCGTCGCCGCCATCCAGCTCGCCGCGCGCAAGGTGCTCGTGCAGGAGCTCGCGGCCGTGGAGGTGCTTGCGCGCGTCGATGTGCTCTGTCTCGACAAGACCGGGACGCTGACCAGCGGTGAACTGGTGCTGGAAGGCACGGAGCCGATCGGGGAGGTCCCCACCGAGCTGGCGGAGATCGCGCTCGCCGCGTTCGGGGCCGACGAGACGGGGAACGCGACCTCCGGCATCCTGTCGACCGGGTTCCAGAGCGACCGGTTCCGCGTCGAGCGGCGCATCCCGTTCAGCTCGGCCACCAAGTACAGCGGGCTCGTCATGCGCGTGGCGGACGAGGAGACGGCGTGGGTGCTCGGCGCCCCGGAGCGCGTGCTCGCCGGGCACGAGGAGGCGCTGCGGCGCGCGACGGCCATCGCCTCGACCGGGCGCAGGACGCTGGCCTTGGCGCAGGCGATCGACCCGCTGCCGCACGGCACGCACGTGCCGCTCGGCGACCTGCGGGTGGCGCCTGCGCTGCTGGTCGTGCTGGGCGAGACGCTGCGGCCGGAGGCGCCGGAGACGCTCGGCTATTTCGGCGAGCAGGCGGTCCGCGTCATCGTGATGTCGGGCGACAACCCGGTGACGGTCGAGGCCATCGCCCGGGCGCTGAACATGGAGGGCGAGGCCGTCGATGCCTCCACCCTGGAGACCGACGACGACCTGGAGGCCGCGCTGGGGCGCTCCAGCATCTTCGGCCGGGTCAGCCCGGAGCAGAAGCGCACGGCGGTCGGCCTGCTGCAGCGCCAGGGCCGCACCGTGGCGATGACCGGCGACGGCGTCAACGACGCGATGGCGATCAAGGACGCGAACCTCGGGATCGCGATGGGGACGGCGACGGCGGCGACCAAGGCGGTCTCCCGGCTGGTGCTGCTCGACAACCGATTCGACCGGCTGCCGGACGTGCTCTCCTCCGGCCGCCGGGTGATCGCCAACGTGGAGCGGGTGTCGAACATCTTCCTGGCGAAGACGGTCTACGGCATCCTGCTGGCGCTGTTCAGCGCGGTGGTGCTCTGGCCGTTCCCGTTCCTGCCGCGCCAGCTCACGCTGGTCTCGACGCTCGCGATCGGCATCCCCTCCTTCTTCCTGGCGCTGGCGCCGAACAAGCGCATCTACACGCCGGGCGTGCTGTCGCGCATCCTGCGGTACTCCATCCCGACCGGCGTCATCGCCGGGCTGACCGCCGTGGTGGCGTACGCGCCACTGCACAGCTCGATCCCCCTGCGCGAGGCGCGCAGCGTGACCACGCTCGCCCTGTTCTGCGTGTCGCTCTGGATCCTGTGCGTTCTCACGCGGCCGCTCACGACCTGGCGGTGGTTCCTGCTCGGCGGGGTGGCGGCGGCGTTCGTGCTGGTGTGCGTCATCCCGGGCACTGCGGCCTTCTTCGAGATGCACCTGTCGCTCGACACAGCGCTGCTCTGGGGGATCGCGGTGGGCGCGGTGGGGTCGGCCGGTATCGAGCTGTTCTACCGGTTCGCGCGACGGCGCGGGCTGGTGTTCGACCGCGAGTGAACGTGCTAGATTTTATCTTGACGTCAAGATACTTTCCTGAGCCGACCGCTTAGGCTTACCTTGCTGGAAACAGGCTTCGACGCACGACCAAGATGGATGAGGCTCGCGGGACATCGCTCGCCGACGAAGGAGAAGGCACAGTGTCAGCTGTAAATAGTTTCGGTGCGAAGAGCACCCTGACGGTGGGGTCGAAGGACTACACGATCTTCAAGATCGACACGGTCGACGGCTACCGGAAGCTCCCGTTCAGCCTCAAGGTGCTGCTGGAGAACCTGCTGCGCACCGAGGACGGCGCGAACATCACCGCCGACCACATCAACGCCCTCGGCGGCTGGGACCCGCAGGCCGAGCCGGACACCGAGATCCAGTTCACTCCGGCCCGCGTCATCATGCAGGACTTCACCGGCGTGCCCTGCATCGTCGACCTCGCCACCATGCGCGAGGCCGTGTCCTCGCTCGGCGGCGACCCGGACAAGATCAACCCGCTCGCGCCCGCCGAGATGGTCATCGACCACTCGGTCATCGCCGACCTCTTCGGCACCGAGAACGCGCTGGAGCGCAACACCGACATCGAGTACGAGCGCAATGGCGAGCGCTACCAGTTCCTCCGCTGGGGCCAGACCGCGTTCGACGACTTCAAGGTCGTCCCGCCGGGAACCGGCATCGTCCACCAGGTGAACATCGAGTACCTGGCCCGCGTCACCATGACCCGCGAGGTCGGCGGCGAGCTGCAGGCCTACCCGGACACCTGCGTCGGCACCGACTCCCACACCACCATGGTCAACGGCCTCGGCGTGCTCGGCTGGGGCGTCGGCGGCATCGAGGCGGAGGCGGCCATGCTCGGCCAGCCGGTGTCCATGCTCATCCCCAAGGTCGTCGGCTTCAAGCTGTCCGGCGCCATCCCGACCGGCGTGACCGCGACGGACGTCGTCCTCACCATCACGCAGATGCTGCGCAAGCACGGCGTCGTCGGCAAGTTCGTGGAGTTCTACGGCGCCGGTGTGGCGGAGGTCCCGCTCGCCAACCGCGCCACCATCGGCAACATGAGCCCGGAGTTCGGCTCCACGGCCGCCATGTTCCCGATCGACGACGTGACCCTCGACTACCTGCGCCTCACCGGCCGCAGCGAGGAGCAGGTCGCCCTGGTCGAGGCGTACTCGAAGGCGCAGAGCCTGTGGCACGACCCCGCCACCGAGCCGACCTTCTCCGAGTACCTGGAGCTCGACCTGTCGACGGTCGTCCCGTCGATCGCCGGACCGAAGCGCCCGCAGGACCGCATCGAGCTCAGCTCGGCGAAGACCCAGTTCGAGAAGGACCTGGTCGACTACGCCGACATCTCGCACGATCTGGTCGACCTGACCATCTCGGAGTCCTTCCCGGCCTCCGACCCGGGCGAGCTGCAGCCGGAGGACGGCCACAGCCACCACGTCCACACGCACCACAGCCACGCGCCGAAGACGGCCTCCACACCGACCCCGGTCAAGCTGGAGGACGGCACGGACTTCGTGATCGACCACGGCGCGGTCGCCATCGCGGCGATCACCTCGTGCACGAACACGTCGAACCCGTCGGTCATGCTCGCCGCCGGCCTGCTGGCCCGCAACGCCGCCGCGAAGGGCCTCAAGGCCAAGCCGTGGGTCAAGACCACGCTGGCGCCGGGCTCCAAGGTCGTCACCGACTACTACGAGAAGGCCGGCCTCACCAAGGACCTGGAGGCTCTCGGCTTCTACACGGTCGGCTACGGCTGCACCACCTGCATCGGCAACTCGGGCCCGCTGCTCGACGAGATCTCGCAGGCGGTCAACGACAGCGACCTCGCCGTCACGGCCGTCCTCTCCGGCAACCGCAACTTCGAGGGCCGCATCAACCCCGACGTGAAGATGAACTACCTGGCGAGCCCGCCGCTCGTCATTGCCTACGCGCTCGCCGGAACGATGAACTTCGACTTCGAGGTCGACCCGCTGGGCACCGACTCCGAGGGCAACGACATCTTCCTGAAGGACATCTGGCCGGACGCCGCCGAGGTGCAGGAGACGATCGACTCCTCCATCAACGAGGGCATGTTCGTCCACGAGTACGCGTCGGTCTTCGAGGGCGACGAGCGCTGGAAGTCGCTGGCCACCCCGACCGGCTCGGTGTTCGAGTGGGACCAGAAGTCGACCTACGTGCGCAAGCCCCCGTACTTCGAGGGGATGACGCTGGAGACCACCCCGGTCACCGACATCACCGGCGCGCGCGTCCTGGCCAAGCTCGGCGACTCGGTCACCACCGACCACATCTCGCCCGCCGGCTCCATCAAGGCGGACAGCCCGGCCGGTCAGTACCTCAACGAGCACGGCATCGACCGCAAGGACTTCAACTCCTACGGCTCGCGCCGCGGCAACCACGAGGTGATGATCCGGGGCACGTTCGCGAACATCCGCCTGCGCAACCAGCTCCTGGACGGCGTCGAGGGCGGTTACACGCGTGACTTCACGCAGGCCGACGGCCCGCAGTCGTTCATCTACGACGCGTCGCAGAACTACCAGGCGCAGGGCACCCCGCTCGTCGTGCTCGGCGGCAAGGAGTACGGCTCGGGCTCGTCGCGAGACTGGGCGGCGAAGGGCACCAGCCTCCTCGGCGTCCGCGCGGTCATCACCGAGAGCTTCGAGCGTATCCACCGCTCGAACCTGATCGGCATGGGCGTCGTCCCGCTGCAGTTCCCGGCCGGCGAGAACGCCGACTCGCTGGGGCTGGACGGCACCGAGTCCTTCTCGATCACCGGGCTGGAGGAGCTCAACGAGGGCCGCACGCCGAAGACCGTGCACGTCGTCGCCGAGCCGACCGAGCAGTCGCCCGCCGGCAAGCAGGCCGTCGAGTTCGACGCTGTGGTCCGGATCGACACCCCAGGTGAGGCCGACTACTACCGCAACGGCGGCATCCTGCAGTACGTCCTGCGGAGCCTGGTGTAACCAGACCGTTGTCAAGGGGAGGCTCGGGATCGTCGGTTCCGAGCCTCCTCCGATTCACACGGTTCTACACTGAAATCCATGAGCATCCTCGAAACCATCCACGGGCCGCGTGATCTCGACCGGCTCACGGAACGGGAGCTCGACCAGCTCGCTGCCGAAGTGCGGGCGTTCCTGGTCGCCAACGTCGCCAAGACCGGCGGCCACCTGGGGCCGAACCTCGGCGTGGTCGAGACGACGATCGCCATCCACCGCGTGTTCGACTCGCCGCGGGACGCGATCGTCTTCGACACCGGGCACCAGTCGTACGTCCACAAACTGCTCACCGGGCGCCAGGACTTCTCCCGGCTGCGCCAGCGCGGCGGCCTCGCCGGCTACCCGCAGCGCTCCGAGTCGGAGCACGACATCGTCGAGAGCTCGCACGCGTCGTCGTCGCTGAGCTGGGCCGACGGCATTTCGCGCGCCTTCGAGATGACCGGCCAGAACGACCGGCACGTCGTCGCGGTCGTCGGCGACGGCGCGCTCACGGGCGGGATGACGTGGGAGGCGCTCAACAACATATCCGACGACAACAATCGCCGGCTGATCATCATCGTCAACGACAACGGCCGCTCCTACGCCCCGACGATCGGCGGCATGGCGCGCTTCCTCAACACGGTGCGCACGCGGCGCGGCTACCGCAACCTGTACCTGAGCAGCCGGAAGGCGTTCGACAAGCTGGGCTCTCCCGGCCAGTCGCTGTATCGCGGCGTCCGCGGCGGCCTGCACGGCTTCCTCAGCCGCTTCTCCAACAACGAGTCGCTGTACTCGAACCTCGACATCAAGTACATCGGGCCGGTGCACGGCCACGACATCGAGGCGATGGAGGAGGCGCTGCGCCAGGCGAAGAACTACGGCGCCCCGGTCATCGTCCACGCGATCACCCAGAAGGGCCGCGGCTACGAGCCCGCGCTGCGCGACGCCGCCGATCAGTTCCACGCGGTCGGCCAGATCGACCCGGAGACCGGCGAGGCGCTCGCGAGCTCGACCGGGATGCAGTGGACGGACGTGTTCTCCGACGAGATCGTGAAGCTCGCGGAGAAGAACCCGAAGCTGGTGGGCATCACCGCCGCCATGCTTCGGCCGACCGGCCTCCACAAGTTCGCCGAGCGGTTCCCCGACCGCGTGCACGACGTCGGCATCGCCGAGCAGCACGCCGCGACGAGCGCCGCGGGGCTCGCGTACGGCGGCCTCCACCCGGTCGTCGCGATCTACGCGACCTTCATCAACCGGGCGTTCGACCAGGTGCTGATGGACGTCGCGCTGCACAAGGCCGGCGTCACGTTCGTGCTCGACCGTGCAGGGGTCACCGGCCCGGACGGGCCGAGCCACCACGGCATCTGGGACCTGGCGATCCTGCAGGTGGTCCCCAATATCCGGCTGGCGGCGCCACGCGACGGCTCCCGGTTCCGCGAGGAGCTGGCGGAGGCCGTGACGGTCGATGACGCGCCCACCGTGCTGCGGTTCCCGAAGGGCGACGTGCAGGCGGACATCCCGGCCGTGCGGCGCCTGGAGGACGGCGTGGACGTGCTGCGCGAGTCGGACAGCAAGGACGTGCTGCTGGTGACGGTCGGGCCGATGGCCGACCTCGGCCTGAAGGTGGCGGACCGGCTCGCCGCGCAGGGGATCGGCGCGACCGTCGTTGACCCGCGCTGGGTCGTCCCGGTGCCGCGCAGCATCCTGAGCCTGGCCGCCGAGCACCGCATCGTGGTGACGATCGAGGACGGCATCCGGGTCGGCGGGATCGGCACGCGCGTGCGCCAGGACCTCCGCGAGGCCGGCATCGACACCGCGGTGGACGAGCTCGGGCTGCCGGACGCGTTCATCGACCACGCGTCGCGCAGCCAGATCCTGGACGACGCGGGGCTCACCCCGCAGAAGATCGCGCGCGACCTGGTCGCGCAGGTGCTGGGCAGCCGCATCCCGATCGCCCGCCCGCTGCCCGCCGAGGAGCCCGCCGAGGGCGTCGAGGCCAAGAAGCGCCGCGCCTAGCCCGCACCTGCCCCTCGGCGGTCTCGGGTGCGCTCAGGCGAAGCGGTAGACGTGCTCGACGGCGCCGGAGGGGAAGGTCTTGGTGCCGGAGAGCACCAGCGGGCGGCTGGCTTGGGCGACCGGCAGGAGGGGCTTGCCCGCGCCGACGAGCACCGGCACGTACGTGATGTGCAGCTCGTCGATCAGTCCGCGGTCGGCGAACTGGGCCGCGAGCGCTCCGCCGCCGACCATCCACACGTCGCGGTCGCCTGCGGCCTCCCGCAGTACCGTGTCCAGCTGGACGATGTCGCCGGAGAAGTAGGTCACATCAGCGCCCTCCGGGACCGGCAGCGCGCGGTGGGTGACCACCCAGGTGGGGATGTCCTGGTACGGCCACGGTCCCTGCTCGCCGAGCACGAACTCGTACGTCGTCGCGCCCATCACGAGCGCCCCGATGCCGGAGATGAACTGCTGGTAGTGCTCGTCGAACTCCTCGAAGCCGAACTGCATGAGCCACTCGATGCGGTCGTGCACGTCGGCGATGAAGCCGTCGATGGAGGAGGCGACGTAGTACTTCGTGAGGGCCATGCCGCGAAGGTACCAGCCGCCGCGGACACGGGGATATCGTGAGGGCATGGCACTGATGACGATCACACTGGGTACGGAGAAGCTCGAGGTCTCGCGACTCGGCCTCGGCTGCATGGGAATGAGCGCGTTCTACACCGGCGCCGGCGACGACGACGCCGGCTCGATCCGGACCATCCACCGGGCGATGGACCTCGGGGTCACCTTTTTCGACACCGCAGAGATCTACGGCCCGTACACGAACGAGGAGCTGCTGGCCCGCGCCTTCGCCGGCGGCCGCCGCGACCGGGTGGTCATCGCCACCAAGTTCGGCACCATCCTGCACCGCTCGAAGAACGAGCGTGGCCTCGACGGCTCGCCCGAGAACGTCCGGCTCTCGGTCGAGGGCTCGCTGAAGCGGCTGCAGACCGACCGCATCGACCTCTACTACCAGCACCGGATGGACCCGGGCACGCCGATCGAGGAGACGGTGGGCGCACTGAAGGAGCTGATCGAGGAGGGCAAGATCCGGCACTACGGGCTGTCCGAGGCCGCGCCGGAGACCATCGTGCGCGCCAATGCGGTGCACCCGGTGACAGCGGTGCAGACCGAGTACTCGCTGTGGACGCGCGACCCCGAGACGGAGGTGCTGCCCACCGTGCGCGAGCTCGGCATCGGCTTCGTGCCGTACTCGCCGCTCGGCCGCGGCTTCCTCACCGGCTCGATCCGCTCGCTCGACCAGCTCGCCGAGGACGACTTCCGCCGCTTCAACCCGCGGTTCGAGGGCGACAACCTGGAGGCCAACATCCGCATCGTGGAGCAGGTGGACGAGGTCGCCCGCGAGGCCGGCGCCACGCCGGGCCAGGTGGCGCTCGCGTGGCTGCTGTCGCGCGGCGACGACCTCGCGCCCATCCCGGGCACGCGCCGCGTGGAGAACCTGGAGCAGAACGTCGCCGCCGCCGACCTCGACCTCAGCCCCGAGCAGCTTGCGCGCCTCGACGCCGTGGCCGCCCCGGTCGGCGACCGCTACGCGGACATGAGCCCGCTCAACAAGTAGCGCAGCCAGGGGTCGCAACACGCCGCTTCGTCCCGCGCGAAGCGGCGTGTTGCGTCCCCTCATGCGTCAGGCGCGGAATGCGTCAGGCGCGGAAGCGCAGCCGCAGCGTACGGGCCTCGGGGCGGAGGGCGTACTCCGGCCAGACGTCGGGGCCGCACGCGCGCGAGCCGAGGCCGTGCTGGGCGGCGTCCACGAACAGGTAGGTGGTGTTCGACTCCGGCAGCTCGTGCGGGTGGCCCGCCGCGGCGACCTGCTGCGGCGTGTGCCGGGACAGCGAGAAGCCGGGGAGCCGCCCGCGGCTGTCCGGGGACGTCGTGAAGCCGAACGCGCCCAGGTCGACCTCCCGCACGGCCGAGCGATGCCCGGTCTCCTGCGGGCGGGCGTACTCCACATTCAGGTCGGCCACCGTGGCGCGGAACCGGCCGACATACGCGGCGCGGGTGCTGTCGGGGTAGGACTCCAGCGGGCCGGCGCCGAACCACTCGGCGCCCGCCACGAAACCGCCGCGGTCGGGGAGGTCGAAACGCACGCCGACCCGGGGCCAGACGCTGGGCCAGCCGGAGGACGGTTCGATCTCCACCCGGAGGCCGAGCTCGCCGTCGTCCAGCGTCCAGACGGTCTCGACGGTGACCGAGTTCACGGCGTTCGCCGCGGAGACCCGGGTGATTGTGCGGAGGGCGCCTGCCGCCTCGTGCACCGCGACCAGCCGGTGCGTCAGCCGGTCGAGGCCCTGCTCCCGCCAGAGGCTCGCGCTGGAGATGCCGACGGTGCTCGCGTCGCTGAAGGAAAGGTCGCCGTAGGCCGCGCCCTCGTCGTTGTCGGTCGGCGCGCGGAACAGCTCCAGTCTCGGGCCCGAGACCGCGCGGCCGCCGAGGGAGACGAGCAGGCCGCGTTCGAAGGAGGCCGGCCCGAGCGTGAGCGTGCCCTCCGCCTCGCTCCAGTCGAGGGGCCGCGCCGCGGGACGGGGACGCCGGGGCGCCGATCGGTCGAGCTGCGCCCGCGCGACGACGTGCCCGGCAGGCGCCCAGGCCGTGTCGGCGGCGAGCACCGCCGTCACGGTGAGCCAGGTCTCCGCGTCCTTCGCGACCGGGACAGCGGGCAGCGGCACACGCGCCGACTCGCCGGCCTCCACCGCCGGGAGGTCGAGCGTCCCGGACGCCGCCTCGCGCCCGTCGTGCTCGACCGTCCAGCGCAGCGCCAGGTCGGCGGTGCTCGCGCTGTGCCGCCGGTTCGTCACCACCAGCTCGCCGTCGTCGAACGTCAGCGCGACCGGCTGCGCCACGGCCTTGAACTCGTGCAGGCCCGGGGTGGGCACGTCGTTCGACAGCACCATGCCGTCCATCACGAAGTTGCCGTCGTGGACGACCTCCCCGAAGTCGCCGCCGTACGCGTAGTACGGGGTGCCGTCTGCGGTCCGGGTGAGGATGCCGTGGTCGCGCCACTCCCATACGAAGCCGCCGTGCAGCCGTGGGTGCGCGTCCACCAGCGCCTCGTACTGGTCGAGTGCGCCGGGTCCGTTGCCCATCGCGTGCGCGTACTCGCAGAGGATGAACGGCTTGGACCGCTGCCGCGCGCCCTGCGCGGGCGTGCAGCCGAGCAGGGGTGCGAGCGAGCCGTCCGTGCCGATCTGCTCCGTCTCCGGGACGGACGAGTACATGCGCGAGTAGACGTCGGTGTACTCGCCGGTGTAGTCGCCCTCGTAGTGCACCGGGCGCCCAGGGTCGCGGTCGTGCGCCCAGGCGGACATCGCGGCGAGGTTCGCGCCGGTGCCCGACTCGTTGCCCAGCGACCACATCACGATTGACGGATGGTTCTTGTCGCGCTCCACGGTGCGCCGGATGCGGTCGAGGTAGGCGTCGCGCCAGCGCGGGTCGTCGCTCGGGTTGTCCCGCCAGCCGGCCTTCTCGAAGCCGTGCGTCTCCAGGTCGCACTCCAGGATCACCCAGAAACCCAGCTCATCGGCGAGGTCGAGGAGGCGGGGGTGCGGCGGGTAGTGGCTGGTGCGGATGGAGTTCACATTGAACTGCTTCATCCGGATCAGGTCGGCGCGGGCGTGCTCCTCGTCGAAGACCCGGCCGCGGACGGGGTGCGTCTCGTGACGGTTCTGCCCGTGGAAGACGACGCGACGGCCGTTGACCAGGAACCGGTCGCCGCGGATCTCCACGGTGCGGAAACCGAGGCGGAGGGAGACCGTCTCGCCGTGGGTGGAGACCGTGGCGTCGTAGAGCCGCGGGGTCTCCGCCGTCCACGGGTCCACCTCGCCGACCACGACAGGGGCGACGTCCGCGGGCGTCGGCCACACGGCCTCCACGCCGAGCTCGGGGATGCGCAGTGTGATCGGGAAGGCACCGTCCGGCGCGGTGACCTCCGGGAGGATCGTGCCCACGCCGTCCGCGAAGGCGGTGGGGAGCCACACATCCTCCAAGCCGTCGGCGGGGCGCGCGGCGAGCGTCACCTCCCGGAAGATGCCGGGCAGCCACCACTGGTCCTGGTCCTCCAGGTAGCTCGCGGCCGACCACTGGTGCACGCGCACGGCGAGCAGATTGCCCTCCGCCCGCACCTGGTCGGTCACATCGAACTCGTGGGCGAGCCGGCTTCCGCTCCCGGAGCCGACCTCCACGCCGTTCAGCCACACCCGGTAGAGCGACTCGACGCCGTCGAAGCGCAGCACGACGCGCGCGTCCGCGGTCCAGCCGGCCGGGAGGTCGAAGCGGCGCCGGTAGTCGCCGGTCGGGTTCTCGTCGGGCACGAACGGCGGCTCGATCGGAAACGGGTACTGCACGTTGGTGTAGATCGGGCGGCCGTAGCGGCCGTCGCCGTGCAGGACCCAGTGCGCCGGGACGGGGAGGGTGTCCCAGCCGCCGTCGTCCAGGTCGGCGCGCGCGACGTCGTCCGGGAGGTCGGCGGTGGGGGAGAGCCGAAACCGCCACTCGCCGTTCAGTGAGAGCGTCGGCGCGTCGGAGTGCAGCCAGGACCGCGGCGCGCGGAGGGCGCCGGAGAAGGGTGCGGTGTCGGCGAGAAGGGCGGGAGACGGCACGGGTGCTCCTTGATCGTCACTGGATCGTCACTGCGGCGTGGAAGGACTAGCATCGACGGTAGTCGAAAATGGTTCGACTGACCTAATTTGGAGGTTGGCGTGGGCGTAGGCGAGGAACCCGCGCGACGACGCGGCCCCTACGCGAAGTCGGCCGAGCGGCGGCAGCAGATCGTGGATGAGGCCTACCGCGTGTTCGCGACCCGCGGCTACCACGGCAGCTCCCTGCGCGAGATCGCCACGGCGGCCGGGATCGGCCTGAGCACGCTCCAGCACCATTTCGGCGGCAAGGAGGACCTGCTCCTCGCGGTGCTCGCGCGCCGTGACGAGCTGGGCGGCGACGTCGACACGTCGGGCGGCCGGCTGCCCGACGACCTTCCGTTCCCCGACGCCCTCGTGGCCCAGGCCCGGCGCAACGAGGGAATTCCCGGGCTCATCGCGCTCTACAGCATCCTCGCCGCCGAGGCGACTACACCCGGACATCCCGGCCACGACTACTTCCTCGGCCGGTACGCGGGCATGCAGGAGTCGTACGAACGCGAGTTCGCCGCGCTCGCCGCGACCGGCCGCCTCCGCGAGGGCGTGGACCCCGCGCTCGCCGCGGCGACGGTGGTGGCGCTGTGGGAGGGCATCCAGCTCCAGTGGCTCTACGCTCCCGAGCGGATCGACGCGGCCGCGGCCCTGCGCGGCTACCTCGACCTCGTGCTGGACACCGGGCGGCCTGCTGCGCGGTAGCGTTGCCGTGTGGACGACATGGTGCGCATCGAGGGCGGGACCTTCCGGATGGGGAGCGACGAGTTCTACCCGGACGAGCAGCCCGTTCACGAGCGCACCGTGGGTAGCTTCCTGATCGACCGGTACGCGGTCACCAACGCGGACTTCGCCCGGTTCGTCGACGCGACCGGCTACGTGACGGTGGCCGAGCGGCCGATGGACCCAGCCGACTACCCGGGGGTTTCCGCGGAGGACCTGGTGCCCGGCGCGATGGTGTTCACCGCGACCGCCGGGCCGGTCGACCTGCGTGACTGGCGGCAGTGGTGGCGATGGGAGCCCGGCGCTCACTGGCGGCGTCCTGAGGGCATGGACTCGGACGTCGCGGACCGGATGGACCATCCCGTCGTGCAGGTCGCGTTCGAGGACGCGTCCGCGTACGCGGCGTGGGCCGGCAAGCGGCTCCCCACGGAGGCCGAGCACGAGTTCGCGGCGCGCGGCGGGGTCGACGGTGCGCGCTTCGCCTGGGGCGAGGAGGCCTACCCGGGCGGCGAGGCGCAAGCGAACTCCTGGATCGGGAGCTTCCCGTACGACAACCGCGGCCGGTTCGGCGCGACGACGGCGCCGGTCGGCTCGTACCCGGCGAACGGCTACGGCCTCTACGACATCATCGGCAACACCTGGGAGTGGACGAGCGACTACTACACTCCCCGCCACGTCGTGCCGGGCCAGGAGGCCGTGGAGGCCGGCGCGCGGGTCAACCTGCTCGCGTCCGCCAGCGCCGAGCCAGGCTCGCGCATCCCGCGCCGGGTGCTGAAGGGCGGCTCTTATCTGTGCTCGCCGGACTACTGCCTGCGCTTCCGTCCGGCGGCGCGCTCGCCGCAGGCCGACGACACCGCGACCACGCACATCGGATTCCGCTGCGCCGCCTGATCTCCTTCGCCGAGGGGCACGTTGTTGTCGCTTTTCGACGTCAGAAGTGACAACGACGTGCCCCTCGGCGATGGATAGTGCGTGTGGGTGGGCTAGAAGTCCACGGCGTCGCGGAGGAGGGGGCAGGTCATGCAGTGGCCGCCGCCGCGGCCGCGGCCGAGCTCGGCGCCGACGATCGGGATGACCTCGACGCCCGCGCGACGCAGAGCGTCGTTGGTGGCCGTGTTGCGGTCGTAGGCGTAGACGACGCCTGGGCGGAGCGCCACCGCGTTGTTTCCGCTGTCCCACTGCTGGCGCTCGGTCTCGTAGTTGTCTCCCGCGGTCTCGATGACCCGGAGCTTCGGGAGGCCGAGCGCGCCGGCGACGACGTCCACGAACGCGCGGCCGTCCTCGTCGATGACGTCGACGGGGTTCGCGCCGGTGCCGGGGCGCAGCGTGAAGGTGTGCACCCGGTCCATGATCGCCGGGTACAGCGTCACCAGGTCGCGGTCGGCGAACGTGAGCACGGTGTCGAGGTGCATGGCCGCACGCAGCTTGGGCATGCCGGCGACGATGACCTGCTCGGCCGCGCCCGCCTCGAAGAGCGCCGCCGCGGTCTGCGTGATCGCCTGCCGTGAGCTGCGCTCGCTCATGCCGATGAGCACGGCCCCGTTGCCCACGGGCATGACGTCGCCGCCCTCCAGGGTCGCGTGGCCCCACTCGCGCTCGGGGTCGCCCCACCACACCCGCGCGCCCGCGAACGCCGGGTGGAACAGGTAGACGGCCTTCATGAGCAGGGTCTCGTCGTGGCGGGCCGGCCAGTAGAGCGGGTTGAGGGTGACGCCGCCGTAGATCCACGAGGTCGTGTCGCGCGTGTAGAGCGTGTTCGGGAGCGGAGGCATGAGGTACTCCTGCACGCCGGTCGACTCGCGGGCGAGCGCGATGTAGCCGGTGCGGTAGTCCTCGGGGAGGTCGGCGGTGGAGAGCCCGCCGATGAGGAACTCGGCCAGCCGCTCGGCGGGCAGGGACTCCAGGAACGCCCTGGTGCCCTCCACGAGCCCGACGCCGACCTCGTTCGGGACGACCTTGCGGTCGAGCAGCCACGCTCGCGCCTCCGGCTGCGCGACGGTCTCGGCGAGCACCTGGTGGAGTTCGAGCACCTCGACGTCGTTGGAGCGCAGGTCGGCCACGAAGGCGGCGTGGTCGCGCTTGGCGTTCTCGACCCACATCACGTCGTCGAAGAGGAGGTCGTCGGCGTTCGTCGGCGTGAGCCGGTGGTGCGCGAGACCGGGCGCGGCCACGAGCACGCGCCGGAGCTGCCCGACCTCCGAGTGGACGCCGAATGTCGTGTCGGTCACAGTGTTCCCCTTACGTGTCGTACGTGATGGTTGGCCGGTCGAGAGTGTTTGGGCGTCTTCACAATGTGATCCAGCCGACCGAGAGCGCGACGATTCCGGCGATCGCGCCGAGTATCGAGACGGCGAGAATGACCAGCTCCCGGCCGCTGAAGAGCTTCCTGCCCTGCTCGCGCCTGACCATGACGAACAGGATGGTCGCCGGCGCATAGACGATGAACGACAGCAGCACGAACGTCAGGCCGGCCGCGAACAGCAGGAATGCCGTGTAGACCGTCGCGAGGATCGTCACGACCAGATCGCGGCCCCAGCCGCGCGGCTGGTCGACATAGCTCTCCCTGGTCAGCACGAGTTTGAGCGCGTACAGCGCGGCGAGGAAGAACGGGATGAGCGTGAGCGCGCTGGTGAGGTCGAGTGCCAGGTCGAGAGCGTTGTGCGCGAAGTAGAGGATCACCAGGACGGCCTGCACGAACAGGGCCGTGAGCAGGAGCGCGTTCACCGGCACGTCCTGCTTGTTCGCCCGGCCGAGGAACCGCGGCATGTCGTGGTCCTGCGCGGCCACGAACAGCACTTCGGCCGCCATGAGCGACCAGGCGAGGTAGGCGCCGAGCACTGACACGATGAGGCCGATGCTCACGAACCAGGCGCCCCACGGCCCGACCGCGGCCTCCAGCACACCGGCCATCGACGGCTGGCGGAGCTTGGCGATCTCACCCATCGGCAGGACGCCGTAGGACACGATCGTGACCGAGGCGAACACTGCGAACACGCTCACGAAGCCGAGGATCGTGGCGCGCCCCACGTCGGCGCGGCGCTTCGCGTGCCGGGAGTACGTGCTCGCGCCCTCCACGCCGAGGAAGACGAAGACCGTGACCAGCATGGTGCCGCGGACCTGGTCGAACAGCGAGCCGGCATAGTCCGCTCCGCCCCAGTTCGCCGCGAACACGTCGGGTTTGAACACGAACAGTGCGAGCAGGATGAAGATGATGATCGGCACGACCTTCGCGACCGTGACGATGCGGTTGATCGCCGCCGCCTCCTTGATGCCGCGGCGGATCAAGAGGAAGAACCCCCAGAGCGCGACCGAGGAGATCCCGATCGCGAGGACGGTGTCGCCGCTCCCGAACGCCGGGACGACCGCCCCGATCGTCGACATGATGAAGACCCAGTAGAAGACCAGTCCGACGGCGGCGCTGGCCCAGTAGCCGAACGCGGAGAAGAAGCCGAGGTACTCGCCGAAGCCGGCCTTGGCGTACGCGTAGACACCGGCGTCGAGCTTCGGCTTGCGGTTGGCCAGGAGCTGGAAGACGAACGCCAGCATGAGCATGCCCGCGCCCGCGATGGACCAGGCGATGAGGGCGCCGGCGACGCCGGTCTCCTGCGCGAAGCGCCGGGGGAGCGAGAAGACCCCGGCTCCCACCATGCTGCCGACCACCATGCCGGTCATCGTGAGCATCGAGAGTTTCACCGGGGCGGACAGTCCTGTCTGCGGTGCTGCCTTCTGATCCGTCACGGAGCCCCCCAATTTCGCACACCAGTGAGATATACGAACCGTAACGACGCGCTTTCCCGACGGTCAAGACCCGCCGCGGGTGAAAAAACGAAACCGCCGAGTACGCGAAGAATCTGCGTACTCGGCGGTTTCGGCCGGATTTCGGGCGTACTCGCGAGTTAGGCGGCGGCCTCCACGGGGGTGGTGACGCCGCGGACGGGCGGGTGCTGGAAGGTGTCGCCGAAGACCCGCTCCGAGGCGCCCACGCGGTCGAGGTACGGCGTGATGCCGCCCATCTGGAACGGGAAGCCCGCGCCGAGGATCATGCAGAGGTCGATGTCCTCCGGCGCCTCGACGACGTGGTCGTCAACCAGCATGCGGTGAATCTCGTCGGCCAGGCCATCCTCCAGCCGGCGCAGGATCTCCTGCTCCGTCCAGGGGTTCTTGCCGCCGGCCAGGATCTTGGCCGCGCCCTTGTCGAGGCCCTTCACCTTGCCCTTGCCGTCCTTCTCCAGGAGGGTGCCGTACTCCGCCAGGCGGTGCAGGTTCTCGCTGCGGTAGAACCGGTCGGGGAAGGCCGCGTGGTGCGTGTCGAGCACGTGCGCGCCGACCTTCAGGCCCACCAGGTCGAGCAGCACGGAGGGCGCCATCGGCAGGCCCAGCGGGGCGAACGCCTTGTCCACGGTCTCGAACGGGGTGCCGTCGTCGACCGCGTGCATCGCTTCGCCGAGGACCTTCGCGAGCACCCGGTTCACCACGAACCCGGGGGTATCGGCCGTGATGACCGCGTTCTTCTTGAGGGCAGCCGCCGTGACCATCGCCGTGGACAGCGTCGCGTCGTCGGTGTGCGGCGTCTTCACTACCTCGATCAGCGGCATGACCGCGACCGGGGTGAAGAAGTGGAAGCCGACCAGGCGCTCGGGGTGCTTCAGCTTCGCGCCGATCTGCTCCACCGAGAGCGAGGAGGTGTTGGTCGCCAGCACGGCCTCGTCGGAGAGGTACTGCTCGACTTCGGCGAAGACGTTCTGCTTGACGGTCAGCTCCTCGAAGACGGCCTCGATGACCCAGTCGCAGTCCGCGAAGTCGGCCTTGTCCGTGGTGCCGGTCACGAGCGCGCGCAGGCGGTTGGCCTCGTCGGGGGAGACGCGGCCCTTCTCCAGGAGCTTGCCGATCTCGTCGTGGATGTACGCCACGCCCTTGTCGACGTGCGCCTGGTCGAGGTCGGTGATGACCACGGGCACCCGCAGCCGGCGCACGAACAGCAGCGCGAACTGGCTGGCCATGTAGCCGGCGCCGATGACGCCGATCTTGGTGACCTTCTTGGCCAGGGCCTTGTCCGGCGCGCCCGCGGGGCGCTTGGCGCGCTTCTGCACCAGGTTGAACGCGTAGATGCTGGCCTGGAACTGGTCGCCGGAGATGAGCTCGGCGAGGGCGTCGTCCTCCAGCTCGAAGCCGGCGGCGCGGTCGTTCGACTTGGCGGCCTTCAGCAGGTCCAAAGCGCGGTACGGCGACTTCGGGACGGTGCCGATGCGGCTCTCCAGCATCTTGCGGGCGATGCCGATGGCGGCGTCCCACTTGACGAGGCGCTCGACCTTGCCCGGCACGTTCGGGCGCTTGACCTCGACCGCTCCGGTGAGCACCTTGTCGGCCCAGAGCAGCGAGTCCTCGAGGAAGTTGGCCGAGTCGAAGATCGCGTCGGCGATCCCGAGGTCGAAGACCTCCTGCGGCTTCAGCATGCGGTTCTGCTTGAGCGGGTTCTCGATGACGACCTTGAGGGCGTTCTCGATGCCGATCAGGTTCGGCAGGATGGTCGCGCCGCCCCAGCCCGGGATCAGGCCGAGGAAGACCTCGGGCAGCGCGAACGCCGCCGCGTTGCGGTCGATGGTGCGGTAGTCGGCGTTGAGGCCGATCTCCACGCCGCCGCCGAGCGCGAGGCCGTTGGTGAACACGAACGACGGGACGCCGAACGTCGCCTGCTTGCCGAGCACGTAGTGGCCGAGCTGGGGGAGCAGCTTGGCGACCTCCACGCTCGGGATGTCGCCGACCCGGCTGAGGTCGGCGCCCGCGGCGAGGATGAACGGCTTGCCGGTGACGGCGACCGCGTCGATCTCGCCGCGCGCCGCGCGCTCGGTCAGTGCGTCGAAGGTGCGGCCCAGCTCCAGGAGCGTGGCCGGGCCCATCGTGTTCGGGCGGGTGTGGTCGCGGCCGTTGTCGAGCGTGACCAGCGCGAGGGTCTTGCCGCTGGGCAGCGGCACGTCCTTCACGTACGAGTGGCTGACGACCTCGTCGGTGGTGAGCTCGACGAGCGGGGAGAAGTCGATGGTGCTGTAGTCGGTCACTGGTGCTCAGCCCTTCTTCGCCGCGCGCTTGCTGTAGTGGGGGTTCTCCCAGATCACGGTGCCGCCCTGGCCGAGGCCGACGCACATCGCGGTGAGTCCGTAGCGGACCTCCGGGTGCTCCTCGAACTGGCGGGCGAGCTGGATCATCAGGCGCACGCCGCTCGCAGCGAGCGGGTGGCCGACCGCGATGGCGCCGCCCCACTTGTTGACGCGGGGGTCGGCGTCGTCGATGCCGAAGTGGTCGAGGAACGACAGCACCTGGATGGCGAACGCCTCGTTCAGCTCGAACAGGCCGATGTCCTCGATGGTCAGGCCGGCCTTCCGGAGCGCCTTCTCGGTCGAGGGGACAGGGCCGATGCCCATGATCTCCGGCTCGACGCCGGCGAACGCGAAGCTGACCATGCGCATCTTGGGCGTCAGGCCGAACTCCTTGACGGCGTCGGAGGACGCCAGCAGGCTCGCGGTCGCGCCGTCGGTGAGCGGCGACGCGTTGCCCGCCGTCACCCGGCCGTGCGGGCGGAACGGGGTCTTCAGCGTGGCGAGGCCCTCCAGCGTGGTCTCCGGGCGCATGCCCTCGTCCTGCGTGGCGAGGCCCCAGCCCTGCTCGGAGCGGATGGCGACGGACACCAGGTCCGGCTGCAGCTTGCCCGCGGCGTACGCGGCGGCGGTCTTCTGCTGGCTGCCGAGCGCGAACCGGTCGGAGCGCTCCTTGGTGAGCGCGGGGAACCGGTCGTGGATGCGTTCGGCGGTCATGCCCATGTTGAGGGCGTCCTCACCGACCATGCGCTCCGAGAGGAAGCGCGGGTTGGGATCGGCGCCGAAGCCCATCGGGTGCCGGCCCATGTGCTCCACACCGCCGGCGATCACCAGGTCGTAGCTGCCGAACGCGATGCCGGAGCCGAGCGTGGTGACGCTGGTCATCGCGCCGGCGCACATCCGGTCGATCGCGAAGCCGGGCACCGACTTCGGCAGCCCGGCGAGCAGCGCCGCGGTGCGGCCCAGGGTCAGGCCCTGGTCGCCCTGCTGCGTCGTCGCCGCGATGGCGACATCGTCGATGCGCTCCTTGGGCACGTTCGGATTCCGCTCCATCAGGCCGATCATGGCCTTGACGACGAGGTCGTCGGCGCGAGTGTTCCAGTACTGCCCTTTTTCGCCCGCACGTCCAAACGGAGTGCGGACTCCGTCGACGAACACGACATCCGTTCTATCGGCCACAGTGCCTCCCAAATCAGGTCGCTGACGATCCTAAGGAGGCCCGGACGCCGCAGTGGAATCGTTTGATTCTTTCTACGAAGCGGCTTCGGAGGCGTCGCCGGGCGTTTGGCTGCTTTCCACAAAGGCCTGGGCGATCGACTGTGCGGTTGCCTCAATCTGCCAGCGCCGCGCGCCGTGCTGGGCGAGCGCGTCGCCGACGGTCGACGGCGTGACGTCCGCCGGCGGTGCCCAGGCGACGCGGCGCAGCGTGTCGGGCGTGAGCAGGTTCTCCAGCGGGAGCGAGAGCTCCTCGGCCACGGCCGTCAGGGCGGCGCGCGCGGCCTTGAGCCGGGCGTCGGCGTCCGGGTTGCGGTCGGCCCAGGCCCGGGGCGGCGGGAGGCTGTCGCCGGTGCCGCGCAGGACGGGGAGGTCGTCGGTGGTGCGGCCGGCCTCGATCGCGCCCCACCAGCGGTCCAGTTCGGTGCGGCTGGCGCGGCCGGTGAACTCGCGCATGGCGGCGAGGGCGCGCTTGGACTCCGGCATCGCCTTGGCGGCGGCGGTCAGGGAGGCGTCCGGGACGAGCCTGCCGGGCGCGACGTCGAGCTGCTGGGCGAGCGCGTCCCTGCTGAGCCACAGCTCGCGCGCGGCGGCGAGGTTGCGGAGGCCCCGGATCGAGTGGATGCCGGACAGCCGCCGCCACGGCTCGTGGCGCGTGACGACGAGCTCGCGGGTGAGCTCGTCGGCGAACTCCTGCCGGGCGATGTCGGTCTTGCCGGCCTCCACGAGCAGCCCGGAGATCGCGTCGCGCAGGTCGGGCAGCAGCTCGACGTCGAGGGCGGCATATTGCAGCCACGGCTCGGGCAGCGGGCGGGTCGACCAGTCGGCGGCGCTGTGCTCCTTGGCGAGGTGGATGCCGAGCAGCTCCTCCACGACGGTGCCGAGGCCGACGCGCGGCATCCCGAGCAGGCGCGCGGCGAGCTCGGTGTCGAAGATGCTGACCGGGTCGAGCCCGACCTCGCGCAGGCAGGTGAGGTCCTGGGTCGCCGCATGCAGCACCCACTCGTCGCCGGCGATCGCCTCGTTGAGCTCGTCGAACCGGCCGACCGCGGGCGGGTCGAAGAGGAAGGTGCCCGAGCCGCGCCGGAACATCTGGATGAGGTACGCGCGCTGGGAGTAGCGGAAGCCGCTCGCCCGCTCGGCGTCGACCGCGATCGGCCCCTCGCCCGCGACGATGAGGTCGAGGGCGCGGTGGTAGCCGTCGCGCGTGTCGATGACGGTGTGATCAGCCACGCGGTGTCCGTCTCGTGCTCAGCAGGCTCACCCCTTCGCCCGTCGGCGGCAGGCCGGCGAGCATGCACAGCAGCTCGCCCCAGCCCTCCACGTGGGCGGCGATGTCGGTCTCCAGCGGGCTCCAGGAGGCGCGCAGCTCGATCTGGGCGCCGTCGCCCTGGGCGGCGAGCTCGCCGAAGCCGGTGGAGATGATCTTGGTCGCAGTGCCGCTTGCCGCGGTGTACTTGGCGTGCCGGGCGTCGAGTGCGTCGACCAGCCACGACCACGCGACGTCGGCGAGGAACGGGTCGAGCCCGATGTCGGTCTCCAGTGGCGCCTGCGCGAAGCAGACGATGCGGAACGGGCCGCCCCAGGCCTCCGGCTCGTCGGGGTCGTAGAGCAGGATGAAGCGTCCGGTGCCGAGATCCGAGTCGTCGCCGTGCCGCGCGGGCCGCACATCGGCCGCGAGTGCGATGGAGTACGGGGCGAGCTGGGCCGGAGCCGGGATCTCGGTGATCACGAGCTCGGGCCGCGACTTCGCAGCGCGGATGGATTCCAGCGCCGCCGCGAACTCCCTGGGCAGGTGCGGCTCCCTGGGCTGGTGCGGGTCCCCGGGCAGGTGCGGCGGGGTCGAAGTGGGTGTCGACACGCTACGAACACTAGAAGGGTTCGGGGGCAGGCGACAGTAAGGCACGCCGCCTGACGAACTCCTGAAGGCGGCGGCCCCGTGGCGCGGCTACGCTGTCGGGCATGGCGAGCACGAGCAGCGGATCGGGCGGGAACGGGGCACTCGGGAAGGCGATCGGCGTCGGCGCGGCCGTCGCCGGAGGAATCGCGCTGGTCGCGGCGGCGACCGCCGCCTACGCGGTGGCGCGGGTCGCCAGGACGGTGATCACGCCGGTCCGCCGCCGGCCGCAGCGCGAGTTCGTGCGCGGAGTGGACGAGGCGCTCGGCACCATCACCCTCAAGCGGACGCCGGACTCGGCGATGCCGGGGCGTTTCGGGCTGTGGTTCGGCTCGGAGTCGGGCTACGCCAAGCTCGGCGGCCTCCTGGAGACCACGGACGGCAGCGTCGTCCGCGAGCTGGAGCGCATACACTTCGGCGAGCTCGGGCCCGGACGCGCGCGGATCAGCGGGTACTACTACCTAGAGCCGGAGGAGCTCGGGCTGCCGGTGGAGAGCGTGGTGATCGAGACCGACCTCGGGCAGGCGCCGGCGTGGGTGTTCCCGGCGGACGGCGCTGCTGTCGGCGACCGCTGGGTCATCCAGGTGCACGGCTGGGGCGCGTCGCGGCAGGAGGGGCTGCGCGCGGTCCCGACGTTCCACGCCGCCGGCTACACCTGCCTCCTGGCTTCCTACCGCAACGACGGCGACGCCCCCGAGAGCGCCGACCGCCGCTACGGCCTCGGCGGCACCGAGTGGCGCGACATCGACGCCGCGATCCGGTTCGCCGCGGAGCGCGGCGCGCGCTCGATCGTGCTCATGGGCTGGTCGATGGGCGGCGCCGTGGTGCTGCAGACGGTCACCCGCTCCGAGAACCTCGACCTGGTGAGCGGCGTTGTGCTGGAGTCGCCGGTCGTCGACTGGATCGACACGCTCGAGTTCCAGGCGAACATGCTGCGCCTCCCCGACGCGATCGCCCAGGGCGCGATGCGGCTCATCGCCTCCAACTGGAGCGGGCCGATCACCGGGCTGGGCGCCCCGATCGACCTGCGCAGCATGGACTTCGTGGCGCGGGCGGCCGACCTCAGCCTCCCGATGCTCATCCTGCACAGCCAGGACGACGGCTTCGTGCCGGACTCGGCCTCGCGTGCGCTCGCCGCCGCACGTAGCGACATCGTGACGTTCGTGCCGTTCACGGTCGCGCTGCACACCAAGCTCTGGAACTACGACGAGGCGAAGTGGTCGGCGGCCGTCCGGGAGTGGCTGGACGAGCGCGCGTGAGCGCGCCGCACCGCCCGGTCGTGCCGCCTGCGGCGCGGCCGGGGGACAGGGTCGCCGTGCTGTCGCCGTCGTTCGCGGCGCCCGCGCGCTGGCCGGCCGTGCACGAGCAGGCGCTGCGCAGGCTGGAGGAGCTGACAGGGCTGGTGCCGGTCGAATACCCGACCACCCGCCAGCTCGGTGCGACGCCCGAGGAGCGGGCGCGGGATGTGAACGCCGCCTTCGCGGACCCCGGCATCCGCGCGGTGCTGGCGACCATCGGCGGCGACGACCAGCTCCGGGTGATCCCGCACCTCGACCGGGAGGCCGTGCTGGCCGACCCGAAGCCGTTCCTCGGCTACAGCGACAACACCAGCCTCCTGAACTGGCTCTGGTCGGCGGGCGTCGCCGGGTTCTACGGCGGCAGCACACAGGTGAACCTGGGGCCGGGGCCGCGCGTCCACGACATCCACCTGCGTTCGCTGCGCGCCGCCCTGCTCGGCGGCGACCCGATCGAGCTGACCGACCCGGGCGAGTCGGAGGACTTCGGGACCGACTGGGGCGATCCGCGCGCCCTGACCGAGACCGGGGAGCGCGAGCCGACCGAGGGGTTCGCGTGGGCGGGACCTGCGCGCAGCGTCACGGGCACGACATGGGGCGGCTGCCTCGAGGTCGTGGACTGGATACTGCTCGCCGACCGCTTCCCGTTCCCGCCGTCGGCGCTGGAGGGCGCTGTGCTGCTGGTCGAGACGAGCGAGCTGACGCCGCCGGCGCACTGGGTGAGCTACACGTTGCGCGCCCTGGGCGAACGCGGGCTGCTCGCGCCGCTCGCGGGGGTGCTCGCGGCGCGGCCCCCGGTGAGCACGTTCGAGCACCGGCCGGACGCATCCGAGCGCACGCGGCTCCGGGACGCGCAGCGGGACGCCGTCATCGAGACCGTCGCCGAGTACAACCAGGAGGCGGTGGTGTGCGTCGGCGTGCCGTTCGGGCACACCTCGCCGCAGTGGATCGTGCCCTACGGCGGGCGGGTCACCCTCGACGGCGAGAGCCGCCGGGTGTTCGCCGACTACCGCCGCGGCTGACCGGGGCCGACTGAGCTACGCCTTGACCTTCGCCCGCACCTGCCGCTTGGCGCGCCCCAGCAGCGCCGACATCCCGCGGAGGCGCAGCGGCGACACGGCCTGCGTGAGGCCGAGGGTGTTCGGGAAGTCGTCCGGCACCGCGAGCACCTCGTCGGCCGTGAGCCCGGCGAGGCCCTGCACGAGGATCGAGGCGAAACCGCGGGTGGTGGGGGCCTCCTGGGGGGCCGTGGCGAAGAGGTGGACGATGTCGTGCTCGTCCACCTCCACGAAGATGTACACCGGCGCCTGGCACTCCTCGACCCGCTCCAGCAGGTCCGGGTGGTCGCGGTAGCGCTCCGGAAGGTCGGGCAGCTCGTCGGAGAACTCCAGCAGCAACTGGAGGCGGTCGTTCTGCTCCAGCGCCTGGAAGTCGTCGCGGATCTCGGCGAGCGTGCCGGTGAGGGCGGTCATTCTTTAAGGCTACCTTCGTGCGGGCGCGGCAGGGTCAGCGTGCGGGGACTTCGCCCGGCTCAGTCCCCGTCACGATGGGGACGCGCACGGCCGAGCCCCACTCGGTCCACGAGCCGTCGTAGTTGCGGACGTTCTCGAAGCCGAGCAGGTGGGTCAGCACGAACCAGGTGTGGCTGGAGCGCTCGCCGATGCGGCAGTACGCCACCACCTCGTCGCCGGGCTTCAGGCCGGCGTCGCCGAGGTAGATGGCCTCCAGGTCGGCGCGGCGCTTGAAGGTCGCGTCCGGCGCGGCGGCGCGCGCCCACGGGACGGAGGCGGCCGACGGGATGTGGCCGGCGCGCAGCGCGCCCTCGGTGGGGTAGCCGGGGATCTCGGTGCGCTCGCCGCTGTACTCCTCGGGGGAGCGGACGTCGATCAAGGGCTTGCCCAGGTGGGCGAGCACGTCGTCCTTGAAGGCGCGGATGGTGTGGTCGTCGCGCTCCACGACCGGGTACTCGACCGGGGCCGGAGTCGGCGTCTCGCGGGTGAGCTCGCGGCCCTCCGCGATCCACTTGTCGCGGCCGCCGTCGAGGAGGCGGACGTCCTCGTGGCCGAACAGCGTGAAGACCCACAGGGCGTAGGCGGCCCACCAGTTGTTCTTGTCGCCGTAGATGACGACGGTGGTGTCGCGGGAGACGCCCTTGGCGCCGAGCAGCTCGGCGAACCGCTCCGGGCTGACGTAGTCGCGGACCACGGGATCGTTGAGGTCGGTGTGCCAGTCGATCTTGACCGAGCCGGGGATGTGGCCGGTCTCGTAGAGCAGCACGTCCTCGTCGGACTCCACCACGACCAGGCCGGGCTCGCCGAGGTGCTCGGCCAGCCAGTCGGTGCCCACCAGCCGTTCGGGGTGCGCGTAGCCGGCGAAGTCGGTCGAGGGGTCGGGGGCGATGGCCATGCTGCTGATCCTCCGGGTTAAGCTGGGAGCCTGCGAAATCGCGGGCCAGGAGTCCAGGCTACGCGGCCCGCAGCGGGTGACGAACGTCCCGTCAACACTTCTTCACACTAAAGGTGCGCATCCACACATGACGATCGAGACGACCGGAGCCCTGCCCCGCCTCGCGGACCGCTCGCCGGCGATCACCGGCGCCGAGATCGCGACGAGCCTGGTGCCGCCGTCGCAGTTCGAGCACGCCACTTTCGACTCGTACCGGCCGGACCACGACTACCCGTCGCAGTCGGAGGCCGTGGCCACCCTCAAGCTGTTCGCCAAGTCGTGGGAGCCGCAGCGCCCGGCCGGGCTGTTCAGCCGCAGCCGCCGCAAGGTGGAGGCCATGAAGCCGGGCGTGTACCTGGACGGCGGCTTCGGCGTCGGCAAGACCCACCTCCTCGCCGCGCTGTGGCACGAGGCTCCCGGGCCCAAGTACTTCGGCACGTTCATCGAGTACACCGCGCTGGTCGGCGCGCTCGGCTACGCGGGCGCGGTCGACCTCCTGCGCGGCTCCACCCTGATCTGCATCGACGAGTTCGAGCTCGACGACCCGGGCGACACCATGATGATGACCCGGATGCTGGGCGAGCTGGTCGCCTCCGGCACCCGCATCGCCGCCACGAGCAACACGCCCCCGAACGCGCTCGGCGAAGGCCGGTTCGCCGCGAGCGACTTCCTGCGCGAGATCCAGTCGCTCTCCGCCAACTTCCAGACTCTGCGCATCGACGGACTCGACTACCGCCGGCGCGACACTTCCGGGGCGGCGGTCAGCGTCGACGCCGAACAGTACGACCGGATGCTCTCGGCACTCGCCGCCCGCGGCGAGACGGCCACGAGCGACACGTTCGACGGCCTCATCGCGCACCTCGCCACCGTGCACCCGTCGCGCTACATCAAGATGCTCGACGGCGTCGACGTCATCGGGCTGGCCGACGTCCACGTGCTCCACGACCAGATGGCGGCCCTCCGGCTCGTCGCGTTCATTGACCGCGTGTACGACGCGGAGATCCCCGTCGTGCAGACCGGGACGCCGCTCAGCGAGGTCTTCGACGACGAGATGCTGGGCGGCGGGTACCGCAAGAAGTACCTGCGCTCGGTGTCGCGCATGATCGCCCTCACCGCGGGCGAGCTGCCGCCGCACGACGAGTAGGGCTCCCTCCCTGCGCCCGCCCCGGACATTCGCACGGCGGCGAAACAGACTGTTTACACAGCGCAGGGATGCGTAACACCCGCGAAACACGAGAACGCCCCTCTCGAAATCTCCCGCCATCAGACTGGCTCCACCCCGAAGCGCCCGGCTCGGCTCCGATGAGTCAGAACCCACCCCAGGGCGTCGCATAGAGAGGTAGAGACTCGCATGGTGTTGCACACAGCAGCGGACTACGCATCGACAGGGACCGTCAACGCCCTGTGGCTGCTCGTCGCCGCCGCCCTCGTCCTGCTGATGACCCCCGGTGTCGCGTTCTTCTACGGCGGCATGGTCCGCGCGAAGAGCGTCGTCTCCATGATGATGATGAGCTTCGGCGCGATGGCCATCGTCGGCGTCCTGTGGGTCGTCTACGGCTACGGCCTCGCGTTCGGGACGCCGCTCATCCCGCACGTGCTCGGCACGCCGGACTGGTTCCTGTCCAGCCTGATGGGCAAGGACGGCATGACCCCCGACCTCGGCGGCCTCGCGTTCGCCGGGTTCCAGGCCACCTTCGCCATCATCACGGTGGCCCTGATCTCCGGCGCCATCGCCGACCGCGCCAAGTTCGGCGCCTGGATGGTCTTCGCCGGTGTCTGGGTGACGGTCGTCTACTTCCCGGTCGCGTTCTGGGTGTTCAACCTGTCGCAGGGCTGGATCGCCTCCGTCCTGCACGTGAACGACTTCGCGGGTGGCACGGCGGTGCACATCAACGCCGGTGCGGCCGGCCTCGCCCTGGCGCTGGTGCTCGGCAAGCGCGTTGGCTTCCAGAAGGGCATGAGCAAGCCGCACAACGTGCCGCTGACCCTCCTCGGTGCTGCGCTGCTGTGGTTCGGCTGGTTCGGCTTCAACGCCGGATCGGAGGCCGCGGTCGACGGCGTCGCCGCGATCGCCTGGATCAACACCCTTGCCGCCCCGGCCGCCGCGACCATCGGCTGGCTGATCGTCGAGAAGATCAAGGACGGCAAGCCGACCTCCATCGGTGCGGCGTCGGGCGCGGTCGCCGGCCTGGTCGCGATCACCCCGGCCTGTAACATCCTGACCCCGGGCTTCGCGATTCTGCTCGGCCTGGTCGCCGGCGCGGTCTGCGCCGTCGCGATCGACCTCAAGTTCAAGCTCGGCTTCGACGACTCGCTCGACGTGGTCGGCATCCACCTCATCGGCGGCATCATCGGAACGCTGTGGATCGGTGTCTTCGGCTTCACCCACATCGACGGCGACGCCACCAAGCCGTTCTCCAGCCTCTGGTACGGCGGGAGCCTGGTGCAGCTCGGAGCGCAGGCCATCGGCGCCTTCAGCGTCCTGATCTACTCCTTCGTCCTGGCCTACGCGATCGGCTGGGTCATCCAGAAGACGATGGGCTTCCGGATCAAGAACGAGGACGAACTGGCCGGCGTCGACACCGTCGTGCACGGCGAGGAGGGCTACTCGCTCGAGACGGTGTGACCCGACCCACACCATCGAGCATCCGCGAACGGGGTGCCGCCTGCGGGCGGCGCCCCGTTCCGCGTGTGCGCGGCCGCTAGGGTAATGCTTGCATTGAGGCGGAAGGAGCGGGATGGCCGCCACGAGCGAGCAGGTCGACACCCTGCTGCTGTTCGTCTGCGGGGCGCTGACGCTGCTCGTCCCGTTCGGCCTCGCGTTCTTCGTCGGCGGGCTCGGCGGGCGCTCCACGACCTCCCGGGCTCTCAAGTTCGCTCTGACCGGCACGGCGGCGACCATCCTGCTCGGGGTGGCGGGCGGCTACGGGATGATCGCCGGACGGCCGTTGCTGGCTCACGTGCTCGGCGCTCCGTCGTTCGACCTCGCCGCCGGCTTCGGGGCGGCGTCGCACCGGCCCGACCTGTACGCGCTGGCCAAGGCGGGGGCGATCCTCGCGGCGGCCGCGGTGTCGGTCGCGATCGTAGGCGTCGCCGTCGCGTCGCGGATAACGCTGCGCGCCTGGCTGGTCTTCACGGTGCTCTGGTCGGTGCTGGTGCTGTACCCGGCGGGCTACGCCGTGTTCGCGCTCGACGACGGCTGGGCGACCGGCGTGCTCGGCGTGATCGACTTCGGGGGAGCGCTGCCGATCGGCGTGGCCGCGGGAGCGGCGGCCGCCGGCGTCATCCTGGCGTGCGGGCGCGGCGAGCACCGGCCTCCGGAGCAGCGCAGCTTCCCGGCCATCGCCATCGGCGGGACGCTCCTCTGGGTCGGCTGGCTCGGGCTGGTGGTCGGGTCGGAGGGGGCGGTGGACTCCTTCACCGGCCTGATCGCGATCAACGCGTTCATCGCCTCCGCCGGGGGCTGCCTGGCCTGGATGGTCGTGGACCGGGTGCTGCTGCGGCGGCCCACCACGGTGAGTGCGCTCTGCGGTGCCTTCTCCGGGCTCGTGGCGATCACACCGGCGGCCGGAGTGCTGACCGCCGGCTGGTCGCTGCTGCTCGGCGCCATCGCCGCGGTGGCGTGCGCGACCATGGTCGACCTGGCCGCGCGGGCGCGGTTCGGCGCGTCGATGGCGCTGATCGTCATCGTGACGGTCGCGAGCATGGTCGGCCTGCTCTACCTCGGGCTGTTCGCAGCGGGCGGCGGGATGGTGGACAGCGGGAACTTCGACCTGTTCACGGCCCAGGCGATCGCGGGATTCTCGGTGCTGATCGGCTCGTTCGTCGTGTCGCTGCTGCTGGCGCTCGCGCTGCGCTTCACGGTGGGCCTCACCCGGATCCGCTATCGTGCCACGAGTGAGCCGACTCCTCGACGCGATCGCGCGACTGTTCCGGCCGGCGGCGCGGAAGACTGAACGGCCGGCCTCCCGCTTCGCGCCTGCCCGCCCCGGACGCCTCTCCGGGGTCGAGCCCGGGCGCGGGGGCGTCAACGCGACGATCCAGGTCGACCCGCGCCGGCTGAAGGGCCTCCGCACCTCGTACAACCCGAAGACGGACGGCGAGCCCGACCCCGGCGAGATCGTCTGGACCTGGGTGCCCTACGAGGAGAACGACGGCCGCGGCAAAGACCGCCCGGTGCTCGTCGTGGCGGCCGAGCCCTCCGGCTCCCTCATCGCGGTCGCGCTGACCAGCCAGGCGCATCCCGGGCGTCCCGAGTACCTGGCGATCGGAGCGGGCGCCTGGGACGGCCGGGGCCGGCCGAGCTTCGTGCGGCTCGACCGGGTCTTCCGCGTGCACTGCACCGGGATGCGCCGGGAGGCCGCCGCCCTCGACGCACGCCGGTTCGCGACCGTCCGCACCGCGCTGCGGACGCTGTACGGCTGGAGCTGAGCGGCGTCCGTGACGAACGGTGAACGGGAACTGCACGGCTCCCGGCCTGCGTCACTACAGTGTCGGCATGCCTGACGACTGTTCGCACCCGCTCGACTTCGAGACCCGGCAGATCCACGCCGGAGCGGTGGTCGACGCCGAGACCCGCGCCCGCGTCACCCCGATCTACCAGACCGCCGGCTACGTCTTCGACGACTTCGACGACGGTGAGGACCGCTTCGCCGGGCGCAGCCGCTACCGCGCCTACTCGCGCAACGACAACCCGACCAACGCGGTCGCGGGGCGGCGCATCGCCGACCTGGAGGGCGGCGTCGACGGGATCGTGGTCTCCAGCGGGCAGGCCGCCATCGCCGCTGCGCTCAACGCGCTCGCCGAGGCGGGCGACCACATCCTCGCCACCCGGTCGCTGTACGAGGGAACGCGGGAGATGTTCCGCGGCATCCTGAAGCGTCAGGGGATCGCGTTCGAGTACGTGGCCGACGACGCGACGGACGCGGAGTGGGCGGCGCGGTTCCGGCCGAACACGAAGGCCGTCTACACCGAGACGCTGCCGAACCCGCTGAACCAGGTGGTCGACATCGAGCGGCTGGCCCGGATCGCGCACGCGGCCGGCGTCCCGCTGGTCGTCGACAACACCGTGCCGACGCCGTACCTGTGGCGCCCCATCGAGGACGGCGCCGACATCGTCGTGCACTCGACCTCCAAATGGCTGTCCGGACATGGATCGGTGATCGGCGGCGCGGTGGTCGACGGCGGCCGGTTCGACTGGGCGGCGCACGCGGACCGGTTCCCGCAGCTCACCGAGCCACCGCGGCCCGGGGTCGCCTCCTTCGTGGAGCGGTTCGGCGACGGTGCCTACCTGGCCTACCTGCGATCGGTGATCGTGCTGGAGTACGGGCCGACGGTGCCCCCGCTGAGCACCTTCCTGCTCTTGCACGGCATCGAGACGCTGTCGGTGCGGATGGACCGGCACGTCGCCAACGCGCAGGAGGTTGCGGAGTTCCTGGCCGGTCGGCCGGAGGTGGCACGCGTGTTCTATCCGGGGCTGGTGGATGACCCGTTCCACTCGCTGGCGTCGCGGTACCTCCCGCGCGGGGCGGGCTCCATCGTCTCCATCGACCTCGCGGGCGGCAGGGAGGCCGCTCAGCGGTTCCTCGACGCGCTGCGGCTGGTCAGCCCGATGACGCACATCGGCGACGTGCGCACGCTGGCCATCCACCTGGGCAGCACCATCCACGCCAAGCTCACCGAGGGGGAGCGGCTGGAGGCCGGGATCACCCCTGGCTTGGTGCGCTTGTCCATCGGTCTGGAGAGCCCCCGCGACATCATCGCGGACCTGGACCGGGCCCTCCACGCAGCCGCCCGCGCCTGACCTCTCCCGAACGAGGGGACGCAACACGCCGCTACGCATCGACGCTTGCGGCGTGTTGCGTCCCCTCGATCCTTTGTGGCGCGGGGTCAGGCGGGGAGGGGCGCGAGGGCGGGGGTCGCCGCGGCGACGGTCGCGGCGATGCGGCGGACCGCCTCCACCACGGTGCTCGGGTCGCAGGCCAGGTTGATCCGGGCGAAGCCGCGGCCCTGCTCGCCGAACGCGACCCCGGAGTTGAGGGCGACCCGGCCGACGTCGATCAGAGTGCGGGCGGGGTCGTCGCCGAGCCCCGTCTCCCGGAAGTCCAGCCAGGCCAGATAGCCGGCGTCGGGCCGGATGACGCGCACCGACGGCGCGTGCACGGCGAGCTCGGCCTCCAGCAGCCGGAGGTTCGTCACGAGCTGGTCGAGGAGGCCGTCGCGCCAGCGCAGGCAGGAGAGCGCCGCGACGTTGGCGTGGAGGCCGAGGATGCTGGTGCGTGCCGCGAGCTCCTCCGGGAGCCGGGTGAGCAGGTCGGCGGTGGCCGGCTCGGCGGCGACGATGACCGCGCACTTGAGTCCGGCGAGGTTCCACGCCTTGCTGGCGGAGGTCACCGTGACGGCACGGGCGCCGGCGGCCAGGGCGACAGGAGCGAACGGCGTGAAGCGGGCGCCCGGGTGGGCGAGCGGGGCGTGGACCTCGTCGCTGACGACGAACACACCGTAGCGGGCGGCGAGGCGGGCGAGCGCCTCCAGGCTGCGCCGGCTGTGACATCGGCCGGTCGGGTTCTGCGGGTTGCAGAGCAGCATGGCGTCGGCTCCCGCGGCGAAGGCGGCCTCCAGGCCGTCGAGGTCGAGCGTCCAGCCGGCGTCCTCGCGCAGCGGGACGGTGATCGCGACGGCGTCGGCCTCCTCGATCATCTCGAAGAACGGCGGATAGACCGGAGGCGTCAGTACGACGCGCCCGCCGGCCTCCGGCAGCACCAGCCGCAGCGTCTCGACCACGCCCACCGTCACGTCGGTGGCCAGGTGCACCCACTCCGGGTCGACGCCCCACGACCACGAGCTCCAGGCGAAGTCTGCGAAGGCGGGCGCCAGCGGACCGGCCGAGTCGAGGTAACCGGTGTCCGAGTTGCGGAGCGTCTCGGCGACCCGGTCGAGGATGGCGGGCTCGACGTCGAAGTCCATCTCGGCGACGAAGACCGGCAGGACGTCCGCCGGATAGCGGCGCCACTTGATGCTCGACCTGGACGCGAAGAGCTGCTCCAGGGGGCGGGCCGGTGCGAAGCTCATCGCCCAAGGATGCGGCACCGCGCCGTCGAGCGCATCCGGTCGCGTCACGGAACGTAAGGTAAGGACGGGAGAGGGTCGATCGGAGGGCCATGCGGGTCGAGGTGCTGCACATCCAGGAGTGCCCGAGCTGGCGCGAGGCCGGCGCACGGCTGGAGGTCGCGCTCGCCGAGGCCGGGATCGACGCGGCGGTGGAGTACCGGCTGCTGGGGGATTCCGCCGACCTGGCCGGGACGGTGTTCGCCGGCTCGCCGACGATCGTGGTCGACGGCGCCGACCTCTTCCCGGCGGCGGTGCCCATCCAGGAGCTCGCCTGCCGCGTCTACCCGACGCCGGCCGGGCTCCGCGGGATGCCGGACACCGCGCAGCTCGTGACGGCGCTGCGCGCGCTCGACGAAGGCGGCCACCCGGTCCGATGAGCGAGCGCCGGCCGAACGTGGTGATGATCCTCACCGACGATCACGCGTCTCACGCGATCGGGGCGTACGGGTCGGCGGTGAACTCCACGCCGCGCATCGACGAGATCGCGGGGCGCGGCGTGCTCTTCCGGAACTGTTTCGTCACGAACTCGCTGTGCTCGCCGAGCCGCGCGAGCATCCTGACCGGCACCTACAGCCATGTGAACGGTGTGACCACGCTGGAGACGCCGATCGACGCCGCCCAGCCGACGTTCGTGTCGCAGTTGAAGGCCGCCGGGTACCGCACGGCGATCGTCGGCAAGTGGCACCTGGGTCACGGGCCAGGCCACGATCCCGAAGGCTTCGACTACTGGGACGTGCTCGTCGGCTCGGAGGGTCAGGGGGAGTATTGGGACCCGCAGTTCCTCTCGGCGGCGGGGGAGCGGACCGTGCCGGGATATGCGACGGACATCATCACCGACCTGGCCCTTTCTTGGCTGGATTCGCTCCCCGGGGACGACCCGTGGTGCGTGCTGATCTACCACAAGGCGCCGCACCGGCCGTGGGAGCCGAGGGAGGGGTCACGGCCCCGGTCCGAGGCCGTGCCGCTGCCCGCGACCTTCGACGACGACTACGCCACCCGGTCGACGTCGGCGCGGAGGGCCGCCATGCGGATCGCCGAGCATCTCGCGCTGGAGGACCTCAAGGCGTCCCCGCCGGACGGCCTGAGCTACGAGGACACGGCGGTCTGGAAGTACCAGCGCTTCATGGAGGACTACCTCGATTGCGTGCAGGCCGTTGACGAGAACGTCGGCCGGGTCATCGACTGGCTCGACGAGCACGGCCGGTTCGACGACACCCTGCTGATGTACGCCTCCGACCAGGGCTTCTTCCTCGGCGATCACGGCTGGTTCGACAAGCGGCTGATGTACGAGGAGTCGCTGCGGATGCCGCTGCTGCTCAGCCTCCCGTCGCGGGTGGAGGCCGGCGCCGTGCACGACGGGATCGTGACGAACGTGGACTGGGCGCAGACCATCCTCGACGCCGCGGGCGTGGAGCCCGTGGAGCGGATGCAGGGGAGGAGCTTCTGGGGCGACCTGGTGGCCTCCCCGTCGCAGCCGCCCGCATCGGGGATGTACTACCGCTACTGGGAGCACGACGACAGCTCGCACCGGGCACCGGCGCACTACGGGTACCGCACAGGCACGCACAAGCTCATCTACTTCTACAACGACGGCCTCGGCCTGCCGGGGACGGGGAGTTTCACGTACCCGCCGGAGTGGGAGCTGTACGACCTGGAGCGCGACCCCGAGGAGCTGCACAACGTGTACGGGGATGCGTCGTATGCCGAGGTGCGGGACGAACTGACGGCGGAGATGCTGCGGGAGCAGGCGCGGGTCGGCGACCTCCCGCATCCGAGCCAGGGTGCGGGATAGGGCGCGGACGAATACCGTACTGGCACGGATTCTGCGCCCGGCGCCCCGTCGCTAGCGTTCGAGCCATGACGGAAATGACCGGCGCCCTCCCTCCCGACACCGACCGCTTCGCCTGGGTGCGCAAGCTCCTGCCGCGGATCGTGGTCGGCGCCCTGATCGCCGCCGCGCTGGTCGGCGTCTACGCGGTGATCATCGGGACCTGGGACGAGACCTGCTGGCGGCTGATCGGCACGATCGCGCTGCTGGTGTTCTTCTCGCTGGTGTCCTGGTACGACGCGGACGTGTCCGCCCGCCGCGCGCCGTGGTTCGGCGCGGTGTCGGTGATCCTGTCGGCGTTCCTGCTGCTGGACGGCCTGGTGAAGATCTGGTCGCCGGCGCTCGACGGGAGCTCCACCCTGGATGACGGGCAAGGAACGTCGTCGTGGGGGTTCGTCGGCTGGATCGCGCTCGTCGTCGTGGTGCGGCTCGGTCTCCTGCACATCCATTTGGTGCTGAACACCCAGCGCCGCTTCACCGGCCCGATCATGTCCAAGGTGACCGTGTGCACGCTGGTGCTGGTCGGTGCGCTCACCCTCGGGCTCGCGGCGCCGCTGGTGTTCGACCACACGACGTTCTCTGACACGTACTGGCGGCTCGTGGCGACCATCGCGATCCTGGACGCGCTGGGGACGATACTCATCCCGTTGACGTACACGTTGTTCGGGCCGAAGGCGGAGAAGGTTGCGCGGACCGCCGCTCCTGTTGCTGCGGCTGCTGCCCCCTTCGCCGCCGCTCCGGCGACCGCGGCCTTCGCGCCTCCCGCTGCTCCCGCCACCACAGCCGTGCCGTCGTCCCCGTACCCGAACGTGCTGACGCCGGTCGGTGGATTCCGCTTGGAGTGGCCGCGCTACGTCAACGGCACCCCGCTCCCGGCGAGACCGGACGGCTCACCGGACTTCACGGGCGTCATCGGATACTGAGTAGCTGATGTCCGACCGTCAGCTAGCCCTGACGGCGCACTCGTCCGAGACCGGTCCGGCGGAACCGGTACCAGTAAGCGAAGTTCAGCGGAACGGCGGCCGCAAGTGTCACCACGATCACCGGAAAGCTCGGCTGGCCGCCCAGCACTGCCATGACCACTCCCGAAGCACCCATGACGGCGGCGAAACAGCACAGCAGGACGATCCCGATAGTCAGGTCCCGCAACCGTTGCGTCTGGGGAAGAGCCTCATTCGTCCAGTGAAGAAGCATCCGCGCCAGCCGCCGCCGGAACACGATCCCGGCGACGCTGAGCAGGAGCAGCCAAACGCCGCCGAACAATGCCGACATCATCGGTTGCCGCCGATCGGTTGCACGCCCGCGGCCTGGAGCCTGTCAGCGAGCGTCGTGCGAGTCATGCGGCCGCCTCGAAGCGCATCATCGTGTCTACTCCGCAAGGTGAATGCCGCATCACCGTCGGTCCGGGCGGTCGGGCTTCTCGAACATCGACGTGGGCGGGACCCGGTGCCCGAACTTCACGACCTCCGCGGTGAGAGCGACCGCGACCGCCCCGAGCGCCACGTATCCTGCGACCTGCGAGACCACCAGCCCGGCTACGGAGCAAACGGCCGCCGCGAGGAGCGCTATCGCGGCGACAACCGTTGCGGTGCGGCTCATCCTCGCGGCTTCGTCCGGTGTCGCCCCGAACAACGCTGCCGGCCTGGACCTCCGCGTTGTCGCGGACTCGCCTGGAAGCGCCTTCTCCGTCATTGCCCGACCCGCATCATCGTCGCCCCCAGAACCGGCCGCTGCCGCGGCGTTGAACGATCACACGTTACAGACCCGGGCGGTCATCCCTGTCACCCCAGAACGGGGTGGATCGGACCGGCGTGGGGGTACCCGATCGCAGTGGTCGCGCACGGCGATCGCCCGTGGTTCACTCCGTGAATGCGAAAACCCCGGCCAGGACCGGGGATTCATCGATGGTGGGCGATACCAGACTCGAACTGATGACCTCTTCCGTGTGAAGGAAGCGCGCTACCAACTGCGCCAATCGCCCGTGCTTTCGCGGCCGAGATTCCGGCTGCGAGTCTCGATACTAGCTGACCGCGGCACCGGATTGCACATCGGCCCCGCGTGCCGGGCGTTGCGTCGCGCGACACACCCGGACGGCGGGTCCGGTTTGGTCATCGGTGCGGGGATCAGCTAAAGTCATTCAAGTGCCGCGGGAAACCGGGGTGCGAAATGCGGATGTAGCGCAGTTGGTAGCGCATCACCTTGCCAAGGTGAGGGTCGCGAGTTCGAGTCTCGTCATCCGCTCGAGTCGGCCTGGTTTCCTCGGATTCCAGGCCTCTCGAATACGGTACGGTTCTTCCGTGTTGTGGCTTCGGTGGATTGGCCGAGAGGCGAGGCAGCGGCCTGCAAAGCCGTATACACGGGTTCGAATCCCGTATCCACCTCGATCCTGAGCATTCAGGCTCTGGGCGATTGGCGCAGCGGTAGCGCGCTTCCCTGACACGGAAGAGGTCACTGGTTCGATCCCAGTATCGCCCACCAACAGAAACCCCCGGTCTCCCGGGGGTTTTCTTCGTTTTCCGTGGTGTTATCGAGCGAGTGAGCGCGCTCGTGGGGTCAGCGTTGGGTCGTACAATCAGCCGGGCGGGGCAATCGGCCGTAACGGCCAGCAAGCGCGGGGACAAAGAATGCGGCGCTGATTTTGGACTCGTCCCGGCGGAGTCGATCCCTCGGCTCTCGGACCAGTGCACCTACGTCGCTGGCCGACACTGAGCTGCTGTCGGCCGTCGGGCCTGAAATTGCGCAACCGTGCCAGGAAGCAGCTGAGGCTTTCCGGCTGACCGGAGGTGCGATGATCACTCCGTGACCTATGAGACCCGAGCCCCCGGCGTCGAGGATGTCGATGCTCTCGCGCGCTTGCACGTCGCGACGTGGATCGAGACATACGCCGACCAGCTGCCGTCCGACTTCTTCACGCCGGAACTTCTGGAACGGCGACGCGCCATGTGGGACCGGATCGTGAGTAATCCACGCCCCGACCGGCAGGTCCAGGTGGCGACGTTCGACGGTGCTCTCGTCGGGTTCGCGTTCGCCGGGCCTCCGGTCTCCGACGGCCCGGAGGGTGCGGAGCGCGAGCTCTACTCGATCTACGTCTCCCGCGATCACCACGGCAGCGGGGTCGCTCAGAGCCTCCTCGATCAGGCGCTCGGTGACGGCCCCGCGTTCCTCTGGGTGGCCGAGCACAACCCGCGCGCGCAGGCGTTCTACCGCCGGAACGGCTTCGAGCTCGACGGCGCCCACAAGGTCGACCCGGTGATGCCGGACCTGCCGCATGTGCGGATGGTTCGGTAGCTGCGGCCCGGCATTCGCTCTGGACCGCGACGCATCTCGGATTCCGCGCGTGTCGGGGCCGTGATGCGGCCCGGAAGCGCCCTCCGCTGCCACGATGAGTGCGTGGACGATGACGAGCCCTATTACCCGGCTTCGCTGGAAGCGGAGCCCCTCAGCGACCGGACCCGCAGGACGGTTCTCGCGGTCGCGATCGGCTTGGTCGTCGTCACGGTCGCGCTCGGCGTCTGGACGCTCCTGATCGGAGACGAAGCGCACGACAGCCTGCCCGTCTGGTCGACCGCGACAGCCGCCGTCGCCGTAGTCCTGATCGCGACCTGGGGTGTGAGCGGGTTCCCGCTGCGCACCTGGACGCGACGCTCGCTCGTCGCGGTCGCACTGCTGCTGGCCGTCGCCATCCCATTCGCCGTCGCAATGACACACTACGAGGCGCTCACGCACCTGACGAGCTGACCCGAGTCACGCTCAGCTCGATATTGTCGGTGCTGTGAGCACCCCGCACTTGATGATCTACAACGAGGTGAGCATCGATGGAAAGCTTGGGGGATTCGCCGGCGACCCGCACGACTATTACGGGCGTGCCTTCCGGTGGGAAGTAGATGCGATTCTGATGGGCAGCGTCACGGCGTTGAACTTCGGACCGCAGGAAAGCGCCGACGAACAGCGCACGATTCTCGATCCAGTGGCACAGGTGAACCCGCCCGCAGGATTCGAACATGTGCTGGAGCGGCAACGTCCGCTGCTGGTCGTCCCAGACAGTCGCGGTCGTGTCAGGAACTGGCGCCATGCTCAGGCGCAGCCATGGTATCGAGCGATCCTGGTCCTGATCTCCTCCTCCACCCCGGACGAGTATGTGCGCTACTTGGACAGACGCGGCATCGAATATCTGTCGATCGGCAGCGATCGCGTTGACCTCGGCCAAGCACTCGCGCGGCTGAGTGCGGACTTCGAAATCCGGAGAGTTCGATCCGATGCGGGCGCCAAGCTGAACAGTGAGCTGCTACGTGCGGGTCTCGTCGATGAGATCGCGCTTCTCGTACGCCCCGCGCTCTCCTCGGACCCGAGCGCGGTTGCCTTCAGCGGGTCAGCCCAGACCCTCCCAACTCGATACGCAGCCCTTGAACTCGTCGAGTCAGAGACCTCCGATGACGGGAGCACCTTATTGCGCTACTCCGCAGCAGCGGTCATCTGATCGGCCACGGGTTCGGGCAACGAGGGCTCAACCAGTCAGTCGCGTGGGCCCTGGGAAGTGATCAGTTCCTCGAACGCATTGGGCTGTGCGACCATGCGCTCGAAGATCCGGTACCGCGTGTCGCAACGCCCACCGGTCCCACGGCGCAGCACGGCTTGCCGAGCCCGTGGGCGATGCCCGCCTTGATCTAACCTTTGGGTGTGAGCACCAGTGCAGCGCAAGCTTCGGCCTTCTTCGAGGAGATCGGCGCCGATGGATCGATTTGGACTATCGAAGACGATGGCGGGGTGCCGGCACCAGTGGGCACCGACGGGCGCCGCGCGATGCCGTTTTGGTCGTTGCGATCGCGGCTTGAACGGGTCACCGCCTCGGTTCCTGCATACCGTGGGTTCCAAACGCGTGAGATCCCACGGGTCGAGTTCGAAACGCGGTGGCTACCTGGCATCCGCCGGGACGGTCTTCTGGCCGGCCTGAACTGGGCAGGGGCCGAAGCGACAGGCTTCGACTTGACTGCCGATGAGGTCCTGATGCGGTTGAAAGCAAACCCAGGTGAAAGGTAGATGAATCGGATGCCTCAGATTGTCGTCGACGAGGCGGCCGATGCCGCGTATGTCTACATTGGCACGCGGGAGGAGAAGCGTGAGTTCGGGCGCACCGAGCCGCTCCTGAACGAGAGCAACGGAATGGTGAACCTTGATTTCGACGTCGATGGCCACCTCATCGGAATCGAACTGATTCCAGCGAGCCATTTCCTGCGATCGCAGGACCGGTGAGCGATGCTCCATGACAGTGTCGTCCACTGGATCGACAGCTCTTCGAGGTAGATCGCGCCTACTCGATCCACCCGGCCGCGGTCAGCACCTCTCGGGCTATCTCCTCGACGCTCCGGCCTTCGGTGTCAACTCGGAAGACATCCTTCGCAGAGCTGTCGAGGTGCGCGGCGGCGTTCCTGCTGCGTTCGATGTGTTCGTCGAGCGCACTTCCGATTTCTCGTAGAGCGAGCCGTTCGGCCGCTGTGCCGTCCCTGCTTGTCAGGAGGACCGGGAAGGAGCGCACGTTGCCACCAAGCGCCGCGATTAGGGCGGGCAGATGCAACACGCTGACGGTGTTCGTGAAAATGAGCCGCGAGTACCCGATCGACTGGTAGTTGCGCCAGATGGCTGCGAGGTTTCGTTCGGCCAGATCGATGCCGTTGCGCCACGGCTCCGGATAGGCCTGGTCTAGGTTGTCGCCCTCAATGATGGCGTGAGGAACGCTGCCGCGCGCGAGGATACGCGACGCCTCGGCAGCCACGCTGGTCTTGCCGACGCCGGAGCGACCGGCGATGAAGATCGCGTCGGTTGGGCTGAGAGTGTCCATGCCACCATCCTTCCGTGGCGCCGGCGCCCATGGCTGTCGCGGTTGTCTGCGAAGTCGATCGTCCGACGATCACGCGTGCTGGGTCCTTCACAGCGCGGTCAGTGGCGACCGCCGCCTGCCGAGCCCATCGGCGCCCGGTCAGCCCAGGGCTTGCTCCAGCGCTTCCTGCAGGCGGTCGTCCACGACGATCGAGGTTGCTCCGTGCTCGTCGGTCGCGGACACCCGGCTGACTTCCTGATTCCGAGAGAACAGGACGTCGGCAGAGATGACGCCGCCGGGCGGCGGTCCGTCGCTCAGCACATGCTGGGTCAGTCCCACGAGGTGCTCCACCGCGGCGAGGGTCTCTGGGCCGGTGACGGGCACAGCGATGAGCATGTGGCGGTGCGGGAGGGTGAAGAGCGTCCCCAGCGGTGCGGCTCCGAGCACGGCGGGCAGGTTCGCCGCCTTCGAAGCGATGAACAGGGACTCTCCGACGACGACCTGGATGCCCGGCACGGGTTCGATGCGCTCGTCGACGGGCTCTTGGTCGGTGTTGAGCTGGCCGAAGACATACAGCTCGTCAAGGCCCAGGGCGAGCTTGTCGACGTGGGCGTCGTTGATGTACGACACCGTCGTGGGGAAGTCGACGCAGAGCGCGAGGATGAGGTCCTCGGCGAACGGCCTCGCGTAGTGGAACGTCGGTTCGTTCGGGCGGTCTTCACCGCCAGGGAGGATGCGGGTCCGCACCCGTGTCCGGAGCTCGTCGGCCGACAGATCGGTGGGGGAGGGCGTGCCTCGGGAGTCGAGGAGATTGTCGATGTGCTCGGTGATGATCAGCCGTGCCTGCTCGGCGCTGGCGCCGTGGGTCTTGGCGAACGCGTTGAAGAGCGGGTAGCCCTGGCTGTCGGATGCGATGAGTGTGACATCCTCCGGCTGAGCGCCGTGCTGGATGGTGGTCTCGATCCCGCGCTCAGCGAGGACTCGCCGGGCGGTGGAGGTCACCCACTCGATGCGATCAGCAGGCTGCGGCTCTTCATTGCGGCGTCGAAATAGTCCCAACGATCCTCCTCGGTCGTCGTCAGCGTAGCAACGGCGATCAGGAGAACTCGCTTCGCCTCACCGCGGGCGCTGCCGGGTGGCCCATACGGACTACGCCCCTCAGTCCAGATCCAGTTCGGGGGCGTCCGTGGCGGCAGGGAGTTCCGGAAGCCGACGCCGCCGCTCGGCCGCGGATGGTGCCGCAGGCCCCAGGCGCGGCTTCCGGTTCCGGGTGTCCTCCCCTCCGACGCGGTTGCTGCGCTATGTCTGCAGACCTATACGGTAATGGTTCGATCCCACTATCGCCCACCAACAGAAAACCCGCGGGTGACCGGGGGTTTTCTCGTTTCTACGGCGGACCGGTGTTTCGTCGCTAAGCTGTGCGCAGTATTTCGATCAGGGGGAATCGATATGACGTTGCGCATTCGGCTGGGGATCGCGATCGCGGCGTTCGCCGGGGCCGTATACCTGGGGCTGGGCACCACCGCTGTGGTGATGCTCGTCAGCGCCCACGACGCCTCGCAGCCGTCGGCGATCGTCTCGGCCTACTTGTCGGACGTGCAACGCGGCGACATCTCGACCGCGCTGCGGATGGAGGGGCGCGCCGCGAACCCGGAGGAGGTGCTGCTCACCGACAGGGCGTACAGCCACGCGACGGATCGGATGACCGGTTTCCGCATCCTCGACACGCGCACGATCGGAGCGGGCTCGACGGTCACAGTGCGCATCCTGCAGAAGAGCGGCTCGACGACAGCGAAGTTCGACCTGAACAGGATGGCCAATCCGCTCAGCCTGCTGGGTGTGGATTCGTGGAAGCTCCTGCCGGTGGACCTGGCGACGGTGGAGATCACCATGGGTGCGCCGGGCCGCGTCGATGCGACGCTTTCCGGAGTTCCTCTCGGGTGGAAGGGTGCGGTGCAGCATATCCACGCATTTCCCGGGACGTATGCGCTCACCATCAACGCGCAATCGCCGTGGTTCACGTTGCCGAATGCCGCAGTCTCCGTCGCCGGGTTCGGCCACTCGGATCAGTTCCGGGTTCCGGCCACGCTGACCGCGAAGGGTCAGGATGCAGTGATCGCCGCCGCCAATGCCTGGTTGGACCAGTGCGTGGCCGAACCGACGACCCACCCGGATCGCTGCTCGTTCTACCTGAGCTCAGAGGCCGCGCCCGGCGAGGTGTGGGCGAACCCGTCCTGGCACGTGCAATCCCGTCCGACGATCGCGATCGGCGCCTGGGACTTCGGATGCCGTGCGCCGGGGATGGCTGACGTGAGCGCCGGTGGTTGCTGGCTGGTGACGACGTCGACGCCCGCAGAGGTCACCTTCCACGCCGACTACTCCATCCCGGCGACCGGCGAGACGGGGGATATCACCTCGGATCGTGCGATCGAAGCGAGCGTCGAAGGGTCGATCACCTCGTTCACCGACACGGCAGCGATGTTCAGCTCGGTTGACTGGGCCGGGTAGTCGGCAGCCTTCTCGGCGTCACGCCTGGCGAGCCTCACTCGGAGACGCGGTCGCGGCCTGCCTTCTTCGCTCGGTACATGGCGGCGTCAGCGGCATCCAACAGCTGCTTGGAGGTGTTGCCGGCGAGGAGGCCCACAACGCCGCACGATGCCGTGACGTGGACCTGGCCGACCGGGGTGTCGATCGGCGCCTTGACGGCCTCGATCAGTCGGTGGGCCAGGCTCTCGCCACCCGCCGTCGAGGTGCCGAGGGACAGCGCGACGAACTCGTCGCCGGCCAGTCGAGCGATCACGTCGGAGTCCCGGGAGGCGCTCGTCAGGCGGTCGGCGACCGCGCGCAGGACCGTGTCGCCGGTCTCGTGCCCGTAATGGTCGTTGATCTCCTTGAACCCGTCGAGGTCGAGGAACAGCACCGCGCCGGGCTGACCCTCCGCGATGGCGCGTTCGAGTCGTTGCTCGAACGCCCGCCGGTTCTGGAGGCCGGTCAGATGGTCGACCAGTGCGAGGCGCGCCAACCGGGTCTCGTTGCGCCGATCGATCACCCGGGTGATGTCACGGCCGAGGTCGCGCGCTTCCTCCGCCCTGGAGCCCCAGGCGAGTGACGTTCCCTTCACGCTCTGCCGCCATTCGGAGAAGGATCGCCGCGGCGACAGGGGTGTGTCGCGGTTCTCGGCCGACTGGTCGCCGAGCCAGCGGATGACCTGGGCCACCTCACGGCGGAAGAAGACGAGCACGCCGTTCGCGGCCGGGACCACCAGCAGGCCCGCCAGGCCCGGCATCAGGGTGGCCAGCCCGGGGTTGGTCCGTTCCACTTCGTCGGTGCAGAGGTACTCGGTGCCGATGGCCGCGAGCAGCTCACTGCGGTCACCGCCGGGCGCAGCTCCGATGCTCCGGCTCATGCCCTCCAGGACCAGGATGGCCCCGTCGGCGCCGACCAGGTCGAGCAGCTCGTCGCCCTGGTCGGCCAGGCCCTGCAGGACCTCGTCGGCAGCGAGGACGTCCGAGAGGAGGTTCGCGCGACGTTCCCGGATGGTCAGGTCGCGGCGCAGCCGTGCGATCGACTCCAGCGACTCCAGTTGCAGGGTGACTTGCGTCGTGAGCACTTCCAGCGCTCGGCGCAGCAGGATGGGCATCCGCCGCTCGGTGCGATGCGCACACGTGATCATCCCGACGAGGCGCCCGTCGCCGATCAGCGAGAACGAGACGGTGGAGGCCTGCCCCATGTTGCGCATGAACTGGAGGTGGTGCGGGGAGACGGCGCGCAGTTCGGCCTGGCTGAGATCCAAGGCCGCAGCGCCCGGGTCGTTCGAGAGGAGGGCCGTCCCGGGGTCGGAGGTGCTGACGATGGCGCGCGACAGCTTGGTGATGTACAGCGATCGAGCTTGCTGGGGGATGTCGGAGGCGGGGAAGCGCAGGCCGAGGTACGGCTCCATGTCGGGCTCCGCGGCCTCGCCGGCGACCTCGCCGTGCCCGTCCGGGAAGAACCGGTAGACCATCACCCGATCGAATCCGGTGATGCGCTTGATCTCCTCGGCCGCGGCCTGCCGCAGCGCATCGGGATCCGCGATCGCGCCGAGCAGGCGGATCGCGCCGACGACCGAGGGCGTCGGGAGCCCCGGCCCGTCGTCGATCGGTTCGAGCTCGACGACGACCCGCCCGTCGAGCGCGTGCGTGACGGCATCGAAACGGCGTCCGTCCAGTTCGACCCGGACGGGGTCGCCGTGCGGCTCCGAGGCGACGCTCCACTCGAGCGACGGGCTGCCGAGCTCGGCGACCGAGCGACCGAGCCACTCCGACGCATTCTCGCTTGCGACGACGATCTCGAATTTCGCCGTCTCGACGACGAAGAGTATTCCGTGCGATTGGATACGGCCCGGCGTCCGGATCGGCTCTTTGACACACTCTTCCAAACGCCGGCGTTCAGAGGGATCGGACAGGATCAGGCTCTCAGTCATCAGCCTCAGAATACGCGGATTCAGTCCAACAACTGTCTCGGCGCGTTCAGGCAGTCGCTTTCGCCGCCGCCAGGTCGTCGAAGAGCCGGGCATTGAATTCGAAGGCCAGTGCCGTCTCCGCGATCACGCGCTCGCGCTGATCCTCGGTCCAGTCGATGGCGTCGAGCCGCTCCCGGTAGCGGTCCTTGAAGACCTTGGGCTTCTCGATCCGGTCGAACCGGTAGAACGCGACGGCTTCGGGCTCCAGGTCGTAGTGGCGCTGGAGCAGGGTGCGTACGATCTGGCCGCCCGAGAGGTCGCCCAGATAGCGCGTGTAGTGGTGGGCGACGAAGCCCTCCGGCCAGGTGCCGCCGACCTCGCGGATGCGCGCCGCGTAATCGGAGGTGCTCGGCAGTGCCTCGATCCGGTTGCGCCAGTCGCCTCCGATGAGGAACTCCAGGTCGACCTCGATCGCCGGCAGCCGGATCAGCTCGGGAGCGACGAACGGGGCGACGACAGGGTCATCGGCGAGCAGCGTTCCGCTTCTTCGAGCGCGTCATAGACGAACCAGTGCTGCGCCAGGAGACGGACGTAATCGTCCCGGCTGCCGCGCCCCGCCATGAGGTCCTGCATGAAGACCGCGCCTTCGCTCTTCTCGTGGACAACGCGCGTACGCTCGCGGAGAGCCTGCGAGAAGGGGATCGGTTCGGGCACGTGTTCTCCAGGTCGGGTCGAGGCCACCTCAGTCTGGTGGGGTGGTCGCAGCGACGTCAAACGGGCCGGGGGACAGCACTCCGGGCGACTCGCCGCTGAGGCGCTGGATCTCCTCCGCGGCCCGGCGGATCCTGCGCAGTCGCTTGTCCCATCCGGAGCCGACGTCATGGAGTTGCGCGATCGCGTCGGCGAGCCTGTCCTCGTCGACCCGGTAGCGGCGTTCCTTGCCCGCGACCGTGCCGGTGACGAGCCCGGCGCGGTCGAGCACCTGCAGGTGCTTGGAGATCGCCTGCCGGCTCACGGGAAGGCGCTCGCTGAGCGCGGTCGCCGTGTTCGCTCCGCCGTCGGTCAGCAGGTCGAGCATTCGACGACGCATGGGGTCGCCGATCGCCGACCAGAGTTCGTCGTCGATGGTCGCCGGCATCAGTGGGCTCCCGGGGCGTAGGCGACCAGCTTCGCGAGGAAGTAGTCCCAGCCGGTGCTGTGGTCGGCGTGCATGGCCTGCGCCGAGTCGTCGTCGAGTCCGCGGTCGGTGAAGCCGGTCTCGATGAAGCTGAGTCGGGTGCCGTGCCCTTCGGGGCTGAGCTCGAACGTCACCAGGTTCGAGTTGCCTGCACGGGCGGGCTGGCCGTCCGCGTAGGCCCAGCGGAAGGCGAAGAGCCGCCCGGGCACGGCCTCGTCGACCGTGATCTCGACGCGCTTCCCGCCGGCCTCGGGATCCCCGAAGGCGACGAAGCCCGTCGTCCCCGGAGTCGCCTCGAACTCGGCGTCGTCGCTCCACCACGCGGCGATGTGCTCGGGCCGGCTCACCACCGTGTACACGACCTCGGGGGTGGCCTCGATGTAGAGCGAACGCTGGATGGTCGAGAAGCTGCTCGCGGTGCTCGTCACTGGTGTCTCCTTGGTCCGGTCGTGCGGTGTCGGTGCGATCAGTGCCAGTCGCTGATCGGGGTGTCGTGGGGTGCAGGCTTCCCCGTCCCGGTCTCCAGGTACTCCTTGAGGCTCAGGAGGAAGGTCGCCCACTTCGTGCTGCAGTGGCTCATGAACTCGACCGGCTCGCGCCAGCCGCGGTGGGAGAAGTTCACCACCGTATAGTCTCCCGCGGACGTGAGGTCGAAACCGATGAGCGTGCCGATCCACTCGGCGGGGCCGTCGGTCACGCGCCACGCGATCCTCTGATTCGGGACGAGCTCCTCGACCGCGAGGTCGAAGCCGCCGATGTACTGCTGGGTGTCGGCCGCCGTGAAGCCGGTCGTGATGGTCGAGCCGACGCCGCCCTCGCCGGTCGTTTCCTCGGTCCACCACTCGGCCACTCCGGCCGGTGTGGCGATGGCGTCGTACGCGGCCTCGAGCGAAGCCTTCGCACCGACGCGGTGCAGGATGTCGAACATGTGATCCTCCTTTGTCGCGCAATGATTGGTTGCGCGACTCATCGTACCTGCCGATCGTCAGACGTGCAACAACATGTTGCGCGAGTGGATGGGGGACGACGCCGGCTGGTTAGGATCCTGACGTGACCTCCTTGCCGCTCGTCATCTTCGACTGCGACGGCGTCCTGGTCGACAGCGAACGGCTGGTCCAGGACATCGACCTGCGGATGATCGGCGAATTGGGCTGGCGGATCACCCGGGAGGAGATCTTCACCCAGCACCTCGGGCGGTCCGAGGCGGCGGTCACGGCCAACATCGAGCGGGCGATCGGTCGACCGGTCCCGCCGGACTTCGCGCATGCTCGGCGCGACGCCTACGAGCAGAGCTTCCGGGACCGGCTGACGGCGATCCCCGGCGTGCGCCAGGCCGTCGACGAGCTGCACGCGGTCGGCCACGAGACCTGTGTGGCCTCGTCGGGAAGCCACGCCCGGATGCGGCTCACGCTGGGGACGACCGGGCTCTGGTCGCTGTTCGAGGGACGCATCTTCAGCGCCGACGACGTGACGCACGGCAAGCCAGCACCCGATCTGTTCCTTCGAGCGGCGCAGGAGCTGGGGTACCGGCCGGGACACTGCGTCGTCATCGAAGACAGCCCGGCAGGCGTGAGCGCAGCTCGATCCGCCGGAATGCACGTGATCGGCTTCAGCGCCCTGACGCCGGCGGCGCTCCTTCACGACGCTGACCTGATCATCGAACGGATGGCCGAGCTGAACCACGCGATCCGGGCCGTCCGCATCGGCTGAACCGATAGAAGCCCCTCAGACGCGGATACCGAGGTTCCTCCCGTACGGGTGCAACCCCAGACGTGCCGCGAGCCGCATCGAGGCGGCGTTGTCCTCACGGCACCGCCAGCGCGCGAGTCCGGCGCGCTGTGTCGCGACGGTCAGGGCGACCGCGGCCACTTGTTCGCCGAGGCCCCGTCCCCGGAAGGCGGGCGCGACCAGGAGGCCCACGTCAGTGCGTCCGCCGACCCAGGGTGCCAGCGCCGAGACTGCAACGAGGTCGCCGTCCGCCCAGGAGCCGAAATGCTCGACATCCCGCTCCAGCACGCCGGACTCCTCGACCTCCTCAGCCGGTATCCGCGCGGCCATGCGCTGCACCTCCTTGGCGTTCGGTCGGGCCTCCTCGACCGCGGGACGGCGAACGTCGCCTGCCACGAAATGAGCCGCCGGGCCGAGGATCAGTGGGTCGAGGCTCTGCAGGGCGGACCTCCACCGCTCCGGTTCAAGGGCGTCCTCGACCGAGAGCTCGCCGAGGAGGCCGTCGACCTGCCCCCGAAGCGCTTCGCGGGCGCGCACACGCACGGTGTCGCCGATACGCAGGACATAGATCCCCGCGCTCGGGTCGTCGACGAACGTGGTGTGCACGCCGGGACGCCTCAACACCGCCGGTTCGACCCGGAACACCGCCGACCAGTACTCGTCCGCGCGCTCGGTCGGTGTAGGCACGCAGCGATCGTAGGATTGTCGGCCCGTGGACGCAATGCGGTGCGTGCGAGGAGCTTCCGCTGCGCGCCTGCAAGAATCGCGGGATGCACACAGTCTTCCTGAACGGCACGGTCGGTGTCGGCAAGAGCTCCGTCGCCGATGCGATGAGCGAACTCGAGCCGCGTCCGCACGCCGTCGTCGACCTCGACGAGATCCGCCGGTTCCGTCCCGCCGCGGCCCGCGACCCGTTCAACCTGGAGCTGCAGCTCGCGAACGTCGCGGCCTTGGTGGAGAACTTCGGCGCGGCCGGCGCGCAGCTCGTCATCGTCGCCGGGGTCATCGAGTCCCGGGAAGACGCGGAGCGGTTCCAGCGCGCGGTCGGCGGGTCCGCGACCTTCGTGCGACTGACCGCCGACGCCACGGTCATCGAGCGGCGGCTGCGCGCGCGGCACACGGAGGATCCGGACGGCTTGGCGTGGCACCTCGCCCGCGCGCCGGAGTTGACGGCGATCCTCGACTCCGCGGGCATCGAGGGCGAGTTAGTCGACACGAGCGCCGACGACGTGGAGGTGGTAGCGGCCCGGGTGCTGCGGACTGTCGCAGCAGGGGACGGAGCGCGGGGATGACGGCCGTGGATCATCAAGCCGGCGCGCTCATCGTCCTCCGGGGCAACTCCGGCTCGGGGAAATCCACCGTGGCGAGCCTGGTGCAGGCGGATATCGGGCCCGGCGAGTGCCTCGTGGTGCCTCAGGATGTCGTGCGGAGGCAGCTCCTGAACGAAGCCGACAGGGCGGAGGTGGCCAGCAAGGACCTGCTCGGGACGATCGCTGCCTGGGGGCTCGGCCGAGGACTCGTGGTCGTGGTCGAGGGCATCCTGAACGCCGGACGCCACCAGCGCACCCTCGAGCACCTCGCCGGGATCGCGACGCGGTCGCACTTCTTCGCGTGGGACCTCCCGCTCGACGAGACCCTCCGGCGGCACGCGACCCGGGCGAAGGCCGAGGCGTTCACCGTGGACGAGATGAGCGGCTGGTATCACGGCTGGCAGCCGCTGGACTTCGTGACGGAGACACGATTCGACGCCTCGGTCAGTGCGCGCACCGCGGCCGACCTGGTGCTGGCGGCGGTAGGTCGGGCTAACCCCTGACCGCAGGATACGGGGGCGCCGGCGCGGTGCCCGCGCGGGAGCCTTAGGCGGCGCCGCTCACCCCCACCCCACGTTCACAACGTCGACGATCGTTCCGTACTCCTCCGTGAGCTGCACCGTCGCGAAGCACCGGACCAGCCAGCCGTCGCCTTCCCGCAGACTCTCTCCCGCGCGGAGGGTGATGTGCGGGCGATAGCCCTCGTGCCAGTAGTCGGGCTCGTCGGCGACGAAGCCGGGCAGGCGCTCGACGGCCTCCGCGAGCGCCTCGTGCATGCCGGGGAAGGGTCCGGGCTCCACGAGCTGAACCGGGATGTCGGCCGAAGGTCCGAACATCGCACGCCCGGCGATCCGGGCCTCGACGAGTGCGCCGTCCACCAGCGCGTCACGGACGACCTCGATCACGCGCTCCGGCGACGCCTCGGCGGCGAAGTTCGAGACCAGCGTCACATGTGCGGGCCACGCCGACCGGGGGACGGCGGTGCCGACCTCGATCGGTGCGAAGAGGGCGACGACGGCGAAGGCGCTCATCGCGACGGCTCCGCCACCAGCACGAAGAGCAGGAACGCGAGGAACCGTCCGCTCTCATGCTTCCTGATCTCCGGGAAACGGTCGAACGCTTCCGGTGCGGGAGCCGGCTCACTGATCGCTGTGATCCTGAAACCGGCAGCCGCGAACGCGTCGGTCATCGCGTGCAGCGGCCGATCCCAGAAGGTGAGCTCGGCGGTCCGCCCGCCCAGCGTCCACTCCTCGGTTCGTTCGTGCACCCCGAAGTACTCGCGGTCACCGCCCGACAGCCGGTTGGAGAGGAAGAGGGCGGTGGGGTGCTCCTCCGACACGATCAGGCGTCCGCCCGGTGTGAGGATGCGATGGAGTTCGGCGAGGGCGGGCCCCCAGTCCTTCAGGTAGTGGAGGACCTGCGAAGCGACGACGTCGTCGAAGGTGCCGTCGTCGAACGGCAGCGGCTCGGACAGGTCGGCGACGCGCAGGTCGGCTTCGGTTCCGAGCCGGGCTCGTGCCTGTTCGAGCATCCCGGCGCTCGCGTCGACCCCGGTGACGATCGCACCGCGCTCGCGGAGGTCGGCCAGGACCGGACCCGAACCGCAGCCGACGTCCAGGATCCGCCGACCGGCGACGTCGCCCGCGAGCTCCACGAGCGCCGGTCGGTTGTAGTACTCGTTCAGGAGGCTGGTCGCGTTCAGCTCCGCGTAGCCGTCGGCGATCGCGTCGTAGGGAGCCGTGCGCGGGGCGTCGCCACGGCCGGTGTCGAGTGATCGAGTCATAACGGCATCGTTTCAGACCGATCGGTCAGCTCGCATCCGCGATCACCCGGTCGACCTTCGGCAGCACACAGCGCGGGCTACCCTGTCCGTCATGCCATCGGATCAGTCGCCACCACCACCTCCGTCCGACGCCGCCGTCACCGGCCCCGCCCTCGTGCTGGTCGTCGGCCGCCCCGCGTCGGGGAAGACCACCGTCAGCACGGCCATCGCCGACCGCTGGGGCCTTCCCGTGGTGTCCAAGGACGGGTTGAAGGAGCTCCTGTTCGACACTCTCGGCGCCGGCGACCGGGATTGGTCGATGTCGCTGGGCCGCGCCAGTTTCGCGCTGCTCGACTACATGGTCGAGCGGCAGCTGCAGGCGGGCGCGCCGTTCGTGGTGGACGCCGCGTTCAACGCAGCCTACGAGGACGCCAAGTTCCAGTCGTGGCAGGCGGAGTACGGCTTCACGGCGATCCAGGTGCACTGCACGGCGTCGGCGGACGAGCTGGTCCGTCGGTTCGAGGAACGCGCCCGCGACGGGTCGCGTCATCCCGGTCACGCCGACCACGCCTGGGTCGAGCAGTTCCGGGAGAGCATCGACGATGACCGCCGGGAGGTGCTCGACCTGCGCGGGACGGTGCTGCCGTACGAGTCGGAGGCTCCCGGAGCGCTGGAGAGCCTGCTCGCGCGGCTCGACCGGCACCTGCCTGCTGCCCAGGCGCATTCAGTGCCCTAGCCCTGCACCCCCGCGTACCGCATCAGCGCCGAGTTCCGGCGCACGAATCCCACCGACTCGTACAGTGCGATCGCCGCACGCCGGCTCGGCCGCGACGTCAGGTCGAGCGTCCGCAGCCCCCGCGACTCGGCGAGCTGGATGATCGCCTCCAGCAGCCTCCGGGCGATGCCCTGCCCGCGGTGCGCGTCGTCCACCACCACGTCGTCCACGTGACCGCGCCAGCCGGTCGCGAGCGGGAACGACGCCAGCGTGGCCATCCCGGCCACCTCGCCGTCGACGCGGGCGAGCAGCAGGTCAGTGCCGGGGTGGCCCAGCATCGCCACGAGCCGCTCCTCATCGAACGTGGATGAGCGGGAGAGCTGCGGGAGCAGCCGGCGGATGGCCTCCAGGTCGCTGCTGTCGAGGGCGGTCGGGACGTCGATCTCGATCGTGGTCATGCGCTCCACCGTAACCGCGCCCCGCCGTCCAGCAGGCCGGGGACTGTTTCTGTATGGACTCTCAGAAAACCATGCTTGGTCTACCCCCGTTCACAGGGGTTGGATGGCCGTGCGCCTACCAGCGCATCCCTCGCATTGGTGAAAGGACATCCATGCGCACGACAACCAGAACCCTCAGGGCCGCAGCCGTCACCACCGGCGCGGCCCTTCTCTTTGCCGCGGTGGCGGCGTCACCCGCCGTCGCATCACCAGGAAGGAACGCCCTACCGGGCAGCCAGCCGGCCTGGGCGAACGCGAAAGCGCTCCGCTCGGCAGCCCCCGCGACCGACACGGTCGACCTGCGGGTGTACCTGCCGTGGCAGAACCAGGCGCAGGCGGCGGCGACGGCGCTCGCCGTGTCCACGCCCGGCTCGGCGAGCTATCGGCACTACCTGACCCCGCAGCAGTTCCGCCAGCAGTTCGCTCCCGCGCAGTCCAGCGTGGTCGCCGTTCAGCAGTTCCTGCGGTCCGCCGGCTTCTCCATCGTCGACACGCCGTCGAACAACCGGTACGTCTCCGCCGAGGGCACCGTCGCCCAGGCGCAGAACGCGTTCGGCGTCACGCTCGGCGAGTACGACGCCTACGGCACGACGCTCCGCGCGCCGGAGTCCGCGGTCACCATCCCGGCCTCCCTCAACGGGATCGTCGAGAGCGTGGCGGGCCTCGACCAGGGCGCCGACCTGATCGCGCCGACCAACACGAACGGCAACGGCCCGAACCAGGTCCACGGCGCGCCCTCCGCGGGCTTCCGCGCCGGCCAGCCGTGCTCGCTCTGGTACGGCGAGAAGACGGTCGCGATGCCGAACGCCCCGGCGTACGGCACCAGCAGCAAGCCGATCGCCCCGTGCGGGTACACGCCGGCCCAGGTGCGCGGCCTCTACGGCCTCGACTCCGTCGCCGCGACGGGCGCCGGCCAGACGGTCGCCTTCGTCGGCGCCACAGCGAGCCCGACGATCGTGCAGGATGTGACCAAGTACAGCAGCCTGCACAACCTGCCCGCCCCGAACATCACCCAGATGGTGGCGCCGGGCATCTACCGGCACCCTGACACCCCGAAGCTGACGCCCGGTGCCTTCTACGGCGAGGAGACGCTCGACGCGGAGGCCATCCACTCGATGGCGCCGGGTGCGAGCCTGCTCTACGTGGCTTCCGCGAACGCCGGCCAGGACTTCGACGCGTCGGTGAACCACATCGTCGACAAGCACCTGGCGAGCATCCTCTCGATCAGCTACGGCTTCTCGGGGGAGGCGGTGCCGCAGGGCTTCGTCAACAGCCTCAACAACACCTTCATCCAGGCGGCGGCGACCGGCATCGGCGTCTTCGTCTCCAGCGGTGACAGCGGTGACGAGGTCGGCAACTTCGGTTCGCCCCAGGTCGACTTCTACGCGGACAGCCCGTGGGTGACGGCCGTCGGCGGGACCTCGGCCTCCGTCGTCCCGACCGCAGCAGCCCCGACCGGACTCGGCTACGGCTCGGTCGACGACCCGACCTCCGCCCTCAACCAGAGCGGCTGGAAGCGGTCGTTCGAGGTGGGCTGGCAGACCGGGCTCGACACGGTGAAGCCGACCGCGACCGACCACATCGCGAGCGCGCCGTACGAGCTGGACGGCACGTTCGCGGCGGCTCTTCCCGGCAACTTCAACGGCGGTGGCGGCGGAGGCGTGAGCAAGATCTTCGCGCAGCCGTCCTACCAGGCCGCGGCGGTCGGCTCGGCGTCCGGGAGGCTGGTGCCCGACATCAGCGCCCTGGCCGACCCGAACACGGGCCTGCTCGTCGGTCAGACCCAGACGTTCAGCAACGGGACGTACTACGACGAGTACCGCATCGGCGGCACCTCCGTCGCAGCTCCGCTGACCGCGGGCATGGCGGCCGTCGCCAACCAGGTCGCCGGCGCTCCGCTCGGGTTCCTGAACCCGCGCATCTACGGGGCGTACTCGGCCGGGGGCTCGGCGTACTACGACGTCGACCAGAAGGACATGTTCGGCTCGGCGTTGCCGAGCGTCCTCCGGGTGAACTACGTCGACAGCGAGAGCGCCGCCGGCGGTCTCAGCTACAGCCTGCGGACGGAGGAGTCGCCGAACCAGACGCTCCACAGCACCAAGGGCTACGACACAGCCACGGGAGTCGGGACGCCGAACGGCGCCTCCTTCTTCGCGGCGATCACGAAGTAGCGCGTCCATCGCAGTGCCGAGTGCCCCCTCCCGTCCGGGAGGGGGCACTCGTGCCGACTAGAGTTGAACGCATCCCATTGGAATACGACTCAAGGAGTGGACAGGTGGCCGACGGCTTCGAGCTCTTCACCGACCGTTCCGTTGTCGCGATGCGCGTCAACGGTGAGCTGAAGGACCTCGCGACGACCGTCACGACCACGGACACCGTCGAGCCGGTCACCATCGACTCGCCGGACGGCCTCAGCATCCTCCGCCACTCCACCGCGCACGTCCTCGCGCAGGCCGTGCAGGCGGTCAACCCGGAGGCCAAGCTCGGCATCGGGCCGCCCATCACCGACGGCTTCTACTACGACTTCGACGTCGCCGAGCCGTTCACCCCGGAGGACCTGAAGGCCCTCGACAAGGAGATGGCGCGGATCGTGCGCGCGGGCCAGCGCTTCATGCGCCGCGTGGTCACCGACGACGAGGCGCGCGCCGAGCTCTCCGGCGAGCCGTACAAGCTCGAGCTGATCGGCCTCAAGGGGTCGGGCGCCGAGTCCGGCAATGCCGACGAGTCGGTGGAGGTGGGCTCCGGCGAGCTGACCATCTACGACAACGTCGACCCGAAGACCGGCGAGACAGTCTGGAAGGACCTCTGCCGCGGCCCGCACGTCCCGAACACGCGCATGCTCGGCAACGGCTGGGCGCTCACCCGCGTCGCCGCCGCCTACTGGCGCGGCTCGGAGAAGAACCCGCAGCTCCAGCGCGTCTACGGAACCGCGTGGCCCAGCAAGGACGAGCTGCGCGCGTACCAGACCCGCATGGAGGAGGCCGCCAAGCGCGACCATCGCAAGCTGGGCGCCGAGCTCGACCTGTTCAGCTTCCCCGACGAGATCGGCTCGGGCCTGGCGGTGTTCCACCCCAAGGGCGGGATCATCCGCAACGAGATCGAGAACTTCATGCGCGAGCGGCTCATCGCGAACGACTACGAGCTGGTGAACACGCCGCACATCACCAAGGCGCACCTCTACGAGATCAGCCAGCACCTCAACTGGTACAAGGACGGCATGTTCCCGCCCATGCACCTGGACGAGGAGCGCGACGCCGAGGGCAACATCACCCGGCAGGGGCAGGACTACTACCTCAAGCCGATGAACTGCCCGATGCACAACCTGATCTTCCGGGCGCGCGGGCGCAGCTACCGCGAGCTGCCGCTTCGCCTCGCGGAGTTCGGCACCGTGTACCGGTACGAGAAGTCCGGCACGCTCTCCGGCCTCACCCGCGTGCGCGGCCTGACGCAGGACGACGCGCACATCTACGTGACCGACGAGCAGATCAAGGACGAGGTCGGGCGCCAGCTCGAATTCGTGCTGGAGACCCTGCGCGGCTACGGCCTCACCGACTTCTACCTGGAGCTCTCCACCAAGGACCCGGAGAAGTACGTCGGCAGCGACGAGAGCTGGGAGACCGCGACGCAGACCCTTCGCGAGGTGGCTGTCGAGTCCGGCCTGGAGCTCGTGGACGACCCGGGCGGCGCGGCCTTCTACGGCCCGAAGATCTCGGTGCAGGCACGCGACGCGATCGGCCGCACCTGGCAGCTCTCCACCGTCCAGCTCGACTTCAACCAGCCGGAGCTGTTCGAGCTGGAGTACAACGCGGCGGACGGCACGCGCAAGCAGCCGGCGATGATCCACCGCGCGCTGCTCGGCTCCATCGAGCGGTTCTTCGCGATCCTGCTGGAGCACTACGCGGGCGCGTTCCCGGTCTGGCTGTCGCCGGTCCAGGTCGTGGGCATCCCGGTCGCCGACAACTACGGGCCGTTCCTGGACGACGTGATCGCGCGGCTGAAGGCCAGGGGAGTGCGCGCCGAGGTGGACCACTCCGACGACCGCATGCAGAAGAAGATCCGCACGCACACCAAGGCCAAGGTGCCCTTCCAGCTCATCGTGGGCGAGGAGGACGCGACGGCCGGCACGGTCAGCTTCCGGTTCCGCGACGGCAGCCAGCGCAACGGCGTGACCGTGGACGAGGCGATCGAGCGGATCGTCGCGAGCATCGAGAGCCACGAGCTGGTCGAGACGGCATGGCTCGACTGAGCCTCGACGACTACGCCGACGGCGACGAGCAGTTCGGCGACGGCGGTGGGGACGTCCACGCGGAGGAGATCCGCGTGGACGACCCGTCGCACCTCGTCGGCGTGCCCGACGAATTCCAGCGGCTGTGGACACCGCACCGGATGGTCTACATCCAGCACGGGCAGCAGCCGGGCAAGGACGACTGCCCGTTCTGCGTCGCCCCGACGCTGAGCGACGAGGACGCGCTGATCGTGGCGCGTGGTGAGTACGCGTACGCGCTGCTCAACCTGTTCCCGTACAACAGCGGCCACCTGCTGGTCTGCCCGTACCGCCACATCGCGAACTACGACGAGGCGACGCCGGAGGAGGTCGCGGAGATCGGGAGCATCACCCAGACCGCGATGCGCGTCATCCGCGAGGTCTCGCACAACGACGGCTTCAACATCGGCATGAACCAGGGCGAGGTCGCCGGCGCCGGGATCGCCGCGCACCTCCATCAGCACATCGTGCCGCGCTGGGCTCAGGATGCGAACTTCTTCCCGATCATCGCCAAGACGAAGGCGCTGCCGCAGCTCCTCGGCGAGGTGCGCGCCGCCATCGCGAACGCCTGGCCTCACGAGGGCGACTGAAGCGCCCCGATTCGTGCCGAATGTCGTGTTCGCCGGCGCGAAACGCGACATTCGGCACGAATGCGTGCGGGTCAGCGCACCCGCGTGACGGTGAACTGCTCGCGCGGGTGCGCGTACGACTCCTGCGACTCCACGAGCTGGAGCTCGCGCTCACCTGACGCGAGCGTGTTCGCGAGCAGGTCGTAGACGCTGGAGACGGTCTTGCTGAGCGCGGAAGCCGCGTCGCCGGACGCGACGTAGTGCGCCGTGAACAGCGCCGCCGTGACGTCGCCCGACCCGTTCGCCTTCAGCGGCAGCCGCGGGGTCTGCACGATCCACGCGCCCGCGTCGTCCACTGCGAGCATCTCGATGGTGTCCTCCGGCTGGTCCGGCCGCTCCACACTGGTGACAAGCACGGTGCGCGGGCCCATCGCCCGCGCGGCATCGACCGAGGCGAGCGTGGACTCCAGGTCGCCCGGCTCGGTGCGGGTGAGGTAGCCGAGCTCGAACTGGTTCGGCGTGATGATGTCGGCGACCGGCACGACCCTGTCGCGCAGCAGCTCGGGGATGGCCGGCGCGACGAAGCAGCCGGACTTCGCGTTGCCCATCACCGGGTCGCACGCGTACACGGCGTTCGGGTTGGCGGCCTTGACGCGGGCCACGGCGTCCACGATCACGTCCCCGATACCCTCGCTGCCCTGATATCCGGACAGGACGGCGTCGATGCTCCCGAGCACACCGCGCTCCTCGATCCCGGTGATCACCGCGCGCACATCGTCCGGCGCGATCAGCGGCCCACGCCACGCGCCATAGCCCGTGTGGTTCGAGAAGTTCACCGTGTAGACGGGGAGCACCTCCACGCCGATGCGCTGGAGCGGGAACACAGCGGCGGAGTTGCCGACGTGGCCGTAGGCGACAGCGGACTGGATGGAGAGGATGCGCATCCTTCGATCCTGGCAGATCAGAGGCGGGGCGCCGAGCGCTCCGCCGCCTCCACCAGGTCGTCCACCAGCCGCCCCGCCTTCTCCTCGCCGAGGTCGTGCACCGTCAGCCGCAGGTGATGCGACGCGGCGGGGCGCCCGCCCAGCAGGAACTCGTCCCCGGTCCGCGCGAGCCACCCGCGCCGCATCAGCCGCTCCGCGACGACTCGCGCCTCGACCGGCAGCTCCACCCACAGGTTGAGTCCGTCGCCGGCCTCCGTCGGGAGGCCTCGTGCACCGAGTTGTGCCGCGAACGCCGCGTTCCGTGTGGCGTAATGCCGCCCGGCCTCCGCGACCTCGCTCAGCACCGTGTCGTCGGTGAGCTGCGCGAGCACGAGCCGCTGGAGGATGTGGCTCACCCAGGTGGTGCCTGGACTCAGCCGGAACGCGAGACGGTCGGCGGTCTCCGCGTCGGTCGCGGCGATCGCGAGGCACATGTCGGGGCCGAGGAACTTCGAAACGGAGCGGACCAGCGCGAAGCGCCGGTGGCCCGGCCCGATCAGCGTCTCGTACGGTCGCTGCGACAGCATGGAGAAGTGGTCGTCCTCGATGACGAGCACGTACGGGTGGTCGGCCAGCAGCGCACGCAGGGCAGCGGCGCGCGCGGGGGAGAGCGTGGCGCCGGTCGGGTTCTGCGCGCGCGGCGTGCAGATGATCGCGCGCACCCCGGCGTCGAGCGCCGCGCGGAGGCCGTCCACGGTCATCCCCTCGGCGTCCACCGGCACGGGCACCGCGCGGTAGCCGCCGTGGCGGACCGTGTGGATGCTGGCCAGGAAGCACGGGTCCTCGAGCGCGACCGCGTCGTCGCGCAGCAGCGCCTGGGCCAGGAGCCGCTCGACGGCGTCGACCGCGCCGTTCGTCACGGTGATCCGCAGGTCCGGGTTCGGCAGGTCCTCCCGCACCCAGGCGAGCGCGATGGCTTCCAGGGCCGGGTCGATCACCGGCTCGCCGTAGAGCACCGGCCGCCCGGTCGCGCGGGCCAGCGCCGACGAGAGGTCCGGGATGCGGCCCGGATCGGGATTGCCCGTGCCGACGTCGCGGAGCACGCTGTCGGCCGCGTAGCCCTCCTGCGCGACGGCCTCCACGCCCGCGATGACCGTGCCGGCCCTGCCGCGCGCCACGACCACGCCCGCCTGCGCCAGCAGCCGGTAGGCGGCGACCGCCGTGTTGCGGTTGACCTGGAGCCGGGCGGCCAGCTCGCGCACCGGGGGGAGGGCGTCCCCGCGGCGCAGCGCACCGCGCTCGTGCAGTGCGCGCACGCTCGCCGCGATCTCCGCCGCGGTCGTGCCCGTGATGACCTGTTCGTCCACTATCTGCTCCCCGGCGTCGAGTCTAACCAGCCCTCAGGAGGATGATATCTTCGGCATAGGCCAAAACTTTTTTCGTACCGCACGAGAGGGCGATCATGACAGTCACAGAACAGGGCACCGCAACGGGGTCGAGCCGGGTCAAGCGCGGCCTGGCCGAGATGCTGAAGGGCGGCGTCATCATGGACGTCGTCACGCCGGAGCAGGCCCGCATCGCCGAGGACGCCGGAGCCGTCGCCGTGATGGCGCTGGAGCGCGTCCCCGCCGACATCCGCGCGCAGGGCGGCGTCGCCCGCATGAGCGACCCGGACCTGATCGAGGCGATCATCGCCGAGGTCTCCATCCCGGTCATGGCGAAGGCCCGCATCGGCCACTTCGTCGAGGCCCAGGTGCTGCAGGCGCTGGACGTGGACTACATCGACGAGTCCGAGGTGCTCTCGCCCGCCGACTACGTCAACCACATCGACAAGTGGCAGTTCACCGTCCCGTTCGTCTGCGGCGCCACCAACCTCGGTGAGGCCCTGCGCCGCATCAACGAGGGCGCGGCGATGATCCGCTCCAAGGGCGAGGCCGGCACCGGCGACGTCTCGGAGGCCACCAAGCACATCCGCAAGATCACCTCCGAGATCAACGCGCTGAAGTCGATGACGCGCGACGAGCTGTACGTCGCCGCCAAGGACCTCCAGGCGCCCTACGAGCTGGTCGCCGAGATCGCCGAGACCGGCAAGCTCCCCGTCGTGCTGTTCACCGCGGGCGGCGTGGCCACCCCGGCCGACGCCGCGATGATGATGCAGCTCGGCGCGGACGGCGTCTTCGTCGGCTCCGGCATCTTCAAGTCCGGCAACCCGGAGCAGCGCGCCGCCGCGATCGTCAAGGCGACCACGTTCTACGACGACCCGCAGGTCATCGCCGAGGTCTCCCGCGGCCTGGGCGAGGCGATGGTCGGCATCAACGTGTCCGACCTCGCCGCGCCGCACCGCCTCGCCGAGCGTGGCTGGTAACGCAACGGCTGCCGCGGCGACCGTCACCGGCCTCCGCGTCGGCGTCCTGGCCCTGCAGGGAGACTTCCGCGAGCACCTCGCGGTCCTGCGGGGCCTCGGCGCCGACGCAGTGCCCGTCCGCCGGGCGGAGGAGCTGGAGAGCATCGACGGCCTGGTCATCCCGGGCGGCGAGTCCAGCGTCATGGACAAGCTGTCCCGGGCGTTCGGCGTCGCCGAGCCGCTGAAGGCCGCCATCGCCGCCGGGCTGCCGGTGTACGGCACCTGTGCGGGACTGATCATGCTCGCGGACGCGATCGTCGACGGCATCGCCGGCCAGCAGAGCCTCGGCGGCCTCGACGTCGCCGTGCGCCGCAACGCCTTCGGCTCCCAGGTGGACTCGTTCGAGACCGACCTCGACATCCCGCAGCTCGGCGACGAGCCGGTGCACGCGGTGTTCATCCGGGCGCCGATCGTGGAGAGCGTGGGGGAGAAGGCGACCGTGCTCGCCCGCGTGCCGGACGGACGCGTCGTGGCGGTGGAGCAGGGCGACCTGCTCGGCACGTCGTTCCACCCGGAGATCACGGGGGATACGCGATTCCACGAGTATTTCCTGGGCAAGGTGCGTGCGCGGGTGAACGCGCGGGTGGACGCTGCGGTCTGAGGATGGTGCGGCCACGCCGCAGTCGCCTATGATCGCGGCGTGCCGACGCCTCCTGCCGAGCGGCCGCCGTTCCGGGTCCCGGTCGGCACCGCGGCCAACCCCGTCCTGGAGCAGGACGTCCTCGCCCGGTTGATGGCGCTCGGCGAGCCGGAGGAGTTCGGCGTCGGGGACACGCTGTTCCGTGCCGGTGATGAGGAGCTCGACTTCTTCGTCATGGAGTCCGGACGCGTCGACATCGTCCGGGAGGCGACGGCGGACTCGCGTGCGCGCGTCGTGGCCGAATGGCAGGCGGGCGAGTTCCTCGGCGAGCTGAGCATGCTGACCGGGCAGGCCTCCCTGCTCACCGCCCGGATCGTCGAGCCGAGCCGGGTGCGGCGCGTCCCGAACGCGGTGTTCAAGCAGCTCATGTCGAACGACGGGGAGCTGTCGGAGATCCTGCTCGCGGCCTTCCGCGCCCGGCGGCGCCTGCTGATGGCCGCCGCCGACCGCACGACGCAGATCTTCGGGACGGAGGGCTCCGCTGCGGCCCTGGCCCTGCGCCGCTACGCCGCGCGGATGGAGCTGCCGCACCGCTGGACCGACGTCTCCACCGAGGCGGGCCGGGCGGCGCTGGAGGCCTCGGAGCACGCCGGCCTCGACCTCCCGCTCGTGATGTCCCGCGGCGCGGTGATCGCCGCCGCGACCCCGCTCGCCCTCGCGGAGGCGGTCGGGCTGGCGTACCGCTACCGCGACGGGGACGAGTTCGACCTGGTCGTCGTCGGTGCCGGTCCCGCCGGGCTCGCCGCCGGCATCTACGGGGCCTCGGAGGGCCTGCGGACACTGGTGCTCGACGCCCTCGCTCCCGGCGGCCAGGCGGCGGCCAGCTCCCGGATCGAGAACTACCTCGGCTTCCCGTCCGGCGTCTCCGGCGCGGAGATCACCGAGCTGGGCCTGGTGCAGGCGCTGAAGTTCGGGGTTCGGCTGTCGGCGCCGGCGGAGGTCACGGCGCTGTCGCCTCGGGAGGGCGGCCACGAGCTGACGCTGGCGGAGGGCGACGCCATCCGGGCGCGCGCGATCGTCGTCGCCACGGGGGCGCGCTACCGCCGCCTCCCGCTGGAGCGCTGGGCGGACTTCGAGGGCGGCAGCATCTTCTTCGCGACGACCGAGCTGGAGGCCAGGACCGTCGCGCGCCGGCCCGCGGTCGTCGTGGGCGGCGCGAACTCCGCGGGGCAGGCCGCGCTGTACCTCGCCGAGCTGGGCAGCGAGGTCGGGCTGGTCGTCCGCGGACCGGACATCGCGGTCAAGATGTCCAGCTACCTGGTCGACCGGGTGCGGTCGCACGAACGGATCACGGTGCACTCCTCGTCCGACGTGACGGCGCTGCACGGCGGCGAGCAGCTGGAGGCCGTCACGCTCACTTCCTCCGCCACCGGTGAGAGTGAGGACGTCGCCGCCGCGGCGCTGTTCTGCTTCGTGGGCGCGGAGCCGCGGGCGTCGTGGCTGAGCGGGGCGGCGGTGGACGCCAGCGGCTTCCTGCTGACGGATGTCGACCTCCCTGCGGTCGCCGACGCCGGTCGCGGGCCGCTGCCGTTCGAGACGAGCCTGGCCGGCGTGTTTGCCGCGGGCGACGTGCGCCACGGCTCGATGAAGCGCATCGCCGCCGCCGTCGGCGAGGGTGCCAGCGCGGTCGCGTCGGTGCACCGGGCGCTCGCGGCGCACTAGCGCTCGGACCGCCGGCCGCGCCTTCGGGCCGCCCTCTGCCGAGGCATTATTATGGACAGGTTCAACCGCAATTCGAGGGAGCACCAGTGTCCGGGCATTCCAAGTGGGCAACGACCAAGCACAAGAAGGCGGTCATCGACGCCCGCCGCGCGAAGTCGTTCGCCAAGCTCATCAAGAACATCGAGGTGGCGGCGAAGACCGGCGGCGCCGACCTGTCCGGCAACCCGACCCTGGTCGACGCGGTCCAGAAGGCCAAGAAGACCTCGGTCCCCAACGACAACATCGACCGCGCGATCAAGCGCGGCGCCGGCCTCACCGGTGAGTCGATCGAGTACACGACCATCATGTACGAGGGCTACGGCCCCGGCGGCGTCGCCCTCATGATCGAGTGCCTCACCGACAACAAGAATCGGGCCGCCGCCGAGGTCCGCACCGCGATGACCCGCAACGGCGGCACCATGGCCGACCCGGGCAGCGTCGCGTACAACTTCCACCGCAAGGGCGTCATCGTCGTCCCGCACGCGGACGGGGTGGACGAGGACACCGTCCTCACCGCCGTCCTCGACGCGGGCGCAGAGGAGGTCACCGACCGCGGCGAGAGCTTCGAAGTCCTGACCGAGGCCACCGACCTGGTCGCCGCCCGCACCGCGCTGCAGGAGTCCGGCATCGACTACGACTCGGCCGACGCCGAGTTCGTCGCCACGGTCAACGTGGAGGCCGACGCCGAGCTGGCCCGCAAGGTCTTCCGTCTCATCGACGCTCTTGAGGACTCGGACGACGTGCAGAACGTCTACACGAACCTCGACCTCACGCCCGAGGTGCAGGCGCAGCTCGAAGACGACGAGTAGGGCGCCGCGATGACGATCCGGGTCCTCGGCATCGACCCGGGTCTGACGCGCTGCGGCGTCGGCGTCGTCGACGTCCGTCCCGACCGCACGGCCACCCTCGTGGAGGTCACGGTCATCCGCACGCCCGCCGACATGCCACTGGAGCAGCGGCTCCTGGCGGTCGGCACCGGGATCGACGAGTTGCTCGACGCCCACCGCCCCGACGTGGTGGCGATCGAGCGCGTCTTCGCCCAGCACAACCTCCGCACGGTCATGGGCGTCGCCCAGGTGAGCGGGGTGGCGCTGCACGCCGCCGCGCGCCGCGGACTCCGCGTCGCGCTGCACACGCCGAGCGAGGTCAAGGCCGCGATCACCGGCTACGGCGCCGCCGACAAGAAGCAGGTCCAGACGATGGTCGCGCGCATCCTCGGGCTGGCCGAGGTGCCCAAGCCGGCGGACGCCGCTGACGCCCTCGCCATCGCGATCTGCCACGCCTGGCGCGGCTCGCCCGCTGCCGACGGGGGAGCAAACGGCGCGGGAGCGGGCGGCGCGGCGCAGACCCCCGCGCAGGCCGCGTGGCTCGCCGCCGAGCGCTCCGCCCGGACGTCGGGCGTTCCCCGTAGGCTGGCCAGGTGATCTCCTCCCTCCGCGGCACCGTCCTCTCTGCGAGCGGCGGAACCGCCGTGATCGAGGTGGGCGGCGTCGGCTTCGCCGTGCAGCTCACCCCCGACCACGTGCTCTCTCTGCGCGTCGGCGACGAGGCGTTCGTGTTCACGTCGCTCATCGTCCGGGAGGACGCCCTCCAGCTTTTCGGCTTCGCCGACCTCGAGCAGCTCCAGGTCTTCGAGCTGCTCACCGGCGTCTCCGGAGTCGGCCCGAAGTCCGCGATCGGCGTGCTGTCGGTCCTCAGCCCGGACCAGGTCGCCGACGCCGTCGCGGCCGACGACGACGCGCCGTTCCGCAAGGTGTCGGGCATCGGCCCCAAGACCGCCAAGCTCATCGTCGTCTCGCTCACCGGCAAGCTCGCCGCCGCCCGGCGCGCGCCCGCCCGCGCGGTGAAGGCGAAGGGAGCGCCCTCCGCCGTCCCCGACAGCGTGATCGTCGCCCTGGTCGGCCTCGGCTGGCCCGAGCGGATCGCGGCGGAAGCGGTGTCCGACGTGGTCGCCGAGACCGATGAGGGCGAGCGCGACTCGGTCCAGGCCCTCCTGCGGCTCTCGCTCGCGCGCCTCGGCCCGGCCGGCGCGGCGAGCGGAGCGACCCGATGAGCGACGACCTCACCGCGCCGGAGCTCGAATCGGAGTCGGAGCTCGCCTTCGAGGGTGCGCTGCGCCCGCGCACGCTGTCCGAGTTCGTCGGGCAGGCGAAGGTCCGCGGCCAGCTCCAGTTGCTGCTCACGGCCGCGAAGATGCAGGATCGCACGGCCGACCACATCCTCCTGGCCGGGCCTCCCGGGCTCGGGAAGACCACGCTCGCCATGATCGTCGCGCACGAGAGCGAGCGGCCGCTCCGGCTCTCCAGCGGCCCCGCCATCCAGCACGCCGGCGACCTCGCCGCCCTGCTGTCGTCGCTGACGCCGGGGGAGGTGCTCTTCATCGACGAGATCCACCGCATGGCGCGCTCGGCGGAAGAGATGCTGTACCTCGCGATGGAGGACTTCCGCATCGACATCATGGTCGGCAAGGGCGCAGGCGCCACCTCCATCCCGCTGGAGCTCGCGCCGTTCACGCTGGTCGGCGCGACGACCCGTTCCGGGCTGCTGCCGAACCCGCTGCGCGACCGCTTCGGTTTCACCGCCCACCTGGAGTTCTACGACGAGAGCGAGCTGACGCAGGTTCTCACCCGCGCTGCGACGATGCTCGACTTCGAGGTCGACCGCGAGGCGCTGGCGGAGATCGCCGGCCGCTGCCGGGGAACCCCGCGCATCGCCAACCGGCTGCTGCGCCGCGTCCGCGACTACGCGCTCGTCCACGGCCACCGTGCGGACGTGGTGGCCGTACAGGCCGCGCTGGAGCTGTACGACGTCGACCCGCTCGGCCTCGACCGCCTCGACCGCGCAGTGCTGCACGCGATCATGGAGCGCTTCGACGGCGGCCCGGTCGGCCTCAACACCCTCGCGGTGTCGGTCGGCGAGGAGGCGGAGACCATCGAATCCGTGGTCGAGCCGTTCCTCGTCCGCATCGGTCTGCTGTCGCGAACACCGCGCGGACGGGTCGCCACGCCGTCGGCCTGGCGGCACTTCGGACTGTCCAGCCCTCGACCTGGGGGCGTACCGCAAGGCCACTCACAGCAACCGTCCCTGATGGATGACCTATAATTCAAGCTGGCCACTCGCCACACACCCCCTTGACTTTCACCGGAAGGTTCGGCTTACTTCATGGATCCGTTGACCATTGTGATGGTCGTCATTTTGGCGGCCCTCGTCTTCTTCATGTTCCGCAACAGCCGCAAGCGGCAGAAGGAGCAGGCGGAGACCCGTTCGAAGATGGTGCCCGGCGCCGAGGTCATGACCAACTTCGGCCTGTACGGCACCCTGCTGTCCGTCGACGAGGACGACAACACCGCCATCATCGAGACGAGCCCCGGCCACGTCGTGAAGGTGCACCGCCAGGTGCTCTCCCGCGTGGTCGAGCCGAAGACCGTCGAGACCGACGACACCGAGGTCGCGGGCCTGGAGCTCAACCAGGACCACGCCATCCCGGCCGACTCGTCCGCTCCGGAATTCGGCGAGCGGCTCGACGACGCGCCGAAGAAGCCCGGCGCGAAGAGCGACGACTGATAGCATCCCTGTGCTCCGCGCACCGACAGGGTGCGCGGATCGCTCGTAGAAAGCTGAGTTCCTAGGTGGCAAAGTCGACTCCGGTCAAAAAGGCCTGGCGTTCGTTGACGTGGCTTGGTGTGATCGTGGTGGTCCTCCTCGGGACCCTCACGGCCGGCGTCCTGTTCAGCAACGCCACGTGGCTGCCCAAGCTCGCCCTCGACCTCGAGGGCGGCACCCAGATCATCCTCGCGCCGCAGGTCGAGAACGGTCAGTCGGTGCAGCAGCAGCAGCTCGACCAGGCGGTCTCGATCATCCGGCAGCGCATCGACGCGTCCGGCGTGTCCGAGGCGCAGATCTCCACCGAGGGCTCGCGCAACATCGTGGTGTCGCTGCCGGGCAAGCCCGACCAGCAGACGCTCGACCGCGTCAAGGCGAGCGCGCGGCTCGACTTCCGGCCGGTGCTGCTCACCGGCGGCCCGACCAACGAGGTCGTGGGCGCCGACGGTAAGTCGACCCCGGCGCCGAGCCCGGCTCCCGGCCTCCAGTCGACGCCGTCGACGTCGCCGACGAACGGCAGCGACCTGGCCTGGGTGACCCCGGCGCTGCAGGCGGAATACGACGCCTTCTCGTGCGCCGCGAACAAGAACAAGGACCTCAGCGCCGCTCCGACGGACAAGCCGCTGATCACCTGCGACGACGCCAACACGGTCAAGTACCTGCTCGGCCCGGTCGAGGTGAAGGGCCAGAACATCTCCGACGCCAGCGCCGGCCTGATGCAGAGCTCGCAGGGCGTCACGACCGGCCAGTGGGCGGTCAACATCGTCTTCGACGCCACCGGCACCAAGCAGTTCGCCGCGGTCACCACGCGCCTGAACGCCCTCCAGGGCGCGCAGAACCAGTTCGCGATCGTCCTGGACGGCCGCGTCATCTCGGCGCCGACCACCAACGCAGTGATCACGGACGGCAAGCCGCAGATCTCGGGCAACTTCACCGAGCAGAGCGCCAAGACCCTCGCCGACCAGCTCAAATTCGGTGCGCTGCCGTTCAGCTTCAAGGTGCAGAGCCAGGACGACATCTCGGCCACGCTCGGAACCTCGCAGCTCATCAGCGGTCTGATCGCCGGTCTGATCGGCCTGATCCTGGTCGCGATCTACACGTTCTTCCAGTACCGCCTCCTCGGCCTCGTCACGATCTTCTCGCTCGTCGTCGCCGGCACACTCACCTGGCTGACCATCTCGCTGATGTCGTGGCACTACGACTACCGGCTGTCGCTCGCGGGCGTCGCCGGTCTGATCGTGGCGATCGGCTTCACAGCAGACTCCTTCATCGTCTACTTCGAGCGAATACGAGACGAGCTGCGCGACGGGCGAAGTCTCGAATCGGCCGTGGAGGCCGGCTGGGGCCGTGCGCGCCGCACGATCTACGCGTCCAAGGCGACCAACCTCCTCGCGGCCGTCGTGCTGTACGTGCTGGCCGCGGCCAACGTGCGCGGCTTCGCGTTCACGCTGGGTCTCACGACCATCATCGACGTGATCGTGGTGCTGCTGTTCACTCACCCGACGCTCCAGCTCCTCGCGAAGACCCGCTTCTTCAGCAGCGGCCACCCGCTCTCCGGCCTCGACCCGGACGCCCTGGGCGCCGTGTACCGCGGCGCCGCACGCTTCCGCGCGCCCCAGCCCGAGCTCGTGGGCGCGGGTAAGGCCTCCCGCGCCAGCGGGGAGGCGGCACGCCGCCAGACGATCGCCGAGCGCAAGGCGGCGGAGCTCGCCTCCGCCTCGACCTCCTCGTCGTCGGATCGATCGACCGAGGGGAAGGACAACTGATGGCCAGCCGCCTCACCAAGTTCGGTAACGACCTCTACACGGGCGCGCGCTCGTTCGACTTCGTCGGCAAGCGCAAGATCTGGTACACCATCGCGATCGTCCTGGTCGCACTCTCGATCCTGGTCCCGATCGTCAAGGGCGGGTTCAACTTCTCGATCGAGTTCCGCGGCGGTTCGCAGTTCCAGATCAGCCAGGTGCAGAGCACCGACACGACCAAGGCGCAGAACGCCGTTTCCAGCGTCGTGCCCAACGCGGTCTCGCATGTCAGCGTCGTCGGCAACAACGCCATCCAGGTGCAGACCGACCAGCTCTCCGACACCCAGACCAAGGCCGTCGCCGACGCACTGGCCACGGCCTACGGCGTCCCGTCGTCCGAGATCTCCTCGACCTTCATCGGCCCGTCGTGGGGTGCGGACGTCACGCAGCAGTCCATCCAGGGCCTCGTGGTGTTCCTGCTGCTGGCGTTCATCGCGATGGCGCTGTACTTCCGCACCTGGAAGATGTCGGCGTCCGCGATCATCTCGCTCTTCCACGACCTCATCATCACCGCGGGGATCTACGCCCTCGTGGGCTTCGAGGTGTCGCCCGCGACGATGATCGGCTTCCTGACGATCCTCGGCTACTCGCTGTACGACACGGTCGTGGTGTTCGACAAGATCCGCGAGAACACGCGCGAGGAGCTCGAGCTCACCCGGCGCACGTTCCCCGAGGCGGTGAACCTGGCGGTGAACCAGACGCTCGTGCGATCGATCAACACGGCCGTCGTCGCGGTGCTGCCGGTCGCGTCGATCCTCTTCATCGGTGCGTATGCCTTCGGCGCCGCCACGCTGCGCGACATCTCGCTCGCACTGCTCATCGGCATCATCGTCGGCACGTACTCGACCATCTTCCTGGCCGCGCCGATGTACTCGCAGTTCCGCGAGGGCGAGGCCGCGATCAAGAAGCACGACCAGAAGGTCCGCGCGGTGCGCCCGAAGGCCAAGGTCGCCACGGCCGAGCCGGTCGCGGCGGAGTAGCGTCGGCGCATGAGCGGTCGCTACCTGTCGGAGGATGAGGTGAGCGCCGCGCGTGCGCTCGAGCTCGTCGACGCCGGAGCGGCCTGGCTGCTCGACGTCCGCGAGGACCACGAGTGGGAGTCCGGCCATGCGCCGGCCGCCCATCACATCCCCATGGGGGAGCTCGGCCTGCGCCAGCACGAGCTGCCGGAGGACGAGCAGATCCTGGTGATCTGCGCGGTCGGCGGCCGGTCGCGGATGGTGACCGACGCGTTGCTGCAGGCGGACTATCCGGCGGCCAACGTCGCGGGCGGGATGCTCGCCTGGCAGGCCTCCGGTGGCCCGGTCTCCGACCCCGATGGACCCCCCGGAGCGTCCGTCTGAGCGTCGGTCGCGCCGCCCCCGTGAACGGGAAGGCACGAACAGCGGCGATAATGGACGACAGGAGGCGAGCAGATGGTTGACACGACGACACCGCAGTCCGCCTCGCTGCGCCGTCTCGTGCCGCGGATCTTCTCCCGCGCCCAGCCCGCCGGCGCCGTCGACACCCTGATCCGCACGGTGCGCATGCACCACCCGAAGGCCGACCTCTCGCTCATCGAGCGCGCCTACGCGGTCGCCGAGCGCGCCCACGACGGCCAGAAGCGCCGCTCCGGCGAGCCGTACATCACCCACCCGGTCGCCGTCGCGCAGATCATTGCCGACCTCGGGATCGGCGCCAAGACCATCGCCGCCGCGCTGTTGCACGACACGGTGGAGGACACCGCTTACACGCTGGACGAGCTCCGCGACCAGTTCGGTGACGAGATCGCGATGCTCGTCGACGGCGTCACCAAGCTCGACAAGGTCAAGTACGGCGACAGCGCGCAGGCCGAGACCGTCCGCAAGATGATCGTCGCGATGTCGAAGGACATCCGCGTGCTGATAATCAAGCTCGCCGACCGCCTGCACAACGCCCGCACCTGGGGCTTCGTCCCCGCGGCGAACGCGACGCGCAAGGCGACGGAGACCCTCGAGATCTACGCGCCGCTCGCGCACCGGCTCGGCATCCAGACGATCAAGTGGGAGCTGGAAGACCTCTCGTTCGCCGTGCTGTATCCCAAGCTCTACGCGGAGATCGAGAGCCTGGTCAAGCAGCGCACCCCCGAGCGCGAGCGCCTCGTGCAGCAGGTGATCGACGCGATCAACGACGACCTGAAGACCGCGAAGATCCGCGGCAAGGTGGTCGGCCGGCCCAAGCAGTACTACTCGATCTACCAGAAGATGGTCGTGCGCGGCCGCGAGTTCGACGACATCTACGACCTTGTCGGCATCCGCGTGCTCGTCAACACGGTGCGCGACTGCTACGCGGTGCTCGGCTCCATCCACGCGCGCTGGACGCCGATGCCCGGCCGTTTCAAGGACTACATCGCCACCCCGAAGTTCAACCTGTACCAATCGCTGCACACGACGGTGATCGGTCCGCAGGGCCGCCCGGTCGAGATCCAGATCCGCACCGAGGAGATGCACCAGCGAGCCGAGTTCGGTGTCGCGGCGCACTGGAAGTACAAGGAGCAGACGACCGGCAAGAGCACCGGCGGCCCGGCCAAGGTGGACACGGACCTGGCCTGGCTCGCGCATATCTCCGACTGGCAGGCCGAGACGGCCGACCCGTCGGAGTTCCTGGACTCGCTGCGGTTCGAGATCGGCGCGAAGGAGGTCTACGTCTTCACGCCGAAGGGCCCGCGTGATCGGCCTGCCCGCCGGCGCCACCCCGGTCGACTTCGCCTACGCCGTGCACACCGAGGTCGGCCACCGCACGATGGGCGCCAAGGTGAACGGCCGCCTGGTTCCGCTGGAGAGTACGCTCTCCACCGGCGACGTGGTGGAGATCTTCACCTCCAAGAACCCGGACTCCGGCCCGAGCCAGGACTGGCTGAACTTCGTCAAGAGCCCGCGCGCCCGCAACAAGATCCGCCAGTGGTTCACCAAGGAGCGCCGCGACGAGGCGATCGAGCAGGGCAAGGACGCCATCGCCCGGGCGATGCGCAAGCAGAACCTGCCGCTGCAGAAGCTGATGACGCAGGACGCCCTCGTGGAGGTCGCGTCCTCGCTCAAGCATCCGGACGTCTCGTCGCTGTACGCGTCCGTCGGCGAGGGTCACATCTCGACGCAGTCGGTGATCGAGAAGATCGTCGCCTCGCTGCAGAGCGAGGTCGAGTCCGACGGTGAGATGGACATCCCGGTCAAGGGCCGGCCGAAGCAGCTCCGCAACAGCGACTCCGGCGTGCTCGTGCGGGGTGCGCCGGACATCCTGGTGAAGCTGGCCAAGTGCTGCACGCCGGTGCCCGGCGACCCGATCGTCGGCTTCGTGACGCGAGGTCAGGGCGTCTCCGTGCACCAGGCGAACTGTCACAACGTGCAGTCGCTGCTGCAGGAGCCCGACCGCATGATCGACGTGGAGTGGGCGCCGAGCTCGAAGAGCGTCTTCCTGGTGCAGATCCAAGTGGAGGCCCTGGACCGCTCCGGGTTGCTCTCCGACGTCACGCGCGTGCTGTCCGAGCACCATGTCAACATCCTTTCTGCGACGGTTACGACGTCGAGCAACCGGCTGGCGCTGAGCCGCTTCGTGTTCGAGATGGGCGACACCACCCACCTCGACCGCGTGCTCAACGCCGTGCGCCGGATCGACGGCGTCTACGACGTGTACCGGGTCAGCGCCGGCTGAGCGGGACCGGGAGCTCCGTGCGCTCGACCACGGGCATCCGGGTGAGCGCCCGCGTCGCCCCGTGCCGGCGTGACCGGGCGAGGTGGGCGCCGAGCCGGTCGGGCGAGGCGCGCCCGAGGTCGAGCAGGTGTCGCACCTCCAGGGCTTCATGATGCCCGAACCGGGGGAGCGTCAGCATCAGGTCGGCCGCCGTGCGTAGCGGCGCCGTGACCCGCACGCCGCTCAGCTCGACGACATCGTCGGCTCCCAGCCGGTGCTGGTGCGCGTCGAAGTCGGGTGGGACGCGACCGCGGCGCCTGCGGTCGACACAGACCTGCGGCCGTAGTGGCGGCGCCGAGCGCGTGCCGTGGATCCAGGCCGCGGTGCCGCGATCGGCGACTGTGCTTCCCGGCCGGTGCGCCGCGAACGCGTGCGCGCGCAGCGAGGGGGTGTCGGGGATGTCCGTGGTGGCGAACGCGTCGCCGACCCGGTAGAGCTGCCCGTCGAGCACGAGAGAGAAGAGCTCGGCGAGCGGGAGGACGTCACGGTCGAGGAGGAGAGGGAGCGCTGTTGTCATGCGTCCAGCCTCCGCTGCACGCAACTCCCGCGGACGGCCGGCGGCGAATCCGTGGAGTACTCACCCGCTCACTCGGGCTGTGGAGAACAAACCCGCCGCAGGCGACCGTGCCTCCGACGGCCGGGAGTCAGCCGAGTGCGTCCAGCCACACCTTGCGGGCGTCGAGCGCCTCCTGGGCGGCCTTGACCTTGGCGGCGTCGCCGCTGGCCTTGGCCTCCTCGAGCTCCTGCTCCAGCTTGGCGATCGCCGCGTTGAGCTGGCTGGCCAGCCCCTCGGAGCGCGCCTTCTTCTCGGGGTTGTTGCGCTCCCAGTGCTCCTCGTCCAGCCGGCGCACGGAGGCCTCGACCTTGCGCAGGCGGTCCTCGATGGGGCGCACCTGGTCGCGGGGCACGCGGCCGATGGCGTCCCAGCGCTCCTGGATGGAGAGCAGCTTCGTGCGGGCGGTCTCGCGGTCCTTCTCCTTCAGGAGCGGCTCCGCCTCCTCCAGCAGCGCGAGCTTGAGCGTGAGGTTCTCCTCGTACTCGACGTTGTCGCGCGCGTCGACCTCGGCCTTGGCCGAGTAGATCGCGTCGCCTGCGGCCTTGAAACGCGCCCAGAGCGCGTCGTCGTTCTTCTTGCCCGCGCGGCCGGCCAGCTTCCACTGGTCGAGCAGGCGCCGGTACTCCGGCACACCGTCGGCGCCGAGCGGCACGAGGCCCTCGGCCTGCTCGATGAGGGCGTTCTTGCGGCTGCGGACGTCGCGGTGCTGGTTGTCCAGGTCGGCGAAGAACGCCTTGCGGTTGTGCTCGATGGTCGAGCGCGCGGCGCGGAACCGCTTCCACAGCTCGTTGGCGTCGTTCTTCGGCAGCCGGGGGCCGTCGTGCTGGTGGGCCTGCCAGCTCGCGAAGAGTGCGTCGAGCTCGGCGGTGGTCTGCTTCCATTGGGTGCGCGCCGGGTCCTGCGCGGCGAGGGCCTCCGCCTGCTCCACGATCGCGGTGCGGTCGGCGATGGCCTGCTCGAGCGCGGCCTTGGCCTCGGCGCTCTGCTGCTCCGTGAGCTCCTCGACGGTGCCGCCGAGCGCGTCCAGCCGGGTCATCAGCGACGGGAGGTCGCCGACGGCGTTCGCGCCCTCGACTGCGGTGCGCAGGCTCGCGACCGACTTGGCGACATCGGCCGCCGGGGCGCCGCGGCGGGCGCGCTGCTCCAGGAGACCGACCTGGCCGGCGAGGTCGTTGTACTTGCGCTCGAAGTAGGAGATCGCCTCCTCCGGAGTGCCGTCCGGGTACTCGCCGACGGCGCGCTCGCCATCGCCCTCACGGACGTACACGGTGCCGGTCTCATCGACGCGACCCCAGGGGTGCTGTTCAGAAGTAGCCAAGAGCCTCACCTTGCTTGCGGTGCCACGTTGGGAATCAGCCTATTGCACACGCCGGGATCACTGCAGCGTGAAGCTGTCGATCTTCGTCGCCACGGCGGGCTTGCCGTCGGTGCTGCCGCCCTGGACGCCCTTGTCGGTGACGTCGCTGATCAGGGTGGGGAGACCGCTGGTGATCTTCCCGATGACGGTGTAGCCGCCGGCGGAGTCCGACGGGATGGTGGTGTCCTTGTAGACGATGAAGAACTGGCTGCCCTGGCTGTTGGCGTTGCCGCTCTGGCGCGCCATCGCGAGAGTGCCGGCCGGGTACTTGTCGTTCTTCGGCGCGTTCTCGACCGGGCCGTAGGAGTAGCCGGGGCCGCCGGTGCCGTCGCCGTTGGGGTCGCCGCACTGCAGCACGTAGAAGCCGCCGTTGGTGAGGCGGTGGCAGGTGAGCCCGTCGTAGAACTTCTTCTGCGTCAGCGAGATGGTCGAGGAGACCGCCTGGGGGGCGGCGGCGCCGTCGAGCGAGACGCCGAGCTTGATGCCGTTGATCGTGAGGTCGCCCGTCCAGGTGCGGCCCTCCGCGATGCTCTTCGACGGCACGCCGGCTGCGGCGGACGACGACGGGGAGGGGGATGCGGACGGGGAGGCCGACGCGCTCGTGGCGGCGGGCTTCGCGAAGAAGAGGAGCTGCGTGCCGACCGCCAGCAGGACGATCACGAGCACGGCGATCCCGGCGACCCAGTTGTCCCGCTTGCGGCGCTTGACCTTCTCCTCGTGCACCGTCTGCCGCGCCTGATACGCGCGGAGGCGCTCGCGTGCCTGTCGCGCTTCGCGGTCGTTCTGCTTGCTGGGTGCCACGTCTGTCCTCCGGGGGCGCCGTCGAGCGGGGGATGGATGCCACCGCGCCGACGGATGCCGTGGCGGGATGGATGCTGCACGAACCCTATCCGGCGTGGCTATGAGCGCCCAAACCCACGCGCCGGTGGCGCACTCTCCGGTACGGACGCCGATGTCGGTGGCGGCGACTACTCTTGTCGGGTGGTCGACGTGCAACCTGGGCTCCGGACGGGAGCGACGCCTCTCGCCGTGCGCATGCGGCCGAAGTCGCTGGACGAGGTCGCCGGGCAGCGCCATCTGCTGCGGCCCGGTTCCCCGCTGGTCGCGCTGGCCTCCGACAAGGACGGGCAGTCCGGTTCGGTGTCCGTCATCCTGTGGGGCCCGCCCGGCACCGGCAAGACCACGCTGGCGCAGGCCATCGCGCACTCGTCCGGCCGGCGGTTCGTGGAGCTCTCCGCCGTCACCGCGGGCGTGAAGGACGTCCGCTTGGTGATGGACGAGGCACTGTCCACCCGCGACCTGTACGGCGTCTCGACCGTCCTCTTCCTCGACGAGATCCACCGCTTCACCAAGGCGCAGCAGGATGCCCTCCTGCCCGGCGTGGAGAACGGCTGGGTCATCCTGGTCGCCGCCACCACCGAGAACCCGTCGTTCTCGGTCATCTCCCCGCTGCTGTCGCGCTCGCTCCTGCTCACGCTGGAGACGCTGAGCGACGAGGACCTCGGCGTCGTCGTCGACCGGGCGGTGTCCGACGACCGCGGCCTCGGCGGTCAGTACACGCTGGACGACGAGGCGCGCGCCGCCCTCATCCGGCTCGCGTCCGGCGACGCCAGGCGTGCGCTCACGGCGCTCGAGGCCGCGTCGGTCACCGCCGCCTCGGTGACGCCCGCGACCTCCAAGAAGAAGCCGGTCATCACCGCCGAGCTGGTCGCGCAGGCGGTCGACCGCGCCCTGCTGCGCTACGACCGCAACGGCGACGAGCACTACGACGTCATCAGCGCCTTCATCAAGTCGGTCCGCGGCTCGGACGTCGACGCCGCGCTGCACTACCTGGCGCGGATGATCGAGGCGGGGGAGGACCCGCGATTCATCGCCCGCAGAATCATCGTCTCGGCGTCGGAGGACATCGGGATGGCCGACCCGCAGGCGCTCGTGGTGGCCATCGCCGCCGCCGACGCGGTGCAGTACATCGGGATGCCGGAGGGGCGCATCCCGCTCGCGCAGGCCGTCGTCCACCTCGCCACCGCCCCCAAGTCGAACGCGGCCTACATGGCGCTCGACGCGGCGATCGCCGACGTGCGCGCAGGCAAGATCGGGAGGGTGCCCAAGCACCTCCGCGACGCGCACTATCCCGGCGCCAAGCGGCTCGGCCACGGCAAGGGCTACAAGTACCCGCACGACGACGCCCTCGGGGTGCTCCAGCAGCAGTACCTTCCCGACGAACTGGCCGACACGACCTACTACGCGCCGACCGAGCACGGCAACGAGCGCGACGTCGCAGCGCGCCTGGCGAAGCTGCGCCGCATCGTGCGCGGACGCTGACGCGGTTCTGCTAGAATCGTCTGGCCTAGAAGCGTGTTCAGGGTGCGGCTGCCCGGGACACGGTTTCGACGGGACAGGCCCTTTAGCCGGGCGTCCTTGGCGTCAATCCCTCTCTCTTGCAGGTGAAAGACCCTGCGCAGTGCGCCCCTGCGCGCACTGCGACCAACATTCGTAGAGAGAAAACCGAAAGGAAATCGTGTCTTCACGTTCCCGCAGCAAGACCCGCGAGTCGCGCGCCCTGGGCATCGCCCTGACCCCGAAGGCGGCCCGCTACATGGAGAAGCGCCCGTACGCTCCGGGTGAGCACGGCCGCACCAAGCGCAAGGCCGACTCCGACTACGCCGTTCGTCTGCGCGAGAAGCAGCGTCTGCGCGCCCAGTACGGCATCCTGGAGAAGCAGGTCCGCATCGCGTTCGAAGAGGCCCGCCGCACCGCCGGCCTGACCGGTGAGAACCTGGTCGAGCTCCTCGAGATGCGCCTCGACGCGCTGGTGCTCCGCGCCGGCTTCGCCCGCACCATCTCGCAGGCCCGCCAGTTCGTCGTGCACCGTCACATCCTCGTCGACGGCAAGATCGTCGACCGCCCGTCCTTCCGCGTGAAGCCGGGTCAGCTCATCCACGTCAAGGCCCGCTCCGAGGGCACCGAGCCCTTCCAGGTCGCGGCCGCCGGCGGTCACGTCGACGTCCTGCCCAAGGTCCCGGCCTACCTCGATGTCGAGATCGACAAGCTCCAGGCCCGCCTCGTGCGCCGCCCGAAGCGCGCCGAGGTCCCCATCACCTGTGACGTGCAGCTCGTCGTCGAGTACTACGCCGCCCGCTAAGGCGAGCGACAGACTCCCGCAGAACGGGGTCGCGGCTTCGGCCGCGGCCCCGTTTCTCGTTCTCCCGGGTCCATCCGGGACCCGTTTCCCGTACGCTGGGGGTCGTATGCCCGTCACGGAATGGAGGGGGCCGTCATGTCCGGAGGCGACATCGCAGGACTGATCGCGGCGGCCGTGTTCGCCGTCCTGGTCGGATTCATCGCCGTTCCGCTGCTGAAGCTCGGCCGTGTGCTCGACTCCACACGCGACGCCATCAAGGAGGCCAGCGACGGCATCACGCCGATCCTGGAGGAGACGGCGACCACGTTGCAGGAGACGAACAAGCAGCTCGCGCGGGTCGACACGATCACCAAGAACGTCGCCGACGTCACGGGCAACGTGTCTGCGCTGGTGGCGCTGTTCGCCGCGACGGTCGGCGGTCCGCTGATCAAGCTGGCGGGCTTCAGCGCCGCCGTCCGCGCGGCCCTCCGCGTGCCAGGGGCCTCCCGGCGTTCCCGACGCCAGTCGGACTAGACTTGCGCGAGTGCGCTGAGCGCGCGCAACCAGGGAGGGAAGATCCGGCAATGAAGAGTTTCCTGTGGCTCCTGATCGGCGTGGCTGTCGGCTTCGTCGTCGCCCACAAGGTCAACGAGACCCCCAAGGGTCGCGAGTTCTTCGGCACGCTCGACAAGAAGGCGCGCGACTTCGGCGAGGCCGTCTCGGACGGGTACCGCCAGCGCGAGGCCGAGCTGCGGTCGGCCATCGACGGCGAGTGATCCGCCGCCCCTCTCCTGACGCCCTCGTCTCGTTCCATCCTCGATCGACCGGAAACCATGCAGACTGCTGAAATCCACCGCCGCTGGCTCGACTTCTTCGCCACGCGCGGTCACACCGTCGTCCCGTCCGCCTCGCTGGTCAGCGACGACCCGTCGCTGCTCTTCACCGTCGCCGGGATGGTGCCCTTCGTCCCGTACCTGACCGGTGTCGTCCCCGCGCCGTTCCCGCGCGCGACGAGCGTCCAGAAGTGCATCCGCACGCTGGACATCGAGGAGGTCGGCAAGACCCCCCGCCACGGCACCTTCTTCCAGATGTGCGGCAACTTCTCGTTCGGCGACTACTTCAAGGAGCAGGCGATCACGTTCGCCTGGGACCTCCTCACCCTGTCCGAGGACGAGGGCGGCCTCGGCTTCGACCCGAAGGACCTCTGGGTCACCGTGTACGAGGACGACGACGAGGCCCGCGAGATCTGGACGCGCGTCGCCGGCCTCCCGGCCGAGCGCATCCAGGGCCTCGGCAAGGACACCAACTACTGGTCGACCGGCCAGCCCGGCCCGGCGGGTCCCTGCTCGGAGATCTTCTTCGACCGCGGCCCCGCTTACGGCATCGACGGCGGCCCGGCGACGGACGACGACCGCTACGTCGAGATCTGGAACCTCGTCTTCATGCAGTACCTGCGCGGCGAGGGCACCGGCAAGAAGGACTTCGACATCCTCGGCGACCTGCCGAAGAAGAACATCGACACCGGCCTCGGGCTGGAGCGCGTCGCGTTCATCAAGCAGGGCGTCGACAACATGTACGAGATCGACCAGGTGCGTCCGGTGCTCGACCGCGCGGCCGAGCTGGCGGGCAAGCCGTATGGCCATGAGGCGCACGAGGACGACGTGCGCCTGCGCGTGGTCGCCGACCACGTCCGCAGCGCGCTCATGCTGATGACCGACGGCGTGACGCCGTCCAACGAGGGCCGCGGCTACGTGCTGCGCCGCTTGCTGCGCCGTACGGTGCGCGCGATGCGCCTTCTGGGCGTCGAGACCGCGACGTTCCCCGCGCTCTTCCCCGCCTCGCGCGACGCCATGAAGGCGGCGTACCCCGAGGTGGAGGCCGAATTCGCGCGCACGTCGCAGCTCGCCTACGCGGAGGAGGAGACCTTCCTGCGCACGCTCGCGTCCGGCACGAGCATCCTCGACACCGCCGTGGCGAACACCAAGGGCGCGGGCAAGGACGAGCTCGCGGGCGACACCGCGTTCCTCCTGCACGACACCTACGGCTTCCCGATCGACCTGACCCTGGAGATGGCGGAGGAGGCCGGCCTCAGCGTCGACCGCGCCGCGTTCGACACGCTCATGGCGGACCAGCGCGCCCGCGCGAAGGCGGACGCCAAGGCGAAGAAGACAGCCCTCGCCGACCTGTCGGTCTACAGCGCGTTCCGCGCGCAGGGCGAGACGGTCTTCACCGGGTACACCGACCTGGAGACGGAGTCGAGCGTGCTCGGCCTGATCGTCGACGGCAAGTCGGTGAACGTCGCGCGTGAGGGCCAGGTCGCCGAGATCATTCTCGGCGCGACCTCCCTCTATGCGGAGTCCGGCGGCCAGGACGCCGACGCGGGCACGATCGTCGGCCCGGGCTACGAGCTCGACGTCCTCGACGTGCAGAAGCCGGTGAAGGGCCTGATCAGCCACAAGGTGCTGGTCCGCAGCGGCGAGGTCGGTGTCGGCTCCCCGGCGACCAGCCTCGTGGACGCGGAGTACCGCCGCGGCGCCAAGCAGGCGCACTCCGGCACGCACATCATCCACGCGGCGCTGCGCCAGGTGCTCGGCCCCAACGCGCACCAGTCCGGCTCGTTCAACAAGGCCGGTTACCTGCGACTCGACTTCTCCTGGAACCAGGCGCTGTCGCCGGAGACCCGCAGCGAGATCGAGGAGATCTCCAACAACGCGATCCGCGACAACCTGCAGGTGACGACGCGCGAGCTGCCGCTGGCGGAGGCCAAGGCGCTCGGCGCGATGGCGCTGTTCGGCGAGAAGTACGGCGACGTCGTGCGCGTGGTCGACATCGGCGGCCCGTGGTCGCGCGAGCTCTGCGCGGGCACGCACGTGGCCTCGAGCGCCGAGATCGGCATGATCAACCTGGTGAGCGAGTCGTCCGTCGGCTCGACCAACCGCCGCGTCGAGTCGCTGGTCGGGCTGGAGGCCTTCCAGGACCTCGCCGTCGAGCGCACCATCGTGTCGCAGCTCTCCGGCGCACTCAAGACGCCGCGCGAGCAGCTCCCCGAGAAGATCGCGGACCTGATGGCGAACCTCAAGGCCGCCGAGAAGCGCATCCAGGCGTTCGAGGCGCGCGCGGTGCTCGACAAGGTGCCCGCGCTGCTGGAGTCGGCCTCCCGTCGCGGCGCCGTCACCGTGGTGGCGGAGGACGCCGGCACGCTCAACTCGGCTGACGACCTGCGCCTGCTGGCGACGACCGTCCGCGAGCGGCTCGGCTCGGACGCGGCGACCGTCGCTCTCGCGGCGCGTGCCGCGGGCAAGCCCGTCGTGATCGTGGCGACCAACCAGGCCGCGCGCGACGCCGGCGTGAACGCGGGAGCGCTCGCCAAGACCGCGTCCGGCGTGCTCGGCGGCGGCGGCGGCGGTAAGGCCGATCTCGCGCAGGGCGGCGGCACGGACGCCGAGGCGATCCCGGCCGCGCTGTCCGCGGTGGTCTCGGCGATCGGCTAGCGCGTGCGCACGGGCGTGCGGCTCGGCATCGACGTCGGGAAGGTGCGGATCGGCGTGAGCCGGTCCGACCTCCACGGGATGCTCGCGACTCCGGTGGAGACGGTCGCACGCTCCGAGGATGCTGCGGATCGGCGCCGGATCGCGGAGATTGTGACCGAACTCGGAGTTTTCGAGATTATCGTCGGGTTGCCTCTGGCGCTCTCGGGCGCGCATACTGCGTCGACGGCGGATGCCGTCGCCTTCGCGGAAGCGCTCGACGCCCAGGTGGACGTCCCGGTGCGGTTGGTGGACGAGCGGCTCTCGACCGTCTCGGCCCACTCGGCGCTCCGGGCGTCGGGCAAGAACTCGAAAAGCGCGCGTCCGGTGGTGGATCAGGTGGCCGCCACGATAATTTTGCAGCACGCCCTCGACGCGGAGCGCGCTTCAGGCCGTCCGCCGGGCCAACCCGTCGAACCGAGCATTGGACCCTAGTTTGTCGCAGAACCCGCAGGAGAAGCCGGAGCCCCCCGTCTTCCCCGCCGTGAACCGGCAGCAGCCGCTGACCCGGCGCGAGGCGCGCCAGGCCAGGGAGGCCGAGGAGGCCCAGGCTGCGCAGGCGCAGGCTCCGCAGCCGCCCGCGGACCGGCCCGCGCCCGTCGACGACACCCGCAACCCGCAGACTCCTGGGCCGTGGACACCGCCGCCCGCCGAGACTCTCTCGAACCGCGAGACCCTGAACGGGTTGGACTTCGACTCCGTCGTGACCGGACCCGTGGCGGTCGACGCGGCACGCTCCGGGCGCGAGCCGGTCGGCGCGTCCGCGCGCCACGAGGCCGCTCACGGCGCGGCGGCCGGCGACCACGGCCGGTTCGACGACTCGGCGCACGCGATCTTCGCGTCGCTCGCCGCCGACGGCCCCGATGACCGCGCTGACGCGTCCGCGGGAGGACATGGCGACTCGCCGCTCTCCTGGCGTCAGCAGAACTACCTCTCGCATGAGCCGCCCAAGCGCAAGCGGCGCTGGCTGAAACGGCTCGTCATCACCCTCGTCGTCATCCTCGTCCTCGGCGGGCTCGCGACCGGTGGCTTCATGGCGTTCCAGCCGCAGGTCGCCGCGCTCGTAGCGAAGGTCATGCCGCAGAACAACGACTACACGGGCAACGGTACCGGCTCGGTGACGTTCACCATCAAGTCGGGCGACGACGGCAGCGCGATCGCTACCAACCTGCAGAAGGCGGGCGTGACCAAGAGCTACACCGCGTTCTACACGCTGCTCCTGCATCAGCAGCCGCAGATCGTCTGGCAGCCCGGTGTCTTCAAGCTGGCGAAGCAGATGAGCGCGAAGGCCGCCCTAGCGGCGCTGCAGAACCCGTCGGCGCGGTTGCAGAACACCGCGGTGATCCCTGAGGGCACGGCGGAGAAGGACGCGCTGCAGACCGTGGCGACCGCCACGAAGATCCCGCTCGCCCAGTTGCAGGCTGCCGCCGCCAATCCGGCGGACTTCGGTCTGCCTGCGCAGGCGAAGACGCTCGAGGGCTTCCTGTTCCCTGCGACGTACACGTTCGCGCCCGGTGTCACCGCACACGATGCGATCAAGACGATGGTGGACCGGTCCTTCGAGGCGCTCGACCAGGCGGGCGTGCCGGTCGCCGACCGCTGGAACGACGTCATCCTCGCCTCCATCGTGCAGCGCGAGGCCGGCTTGAAGGACGACTACCCGAAGGTCGCGCGCGTCTTCCTCAACCGGCTCGCGCAGGGCTGGGACCTCCAGTCCGACGCGACCGTCGCCTACGGAACCGGGCACACCGACCGGGTCACGACCACCGACGCCGAGCGCGCGGACGCGTCGAACCCGTACAACACGTACGCGCACCCCGGCCTCCCGGTCGGGCCGATCTCGAACCCGGGCGACCTCGCGCTGAACGCGGTGACGCACCCGGCGGCCGGGACCTGGATGTACTTCGTGACCTGGAACCTCAAGACCGGCGAGACGATCTTCTCGACCACGCAGGCCGAGCACGACGCGGCGGTCGCGAAATGGCAGCAATGGATGAAGGACAACCCCGGCTATGAGTGACGCACCGAAGCCCCGGCCCGCCGCGAAGTCGCGCGCCCCTCGACCGAAGCCGGCGAAAGCCGAGGAGTCGCACGAGGGGGAGTCGCTCGACGCCGTCGAGAACGGGGTGTCGGAGGCGTCCGCCGAGGAGCTGATCGCCGAGCTGGTGGAGGCCGAGCGCGAGGTGGAGGCCGAGGAGGCGGCGATCGCGGAGGCCGAGCGTGCCGCCGATGAGGAGGAGCCGCTGGAGGACGAGGAGCCCGCGGAGGAGCCGGCACCGGAGGAAGAGCCCGTGGAACCTGCGGATCCTGCACCGGCCCCCGCCGCCACCGCCTCCCGTCGCCTCGCCGTCCTCGGCTCGCCGATCGGCCACTCCAAGTCGCCCGCCCTGCACCGTGCCGCCTACACCGCGCTCGGCCTGGACTGGTCGTACGACCAGCTCGATGTCAGCGAGGCCGGCCTGTCCGCCTTCCTCGACGGACTGGGCGAGGAGTGGCGCGGTCTGTCGCTGACCATGCCGCTCAAGCAGTCCGTCATCCCGCTGCTGACCGAGACGGACCGGGTCGCGGAGCAGACGGGCGTGGCCAACACCGTCCTGCTCGACGGCGACGACATCAGCGGCTTCAACACCGACGTCGCGGGCATCGTCCGGGCGCTGTCAGCCGCCGGCCTGGACGAGGCGCACTACGTGCACGTCCTGGGCGGGGGAGCGACCGCCGCGTCCGCGCTGGTCGCCGCGGCCGAGCTCGGCGCCGAGCGGGTCGACGTGCACGTGCGCGACCTGCAGAAGAGCGTCTGGCTGGAGCCGCTGGCCCACCAGCTCGGGCTGAGGATCCGCATCCGGTCGTTCGCGCAGGCCGACCGGTCGCTGGACGTGCCGCAGCTCGTGATCAGCACGCTGCCGGGCGGCGCCTCCACCGAGGCGATCTACACCGACTCGACGCGCCGCGCGGCCGTGCTGCTCGACGTCGCCTACGACCCGTGGCCGAGCGTCCTCGCGTCGGCGTGGCAGGCCGTCGGCGGCCGGGTCGTCTCCGGCCTGGCGATGCTCGCGCAGCAGGCGCTGCTGCAGGTGCGCATCTTCCTCTCCGGCGACGTGCTCCAGCCGCTGCCCGACGAGGAGGGCGTGCTGGAGGCCATGCTCGCCGCGGTCGGCATCGACGCGGAGGGGTCGCCGGTGGGCGACGGCTCCATCGAGGGCGAATCGGAGTAGCAGGGCAGCGCCGCCGGCCGTAATGCCGGGAGGAGGCCCCCTGCCGCTGTGCCAGAATCGAAGCATGCTTCGTTGGCTCACGGCCGGGGAATCCCACGGCCCCGAACTCATCGCCGTCCTGGAGGGACTCCCTGCCGGGGTGCCCGTCTCCCTGGACGCCGTCCGCGCCGATCTCGCCCGCCGCAAGCTGGGCTATGGCCGCGGCGCGCGGATGAAGTTCGAGCAGGACGCGCTGGAGGTCTCCGGCGGCGTCCGCCACGGCCTGAGCCTCGGCAGCCCGATCGCGCTGCGCATCGGCAACACCGAGTGGCCCAAGTGGGTCGACGTCATGAGCCCCGAGCCGGTCGACCCGGAGAAGCTCGCAGGCGGCCGCGGCGCCGCCCTGACGCGTCCGCGTCCCGGCCACGCCGACCTGGTCGGCATGCAGAAGTACGGCTTCGACGAGGCCCGGCCGATCCTGGAGCGCGCGAGCGCCCGGGAGACCGCGGCCCGCGTCGCGCTGGGCGCCGTCGCGCGCTCGTTCCTCGCCGAGCTCGGGATCACGCTGGTCAGCCACACGCTGTCCATCGGGCCGGTCCGCGTTCCGGAGGACGCCCCGCTGCCCACGCCCGCCGACGTCGCGACGCTCGACGCCGACCCGCTGCGCTGCTTCGACCCCGCCACCTCCGAGCGGATGGTCGCCGAGGTCGACGACGCCCACAAGGGAGGGCGACACCCTCGGCGGCGTCGTGGAGGTGCTCGCCTACGGCCTCCCGCCGGGACTGGGCTCGCACGTGCACTGGGACCGTCGCCTCGACGCACAGCTCGCCGCGGCGCTCATGGGCATCCAGGCGATCAAGGGCGTGGAGGTCGGCGACGGTTTCCTTACGACGACCCGCCGCGGCTCGCAGGCGCACGACGAGCTCGTGGCCGAGGAGGGCGCCATCCAGCGCACCAGCGACAAGGCCGGCGGCACCGAGGGCGGCATGAGCACCGGCGGCGTGCTGCGCGTCCGCGCGGGCATGAAGCCGATCGCGACGGTCCCGCACGCGCTGCGCACCATCGACATCGCCACGAGCGAGGCGGCCCCCGCGCACCACCAGCGCTCCGACGTCTGCGCCGTCCCCGCGGCCGGTGTGGTCGCGGAGGCGATGGTCGCGCTCGTTCTCGCGAACGCCGTGCTGGAGAAGTTCGGCGGCGACTCGGTGACCGAGACGGCGCGCAACCTGCACGGCTACCTCGACGCCATCCCGCAGAACCTGGCGACCGAGCGCGTCAGCGCGCCGTACGCCTGAGTCCCGTGACGATCGTCCTGATCGGCCCGCCGGCGGCGGGCAAGACGCGCGTGGGCAAGCGCCTGGCCAAGCGGCTGGGACTGTCGTTCGTGGACACCGACGCCGTCGTGGTCGCCGACCACGGCGCTATCGCGGAGATCTTCGCGGAGCACGGCGAGCCGTACTTCCGGGCGCTGGAACGCACAGCGGTCGCGGAAGCGGTCGGCCGGCCGGGCATCGTCTCGCTGGGCGGGGGAGCAGTGCTCGACCCGGACACGCAGGCCGACCTGGCCGCGACCCGGGTCGTCCTGCTGACTGTGCGGGCCGAGGCGATCGCCGCCCGGATCACCAACCGCAAGCGCCCGCTGGTCACCGACCTGGAGTCGTGGAAACGGCTCGTGGCGGCGCGCACCCCGCTTTACGAGTCGCTGGCGGACTACACCGCCGACACGTCCACCCGGCCGATCGACACCATCGTGGAGGAGATCGCCCGCTGGGTGGAGAGCGGCCGCACCGAACACGGCCAGAGCACCGAACAAGGAGAGTCATGACCGACCAGCCCACCGAGATCCTCGTCGCGGGGGCGAGCCCGTACCCGGTCGTCGTCGGCCGCGGCCTCCGGTTCGACCTCGCAGCGCACCTCGGCACCGGCGTGAGCAAGGTACTCGTCGTCCACCCCGCCACGCTCGGCGCCGCGGCGGCCGAACTGCGCGAGTCGCTGCTCGGCACATACGAGGTGCTGCTCGCCGAGGTCCCGGACGCGGAGGCCGCCAAGCGCGTCGAGGTCGCCTCCTTCCTCTGGGGCATCATGGGCCAGGCCGACTTCACCCGCTCGGACGCGGTGATCGGCTTCGGCGGCGGCGCCGTCACCGACCTGGCGGGCTTCGTCGCCGCGACCTGGCTGCGCGGCGTGAAGCTGATCCAGGTTCCGACGACCGTGCTCGGGATGGTGGACGCCGCTGTCGGTGGCAAGACCGGCATCAACACCGCCGAGGGCAAGAACCTCGTCGGCGCGTTCTACGCTCCCGCCGCCGTGGTCTGCGACCTCGACACGCTCACCTCCCTCGGACGCAACGAGCTGCTCGCGGGCTTCGCCGAGGTCGTCAAGTACGGCTTCATCGCCGAGCCGGAGATCCTGGACATCATCGAGCGGGACGTGGACGTCGCAACCGACCCGGAGTCGCCGGAGTTCCGCCGCCTGGTCGAGCTGTCCATCGGGATCAAGGCGCGGGTGGTCGGCGAGGACTTCACCGAGCAGGGCCTGCGCGAGATCCTCAACTACGGCCACACGCTCGGCCACGCGATCGAGCACGCCGAGCGCTACCAGTGGCGGCACGGCGCGGCGGTCTCCGTCGGGATGGTCTACGCCGCCGAGCTCGGCCGGCTGAGCGGGCGGCTGAGCGACGAGGCCGTCGACCGGCACCGCCGCATCCTGGAGTCGCTCACCCTGCCGACGAGCTACCCGCTCGGCCGCTGGCAGACGCTGCTGGCGAGCATGCAGCGCGACAAGAAGGCGCGCGGCAGCCTGCTGCGGTTCATCGTGCTGGACGACATCGGCCGGCCGACTGTGCTCGCCGGTCCCGACCAGAGCCTGTTGTTCGCCGCCTACCAGGAGATCGGCTCCTGATGGCCAAGACGATCGCTCAGAAGCTGCTCCTGAAGGAGGGCGACGCCCTGAGTCTCGTGGGCGCAGGAGCGGACGAGCGCGCAGCGATCGGCGCGCTGCCCGACGGCGTGACCGAGGTGGCGCCGGCCGACGCTGCTGTCGCAATCACGTTCGTGCGCACCCGCGACGAGCTGATGACGCAGTTCCAGACCGAGCTGCCCGCGCTGTCCGGCGCCCGCGCTGTCTGGTTCCTGTACCCGAAGGGCGGCAGGGCCGACTTCAACCGGGACACGTTCATCCGGGAGGCCGGCGCGTACGGCTGGCGGCCGATCAGCAACGTGGCCGTGGACGACGTCTGGTCGGCGGTGCGCGTCCGTCCGCTCACCGACGGCGAGGCGCCGGTAGGGTGAGCGGCATGACTTCCGTCCTCGTCCTGAACGGTCCCAACCTCGGCCGGCTCGGCACCCGCGAGCCGGACGTGTACGGCGCGGGGACGCTCGACGACCTCCGCGCCCAGCTCGCCGCGGACGCTCCCGGGCTGGACATCGACCTCCGCCAGACCGACGTCGAGGGCGAGCTGCTGCGCTGGCTGCACGAGGCGGCTGACTCCGGCGCCCCGGTCATCCTGAACGCGGGCGCGTGGACGCACTACTCGTACGCGCTGCGCGACGCCGTGTCGCTCGTGACGAAGGCCGGCGGCATCGTCGTCGAGGTGCACCTGTCCAACCCGCACGCCCGCGAGGAGTTCCGGCACACCAGCGTCATCAGCGCCGTCTCCACCGGCGTCATCGCCGGGTTCGGCTTCGAGTCGTATCGCCTCGCACTGGCGTTCATTCGCCGAAACGCGCGCTGACGTCTAGAATCTTCTGGGGCTCCGTACGCCGGGGCCCGTCGTGGACGGCGAGGGGCGCCGATCCCACCCGTAACTTCCGCAAACCGAATGGAACTCCCGCATGGCATCGACCGCTGACATCAAGAACGGCATCGTCCTCAACATCGACGGACAGCTCTGGAGCGTCATCGAGTTCCAGCACGTCAAGCCGGGCAAGGGTGGAGCGTTCGTCCGCACGAAGCTGAAGAACGTCACGACCGGCAAGACCGTCGACCGCACCTACAACGCGGGCGCGAAGATCGACATCACCAACGTCGACCGCCGCGAGTACCAGTACCTGTACCAGGACGGCGCCGACTTCGTCTTCATGGACACCAGCGACTACGACCAGCTCACCATCACCGGCCCGGTCGTCGGCGACGCCGCCAACTTCATGCTCGAGAACCAGAACGTGACCGTCGCGCTGCACGAGGGCTCGCCGCTCTACGTCGAGCTCCCGGCCTCGGTCGTCCTGGAGATCACCTACACCGAGCCCGGCCTGCAGGGCGACCGCTCCACCGGCGGCACCAAGCCGGCGACCGTGGAGACCGGCTACCAGATCCAGGTCCCGCTGTTCCTGGAGACCGGCACCAAGGTCAAGGTCGACACCCGCACCGGCGACTACCTCGGCCGCGTCAACGACTAGTGAGCGCCAGGACCAAGGCGCGCAAGCGCGCCCTCGATGTGCTGTTCAGCGCCGACCTGCGGCAGCTCACCCTGCCGCAGGCCCTGGCGGCCGAGGCGGAGCGCGCGGCCAACGAGCCGACGCGTGAGGCCTCCTGGCTGTACGCCCGCGAAATCGTGGACGGCGTGATCGACCACCAGGACGAGATCGACGAGCAGATCGAGACGTACGCCCAGGGCTGGACCCTGGCGCGCATGCCCGCCGTGGACCGCGCCATCCTGCGCATCGGCGTGTGGGAGCTGCTGTTCAACGACGAGGTGCCGGACGGCGTCGCGATCTCGGAGGCCGTGGAGGCCGCGACCGTGCTGTCGACGGACGACTCGGCCGGCTTCGTGAACGGCCTGCTCGCGAAGATCGCGCAGAACCGCCCGCAGCGCGCATGACCGCGACGGGCCGGCTGCGCCGGATCGTCGCCGCAGCGGTGCTCGCGGTCGCGGTGACCGCGGGCGTCGCGTCCTGCTCGCTCCTCGGCGGCAACTCTAACGTCCCCGTCGCGACCGCCAAGCCGGCCACGGGCATCGATGGCGTCGCGAACTTCGACGGCGGCTACGTCTCGGCCGGCTCCGGCCCGAAGAAGGTCGACCTCTGGTTCGACCCGATGTGCCCGGTCTGCGGCGCGTTCGAGAAGTCGAACGGCACGACGCTGGCCAACGCGGTGAAGGACGGCTCGATCACGCTCCGCCTGCACCCGCTGACCTTCCTGGACCGCGCGTCGAACGGCACCGGATACTCGACCCGGGCGTCGGCTGCGCTCGCCTGCGTCGCCGTACACGAGCCGGCGCGCACGCTGGACTACTACCAGGCGCTGTTCGCGGACCAGCCGGAGGAGAACTCCAGCGGCCTGACCGACAAGCAGCTCGCCACGCTTGCCACGGACCACGGCATCACCGACATCTCGGGCTGCATCGACCGCAGCGGGCCGTACCAGGCGTGGGCGCAGGCGAACACCGCGCACTCGCAGAGCGGACCGATCACGGTGGACGGCAAGAAAGTGCTCGACAACATCCAGGGCACGCCGACAGTGCTCGTGAACGGCAAGCAGTACACCGGCTCGATCAGCGACGAGAAGGAGTTCGCGAGCTTCCTCGGCCGGTGAGCTGTGCCGGTGAGCTGCGCCGGGCCTGCTAGGCTCGACCCAATTGGCATCCTTTAACAGCCGTCCTGTGAGGCGGGGAAGGAGGTCGGCATGACAGCGCGCACCGTGCTGCAACAGGCTGACATCGCCCGGGCGTTGACTCGGATCTCCCACGAGATCCTGGAGTCCAACCGGGGAACGAACGAGCTGGTGATCCTCGGCATCCCGACGCGCGGCGTCGTGCTGGCCCGGCGGATCGCCGCGAACATCCAGCGGATCGAGCCGGACTCGGTCGCGTCGCCCGACGACATCGTCGGCTCCCTCGACGTGACGATGTACCGCGACGACCTGTCCCGGAATCCCACGCGGGCGCCGCAGCCCACCTCGCTGCCGGGGTCGATCGACGGGCGGACCGTCGTCCTGGTGGACGACGTGCTCTTCTCGGGCCGCACCATCCGCGCCGCGCTCGACGCGATCAGCGACCTGGGCAGGCCGCGGGCCGTCCGGCTCGCCGTGCTGGTCGACCGCGGGCACCGCGAGCTGCCGATCCGGGCGGACTTCGTCGGCAAGAACCTTCCGTCGGCCGCCTCCGAGCGCATCTTCGTGCGGCTGGACGAGATCGACGGCGAGGAGTCGGTGACCATCGAAGAGTCGCGGACGATCGAGGAGGCCGGGGCATGAGGCACCTGCTCAGCACCAAGACCCTCTCGCGGGACGACGCGATCACCCTGCTCGACGTCGCCGAGGACATGGCGGACGTGCAGGACCGCGAGGTCAAGAAGCTGCCGACCCTGCGCGGCAAGACAGTCGTCAACCTCTTCTTCGAGGACTCCACCCGCACGCGCATCTCGTTCGAGGCGGCGGCGAAGCGGCTCTCGGCGGATGTCATCAACTTCTCCGCCAAGGGCTCCAGCGTCTCCAAGGGCGAGAGCCTGAAGGACACCGCGCAGACGCTCGCGGCGATGGGCGCGGACGCGGTCGTCGTGCGGCACAGCGCCTCCGGCGCCCCGCAGACGCTCGCGACCAGCGGCTGGATCGACGCGGGCGTGCTCAACGCCGGCGACGGCACCCACGAGCACCCGACCCAGGCGCTGCTCGACGCCTTCACGATGCGACGCCGGCTGCACGGCCGCGCCTCGCGCGGACACGACCTCGACGGCGTGACCGTGACGATCGTCGGCGACATCCTGCACTCCCGGGTCGCCCGCTCCAACGTGTGGCTGCTGCAGACCCTCGGCGCGCAGGTGACCCTGGTCGCGCCGCCCACCCTGCTGCCGGTCGACGTGTCGAGCTGGCCGGCCGCGATCGGCTACGACCTGGACGCGGCGATCGACGCCGAGCCCGACGTCGTGATGATGCTGCGCATCCAGGGCGAGCGGATGCACGCGGCCTACTTCCCCTCCGAGCGCGAGTACGCGCGGCGCTGGGGGCTGGACGACGAACGGCTGGGCCGGCTCGGGGCCGATAGCATTGTGATGCACCCGGGACCGATGAACCGCGGGCTGGAGATCTCGGCGGCCGCCGCCGACTCGCCGCGGTCGACGGTGCGGGAGCAGGTCGCCAACGGCGTGTCCGTGCGAATGGCGGCACTGTATCTGCTGCTCTCCGGAGGAGACAGGGACGGCCAGCAGACGAATGACGGTGTGCGATGAGTGAGAGCGTGATGACCCAGAAGTACCTGATCCGCGGCGCGACTCTGGCCGATGGCGCCCGCACCGACCTCCTGCTCGCCGACGGCCGGATCGCGGCCACCGGCAGTGCCGCGAGCGATACGGGCGCGACCGTGATCGACGCGGACGGCCTGATCGCCCTTCCGGGCCTGGTCGACCTGCACACGCACCTGCGCGAGCCCGGCTACGAGCAGAGCGAGACGGTCCTCACCGGCACGCGCGCCGCCGCGGCGGGAGGCTTCACCGCGGTGTTCCCGATGGCGAACACCTCCCCGGTCGCCGACACCGCCGGCGTCGTGGAGCAGGTGCTCCGGCTCGGCGAGTCCGCGGGCTACGCGACCGTCCAGCCGATCGGCGCCGTGACCGTCGGACTCGCGGGGGAGCGGCTCGCCGAGCTCGGCGCGATGGCCGACTCCCGCGCCAGGGTGCGGGTCTTCTCCGACGACGGCAAGTGCGTCTCCGACCCGCTGCTGATGCGCCGCGCGCTGGAGTACGTCAAGGCGTTCGGCGGCGTGATCGCCCAGCACGCGCAGGAGCCGCGGCTCACCGAGGGCGCCCAGATGAACGAGGGCGCGCTTTCGGGCGAGCTCGGCCTGACCGGCTGGCCGGCCGTCGCCGAGGAGTCGATCATCGCCCGCGACGTGCTCCTCGCCGAGCACGTCGGCTCGCGCCTGCACGTCTGCCACGTGTCGACCGCCGGCTCGGTGGACGTCATCCGCTGGGCGAAGGCGCGCGGCGTCGACGTCACGGCCGAGGTCACGCCGCACCACCTGCTGCTGACCGAGGAGCTGGCCTCCGGCTACGACGCCCGCTACAAGGTCAACCCGCCGCTGCGCCGTGCGGAGGACGTGGAGGCGCTGCGCGCGGGCCTCGCGGACGGGACGATCGACATCGTCGCGACCGACCACGCGCCGCACCCGGTGGAGTCCAAGGACTGCGAGTGGGACGCCGCCGCGTTCGGGATGGTCGGGCTGGAGTCCGCGCTCTCGGTCGTGCAGGCCTCGGTGGTCGACAACGGCCTCCTCGGCTGGACGGACATCGCCCGGGTGCTCTCGGCGGCCCCGGCCCGCATCGGCCGGCTGGACGGCCACGGCCTCCCGCTCGAGACCGGCGCGCCGGCCGAGCTGTTCCTCTACGACCCGGCCGCCTCGCGGGAGTTCTCGACCGGGGACCTCGCAGGCAAGGGCGTCAACTCGCCCTACCTGTCGATGACGCTGCCGGGACGGGTGGTGGCGACCTTCCACCGCGGCTACGCCACCGTGCTCGACGGCACCGTGGTCGAGGAGCTGGAGGCGGCCCGTGGATAAGCTCCTGCCGACCATCGGCATCCTCCTCGTCGTCATCGTGGTGCTCGCGCTTGCGCTGGTCGGCTGGCGCCGTCGCATCCGCCGCGACGCCCCCGCCGGCGGCGGGTACCCGGCGCCGGAGAGCCCGACGGCCGTCACGGCCTCCTCCGAGGTGCTCTACGTCGCCACGACCAAGGCCGGCGAGCCGCTGGAGCGCCTGGCGCTGCCCGGGCTGTCGTATCGAGGCCGCGGCACCGTGGAGGTCTCCGGAGACGGCGTGCAGCTCCGCGTCACGGGGGAGCCCCCCGTGTTCATTCCGGCGACGGCGCTCACCGGCGTCGGCGCGGCGACGGTCACCATCGACCGGGTCGTGGAGCGGGACGGCCTGCTCCGGCTCGGCTGGACCACCAGCGGCGGCGCGTCCGCCGACAGCTACTTCCGGGTCGTGGACCCGGCCGGGCGCGGTCTGCTGACCGCGGCCGTCGAAGACATCCTCCCGGGCGGAACGCCCGAGGGAACGAACGAAAGCGAGGTGTGACGTGGCCGCAGCAGAACCTGCCGTGCTCGTCCTCGAAGACGGGAAGCGTTACGTGGGCCGGGCCTACGGCGCCCGCGGGCGGACGCTCGGCGAGGCGGTCTTCGCCACCGGCATGACCGGCTACCAGGAGACCCTCACCGACCCGTCGTACGCGGGCCAGATCGTCCTCATGACGGCGCCGCACATCGGCAACACCGGCACGAACGACGAGGACATGGAGTCCCGACGGATCTGGGTCGACGGCTTCGTCGTCCGCGAGCCCAGCCGGGTCGTCTCCAACTTCCGCGCCCAGCGCAGCCTCGACGACGACCTCGTGGAGCAGGGCGTCGTCGGCATCAGCGGCATCGACACCCGCGCCGTCACCCGTCACATCCGCTCGGCGGGCGCGATGCGCTCCGGCATCTTCTCCGGCGACGACTTCGGGCTGAGCGACTCCGAGCAGCTGGAGCTGGTGCAGTCCGGCGCGAAGATGGCCGGCCGCAACCTCTCGGCCGAGGTCTCCACCGTCGAGCCGTACACGGTCCCGGCGGTCGGCGAGCGCATCGGCTCTGTCGCGGTCCTCGACCTCGGAGTCAAGAAGTCCACCCTGGAGAACCTGGCCGCGCGCGGGCTCGATGTCCACGTCCTCCCGCAGCAGGTCACGGCCGAGCACGTGCTCAGCCTGAATCCGTCCGCGCTGTTCTTCTCGAACGGCCCGGGTGACCCGCAGGCCTCGGACAAGCACGTCGCGCTCCTCCAGGAGACGCTGCGCGCCGGCCTGCCGTACTTCGGCATCTGCTTCGGCAACCAGCTCCTCGGCCGCGCGCTCGGCCTGACCACCTACAAGCTGCCCTTCGGCCACCGCGGGATCAACCAGCCGGTGCTCGACAAGCGCACCGGCCGCGTGGAGATCACCGCGCAGAACCATGGCTTCGCGGTCAAGGCGCCGATCGACGCGACCTTCGATTCCCCGGCCGGGTTCGGCACGGTGGAGGTCAGCCACTTCAGCCTCAACGACAACGTCGTAGAGGGCCTGAACTGCCTCGACATCGACGCGTTCAGCGTGCAGTACCACCCGGAGGCGGCCGCAGGGCCGCACGACGCCAACTACCTCTTCGACCGGTTCATCGAGATGATCCGGAAGCGTGAGAACGGCGCCACCGACGATGAGACCCAGGAAGGCACCGACTGATGCCCAAGCGCGACGACATCCACTCCGTCCTGGTCATCGGGTCCGGCCCGATCGTCATCGGCCAGGCCTGCGAGTTCGACTACTCCGGCACCCAGGCCTGCCGCGTGCTCAAGCAGGAGGGCGTGCGCGTCATCCTGGTGAACTCCAACCCGGCCACCATCATGACCGACCCCGACTTCGCCGACGCGACCTACGTCGAGCCGATCACCTGGGAGGTCATCGAGACCATCATCGCCAAGGAGAAGCCGGACGCGATCCTGCCGACCCTCGGCGGCCAGACCGCGCTCAACGCGGCCATGCAGCTGCACGAGCACGGCATCCTGGAGAAGTACGGCGTCGAGCTGATCGGCGCCAAGTTCGAGGCGATCCAGAAGGGCGAGGACCGCCAGATCTTCAAGGAGCTCGTGGTCGCCGCCGGCGCGGAGGTGGCGCGCTCGCACATCGCGCACACTGTCGAGGAGGCGCTGGAGTTCGCCGAGGACCTCGGCTACCCGCTCGTCGTCCGCCCCTCGTTCACGATGGGCGGCCTCGGCTCGGGCTTCGCCTACACGCCGGAGGACCTGCGCCGCATCGCGGGCGACGGCATCCACCAGAGCCCGACCAGCGAGGTGCTCCTGGAGGAGTCGATCCTCGGCTGGAAGGAGTACGAGCTCGAGCTGATGCGCGACACCTCCGACAACACGGTGGTCGTCTGCTCGATCGAGAACGTGGACCCGGTCGGCGTGCACACCGGCGACTCCATCACCGTCGCGCCCGCGCTGACGCTGACGGACCGCGAGTACCAGAAGCTGCGCGACATCGGCATCGACATCATCCGCGCGGTGGGCGTCGACACCGGCGGCTGCAACATCCAGTTCGCGGTGGACCCGGAGAACGGCCGGATCATCGTCATCGAGATGAACCCGCGCGTCTCCCGCTCGTCGGCGCTGGCGTCGAAGGCCACCGGCTTCCCGATCGCGAAGATCGCCGCGAAGCTCGCGATCGGCTACCGGCTGGACGAGATCCCGAACGACATCACCAAGGTCACCCCAGCGAGCTTCGAGCCGACGCTCGACTACGTCGTCGTCAAGGTGCCGCGGTTCGCGTTCGAGAAGTTCCCGGCCGCCGACCCGACGCTGACCACCACCATGAAGTCGGTGGGCGAGGCGATGGCGATCGGCCGCAGCTTCACGAGCGCGCTGCAGAAGGCGCTCCGCTCGCTGGAGAAGCGCGGCTCGTCGTTCCACTGGGGCGCGGAGTCCCGCACGGTCCAGGAGCTGCTGGAGTCCATCGCGACCCCGACCGACGGCCGGATCGTGGACGTGCAGCAGGCGCTGCGCCTGGGCGCGACGGCCGAGGAGGTCTTCGAAGCGACCAAGATCGACCCCTGGTTCATCGACCAGATCGTCCTGATCAACGAGGTCGCCGAGCAGATCCGCGACGCGGAGACGCTCGACACCGACACGCTCCGCTACGCCAAGGACCACGGCTTCTCGGACGCTCAGATCGGCGAGCTGCGCGGCTTCGGCGAGGCCGACGTGCGCGAGGTGCGGCACATCCTCGGCGTCCGCCCGGTCTACAAGACGGTCGACACCTGCGCGGGCGAGTTCCCTGCGCTCACGCCGTACCACTACTCCAGCTACGACGAGGAGACGGAGGTCGCCCCGAGCGACAGCCGCAAGGTCGTCATCCTCGGCTCCGGCCCGAACCGCATCGGACAGGGCGTCGAGTTCGACTACTCGTGCGTGCACGCCTCGTTCGCGCTGCACGACGCCGGGTTCGAGACCATCATGATCAACTGCAACCCGGAGACCGTGTCGACCGACTACGACACCTCCGACCGCCTGTACTTCGAGCCGCTGACGCTGGAGGACGTGCTGGAGGTCATCCACGCCGAGTCGCAGTCCGGCGAGCTGGTCGGCGTCGTCGTGCAGCTCGGCGGCCAGACCGCCCTCGGCCTCGCCAAGGGCCTGGAGGCGGCGGGCGTCCCGATCCTCGGCACCACGCCGGAGGCCATCGACCTGGCGGAGGAGCGCGGCCTGTTCGCCGGGATCCTCGAAAGCGCCGGGCTGCTGGCCCCGAAGAACGCCACGGCGATCGACTTCCCGAGCGCCGCGCACGCCGCGGAGCAGATCGGCTACCCGGTGCTCGTGCGCCCCAGCTTCGTGCTCGGCGGACGCGGCATGGAGATCGTCTACGACACCGCCTCGCTCGCGGACTACTTCGAGCGCGTCGCGGGTCAGGGCATCGTCGGGCCATCGCACCCGCTGCTGGTCGACCGGTTCCTGGACGACGCGATCGAGATCGACGTCGACGCGCTCTACGACGGCGAGCGGCTTTACATCGGCGGCGTCATGGAGCACATCGAGGAGGCCGGCATCCACTCCGGCGACTCGAGCTGCACGCTGCCGCCGATCACGCTGGGCCGCCGCGAGATCGATCGCGTGCGTGAGGCGACGCTGAAGATCGCCCAGGGCATCGGCGTCCGCGGCCTGCTGAACGTGCAGTTCGCGATCGGCGCGGGCGTGCTCTACGTGCTGGAGGCCAACCCGCGCGCGTCGCGGACCGTCCCGTTCGTGTCGAAGGCGCTGGGCATCCCGCTCGCCAAGGCCGCGTCGCGGATCATGGTCGGCGACACCGTCACCGGCCTGATCGAGGAGGGCCTGCTGCCGGAGACCGACGGCTCCATCATCCCGATGGACTCGCCGGTCGCCGTGAAGGAGGCCGTGCTGCCGTTCAAGCGGTTCCGCACCCGCGAGGGCAAGATCGTCGACTCGGTGCTCGGCCCGGAGATGCGCTCGACCGGCGAGGTCATGGGCATCGACCGCGACTTCCCGACCGCGTTCGCCAAGAGCCAGGCCGCGGCCTACGGCGGCATGCCGCTGGAGGGCACCGTCTTCGTCTCGGTCTCCGACCGCGACAAGCGCGCGATCGTCCTCCCGGTGCTGCGGCTGAAGCAGCTCGGCTACGACATCGTCGCAACGGAGGGCACCGCCGAGGTGCTCAACCGCAACGGCATCGAGGCGGGCATCGTGCGCAAGTTCAGCGAGGCGCCGGAGGAGGACTCGGTCGTCGGGCTCATCACCCGCAACGAGGTGGACGTCGTCATCAACACGCCGAGCGGCCGCTCCGCCCGTGCCGACGGGTACGAGATCCGCGCCGCTGCCGTGGCCGGCGACAAGCCGCTGTTCACGACCATCGCCGAGCTGAGTGCCGCCGTCGCATCGCTCGACGCGGTGCGCGAGGGCTTCGAGGTGACGTCGCTGCAGGAGTACGCGCTGCAGAGGGCCGCGCGCGCGTGACGGGGACCTCGGTGTCGTTCGGCGGCAGGCTGGCCGCGGCGTTCGACGCGCACGGCCGTCTGTGCGTCGGCATCGACCCGCACGCGCACCTGCTGGCGGACTGGGGCCTGGAGGCCTCGGCCGCCGGCGTGCGCGCGTTCGGACTGCGCGTGGTGGAGGCCGCCGCCGGCCGGGCCGGGATCGTGAAGCCGCAGGTGGCGTTCTTCGAGCGCTACGGGTCCGCGGGCTACGCGGCGCTGGAGGGCGTCATCCGCGCGGCGCGCGACGCCGGGCTCCTGGTGATCGCGGACGCGAAGCGCGGCGACATCGGGACGAGTGTCGCGGCGTACGCCGAGGCGTGGCTGACCCCTGGCTCGCCCCTGGAGGCCGACGCCATGACGATCGCCGCCTTCCAGGGCGTCGGCTCGATCGCCGAGCCGATGCGACTCGCCGAGGCGGCAGGCAAGGGCCTGTTCGTGCTCGCGGCGACGTCCAATCCGGAGGCCGCGGCCATCCAGAAGGCGGTCGTCGCCGACGGGGCCCGTGCCGGGATGACGGTCGCCCGTGCGATCATCGAAGACGTGCACGCGTTCAACCAGGAGCAGCCCCCGCATCCCTTCGGCACGGTCGGCCTGGTGCTCGGCGCCACCGTCGCGCTGGGGGACTACGGGATCGACACCGCGACCGCCGTCGCGCCGACCGTCCCTGTGCTGGCGCCCGGCTTCGGCCACCAGGGCGCCCGGGTGGCCGACGTGCACGCGATCTTCGGGGCGTTCGCGCCCGGGGTGATCGTCAGCGAGTCCCGCGGGCTGCTGACCGCCGGCCCCGGTGGACTGGCCGAGGCCGTCGCCCGTCGCGCCGAGGAGGTGCGCACCAGTCATGGCTGAGCCGACCACCGCCTCCCGCCGCCCCGCACCGCCGGAGGTCGACCGGACCGCCGCGTCAGCGGCCGCTGTCGCCGCCCGCCGAGCGCGCGCTGCCGTGAAGAACGCCATCGCCTCCCGCGAGGTCTCGCCGCTGGTCGTGCTCGACCACGCGACCGCCGCGCCCGAGGGCGTGGAGGGCCGGCTCCGGGTCACCGAGTTCCTGCTGAGCGTGCCCGCGATCGGGACCACGAAGATGCAGGAGGCCCTGCAGCGCCTCGCCATCTCGCCGGCCAAGCGGCTCGGCGGCCTCGGCAGGCACCAGCGGCTGAAGCTCCGCGAGTTCCTGATCGAGCGCGAGAACCGCGCCGGCCGCCGCCGCCAGCAGCTCGTCGTGCTGGCCGGCCCGACCGCCGTCGGCAAGGGCACGGTCTCCACCTACATCCGGGAGAACTACCCGGAGGTGCTGCTGTCGGTCTCCGCGACCACGCGCGCGCCGCGGCCCGGCGAGGTGGACGGCGTCAACTACTACTTCGTCGACGACGCCGAGTTCGACCGGATGATCGAGGAGGGCGAGCTCCTGGAGCACGCCACCGTGCACAATGCCTACCGCTACGGCACGCCGCGCGGGCCGATCGAGGCAGCGCTGGAGCAGGGCAGGAGCGTCCTGCTGGAGATCGACCTCCAGGGCGCCCGGCAGGTGCGCGAGTCCATGCCGGAGGCCAGGCTGATCTTCCTGCTGCCGCCGACCTGGGACGAGCTGGTCAGACGGCTGATCGGGCGCGGCACCGAGGAGGCCGCCGAGCAGCAGCGTCGGCTGGAGACCGCGAAGGTGGAACTGGCCGCCCAGGACGAGTTCGATTACCGTGTGGTCAACCACACGGTCGCTGAGGCCGCCCGGGAGGTCGTAGACTTGATGAAGGTCCGCGTGGCGCCGTCGCGCCCGTAGACCAGAATCGTGCGCGCCGGGATCGGCGCTTTACCGCAGTTTCTCCGCGTCTCGACTCCGCGAGGCCCGGAAGCACAACAGAGAGGGTTACCGCAATGGCGACCACGAACAACGGCATCATCGACCCGCCCATCGACGAGCTCCTGGCCCGCGTCGAGTCCAAGTACGCGCTGGTCATCTTCGCCTCCAAGCGCGCCCGCCAGATCAACGACTACTACGCCGACCTGCACGAGGGCAGCCTGTTCGACAACGTCGGCCCGCTGGTCGACTCCTCCGTCGACGACAAGCCCCTCTCGGTGGCGCTCCACGAGATCAACGAGGACAAGCTCGTCATCAAGCCGCTGGCCGCGGAGTAACCTCCCGCCACATCCGGCAGACAGAGAGCCGCCGACCGAGCGCAAGAGAACGACCACAGCCGGGACCGTGTCCCGCTGGCTGGAGGAGATGCCGCCGTGAGCCCACGATTGACCGTCGTCGTCGGAGTGACCGGCGGCATCGCCGCGTATAAAGCCGTCGGGGTCATCCGCGCGCTGGTGCTCGAAGGGCACTCGGTGCACGTCGTGGCGACGGAGGCCGCGCTGCGGTTCGTGGGCCGTCCGACCCTGGAGGCGATCAGCCGCAACCCCGTCGCGACCGACCTCTACGAAGGCGTCGCCGAGGTGCGGCACGTGGCCATCGGCCAGTCCGCCGACCTCATCGTCATCGCCCCGGCGACGGCGAACACCCTGGCCAAGCTCGCCGCCGGCATCGCGGACGACCTGCTCGGCAACACCGTCCTGGCCTCCACCGCCCCGCTGGTGGTCGCGCCGGCGATGCACACCGAGATGTGGCGCAATCCGGCAACGGTCGCCAACGTCGCCACCCTGCGCAGCCGCGGCGTCACCGTCGTCGGCCCGGCCTCCGGCCAGCTCACGGGCGCCGACTCCGGCCCCGGCCGCATGGAGGAGCCCGAGGTCATCGTGCGCGCCGCGCTGCGCGCCGCCGGCATCTCGCCGCGCCTCGCGGTCTCCGCTGTGCCCGAGCCGGTCGCCGACGTCGTGGTGCTCTCCGAGCGCCGCCGGGCCAACGAGGCCTCCCGCCGGCCGCGCGGAGGCGTGGACCTCGCGGGCAAGCGCGTCGTCGTGACCGCGGGCGGCACCCGGGAGCCGCTGGACCCCGTGCGCTTCCTCGGCAACCGGTCGAGCGGGCGGCAGGGCGTCGCCGTCGCGGCGGCGGCCCAGGCCCGCGGCGCCGAAGTCGTCCTGATCGCCGCGCACCTGGAGGTCGAGCCGCCGGAGGGCGTCGAGCTGGTCCAGGTGCAGACCGCGCTGGAGTTGCAGGAGGCCGTCACCGAGGCCGCGCGCTCCGCCGACCTGGTCGTGATGACGGCCGCTGTCGCCGACTACCGGCCCGCCGTCATGCGCGACTCCAAGATCAAGAAGTCCGAGGCCGGTCAGACCCTCACGCTCGAACTGGTCGCCAACCCGGACATCCTCGCCGGCCTCTCCGCCGCCAAGCGCGAGGGCCAGGTCGTCGTGGGCTTCGCCGCCGAGACCGAGCCCGACCCGTCGACGCTCATCGAGCTGGGCCGCACCAAGCTCGCCGCCAAGGGCAGCGACTTCCTCGTCCTCAACCAGGTCGGCTGGGAGCAGGGCTTCGCAACGGAGAGCAACGAGGTCGTGGTCCTCCGCAGGGGCGGCGATATAGTGATGGAGGCCTCGGGGAGCAAGCTGTCGGTGGCCGACCGTATCTTGGACGTCGTCGTCTAGTCGACGACCAGGGCCACGGCATCCCTGGCCGTACCTCCATGCCGCGATCAAGGAGAACAATGGCAGATCTGCGCCTCTTCACGTCGGAGTCGGTCACGGAAGGTCACCCCGACAAGATCTGCGACCAGATCTCCGACAGCATCCTGGACGCGCTGCTCGCGGTCGATCCGCACAGCCGCGTCGCCGTGGAGACGCTGGTCACCACCGGGCTGGTCCACGTCGCAGGCGAGGTGACGACGAAGGGCTACGTCGAGATCCCCGCGCTGGTGCGCGAGAAGATCGTCGAGATCGGCTACGACTCCTCCGACGTCAGCTTCGACGGCACCCAGTGCGGCGTGTCCGTCTCGATCGGCGCGCAGTCGCCCGACATCGCCCAGGGCGTCGACAACGCCTTCGAGTCGCGCACCGAGCAGAGCACCGACGACCTCGACCGCCAGGGCGCGGGAGACCAGGGCATCATGTTCGGCTTCGCCACCACCGAGACGCTGCAGTACATGCCGCTGCCGATCTGGCTGGCGCACCGCCTGGCCGAGCGCCTCGCCGCCGTACGCAAGGACGGCACCCTCGACTACCTCCGCCCGGACGGCAAGACCCAGGTCACGATCGGCTACGAGGGCCACACGCCGCGCACGGTGGAGACCGTCGTGCTCTCGACGCAGCACGCGCCGCACGTCTCCAGCGAACAGCTCCAGGCCGAGGTGGTCGAGGAGGTCATCGCCCCGGTCATGCACGCCGCCGGGCTGGAGACCGCGCACATCCGCACGCTCATCAACCCGACCGGCCGATTCGAGATCGGCGGGCCCAAGGGCGACGCCGGGCTCACCGGGCGCAAGATCATCGTCGACACCTACGGCGGCGCCAGCCGGCACGGCGGCGGCGCGTTCTCCGGCAAGGACCCGTCGAAGGTCGACCGGTCGGCCGCGTACGCGATGCGCTGGGTCGCGAAGAACGCCGTCGCGGCGGGCCTCGCCGAGCGGCTCGAGGTGCAGATCGCGTACGCGATCGGCAAGGCCGCCCCGGTCGGGCTCTACGTGGAGTCGTTCGGCACCGGCACCGTCTCGGACGAGCGCATCATCCGCGCCATCCGCGAGGTGTTCGACCTGCGCCCGGCCGCGATCGTGCGCGACCTCGACCTGCTCCGGCCGATCTACGCGCAGACGGCGACCTACGGCCACTTCGGCCGCGACCTCCCCGACTTCACCTGGGAGCGGCTGGACCGCGTCGACGACCTGCGCTCCGCCGCGGGGCTGTAGCCGTGCCGGCGGCCGCCACGGTCGCCCGTGTGGCCCTGGACTCGCCGCTCCCGCAGCTCGACCACCTGTTCGACTACAGCGTTCCGGACGAGCTCGCGGAGCAGGCGGTCCCCGGCGTGCGCGTGCGCGTACCGCTGCGCTCGGCGGGACGGGTGGCCGACGGCTACCTGGTGGAGCTCGCCGAGCCCGATGAGGCCTTCTCCGGGACGCTGAGCCCGCTGGAGGCCGTGGTGTCGCCGGTGCCGGTGCTCACCGAGCCGGTGTGGCGGCTCGCCCGCAGGCTCGCCGACCGCAGTGCGGGGACCGCGAGCGACATCCTCCGGCTCGCCGTGCCGCCGCGCATGGTGCGGGTGGAGAAGGCGTGGCTGGCGGCGCGGGAGGCGGGCGCTGCCACTTCCGCTTCCGCTCCCGCGCCGGGCGAGGCGCAGCCGCCGGCGTTCCCGGTCCGCGGCTACGTCGCCGGCGCTCTGGAGGCCGCGGTCGCGGCGGGGGAGCGCATCGCGCTGCGGCCGATCCCGCGGCTGAGCAGGCTCCCGGACGGCACCTGGGTCGGCGAGTGGGCGGTCACGCTCGCCGCGCTCGCGACCGCCACCTGGCGCGCGGGCAGCACCGCCATCGTCGCCGTGCCCGACCACCGCGACCTGGAGCAGCTCGCGGCCGCGCTGGCGGCGATCGCCCCCGCGGCCGCGGTGGTCCGCGCCGACGCCTCCCAGTCCAACCCGGAGCGGTACAAGGGGTTCCTCGCCGCGCTCTCCGGCCCGCGCATCGTCATCGGCAACCGCTCGGTGGTCTACGCTCCCGCCGCCCGGCTGGGCCTCGTCGCTGTGTGGGAGGACAGCGACCCGCTGTTCGCCGAGCCGCTCAGCCCGTACGTGCACGCGCGTGACGCCGCGCTGGTCCGGCAGGAGCTGGAGGGCGGCGCCCTCGTGCTGAGCGGGCTGGTGCGCAGCGTCGAGGCGCAGCGACTGGTCGACCTCGGCTGGCTGCGCGACCTCGGGCCGGAGCGCGCGCACGCGGCCAAGGTCGTGCTGACCGCGAACCAGTTCGCCGACGAGCCCGCCGCCCGCGCCGCGCGCATTCCGTCGTCCGCGTGGCGGGCCGCGAGGGACGCGCTGAGCGGCGAGAGCGGGAGGCCGCGCGGCCCCGTGCTCGTCCAGGTCGCCCGTCCCGGCTACTTGCCGGTGCTGTCGTGCGCCAACTGCGGTCAGGCGGCGCGCTGCGCCCGCTGCACCGGGCCGCTCGGCCAGCGCCGGGCAGGAGCGACGCCGTCCTGCGGCGTGTGCGGCGCGCTGGCGACCGACTGGCACTGCACGCGCTGCGAGCAGACGAAGCTGCGGATGGTGACGCCGGGCTCCGGTCGGACGGCGGAGGAGCTGGGCCGCGCCTTCCCCGGCACGCGCGTGATCCTCGCGGATGGCGACCACCCGGTGCAGCGCGTCGGCTCCGCCCCCGCGCTCGTGGTCGCCACGCGCGGCGCCGAGCCGATCGCCGAGGGCGGCTACCAGGCGGTGCTGCTGCTCGACGGCGAGCGGATGCTGGCGAGGGAGACACTGCACGTCGCCGAGGACTGCCTGCGCTGGTGGACGAGCGCCGCGGTGCTGGCCGCCGCGGGCGCGCCGACCGTGCTCGTCGGGGTCTCCGGCGACCTCGCCCGCGACTTCGCGACCGGCCGACTGGTCGACTTCGCCCGCGAGGAGCTGGCCGACCGCCGTCAGCTCCGGTTCCCGCCTGCCGTGCGGCTGGCCTCGGTGACCGGGGCGGCGGAGGCGGTCGACGGTCTGCTGAAGGCGGTCGACCCCGAACTTCTGATCGACGTGCTCGGCCCGGCTGCGGTCGACGAGAAGACGGTCAGGGTCATCCTGCGCTTCGAGTACGCGAAGGGCGCCGACGTGGCCGCGGCCGTGCGGGCGACGGTCGTGCGCAACGCGACGCAGCGCCGCCGGGCACCGGGAGGCCGCCCCGGCTACCGCCCCGCCCCGACGCTCCGCGTCCGCTTCGACGACCCCGAAATCCTCTAACCCTCTCTTCTCCTCGCCGAGGGGCACGTCGTTGTCACTTTTCGCGCCCCTAAGTGACAACAACGTGCCCCTCGGCGGGGATGGGGTGGGTGCTGGGGGCGCGCAGGGCGGCGCGGGTAGACTCGGGGGCTGGACCTGACCGAAAGAACCTTGACATGCGACTCGTCTTCGCCGGCACACCCGCCGTCGCCGTCCCCTCCTTGAACGCCCTGGCCGAGCGGTTCGACATCGCCGCCGTGATCACCCGCGAGGACGCGCCGCTCGGCCGCAAGCGCGTGCTGACACCGTCGCCGGTCGCCGATGCCGCCGCCGCCCTCGACCTCCCGGTGATCAAGGCCAACCGGCTGGACGACGGCGTGACCGACCAGGTCGCCCGCCTGGAGGCCGACCTCGGCGTGATCGTCGCGTACGGCGGCCTGGTCCGCGAGCCGCTGCTCTCGACCCCGCGGCTCGGCTGGGTCAACCTGCACTTCTCGCTCCTCCCGCGCTGGCGCGGTGCCGCGCCCGTCCAGCGCGCCGTCATGGCGGGCGACGCCGAGACCGGCGCCGCCGTCTTCCAGCTCGTCGCCGGGTTGGACGCCGGCGACGTGTTCGCGGAGCTCCGCCGCCCGATCCCGGCCGACGCGACGGCGGGGGAGCTGCTCGACACCCTGGCCGAGGAGGGCGCGCCCCTGCTCATAGACACCGTCGCCGCCCTGGCGGACGGCACCGCCGAGGCCGTGCCGCAGTCCGGCGACCCGGTGCTCGCGCCGAAGCTCACGATCGACGACGCCCGCCTCGACCTCACCCGGCCGGTGGAGGAGGTCTACGCGCGCCTGCGCGGCGTGACCCCGGAGCCCGGCGCCTGGGTGCTCCTCGACGGCGAGCGGTTCAAGATCCACGCCGCCCGCCCGGCTACAGGCCTGTCGCTCCCGGCCGGCGTGGTCGCCGTGACCGAGGGCCGCATCCAGGTGGGCACCGGGACGACCCCGCTCGAGCTCCTCACGGTACAGCCCGCGGGCAAGCGCGCCATGGACGCCGCCGACTGGTGGCGCGGCGCCGGCGGGGAGGCGGTGCTGGCATGAGCGACCACCGCCGCAACGACCGTAACCAGCCCGGCCGCAGCGCCGCCGAGCGCACCCGCGTCCAGCCGTCCCGCAAGGTCGCGCTCGACGTCATCTCGGCCGTCCGCGAGTCGGACGCCTACGCCAATCTCCTGTTGCCCGGCCGCATCGCCCGGGCGGGTCTGTCGCCCGCCGACGCCGCGCTCGCCACGGAGCTGACCTACGGCACCCTGCGGATGCAGGGCTACTACGACCGGGTGATCGCCCGCGCCGCCGGCCGCACTGTCGACAAGATCGACCCGCCGCTGCTCGACGTGCTGCGGCTCGGCGCGCACCAGCTCCTGTCGACCCGGGTGGCGTCGCACGCGGCCGTCAACGAGTCGGTCGCGCTCGCCCGCCAGGTCGGCAGCCGCTCCGGCACCGGCTTCGTCAACGGCGTGCTCCGCGAGATCGGCCGCTCGACGCCGGAGGAGTGGCGTGTGCGCGTCCTGGCCGACGCGAAGAACGACGACGAGCGCTTCGCCGCGCTCAGCTCACACCCGGCTTGGATCGTGCGCGCGTTCCACCGCGCCCTGGAGTCCGAGGGCCGCGGCGACGAACTCGAAGCGCTGCTGGAGGCCGACAACACCGCGCCCCGCGTCAACCTGGTCGCGCTGCCCGGCCTCGCCGAGCCGCCGGAGGGCGCGCGCCCCGACCGGTTCTCGCCCGTCGGCTTCACCGCGGGCGGGGGAGACCCGCAGGGGCTCGTCACCGGGGCGGAGGGCCGGCTCCGCGTGCAGGACGAGGGCTCCCAGCTCGCCGCGCTCGCGCTCACGCGCGCCCGGCCCATCCAGCAGGGGGAGCGCTGGCTCGACCTCTGCGCCGGCCCGGGCGGCAAGGCGGCGCTGCTCGCCGCCGAGGCGCTCGCGGGCGGCGCGACCCTGGTCGCGAACGAGGTCGTGCCCGCCCGTGCCGAGCTGGTCCGCCGCGCCCTCGCCGCCGTGCCGCTCGACGTACCGGTCTGGGAGCGCGACGGCGTCGGCATCGGTGCGGAGGAGCCGGAGGCGTTCGACCGCATCCTGCTCGACGCGCCGTGCACCGGCCTCGGCGCGCTGCGACGCCGCCCGGAGGCCCGCTGGCGCAAGACCCCGCGCGACGTGGCCGAGCTGACCGCACTGCAGACGCAGCTCCTGGACTCCGCGGTGGCCGCGCTCAAGCCGGGCGGCCTGCTGGCCTACATCACCTGCTCGCCCCACGTCGCGGAGACCCGCGCGATCGTCGCCGACGCCCTCGACCGGCACCGCGCCCTGCGGCCGGTGGGCACGGCCGACATCGTGCAGTCCGTCGCCGAGGAGCGGCTCGACCTCGCGGGCGACGCCGACCTCGTCCAGCTCTGGCCGCACCGCCACCTGACCGACGCGATGTTCATCGCCGTGCTGGAGAAGGCGGGCGGCGACGCCTCCGCGCCAGAGGCCTCCGAGCAATAGGCCTCCGACCAATAGGCTGGAGGCATGGCGACGCGCATCAACCCGAGCATCCTGGCGGCCGACTTCGTGAACCTGGAGCGGGACCTCGGCGCCATCGCCACGGCCGACCTGGTGCACGTGGACGTCATGGACAACCATTTCGTGCCGAACCTGACCTTCGGCCCGCAGATGGTGGGGCGCATCCAGGACGTCAGCCCGATCCCGCTCGACGTACACCTGATGATCGACGACCCCGACCGCTGGGCCCCCGGTTACGCCGAGCTCGGCGCCTACTCGGTGACCTTCCACGCCGAGGCCGCTGCCGACCCGGTAGCCCTCGCGCGGCGCCTGCGCGCCATCGGCGCCCGCGCCGGGATCGCGCTCAAGCCCGGCACGTCGGCCGACAACTACCTCGACCTCCTGCCGGAGTTCGACCAGGTGCTCGTGATGACCGTGGAGCCCGGCTTCGGCGGCCAGTCGTTCATGACGGAGACCATGCCCAAGCTGCGGTCGCTGCGGGAGGCGGTGGAGGCCCGCGGCCTCGACGTCTGGCTGCAGGTGGACGGCGGGATCACCGAGGAGACCATCGTGACGGCGGCGGAGAACGGCGCCGACACGTTCGTGGCCGGGTCGAGCGTCTTCCGCGGCGAGCCGGCCGAGCGGATCGCCGGCCTGCGGGCCGCGGTGGCGGCGCACACCCACTGAGGGCGGCGCCGCCGACCGGTGTCGGCCCGCGACGTCAGCCCGCGACGTCAACCTCTGCGGCGGCGGGCTGCGGAGTCGCGACCGCGGCGGGGGCGCGCGCCGGGATGACCGCGAGCGCGCCGACCGCGAGCAGCGCCGTCGCCGCGAACACGTAGAAGCCGCCGGGGTACGCCAGGCCGAGCGAGACCAGCGTTCCGGTCACGGCCGGGCCGAGGATGGCGCCGAGCCGGCCGATGCCCGCGGCGAAGCCGAGCGCGGTGCTGCGGACCTCCGGCGGGTAGAGCTGGGTGATGAACGCGTACACGAGCACCTGGGCCGAGAACACGAAGACGCCCGTGACGAAGACGGCGACGTACACCATCGTGACGTCCTCCAGCCGGATGCTGAGGAACGCCAGCAACGCGGCCGCGAGCACGAACCACGCCATCGCGACGCGCTTGGTGCCTGCGCGGTCGGCGACGACACCCGCGAGGACCAGCCCGGTGACCGCACCCGCGTTGAGGGTGAGCAGCAGCCCGAGCGCGTCGGTGGAGCCGTAGCCGGCGTCCTTCATCAACTGCGGCATCCAGGTGTTGAGCCCGTAGACGACCAGCAGGCCCATGAACGACGCGACCCAGACGCCGACGCTGATCGTCAGGTACGGACGCGCGACGAGCTGCCGCACCGTCGCCCTTGGGGCGGCGTCCCGCTCCCGCCGCGCCTCCGGCAGCAGGAACCGGATGAGCGGGACGACGACCAGCCCCGCGGCGCCGCCGATCAGGAACAGCACACGCCAGTCGGGGATGACCGCGATGGCGAGGAGCGCGGTGAGGACGGCCCCGGCGTGGTAGCCGGTCATGGTGAGCGTCGTCGCCTTTCCGGCGCGTGCGCTCGGCATCAGGTCGGTGACGTAGGCGATCGTGACCGGCAGGCACGCGCCGAGGGCGAGACCGGCGAGCACGCGCAGCAGCCCGAAGACGAAGACGTTCGGCGCGACCGCGATCGCGAGCGTGAGCACAGAGAACACCGTCACGCACACGACCAGGCAGAGCCGCCTGCCGTGGCGGTCGGCGAGCGGTCCGACCGTGAGCGCGCCGATGCCGACGCCCACCAGCCCGGCCGTGGCGACCGCGGTGGCCGCGGCGGGGTCGAACCCGAGCTCCTTCGTGCTCAGGAGCGTGGGGATCACCGTGCCGAGCACGACCAGGTCGAAGCCGTCGAGGGCGACGATCACCCAGCAGAGCAGCAGGGGCCAGAGGGCGGGCGGACGAGAGACGGTCGACGTCATACGGATCTCCTCATCGAGATGGGATATGTCAGAGCAAACCCGTTGACATTAGCACATCGGTCGCGTACGACAGGCATCGGCATCGGCATCGTCACGCGGAGCGACCCGCGCTCCACGACCGGTACGCTGTAACGGTGAAAACCTTCGACGACCTCTTCGCCGAGCTCCGTGAGAAGGCCGAGACCCGCCCGGAGGGCTCCGGGACGGTTCGCGAGCTGGACGCGGGCGTGCACGCCATCGGAAAGAAGATCGTGGAGGAGGCCGCCGAGGTCTGGATGGCCGCCGAGTACGAGTCCGACGAGGCCACGGCGGAGGAGATCTCCCAGCTCCTCTACCACCTCCAGGTGCTGCTGCTCGCGAAAGGCCTGACTCCGGCCGACGTGTACCGACATCTGTGACGAACGACCCCGCCTCCGTCAATCACGTCACGAAAGTCACTAATCACATGCTGAAGATCGCCGTCCCCAACAAGGGCTCCCTCTCCGAGACTGCGGCGCAGATGCTCCACGAAGCCGGTTACAACGGCCGCCGCGACCCCAAGGAGCTCATCGTCGCCGACCCGCGCAACGGGGTGGAGTTCTTCTACCTCCGGCCGCGCGACATCGCCACGTATGTCGGCTCCGGCGCCCTCGACGTGGGCATCACCGGCCGCGACCTCCTGATCGACTCGGAGTCGCCCGCCGCCGAGATCGCAGCGCTCGACTTCGCCGCCTCGACGTTCCGGTTCGCCGGTCCAGCCGGCACGTACACCGACCTCGCCGACCTCGACGGCAAGCGCGTCGCGACGAGCTATCCCGGCCTGGTCGGCGGCTTCCTCGCCGAGAACGGCGTGGACGCCGCGCTCATCAAGCTCGACGGCGCCGTGGAGTCCGCGGTGCGGCTCGGCGTCGCGGACGCGGTGGCCGACGTGGTGGAGACCGGCTCGACGCTGCGCAAGCAGGGCCTGGAGATCTTCGGCCCGGTCATCCTGGAGTCCGAGGCCGTGCTGGTCTCCTCGCCGTCTCCGGCCGCGGGGGTCGACACCCTGCTCCGCCGGCTGCAGGGCGTCATGGTCGCCCGCCAGTACGTCCTGGTCGACTACAACCTCCCGGTCGCCCTGCTGGAGCAGGCCGTCGCGCTGACACCCGGCGTGGAGTCGCCCACCGTGTCGCCGCTCGGCGAGCCCGACTGGGTGGCGGTGCGCGTGATGATCAAGCGCGACAGCACCAACCACGTCATGGACGACCTCTACGAGCTCGGCGCCAGGGCCATCCTGGTCACCTCGATCCACGCGGCGCGGATCTGATGAGCGTCGCGGTCCGGGTCATCCCCTGTCTCGACGTGGCCGCCGGACGCGTCGTCAAGGGCGTCAACTTCCAGAACCTCCGCGATCAGGGCGACCCCGTCGAGCTGGCGCGCCGGTACTTCGAGCAGGGCGCCGACGAGCTGACCTTCCTCGACGTCACGGCCACGGTCGACGACCGGGCGACCACTTACGACGTGGTGCGCGCGACGGCCGAGCAGGTCTTCATCCCGCTCACCGTCGGCGGCGGCGTGCGCAGCACCGAGGACGTCGCGAAGCTGCTGGGCAGCGGCGCGGACAAGGTGGGAGTCAACTCGGCCGCGATCGCGCGCCCGGAGCTGGTGGCGGAGATCGCCCGGCGCTTCGGCGCGCAGGTGCTCGTGCTCTCGCTCGACGTCAAGCGCTCGGCGGCGACGCCCTCCGGCTTCGTGGTGACGACGCACGGCGGCCGCACCGAGACCGGGATCGACGCCCTGGCCTGGGCGGAGCGCGCCGTCGAGCTCGGCGCCGGCGAGCTCCTGGTCAACTCGATCGACGCCGACGGCACCAAGGAGGGCTTCGACCTGGAGCTCATCCGCGAGATGCGGGCGATCAGCCGGGTCCCGGTCATCGCTTCGGGCGGCGCGGGCGCGGTCGGCGACTTCGTCCCCGCGATCGAGGCCGGGGCGGACGCCGTGCTCGCCGCGAGCGTGTTCCACTCGGGGGAGCTGACCATCGGCGACGTGAAGGACGAGCTGCTGCGGGCAGGCTTGGAGGTGCGCTCATGACTGGACTGGACGCCGTGATCGGACGGATCCGCTTCACCGACGCCGGGCTGGTGCCCGCCGTCATCCAGCAGTGGGACTCCCGCGAGGTGCTCATGATGGGCTGGATGGACGCGGAGGCCGTGCGCCGCACGCTCACCGAGGGCCGGGTGACCTTCTGGTCGCGCTCCCGGCAGGAGTACTGGCGCAAGGGCGACATGTCCGGGCACGTCCAGTATGTGAAGGGCGCCGCGCTCGACTGCGACGGCGACACCCTGCTCGTGACCGTCGACCAGGTGGGCGCGGCCTGCCACACGGGCACCCGCACCTGCTTCGACGCCGACGTCCTCGCGCCTGCCGTGGGCGGGGCGGAGACCGACGAGCTGGTCAGGGAGATGGGGTCCGACCTGTGATCGCGACAGCGAACGGTACGACCGGCCGCGACGAGTTCGCCGCGCTAGCCGCCGAGCACCGGGTCGTGCCCGTGATCCGCGAACTCTTCGCCGACGGCGAGACGCCGGTCGGCATCTACCGCAAGCTGACCGCGGGCCGGCCCGGCACCTTCCTGCTGGAGTCCGCCGAGCAGGGCGGCATCTGGTCGCGGTTCTCGTTCGTCGGCGCGGCGTCGTTCGGGATGCTCACGCAGGACGGCGACGAGGTGCGCTGGCTCGACTACGGCCTGTCCGCCGAGCGTGCCCTCGGGACCGCGGTCCCGAGCGGCCCGCTCGACGCCCTCGCGGCGCTCCACGAGCGCTGGTCGTCGCCGCGCATCCCCGGACTCCCGCCGCTGACCGGCGGCCTGGTCGGCTTCATCGGCTGGGAGGCGGTGCGCCAGCTGGAGCGCCTGCCGCAGCGCCCGCCCGCGGACTACGACATCCCGGGCCAGGCGATGGCCTTCGCCGCCGACCTCGTGGTGATCGACCACCGCTCCGGCACGGTCAAGCTCATCGCCAACGCGCTGGCGGACGGCGAGCAGGACGCCGACGCGCTCTGGAGCGACGCGCAGCAGCGCCTCGACCGCATGCAGCGGCAGCTCGCGCAGCCGTCGGAGGCCTGGCTGGCCGAGGTCGACCTCGGCACGCCCGCGAACCCGGTGTCCCGCACCCGCGAGGAGGACTTCCTCGCGTCGGTCGAGACGGCCAAGGAGCGCATCGTCGCCGGCGACATCTTCCAGGTCGTCATCTCGCAGCGCTTCGAGCTGGAGTGCACGGCCTCCGCGCTCGACGTCTACCGCGTCCTGCGCGCGCTGAACCCGAGTCCGTACATGTACCTGCTGTCGCTGGAGCGGCCGGACGGCGAGCCCTACCAGATCGTCGGCTCCTCGCCGGAGGCGCTGGTCAAGGTGCAGGAGGGTCGCGCGTTCACGCACCCCATCGCCGGCTCGCGGCCGCGCGGCGCGACGCCCGAGGAGGACCTCGACCTGGAGGCCTCCCTGCTCGCTGACGACAAGGAGCGCGCCGAGCATCTGATGCTCGTCGACCTGGCCCGCAACGACCTCCTGAAGGTGTGTGCGGCCGGCAGCGTCGAGGTGACAGAGTTCATGCGCGTGGAGCGGTTCAGCCACATCATGCACATCGTCTCGTCGGTGGAGGGCGACCTGCTGCCCGAGTCCGGCGCGATCGACGTCTTCCGGGCGACCTTCCCGGCGGGCACACTGTCGGGCGCGCCGAAGCCGATGGCGCTGCGGATCATCGACGAGCTGGAGCCCGCGCAGCGCGGCGTGTACGGAGGAGTGATCGGCTACTTCGACTTCGCAGGCGACGCCGACCTCGCCATCGCGATCCGCACGGCGACCATCCTGGGAGGCGTCGCGCGCGTGCAGGCCGGTGGCGGTCTCGTCGCCGACTCGGTGCCCGTTCTGGAGTTCCAGGAGTCGCAGAACAAGGCCGCGGCTCCGCTGCGCGCGGTCGCGGTGGCCAACGGGATGAGACGGGTGCACGGTGCGGACTGAGAACCGGCGCATCAAGTACCTGACGCTCCTCGCCCTCCTGGTCGGGAGCGGCCTCGGCCTGCTCTCCGCCACGCAGACCTGGTTCACGATCCAGGTCACCGATGTGGCGAACCACGCCGGCACGGTGACCGTCGCCGGCTCGGCCGCCGCGCCGGCGCTCACGGCGCTGTCGCTCGCCGGGCTCGCGCTGACCGCGGCGCTCGCCATCGCGGGCCCCGCGTTCCGGGTCGTGCTGGCGCTGCTCGGCATCCTGCTCGGCGCATCCATCGTCTACTCGGCTCTCGCCGTCCTCGGCGACCCGCTCCAGGCCGCCAGCGCAGCGATCACCTCCGCGACCGGCGTCGCGGGGGAGGCGTCGCTGCGCAAGCTCGTCCAGAGCACCACGACGGAGTTCTGGCCGTGGTTCGCGGTGCTCGGCGGAGTGCTGGTCGCGGTGGCCGGCGCGCTCGCCATCGTCTTCCTGCGGGCCTGGCCCGGCCCGTCGCGCAAGTACCAGTCGCGTTTCGCGGGCGAGGACGGCCGCTCGGCCGAGGAGACGCTCGCCGGGCTCGACGCCGAGGAGCCGGAGACCGCCGACGACGCCGAGCCCGGCGACGAGCGGGAGGCGCGGGAGGCCGCCGAATCGGACGCCCAGGAGGAGCCGACCACCCTCGACCGCGACTCCGCGATCGACAGCTGGGACGAGCTGAGTCGCGGCGACGACCCCACCCGCTGAGCCACTAGACTGGTCCAGATCCACCAATCCGTGCGCGCCGTGGTGCAGCCTCCGGGCTGCCTCGATGCGCACCCGACGTGCAGGAGTCCCATGAGCAGCGAGTCAGTCGATCCAGGCCACGGTCATTCGCCGGCGGCGTGGACGGCCGTGATCATCATGCTTATCGCCTTCACCATCGGCGCCATCGCGTTCTTCTACGACGCGCCGATCGTGGTGTGGGCCTCCGCCGGTCTGGCGATCGTCGGACTGATCGTCGGCTGGGTCATGAAGCGCGCGGGATACGGAGTGGGCGGCTCCAAGTACACCCCGAAGGGCCACTAGCCCGTGCTCGCCGACCTCGTCGCCGGCGCGCTGGAGGATGCGGAGCGGCGACGTGCCGAGCGACCGTACGCGGTCGTGGAGGCCGCCGCGGCCGCACGTGAGCCCGCCATCGACGCGCTCGCGGCGCTCGCGCCCGCCGAGCGGGTCAAGATCATCGCCGAGGTCAAGCGCGCGAGCCCGTCGCGCGGGGACCTCGCCGAGATCCCCGACCCGGCCGCCCTCGCCGCCCTGTACGAGACCGGGGGAGCGAGCGCGATCAGCGTCCTCACCGAGGAGCGCCGCTTCAAGGGATCGCTCGCCGATCTGGAAGCCGTCCGCGCCGCGGTGACCCTCCCGGTGCTCCGCAAGGAGTTCGTCGCCGAGCCCTACCAGGTGCTCGAGGCGCGTGCCGCCGGGGCCGACCTCGTGCTGCTCATCGTCGCCGCGCTCGATCAGCAGCGGCTCGCGGAGCTCCACGACCTCATCGCCGACCTCGGCATGACCGCGCTCGTGGAGGCGCACACCGAGGACGAGCTGAGCCGTGCGTTCGACATCGGCGCGAAGCTGGTGGGCGTGAACGCGCGCAACCTCTCGACGTTCGAGCTGGACCCCGACCTGTTCGGCCGCCTGGCCGACCGGTACCCGTCCGGCGTCATCCGCGTGGCGGAGTCGGCCGTGAAGTCGGCCGCCGACGTCGCGCACTACCGGGCGGCGGGCGCGGACGTCGTGCTCGTCGGCGAGGCGCTCGTCACGAGCGACCCGATCGCCACGCTCGGCCAGTTCCTTGGAGCCTGATGTCCCTTCGTTCTGAACACGGACCCTACTTCGGCGAGTTCGGCGGGCGCTTCGTCCCCGAGTCCCTCGTCGCCGCCCTCGACGAGCTCACCGTGGCGTGGGAGGCGGCGAAGGCCGACCCCGCGTTCCACGCCGAGCTCGACGAGCTGCACCGCAGCTACACCGGGCGCCCCAGCATCATCACCGAGGTGCCGCGCTTCGCCGCCCACGCCGGCGGCGCGCGCGTCATCCTCAAGCGCGAGGACCTCAACCACACCGGCTCGCACAAGATCAACAACGTGCTCGGCCAGGCCATCCTCACCAAGCGGATCGGCAAGACCCGCGTGATCGCCGAGACCGGCGCGGGCCAGCACGGCGTCGCGACCGCGACGGCGGCGGCCCTGTTCGGCATGAGCTGCACCATCTACATGGGCGAGGTCGACACCGAGCGCCAGGCGCTGAACGTCGCGCGCATGCGGCTGCTCGGCGCGGAGGTCGTCGCGGTCAAGACCGGCTCGCGCACCCTCAAGGACGCGATCAACGACGCGATGCGCGACTGGGTGACCAACGTCGAGGACACCAACTACATCTTCGGCACCGTCGCGGGCCCGCACCCGTTCCCGGAGATGGTGCGCGACCTCCAGAAGATCATCGGCGAAGAGGCCCGCGAGCAGGTGCTCGCGCTGACCGGCCGCCTGCCCGACGCCGTCGCTGCGTGCGTCGGCGGCGGCTCGAACGCCATGGGCATCTTCCACGCGTTCCTGGACGACGAGGACGTGCGCCTGGTCGGCTTCGAGGCCGGCGGCGAGGGCGCGGAGACCCCGCGGCACGCCGCGACCATCACCAAGGGTCGCCCCGGCGTCCTGCACGGCGCGCGCAGCATGCTGCTGCAGGACGAGGACGGCCAGACCATCGAGTCGCACTCGATCTCCGCCGGGCTCGACTACCCCGGTGTCGGCCCCGAGCACTCCTGGCTCGCGTCGATCGGCCGCGCAGAGTACCGCCCGGTGACGGACGCGGACGCGATGGAGGCGCTGCGCCTGCTCAGCCGCACCGAGGGCATCATCCCGGCCATCGAGTCGGCGCACGCACTCGCGGGCGCCCTGGAGCTCGGCAAACAGCTCGGCCCGGACGGAATCGTGCTGGTGAACCTCTCCGGCCGCGGCGACAAGGACATGGAGACCGCCGGACGCTACTTCGGCCTGATCGACGAAGGAGCCGTGCAGTCGTGAGCCGTGTGGCAGACACCATCGCCCGCCGCAACGCGGAGGCCGCGGGCGCCCTGATCGGCTACCTCCCGGCCGGCTTCCCCGATCTGCAGACCAGCGTCGACGCCGCCGTGGCCCTCGCCGAGAACGGCGTCGACGTCATCGAGCTCGGCCTGCCGTACTCCGACCCCGTCATGGACGGCGCGGTCATCCAGGCAGCCACGCAGCGGGCGCTGTCGAACGGCTTCCGGCTGCGCGACGGCTTCACCGCCGTGCGCGAGATCACGCAGCGCGTGGACGTGCCGGTCCTGGTGATGACCTACTGGAACCCCGTGCTGCAGTACGGAGTCGACCGGTTCGCGGACGACCTGGTCGCCGCGGGCGGCGCGGGGCTCATCACCCCCGACCTGATCCCCGACGAGGGAGCGGCCTGGCTGGCCGCCTCCGAGCGTGCGGGGCTCGACCGCGTGTTCCTCGCGGCGCCCTCCTCGACGGACGCCCGCCTGCGCTCGACCGTCGAGCACAGCCGCGGCTTCGTCTACGCCGTCTCCACGATGGGTATCACCGGCGCGCGCACAGACGTCGACGCAGCGGCCCGCACGCTTGTCGGCCGGCTGCGCGACGCGGGCGCCACCAGCGCCTGCGTGGGCCTCGGCATCTCCAGCGCGGCGCAGGTCGCCGAGGTGCTGGAGTATGCGGACGGCGCGATCGTCGGCTCGGCCCTCGTGAAGGCGCTGGCCGACGGGGGAGTCGCGGAGGCCGGACGGGTCGCCGCGGAGCTCGCGCGCGGCACGGTGCGCCAAGGCGCGTCCGCGTAACCGGGGCACCCCCGGCCAACACTTAGACTGGAGGTCGCGCGCCACTCGGCGCCGGACTCCATCGGATACGAAAGGTAGTCTTCGCGTGGTCGCGACGATGAGCAGCTGGGTCGCCAGCATCCCGAGCCCTGGACCCGAGTGGCAGCAGATCCCGATCGACATCTTCGGTCTGCACTGGCGCATCCAGACCTACGCCATCATGATCCTGATCGGCATCGTGATCGCCGCCATGTGGACCTCCCGCCGCCTCACCAAGCGCGGCGCGGAGCCGGGCGTCATCCTCGACATCCTGCTCTGGGCGGTCGTGCTCGGCATCATCGGCGCCCGCATCTACCACGTCGTCACGCACCCCAGCGACTACTTCGCGGCCGGCCACAACACCTGGAACCCGTTCCAGCCGGGCAGCGTCTGGGCGATCTGGGAGGGCGGGAACGCCATCTTCGGCGCACTCATCGGCGGCGCCTTCGGCATCTGGATCGCCTGCCGCATCAGCGGGCTGCGGTTCTGGAGCGTCGCCGACGCCCTCGCGCCCGGGCTGCTGCTCGCCCAGGCGATCGGCCGCCTCGGCAACTACTTCAACCAGGAGCTGTTCGGCCTCCCGACCAACCTGCCCTGGGGCCTGCAGATCGACTCGGGCAACAAGGCCATCCCGGTCGGCCTGCCGGACAACACGCTGTTCCAGCCGCTGTTCCTCTACGAGATCATCTGGAACGTCATCGGCGTCATCGTCATCCTGTACCTGGAGCGCAAATTCCGCCTGCAGTGGGGCAAGACGCTCGCCGTCTACCTCATCTGGTATGGCGTCGGCCGCTCCTACCTGGAGTCGATCCGCATCGACCCGAGCGAGTTCACGTTCCTCGGCATCCCGAGCAACGTGTGGGCCGCCTTCGCCGCGGTCGTCCTCGGCGTGGTGATCTTCATCGTCCAGTCCCGGCGCCACCCCGGACTCGAGCCCAGCGTGTACCACACGGGCCGTGAATGGGTTCGCCCCGATGCTGAGGTAGACTCTGACGACACGGACTCGGACGACGAGGACTTCGTCGATGGCGACGGAGAGCCCACCGCGTCCGCCGGAGCCAAGGCCACAAGCCCGTCGCGCGGATGACCTCCGCCGGCTCAGAACAACCCACCCCGTAGAGGCTGATCCCATAAGCACTACCTGACCGCACCGACCCCCGGGCCGCACACAAGCCCGGCGCAGTTGCGGCGGAACCTCCCAGCATCGGGCCGAAGGCGTCCCCGCACTCCACTCCCCACATCCACGACACTGTGAGGACGGTCGAAACATGGCGGTCACGCCTCCCCATTCCCGGTTCAGCATGGTTCCCGGTCAGCAGGGTCTCTACGACCCCGCTGACGAGAAGGACGCGTGCGGCCTCGCCATGGTCGCCACGCTCCGCGGCACCGCCGGTCACGACATCATCGACGCGGCGCTCGAGGCGCTGCGCCACCTGGAGCACCGCGGCGCGGTCGGCTCCGACGCCGGCACCGGCGACGGCGCGGGCATCATCACGCAGATCCCCGACGCGTTCCTGCGCGCGGTCTCCGGGCTCGACCTGCCCGGCGCCGGCCGCTACGCGGTGGGCAACGCGTTCCTGCCGACCGACGCCGACGCCCGCGACGCCGTGAAGGCCGCGGTCGAGACGATCGCGGCCGAGCACGACCTCACGGTGCTGGGCTGGCGGCCCGTCCCGGTGCGCCCCGAGGAGCTCGGCAACCTGGCGCGCGACGCCATGCCCGTCATCGAACAGCTGTTCGTCGGGAGCACGCGCACGGACGAGAGCGGCGAGCCGATCGCCGGTATCGCGCTCGACCGGCTGACGTTCTTCCTGCGCAAGCGGGCCGAGCGCGAGCTGGACCTCTACTTCACGTCGCTGTCCAGCCGCACGATGGTCTACAAGGGCATGGTCACCACGCTCCAGCTGGAGCCGTTCTACCCCGACCTCTCCGACCAGCGCTTCGCGTCGAAGCTCGCCCTGGTGCACTCGCGCTACTCCACCAACACGTTCCCGTCGTGGCCGCTGGCGCAGCCGTTCCGGATGATCGCGCACAACGGCGAGATCAACACGGTCTCCGGCAACCGCAACTGGATGCGCGCCCGGCAGTCGCAGCTCGAGAGCGAGCTGCTCGGCGACCTGTCGCCCGTGCTGCCGATCGTGACGCCCGGCGCCTCCGACTCGGCGTCGTTCGACGAGGTCGTGGAGCTCATCTCGCTCACCGGCCGGTCGCTGCCGCACGCCGTCATGATGATGGTGCCGGAGGCCTGGGAGAACCAGACCGAGATCGACCCGGTCCGCCGCGACTTCTACGAGTACCACTCGATGCTCATGGAGCCGTGGGACGGCCCGGCGGCCATCGTCTTCACCGACGGCTCCGTCGTCGGCGCGACGCTCGACCGCAACGGACTCCGCCCCGGCCGCTATGTCGTCACCAACGACGGTCTGGTGGTGCTGGCCTCCGAGATCGGCGTGCTCGACATCGAGCCGAGCCGCGTCGTGCGCAAGGGGCGCCTGCGCCCCGGCCGCATGTTCCTGGTGGACACCGTCGCCGGCCGCCTGATCGAGGACGACGAGATCAAGTCGGAGCTCGCCGCGGGCGCGCCCTACGGCGAGTGGCTCGCGGACGGCCGGATCAACCTCAAGGACCTGCCGGAGCGCGAGCACATCGTGCACACCCCGGCCTCCGTCACCCGCCGCCAGCGCACCTTCGGCTACACCGAGGAGGAGGTGCGCGTCCTGCTCCGGCCGATGGCGACGACGGGCGCGGAGCCGCTCGGCGCGATGGGCTCCGACACCCCGGTCGCCGTGCTCTCGGAGCGCCCGCGGCTGCTGTTCGACTACTTCACGCAGCAGTTCGCGCAGGTCACCAACCCGCCGCTCGACTCCATCCGCGAGGAGGTCGTCACCTCCCTCGCCCTCGGCCTCGGCCCGGAGCGCAACCTGCTCAGCGCCGGCCCGGAGCACGCGCGCCAGGTCGTCCTCGACTTCCCGGTGATCGACAACGACGAGCTGGCCAAGATCCAGCACATCGACCCGCGCCCGGGCAGCCGGCTGACGACGACCCTGCGCGGTCTGTACCGCTCCGACGCCGGTCCCGACGCCATGCAGGCGCGCCTCGCCGAGATGTGCGACGAGGTGGACGAGGCCATCGAGGCCGGCGCCCAGTTCATCGTGCTGAGCGACCGCGACTCCACCAAGGACCTCGCGCCCATCCCGTCGCTGCTCATGCTCGCGGCCGTGCACCACCACCTGATCCGCGCCCAGAACCGCATGAAGTGCGGTCTGATCGTGGAGGCGGGCGACGTCCGCGAGGTGCACCACGTCGCGCTCCTGATCGGCTACGGCGCCTCCGCGATCAACCCGTACCTGGCGATGGAGACCTGCGAGGAGCTCGTCCGCAGCGGGATGATCACCAACGTTACGCCGGAGAAGGCCGTCAAGAACGTGATCAAGGCGCTCGGCAAGGGCGTGCTGAAGATCATGTCGAAGATGGGCATCTCGACCGTGTCGTCGTACGCGGGCGCCCAGGCGTTCGAGGCCGTCGGCCTCAGCCAGGAGTTCGTCGGCCAGTACTTCACCGGAACCACGAGCAAGCTCGGTGGCGTCGGCATCGACGTCATCGCGGCCGAGAACCTGGCGCGGCACACCGCGGCCTACCCGCCGGAGGGCGCGATCCTCGCGCACGAGCGGCTGGAGACCGGCGGCGAGTACCAGTGGCGCCGCGACGGCTCGCCGCACCTCTTCAACCCGGAGACGGTGTTCCGCCTGCAGCACTCCACGCGCACGCGCCGCTACGACGTGTTCCGCGAGTACACCAAGCTGGTGGACGACCAGGCCGAGTCGCTGATGACGCTGCGCGGGATGTTCGCGCTGCGCACCGGCGACCGCCCCGCGGTCCCGATCGACGAGGTCGAGCCGGTCGAGTCGATCGTCAAGCGCTTCTCCACGGGGGCGATGAGCTACGGCTCCATCTCCAAGGAGGCGCACGAGACCCTCGCCATCGCGATGAACCGCCTCGGCGCGAAGTCGAACACCGGCGAGGGCGGCGAGGACCTCGACCGCCTGCTCGACCCGGAGCGGCGCAGCGCGATCAAGCAGGTCGCCTCCGGCCGGTTCGGCGTCACGTCGATGTACCTGACCCATGCGGACGACATCCAGATCAAGCTCGCCCAGGGCGCCAAGCCCGGCGAGGGCGGCCAGCTGCCGCCGACCAAGGTCTACCCGTGGGTGGCGCGCACCCGGCACGCCACGGCGGGCGTCGGGCTCATCTCGCCGCCGCCGCACCACGACATCTACTCGATCGAGGACCTCAAGCAGCTCATCTTCGACCTGAAGCGCGCGAACCCGCAGGCGCGGGTGCACGTCAAGCTGGTGAGCGAGTCCGGCATCGGCGCGGTCGCGGCCGGAACGGCGAAGGCGCTGGCCGACGTCATCCTGGTCTCCGGCCACGACGGCGGCACGGGCGCGTCCCCGGTCAACTCGCTGAAGCACGCGGGCACGCCCTGGGAGCTCGGCCTGGCCGAGACGCAGCAGACGCTCATGCTCAACGGCATGCGCGAGCGCGTCGTGGTGCAGGTGGACGGCCAGCTCAAGACCGGCCGCGACGTGATCGTCGGCGCGCTGCTCGGGGCCGAGGAGTTCGGCTTCGCGACCGCGCCGCTGGTGGTCTCCGGCTGCGTCATGATGCGCGTCTGCCACCTCGACACCTGCCCGGTCGGCGTCGCCACCCAGAACCCGGAGCTCCGCTCGCGGTTCTCGGGCAAGCCGGAGTTCGTCGTCAACTTCTTCGAGTTCATCGCCCAGGAGGTGCGCGAGTACCTCGCCGAGCTCGGCTTCCGCAGCCTGGACGAGGCGATCGGCCACGCCGAGCTGCTCGACGCGGACCGCGCGATCGAGCACTGGAAGGCGTCGGGCATGGACCTGACGCCGATCCTGCGCGGGCCGGAGTTCCCGGAGTCCGCTCCGCGCAAGAACGGCCGCGCTCAGGACCACGAGCTGGACCAGCACTTCGACAACCAGCTCATCCAGGCCGCGCACGACGTGCTGGCGTCCGCGCACCCCGGCTCGGAGGGCGCGTCGCTCGCGCTGTCGCTGCCGATCCGCAACACCGAGCGCGCCGTCGGCACGATGCTCGGTCACGAGGTGACGGCCCGCCACGGCGAGAACGGCCTCCCGACCGGCACCATCGACATCACGCTGACGGGCTCCGCCGGCCAGTCGCTCGGCGCGTTCCTCCCCGCGGGCATCACACTGCGGCTGGAGGGCGACTCCAACGACTACGTCGGCAAGGGCCTCTCCGGCGGCCAGATCATCGTGCGCCCGCCGCAGGGCAGCGTCTTCCCCGCCGAGCGCAACGTCATCGCGGGCAACGTGATCGGCTACGGCGCGACGCAGGGCAGCATGTTCATCCGCGGCATCGTGGGCGAGCGCTTCCTGGTCCGCAACTCGGGCGCCACCGCGGTCGTGGAGGGCGTGGGCGACCACGCGCTGGAGTACATGACGGGCGGCCTCGCGGTCATCCTGGGCGGCACCGGCCGCAACCTGGGCGCCGGCATGTCCGGCGGCACGGCGTACGTGTACGACCTGAAGCCCGAGCGCGTCAACCGCGACGCCCTCGCCACCGGCGAGCTGGAGCTGCTGCCGCTCGGCAGCGCGGACATCGAGATCGTGCGCGACCTGCTCGAGAAGCACTTCGCGGAGACCGGCTCGGCCCTCGCCGAGCGGATGCTCGCGGACGTCGACGCCACGGTGGCGAAGTTCGTCAAGGTGCTGCCGCGCGACTACGCGGCCGTGCTGCAGATGCGTCAGGAGGCCGTCGACGAAGGGCTCGACCCCGACGGCGATGTTGTGTGGAACCGAATCTTGGAGGTGACCGGTGGCTGACCCGAAGGGTTTCTTGAAGACGACCGAGCGGGAGCTGCCGAAGCGCCGCCCCGTGTCCGTGCGCCTCATGGACTGGAAAGAGGTCTACGAGGCCGGCGACCCTGCACAGCTCCGCCGCCAGGCCGGGCGCTGCATGGACTGCGGCATCCCGTTCTGCCACCAGGGCTGCCCGCTCGGCAACCTCATCCCGGAGTGGAACGACCTGATGTGGCGCGGGGAGGGCCGCCAGGCCATCGAGCGCCTGCACGCGACCAACAACTTCCCGGAGTTCACCGGCCGGCTCTGCCCGGCCCCGTGCGAGTCGTCGTGCGTGCTCGGCATCAACCAGCCCGCCGTCACGATCAAGCAGGTCGAGGTCTCGATCATCGACCAGGCCTGGCAGAACGGCTGGGTGCAGCCGCATCCGCCGGAGCGCCTCACCGGCAAGACCGTCGCGGTCGTCGGCTCCGGCCCCGCCGGGCTCGCAGCGGCCCAGCAGCTCACCCGCGCCGGCCACACGGTGGCCGTGTACGAGCGGGACGACCGCATCGGCGGCCTGCTGCGCTACGGCATCCCGGACTTCAAGATGGAGAAGAAGCACCTCGAGGCGCGGCTGAACCAGATGATGGCCGAGGGCACCCGCTTCCGCGCCGGCGTGAACATCGGCGTCGACATCGCCTGGGACGACCTGCGGGCGCGCTACGACGCCGTCGTGGTCGCCACCGGAGCGATGGTCCCGCGGGACCTCCCGATCCCGGGCCGCGACCTCGCGGGCGTGCACTACGCGATGGAGTACCTGGTCCAGCAGAACAAGGCAGGCGCCGGCGACCGGATCGCCGACCAGATCACGGCGGACGGCAAGCACGTCATCGTGCTCGGCGGCGGCGACACCGGCGCGGACTGCATCGGCACCGCGCACCGTCAGGGCGCGGCCAGCGTGACCAACCTCGCGATCGGCAAGCAGCCGCCGGCGGAGCGCCCCGCGCACCAGCCGTGGCCGATGACCCCGACGCTGTTCGAGGTGCAGAGCGCCCACGAGGAAGGTGGGGCGCGCGAGTACCTCGCCTCCACCGTCGAGTTCCTCGCGAACGAGTTCGGCGAGGTGAAGGCCCTCCGCGTCGCGGAGACCGAGTACCTCGACGGCCGTCGCGTGCCGAAGGCGGGCACGGAGCGCGAGATCCCCGCGGACCTCGTCCTGCTCGCACTGGGATTCACCGGTCCGGAGCAGGAGGACCTGAGCGCCCAGCTCGGCCTCCCGTTCGACGACCGGGGTAACGTGACCCGCGACGGCGACTACCAGACCAGCGAGGCCGGCGTGTTCGTCGCCGGCGACGCGGGCCGCGGGCAGTCGCTCATCGTCTGGGCCATCGCAGAGGGCCGGGCAGCGGCAGCCGCCGTCGACCGGTATCTTGAAGGGGAGACGGAATTGCCGTCGCCGGTCCGCCCCACGGATCGCGGCATCCTGGTCTGATCCCCTCCACCACGAGAACGCGCCGTCAGGGGTGCGAGAATCACGGAGCATTGAGAAACCCATGAGAAGGGCGAAAATCGTCGCGACCCTCGGTCCGGCGACCTCCAGCTACGACAACATCCGCGCGATCATCGATGCGGGTGTCGACGTCGCGCGGATGAATCTGAGCCACGGCAGCTACGACGTGCACGAAGGGGTCTACGCCAACGTGCGCAAGGCCGCCGACGACGCGGGAAAGCCGGTCGCGGTCCTTGTCGACCTCCAGGGTCCCAAGATCCGTCTCGGCAAGTTCGAGGCAGGTCCCTACGATCTCGCCGAGGGCGACATCTTCAAGATCACCACCGACGACATCATCGGCACCAAGGAGATCTCCTCCACGACGTTCAAGGGCCTGCCCAACGACGTCAAGGCGGGCGACTACCTGCTGATCGACGACGGCAAGGTGCGTGTGCGCGTCGTCGAGGTCGAGGGCAACGTCGTGACCACCGAGGTCATCGTCGCCGGCCCGGTCTCCAACAACAAGGGCATCAACCTCCCCGGCGTCGCGGTCAACGTGCCCGCGCTGTCCGAGAAGGACGAGGCGGACCTGCGCTGGGGCCTCAAGCTCGGCGCCGACATCATCGCGCTGTCGTTCGTGCGCAACGCCGCCGACATCGAGCGTGTGCACGAGATCATGGCGGAGGAGGGCCGCAAGGTCCCCGTCGTCGCCAAGATCGAGAAGCCGCAGGCCGTCGAGGCGCTGGAGGAGATCATCGAGGCGTTCGACGCCATCATGGTCGCCCGCGGCGACCTCGGTGTCGAGCTCCCTCTCGAGGCCGTCCCGATCGTGCAGAAGCGCGCGGTCGAGCTGGCCCGCCGCGCGGCCAAGCCGGTCATCGTCGCGACGCAGATGCTCGAGTCGATGATCTCCAGCCCGGTCCCGACCCGCGCGGAGACCTCCGACGTCGCCAACGCCGTCCTCGACGGCGCCGACGCTGTCATGCTCTCCGGCGAGACGAGTGTCGGCGAGTACCCGGCGATCACCGTGGCCACCATGGCGCGCATCGTCACCTCGACCGAGGAGCACGGCCTCGACCGCATCCTCCCGCTCGGCACCCGCCCGCGCACCCAGTCGGGCGCGATCACACTGGCCGCGACGGAGGTCGCCGACTTCGTGGAGGCCAAGTACCTCTGCGTGTTCACCGAGTCGGGCGAGTCGGCCCGCCGGATGGCCCGCCTGCGCAACAAGATCCCGATCCTGGCGTTCACGCCGGAGGAGTCGGTGCGCCGCCGGATGTCCCTGTTCTGGGGCGTCGAGTCGTTCGTCGTGGACCGCGTCACCCACACCGACCAGATGGTCGCCCAGGTGGACGAGGCCCTGAAGTCGAGGGGCCTCGCCGAGAACGGCGACAAGGTCATCATCATCTCCGGCTCCCCTCCCGGGATCCCCGGAACCACCAACGACATCCGCGTCCACAAGGTCGGCGACGTCCTCTAGGGCGGATGAGGGAGGCCCCGCTTCGGCGGGGCCTTCTGCGTGTCATACCTGGGGATGATTTCGGCCTCTCCCATGGAATCCGGAGGGTCGGCGGGGGAGTCGCGAGCGTATCCTCGGGACTATGAAGCACCGCCTGATCCGCTGGCTCCCGGCCATCGTCGTCCCCGCCGCCATCGCCGCGGGCGCGATCGCGATCCCGCTCGCCGCGGGTGCGGCGGACCTGCCCGTGAAGTCGCCGGCGGACGTCCTCCGGCTGGTCGCGTCGAGCGACACCAAGGCGTTCTCCGGCACGGTCCAGCAGACCTCCGACCTGGGGCTGCCCAGCATCCCGAAGATGGGCGGCGGGTCCTCCAGCACGGATAGCTCCATCGCGAGCACGCTGTCGCTGCTGATGGGCGACCACACCGCCAAGGTCTACGTCGACGGCCCGACCAAGGTGCGCGTGCAGCTCCTCGACCAGCTCGCCGAGCGCGACGTCATCCGCAACGGCTCCGACGTCTGGCTGTACCAGTCGAGCGACCAGTCCGTCACCCACGCCACCGTGCCGGCGCACGAGAAGAGCGGCGCGACGCCGGCTCCGACGGCCACGCCGGGCGCCATGGCCACGACGCCGCAGGCGCTGGCCGAGAAGTTCCTCGCCGCCGTCGACCCCTCCACCAAGGTGACCCTCGGCGCGAACACGAAGGTCGCGAACCGGGACGCCTACGACCTGGTGCTGACGCCGCGTACCGACGCCACGCTGGTGGGCTCGGTGGCCATCGCGGTGGACGGCCAGACCGGCCTCCCTCTGCAGGTCCAGGTGACCGCGCGCGGCGCGTCCTCGCCGTCGTTCCAGGCCGGGTTCAGCGACTTCACGCCGGGCGCTCCCGACGCGAGCGTCTTCTCGTTCACCCCGCCGAAGGGCGCCACGGTCACCGAGCAGACGCCGAAGACGGGCGAGCACGCGACGGCGACGAACCGGCCGAAGCCGACCGTTACGGGAACCGGCTGGGCGACGATCGTCAGCCTCCGGGCAGGCTCTGTGCCTGCACAGGCGCTGGCCGACCCGCTGGTCGCCCAGCTCACCCAGTCCGTCGGGGGAGGACGTGCGCTGTCGACCTCGCTGGTGTCGGTGCTGGTGACGTCGGACGGGCGGCTGCTCGCGGGCGCCGTCCCGGTCTCCGCGCTCCAGGCCGCCGCTCAGTGAGCGACGACCGGTGAGCGACGCCGCCGCCATCGCGACGAGCGGGCTGACCAAGCGCTTCCGCGGGCGCGCCGTCGTGGACGGCCTCAGCCTGTCGGTGCCGCGCGGGTCGGTCTTCGGCTTCCTCGGGCCGAACGGCTCGGGCAAGACCACGACCATCCGGATGCTGCTGGGACTAATCTCGCCGTCCGCCGGCTCGATCGACCTGCTCGGGGAGGCCATGCCCGTCCGCGGCGCGACCGTGCTGCCGCGCGTCGGCGCGCTGGTCGAGGGCCCGTCGTTCGCGCCCTACCTGTCCGGGACCGCGAACCTCGTGCGGCGCGACACCGCCGACCGGTACGCGCCCGGCACGACCCGCTCGGCGCGCGTGGCCGCCGCGCTCGACCGCGTCGGGCTCACGCACGCCGCAGGCAAGCACGTGCGCACGTACTCGCTCGGCATGAAGCAGCGTCTCGGCATCGCCGGCGCCCTGCTCACCGACCGCGACCTCCTGGTGCTGGACGAGCCGACCAACGGGCTGGACCCGCAGGGCACGCGCGAGGTGCGCAACCTGGTCCGCTCGCTCGCCGACGAGGGCACGACCGTGTTCGTCTCCAGCCACCTGCTGGCCGAGATCGAGCAGATCTGCACGCACGCGGCGATCATGCGCACCGGCCGGCTGGTCGCGCAGGGCTCGCTGGACGAGCTGCGCAGCGCCTCCGGCCCGCGGCTCAGCGTGATGACGCCGGATCGCGCCGCGGCCGCCGAGGTGCTCGTGCGGGCCGGGCTCGCGCCGGAGACCGGCGGTGACGGCGTGGAGGCGGCGCTCATCGAGGGCGCACCGGCCGTCGAAGAGCTCGCCGCGCGCCTGGTCGGCGAGGGCGTGCGGCTCCGCGGTTTCACGGTCCGCTCGTCCAGCCTGGAGGAGCGCTTCGTGGAGCTGACCGGGGAGGGCTTCGATGTCGAGCAGTGAGGCGGTCCCGGTCGGGGAGGTCGCAGCGACGACGACCGCACCCGCGGTGGCGTCGCTCGGCGCGCGCCGCGCCAGGCCCTCCGCGGGCTGGGCGCTGCTGGGCTCCGAGCTGTCGGTGATGTTCCGCCGCTGGCGCACCTGGGCGATGCTCGGCGCGCTGGCGGCCGTCCCCATCCTCATCGCGGTCGCCGTGCGGCTGCGGGGAGGGGGCAGGGGACCGGCCTTCCTCGAGCAGATCACCAGCAACGGCCTGTTCGTCGCGTTCACAGCGCTGGTGGTGTGCGTCCCGCTGTTCCTGCCGCTCACCATAGGCGTGGTCGCCGGCGACACGATCGCGGGGGAGGCGAGCCACGGCACGCTGCGCTACCTCGTGATCGCACCGGCCGGCCGCCTGCGGCTGCTCGCGGTGAAGTTCGCCGGCTGCGCCGTCTTCTGCGTCGCCGCTGCACTGGTCGTCGCGCTGGCGGGAGCGCTGATCGGCGCGCTGCTGTTCCCGATCGGCCCCGTGACGCTGCTGTCGGGAGCGGTCGTGAGTCTGGGCGAGGCGGCGGTGCGGATGCTGCTGATTGCGCTCTACATCGTGGTGTCGCTGCTCGGGATGTGCGCGATCGGGCTGTTCCTGTCCACCCTGACCGACGTGCCGGTCGGTGCGATGGCGGCGACCGCGGTGCTGGCCGTGGTGTCGCAGGTTCTGGACCAGCTCCCGCAGCTCGACGCCATCCACCCGTGGCTGTTCAGCCACTACTGGCTCGGCTTCGCCGACTTCCTGCGCGCGCCCCTGGTGTGGGACTCCTTCGTCTCCAACCTCTGGCTGCAGGCCGGCTACGTCGCCGTCTTCGGCGCGCTGGCCATCGGCCGGTTCCTCACCAAGGACATCCTGTCCTGACCATCTCCCTGACAGGACACGCCGCCTGGCCCGCCCGCGAGGCGGCGTGTCCTGTCAGGTAGATCGCGTCAGGTCGTTCGAATCAGGGGATGGTCTCGGCGGTCGACTCGAGGTCGGAGCGCGGGTGCTCGCGCTGGGTCGCGATGGTGATGCCGGCGGCCAGGCAGACGATGACGATGCCGATGAGCTGCACGAACGCGAAGCGCTCGCCGAGCACGATGACGCCGAAGATCGTCGCGATCACCGGCCCGAACGCCGTGATGACCGCGTAGAGCCGCGGGGTGATCCGCCGCAGGATGAAGGTGTCAAGGCTGTAGGGCACCGCCGAGGACAGGATGCCCGCGGTCAGCAGCAGACCGGCGACGCGCCAGTCGATCCGGCTGTAGTCGACCACGACGAGCGCGAGCGGCACCGTGAGCACCGTGGCGACCACGCTTGCCACGCTGAGTCCCTCCAGCCCGGGCAGCCCGGTCGCCACCCGCCTGGTCAGCAGGATGTACGCCGCCCAGGAGGCCGCAGCCGTGAGCGCGAGCACGACGCCGATCGGGTCGACGGCGCCCTCCGTCGCGGTCAGCAGCAGCACGCCTCCTGCCGCCGCGACCGCGCAGCCGGCGTCCAGCAGCCGGCGGGAGCCCGCGAGGGCGAGCGCGAACGGGCCGAGGAACTCGATCGTCGCCGCGATCCCGAGTCCGAGCCGGCCGACCGCCTCGTAGAAGCTGAGGTTCATCGCGGCCAGCACGACGCCGAGCGCGAGCGCCGGCCAGAGCCGGGTCCAGGTCAGCTCCGCGCGCTTCGGCCGGTAGAACGGCAGGATGCACACGGCCGTGACGAGCTGCCGCACCGCGACCACGACGAGCGAGCCGACGATCGGGATGAGCAGCCCGGCGACCGAGGAGCCGAAGTTGATGCTGACCTCGGTGGCGACCTGGGTGCCTGCTCCGGCGACGACCCGGTTGCGCTGCGAACTCACCCGACCGAGCTTAGTTCCCGGGCGGGCGGCGGCGCGTCACGGGGTCAGCGTCCTCCGCATGATCGCGCGGGTCGCGCTCGGCCGGCGGACCTCCTCGAAGCCGCCGTCGCGGAACAGCGACACCGTGCCGTGGTACCGCTCGGCGGCCGAGAGCGACGGCCGGACCTCCGGGTCGACCGGGTAGCCCTCCACGACCGTCGCGCCGTGGCGCCAGGCGTGTTCGAGGGCGCCGGCGAGCAGGGCGCGGGCCACGCCGCGCTTGCGGTACTCCAGCCGGACCACGAAGCAGGTGACCGCCCAGACGTCCTCCGGGTCGCCCTCCCGGCGCCGGGTGATCGGCGAGCGGCCGAGCGCCGGGTACGCGGAGAACGGCTCGACCGCCGCCCAGCCGACCGGCTCGCCGTCGATGCGGGCGATGACGCCGGGGGAGCCGGCCTCCACCTGCGCGTGCAGCAGCGCCTGCGTGTCCTCGCGCGTCGCCGCGTCCCAGTCCGACCGGCTCAGCTTGAACCACTGGCACCAGCAGCCTGCCGGGTCGCCCTTCGTGCCGAACACCGTCTGCAGCTCGCCCCATGTCGACGCGTCGACCGATTCCGTGACCACCTCGTCCGTCATGCGTCCGAAACTACCGCGAGCGGAGGGCGCCCGCGAGGACTCCCGGCCGCTCGACGTGGCCGAAGTGACCGGTCGACGGGAGAGTGAGCGTCGCGAACCGCGGGATGATGCCGGCGAGCCGCGCGTCGTCGTCCGCCGGGGAGAACAGGTCGTGGTCGCCGTGCACGGCCATGACCGGGCAGGTGATCCGCGACCAGCGCTCCGCGGCCGGATAGCGTCGCAGGCATGCGACGGCGCGGACGAACGCGGCGGGGCGGAGGTCGCGCGCGAGCTCGTGCACCGCGCCCGGCTGCCGCCCGTCGAAGAGCGGCGCGAGCAGCAGCCCGAGCAGCTTGTGCCGGTCGAGCCAGCGGACGAACGGGGCCGCGGCCGCGCCTGCGGCCGCGAGCAGCCGCATCCCGGCGAGCATGAGGGCGAGCGACGGCGCAGCACCGACGAGCCCGGCGCGCCCCAGCCGGTCGCCGCGCCCGCCCAGGGTCGTCGCGGACACCAGTAGCACCGAGACGGTCGCCGTGGGCTCCAGAACCGCCAGCTCCAGTGCGATGAAGCCGCCCATCGAGTGACCGACCACCCTCCAGTGGCGATAGCCCAGCGCGCGGGCGACCGTCGCGACCGCCCGGGCGAGCGACTCCGGGCTCAGCTCGGCCGTCACGGCGGGAGAGTCGCCCCAGCCCGGGAGGTCGGGCACCACGAGGTCGTCGGTCGCCTCCGCGCCGCCCGCCGCCTCGATCGCGGGCAGCCAGGTGGTCCACGATCCGGCCGCGCCGTGCAGCAGGATGGTGGCCGTCCCCGAGACGACCCGCGTGTGACGCACGGTCACGGGTCCGAGGGCGGTGTCAATGAGGGAGGTTTCCACACCTGTTCTTCGGAGCGGAGCGCTCATAGGATTCCCGCGTGAGCGACTCCTCGAACCCGTCAGCCTCCGTCCTCTCCGACTCCGACCTCGATCAGCTCGACGCCTGGTGGCGCGCCGCCAACTATCTCTCGGTCGGTCAGATCTACCTCCTCGACAACCCGCTGCTGCGCCGGCCGCTCTCGCGCGACGACATCAAGCCGCGGCTGCTCGGGCACTGGGGCACCACCCCCGGCCTCAACTTCCTCTACGCGCACCTGAACCGTGCGATCCGGCAGCGCGACCTCGACACGATCTTCGTCGCAGGCCCCGGCCACGGCGGCCCTGGCGTCGTCGCGGGCGCGTATCTGGACGGCACCTACAGCGAGGTCTACAGCGGCATCGACCGGAGCGAGGACGGGTTGCGGAAGCTGTTCCGGCAGTTCTCGTTCCCCGGCGGCATCCCGTCGCACGCGGCGCCCGAGACGCCGGGCAGCATCCACGAGGGCGGCGAACTCGGCTACTCGCTCTCGCACGCCTACGGGGCCGCGTTCGACAACCCGAACCTGCTGGTCGCGGCCGTGGTCGGCGACGGGGAGGCCGAGACCGGGCCGCTCGCGACGGCCTGGCACTCGAACAAGTTCCTGAACCCGAAGGCGGACGGCGTCGTCCTCCCGATCCTGCACCTCAACGGCTACAAGATCGCCAACCCGACCGTGCTGGCGCGCATCCCGGAGGCCGAGCTTCTGGAGCTGATGCGCGGATACGGCTACACGCCCTACCTCGTCTCCGGCGGGTTCGACGGCGAGGACCCGCGCGAGGTGCACAAGCGGATGGCGGCGACGCTGGACGAGATCCTCGACCGGATCGCCGACATCAAGGCGGCGGCGGAGTCCGGCGACCTGGTCGACCGTCCCGCCTGGCCCATGCTCATCCTCCGCACACCCAAGGGCTGGACCTGCCCGAAGGAGATCGACGGCCACCCCGCGGAGAACAACTGGCGCTCGCACCAGGTGCCGCTCGCCGACGCCCGCGACACCGAGGCGCACACGCGCCTGCTGGAGAGCTGGCTGCTGTCGTACCGCCCGGACGAGCTGTTCGACGAGTCCGGCGCGCCGGTCCCGCTGATCACGGCGCACGCGCCGGAGGGCGAGCGCCGGATGAGCGCCAACCCGGTCGCGAACGGCGGCCTGTTGCGCCAGGACCTGCGGCTGCCCGACTTCCGCGACTACGCCGTCGATGTTCCGGCGCCGGGGGAGACCGTCGCGGAGGCGACCCGCGTGCTCGGCGGCTGGCTGCGCGACGTGATGGCGCAGAACCCTGACGACTTCCGGCTGTTCGGCCCGGACGAGACGGCCTCCAACCGCCTCCAGGACGTCTACGAGGTCACCGGCAAGCAGTGGAACGCCGAGTACCTGCCCATCGACTCCGACAACCACCTCGCGCCGAGCGGCCGGGTGATGGAGGTGCTGAGCGAGCACCAGTGCCAGGGCTGGCTCGAGGGCTACCTGCTGACCGGCCGGCACGGCGTGCTGACCTCCTACGAGGCGTTCATCCACATCGTGGACTCGATGTTCAACCAGCACGCCAAGTGGTTGAAGAGCGCCCGCGGGATCCCGTGGCGTCGCCCGGTGGCCTCGCTCAACTACCTGCTCAGCTCGCACGTCTGGCGGCAGGACCACAACGGCGCCTCCCACCAGGACCCCGGCTTCATCGACCACGTGATGAACAAGAAGGCCGACATCGTCCGGGTGTATCTGCCGTTCGACGCGAACACGCTCCTGTCGACGTACGACCACTGCCTGCGCTCGGTCGACTACGTGAACGTGGTGGTGGCGGGCAAGCAGCCGTCGCCGAACTGGCTGAGCATGCCGGACGCCATCGCGCACTGCACACGCGGCATCGGCGTCTTCGACTGGGCCGGGACAGAGCGGGAGGGCGAGGAGCCGGACGTCGTGCTCGGCTGCGCGGGCGACATCCCGACGCTGGAGGTACTGGCCGCGGCCGACATCCTGCGCCGTCGGCTGCCGGATCTGGCGGTGCGGGTCGTGAACGTGGTGGACCTGATGCGCCTGCAGAGCGAGGGCGAGCACCCGCACGGGATGAACGACCGCGAGTACGACGCGCTGTTCACGACGGACAAGCCGGTGATCTTCGCGTATCACGGCTACCCGTGGCTGATCCACCGGCTGACTTACCGCCGTGCCGGCCACGACAACCTCCACGTCCGCGGCTACAAGGAGGAGGGCACGACCACCACGCCGTTCGACATGGTGATGCTCAACGACCTCGACAGGTACCACCTGGTCATCGACGTGCTCGACCGGGTGCCGGGGCTCGCGGCGCGGGGGGCCGCCTTCCGCCAAGAGATGGTGGACGCGCGGCTGCACGCGCGGCAATACACGCGCGACCACGGCGAGGACATCCCCGCCGTCGCCGAGTGGCGCTGGGGCGGCTCCGCGCGCACCTCCCGCATCGACAGCACCGGCGGCGACAACGACTGACGCCGAAGGGCACGCAAACGCCGCTAAAACCGCAGTTTAGGGGCGTTTGCGTGCCCTTCGACGATCAGAGCGGGTGGGCGGAGGTGGGGTCGACGACCGTCAGCTCGGCGATCTTCGCGACGCGGCCGTCGCCGGACGAGCGGCCGGTGAGGCGGCGGCCGATCCAGGGCAGCACGTACCGGCGGTAGTAGTCGGCGGTGCGGCGGGAGGGTTCGCCCTCCGCAGCGGTCTCCACCTCGTCCACACCCCACTCCGCCGGCACCGGCACGTCGAGCGCCGTCAGGACGTTGCTCGCGACCTTCGCGTGGCCGAGCGCGTTGAGGTGCAGGCGGTCCGCCGACCAGTAGCGGATGTGCTCCAGCGACTCGTCGGCCCAGTTGTCGACGAAGAGCACGCCGTCGCGCGGCAGCAGCGCCCGCACCGCGACCGCCAGCTCGTCGCCGCGCTTGCGCAGCAGCCCGCCCATAGGCAGGTGCCGGCTCGGGTTGGCGCCGCTCAGCAGCAGCATCGTGCTGCCGGAGGCCGTCACCCGGTCGGCGGCGTCGATGAGCTGCTTCGCCACCGACGCGATCGTGACGCGCGGGCGCATGATGTCGTTGCCGCCGCCGTTGAGGCTCACGAGCTGCGGGCGCTGGGCGATGGCCGGATCGAGCTGCTCGGTGAGGATCGGGGTCAGCTTCCGGCCGCGGATCGCCAGGTTCGCGTAGCTCACCGGCTCGGGCGAGGCGAGCGCCAGCCCGAGGGCGACGAAGTCCGCCCAGCCGCGCTGCCGGCCGTCCGGGAGGTCGTCGCCGACCCCCTCCGTGAAGCTGTCGCCGATCGCGATGAAACTGGAGTAGCCCATCCCGCTACGCTACCGCCCGCGCGTAGCATGACCCGCATGCAGAAGGTCAGAACGTTCCTCTGGTACGACGGCCAGGCCGAGGCGGCCACGAGCCATTACGTCTCGCTCGTCCCCGACTCGCGCATCCTCAGCGTCGACAGGCTCGGCGAGGACGGCAGCACCGTCATCGTCACGTTCGAGCTCGGCGGGATCGAGTACGTGGCGCTCGACGGCGGCCCGCTGTACTCCTTCACCGAGGCGGCCTCCATCATGGTGGTCTGCGAGGACCAGGCGGAGGTCGACCGGCTCTGGGACGGCCTCACGGCGGACGGCGGCGAGCCGGGGCCGTGCGGCTGGCTGAAGGACCGCTGGGGGCTGAGCTGGCAGATCGTGCCGCGGGCGCTGCTGGAGCTGCAGCAGGACCCCGACCGCGAGCGCGCAGGACGCGCGAACGCCGCGATGCTCGCGATGGGCAAGCTCGACATCGCCGCACTCTACGCGGCGGCCGACGCGGTCTGAGCGCGCGTCAGCCGCGGGCGATCAGCGCCTGCCAGGCGAGCAGGTGCTCGACGGTGACGCCCTTGTAGCCCTGGAGGCCGCCGAGCGCGCTCCGCACGAGCGCCGTCTGCGACTCGAGAACGCTCGCCGAGTCGTCCCCGAAGGTCGCGGAGGAGCCTCCGGCCACGTCCGGCGTGTCCGTCTCGACGCCGACGCTGAACGGCACCCTGGCGCTCGCCGCGGCCGTCGCCGCCGGCCGGGCCAGCGCGATGATGCCGTCATCGCCCGCGGCGTGGTCGGAGAACGCGACGATGGCGACCGACTTGACGTGGGGGAGCAGCGTGCGGAACAGCGTGCTGCTGCCGTCCGCCGTGGGCTTGGCCTCCAGCCACCAGGGGAGGTCGGCGCCCACCGGCACGGACCCGGCGGCGCGCGCCGCGGTGTCGTACATGGTCGCGAGCTGGTCCACGATCCCGGGGAGCTGGTCGTCGGTGGCGTTCACCCACGGCTCGACGTCGAACTGCACCGCGTCGAAGGGCGCAGCCTTCAGTGCCGCGGTGGTCCAGGTGGCGGCGAGATCGGGCTGCTGCGCCCACGCCGGGTCGCCGCCGAGCGCGCCGACCGTGGTCACGCCTGCGCGGTGGAGCGCGGTGACCGCCGAGCGCAGCCACGGCCCGAACGGCCCCTGGTCGGCCGCCCACGGCACGGAGAGGTAGACGGTGCGCAGCTTGTGCGCGGAGGCGAACGCGGCCAGCGCCTTCGGCTCGAATGCCGGCTGGCCGTCGCCGCGCGCATCCACGGACGGGTCGATCGGATTGCCCCACGCCCACATGCCCGTGATGGCGGACGGCGTGGACGTGTCGTTCAGCGTCACAGCCTTCGCCGGCTCAGCGGAGAGCCCGGCAGCCCCGATCCCCACCGCGCCGAGGGCGAGCGCCAGCCCGGCCGCGATGATTCCAGCACCCGATCGTCGAGTTCGCAAAGCACACCCCTTCCATGGGACCGGACGATGTCGTCACGGCCTGTGCTGCGGACTTCGGGTGTACCGCACTGCGATCCTCTCATGTGCCTGAATATCCCACAGGGCCGCATTCGGGGTACACGCCAGGCCCACTTCGAGTCTCAGTCGCGCCACCCCAGCTCGCGCCCGACGCCGACCACGGCCTCCAGCAGCCGCGCGTTGAAGTCCACCCCGAGCTGGTTCGGCACGGTCACGAGTACGGTGTCGGCCATCCGCACCGCCTCGTCCTGCGCCAGCTCGGCGACCAGCTTCTCCGGCTCGCCGATGTAGGAGCGGCCGAAGCGCGCGATCCCGCCGTCGAGGTGCCCGACCTGGTCGCGGCCCTCCACCTGCGCCCGCGCGCCGAAGTAGCGGCGCGACTCGTCGTCGACGATCGGGATGATGCTGCGGCTGACGCTCACACGCGGCTCGCGCTCCCAGCCCATCTCGGCCCAGGTGTCGCGGTAGCGCTGGATCTGCTCGGCCTGGAGCTTGTCGAACGCCTCGCCGGTGTCCTCGGTGAGCAGCGTGGACGACATCAGGTTCATGCCCTGCTCGGCGGTCCACTCGGCGGTCGCCCGGGTGCCGGCACCCCACCAGATCCGGTCCGGGAGGGTCGGCGAGAGCGGCTGGATGGAGAGGCCGCCGCTCGTGCCCGTCATCCGGGGGTCGGCGTTCGCCATCCCCTCGCCGGCGATGGCGGCGAGGAAGATCGCGGTGTGCCGCCGGGCCATGTCGGCGTCGGACTCGCCCTCGCCCGGGACGTAGCCGAACGACTCGTAGCCGGCGAGCGCGGTCTCCGGTGACCCGCGGCTGACGCCGAGCTGGAGGCGCTCGCCGCTGATCAGGTCGGCGGCCGCGGCCGACTCGGCCATGTAGAGCGGGTTCTCGTACCGCATGTCGATCACGCCGGTGCCGATCTCGATGCGCGAGGTGCGCGCGCCGATCGCGGCGAGCAGCGGGAACGGGGAGGCGAGCTGCGGAGCGAAGTGGTGGACGCGGACGAACGCGCCGTCGGCCCCCACCTCCTCCGCGGCGACCGCGAGCTCCACCGTCTGCAGGAGGGCGTCGGCCGCCGTCCGCACGACGGAGCCGGGGACGGCCTGGTAGTGGCCGAAGCTGAGGAAGCCGATGCGTTTCACAGTGAGGGCAAGCCGTACAGCCGGCGCGGTATTCCGGCTCGGCTCAGTCCTCCAGCCCCTGCTGCCCGAGCCAGACCAGGATCTCGGTCGCGACGTCGCGCCAGCCGTGGTCGATCACGAGCGAGTGGCCGCGGTCGCGGAACGTGATGAGCTCGGTCACGGCGTTGGAGTCGCGGTAGAGCTTGAGCGTCGCGTCGACCGTCACCTCGGGGGCCGTGTTGTCCTCGCCGCCGGCGATGAGCAGCAGCGGTCCGCGGTCCTCGTTCTTCGTGTCGACGGCTGCCTGCGAGTGGACGCTGAAGTTCGCCGCCGCGGCCTGGAAGATCGGGCGGACCGTGGAGGGCACGGTCCAGCGGTCGAACAGCTCCTTCGCCTCGTCGTCGCCGAGCTGGTTCGCGAAGCCGAACTTGAAGTGCTCCTCGGTGAGGGCGATCGGCTTGTGGATGTTCGCCGGGTTGTCGAGCACGGGGAACGCCGACTTGAGCTGACGGATCGGAAGGGGCAGCACGCCCTTGATCTGCGCCGGGTCGATCGCGACGCCCGCGTTGCCGTAGCCCTGCCCGATCAGCTTCTCGGTGACCAGGCCGCCGAACGAGTGGCCGATGATCACCGGAGGGACGTCCATCGCCTCGATGATCTTCGCGAAGTGCTCCGTGACCTCGTCGATGCCGAAGTTGGCCACGTCGTCCGGGTGCGCACGGGTGTCGGCCACGGTGTCCTTCTCGCCGGGCCACGGTGGTGCGACGGGGGCGTAGCCCTCCGCCGTGAAGAGGTCGATCCAGGGCTGCCAGCTGCTCGCGTGGAGCCAGAGGCCGTGGATGAAGATCACCGGTTGATTCGCCATGCGGCACAGGGTATTGCGCAGCGCGCCGCGTGACCAGACCCTGACGACGGCCGCGGCGCCGGGTAACCTGACCCGCATGGCCGACTGGTTGTGCGCGACGTGCGCGGTGGAGACGACCCCGATCGTGACGGACGCGGGGGAGGAGCCCCCGGCCTCCTGCCCGATCTGCGAGGACGAGCGGCAGTACGTGCCGCCGAGCGGTCAGCGCTGGACCACCCTGGAGCGCCTCCAGCGCGAGGGCGAGCGCGTGACCGTGACGGAGCTGGAGCCCGGGCTCTACGGGCTGAGCAGCGAGCCGAGGGTCGGCATCGGGCAGCGCGCCCTGCTGCTGTGCACACCGGACGGCAACCTGCTCTGGGATCCCACCGGGTACGTCGACGACGCCACCGCCACAGCCGTCCAGGACCTCGGCGGCGCCGCGGTCATCGCCAGCAGCCACCCGCACATGTTCGGCGCGCAGACCGCCTGGTCGCGGCTGCTCGGCGGCGTGCCGGTGCTGGTCAACGCGGCCGACCGGCACTGGGTGCAGCGGGAGGACCCGGCCATCCGGGAGTGGAGCGGCGAGGAGGAGGTGCTGCCCGGCGTGCTGCTGCGCACGGTCGGCGGGCACTTCCCCGGCAGCGCGATCGTGCACTGGGACCGCGGCGTCGTGCTCAGCGGCGACACGGTCTTCCCCGGGCCGTCGCAGAAGTGGGTGACCTTCCAGCGGAGCTTCCCCAACGACATCCCGCTCTCGGCCGCCGTGGTGCGGCGCGTCTCCGAGCTGGTCTGCGATCGGCCGTTCGACCGGATGTACGGGAACCTGGGCAACGTGATCCCGGTGGACGCGCGGGAGGCCGTGCAGCGGTCGGCCGAGCGGTACATCGGCTGGGTCAGCGGCGCGTTCGACCACCTGACCTGACCGGCGTCAGGCCGGGAGGCGTCAGCTCAGGTACGGCGCGAGCTCGAACTCCATCGCGGGCTTCGGCTTGGCGCCTACGATCGTCTTGACGACCTCCCCGCCCCGGAACACCTTCATCATCGGCAGCGAGAGCGCGTGATACGCGGCGGACGATCGCGGGTTCTCGTCGGCGTTGATCCGCACGATCCTGATGTCGTCGCGGTGCTCGTCGGCGATCCGCTCCAGGATGGGCGTGACCGCCCGGCAGGGGCCGCACCAGGGCGCCCAGAACTCCACGAGGGTGGTGCCCTCGGCGTCCAGGACGTCGGAGGCGAAGGAGGCGTCGGTGACGCTGGGGAGAGTGCTCATGCCGGGAGGCTAAGCCGTGCCCCCGAGGTCAAGGTCAAGCACCTGTGCCAGCATGGGACGAAGGAGGTGGACATGGACACCCTGACCCCGCAGGAGCTCCGCGACTCGTTCGTGAACTGCTCGCGCTCCGACGCCGCCGACCTGCCGCTGCCGCCCGGGATGCACGAGGTGGACTGGTCCCGCCGCGAGTACCTCGGCTGGCGCGACCCCCGGCTCCCGCAACGCGGCTACGTCGTCATCCCGACCGGGAGCGGACCGGTCGGCATCCTGCTGCGCGCGTCGGAGGCCTCCATGCGCTCGCACGCGCCCACCATGTGCGGCTGGTGCCAGGACGTCCACGTCCGGCGCGACGTCTACTTCTGGTCGGCGCGCAGGGCCGGGGACGCCGGGCGGCGAGGCGACACCGTGGGTGCGCTGGTCTGCGCCTCGTTCGAGTGCACAGAGAACGTGCGGCGCACGCCGCCTCCGCAGTTCGTCGGCTTCGACTCCGCGCGCGTGATCGAGGAGCAGATCGCGGGGCTCGGCGAGCGCGTGCGGCGGTTCGCGCAGGCCGTGGTGGGCGTGCGGCCCTGAGCGCACAGAGCCGATTCGCACAAAGCTGATTCATAGGGACCCGATATCCCGTTCCCACTCCGAATAAGGTTCCGGAAAGAAACCGAGCGCAGGCTGGTGATCAGTTCCGGAACGCCGCACGACAGACGGCGGACGGGGCGGGATGGAGGCCTGACATGGACATTCGATCGGCGGGACGGCGCACGGCCATCGGGATCACGACCGCGATCGGCATCTCGAGCCTCGCGGTGACGGGGATCCTGTCCGGCTTCCTGTTCGCGGGCACCTCGACTGCCAGCACGACAGGGACGAGCACGTCGGGGACCAGCAGCTCGGGGTCGAGCAGTTCGGGATCGAGCAGTTCGGGATCGAGCAGCTCCGGTTCGTCCAGCTCGGACTCCTCCGGCAGCGGGAGCAGCAGTGACAGCTCCGGCTCCTCCAGCAGCTCCGGAAGCGGCATCCAGCAGAGCCAGGGCGGTGGTTCCAGTGGCCAGTCCAGCGGCTCCTGACTTCGTCCACGACGACTTCGCGGTCTGGGGAGTCGAGGCCCGCATCGTGGTCTCCGACCCGGAGACCCTCCTGCGGGCGCGCGCGATCGCCGACGCCGAGCTCGCCGCCGTCACGGCCGCCGCCAGCCGGTTCGACCCGGAGAGCGAGCTCTCGCGGCTCAACGCGGGCGACCGTCCCGCGCGCGGCGTCGAGCTGAGCCCGTTGCTGGCCGAGTTCGTCGCGGTCGCGCTCGCCGCGGCCGCCGACACCGACGGCGACGTGGACCCGACTCTCGGCGCAGACCTCGACCGCCTCGGCTACGACCGCGACTTCGCCGCGCTGCCCGCCGACGGCGTGACGTTGACGGTCACCCGCCCGCGCCGGCCCGGCTGGCAGCGCGTCGCGCTCGACGGGCGCACGCTGAGCCTCCCCGCGGACCTCCGGCTCGACCTCGGTGCGACCGCGAAGGCGCACGCAGCCGATCGCCTCGCCCGCCGCATCGCGGAGGAGACCGGAGCGGACGCCCTGGTGTCGCTCGGCGGCGACCTCGCCACCGCGGGCGCCACCGGCCGGCTCTGGGAGGTGCTCGTCCAGGACCTCCCGTCCGACCCGGCCCAGCAGATCGCGATGCCGAACGGCGCGGGCGTCGCCACGTCGAGCACGCAGAAGCGGCGCTGGCGCAGCGACGGGCAGGCCAGACACCACATCCTCGACCCGCGCTTCGGGCTCCCGGCCGACGACGTCTGGCGGTCGGTCACGGTCGCCGCGACGACGTGCGTCCGCGCCAACGCACTGAGCACGGCGTCGATCGTGCGCGGACTGACGGCCCCGGCCTGGCTGCGCGGCCTCGGCGCCGACGCGCGGCTGGTGGCCAGGGACGGCTCGATCGTCACGACCGGGCGATGGCCCGCCGAGCTGACGCCGACCGGGACAGGGGCGAACTGATGGATGAGGTCCTCTGGGCCGTCGGCCGGGCCTCCGGCGTCGTCGCCCTCCTCCTGCTCACCGTCTCGCTCTGGCTCGGGATCGTGACCCGCTCCGGCCGCCCGCTGCCCGGGATGCCGCGTTTCTCCGTCACTCTCCTGCACCGCAACGTGTCGCTGCTCGCCGTCGTGTTCCTCGTCCTGCACATCGGGACGCTGCTGCTCGACTCCTACGCGAAGCTCACCCTCACCGACATCCTGGTGCCGCTCCTCGGCGCGCATCTGCCGTTCTGGCTCGGCCTCGGCACGGTGGCCGTCGACCTCCTGATCGCGGTGACGATCACCGCGCTGCTGCGCCGGCGGCTCGGGCTGCGCGTCTTCAAGGCCGTGCACTGGCTGAGCTACGCGCTGTGGCCGGTGGCGCTGGCGCACACGATCGGCGACGGCACCGACGGCACGTCCGGCTGGATGCTGCTGCTCGCCGGTGCGTCGGTGCTGTTCGTGCTCGTCGCCGTGCTCTGGCGGGTGTCCGCCGGGTTCCTGGAGACCTCCGCAGCGCGTCGCACGGAAGCCGAACTGAGCAGAAGGGGACTGTCATGACCATGACCGCCGACAACGTCCTGCCGGTCTCCGAGCCGGCCGCCACGCCGCCGCGGCTGCTCGCGGCCGGGCACGCCGCCGACGCTCTCGCCCACCTCTCCGCGTTCGGCCCGCGCCGCGGCCTGCGCCGCCCCGACCTCGAACGCGAGCTGGAGCGGTCGGGCCTCACCGGCCGCGGCGGCGCCGCGTTCTCCGCGTTCCGCAAGCTGGCGGCGACGACAGGGCGGCGCGCTCCGGTCGTGATCGGCAATGGCTCCGAAGGCGAGCCGTGGAGCTGGAAGGACGCCGTGCTGCTCGCCAATGCGCCGCACCTCGTCCTCGACGGCCTCCTGACCGCGTCGGAGGCCCTGGGTGCGACGCGAATCGTCCTGTACCTCCACGAGGCCACCCTCGCCCCCGTCGCGGCCGCAATCGCCGAGCGCTCGGACGCCGGCCGCGTGGAGCTGATCGAGGCGGCTGACGGGTTCGTCGCCGGCGAGGCGAGCGCCGTGGTGAACGCCGTCCAGACCGGCCGTGCCGTGCCGCTCGACCGGGTGCGGCGGCTGTCGGAGTCCGGACTCGACGGGAGGCCGACGCTGCTGCACAACGTCGAGACCCTCGCGCAGCTCGCGCTCGTCGACCGCTACGGCGGCGACTGGTTCCGCAGCGTCGGCGACCCAGCGCAGCCGGGGACCCGGCTGGTCACGGTGACCGGGGACGTCGCCGCGGAGGGCGTGCTCGAGGTGCCGACCGACGCGACCGTCGTGGACATCGTCGCCAGGGCGGGCGGGGAGGCCAGGCTCGCTGCCGGGGTGCTCCTCGGCGGGTATCACGGGCGCTGGATCGCGCCGGCCGAGACCGGTGCCGCGGCGGGCGAGTCGGCGGGCGCCGGGGTCGTGCACGTGCTCGGCCCCCGGCGCTGCGGCCTGGCGGCGACCGCAGCGATCGTCCAGGAGCTGGCCGCGGCCTCCGCCCGGCAGTGCGGGCCGTGCCTGTTCGGCCTCCCGGCGATGGCCGACCGGTTCGCCGAACTGGCCGCCGGCCGGCTCGCCCCGCAGGCGGCGGCCGAGCTCGCCCGGCTCGCGGAGGTGGTCGACGGCCGCGGCTCGTGCCACCATCCCGACGGAGCCGCGCGCCTGGTCCGCAGCGCGCTGCGCGTATTCGCCCGCGACATCCACGCCCACGCCGAGGGCCGTTGCCTGAGGAGCGCACGATGACCGCCCGGGCTGAACATCCGCGTTATGGCCTCCACGTCGACTGGACGCGCTGCGACGGCCGCGGGCTGTGCGCCGAGCTGCTGGAGGGGACGATCGCGCGCGACGAGTGGGGCTACCCGTTCGCGGTCGGCCAGCCGCCCTCCGCCCGCTCCGACATCCCGGTCCGCAGCGACCAGCTCGACGCCGCGGAGGACGCGGTGGCGCTGTGCCCCGTGCTGGCCCTGCGGCTGCGCCGGGTGGGCTGAGGGGCCGCGCCGAGCGGGCCGGTTTCGGTTGTGCCGCTGGTGGGACTCGAACCCACACGCCCTTCCGGACAAAGCATTTTGAGTGCTCCGCGTCTGCCATTCCGCCACAGCGGCGCACAACAACACCTGAACAATACCGTAGGCTTTTGTCCGTGACTGACCAGGAGACCACCCCCGCCGCACCCCGCCGAGTCGTCGTTGCGGAGGACGAGTCGCTCATCCGGCTCGACATCGTCGAGACCCTGCGCGACAACGGTTTCGAGGTCGTCGGCGAGGCCGGAGACGGCGAGACCGCGGTCGCGCTGGCCACCGAGCTGCGCCCCGACCTGGTCATCATGGACGTCAAGATGCCCCAGCTCGACGGCATCTCCGCGGCCGAGCGCCTCTCCAAGAACCACATCGCGCCCGTCGTTCTGCTGACGGCGTTCAGCCAGAAGGAGCTCGTGGAGCGCGCGACCGAGGCCGGCGCCCTCGCCTACGTGGTCAAGCCGTTCACCCCGAACGACCTCCTGCCCGCGATCGAGATCGCCCTGGCCCGCTACCAGCAGATCATCGCGCTGGAGGCCGAGGTCTCCGACATGGTGCAGCGCTTCGAGACCCGCAAGCTGGTCGACCGCGCGAAGGGCCTGCTCAACGAGAAGATGGGCCTCAGCGAGCCGGACGCGTTCCGCTGGATCCAGAAGGCGTCGATGGACCGCCGCCTCACCATGCACGACGTCGCCCAGGCGATCATCGAGCAGCTCGCCCCCAAGAAGTAGGCCCCGCAGGCACATTCGTGCCGAATCGCGCGAAACGACGCCGCATTCGCGACATTCGTCACGAATCGCGGCGGCCTCCCGCTACAGGTCCTTGATCAGGTTCGTGATGCGGATGGTCGAGCAGCGACGCCCGCGGTCGTCGCTCACGGCGATCTCGTGCGTCGTCAGCGTGCGGCCGAGGTGGATGGGCGTGCAGACGCCGGTGACGTAGCCGTCGACCGCCGCACGCGTGTGCGACGCGTTGATCTCGATGCCCACCGCGAGGCGCCCTTCGCCGGCATAGAGGTTCGCCGACATGGAGCCGAGCGACTCGCCGAGCACCACGTAGGCGCCGCCGTGCAGCAAGTCCGCGGGCTGCGTGTTGCCGAGCACCGGCATCCGCGCCACGGCCCGCTCGATCGTGAATTCCACGATCTCGATGCCCATCTTGTCGGCGAGGGCGCCGAGCCCCCGCTGCTTCACGTACGCGAGCGCGTCCTCGGTCATTCTGGTGCCTCTCCGCCCTCGTCGGCTGTCGTCCTGGACTGTCACCGGCCCCTTGTAGGCTTGCCTGGTGTCAGACTCCGAAAAGCCTACCCTTCTCGTCATCGACGGCCATTCGCTGGCATTCCGGGCCTTCTACGCACTGCCGGTCGACAGTTTCGTCAACCGTGAAGGGCAGCACACGAACGGCATCCACGGCTTCATCGCGATGCTGATCAACCTGCTCCAGCAGCAGCGCCCGACGCACCTCGCTGTCGCGTTCGACATCTCCCGCTACTCGTTCCGCACGCGCGAGTACCCGGAGTACAAGGGCACCCGCAACGAGACCCCGTCGGAGTTCGTTGGCCAGATCCCGCTGCTGCAGGAGGCCCTGCACGCGATGAACATCACCACCATCGCCAAGGAGGATTTCGAGGCCGACGACATCCTCGCCACGCTCGCCCGCCAGGGCAGGGAGCAGGGCTACCGCGTCCTCCTCGTCTCGGGCGACCGCGACGTCATCCAGCTCGTCAACGACGACGTCACGCTGCTCTACCCGAACGTCCGAGGCGTCTCTGAGCTGAAGGTCTACGACCCCGCGGCCGTGCGCGACCGCTACGGCGTCGAGCCCCACCAGTACCCGGAGATCGCGGCGCTGGTCGGCGAGACCAGCGACAACCTCATCGGCATCGACAAGGTCGGCGAGAAGACCGCGGTCAAGTGGGTGCAGCAGTACGGCACCGTCGAGAACATCGTCGCCCACTCCGACGAGATCAAGGGCGTCGTCGGCCAGAATCTCCGCGACCAGCAGGAGAACGCCCTCCGCAACCGTCGCCTGAACAAGCTGCTCGACGACGTGGAGCTGGAGGTCGCGCCCGACGACCTGGAGCGCAAGCCGCTCAACGAGAACGCGGTGCGCGACATCTTCGCCCGCCTCCAGTTCAAGACCCTCCTCGACCGGCTGCTGAAGGCTGCGGCTGAAGACGGTACCTTCACCGGCGCCGGCACCGCGCCCTCGGAGGGCGACGTCGGGGCCGTGAGCGCCCCGGTCGTCCGCACCCTCGTGGACGAGGAGCTCGCCAACTGGCTGGCCAAGGCCTCCGCCGACGGCGCCCCGGTCGCCGTCCAGCTCGAGACCGGCCCCGCCGGCATCACCGGCTTCGGCCTGGCCGCCGCCGACGACACGGTCTACGTGCCGTGGGCCGCCGGCCGCCCCGACTACACGGCGCTGGAGGAGTGGCTGGCGAGCAGCGCTCCCAAGTACTTCTTCCACGCCAAGCCGCAGTTCAAGGCGCTGGCCCGCGCCGGTTTCGTGGTCGACGGTCTCGCCTTCGACACCCGGATCGCCTCCTGGCTCGTCAAGCCCGGCGCCGCGCCGCAGTCGCTGGCCGAGCAGGTCTACGAGGTGCTGGGCGAGACCCTCCCGGTGTCCGATCCCAACCAGCTCGTCCCGATCAACGACGCCGTCAGCCCGGCGACCGAGGCCTGGTACATCCGCCGGGTCGCCGAGGGCCAGATGATCGCCCTCGACGCGGGCACCCGCGCGGTGCTCGACGACATCGAGCTCCCGCTGGTCGCGGTGCTCGCCGAGATGGAGCTCGACGGCGTCTCGATCGACACCGAGGTCCTGCGCCGCCTGCGCGGTCAGCTCACCGACAAGGCGAACGACTACGCCGCGCGCGCCTACGCGGAGGTCGGCCACGAGCTCAACCTCGGCTCGCCGAAGCAGCTCCAGCAGGTGCTGTTCGACGAGCTCGGGATGCCGAAGACCCGCTCGACCAAGACCGGCTACTCCACCGACGCCCAGTCGCTCGCCGACCTGCAGGAGAGCAACCCGCACCCATTCCTCGACCTGCTGCTCCAGCACCGCGACGCGACCAAGCTGAAGCAGATCGTGGAGACGCTGGAGCGCTCGGTCAACGGGGACGACCGCATCCACACCACCTACGACCAGACCGGCACCAGCACCGGCCGCATCTCCTCCAACGACCCCAACCTCCAGAACATCCCGATCCGCACCGAGGAGGGTCGCGAGATCCGTTCGGCCTTCCGCAGCGCCGAAGGCTACGAGACGCTGCTGACCGCCGACTACTCGCAGATCGAGATGCGCATCATGGCGCACCTCTCCGAGGACCCCGGGCTGATCGAGGCGTTCAACGCGGGGGAGGACCTGCACCGCTTCGTCGGCGCGCGCGTCTTCAGCGTCGCGCCGGAGGACGTCACCCCGCTCATGCGCACCAAGGTCAAGGCGATGTCCTACGGCCTCGCCTACGGCCTCAGCCCGTTCGGCCTCTCCAAGCAGCTCCGCATCGAGACGAAGGAGGCGCGCGACCTGATGGCCGGCTACTTCGAGCGCTTCGGCGCGGTGCGCGACTACCTGCGCAGCGTCGTGGAGATCGCCCGGGTCGACGGCTACACCGAGACCATCTTCGGCCGCCGCCGCCCGTTCGCCGACCTGACCTCCACCAATCGCGTGCTGCGCGAGAACGCCGAACGCCAGGCCCTCAACGCGCCGATCCAGGGCTCGGCCGCCGACATCATGAAGATCGCGATGCTCGGGATTGCCGGCGACCTGATCGACGGCTCGCTGAACTCCCGGATGCTCCTGCAGGTGCACGACGAGCTCATCTTCGAGGTCGCCCCCGGCGAGTGGGACGCCCTGGAGACCATCGTCCGCACCCGGATGGCCGGCGCCGCCGACCTGCGCGTCCCCCTCGACGTCCAGATCGGCCGCGGCCCCACCTGGGAGGCCGCCGCCCACTGACCCCTTGACCCGGTGCTCGGCGCTACCAATAGGCTCGGATCATGACGAACGCAGAGAAGCGCGAATCCACTCCGATCGACACGATCGCTGACGAGTGGGTCGACACCCAGTTGGAGCTCCACCCCGAGTACCACGTCTGGCTCGGCCGCCCCGGCCGCGAGGGCGAGTACTCGGACTACTCGCCGGCCGGCGCCGAGCAGGCCGTGGGCAAGGTCCGGGAGGCGCTGGCCAAGATCCAGGCCGCGACGCCCGTCGACGACATCGACCGCGTCACCAAGATGGACCTCTCCCGCGAGCTCGAGCTCACCATCGAGAAGCACGAGGCCGGCTTCAACCAGCGCGACCTCAACGTGATCGCCTCCCCGGCGCAGGAGCTCCGCGACATCTTCGACCTGGTCCCCACCGACACCGAGGAGGACTGGGCGAACGTCGCCAAGCGGCTGCACAACCTCCCCGCCGCGATGGACGGCTACATCGAGACCCTGCGCAGCGGCATCGCGGCCGGCAACGTCCCCGCGATCCGTCAGGTGCGCGAGGTGCTGGCCCAGGCGAAGAAGCAGATCGCCGACACCGGGTTCTTCTTCGACTTCACCGGTTCCGCGCGCCCGCTGAACGGCGAGCTGCCCGCGTCCCTGAAGTCCGACCTGGCGCACGGCGCCACGGAGTCGGCGGCCGCCTACGCCACGCTCGCCGCGTTCCTGCAGGACGAGCTGGCCGCCCACGCGCCCGAGAAGGACGCGGTCGGCCGCGAGCTGTACGCCCTCGCCTCCCGCGACTTCCTCGGCGCGACCGTCGACCTCGACGAGACCTACGAGTGGGGCATCGAGGAGCTGGCGCGCATGGTCGCCGAGCAGGAGTCCATCGCCCGGGAGATCAAGCCGGGTGCGACGGTCCACGAGGCCATCGCGTTCCTGGACGGCGACGCCTCCCGCAAGCTGCACGGCACCGACGCGCTGCAGCGCTGGATGCAGGAGACCAGCGACCGCGCGATCGAGGAGCTCGGCCGCACGCACTTCGACATCCCCGCCGAGATCCGCCGCCTGGAGTGCATGATCGCCCCGACGCAGGAAGGCGGCATCTACTACACCGGCCCGAGCGACGACTTCGCGCGCGCCGGACGGATGTGGTGGAGCGTCCCGGAGGGCGTCACCGAGTTCGACACCTGGCGCGAGCTGACGACCGTCTATCACGAGGGCGTCCCCGGTCACCACCTGCAGATCGCGCAGGCGACCTACAACAAGGCGCAGCTCAACTCCTGGCGCCGTATCGCCGGCACCTCGGGTCACGCCGAGGGCTGGGCGCTGTACGCGGAGCGCCTGATGGAGCAGCTCGGCTACCTCGACGACCCGGCCGACCGGCTCGGGATGCTCGACGGCCAGCGGATGCGCGCCGCCCGCGTCGTCCTCGACATCGGCGTGCACCTGGAGAAGCAGCTCCCGGACGGCTCCGGCCCGTGGACCGGCGAGTACGCCTTCGGCTTCCTCGCGAACAACGTCAACATGAACGAGGGCTTCGTCCGCTTCGAGGTGAACCGCTACCTCGGCTGGCCGGGGCAGGCGCCGTCGTACAAGATCGGCCAGCGGATCTGGGAGCAGCTCCGCGACGAGTACGCACGCCGCGAGGGCGCCGCGTTCGACATCAAGGCGTTCCACAAGAAGGCGCTCGACATCGGCGGCGTCGGCCTCGACACGCTGAAGTCGGCGCTGCTCGACTGAGCGGCCGGCCACTCGCAGTGAGCGCGCAGCCGCGATGACCTCCCCGTACCGGGCCGTGCTCGGCCCGGCGTTCGACGAGCTCCATCCGCGGCTGCGCGCCTACTTCGACGCCATCCCGGCCGGGTCCACCGGCACGGGCCGGGGCGTGTTCGACACGGTCGGCACGCCCCGGCGCTGGCTGTGGCCGGCGCTGGCGGTGTTCGGGCGGGCGCACGTGATGTTCCCGGTGTGGGAGCGGGGCGTGCCGTTCACGGTCGAGAACGTGCCCGCGGTGTCCGCCGATGGCGGCCCGGCGGTGCGCGCGGTGCGGCGGTTCGAGCTGGGCGGGCGCGTGCTCGACATGCGCGACGAGATCGGCGTGGACGGCTGGATGGTCGTGGACCGTCTCGGCTCTCCGGTGCTCGCCGAGGCGTGGTTCTCCGCGCGCGTGATCGACGGCGCCCTCCGGCTGACCTCCCGCACGGTCGCGGTGCGGGTGGGGAGGATGCGGATCGTCCTCCCGCGTGCGATCGCTCCGGTCGTCGCGCTCACCGAGCGGTACGACGACGAGCGCGACGCGCAGGCGGTCTCCGTCGTCGTCCGCATCCCGCTGATCGGTAGGGTGTACCAGTACACGGGGACGTTCCGATACCAGGTCGGGAGCGCCGCCGTCGCATCGGGGGAGTGAGTGAGCGAGCGCATCGTCATCGCCGGCGCGTCCGGCTTCATCGGACGGTATCTGGCGCAGCACTACCGCGCCGCCGGCGCGACCGTCCTGCTGGTCGGCCGCAACGGCGCCGACGCGAGCTGGGGCGACGCCGGGGCCCTGCGCCGGGTCGTCACCGGCGCCGACGTGCTGATCAACCTCGCGGGCAAGAGCGTGAACTGCCGCTACGGCGACGCGAACCGCGCCGAGATCTTCCGGTCGCGGCTGGAGACCACGCGGGCGCTGCGGGAGGCCGTCGCCGGCTCCGACGCCCCGCCTCCGGTCTGGTTCAACGCCTCCACCGCGACCATCTACCGGCACGCGGAGGACCGGCCCATGACGGAGTCGACCGGCGAGCTCGGCACCGGCTTCTCGGTGAACGTCGCGCGCGCCTGGGAGGCCGAGTTCTTCGAGGGCGAGCTGCCGGGCACGCGACGCGTCGCGCTGCGAATGGCGATCGTGCTCGGTGACGGCTCCGCGCTCCTCCCATTGATCCGGCTCACGAAGTCCGGTCTCGGCGGACCGCAGCTCGACGGTCGCTGGTTCGCGACGACCGCGCGCCGCAACGCCGGCACCTTCCACGAGTTCCGCGCCCGCGACGGCCGACAGCGGTTCTCCTGGGTGCACATCGCCGACGTGCTCGGCTCGATCGAGTTCCTGCGCGCGCATCCCGAGCTCGACGGCGCGGTCAACATCGCCGCGCCGAACCCGTCGGACAACCGCACCCTGATGGCGACGCTGCGCCGAGTGCTCCGCGTCCCGGCAGGGCTCCCGGCGTTCCGCTGGATGCTGGAGCTCGGCACCGCGGTCATCCGCACCGAGACCGAACTGGTGCTGAAGAGCCGCTGGGTGGTGCCCGAGCGGCTGCTCGCCGCGGGCTACGAATTCGCCTTCCCCGACCTGGAGCCCGCCCTCCGCGACATCGTCGCCGGACGCGAGTTGCCCCTTTCGCAGGCCAGTCGGTAGACTAGACCGTCACTTGTGTGACATCCACATCCGCCTGCCGTTCGCGGAAGACACCCACAGAGGTTCGCGCTCGGCCTGATTTATGTCCATAACGGAGCATCCACTACATGACAACCGCAACGACCGACAAGGCACCGAAGCAGGTCGCAGTCAACGACATCGGTTCTGCTGAAGACTTTCTTGCCGCGGTCGAAAAGACGCTGAAGTTCTTCAACGACGGAGACCTGATCGAAGGCACCGTCGTCAAGATCGACCGCGACGAGGTCCTCCTCGACGTCGGCTACAAGACCGAGGGTGTCATCCCCTCCCGCGAGCTTTCCATCAAGCACGACGTCGACCCCAGCGAGGTCGTCGAGGTCGGCGACACCGTCGAGGCGCTCGTTCTCCAGAAGGAGGACAAGGAAGGCCGCCTCATCCTGTCCAAGAAGCGTGCGCAGTACGAGCGCGCGTGGGGCGACGTGGAGAAGATCAAGGAAGCCGACGGCGTGGTCACCGGTACGGTGATCGAGGTCGTCAAGGGCGGCCTGATCGTCGACATCGGCCTCCGCGGCTTCCTGCCGGCGTCGCTCATCGAGCTGCGCCGCGTCCGCGACCTCACCCCGTACCTGGGCCAGGAGATCGAGGCGAAGATCCTCGAGCTCGACAAGAACCGCAACAACGTGGTCCTGTCGCGTCGCGCGCTGCTGGAGCAGACCCAGTCGGAGTCCCGCACCACGTTCCTCAACAACCTACACAAGGGCCAGGTCCGCAAGGGCGTCGTGTCCTCGATCGTCAACTTCGGCGCGTTCGTCGACCTGGGCGGCGTGGACGGCCTCGTGCACGTCTCCGAGCTCTCGTGGAAGCACATCGAGCACGCGTCCGAGGTCGTCGAGGTCGGCCAGGAGGTCACCGTCGAGATCCTCGAGGTCGACCTGGACCGCGAGCGCGTCTCGCTGTCGCTGAAGGCGACCCAGGAGGACCCGTGGCAGGTCTTCGCCCGCACCCACGCGATCGGTCAGGTCGCACCGGGCAAGGTCACGAAGCTGGTTCCGTTCGGTGCGTTCGTCCGCGTCGCGGACGGCATCGAGGGCCTGGTGCACATCTCCGAGCTCTCCGGCAAGCACGTCGAGCTCGCGGAGCAGGTCGTGTCGGTCGGCGAAGAGGTCTTCGTCAAGGTCATCGACATCGACCTGGAGCGCCGCCGCATCTCGCTCAGCCTCAAGCAGGCGAACGAGGGCGTCGACCCCGAAGGCACCGAGTTCGACCCGGCCCTCTACGGCATGGTCACCGAGTACGACGACCAGGGGAACTACAAGTACCCCGAGGGCTTCGACCCGGAGACCAACGAGTGGAAGGAAGGCTTCGAGACCCAGCGCGACGAGTGGGAGCAGCAGTACGCCGCCGCCCAGGCCCGTTGGGAGGCGCACAAGCGCCAGGTCGCGAAGGGCATCGAGGAGGCGGCCGCCGACAGCGGTTCCTCGTCCTTCTCGAGCGAGACCGGCAACGGCGGAACCCTCGCCGACGACGAGTCCCTCGCCGCTCTGCGCGAGAAGCTCAGCTCCAACAACTGAGACCCGTCTCACCTGTGAGCGGCCGGTCCCTTCGGGGGCCGGCCGTTCCGGCGTTAACGGCCGATAGGCTGGTGCGCGTGCAGCTGATCGGACTCACGGGCGGGATCGCCTCCGGAAAATCGACCATCGCCTCCCGGCTCGCCGAGCTCGGCGCCGTCGTCGTGGACGCCGACCGCATCGCGCGGGAGGTCGTGGAGCCGGGCACTCCAGCCCTCGCGGAGATCGCCCGGACGTTCGGCGACGCGGTCATCGCCGCGGACGGCAGCCTCGACCGGCCCGCGCTCGGTGCGATCGTGTTCGGCGACGCAAGCGCCCTCCAGAAGCTCAACGGGATCACCCACCCGGCCGTGCTCGCCGCGTCCACCGCGCGGTTCGAGGCCGCGGGCGCCGCCGATCCCGCGGCGATCGTCGTCTACGACGTGCCGCTGCTGGTCGAGTCGGCCAACGAGTACCCGTTCGACCTGGTGGTCGTCGCTCACGCTGCCGCCGCCACGCGGATCGACCGGCTGGTGCGGCTGCGCGGGATGGACGCGGCGGAGGCCGAGCGCCGGATCGGGTCGCAGGCCTCCGACGAGGAGCGCTTGGCTGTCGCGGACGTGGTGATCGACACCGACGGCTCCCTCGACGTCACCCGCGAACAGGTGGACGAGCTCTGGGAGAGCCTGCGGTCCTGACCGCCGTTCCGTGCCCGGCCGTTCCGCTCTGAGCGAGAGCGGGCCGCGATGTCGGTGGTCCTTCCTAGACTGGACCCATGCAAGCCACGCGTCTCGTCCGTCCGTTCGAGGTCGTCAGCGAATTCGAGCCCAGCGGCGATCAGCCCAAGGCCATCGCCGAGCTCGCGGGCCGCATCAACGCGGGCGAGACCGACGTCGTCCTCCTCGGAGCGACCGGAACCGGCAAGTCGGCGACCACCGCATGGCTGGTCGAGCAGGTGCAGCGTCCCACGCTCGTCCTCGCGCACAACAAGACCCTCGCCGCGCAGCTCGCCAACGAGTTCCGCGAGCTGCTGCCCAACAACGCGGTCGAGTACTTCGTCTCGTACTACGACTACTACCAGCCCGAGGCCTACGTCCCGCAGACGGACACCTTCATCGAGAAGGACTCGTCGGTCAACGCGGAGGTCGAGCGGCTGCGGCACTCCACCACCAACTCGCTGCTCAGCCGGCGCGACGTCGTCGTGGTCTCCACCGTCTCGTGCATCTACGGACTCGGCGCGGCCGAGGAGTACCTGGAGGCGATGGTCGCCCTCCAGGTCGGCCAGAGCGTCGGCCGTGACGCGCTGATCCGCCGGTTCGTCGCGATGCAGTACGAGCGCAACGACGTCGACTTCTCGCGCGGCAAGTTCCGCGTGCGCGGCGACACCATCGAGATCATCCCGATGTACGAGGAGCACGCGGTCCGCGTCGAGCTGTTCGGCGACGAGGTCGAGGCGCTCTACTCGCTGCACCCGCTCACCGGTGAGGTGCTCCAGAAGATGGACGCCGTCTCGGTGTTCCCGGCGACGCACTACGCGGCCAGCCCGGCGACGATGCAGCGCGCCATCGGCACCATCCAGGAGGAGCTGCGCGAGCGGCTGCAGGAGCTGGAGCGCGAGGGCAAGCTGCTGGAGGCGCAGCGGCTGCGGATGCGCACCCAGTTCGACCTGGAGATGATGGAGCAGATCGGCTTCTGCTCCGGCATCGAGAACTACTCGCGGCACATCGACGGCCGGCAGCCCGGCGAGGCACCGAACTGCCTGCTCGACTACTTCCCTGACGACTTCCTCGTCGTCATCGACGAGTCGCACGTGACCGTGCCGCAGATCGGCGCGATGTACGAGGGCGACGCCTCCCGCAAGCGCACCCTGGTGGAGCACGGCTTCCGGCTGCCGAGCGCCATGGACAACCGGCCGCTGCGGTGGAACGAGTTCAAGGACCGCGTCGGCCAGACCGTGTACCTGTCCGCGACGCCGGGCCAATACGAGATGGGCATCGCGGACGGCGTGGTCGAGCAGATCATCCGCCCGACCGGCCTGGTCGACCCGCAGATCGTCGTCAAGCCGACCAAGGGCCAGATCGACGACCTGCTCGAGGAGATCCGCCTGCGCGTCGAGCGCGACGAGCGCATCCTGGTCACCACGCTGACCAAGAAGATGGCGGAGGAGCTCACCGACTTCCTCGCCGAGGCCGGCGTGCGGGTCCGCTACCTGCACTCCGACGTCGACACCCTGCGCCGTGTCGAGCTGCTCACCGAGCTGCGCGCGGGCGTCTACGACGTGCTGGTCGGCATCAACCTCCTCCGCGAGGGCCTGGACCTGCCGGAGGTGTCGCTGGTGGCGATCCTCGACGCCGACAAGGAGGGCTTCCTCCGCTCGTCGACGTCGCTCATCCAGACCATCGGCCGCGCGGCGCGCAACGTCTCGGGCGAGGTGCACATGTACGCCGATGTGCTGACGGACTCGATGAAGAGAGCGATCGAGGAGACCGATCGCCGACGTGAACTGCAGATCGAGTACAACCGCGCCAACGGCATCGACCCCACGCCGCTCCGCAAGCGCATCGCCGACATCACCGACGTGCTGGCCCGCGAGGAGGCCGACACCGCCCGGATGCTCGCCGGCCGCGAGCAGCGACGCAAGAGCCCGACGCCGAACCTGCGGAACGGCGGCATCGCCGCCCAGGGCGCGGCCGAGCTGGAGTCGCTGATCGCCGACCTGAACGGCCAGATGCTCGCCGCAGCGGGAGAGCTCAAGTTCGAACTGGCGGCGCGCCTGCGCGACGAGCTGTCGGACCTGAAGCGGGACCTGCGGCAGATGGAGAAGGCGGGGCACCTGGGCTGAGGGTGCCCGAGCCGCGGTAGTCCCACCGCGCGTTCCCACCCCCTCCGCGCTACGGTGGCAGGGTGAGCTCGAAGGCGACGCGGACGCGGCAGCGGTGGGGGATGGTCACCGCCGCCGGCATCCTGCTCGCCCTCTCCGGCCTCGCCCTCGCCTTCCAGGGCGCCCCCGTGTTCACCGGGCTCCGGTTCACCCCGCCGGCCGCCGACCTCCAGCCGCACCCCGGTGAGCAGCAGAAGGTCACCGGCACCCCTGCGCCGCAGGACGTCCCGCACGAAACCCGCATCGACCTGACCTGGGTGACCTACGCGGTCATCGCGCTGATCGTCGTCGTCCTGCTCGCCCTGCTCTACCGCTACCTGCGGTGGAGGCTGCGTCCCGAGTACCCCGGCCTCGACCGCGATGTCGACGGCTCCACCGAAGGTTCCGTCGCGCCAGAGCCTCCTGCGCAGCCGCGGCCCGAGCGGGTGCGTCGCGGCCTCGACCGCGCCCTCGACCTGCTCGGCGAGGGCCGGGAGCCGCGGGACGCCATCGAGCGGGCGTGGCTCGGGCTGGAGGAGGGCGCGGCCGACAGCGGCGTCCACCGGCTCCCGGCCGAGACGCCGGGCGAGTTCGTCCGCCGGGTCCTCGCCCGGGTCGCCTCCGATCGCGATGCGGCCGGGGACCTCCTCGACCTCTACCTGCGCGCGCGGTTCAGCGACGCGCCCGTGACCGCGACCGATGTCGAGGCGGCCCGTGCCGCGATCGAGGCGTTGCGTGCCTCGTGGGGGACCGCCGCGGCGGGCGGGGCGCTCCGGTGACCCGCGCGCGGATGGTGCGGCGAGCCGTCGGGTGCGTGCTCGCGGCCGTGATCGTCGGGGTGGCGGCCTGGTTCTTCGGGATGGACGGCCCGCACGCCGTCGGGCTCGGGTTCGTGGTCTTCGCGCTCGGCGCCCTGCTGTCGCTCCTCGGCGAACAGGCCGAGGTGACCTGGCCGGTCCCGCCGCCGCAGCAGCGGGCGGGAGCGCGGCGGGACGTCGTCCAGCTCGGCTGGTCGCTCGGCGCGCGCGGCGGACGGGTGTCGCCCGAGGCTGTGCGCCGCCTCCGCGGGCTCGCCGCCGAAGTGCTCGACCGGTACGGGGTGCAGCTCGACGACCCGGCCGCCCAGCCGGAGGTCGTCCGGCTGCTGGGCGAGGGGACCGCCGCGATGCTGCGCAAGGGCAGCGCGGCCGCCCCGCGCCCGAAGGAGTTCGCGGCGTCGCTGAGCCGGTTGGAGACGCTGGCCGGGACCAACGCTGGCGGCCACCTGATTCCCGCGGACCAGGCGGTTCACGCATCCACCGGAATCGAACTGCTGGGCGGCGCTCGCCCCGCCGACCCGCTCAACGCAGAAACGACAGGAGCCGCATGACCCCGGAGACGTCCACAACGTCCACCACCTCCACCTCGACCGCCACCGCCGCGCTCCCGGTCACCGAGGTCGCCCGCCTCGGCGCCGAGGTCCTCAACCGCGTCGAGTCCGTCGTCGTCGGCATGCGCGAGCCGCTGCACATCGCGCTCGCCACCGTCCTCGCCGGCGGCCACGTGCTGTTCGAGGACGTCCCCGGCCTCGGCAAGACCCTCGCCGCGCGCAGCATCGCCAGCGCCGTCGGCTTGGACTTCCGGCGGCTGCAGTGCACGCCCGACCTGCTGCCGTCCGACATCACCGGCTCGTTCGTCTACGTGCCGTCGACCGCCGAGTTCGAGTTCCGGCCGGGGCCGGTGTTCACGGGGCTGTTCCTCGCGGACGAGATCAACCGCACCTCGCCGAAGACGCAGTCGGCGCTCCTGGAGGCGATGGCCGAAGGGCAGGTGTCGGTGGAGGGGCGCAGCTTCCCGCTGCCCCGACCCTTCCACGTCGTCGCGACCGCGAACCCGATCGAGTCGGAGGGCACCTACGCCCTCCCGGAGGCGCAGCTCGACCGGTTCATGGTGCGGCTCGGCGTCGGCTACCCGGACGCGGACGGCGAGACGCAGGTGCTGATGGCCCGCGTCGACCGGCGGCACGAGGTGGCCACGGTCGAGCCGGTCACGGACGCCGAGACCCTGCTGGCCATGCAGGCGGGGGTGGAGAGCGTGGACGTCGATCCCGACATCGCCGCATACTGCGTGCGGCTCGCCGCCGCCACCCGCCGGCACCGCTCCGTGGAGGTCGGCGCTTCGCCGCGCGGGTCGCAGGGCCTCCTCCTGGTCGCGAGGGCGCTGGCGGTGCTCGCCGGCCGGGACTTCGTCATCCCCGACGACGTCAAGCGCGTCGCGGTGCCGGTCCTCGCGCACCGGCTGACGCTGACCGTGCAGGCGTGGACCAGCGGCGTGAGCGCCAACCAGGTGGTCCTGGAGGTCGTGTCCTCGGTGGCGGGGCCGCCGGCGGTGGGGACGCGCGAGCGGGAGGCCGCGGACTGATGTCGCTGTGGTCGCGGGCGCGCATGCCCGGCCCGCGCGAGCGGACGGAGGCGCCGGCCGGCGGTTCCGGGTGGGCCCTGAGCCCGGGGGTGACCGCGGCGGCGATCGTCGCGGCGGTGTGCCTGGTCGCCGCGTTCGTGCTGTCACGGGTGGAGCTGATGCTGGTCGCGGCCCCGCTGCTGATGGCGGCCGTGCTCGGCTGGTCGTCGCGGCCGGAGTCCGCGGCCGCGCGCGCCCGCGTGACCATCGCCGGAGACGACCCGGACGGCCGCGTGCACGTCGACGCGGTTGCGGAGGCGGACGGCCGGGTGGACGGCGTGCATATACGAGTCCACCGGACCGACCGCCGGCCAGAGGACGCAGTGGTGACGCCGCGGGAGGCCGCCCGGCTGCGCTTCCGCGTCGCCGTCTCGCACTCCGGCCCGCAGCGGATCCTGTCGCTGGCCGCGCGCGGGATCGGGCCGGACGCCGCGTGGACCGGGGACCCCGGCCTCCCCGCCGTCGCGGAGCGCGTCGTGCGGCCTGCCGCACAGCGGATCCGCAGCCTCCCGCTGCCCGCACGCCTGCTCGGCCTGACCGGCGGCCACGTGTCCGCGCGGCCGGGAGACGGCGGCGAGTTCCGGGACATCGACCGCTTCCGGCCGGGCGACCGGCTCCGCCGCATCGACTGGAAGGCGACCGCCCGCCTCGCGCAGCGCCCGGGCGAGCTGTATGTCCGGAGGACCACGGCGACCTCCGACGCGGCGGTGCAACTCGTGCTGGACGCGCGCGACGACGTCCCCGGCGCCGTCGCCGGCTGGGCGGCGCCGTACCAGCGGCCGGGGGCGACCTCCCTCGACGTCGCGCGGGAGGCCGCGGTCTCGCTGGCGGGCGCGTACGCCGCCGCCTCGGACCGGATCGGTTTCGACGACCTCTCCGACGCCCGCCGTGCGCTGCCGCCGCGCGCCGGCGCACGGCACCTGCACCGGGTCCTGCGGGCGGTCGAGCTGACCACCGCGCACGGGTCGGCGACCGAGCGGGCGCGGGCGCCGCGACTCGCGCAGGGGGCGGTCGTGTTCGTGATGTCCACGTTCCTGGACGACCAGGCCATGCGCCTGGCGCTCACCTGGCGCGCGGCGGGTCACCGGGTGGTGGTGGTCGACGTGCTGCCGCCGCGCGTGGTCGACGAGCTCCCGGCCAGGGAGCGGCTGGCGCTGCGGATCGTGGACCTGGAGCGCGGGCTGCGCCTGGACCGGCTGCGGGCGGCGGGAGCGGAGCTGCTGCAATGGGCGTCGCCGGAGCGGGACGCGATGCTGCGGCGGCTGGCGACGCCCCGGAGGCGGGGATGAGCGGGGAGGCGGGGATGAGCGGGGAGGCGGGGATGACCGGCACGGGGGAGCAGGCCGCGCCCACTCCCGACCTCGGTCTCACCGTGCCCGCCTGGGCCTTCCGCGTCGCCTTCGCGGTCGTCGCGGTTCCGCTCGCCGTCACCACTGCCCCCAGCGGCCCGTGGCCCGCGGTGGCCGTCCTCCTCACGGCGGTCGCCCTCGCCGTCCCGCGCTGGCGGGTCGCGTGGGTCCTCATCGCGGTGCTCGCGTTCTCCACGCTGCTGGAGCCGGGGAGGCTCACGCTCCGGCTGCTCGCCGTCATCGCCGCGGTCCACGTGCTGCACGTCCTCGCGGCGTGGATGCTCGTGCTGCCCGCGACCGCCCGGGTGCAGCCGGCCGTGCTGCTGCCGTCGCTGCGGCGCCTGATCCTCATCCAGCTCCCGGTGCAGGCCGTCGCGATCGTGCTGCTGCTCGTCGCCCGGCCGGCGTCGGCGCCGTGGCTGGCGGTGCTCTCGGGCGGCGCGATCGTCGGGCTGGTGATCCTCCTGGCGGCGCTCCTGCTCGCCCGGCCGCGGGCGTGAGCACCGCCTCCGGTACGAATGTCGGAGGTCCGGCGTACGCTCGCGCGTGGTCGCACATGCCCTGCTCTGGTTGCTAGAATCGAACAAAGCTTCGAACCGGCCGGCGGGGGCATCGCGCAGGTGCGCGGTGGGCGAACACGCGGGTGGGGCGACGGCGAATAGCGGAGAATGGAACGAGTGAGCACTCTGAGCAGCAGGAGTTCGGCAGGCAATCCGAGCAAGGTCGTGGGGTCGCACCTCAGCGTCCGCGGCGCCCGGGTGCACAACCTCCACAACGTCGACCTCGAGATCCCGCGCGACTCCCTGGTCGTCTTCACGGGCCTGTCCGGCTCGGGAAAGTCGTCGCTCGCGTTCGACACGATCTTCGCCGAGGGCCAGCGCCGCTACGTCGAGTCGCTCTCGGCGTACGCGCGGCAGTTCCTCGGCCAGGTCGACCGGCCGGACGTCGACTTCATCGAGGGCCTGAGCCCCGCGGTGTCGATCGACCAGAAGTCCACCAACCGCAACCCGCGGTCGACGGTCGGCACGATCACCGAGATCTATGACTACATGCGCCTGCTCTGGGCCCGCATCGGCGTCCCGCACTGCCCGGTCTGCGGCGAGAAGATCCAGCGCCAGACGGTGCAGCAGATCGCGGATCAGCTCATGGAGCTGGAGCCCGGCACGCGGTACATGGTGGTCAGCCCGGTCATCTCGCAGAAGAAGGGCGAGTTCGTCGACCTCTTCAAGGAGCTCGCCGCGAGCGGGTACTCGCGCGCGCTCGTGGACGGCGAGCAGATCCAGCTCAGCGAGCCGCCGACGCTCAAGAAGCAGTACAAGCACGACATCTCCGTCGTGGTCGACCGTCTGGTCGCCGGTCCGGACATCCTCGGCCGCCTCACCGACTCGCTGGAGACCGCGCTTCGGCTCACCGACGGCCTGGTGCAGGTCAACTTCGTGGACCGCGAGGGCCCGGCGGCGTGGCAGTCGTTCAGCGAGAAACTGTCCTGCCCCAACGGCCACCCCATCCAGCTCACTGAGATCGAGCCGCGCACCTTCTCGTTCAACGCGCCGTTCGGCGCCTGCCCGGAGTGCTCCGGCCTCGGCACGCGCATGTCGGTGGACGAGGACCTCCTGCTCGGCGACGACTCGCTCAGCATCGCCGAGGGCGTCATCGTCCCGTGGACCACGCAGGGCAAGGGCCTCTTCAACTACTACGAGAAGCTGCTCGACGGCCTCGCGCGCGACCTCGGCTTCTCGCTGAACACGCCGTGGAAGAAGCTGCCGCAGAACGTCAAGGAGGCCGTGCTGCGCGGCGACAACTTCGAGGTCAAGGTGCGGTGGAAGAACCGCTACGGCCGCGAGATGTCCTACACGTCCGGCTTCGAGGGCGTCGTGCCCTACATCGAGCGCCAGTACATGCAGGCCGAGACCGACACCCAGCGCGCCCGCTGGGCCGAGTACCTCCGCGAGGTGCCGTGCCCGGTCTGCCAGGGCAAGCGGCTGAAGCCCGAGGTGCTCTCGGTGCTCGTCCACGGCGCCTCCATCGCGGACGCGTCGCTGCTCAGTCTGTCCGACGCGCGCGCGTTCATGGAGAAGCTGCACCTGACCGAGCGCGAGCAGAAGATCGGCGCGCAGGTGCTGCGCGAGATCAAGATCCGGCTCGACTTCCTCATCCAGGTCGGCCTCAGCTACCTCGACCTCGCGCGCGCCGCGGCGACCCTGTCGGGCGGCGAGGCGCAGCGCATCCGCCTCGCGACCCAGATCGGCTCCGGCCTCACCGGCGTACTCTACGTGCTCGACGAGCCGAGCATCGGCCTCCACCAGCGCGACAACCGCCGCCTGATCGACACGCTCGTCGCACTGCGCGACCTGGGTAACACGCTGATCGTGGTCGAGCACGACGAGGACACCATCCGCACCGCCGACTGGATCGTCGACATCGGCCCGGGCGCCGGCGTCAACGGCGGTCACGTCGTGCACTCCGGCTCGTACGACGAGCTGCTCGCCAACACCGAGTCGCTGACCGGCGACTACCTGGCAGGCCGGCGTGAGATCCCGATCCCCGAGAAGCGCCGCAAGATCGACAAGAAGCGCGTGATCCGGGTGGTCGACGCGGAGGCCAACAACCTGAAGAAGGTCTCGGTCGACTTCCCGCTGGGCGCGTTCGTGGCGGTCACGGGAGTCTCCGGTTCGGGCAAGTCGTCGCTGGTCAACGACATCCTGTACCGCGTGCTCGCGAACAAGCTCAACGGCGCCCGCAAGCTGCCGGGCAAGCACCGCACGGTGTCGGGCCTGGAGAACCTCGACAAGGTCGTGCACGTCGACCAGGCGCCGATCGGGCGCACGCCGCGCTCCAACCCGGCGACCTACACCGGCGTCTTCGACCGCATCCGCACCCTGTTCGCCGAGACGCCGGAGGCCAAGGCCCGCGGTTACCTGCCCGGCCGGTTCAGCTTCAACGTCAAGGGCGGGCGCTGCGAGGCGTGCTCGGGCGACGGCACGATCAAGATCGAGATGAACTTCCTGCCCGACGTCTACGTCGCGTGCGAGGTCTGCGGGGGAGCGCGGTACAACCGCGACACCCTGACCGTGCACTACAAGGGCAAGAACATCGCCGAGGTGCTCGACATGCCGATCAGCGAGGCGGCGGAGTTCTTCCGGCCGATCTCGGCGATCCACCGCTTCCTGCAGACGCTCGTGGACGTCGGCCTCGGCTACGTCCGGCTCGGCCAGAGCGCCACCACCCTGTCCGGCGGCGAGGCGCAGCGCGTCAAGCTCGCGACGGAGTTGCAGCGCCGCTCCAACGGCCGCAGCGTGTACGTGCTCGACGAGCCGACCACCGGCCTGCACTTCGAGGACGTCCGCAAGCTCCTGCTGGTGCTGAACGGCCTGCTCGACAAGGGCAACACGGTCATCGTCATCGAGCACAACCTCGACGTCATCAAGTCCGCGGACTGGATCATCGACATGGGGCCGGAGGGCGGCGCCGGGGGCGGCGAGGTCATCGCGACCGGCACGCCGGAGCAGGTGGCCGAGACGCCGGGGAGCCACACGGGCTACTTCCTGAAGGAGATCCTGCAGGGGGAGGGCGCGCTCGGCAGCGAGCGTGTCCGTGGCGCCGCGTAGGATCGCGCTGTGAGTACGGACACGGTCGGCTACCGCCCCAAGGCCGGCGAGATCCCCACGCAGCCGGGCGTCTACCGGTTCCGCGACAAGAACCGGCGGGTGCTCTACGTCGGCAAGGCGAAGAACCTCCGCGCGCGGCTGAGCAACTACTTCCAGCCGCTGCGCAGCCTGCACGAGCGCACCCGCCGCATGGTGACGACCGCGGCGAGCGTCGAGTGGACGGTGGTCGCCAGCGAGTTCGAGGCGCTCCAGCTCGAGTACACCTGGATCAAGGAGTTCAACCCGCCGTTCAACGTGCAGTTCCGGGACGACAAGTCGTACCCGTACCTCGCGGTGACGCTGGGCGAGCGCATCCCACGGGTGATGGTGACCCGCAACCGCAACCTGAAGGACGCGCGCTACTTCGGCCCGTACACAAAGGTCTGGGCGATCCGCGACACCGTCGACCTCATGCTGAAGGCGTTCCCGGTGCGGAGCTGCTCCGACGGCGTCTACCGGCGAGCCGAGCTGACCGGGAGGCCCTGCCTGCTCGGCGACATCGGCAAGTGCGCCGCGCCCTGCGTCGGCCGGATCAGCCCGGAGGACCACCGCGAGCTCGCGGAGGACTTCGTCTCGTTCATGGCGGGCAACGACACGAAGTACATCCGCGACCTCAACGACAAGATGAAGCAGGCCGCGAGCACTCTCGACTACGAGGCCGCCGCACGGCACAGAGACGCCATCCAGGCCCTGGAGCAGGCGATGGGCAAGAGCGCCGTCGTCCTCCAGGAGAATGTCGACCTCGATGCCTTCGGCATCGCTCACGACGAGCTCGCCGCCGCCGTGCAGCAGTTCATCGTCCGCGGCGGCCGCATCCGCGGTGTGCGCTCCTGGGTGGTCGACAAGGAGCTCGACATCACGCTCGGCGAGCTGGTCGAGACCGTGCTGCAGAACGCCTACGAGGGCACCGACGCCCCGCCGCGCGAGATCATCGTGCCCGAGCTGCCGGAGGACGCCACCGAGCTGGAGCAGTGGCTGATGGCGCGGCGGGTGGAGGCCGACGAGGCCGGGCCGGTCCGCCGCGGCCCCAAGTCGACCGGCCGCGTCGAGCTGCGGGTCGCCCAGCGCGGCGACAAGGCTGCGCTCGCGCAGACCGCGGAGATGAACGCGAAGAACGCGCTCATCCTCTACAAGACCCGGCGCAGCTCCGACTTCGTGGCCAGGTCGAAGGCGCTCAACGACATCCAGGACGCCCTCGGGATGGCCGACGCGCCGCTGCGCATGGAGTGCTACGACGTCTCGCACCTCAGCGGCACGAACATCGTCGCCTCCATGGTGGTGTTCGAGGACGGTCTGCCCCGCAAGGACCAGTACCGCCGCTTCAGCATCCCGGAGTCCACCGACGACACCGAGTCGATCTACCAGGTCATCACGCGCCGGCTGGCGTACCTCAAGGACGACGCGGCGGGCGGGGAGCCCGAGGAGACGGTAGACGGCGGGACCACTGCCGACGGCGACGACCCCGAGATCGACGTGGACGCCGAGATCGCGGAGGCCGCCGAGCGCCGCCGCCGCAAGTTCTCCTACCCGCCGAACCTGCTCATCGTCGACGGCGGCCAGCCGCAGGTCGCCGCCGCGCAGCGCGCGCTGGACGAGTCCGGCGTCACCGGCATCCAGCTCGCCGGCATCGCCAAGCGGCTGGAGGAGATCTGGCTGCCGGACTCCGACTTCCCGGTCATCCTGCCGCGCAACAGCGACGCGCTCTTCCTGGTGCAGCGCATCCGCGACGAGGCGCACCGCTTCGCGATCACCTACCAGCGGGCGCGGCGCAAGCGCGACATCTCGAGCGTCCTCGGCGAAATCCCCGGCCTCGGACCGGCGCGAGTGAAGGAACTGCTCAAGCACTTCGGCTCGGTGGCGCAGCTCCGGCAGGCGACACCCGAGCAGATCGCGGAGGTGCGCGGAGTCGGCCCGGCGACCGCGGCCGCCGTCCACGACCGCCTCGCCGCCGGCTGAGCGCGTCCGCCCCGAAGAGGGGTGCGCGCAGACGCGCACCGTTCCCGGAAACCACCTCGGCCCGGCGGGTCAGTCGGTAGGCTGGTCGCACCTGGTTCAGAGAGGGAGTGCACGTGGCGACCGACATCGACACGAACGGCGAGCAGCAGGAAGTGCTGATCGTCACCGGGATGTCGGGGGCGGGCCGGTCGACGGTCGCCAACGCCCTCGAAGACCTGGACTGGTACGTGGTCGACAACCTGCCTCCGCAGATGCTCCGGCCGCTGATCGAACTGGCGAACCGGGCGGAGTCCGGCCTCCCGCGCATCGCCGCGGTGGTCGACGTGCGCGGCCGCAACTTCTTCGAAGATCTGCAGTCGATGATCCAGAGCCTGCGCGAGGGCACCAAGGTGCGCGTGCTGTTCCTGGAGGCCTCCGACGCCGTGCTGATCCGCCGCTTCGAGCAGGTGCGCCGTCCGCATCCGCTGCAGGGCAACGGCACCATCCTCGACGGCATCGACGCGGAGCGCGCCCGGCTGCGCGAGATCCGCGAGGCGAGCGACATCATCGTCGACACCACCGACCTGAACATCCACCAGCTCGCCACCAACATCACCGACACCTTCGCGGCCGAGGACACCGCGGGTGTGCAGGTGACCGTGATGAGCTTCGGCTTCAAGTACGGCCTTCCGCCGGACGCGGACCTGGTGGCCGACGCGCGGTTCCTCCCGAACCCGTTCTGGAACCCCGAGCTGCGCCCGCACACCGGGCTGGACGAGATCGTCCGCGACTACGTGCTCCAGCAGGACGGCGCCGAGGAGTTCATCGACGGCTACGTCGCCGCGATGCGCCCGATCTTCGCCGGCTATCAGCGGGAGAACAAGCGGCACGCGATGATCGCGATAGGCTGCACGGGAGGGAAGCACCGGTCCGTCGCGATAGCCGAAGAGCTCGCGACCCGGTTGAGGGGCTTCCCCGGCGTCGCGGTCAACACCAAGCACCGCGACCTGGGCCGTGAATGATGCCGGCCGCCCACTTCACGGCGTGACCCGCGCCGTCTTTCACAGTTAGGAATCCGATTGGCTCTCACTGCCGACGTCAAAGACGAGCTCACGAAGGTCGAAGTCAGCAAGACGACCGTCCGGGCCGCCGAGCTCGCGACCATCCTGCGGTTCTCCGGTGGACTGCACCTGATCGGCGGCCGGATCGCGGTCGAGAGCGAGCTGGACACGCCAGAGCTCGCCCGCCGGGTGCGCAAAGACCTGGCCGAGCTGTACGGCGTCCGCAGCGACGTGTCGGTGATCTCGGCCTCCGGCGTCCGCCGCGCCAGCCAGTACCTGGTGCGCGTGCTGGAGGGCGGCGAGACCCTCGCCCGCCAGACCGGCCTGCTCGACGCCCGCCGCCGCCCGATCCGCGGCCTCCCGAACCGCCTCACCACGGGCTCCCGCGACGAGCTCGCGGCCGTCTGGCGCGGCGCGTTCCTCGCGCACGGCTCGCTGACCGACCCGGGCCGCTCCGCCGCGCTGGAGGTCACCTGCCCCGGCAACGAGGCCGCCATGGCGCTCGTCGGCGCCGCCGGCCGCCTCGGCGTGTCCGCCAAGGCCCGCGAGGTGCGCGGGGTGCACCGCGTCGTCATCCGCGACGGCGAGGCGATCAGCGCCATGCTCGTGGTGATGGGCGCGGTGGAGACCGTCGCCAACTGGGAGGAGCTGCGCCAGCGCCGCGAGGTGCGCGCGACCGCCAACCGCCTGGTCAACTTCGACGACGCCAACCTGCGCCGTTCCGCCCAGGCCGCCGTCGCCGCCTGCTCCCGCGTCGAGCGCGCCCTGGAGATCCTCGGCCCCGACGTCCCCGAGCACCTGCGCTACGCCGGCGAGCTGCGCCTCGCGCACCGCGACGCGAGCCTGGACGAGCTCGGCCACCACGCCGACCCGCCCATGACGAAGGACGCCGTCGCCGGCCGCATCCGCCGCCTCCTGGCGATGGCCGACAAGAAGGCCTCGGACCTCGACATCCCCGGCACCGACGCCAACCTCCCCGCCGACCTGGATGAGGTGTAGTTTCCGGATGGGCGTGCGGCCGGGAAGAGACCGGAAGCCCGCCGGGTTGCCCTCACTAGACTGAAGAAGTCGCCCGAATCGGGTCTCGAAGAAGAACAACTGTGGAGATGAGTAATGGCTGACTACACGCTCGCCGAACTTCCGTACGACTACTCGGCCCTGGAGCCGAACATCAGCGGCCGGATTATGGAGCTGCACCACGACAAGCACCACAAGGCGTACGTGGACGGCGCCAACACCGCGATCGCCAAGCTGCAGGAGGCGCGCGACGCCGACGACCTGACCTACGTCAACAAGCTGCAGAAGGACCTGGCGTTCAACCTCGCCGGCCACGTCAACCACACCGTCTTCTGGAACAACCTGTCCCCGGAGGGAGGCGACAAGCCGACCGGCGAGCTCGCCGCGGCGATCGACGAGTTCTTCGGCTCGTACGACAAGTTCCGCGCCCACTTCACCGCCTCGGCGCTCGGCATCCAGGGCTCCGGCTGGTCGATCCTCGCGTGGGACTCGCTCGGCCAGAAGCTCATCATCGAGCAGCTCTACGACCACCAGGGCAACCTCGCGGCGGCCACCATCCCGCTGCTGCTGCTCGACATGTGGGAGCACGCCTTCTACCTCGATTACGTGAATGTGAAGGCGGATTACGTCAAGGCGTTCTGGAACATCACCAACTGGGCCGACGTGTCCGACCGGTTCGTGAAGGCCCGCGAGAAGACCTCGGGTCTGCTGCTACTGTCGTAGCGGGTGGGCGTCCCGGGAGGGAGCCTTCCCGGGACGCCGCCGTCCGCCACAACACCCACACGGCGCCGTCCGGCGCCCCCATCAAGCAACGGGAGACATCTGTGTCCGTAAAGATCGGAATCAACGGGTTCGGTCGCATTGGTCGCAACTACCTGCGCGCGGCCCTCGCCAAGGGCAGCGACCTCGAGATCGTCGCGGTGAACGACCTCACCGACAACAAGACGCTCGCGCACCTGCTCAAGTACGACTCGATCACGGGCCGCCTGGACGCCACGGTGGAGCTGGAGGGCGACAGCATCGTCGTCAACGGCAAGCCGATCAAGGTCCTCGAGGAGCGCGACCCGGCCAACCTCCCGTGGGGCGAGCTCGGCGTGGACATCGTCATCGAGTCCACCGGACGCTTCACCAAGGCCGCCGACGCCAAGAAGCACATCGAGGCGGGCGCCAAGAAGGTCATCATCTCCGCTCCGGCCACCGACGAGGACGCCACGTTCGTCATGGGCGTGAACGAGCACCTGTACGACCCGGAGAAGCACAACATCATCTCCAACGCGTCGTGCACCACCAACTGCCTCGCGCCGCTGGCCAAGGTATTCAACGACGAGTTCGGCATCGAGCGCGGTCTGATGACCACGGTCCACGCCTACACCGCCGACCAGAACCTGCAGGACGGCCCGCACAGCGACCTCCGCCGCGCCCGCGCCGCCGCGATCAACATCGTCCCGACCTCCACGGGCGCCGCCAAGGCGATCGGCCTGGTCCTCCCGGAGCTCAAGGGCAAGCTCGACGGCTTCGCGCTGCGCGTGCCGGTCCCCACCGGCTCGATCACCGACCTGACCGTCACCGCCTCGCGCCCCGTCACCATCGACGAGGTCAAGGCCGCGTACAAGAAGGCCGCGGAGGGTCCGCTCAAGGGCATCCTCAAGTACACCGAGGACGAGATCGTCTCCTCGGACATCGTCTCCGACCCGCACTCGTCGATCTTCGACTCCGGTCTGCTGCGCGTCCTCGGCGACCAGGTCAAGCTCTCGAGCTGGTACGACAACGAGTGGGGCTACTCCAACCGTCTGGTCGACCTGACCGAGTACGTCGCCGAGCGTCTGTAAGGGCCGGAACCGACGTGACGCTCCGTACCCTCGACTCACTCGGTTCGCTCGCCGGAAAACGCGTCGTCGTCCGCTGTGATCTGAACGTCCCTCTCCAGGACGGGAAGATCACGGACGATGGCCGCGTGCGAGCGTCGATTCCCACCCTGGACGCCCTGATCAATCAGGGCGCAAAGGTGGTCGTGATCTCCCACCTGGGCCGCCCGGAGGGCGCGCCCGACTCGAAGTACAGCCTGGCGCCGGTCGCCCAGCGGCTCTCTGAGCTGCTCGGCAAGCCGGTGACCTTCGCGCAGGACACCGTCGGTGCCGGCGCCGAGGCCGCGGTCGCCGGCCTGCAGGACGGCGACGTCGCCCTGCTGGAGAACCTCCGGTTCAACCCGGGGGAGACCGCCAAGGACGAGGCGGAGCGCACCGCGTTCGCGGCCAAGCTCGCCGCGTTCGGCGACGCGTTCGTATCGGACGGCTTCGGCGTGGTCCACCGCAAGCAGGCCAGCGTGTACGAGCTCGCCAAGGCGCTCCCGAGCGCCGCGGGCACGCTCATCGCGGCCGAGCTCGACGTGCTCGACCGGCTCACCGAGAACCCCGAGCGGCCCTACGCGGTCGTGCTCGGCGGCTCGAAGGTGTCCGACAAGCTCGGCGTGATCGGCCACCTGCTGCCGCGCGTCGACTCGCTGCTCATCGGCGGCGGCATGCTCTTCACCTTCCTCGCGGCGCTCGGCCACAAAGTCGGCTCCAGCCTGCTGGAGGCCGACCAGCTCGACACCGTGAAGGGCTACCTGGCGAAGGCCGAGGAGCTCGGCGTTCAGATCGTGCTGCCGCGCGACGTCGTGGTCGCCTCGAAGTTCGGCGCCGACGCGGAGCACGTGGTGCGCCCGATCGACGGCATCGAGGACACCGACTGGGGCGCCTCCGGGCTCGGCCTCGACATCGGCCCGGAGACCGGCGAACTGTTCTCGGAGTACATCCGCGGCGCACGCACGGTGTTCTGGAACGGCCCGATGGGCGTCTTCGAGCTGGCGCCGTTCGCGGCGGGCACCAAGGCGATCGCGCAGGCGCTCACCGAGGTCGACGGCCTCAGCGTGGTCGGCGGGGGAGACTCCGCGGCCGCCGTGCGCGCGCTCGGTTTCGCCGACGATCAGTTCGGTCACATTTCTACCGGTGGCGGTGCGAGCCTCGAATTCCTCGAGGGCAAGCACCTGCCGGGTCTGGAGGTCCTGGGATGGCAGCAGTGAACGAGTCCGTGCGGCGTGTCCCGCTGATCGCGGGCAACTGGAAGATGAACCTCGACCACCTGCAGGCGATCGCGGTCGTCCAGAAGCTGGCGTGGACCCTCAAGGACGCCGGGCACGACTACTCGGCCGTCGAGGTCGCCGTGTTCCCGCCGTTCACCGACCTGCGCAGCGTGCAGACGCTGATCTCGGCCGACAAGCTGCCGATCGCGTTCGGCGGCCAGGACGTCTCCGAGCACGACTCGGGCGCGTACACCGGCGAGATCGCGGCGTCGTTCCTCGCCGCCCTGGAGTCGCGCTATGTGATCATCGGACACTCCGAGCGGCGCACGCTGCACAACGAGACGGACGAGCAGGTCGCGGCCAAGGTCGCGCAGGCCGTCAAGAACAACATCGCGCCGATCATCTGCGTCGGCGAGACGGCGGAGGACCTGGAGACGCACGGCGCGAGCGCCGTCCCCGTCGCCCAGCTTGGCGCCGCCCTGGCCTCCGTCGACTCGGCCGCGGACGTCGTCGTCGCGTACGAGCCGGTCTGGGCCATCGGGTCCGGTCAGGCGGCCACGCCGGAGCAGGCCGAGCAGGTGGCCGCCGCACTGCGCGCGGTCATCGTCGAGAAGCTCGGAGCCGAGGTCGCGGCCAAGACCCGCATCCTCTACGGCGGCTCGGTGAAGTCGGGCAACATCGCCGGCTTCATGCGCGAGCCGAACGTCGACGGCGCGCTCGTCGGCGGCGCGAGCCTCGACGTGGTCGAGTTCTCGGCCATCATCCGCTACCAGAAGCACGTCGGACTCTGACGGCGCGCGGCGGCTCCCCGAACGTCGGGTGAGCCGTCGCGCCCTCCGGCGGTTATACTGGCTGTTGGTTTTGTCGGGCGCGGGCCCGGTCGCATCGAAAGGTCAAGCGTGCAGATTCTCACGGTCATCCTCCAGGTCCTGCTGGGGATCACCAGCCTCCTGCTGACCCTCCTCATCCTGTTGCACAAGGGACGCGGCGGCGGCCTCTCCGACATGTTCGGCGGCGGCGTCACCTCCAACCTGGGCGCGTCGGGCGTCGCGGAGCGCAACCTCAACAGGATCACCGTCATTCTCGGGCTCATCTGGATCACCTGCATCGTCGTCCTCGGGCTCATCACCAAGTTCAGCGCCTGACCGGCGCCCCTTCACCAGAGGAGAAGCATGGCATCCGGAGGAAGCGCAATCCGCGGTTCGCGCGTCGGCGCGGGCCCGATGGGGGAACAGGACCGGGGTTTCCACGCCGAGCGCGTGGCCGTCTCGTACTGGGACGCCCTCGGCAACGAGACCGTCCGTTATTTCGCGGCGAACCTGCCCGACGAGGAGATCCCCGATGTGATCGACTCGCCGTCTTCCGGCCTCCCGGCCGGTCGCGACAAGGAGAACCCGCCGTCGGTCGCGAAGGCCGAGCCGTACAAGACGCACCTGGCCTACGTGAAGGAGCGCCGCTCGGAGGAGGAGGCGGAGCAGCTGCTCGAGGACGCCCTCAACCAGCTCCGTGCCCGCCGCGGAAAGCCCACCAGCAACTAGAGCCTACGAAGAAGCCCCGCCGGTCTGTGACCGGCGGGGCTTCTTTCGTTGTGGTGGCTCAGTAGCTCGGGGCGATGAGATTCTCCGGCACGTTGACCGAGGCGTCCTTGTCCACGAAGAACACGGTGCGCTTGCGGCCCTTGGCCCCGGCGACCGGGACCTCGGTGTAGCTTGCGCCAGCCAGAGCGAGGCCGAGGGCGCTCGCCTTGTCGCTGCCGGAGAGCACCAGCCAGATCCGGTCGGACGCGTTGAGCACCGGCCGGGTCAGGCTGAGCCGCTGCGGCGGCGGCTTCGGCGACTCGCGCTCGACGATCACCGTCGCCTCCGTCTCGCGGATGCCGGCGCGGTCCGGGAACAGCGACGCGATGTGGCCGTCCGGGCCGACACCGAGGAACGTGATGTCGAACTTCGGGTAGGCAGCGCCCTCCGGAGCGAACGCCTCCAGCTCGGCGGCGTAGACGCGCGCGGCCTCCTCGATGTCCGGGATGTCGTCCGACGCCGGGAAGGGGTGGATGTTCTCCGGCGGCACCGGCAAGTGGTCGAGCAGCGCCTCACGCGCCTGACGCTCGTTGCGGTCCTCGCTCGACTTCTCGACGAAGCGCTCGTCGCCCCACCAGAAATGCACCTTCGACCAGTCGATGGTGTCGCGTGCGGGGGAGCCGTTGATGGCCTCCAGCACGGCGATGCCGATCGTGCCGCCCGTCAGCGCGACGTTCGCCGCGCCCAGGTCGTCGAGGATGTCGATGGTCTTGGTGAGGAAGCGCGCGGCCACCGACGCGGCGAGTGCTTCCTTGTCGGGGTGGACGAGCACCCGCCGTTCGTTCGTCATGCCTTCGCGCCCGCTCCTTCGTCGGGGGCCTCGAGCATTCCGAGACCCTTCGTGATGACCTCACCGTACAGGTCGTCGGGGTCCAGCCTACGCAGTTCCTCGGCGAGACAGTCCCGGAGGCTGCGCCGCGGCAGCGACAGGTCGTGCGTCGGCTGCCCCGGCTGGGAGAGCCGCGCCACGTTCGGGACCTCGCGCTCGAGCTCGATCGTGCCGGAAGCGCGCTCCATCCTGACGCCGTGGATGCCGCCGGAGCCGATCGCGCGCGACGCGAGGTCGTACTTCACGGGCACCTGGAGCTGCAGTCGCAGCCACGCGGCGAGCAGGAGGGTGGAGGGCGAGTCGGCCGCGCCGGCGACGTCCACCGACGTGATCGGCTCGTACGGCGGCTGGTCGAGCACCGCGGCGAGCTGCGCCCGCCACAGGGTGAGCCGGGTCCAGGCGAAGTCGGTGTCGCCGGGGGCGTACGTCTCGGCCAGGTGGAACAGCGCCTCCTGCGGGTTCGGCTGGGCCGACGCGTCAGTGATGCGGATCGTGGCGATGCGGCCGAGCGGGGAGTGCGACGCCTTCGCGGGCGCGATCCCCGGCCACCAGACGACGACGGGAGCGTCGGGGAGCAGGAGGCCGGTGACCAGCCCCTCCTCGTCGCTCGCGGTCTCGCCGTAGGCGCGGAGCACGATGACCTCGCTGGCGCCCGCGTCGCCGCCGACGCGGATCTGGGCGTCGAGACGCCCGGAGCCCGTGTGACTGCGCTCCTCCTCGGTCGAGACCACGATGACGCGCATCGGGTGCTCGCGGGAGGCGTCGTTGGCGGCCTCGATGGCCTCCTCCTCCTGGCCGAGGTGGGTCGCGATGATGAGCGTCAGCACGCGGCCGAGGGCGACGGCGCCGCCCTCCTCGCGGATCTTGACGAGCGCCTTCGAGATGTTGCTCGTCGTGGTGTCGGGCAGATCGACGATCATGGACGCCTCCAGACGCGGCCGTCGCGGGCGAGGAGCTCGTCGGCGGAAGTCGGGCCCCAGGTTCCGGGGCGGTACTGCTCGGGCTGGCCCTGCGTGGCCCAGAACTCCTCGATCGGGTCGAGGATCTTCCAGGACAGCTCGACCTCCTCGTGCCGCGGGAACAGCGGCGGGTCGCCCAGCAGGACGTCGAGGATGAGCCGCTCGTAGGCCTCGGGGCTCGCCTCGGTGAAGGCGTGGCCGTAGCCGAAGTCCATGCTCACGTCGCGCACCTGCATTCCGGCGCCCGGCACCTTCGAGCCGAAGCGGATGGTGACGCCCTCGTCGGGCTGCACGCGGATGACGAGCGCGTTCTGGCCGAGCGCGCTGGTCTGCGACTCCGCGAAGAGCTGCTGGGGAGCGCGCTTGAACACGACCGCGATCTCGGTGACCCGGCGGCCCAGGCGCTTGCCCGCGCGCAGGTAGAACGGGACGCCGGCCCAGCGGCGGGTGCCGATGTCGAGCTTGATCGCCGCGTAGGTCTCCGTGGTGGAGTCCGGGTTCATCCCGTCCTCCTCCAGGAAGCCGACGACCTTCTCGCCGCCCTGCCAGCCGCTGCCGTACTGACCGCGCGCGGTCGACGTGGCGAGGTCCTCCGGCAGCCGCACGGCAGCGAGAACCTTCTCCTTCTCGGCACGCAGGTCCGCGGCGTCGAATGAGATGGGCTCCTCCATCGCCGTGAGGGCGAGGAGCTGGAGCAGGTGGTTCTGGATGACGTCGCGCGCCGCGCCGATGCCGTCGTAGTAGCCGGCCCGGCCGCCCACGCCGATGTCCTCGGCCATCGTGATCTGCACGTGGTCGACGTAGTTGGCGTTCCAGATCGGCTCGTACAGCTCGTTCGCGAAGCGCAGCGCCAGGATGTTCTGGACCGTCTCCTTGCCGAGGTAGTGGTCGATCCGGAAGACCGAGTCAGGCGGGAACACCGACTCGACGACGTGGTTGAGCTCGCGCGCGGTCTTCAGGTCGCTGCCGAACGGCTTCTCGATGACGACGCGGCGCCAGCCGGTGCCGGACTGGTCGGCCAGCCCCGACTTCTTGAGCTGCTCGGTGACGAGCGGGAACGCCTTCGGCGGGATGGACAGGTAGAACGCGTGGTTGCCCATTGTGCCGCGCTCGACGTCCAGCTTCTCGACGGTCTGCTTGAGCCGCTGGAACGCCTCGGCGTCGTCGAACTCGCCGGAGACGAAGCGGACGCCCTGGGCGAGCTGCTTCCAGACGTCGTCGTCGAACGGGGTGCGCGCGTACTGCTTGACCGCGTCGTAGACGACCTTCTCGAAGTCCTGGTCCTCCCAGTCGCGCCGGGCGAACCCGACGAGCGAGAATCCGGGCGGCAGGAGGCCGCGGTTCGCCAGGTCGTAGACGGCCGGCATCAGCTTCTTGCGCGACAGGTCGCCCGTCACGCCGAAGATGATGAGGCTGCTCGGTCCCGCGATGCGGTTGAGGCGACGGTCGGAGGCCAATCGCAGGGGATTGAACTCCGGGGTGATCTCCACCGGTGACATCTGGCTCCTCTAGTTGACGGCCTCGAACAGCGAGACGAGGTCGGCCTCGGGGTTCGAGAGGGTCAGGGTCAGCACCGGGCGGCCGTGCTCGCCGAGCACGCTCGCGTCGCCGGCGGCCTGAGCCTGGTTGAGCTGGCCGAACGTGAACGGACGGTCCGGGATCGCCAGGTCCTCCGGTGCGGCAGCGGTGATCTGCAGGAACACGCCGACGGCCGGGCCGCCCTTGTGGAACTGACCGGTCGAGTGCAGGAAGCGCGGACCCCAGCCGAAGGTGACGGGGCGGCCGGCCTTGGCGGCGAGCAGGTCGCGGATGCCCGCGAGCTGCGGCAGCGCCAGCCGGTCGACGTAGGCCTGCACCGAGACGTAGCCGTCCGGTCCGAGCTGCGCGAGGAGGGCGTCCACCGCGCCGTCGAGCGTCGACGCGTCGCCGAGGAACGACCCGGTGGTGCGCACCTCGACGCCGCCCGCGGTGAAGGCGGGCGCGACGGTCTCCGGGCGGTTCTCCAGCAGGGCGCGCGCGGCGACCTTGGCGGCCTCCACGTCGGGCTGGTCGAACGGGTTGATGCCGAGCAGGCGGCCCGCGACGGCGGTCGCGTACTCCCAGACGATGAGCTGGGCGCCCAGGCTGCCGGAGACGAGGATCTCGCCCTCGTGCCGGTCGGACGGGAACAGGTGGCGGGCCTCCGCGTTGGCGACGAGTCGCACGACCTGCAGGTCCGCGGGCTTCGACGTGAGCTCGGGGGCGAGCGTGTCGAGCACGACGGGGAGCAGGCCGGTGCCCTCCTTGCCGGTGGACTCCGCGATGAGCTGCTCGGCCCAGTCGGCGAACCCGACGATGTGGGTGCCGTCCGCGACGATGCCCAGCTTGTCCTTGAGCGGGTTGCTGCCGGCGATGGCCGCACCGAGCACGAGGCCCGGGTTCGCCGTGTTGTCGACGGCGAGCTCGATGAGAGTGGCCTCGGCCTCGTCCAGCAGCTCGGAGATGTCCACGCCGGCGAGCCCGGACGGGACCAGCCCGAACGCGGTCAGCGCCGAGTAGCGGCCGCCCACGTTGGGATCGGCGTTGAACACGCGGTAGCCCGCCTCGCGCGCCGACTGGTCGAGCGGGGAGCCCGGGTCGGTGACGACGACGATGCGCTCGGTCGGGTCGATGCCGGCGTCGCGGAACCACTTCTCGTAGACACGCTTCTGGCTGTCGGTCTCCAGGGTCGAGCCCGACTTGGAGGAGATGACGACGGCGGTCGCCTGGAGGCGGTCGTGCAGGGCCGAGAGCACCTGACCGGGGTCGGTCGAGTCGAGGACAGTGAGCTCGGCCTCCGCGGTGCGGGTGATGACCTCAGGAGCGAGCGACGAGCCGCCCATGCCGCCGAGGACGATGTGGTTGACGCCCTTGGCGTGCAGCTGCTCGCGCAGCGCGACGATCTCGGCGACCAGCGGGCGCGAGATCGCGACGGCCTCGGTCCAGCCGAGGCGCTTGGTGGCCTCCGGCTCGGCGGCCGGGCCCCAGAGGGCCGGGTCCTGCGCGGTGATGCCGGAGGCGACCCGGTCGGCGACGAGCTGCGGCACGACCGACGCGACGGCCTGGGCCGCCGCGCCGGTCACGTGGATGCGGAAGGTCACTTGGCGGCCTCCAGAGCGTTGCTGACGGTCTCGACGAGCTCGCCCCACGACACGTTGAACTTGTCGACGCCCTCGCGCTCCAGCGTGGCCGTCACGTCGTCGTAGGAGATGCCGAGGCCGGCCAGCGCGTCCAGGACGCCCTTCGCGTCGGCGTAGTTGCCGGTGACGGTGTCGCCGGCGATCTGGCCGTGGTCGAAGGTCGCCTCCAGCGTCTTCTCCGGCATGGTGTTGACCGTGTTCGGCGCGACCAGCTCGGTGACGTAGAGGGTGTCGGGCAGGCTCGGGTCCTTCACGCCGGTGGAGGCCCAGAGCGGGCGCTGCTCGTTCGCGCCTGCGGCCACGAGGGCCTTGGCGCGGTCGGTGGCGAACTCCTGCTCGTACAGCTCGTAGGCGAGGCGGGCGTTCGCGACGCCGGCCTTGCTCTTGAGCGCGTGGGCCTCGTCGGTGCCGATGGCGGTCAGGCGCTTGTCGACCTCCGTGTCCACGCGGGACACGAAGAACGACGCGACCGACTGGATGCCGGAGAGGTCGATGCCGGCGGCCTTCGCCTTCTCCAGACCGGTCAGGTAGGCGTCGATCACCTGGCGGTAGCGCTCCAGGCTGAAGATCAGGGTCACGTTGACGCTGATGCCGGCCGCAATGGTCTCGGTGATGGCCTCCAGGCCCTCGACCGTCGCCGGGATCTTGATGAGCACGTTCGGCTTGTTCACCTTCGCGGCGAGCGTCTTGGCCTGCTCGATGGTGCCGTGCGCGTCGTGCGCGAGGCCGGGCTCCACCTCGATGGAGACGCGGCCGTCGACGCCGTTGCTGGCCTCGTAGACCCCGTGGAAGATGTCGCTGGCGGCGGCGACGTCGTCGGTCGTGATCTGGAAGATCGCGTCCTCGACGGTCGTGCCGGCGGCGGCGAGCTCCTTCACCTGGGCGTCGTAGGCCTCGCCCTTGGAGAGGGCGGCGGCGAAGATCGTCGGGTTGGTGGTCACGCCGACGACGTTGCGCTCGGCGATCAGCGACTGGAGGCCGCCCGTGGCGATGCGCTCACGGGACAGGTCGTCCAGCCAGATGCTGACGCCGGCGGCGGACAGCTCGGCCGTGGGGGAGGAGGTGGTGGAAGTGGTGTCGGTCATCGTGGTTTCTTCTTCTCTTCTTCCGTGCCCGCGCTCAGAGCGACGCGAGCGATTCCTTGGCTGCGGAGACGGCGTGCTCGGTGGTCATCCCGAACTCGCGGAACAGCGTCTTGTAATCGGCCGACGCCCCGAAGTGCTCGATCGAGACGCTGCGGCCGTGGTCGCCGACGATCTTGTCCCAGGCGAGCGCCAGGCCGGCCTCGATCGAGACGCGGGCCTTGAGGGCGGTCGGGAGGACCTTCTCCTGGTAGGCGGCGTCCTGCTCGTGGAACCACTCGAGGCAGGGGGCCGACACGACGCGGGCGTTGATGCCCTCGCCGCGGAGGACCTCGCGGGCCTCCAGCGCGATCTGGACCTCGGAGCCCGTGGCGATGAACAGCACGTCAGGGGTGCCGCCCGGGGCCTCGGCCAGGATGTACGCGCCCTTGGCGACGTTGGCCGCCGAGGCGAGCGTGTCGCCGGTGGCTTCGCCGTCTCCGCGCTCGAACACCGGGATGTTCTGGCGGGTCAGCGCGATGCCGGCCGGGCCGCCGCGGCGCTCCAGGATGGTCTTCCACGCGTGGGCGACCTCGTTGGCGTCGCCCGGGCGGACGACGTCGAGGTGCGGGATGGCGCGGAGGGTGGAGAGCTGCTCGATCGGCTGGTGCGTCGGGCCGTCCTCGCCGAGGGCGACGGAGTCGTGCGTCCAGACGAAGATCGACGGCACCTGCATGAGCGCGGCCAGGCGGATCGCCGGGCGCTGGTAGTCGCTGAAGATCAGGAACGTGCCGCCGAACGGCCGGGTCGGGCCGTGCAGCACGATGCCGTTGAGGATCGCGGCCATCGCGTGCTCGCGGATGCCGAAGTGCAGCACGCGGCCGTACGGGTTGCCCGTCCACTCGTGCGTCGAGTGCACGGTGGGCACGAACGACGCGGCGCCCTCGATGGTGGTGTTGTTCGACTCGGCGAGGTCGGCCGAGCCGCCCCACAGCTCGGGCATGACACCGGCGATGGCGTTGATGACCTTGCCGCTCGCGGCGCGGGTCGAGACGTCCTTGCCGGCCTCGAAGACCGGGAGGGCCTCCTCGAAGCCCGCGGGAACGTCGCCGGAGAGCAGGCGGTCCAGGAGCTCCTTGCGCTCCGGGTTGGCGGCGGCCCAGGCGTCGAAGCCCTTCTGCCACTCGGCGTGCTCCTCGGCGCCGCGCTCGACGGCCTTGCGGGTGTGCTCGATGACGTCCTCGGCGACCTCGAAGGTCTGGTCGGGGTCGAAGCCGAGCACCTCCTTGACCGCGCGGAGCTCGTCGGCGCCCAGGGCGGAGCCGTGGATCTTGCCGGTGTTCTGCTTCTTCGGGGCCGGCCAGCCGATGATCGTCTTGAGGACGATCAGGGAGGGCTTGTCGGTGACCTGCTGCGCGTTCACGATGGCCTGGTGCAGCTCCTGCACGTCCTCCTCGTAGACGCCGGTCTTCTTCCAGTCGACCACCTGGACGTGCCAGTGGTAGGCCTCGTAGCGCGCCTTGACGTCCTCGGTGAAGGCGATGTTCGTGTCGTCCTCGATCGAGATCTGGTTGGCGTCGTAGATGGCGATCAGGTTGCCGAGCTGCTGGTGGCCGGCGAGGCTCGACGCCTCCGAGCTGATGCCCTCCTCCAGGTCGCCGTCGCTCGCGATCACGTAGACGAAGTGGTCGAACGGGCTGGTGCCCTGCTCGGCCTCCGGGTCGAACAGGCCGCGCTCGAAGCGCTGCGCGTAGGCGAAGCCCACCGAGGAGGAGATGCCCTGGCCGAGCGGGCCCGTGGTGATCTCGACGCCCTTGGTGTGGCGGTACTCGGGGTGGCCGGGCGTGAGCGAGCCCCAGGTGCGGAGCGCCTTGAGGTCGTCGAGCTCGAGGCCGTAGCCGCCGAGGTAGAGCTGGATGTATTGGGTGAGCGAGCTGTGGCCCGCAGACAGGATGAAGCGGTCGCGGCCGAGCCAGTGCTCGTCGTGCGGATCGCGGCGCATGACCTTCTGGAACAGCAGGTACGCGGCCGGGGCGAGGCTCATCGCGGTGCCGGGATGCCCGTTGCCCACCTTCTCCACCGCGTCGGCCGCGAGGACGCGGACCGTGTCGACTGCCTTGTTGTCAATGGGATCCCACTGCAGAGCTGCCACGTGAAAACTGACCCTTCCTAGAGGTGGTGAGGGTCGTCGTGAAACCCGCACCGGTTGAGGTAGTGCGCGCCGTGGACGTCATCGGCGCCGGTCACGTCTTCCGTCACAGTCCTACAAACAGGCTTCGAGGGAAAGGGGTCCCGGCTGGCGAGCATCTCCAAGTATAGGTAACACGCACGAAACCCGGGGTGTTCCCGCAGGTCCGTGCGCTACCACGCGGCGGCCTGGCGCGGAAGACTGCGGAACTGCACCGGTGTCGTAGACTGGTCGCGGTCTGTAACAATCCGCACAGTCGCCGGGACACCTCGTGAGACCGGCGTCCGGCGGCCGCACGATCCCAGTAGTACGAGGAGCAATGGACGTCGCTGTAGAGAGCCGTGTCGAACCGGCGGCCCGCATCGGTGTCGCACGCAAGGCCAAGGCGTACCTCGCCCTCACCAAGCCGCGCGTCGTCGAGCTGCTGCTGGTCACGACCGTCCCCACGATGATCCTCGCCGCGCACGGCATCCCGAACCTGTGGCTCGTGCTGGCCACCGTGGTCGGCGGCTACATGTCGGCAGGCTCGGCCGGCGCGTTCAACTGCTATATCGACCGCGACATCGACCGCGTGATGCGCCGCACCAAGCGCCGCCCGCTGGTCACCGGCGAGTTGAGCGACCGGGAGGCCCTCGTCTTCGCCTGGGCGCTCGGCATCGCGTCCGTTCTGGTGCTCGGCTTCTTCACGAACTGGCTGGCTGCCGCGCTGTCGGTCGGCGCCATCCTGCTCTACGTCGTCTTCTACACGCTCATCCTCAAGCGCCGCACCGCGCAGAACATCGTCTGGGGCGGCGTCGCCGGCTGCATGCCCGTGCTCATCGGCTGGGCGGCGGTCACCGGCTCGCTCGCCTGGCCCCCGGTCATCCTGTTCGGCATCATCTTCCTCTGGACGCCGCCGCACTACTGGCCGCTGTCGATGAAGTACCGCGAGGACTACAAGGAGGCCGGCGTGCCGATGCTCGCCGTCGTCCGGGGACGCACGGTCGTGGGCCTCCAGGTCATCCTTTACGCGTGGGCGATGGTCGCCTGCTCGCTGCTGCTGATCCCGGTCGCGCACATGGGGCTGATTTACACCGTCGTCGCGCTGGGCGCGGGCGGCTGGTTCCTCTACGAGTCGCACCGGCTCTACAACCTCGCGATCCGCCACGAGCACGTTTCGCCGATGCGCGTGTTCCACGGCTCCATCGCCTACCTGACGCTGATCTTCCTCGCCGTCGCGATCGACCCGCTGCTCTGGTTCTGACCGCCGATTCGTGACGAATCTGCGTGTGGCGATTCGTGCCGAATGTCGTGAATGCGCGCGGTATTCGCGACATTCGTGACGAATGTGCGGGGCGCTGCTAGCGTTCTACGCGTGCAGGCGCTGAGGACGGCGCGGCTCGTGCTCGACGCGCCGCGGGAGAGTGACATCCCTGCCGTCCTGGAGGCGTGCAGCGACGCGGAGCTGCTGCGCTGGGTGCCGCTGCCGGAGCCGTACACGATCGAGAGCGCCGAGTTCTTCGTGCGCTCGTACTGCCCGCACGGGCTGGCCAGCGGCCGGTTCACCGTGTGGGCGATCCGGGAGGGCGACACCGCCCCGCTCGCCGGCGCCGTGGAGGTGCGCAGGGACGAGGCGGCCGGATCGGCCTCCCTCGGCTGCTGGCTCACCCCGTCCGCGCGGCGCAGGGGAGTGATGACCGAGGCGCTGACGGCCGTCTGCGACTACGCGCTGTCGCCGGAGGGCTTCGGCCTCGACCGGCTGCGCTGGGAGTACCTGCCGGGCAACGAGGCCAGCAGGAGGCTCGCCGACGCGGTCGGCTTCGACTTCGCGGAGTCGCAGCCGCACACCGTGGACTTCCGCGGCGAGGGGCGCGAGGCGCTGACCGGCGTGCTACGCCGCGACGACGTCCGCCGCTGAGCCGGTCTCGACCGGCTGGGGCTGCCGGGCGGCCGTGAGCGACATGACCACGGCCGTCATCACCGCGGCGAGCGTTGCGGCCAGGGTCATGTGGATGCCGACGAGGATCCCGGGCAGGCCGGTGTTGGACTGGATGACTCCGACGGCGATCTGCACGAGCTCCACCCCGAGCAGGAGGAGCGTCAGGCGGTGCACCGGCGTCGCGGTGATCCGCCACGCGCCGATCACCAGGACCAGCGTCAGGGCGAAGGTCGCGTACGCCGGGATGGAGTGGACGTGCTCGATGATCTCCGGGTTCAGGCCCGTGCGCGGGGTGTTCGGGTCGCCCGCGTGCGGGCCGGTGCCGGTCGTGACGATCCCGAGCACGATCGTGATTCCCACGACCACGCTCGTGATGTAGGCCGTGACCGCGTACCAGCCGGGGACGGCCCGGACGCGCGGGCCGGGCACGGCGTACACCCGGACGAGGAACACCGTCGTCAGCGCGACGAGCACGATGGAGGTGATGAAGTGCAGGCCGACCACCCACCAGGTCAGCTTGATGAGGACCGTGATCCCGCCCAGGACGGCCTGGAACGGCACGCCGAGGCCCGCCGCGAAGGCGAGCCAGAACAGGTCCCGCCGCGAGCGGAGGAGCTTGACCACCATCAGGAACGCGAGGATCGCGAGGATCGCGAGAACGCCGCCGAGCATCCGGTTGCCGAACTCGATGACCCCGTGGATGCCCATCTCCGGCGTGTTCACGATCGAGTCCGCCGTGCACTTCGGCCAGGTCGGGCAGCCGAGCCCGCTCCCGGTGAGCCGCACCGCGCCGCCGGTGGTGACCAGCATGACCTGAGCCGCGAGGTACAGCCAGGCGACGACCCGGGTGCGTCGATCGACACGGTCGGGCAGCCACGCGATGATGCGCTTCATAGTTCCTGGGTTCCTCAGATCTGATCGATACTCGGCCAACGTGCAGGCGCGCCTCTACTATTACCGCTTCGCACCTGTAGAATTGGTGGGTTCGAGAAACGCGGTGAAAGTGCGCGTGCCCGCAAGCGTTTCCTCGCCTGCGGCCGGGGCACTGCCGCCCCAGTCCTCGATCAGTCTAGGTACGTGCTGCGCTGGTCGCAGCACAGCCACCCGCACAATCAGGACGCTCCCGGCGCATGGCAGACGCGCGCCGCGAGGGGAATGAGCCGGACTGATATCCGGTTGAGAGTGGAAAGAAGCAGAGGTAGATATGTCAGACATCCTGATCGACCGTCCGGAACTCGCGAGCCTCGGGCAGTACGAGTTCGGCTGGGCGGACTCCGACGCGGCGGGATCCTCCGCACGTCGCGGGCTCGGGCCGGAGGTGGTCAAGGACATCTCCGCTCTCAAGAACGAGCCGGAGTGGATGCTGCAGCGCCGCCTCAAGGCCCTCCAGCTCTTCGAGCGCAAGCCGATGCCCACCTGGGGCGCCGATCTCTCCGAGATCGACTTCGACAACATCAAGTACTTCGTCCGCTCCACCGAGAAGCAGGCCCAGAGCTGGGAGGACCTGCCGGAGGACATCCGCAACACCTACGAGAAGCTCGGCATCCCCGAGGCCGAGCGCCAGCGGCTCGTCGCCGGCGTCGCCGCGCAGTACGAGTCCGAGGTCGTCTACCACCAGATCCGCGAGGACCTGGAGCAGCAGGGCGTCATCTTCCTCGACACCGACACGGCGCTTCGCGAGCACCCGGAGATCTTCCAGGAGTACTTCGGCACCGTCATCCCGGCCGGCGACAACAAGTTCGCCGCGCTCAACACGGCCGTCTGGTCCGGCGGCTCCTTCGTGTACGTGCCCAAGGGCGTCCACGTCGAGATCCCGCTGCAGGCCTACTTCCGGATCAACACCGAGAACATGGGCCAGTTCGAGCGCACGCTGATCATCGCCGACGAGGACAGCTACGTGCACTACATCGAGGGCTGCACCGCCCCGATCTACAAGTCCGACTCGCTGCACTCCGCGGTGGTCGAGATCATCGTCAAGAAGAACGCCCGCGTTCGTTACACGACGATCCAGAACTGGTCGAACAACGTCTACAACCTCGTCACCAAGCGCGCCACGGCCGCCGAGGGCGCGACGATGGAGTGGATCGACGGCAACATCGGCTCCAAGGTGACGATGAAGTACCCGTCGATCTACCTGATGGGCGAGCACGCCAAGGGCGAGACGCTGTCCGTGGCCTTCGCCGGCCCGGGCCAGCACCAGGACGCCGGCGCGAAGATGATCCACATGGCGCCGTACACGCAGTCCTCGATCGTCTCCAAGTCGATCGCACGCGGCGGAGGCCGCGCCGGCTACCGCGGCGAGGTGCGGGTGGACGCGAACGCGCACCACGCGGCCAACACCGTGCGCTGCGACGCCCTGCTGGTCGACACGATCTCGCGCTCCGACACCTACCCGTCGATCGACATCCGCGTCGACGACGTGCAGCTCGGCCACGAGGCCACGGTCTCGCGCGTGAGCGAGGAGCAGCTCTTCTACCTGATGTCCCGGGGGCTCCCGGAGGACGAGGCCATGGCGATGATCGTCCGCGGCTTCATCGAGCCGATCGCTCGCGAGCTCCCGATGGAATACGCACTCGAACTCAACAAGCTCATCGAGATGGGCATGGAAGGCTCTGTCGGCTGATATGACGACCCCCAGTACCCCGACGCAGACCCAGGACACCCCAGCGCCGGCGCCGCGGCATCTGCGCGCGCCCGTGCCGGTCCAGACCCGCTCCGAGCGGTTCACCTCCACCGAGGTCGCCGACTTCCCGGAGGTCACCGGCCGCGAGGTCATGTGGAAGCACACCCCGGTCGCCCGCCTGGCCGAGCTCCTCTCCGGCGAGCTGGACGGCTCGCCCTACGTGTTCGACCTCACTCCGGCTCCCGGCGTGACGGCCGAGTGGATCGCCCGCGACGACGCCCGGGTCGGCGCCGCCGGCATCCCGGAGGACCGCGCCTCGGCGAACGCCTGGACGAACTTCGAGCAGGCGCTGCTCGTGTCGATCTCGGGCGACGACGTCAAGGAGGCCACGCTCACGCGCGCCGCCCTCGGCGGTGCCGCCCGCGCCGCGCACACCGTGGTGGAGGTCGCCCCCGGCGCCCACGCCACGCTCATCCTGCAGAACAGCGGGGCCGCGCATCTGGCCGAGAACGTCGAGTTCCTGCTCGGCGCCGACGCGAACCTCACGGTCGTCTCGGTGCAGGAGTGGGACGACGACGCATTGCACGTGGCCGCGCACTTCGCCGAGCAGGCCGAGGGCGCGCGCCTCAAGCACGTCGCCGTCACGCTCGGCGGCGGCGTCGTCCGGCTCAACCCGTCGGCGCACCTCGTCGGCGCGCGGTCGGAGGCGACCCTGCTCGGCGCCTACTTCGCCGACGCCTCCCAGCACCTCGAACAGCAGGTCTTCGTGCACCACGACGGCCCGGAGACCCGCAGCCGCGTGACCTACAAGGGCGCGCTGCAGGGCGAGGGCGCGCGCACCGTGTGGATCGGCGATGTGCTGATCGGCCCGAAGGCCGTCGGCACCGACACCTACGAGCAGAACCGCAACCTCGTGCTCACCGACGGCGCCCGCGCCGACTCGGTGCCGAACCTGGAGATCGAGACCGGCGACATCGTCGGCGCCGGCCACGCCAGCGCCACGGGACGCTTCGACGACGAGCAGCTCTTCTACCTGCAGTCGCGCGGCATCACCGAGGAGGAGGCGCGCCGCCTGGTCGTGCGCGGCTTCCTGTTCGAGATCGTCCAGCAGATCGGCTCGCCCGCGCTGCAGGAGCACCTGCAGACGGCCATCGAGGCCGAGCTCACGGTGACCATCCCGGCGGCGAGCTGATGGCGGGCTCCCGCGTCGCCTCGGCGGCCGAGCTGGTCGAGAACCAGGCCACCCGCGTGGTGGTCGACGGCGTCCCGATCGCCGTCGTCAAGGACTCGAACGGCGACATCCACGCCATCGGCGACACCTGCACGCACGGCGAGATCTCCCTCGCCGAAGGCTTCATCGAGGGCGAGACGCTGGAGTGCTGGGCGCACGGCTCCCAGTTCTCGCTCGTCACCGGCAAGCCGCTCAACCTCCCGGCCTACGAGCCGGTCCCCGTCTTCCAGGTCGAGGTCATCGACGGAGACGTCTACATCGACCCGACCGTCACGAAAGAGATTCAGTAAGCACATGTCAGTCCTCGAGATCCGCGACCTGCACGTCACCGTCGAGACGGACCAGGGCGTCAAGCCCATCCTCAACGGCGTCGACCTGACCATCCGCGAGGGTGAGATCCACGCCATCATGGGCCCCAACGGCTCGGGCAAGTCCACCCTCGCCTACACGATCGCCGGCCACCCGAAGTACACGGTCACCCGCGGCACCATCACGCTCGACGGCGAGGACGTCCTCGCGATGACCGTCGACGCCCGTGCCCGCGCCGGCCTGTTCCTCGCCATGCAGTACCCGGTCGAGATCCCCGGTGTGACCAACACCAACTTCCCTCCGCACCGCCAAGACCGCGATCGACGGCCAGGCGCCCGCCATCCGCACCTGGGTGAAGGACGTCCGCGAGACGATGGGGCAGCTCCGCATGGACTCCTCGTTCGCCGAGCGCAACGTCAACGAGGGCTTCTCGGGCGGCGAGAAGAAGCGCAACGAGATCCTGCAGCTCGAACTCCTCAAGCCGAGGTTCGCGGTGCTGGACGAGACCGACTCCGGCCTCGACGTCGACGCGCTCAAGGTCGTGTCGGAGGGCGTGAACCGCGCCAAGGCCAACACCGGCCTCGGCATCATGCTGATCACGCACTACACGCGCATCCTCCGCTACATCAAGCCGGACTTCGTGCACGTCTTCGTCGCCGGCCGCGTTGCCGAGGAGGGCGGCCCCGAGCTCGCTGAGCGCCTGGAGGAGGAGGGCTACGACCGCTTCGTCGACGCCCCCGAGCCCGCCAAGGCCGACGCCGTCGACCTGGCCGAAGCGTAGAATCCCGATATGCCCGCCACGCTGAGCCCCGCGCTCTTCGACCAGGTCGAAGAGGCGCTCAAGAACGTCATGGACCCGGAGCTCGGGATCAACGTCGTCGACCTGGGCCTGATCTACGACCTGGCCTGGGATGACGAGAACAACGCCCTCATCATCTCGATGACGCTCACGAGCGCCGGCTGCCCGCTGACCGACGTGCTCGAGGAGCAGACCGCCGAGAGCCTCGACGGCATCGTGGAGGCCTTCCGCATCAACTGGGTGTGGATGCCGCCGTGGGGCCCCGAGCGGATCACCGACGACGGCCGCGACATGATGCGCGCCCTCGGCTTCGCGATCTAGCGCCGCCACCCTTTCCATCCGTTCCGGAGTTGTGTACGCCACGCCTCGGCGTGTCGCGTGCACGACTCCGGAACGGATCGCTGTTTACCGAACGTAAGGACTACTGCTGTGCTCGCCGTGCACGATCTCGAACTCCGCGTGGGAGCACGCCTGCTGATGGAGGACGTCAGCTTCCGCGTGGCCGACGGCGACAAGATCGGGCTCGTCGGCCGCAACGGCGCCGGCAAGACCACCCTCACCAAGGTGCTCGCAGGCGACCTCCTGCCGAGCTCCGGCAAGGTTGACCGCTCGGGCGAGCTCGGCTACCTGCCGCAGGACCCGCGCTCGGGCAACCTCGACGACCTCGCCCGCACGCGCATCCTGGACGCCCGCGGCCTCGGCTCGATCGTCCTCGGGATGCAGCAGGCGACGCACGACATGGCCAGCGACGACGCCGCGGTGTCGGCTGCGGCGATGAAGAAGTACGGCCGGCTGGAGGAGAGCTTTCACATGCACGGCGGGTACGCCGCCGAGGCCGAGGCGGCCTCCATCGCCTCCAACCTGAACCTGCCCGACCGCATCCTCGACCAGCCGCTGAAGACCCTCTCGGGTGGTCAGCGCCGCCGCATCGAGCTGGCGCGCATCCTGTTCTCGGACGCGCGGACGATGATCCTGGACGAGCCGACGAACCACCTCGACGCCGACTCCGTCGTCTGGCTGCGGGACTTCCTCAAGAACTACTCGGGCGGCTTCATCGTCATCTCGCACGACGTGGAGCTGGTCGGCGAGACCGTCAACCGGGTCTTCTATCTGGACGCCAACCGCCAGATGATCGACATCTACAACATGGGCTGGAAGAACTACCAGCGCCAGCGCGCGGCCGACGAGGAGCGCCGCAAGAAGGAGCGCGTCAACGCCGAGAAGAAGGCGTCCGCCCTCCAGCTCCAGGCGGCCAAGTTCGGCGCCAAGGCGACCAAGGCGGCGGCTGCCCACCAGATGGTCGCGCGCGCCGAGAAGCTGCTCGCCGGCCTCGACGAGGTGCGCCAGGTGGACAGGGTGGCCAAGCTGCGTTTCCCGACCCCCGCGGCGTGCGGCCGGACGCCGCTGCAGGCCTCCGACCTGTCGAAGAGCTACGGCTCGCTGGAGATCTTCACGGCCGTGGACCTCGCCATCGACCGCGGCTCGAAGGTGGTCGTGCTCGGCCTCAACGGTGCGGGCAAGACCACGCTGCTGCGGATGCTCGCGGGCGTCGACCGGCCGGACACCGGGCAGGTGGAGCCCGGCCACGGCCTCCGCATCGGCTATTACGCGCAGGAGCACGAGACGATCGACGTCGAGCGCTCCGTGCTGCAGAACATGGTGTCGTCGTCGCCGTCGCTGACGGAGACCGAGGCGCGCAAGGTGCTCGGCTCGTTCCTGTTCACCGGCGACGACGCGCACAAGCCGGCCGGTGTGCTCTCCGGCGGTGAGAAGACCCGGCTCGCGCTGGCGATGATCGTGGTCTCCGGCGCGAACGTGCTGCTGCTGGACGAGCCGACCAACAACCTCGACCCGGCCAGCCGCGAGGAGATCCTCGACGCGCTCGCGCACTACGAGGGCGCCGTCGTCCTGGTCAGCCATGACGAGGGCGCCGTGGAGGCGCTGAACCCCGAGCGGGTGCTCATCCTCCCGGACGGCGTCGAGGACCATTGGAACCGCGACTACCTCGATTTGATCTCGCTGGCGTAGCCGAAGTCAGCGGGCGTCGAGCAGTTCGTCCTCCACGTCGGAGTCGGTGCGCTTGAGGGCCCGGCGGCGGGCGCGCTCGGCGGCGCGGGCCTGCTCGGCGGGGTCGTGCTCGTTGCGCTTGCGGTACTCGGTGCGGAGTGCGTAGCCCAGGCCGAAGAAGCCGATCAGGGCGAAGATGATCCACTGGATCATATACGACCAGTGCAGCCCCTCGTCCTGCGTCGGCGGGTCGGTGACCGTCGGCGTCGGCGCGCTCGCGGGGCTCGGCTTCTGCGACGCGAGCAGCCCGTACGCGCCGGTGTAGACGTCGGCGCCGTCGAGCTTCTGCTTGACGACCGAGAGCTGGATGGTGCCGACCTGCATCCCGACGCTGGTGCGGCCCTGGATGGCCGGCTCGCTGGCCTTCAGCCGCGCGATGACGGTCACGGTGCCGGAGGGCGCTGCGGGGACGTGGTCGGGGGCATTGGAGTTGTTGCCGGTGGGCACCCAGCCGCGGTCCACGATGAACAACGAGCCGTCCGCGGTGCGCAGCGGGGTGAGCACCTCGAACCCCGGGCTGCCGTTGAACGGCCGGTTGCGCGCCAGGATCTCCTTGTCCTTCTCGTAGGTGCCCGTCACGGTGACGAGCGTCCACTCCTGTGCGGGGGAGTAGGCGGTGAGCGACGGCAGCTCCTGGTCGAGCGGCACGGGGTGCGAGTAGAAGTTGGCGGAGATGAGCGCGTTGGCGGCCGCGGCCTCCTTGCTGCGCGCGAGCTGCCAATTGGAGAGGAAGCCGCAGGCGATGGCGAAGACGATGGCGAACGCCAGGTAGCCGAACCAGCGGCGGGAGAACGCGAAGCCCCACCCGACCGACTTCTGCTCCGGCGTCGACGGCTCGGCGGTCACGCGCTGGTCCTCTCGACGGGCACGACGGCGACCGGGAACTCCCGCGCCGCGAGGAACTCGCGCAGGTAGTCCACGTGCTCGCCGCACGCCAGCCACACCTTCACCCGGTCGGCGGTGTGGATGCGCGGGTTGCGCCACTCGATCCGCCAGGATGCGGTCTCACGGCAGCCGGCGCGGGAGCAGGTGAGCGGCTCTGGCTCGCCCAGTCCGATCACGTGTCCTCCTCCTGTGTGCCCGAATCCGCGGGCTCCTCGCCGGTGTCCTCCTGGCGGCCTCCTGGCGGAGGCGCCATCGGCAGGATATTGCCCGGACGCTGTGCTTCCGCTTCATGCGGCTCCGCGCCGACGTTGGCGATCACCACCGCGATGTACGGCAGGAACACCGCGCCGATCAGCGGGATCGCACCCCACGGCCAGCCGAGGAAGATCGCGACGAAGAGGCAGACGATGCGGACCCCCATGGCGACGGAGTACTTGATCATCCGCCGCTTGCGCTCTTCGTCCGGCGAGAGCGGGAGATTGGTGATGGACGGGCGTGGCTGCTTCATGTGCGTTGACTCCAGAGTACGTCCATAAACTGGTACCGGTCCGCCACGGACCGAATCGATTGAAGGGATCGTCTGCATGACCACGCCACGCACTGTGCTCGTCACCGGAGGGAACCGGGGGATCGGCTACGCGATCGCCGAGGAGTTCCTCGCTCAGGGGCACCGGGTGGCGGTGACGGCGCGTTCGGGCGAGGGCCCGGCCGGCGCGCTCACGGTGCGCGCCGACGTCACCGACGCGGCCTCCGTGGATGCGGCCTTCACCCAGGTGGAGGCCGAGCTCGGCCCGGTCGAGGTCGTCGTGGCGAACGCGGGCATCACGAAGGACACCCTGCTCATGCGCATGAGTGACGAGGAGTTCGACTCGGTCGTGGAGACCAACCTCGGCGGCGCGTTCCGCGTCGTCAAGCGCGCCTCCAAGGGCATGCTGAAGGCGCGCTGGGGCCGCATCGTGCTCATCTCGAGCGTCGTGGGTCTGTACGGTTCCGCAGGCCAGGTCAACTACGCCGCCAGCAAGGCCGGCCTCGTCGGCATGGCCCGCTCGATCACGCGCGAGCTCGGCGCCCGCGGCATCACGGCAAACGTGGTCGCGCCCGGCTTCATCGAGACCGACATGACGGCCGCCCTCCCCGAGGCGCAGCAGGCCGAGTACAAGCGCAACATCCCGGCCGGCCGGTTCGCATCGCCGAACGAGGTGGCGCGCGTGGTGGCTTGGATCGCCGGGGACGACGCCGGCTATGTCTCCGGAGCCGTCATCCCGGTCGACGGCGGCCTCGGGATGGGGCACTAGAGCGGTCAGCCGCGCAGACCGAGCAGCGGCAGCACCTGCGCGAGGTCCTGCCGGTCGATCACGAGGTCGGCCTCCTCGCGCACGCGCGGCTTGGCGTTGAACGCCACCGCGAGGCCGGCCTCCGCCATCATCCGCAGGTCGTTGGCGCCGTCGCCGATCGCGACGGTCTGACGCAGGTGCACGCCGGACTCCGCAGCCCAGAACAGCAGGGCCTGCGCCTTCGCCGCGGCGTCGACGACCGGGCCGTCCACCTCGCCGGTGAGCAGCCCGTCGGCGACGGCGAGCCGGTTGGCCCGCCAGTGGTCGAGGCCGAGCCGCTCGCCGAGCGGGTCGAGCAGCTCGTGGAAGCCGCCGGAGACCACGCCGACCTCGCCGCCCGCCGCCTGCACGCCGGCGATGAGCTCCGGCACGCCGTCCGTGACGCGGATGCGCTCCCCGACGCGCTCGAAGACCGAGACCGGGAGGCCCTCCAGCGTCCGGACCCGCTCGCGCAGGCTCTCCTCGAAGTCGAGCTCGCCGCGCATGGCGCGCTCGGTGATCTCGGCGACCTCGGTGCGCGAGCCGGCCTCCTCGGCGAGCAGCTCGATGACCTCGTCATGGATCAGGGTGGAGTCGGCGTCGAGGACGACGAGGAAGCGGGCGGCACGCTCGGAAGGGCGGGTGCCGTCGTGTGGATGACCGTGCGTCATGGGACGACGTGCACTCCCTTGCCGACGACGGTGATGCCGGACTCGGTGACCGTGAAACCGCGCGCGCGGTCGCGCTCCGGGTCGACACCGATGCGCGCTCCCTCCGCCACGACCACGTCCTTGTCGAGGATGGCCCGGCCGACGAACGCGTTCGGCTCGATCAGTGCGCGCTCGAACACGACGGAGTCGATCACCTTGGCCCCGGAGGCGACGGTGGCCCACGGGCCGAGCACGCTGCGCTCCAGGTGCGCCCCGGAGATGACGGAGCCCAGCGAGACGATCGAGTCGATCGTGGTGCCCAGCGCACCGCGGCCGTCCCGGACGAACTTCGCGGGCGGCGAGTTCAGCACCTGGCTGAAGATCGGCCACTCCCGGTTGTAGAGGTTGAACACCGGCAGCGTCGAGATGAGGTCCTGGTGGGCCTCGAAGAACGAGTCGATCGTCCCCACATCGCGCCAGTAGTAGCGGTCGCGGTCGGTCGAACCCGGCACGTCGTTGTTGTTGAAGTCGTACACGGCGGCCTCGTTCCGCGACACGAAGTCCGGGATGATGTCGCCGCCCATGTCGTGGTTGGAGTCGGGGCGGTCGCCGTCGCGGATCACCGCGTCGATGAGCGCGTCCGCGTCGAAGACGTAGTTGCCCATCGAGGCGAGCACCTCGTCGGGGGAGTCCGGCAGGCCCACCGGGTCCTTCGGCTTCTCGCGGAACGCCGCGATCCGGTCCGGCTTGGCCGCGTCCACCTCGATCACGCCGAACTGGTCGGCCAGCCCGATCGGCTGGCGGATCGCCGCGACCGTCGCGGGAGCGCCCGAGTCGATGTGCGCCTGCAGCATCTGGTTGAAGTCCATGCGGTAGACGTGGTCGGCGCCGACCACGACCACGATGTCGGGCCGCTCGTCGCGCAGCAGGTTGAGGCTCTGCAGGATGGCGTCGGCCGAACCGCTGAACCAGCGCTTGCCGAGCCGCTGCTGGGCCGGCACGGACGCGATGTACGAGTTGAGCATCCCGTCCAGCCGCCAGGTCTGCGACACGTGCCGGTCGAGGCTGTGCGACTTGTACTGCGTCAGCACGACGATCTGGCGGAGCTGGGAGTTGATCAGGTTGGACAGCGCGAAGTCGATGAGCCGGTACTGTCCGCCGAACGGCACCGCGGGCTTGGCGCGGTCGGCGGTCAACGGCATCAGCCGTTTCCCTTCGCCGCCTGCGAGCACGATGCCGAAGATCTTCTTGCCTGCTGCCATAGCCACCACAGTAGAGGCAACCGGGGGGCTGTACTAGCGTTCCTGTCATGCGCGTTGATCTTCTGACCAAGGAGTACCCGCCGGACATCTACGGCGGAGCGGGGGTGCACGTGACCGAGCTGGTCCGCGCGCTGAGGACCGATACGGAGGTCCGCGTGCGCTGCTTCGGGGAGCCGCGGGACGAGGCGGACACCTTCGCCTACCGCGTCCCTGCCGAGCTCGCGGCCGCCAACGGGTCGATCACCACGCTCGGCGTCGACCTCCGGATGGCGCAGGACTGCGGGGGAGCGGATGTCGTCCACTCGCACACCTGGTACGCCAACGCGGGCGGCCACCTCGCCAAGCTGCTGCACGGCGTCCCGCACGTCGTCACCGCGCACAGCCTGGAGCCGCTGCGGCCGTGGAAGGCCGAGCAGCTCGGCGGCGGCTACCGCGTGTCGAGCTGGATCGAGAAGACCGCGTTCGAGGCCGCGGACATGGTCATCGCGGTGAGCGACGGTATGCGCCGCGACATCCTCGCCTCCTATCCGGCGCTGGACCCGCAGAAGGTCACCGTCGTCTACAACGGCATCGACCTGGAGCGCTGGACCCCGCTGCACGACGCCGACAAGGCTCGGGCGCTCGGCATCGACCCTGACCGTCCCGCCGTCATCTTCGTGGGCCGGATCACCCGGCAGAAGGGCCTCCCGTACCTGCTGCGCGCGGCCAGGATGCTGCCGCCCGAGGTGCAGGTGATCCTGTGCGCCGGCGCGCCGGACACCCCCGAGATCCTCGCCGAGGTGACCGGGCTGGTGGAGGGGCTGCAGGCCGAGCGTGACGGCGTGGTCTGGATCGACCGGCTGCTGCCGAACGACGAGCTGCGCGCGGCGCTCACGGCCTCGACCGTCTTCGTCTGCCCGTCGATCTACGAGCCGCTCGGGATCGTGAACCTGGAGGCGATGGCGTGCGGGCTGCCGGTCGTCGGCACGGCCACCGGCGGCATCCCCGAGGTCATCGTCGACGGCGTGACCGGCCGGCTGGTGCCGATCGATCAGCTCCACGACGGCACGGGCACGCCCACCGACCCTGAGGCGTTCGTGCGCGACCTCGCGGCGGCGCTGACCGAGGTCGCCGCCGACCCCGAGCGGGCCGCCCGGATGGGCGAGGCGGGGCGCGCGCGGGCGGAGACCGAGTTCTCCTGGACGGCGATCGCGGAGCAGACCCGCGCCGTCTACCGGTCCGTGACCTCCGCCTGACGCCGGTAGGCTAGAGCGCATGGCAGGCAGTGTTCTCCGTCTTCACGACGTGTCCGTAGTCCGGGACGGCAACCCCGTCCTCCAGAACGTCGACTGGACGGTGGAGCCGGACGAACGCTGGGTCATCCTCGGCCCGAACGGCGCGGGCAAGACCACGATGCTGCAGGTCGCCGCCGCAGCCATCCACCCGTCGTCGGGGGAGGCCGTCGTGCTCGGCGAGACCGTCGGCCACAGCGACCTGTCCGAGCTGCGCCCGCTGCTCGGCTTTGCGTCCACCGCGCTGGCCCGGCGCATCCCGCGCACCGAGCGCGTGCTCGACGTGGTCATGACCGCGGCCTACGCCGTGACCGGACGCTGGAACGAGCTGTACGAGGACATCGACGAGCGCCGCGCGCGCCGCGTGCTCTCCGAGTGGCACCTCGACCACCTCGCCGAGCGCACCTTCGGCAGCCTGAGCGACGGCGAGCAGAAGCGCGTGCAGATCGCCCGCTCGGTGATGACCGACCCGGAGATCCTGCTGCTCGACGAGCCCGCCGCGAGCCTCGACCTCGGCGGCCGCGAGGAGCTCGTGCAGCTCCTCGGCGGGTACGCGAGCGACCCGAAGTCCCCGGCGATCGTGATGGTCACCCACCACGTCGAGGAGATCCCGCTCGCGTTCAACCGCGCGCTGCTCCTGAAGGACGGCCGCGTCACCGCGGCCGGCCCGATCGCCGAGGTGCTGACCAGCGAGTCGCTCAGCGAGACCTTCGGCGTCGACGTGGAGCTCACCGAGACCGAGGGCCGCTTCACCGCCCGGGCGCGTCAGGCCACGAGCGACTGAGGTATCTGCTAAACTCGATAGCTGGTTCCCCGCACGATCCGCCGTTCCGGTGGCTCCGACTGGTGCGAACCGAAAAGCTTCTCGTCCCCGCGCTTTCGCGCGCGGACACGACCGACCGAACACTACGCAACAAGGAAGTCCTCATGAAGACTGGCATCCACCCCGACTACGCCCCCGTGGTTTTCCGCGACCTGGCCTCGGGTGCGACCTTCCTGACCCGCTCCACCGTGAGCAGCGACAAGACCATCGAGTGGGAGGACGGCAACACCTACCCGGTCATCGACGTCGAGATCTCGTCGGAGTCGCACCCGTTCTACACGGGCAAGCAGCGCATCCTCGACTCGGCCGGCCGCGTCGAGAAGTTCAACACGCGCTACAAGAACTTCGGCAAGTAAGCCGCAACGCGAACGACCCCGCCCTCAGGGCGGGGTCGTTCGCGTTTTCAGCGCCGTCATTCGTGCCGAATGTCGACTTTGGCGGCGCCACAGGCGACATTCGTGCCGAATGCGAGCGCGATGCGTCAGTAGTTCCGGTACCCGTGCGAGGCTGCGATGCCGAGTCCGATCAGCACGAGGATGGAGACGAGGATGCCGATCGCCACCTCCACGAAGCCGATGATGACGGCCGCGAGGGCGAGGCCGCGGCCCTGCTCGCCCGTGCGCTTGATCTGGGAGAGGGCGACGAAGCCCAGGATGATGCCCACGATGCTCACGAAGAACGCGAGGATGAAGGCCACGATCGACATGGTGTTGTAGCCGGGCTGCGCCGGCGGCTGGTAGGCGCCGTACTGCGGCTGCTGCGGCTGCTGCGGCGGGAGGGGCTGCGGATTCTGGTCGGAGTCACTCATATCTCAGACAGTAGCGACCCGATGGGACGCCCGGCCAGTCCCCAGCCTGCGGGGTGCGACCCGGTCAGGCCAGCCAGGTGTGCACCGGCCACGCGCCCGACGCCGTGAACTCCGGGTCGCGGACGCGCCGCATGTACTCCTGGAAGTCGGCTGCCTGCTCGCGGCACCAGTCCACCTGCTTGCTGTGCAGCTCCACCGCGCCGACCGCGAGCTCCTCGACGTGCCGCTGGGCGAGCGCCTGGGCGAGGCGGCCGGCGGCGATGGCGTCCGCGGCGGCGTCGTGCGCGGCCAGGAGCTCGACGCCGTAGTGCGTCGCCGTGACGGTGAGCGTGCGCTTGCCCGGGCGGAAGCGGTCGACGGCGCGGTCGATCACGAGCGGGTCGATGACGGGGCCGGGGGAGTCCAGCGGCTCGATGCCGTGCCGGCGGGCCTCCCTGTCGAGCAGCGTGAAGTCGTAGGGGGCGTTGTACGCCACGACCGGGATGCCCCGGTCGAACAGGCGGCGGAGCTGGTCGACGATCGCCTCGACGCCCGCGCCGGCGTCCATGCCCTTCTCCCGCGCGAGCTCGGTGGTGATGCCGTGCACCGCCGTGGCCTCCGCCGGGATCTCGACCTCGGGGTCGAGCAGCCAGTAGCGGCCGTGCTTGACCTCGCCGTTCTCGCCGAGCAGCCCGACGTGGGCGGTGACGATGCGCGCCGTCTCGACATCCACACCCGTGGTCTCCAGATCGAAGACGCCGAGTTCGTGATGCCAGTTGCTCATGCAGCCAGCGTAGGAAGGACCTCCGTCAGTGCCGCGGAATGGGCCAGGCGTGCCGCGGAACCGGTCAGGGCCGCCGGGGCTCGATGTGCAGCCAGTAGAAGTTCTGGGTGCCGAGCGTCAGGGTGAACCGGCCGTCCTCCGCGACGGTCGGGAACTCCGCTCCGCCGAACAGGTCGTAGAGCGCACTGCCGGCGAACTCCGGGGCCTCCAGCGTCACCGACACCGGGTTGTGCGCGAACGAGAACACGCACAGCACGTCCTCCGGCTGGTCGCCGAAGTGCGTGCCGCTGCCCTCGTAGGTGCGCACGAACGCGAGCACCGACTCGTGGTCGGTGGGCAGTACGCGCATGTCGCCGAGGCCGAACACCGGGTGCGCCTTGCGGACGTGGATGACGTTGCGGATCCAGTGCAGGAGCGAGCGTGACTGGGCGAGCTGCGCCTCCACGTTCACCTGGTTGTAGTGGTAGACGAGCGACTGCACGACCGGGAGGAAGAGCTTGCCGGGGTCGGCGGTGGAGAAGCCGGCGTTGCGGTCGGGCGTCCACTGCATCGGGGTGCGCGAGCTGTCGCGATCGGGCAGCCAGATGTTGTCGCCCATCCCGATCTCGTCCCCGTAGTACAGGAACGGGCTGCCCTCCAGCGAGAACAGCAGCGCGTGGGCGAGCTCCAGCTCGGCGCGCGAGTTGTCGAGCAGGGGCGCCAGCCGGCGCCGGATCCCGATGTTGGCGCGCATCCGCGGGTCGTAGGCGTACCAGCCGTACATCGCCTGGCGGTACTCCTCGCTGACCATCTCCAGGGTGAGCTCGTCGTGGTTGCGGAGGAACACGCCCCATGCCGATCCCTCCGGGACGTCCGTCGTCTCCGACAGCACCCGGATCAGCTCGGAGGCCTGCTGGCTGCGCAGCGCGTAGAAGATGCGCGGCATCACCGGGAAGTCGAACGCCATGTGGCACTCGGGCTCGTCGTCCGAGCCGAAGAAGGCCGCGACCTCGCGGGGCCACTGGTTCGCCTCCGCGATCATCATGCGGCCGGGGTACTCCCGGTCGACCATCACCCGCAGCTTCTTGATGAACTCGTGGGTGGGAGGCTCGCCCTCGCCGTTGCCCTCGTCCGACTCGTACAGGTAGGGGATCGCGTCGAGCCGGAAGCCGTCCACGCCGAGGTCGAGCCAGAACCGGACGACGTCGAACATGGCGTCGTGCACGGCGGGGTTCTCGAAGTTGAGGTCGGGCTGGTGGGAGAAGAAGCGGTGGAAGTAGAACTGCCGGCGGGCCTCGTCGAACGCCCAGTTGGAGTCCTCGGTGTCCACGAAGATGATGCGGATGTCCGGCCACTTGTCGTCGGTGTCGTTCCAGACGTAGAAGTCGCCGAACGGGGCCTCCGGGTCGCTCCGCGACTGCTGGAACCACTCGTGCTGGTCGGAGGTGTGGTTCATCGGGAGGTCGATGATGATGCGCATGTTGCGCTCGTGCGCCTTGGTGACCAGGTCGCGGAACTCGTCGATCGTGCCGAACTCCGGCAGGATCGCCTTGAAGTCGGAGACGTCGTAGCCGCCGTCGCGCAGCGGGGACTGGAAGAACGGCGGCAGCCAGAGCGCGTCGATGCCCAGCCACTGCAGGTAGTCGAGCTTGGAGGTGAGGCCCGAGATGTCGCCGGAGCCGTCGCCGTTGCTGTCCACGAACGAGCGGACCATCACCTCGTAGAACACCGCACGGCGGTACCACTGCGGATCGAGGGTGAGCCCGGGCAGCGTGATGGGAGCGGTGAAACTCACGGTTCTCCTTCTCGAGTTGCCACGCCGTCGGGGCAGCGAGCTCGGGGGTCGTGCACGGTGGGGTCATGCAAGCGATTACATTCAGAGAAGTCTAGGACCTGCGGGCGGTGGGCTGTCCAGTCCTCCGGCCGCATTCACGGGGTTTCGACCCAGCCGGCGACCTAGACTGGACGACGATGACCTCCTCTTCGACACGGTACGCCGCCTCCCTGTACCGGGACGACGCCTCTCCTTACGCGGAGGCCCTCGCCCGCGTCCCGGTCCGCCGCGCGGAGCTTCCGCTGCTGGGCGGGCTGACGCGCTACTGGGACTACGGCGACCCGGACGCTGCCACCACGCTCGTGCTGGTGCACGGCTTCCGCGGCGACCACCACGGCCTCGAGCCGGTGGTGGCGCAGCTCGACGCTGGGCTGCGGCTGATCTCGCCCGACCTCCCCGGCTTCGGCGAGTCCACACCGCTGACGGAGCGGGACCACGACATCGCCGGCTACTCGGACTGGCTGCGCGCGTTCACGGCCGGGCTCGGTCTGCACGGGAGGGTCGTGCTGCTCGGGCACTCGTTCGGCTCGATCGTGGTCGCGGCGACGCTGGCCGAGGACACGGGGCAGCGTCCCGACGCCGTCGTGCTCGTCAATCCGATCGGCCAGCCAGCGCTCGCGGGGCCGCGCGGCGTGCTGACCCGGCTCGCGATCTTCTACTACTGGCTCGCGGCGGCGCTGCCCGAGCGTCTCGGCTTCGCGCTGCTGCGCAACCGGGTCATCGTGCGCGCGATGAGCGTCGCGATGGCGAAGACCCGAGTCCGGTCGCTGCGCGCATGGATCCACGGCCAGCACGACAGCTACTTCTCCGCCTTCAGCGATCGGCGCGTGGTGCTGCAGGCCTTCCGGGCGTCGGTCGCGCACGATGTCAGCGAGTACGCGGCGGGCATCCCGGAGGCGACGCTGCTCGTCGCCGCGGTGGACGACGACATCACGCCGATCGCCGCCGAGCGCCGGCTGCGCGGGCTGTTCCCGGACGCGCGGCTCGTGGAGATCGCGGACGTCGGCCACCTCATCCACTACGAGAAGCCGGTGGAGGCCGCCAGGGCGATCGAGGAGTTCCTGGCCGGCCTGGCCGCACGAGACGCCGCCACCGACCAGGGAGAGAGCGCGTGAGGATCGTCTTCGACTGCCGCTACACGCGCATCGGCCGGCACGACGGCATCAGCCGGTTCACGGCCGGACTCGTGGGGGCGCTGGCCCAGCGGCACGCCGTCACCATGCTGATCAGCGACCACCGCCAGCTCGAGCTGCTGCCCGACCTCCCGTGGGAGCTCGCCGCCGCGCCGACCTCCGCGCTGGAGCCGCTGGTCGCCCGCCGGGTCAACAAGCTGAAGCCCGACATCGTGTTCACGCCCATGCAGACGATGGGGAGCTTCGGGCGGCGCTACCGCCTGATCCTCACCGTGCACGACCTGATCTACTACCGGCACCCGACGCCGCCGCGCGACCTCCCGGGCTTCGTGCGCGTGCTCTGGCGGCTGTACCACCTCGCGTGGTGGCCGCAGCGGATGCTGCTCAACCGATCGGATGCGGTCGTGACCGTGTCGGAGACGACCAAAGAACTCATCGCCGAGCACCACCTCACGAAGCGCCCGGTCTACGTCGTGCCGAACGCCGCGGACATGCCGGCCCTCCCGGAGGAACGTCTGGCGCGCACCGCCCCGGAGGCGAAGGTGCTCGTCTACATGGGCTCGTTCATGCCGTACAAGAACGTGGACACGCTCGTGCGCGCGGCGGCGCAGCTCCCCGACTACTCACTGCATCTGATGAGCCGGGTCACCCCGGCCGAGCGCGACCGGCTCGCGGCGCTGGCGCCCGGAGCTCGTCTGGTCTTCCACGACGGCGCGACGGACGAGGACTACGCCGAGACGCTCGCGCGGGCGACCGCGCTCGTGACGGCGTCGCGGGACGAGGGTTTCGGCATCCCGCTGGTGGAGTCGATGACGCTCGGCACGCCCGTCGTCGTCAGCGACATCCCGATCTTCCGCGAGATCGGCGGCGAGTCGGCGCTGTACTTCCCTGCAGACGACGCCGACGCGCTCGCCGCCCGAGTGCGGCACTTGGAGCAGCCGGGTGTGTGGGCGCAGCGGTCGGCGGCCGCGCGGCGCGAGGCCGGACGGTTCACCTGGACGGCGTCGGCCGACCACCTGCTGACGGTGCTCACCGCGACGGCGACCAGGGCCGCCCGGCGCGGGCGAAGGGTTCGGACCACCGACCCTCAGAGCGCCGGCCCTCAGAGCACCGACGCCGTGTAGAGGTCGCGGTCCTCCGGACCGAGGTTGAACCGGTCGAGCGTCAGCCGGCCGTCGTCGTAGCGGAAGCGGTGCACCGAGCCGTTCGGGATGACCTCGCCGGGTCCGGGGAGCGCGTGGTCGGTCACGTGCCGCACCAGCGAGCCGATCACGCCACCATGGCTGACCACGATCAGGTTCTGGCCCGGGTGCGCGTCGCCCAGCTCGATCAGGGCAGGCAGCGCGCGCTCGACGACCTCCTCGCGGGACTCGCGTCCCGGGACGGGCGTGCCCTCCGGCCAGCGCTCCAGGATCTCGGCGCCGGTCAGCCCCTCCGCCTCGCCGTACTGCCGCTCGGCCACGGCCGGCAGCCTGCCCGGTTCGCCGAGCCCCAGGTGCCCGGCGATGATCCGCGCCGTGTCGAGCGCCCGGCTGAGCGGGCTCGCGTACACGGCGTCGAAGCGGCCTCCCGACAGCGCGCGCCCCGTCGCCTCCGCCTGAGCCCGGCCGGTGCCGTTGAGCGGGATGTCGCTGGAGCCCTGGATGCGCTTGGCCAGGTTCCAGTCGGTCTGGCCGTGGCGAACGAGGGAGATGAAGGTCACGCGCGTCCTTTCGTCGAGGACGCGCGGCGGGTCAGGCGAGCCGGCGCGCCAGCTCGACCAGCGTCTCCGTGGTCCCGCCGTCCAGCTTAACGCTGGCCCGCGTGTCGCCCTTGGTCTCGCCGCGGTTGACGATGACGATCGGGAGGCGCTTGCGGCGCGCCTCCTCCAGGAGCCGGATGCCGGAGTTGACCACGAGCGATGAGCCGGCGATGACGAGTGCGTCGGCCGCGCGCACCAGGGAGCTGGCCTCCCGGTACTTCTCGGCGGGGATGAACTCGCCGAAGAAGACCACGTCGGGCTTCAGGTGCCCGCCGCAGACGGTGCAGTCGGGGATGACGAAGGAGTCGACATCGGTCACGATCGCGTCGCCGTCCGGCGCGATCTCCACCGCGCCCTCGGCCTCCAGCCACGGGTTCGCCGCGTCGATGCTCGCGGTGATCGCCTCTCGGGCGAAGATCTGGCCGCAGACCAGGCAGACGACGCGGTCCATCGAACCGTGCAGGTCGACCACGCGGCGGCTGCCCGCCTGCTTGTGTAGGCCGTCCACGTTCTGCGTGATCACGCCGTTCGCCGCGCCGGCGGCCTCCAGGGCGGCGAGGGCGCGGTGGCCGTCGTTGGGGTGGGCCGCCGCGAACCGGCGGTAGCCGACGTGGCTGCCGGCCCAGTACCGCTTGCGGTACCGGTCATCGGAGAGGAACTGCTGGAACGTCATCGGCGTGCGCTTCGGCGCGCCCTCGCCGCGGTAGTCGGGGATGCCCGAGTCGGTCGACACGCCGGCGCCGGTCAGCACCGCGAACGTCCGCCCGGCAAGTAGGCCCTCGACCTCGTCGATGCCGCGCGAGAGCTCGGGTGAGAGCTCGGTCGTCAGCGTGGTCACAGACACCTCCCGGTCGATCCTCCCCGAAGTCTAAACCGGCCGCTTTTCGAGTTTGTTTCCGGCTACTGGCAATCTGGACGGGTGCACATCCACCGCGTGACCGACCTGACCGCCGATGGCCTCGCCGACTACTCCCGTCTGACCGACGTCGCACTGCGGCGGGTGAGCGAGCCGGAGGGCGGCCTCTACATCGCGGAGTCGACCAAGGTGATCACCCGCGCGCTCGCCGCCGGACACCGGCCGCGGTCCGTGCTGCTGCAGGAGCAGTGGCTGGACGACGTGGCGCCGCTGCTCGCCGACTACCCCGACGTGCCGGTGTTCGTGGGGGAGTCCGCGCTGCTGGAGCAGCTCACCGGGTATCACCTCCACCGCGGGGCGCTGGCGGCGATGCACCGGCCGGAGCTGCCGGATCCACGCTCGTTGCTCGCTGGGGCCAGGCGGGTCGTGGTGCTGGAGGACATCGTGGACCATACGAATGTCGGGGCGATCTTCCGCAGTGTCGCCGGCCTCGGCGCCGACGCAGTGCTGGTCAGCCCGCGCTGCGCCGACCCGCTCTATCGCCGGAGCGTTCGCGTGAGCATGGGCACCGTCCTCCAGGTGCCGTGGACGCGCATCCCGGAATGGGACGAGGCCGCGCCGCTGCTGCACGGGGCCGGATTCGAGATCGCGGCGCTCGCGCTCGCGGACGAGGCGGTCTCCCTGGACGAGTACGCCGCCCGCGCCCCGGAGCGCGCCGCCCTCGTGTTCGGGTCGGAGGGCGACGGGCTCAGCCGGCGGGCGCTGGCGGCCGTGGACACCGTGGTCACGATCCCGATGCTGCACGGGGTGGACTCGCTGAACGTCGCGTCCGCGAGCGCGGTGGTGCTGTGGGCGATGCGGGTGGAGCCGCAGGCATGATCGTCTGGCTGAACGGCACGCACGGCGTCGGGAAGACGACCACGAGCGCGCTGGTGCAGCAGCGGATCCCGGACTCCCGCATCTTCGACGCCGAGAAGGTCGGCGAGGTCCTGATGGATGTGCGGCCCGGCCTTCCCGCGACGGACGACTTCCAGCACTGGCCGCTGTGGCGTCCGCTGGTCGTGGAGACCGCGCGGCGCCTGATCGACTACGTCGGCGGGACGCTGATCGTCCCCATGACCGTCCTGGTCGAGGACTACTGGCGCGAGATCGAGGCGGGTCTTGCCGGTTACGGGATACCCGTCCAGCACGTCGTCCTGCATGCCGACGAGGAGGTGCTGGTCAGCAGGATCGACAACGACGAGGACCTCGGGCCCTCGACGTTCCGGCACGCGTACGTCGAGCCGTACGCGGCCGCCGCGCGTTCGTGGCTCCACGACGCGGGCACGGTCGTCGACACCGGTGGGCTCACGCCGGGCCAGGTGGCGGATCGGGTCGTCCGGTCGCTTCCCGGTGCCGGGGCCTCCTGAGCGCACTGGCGCGTTCTCAGCGGATGCCTCAGTGCACCCCCCTAGAATCCGAAGGTGCCTCAGCAAGTCCTCGCCGATCCGCCGCGCCGCCAGAACCGCAAGCAGGTCTACCGCCGCCGCCGGATCGTCGTCTTCGGAGTCGGCGGCGTGCTGCTGCTCGCCCTCCTCTACGTCTTCGGCTCGGTCATCACCCCGATCCCGGCCACCGCCGCCGTCACCCAGCACGAGACCTCCCTCACGCAGGCTGCGGCGCAGCTGAACTGGCCCGGCTACGGGTCGGCCGCGATCACCGCGCCCGACTATCCGGGCGCGACCGAGTACCACGGCAGCGACGCGAGCATGCCGATCGCGAGCATGACCAAGACGATCACCGCCCTCGTCGTCCTCCAGGCCAAGCCGCTGGACGGAAACGCGGACGGCCCGACCATCGCGTTCACGCAGAAGGACGTCGACATCTGGAACCAGGTGATCGCCGCCGGCGGCTCCTGGGCTCCCGTGAAGGCGGGCACGTCGATGACCGAGAAGCAGGCGCTCACCGCGATGCTGCTCCCGTCGGCCAACAACTACGCGATCTCGCTGGCGAACTGGGCCTTCGGCTCCACCTCCGCCTACCTCGAGGCGGCGAACAGCTGGCTCGCGTCGAAGGGCTTCACCGGCACGAAGGTCGTGACCCCGGACGGCCTCGACCCCGGCAACGTGAGCAGCACGAAGGATCTGATCGGGATCGGCAAGCTCGTTCTCGCCTCGCCCGCGCTCTCCGCGATCGTCTCGCAGAAGTCGGCGACGCTCCCCGGCGCCGGCGCGCAGGACAACACCAATGCGCTGCTGGGCGTCGACGGGGTGGACGGCATCAAGACCGGCAACACCGACGAGGCGGGATTCTGCCTGCTGTTCTCGGCCGAGGTGCCGGTGGGCGCCGAGAAGGTGCGCGTGCTCGGCGTCGTGCTGGGCGCGGCCGACCACGACACGCTGTGGGCGGGAGTGAGCGGACTGCTGACCAGCATGCAGGCGGGCTTCCACGAGGTGACGGCCGCGACGACGGGCCAGGTCTTCGGCTCCTACACGACCAAATGGGGCGCGGCCTCCAACGTGGTCGCGACCTCGGGCCAGAGCTTCGTGGTGTGGTCGGACACCCCGGTCACGGTGGACCTGTCGACGCAGCGACTGCAGTCGGGGTTCAAGGGGGATGTCGTCGGGCACGTGACGTTCACGGTCAACGGGGCGGCGAAGACGGTGGACCTGGCGCTGGCGAAGGATGTGCCGGACCCGGGGTTCGGGTGGCGGTTGGCGCACCCAGGGGGACTGGGGACCTGAGCCCGGCCCTGTTCTTGCTGGTGCCCGGGTGATCGCCGGGGTGAGTCCGGCGGCCGCGTTCGGAGTGTCCGCCCGGATATCCCACATGTGAGGTCTCTCATGGGCGGATCGTCCCCTTAGCGTGATGAGGTTCCCCCACAACCCGCTGAGGCCCCACCGTTCATGGACCCTGACACCCAGACTCTCACGCGCGCCGAATCCGGCCGCCGCCGTTCCCGATCGTCCGCGACGACCCGCTCCGCGACCGCTCCCACGGTCAAACGACTCGACCTGCAGGGCCTCCGTGCGCTCGCGGTCGGACTCGTCATCCTGAACCACGCGTTCGAGTGGCCGGCGGGCGGCTTCGTCGGGGTCGACATCTTCTTCGTGATCTCGGGGTTCCTCATGACCTCGCTGCTGTACCGGGAGTACGAGCGCTCGGGGACGATCCGGTTCTCCGCGTTCTACCGCCGCCGCATCCGGCGCTTGATCCCCGCATCCGCGACGGTGATCGCAGTGACGATCGCGGGAGCCTTCGCGCTGTTCGGCCCTGGCCGGTTCCTCTCGACGGTGTGGGACGGCGTCGCCGCGCTGTTCTTCGTCTCCAACTGGCGGTTCGCCGCCGTCCAGACCGACTACTTCGCGCAGGGGGCGCAGACCTCGCCGTTGCAGCACTACTGGTCGCTGAGCCTGGAGGAGCAGTACTACCTCGTCTGGCCGATCGCGGTCCTCGTGCTGGGGTTGCTCGTGGCCGGTCGGCACCGCCCGCGGGTCCTGGCCGCCGCGCTGTGCCTGGTGGTCACAGCAGGCCTCTTCCTCGTGGCGCTCCAACTCACGGAGGCCGACAGCGCGACCGCCTACTTCATCACCCCGGCCCGCCTGTGGGAGCTCTCGATCGGTTCGACGGTCGCACTCTGCATGCCGCTGTTCGACCGGCTCCCGTCGATGTGGCGCCCGTCGATCATGCTGCTCTCGCTCGCCGGCATGATCACGGCGGCCGTCATCACCCCGTCGGGAGCGGGGTTCCCCGCGCCCTGGGCGCTGGTGGCGGTCATCAGCACGGCCGTGTTCATCGCGTTCCCGTGGCAACCGCGGCGGGCGTGGCTCAACCCGCTCGCGAACCCGGTCGTCTCGCATGTCGGGGACATCTCGTACTCGCTCTACCTGTGGCACTTCCCGGCGCTCATCCTCATCGCGGAGGCGTTCCGGGGGCTGCCAGGGGAGAAGACCGCGATCCCGGCGGTGGTGTCGATCGTGATCGCGTTCGGGTTGTCCGAGGTGTCGTACCGGTATGTCGAGGAGACGGTGCGGAAATCTGCCTGGTTGGAGCCGCGGAGGAAGCGGCGCATGGCCGGCCGCTCGCGGGCCAAACCGCTCATCGTCCTCGCCGCATCCGCGGTCACCGCAGCGGCGCTCGCGCTCGCGTTCATCGCAGACGATCGCGCAACGGACCGGGAGCCCTCGGCCGCAGCGACGGCGCCGTCGCAAACGGCAGACGTGCTCGACCCAGGCGCCGATCGGCCCGCGCTCGACTCCCTCTCAGCCGAGCTGGCGACCGCGCTCACGGCGAAGAGCTGGCCCGAGCTCAGTCCGAGCATGGACAGCGCAGTAGCGGGATACGAGCGGGATGACGCGACGATCGCGTGCTCGAATCAAGTCTTCCCCGGCCTGGGGTCGTGCACCTGGGGCGCCGCTGACGCGCCGCACTCCGTGGCGATCGTCGGCGACTCCATCTCGGTCGGCTATGTCGCGATGCTGCGCGCGCTCGCAGACGGTTCGAACGGTCAGCTCACGGTCAGCACCCTCGGCATGTACGCGTGCCCGTTCGTGGACTTCGAGACGACGAACGGTGAGGCGTCGTTCAAGCGGGCATGCCCGGGGCGCAAGGGACAGGCGATCGACAACATCGCGGAGCTGAAGCCGGATGTCGTCATCGTCTCCAACACGTACATCCCGCTGAACAAGACCAGCGACGGCGCGCCATTCACGCCCGACGAGTATGCGGCAGGACTGCGCCCGTTCCTCGAGCGGATCACGCCGAACACCGGCAAGGTCCTGCTGCTCGCGCCTCCGCCGGCGGAGAAGGACGTGCGCGAGTGCTACTCGCCTCGAACCGGACCCAACGCGTGCATCACGACGGTGCCCTCCCGCTGGAAGGCGATGGGAAAGGCGGAAGCCGCCCTCGCCGCAGAATTCGGCGGTGCGTGGATCGACAGCCGGCACCTCTTCTGCGTGAAGTCGAAATGTCCGGCGTTCGCCTCGGGGATGCCGATCAAATTCGACCATATCCATCACACCGAGGAGTACTCGCGCCACATCGCCGCCGGGTTCGTCGCGCTTGTGGCGCAGCAGGGGATCGGCCTCGCCGGAGCGCAGGAAGACGGAGAGCACGAATGACCGGCTCCGAGACGATGACCACGCCGCAGAGGCGTTCCGAGGTGCGCCGGTCGCGTGCGGCGGTCCCGGCGGCTCGCCGCGGGGCGCCGGAGCCGTCGCGTACGAAAGTGCGGCTCGACCTGCAGGGCCTGCGTGCCGTCGCCGTCGGGCTTGTCGTCCTAAACCACGCCTTCGAGTGGCCCGCCGGCGGCTTCGTCGGCGTCGACATCTTCTTCGTCATCTCCGGTTTCCTGATGACGTCGGTGCTGCACCGCGAGTACGAGCGGAGCGGGCGCATCAGGTTTCTCGCGTTCTACCGCCGGCGCATCCGGCGGCTCATTCCGGCGTCCGTCGCGGTGCTGGCCGCCACCGTGATCGGCGCGTGGGCACTGTTCACGTCCGGCCGGTTCGTCACGACCGTCTGGGATGCGCTCGCGTCGCTGTTCTTCGTCTCCAACTGGCGGTTCGCCGCCGCACAGACCGACTACTTCGCGCAGGGCGCCCAGACCTCCCCGCTGCAGCACTATTGGTCGCTCAGTCTGGAGGAGCAGTACTACCTGGTCTGGCCGGCGGCGATCCTCGCCATCGCTCTGCTCGTCGCACGCGGAAGTCGGCCGCGCGTGCTCGCCGCCGCGATCACCCTCGCGATCACGGCCGCCCTCTTCATACTCTCCCTGCAGCTCACACAGGCCGACAGTGCGAGCGCCTACTTCATCACGCCTGCCCGGCTTTGGGAACTCTCGGTCGGCGCAACGGTGGCGCTCTGTATGCCGTGGTTCTCGCGGTTGCCGGCCTTCTACCGTCCCGCCATCGCTCTGCTCGCGCTGGCGGGCATGATCCTGGCGAGCGCGATCACGCCGTCCGGCCAGGGTTTCCCCGCACCGTGGGCCGCGCTCGCCGTGCTCAGCACCGCGGCTTTCATCGCCTTCCCCTGGCAGCCGAGGCGTTCGTGGCTCAACCCACTGGACAACCCGTTCCTGAGCTATATCGGGGACATCTCCTACTCGCTGTACCTCTGGCATTTCCCGGCGCTCATCCTCGTGGCGGAGCTGGCCCGCGGGACATCGGCCTCCGGAACGGCGATCCCCGCGCTCGAATCCATCGCGCTCTCGGTCGTGCTGGCGGCATTGTCGTACCGCTTCATCGAGGAGCCTGTTCGCCGTTCGTCGTGGTTGGAGCCACGGAAGAAGAAGCGGTCACGCGGAGCGTCGGGCTCGCGAGCCAGAGCTGTGACCCTCGGAGCGGTGGCGGTGGCCACCGTCGGAGCTCTGGTGTTCGCATTCACGGTGGATCGGAACTCGTCGACTCCCCAGGCGTCCGCGGAGAAGACAGCGGCGCCGGAGACGGGAGACATGCTCGGCGGCGGCGCCGATCGAGTCGCGCTCGACTCGCTCTCGACGGCGATCACGACGGCTCTCGCCGCTAAGAGCTGGCCAGAGCTCAGCCCGAGCATGGACAGTGTCGTCGAGAACTACCAATTCGAGCCAGCCGTGCACGCGTGCGCGAGTTCGAACTATCCAGGAGTGGACAAGTGCACCTGGGGTGACGCGAACGCCCCGCACTCCGTGGCACTCGTGGGCGATTCGATGTCGATCGCCTATGTGGCGATGATCCGTGCCCTTGCCGAGGGATCGGGCGGGCAGCTCCGGGTCACATCGCTCGGACTCTACAGTTGCCCCTTCGTCGACATCCACACGAACAGTCCGAATCCCCAGTACGAGGCCGCCTGCCCCGGGCGCAAAGAGCTCGCGATCTCCACTCTGGCCGAAATGCGACCGGAGATCGTCTTCATCGCGAACGGACCGGCTGCGGATATCAACCTCGACACGGGGAAGAAGATCACGCCCGCCGAGTACCAACAGGGCCTCAAACGGTATCTCGAGAGGATCACACCCACCGTCGGAAAGGTCGTCCTCCTTGCGCCGCCCCCTGCCCAGAAGGATGTGCGGGAGTGCTATTCCCCTCGAAGCGCACCGGCCGACTGCGTGACCGCCGTTCAGCCGACCTGGAAGAAGTACACCATGTCGGCCGAGCAGACTCTCACAGAGACCGGCGGACAGTTCGTCGACACCAAGCAGCTCTTCTGCGTCTCCAACACATGTCCGGCCTTCGTCGACGGCATACCGGTCAAGTTCGACATGACGCACATCACCGAGGAGTACGCGCGGTACATCGCGCCGGCGTTCGTCGCCCTCCTCGCCGAGTCGGGTGTGAGCCTCACCGGCACGTAGCTCCCCGGCTCACTCCTCCTCGACGACCTCGATCACGAACGGCCCCGCCTGCGGACGCTTCGGCAGCACATGATCCCCCGACGACTGGTGCCGGATGCGCCGCAGCACCCACGGCACCAGGTACTCGCGCGCCCACGACAGGTCCTCCGCGCGGGCCTGCCGCCAGGTCCGGGCGGGTAGCGGTTCCGGCTCGAGGGGCTGGAGGTCGTTGTCCACGTTGAGGGCGGCCAGGACCATGCGGGCGACGGTGTGGTGGCCGAGCGGGGCGAGGTGGAGGCGGTCGGGGGCCCACATCCGGACGTCCTGGATCTCGGTGAGCGACCACAGGTCGGCGACGATCGCGTCGTACTTCGCGGCGACCGCGCGGATGTTCTCGTTGTAGATCGCGACCTTGCCGCGGATGCCGCGGAACACGGGGGAGAAGCCGACGTCCGCGCCCGTGAAGACCACCACCGTGGCGCCCTCCGCGCTCAGGCGGCGCACCGCCTCGTCGAACAGCGCGGCGATCACGTCCGGGTCGGTGCCGGGGCGGATGACGTCGTTGCCGCCGGCCGAGATCGTGATGAGGTCGGGGCGGAGGGCGACCGCCGCGTCGACCTGCTCGTCCAGGATCTGCTTGATCAGCTTGCCGCGGACGGCCAGGTTCGCGTAGGCGAAGTCGTCCGTCTTGCTGCTCAGCACCTCCGCCACGCGGTCGGCCCAGCCGCGGTGTCCGCCCGGGCTGAGCGGCTCCGGGTCGCCGATGCCCTCGGTGAACGAGTCGCCGATCGCGACATAGCGGGACCACGGATGCTGAGCTTGGACCATCCCTCCATTCTGCATCCGGCGGAGGCCCGGCGGCGATTGTCAGGCGGCTCCGGTAGATTCGATCCAAGTGGAGACGAACGCAGCAGCCTTGCCCGATGAGCCCGGGATGAGCGCTGGCGTACCCGCAGACAGTGCAGAACTCGACCTCTCGGCCGGCGCCCGCGCGGGCAGTTTCGCCGCCGAGCACCTGTCCCCGTCGTTCCCCGAGCGCGCCGCCTGGGGCACCGCCGGCAAGCTCCGCGCCTGGCAGGCGGAGGCCCTCGACGCCTACTTCGTGCACGAGCCGCGCGACTTCCTCGCGGCCGCGACGCCGGGCGCAGGAAAGACCACCTTCGCGCTCCGGCTGGCGACCGAGCTGCTGTCGCGCCGCGTCGTCGAGCGGGTCACCGTCGTCGCGCCGACCGAGCACCTGAAGCGGCAGTGGGCGGAGGCGGCGGCCCGGGTCGGCCTCCACCTCGACCCCGACTTCCGCAACGCGGACGGGCGGTACGCCCGGCACTACAAGGGCGCCGCGGTCACCTACGCGCAGGTGGCGATGCGGCCGAGCCTGCACAAGGACATCACCGAGTCGTACCGCACGCTCGTCATCCTGGATGAGGTGCACCACGGCGGTGACGCGCTGTCCTGGGGCGACGGGATCCGCGACGCGTTCGAGCGAGCCACCCGGCGGCTGTCGCTGACGGGGACGCCGTTCCGCTCCGACACCGCGCCGATCCCGTTCGTCGCCTACCTGCCCGACCGGCAGGGCATCCGCACCTCGGTCACCGACTACAACTACGGCTACGGCCGTGCGCTCAGCGACGGCGTCGTGCGCCCGGTGATCTTCATGGTCTACGCCGGGCACATGCGCTGGCGCACCAAGACCGGCGACGAGATGGAGGCGCGGCTCGGCGAGGGCAACACCAAGGACATCACGTCGCGGGCCTGGCGCACGGCGCTCGACCCGCGCGGGGAGTGGATCCCGGCGGTGCTGAGCGCGGCGGACCGGCGGCTCACCGAGGTGCGCAACTCCATCCCGGACGCCGGCGGCCTCGTGATCGCGACCGACCACTACACGGCCCGCGCCTACGCCGACCTCCTGCAGCAGATCAGCGGGGAGCCGGTCACCGTCGTGCTCTCGGACGAGAAGGAGGCCAGCGACCGGATCGCCGACTTCTCCGCGGGCGACTCGCGGTGGATGGTCGCGGTGCGGATGGTGTCGGAGGGCGTGGATGTGCCGCGGCTGGCGGTCGGCGTGTACGCGACCAGCGCCTCCACCCCGCTGTTCTTCGCGCAGGCGATCGGGCGCTTCGTGCGCGCGCGCCGCCGTGGCGAGACGGCGTCGGTGTTCCTGCCGAACGTCCCGACCCTCATGGCGCTCGCGAACGCCCTGGAGATGGAGCGCGACCACGCGCTCGACCGGCCGACGGAGGAGGGCGGGGAGGGTGACCTCTGGAACCCGGAGGACGCCCTGGTCGCGGACGCCAACAAGGAGTCCCGCGCGTCGGAGGCGCTGACCGAGCAGTTCGCGTTCGAGGCGCTCGGGTCGGAGGCCAACTTCGACCGCGTGGTCTACGACGGGCGCGAGTTCGGCGGGTTCGCGGTGCCGGGCACCGACGAGGAGCTCGATTTCATCGGGCTCCCCGGCATCCTGGAGCCCGACCAGGTGCACGACCTCCTGATGCAGCGTCAGCAGCGGCAGGCGCGACGGCACTCGTCCCGGCCGGCCGCGGCCGACGGGCACCCGCCCGCGCCGCTGCACCGCACGCTCAAGGAGCAGCGGCAGCTCCTCAACAGCCTGGTCGGCCTCTACTCGAAGAACTCGGGGGAGCCGCACGGTCTCATCCACGCCGAGCTGCGCCGCGTGTGCGGCGGTCCGGCGGTGGCGCAGGCGAGCGTGTCGCAGCTCCAGCAGCGCATCGAGTGGCTGCGGAAGCGGATCGGGCGGTAGCGGGACGCGGCGCCCGGGACGCGCTTAGATGACCCCGAGGGCCAGCATCGCGTCCGCGACCCGGACGAACCCCGCGACGTTCGCCCCCAGCACGTAGTCGCCCGGGGCGCCGTACTGCTCGGCGGTCTCCGCGCAGCTGTCGTGGATGGCGGTCATGATGTCGTCGAGGCGCTGCTCGGCGTACTCGAGCGTCCAGGCGTCCCGCGACGCGTTCTGCTGCATCTCCAGGGCCGAGGTCGCCACGCCGCCCGCGTTCGCCGCCTTGCCCGGCGCGAACAGCACGCCGGCCGCGCGCAGCACGTGGACGGCCTCCGGCGTGCACGGCATGTTCGCGCCCTCGACCACGGCGGCGACGCCGTTGCCCGCGAGGGTGGTGGCGGCGGTCGCGTCCAGCTCGTTCTGCGTGGCGCAGGGGATCGCGACGTCGATCGGGGTCTCGGCCGCGAGCGCCCAGATGTCGCCGTTGGCGCGGTAGTCCGCGGAGGGGCGCCGGGCCGCGTACTCGGACAGGCGGGCGCGCTCCACCTCCTTGAGCCGGCGGAGCAGCTCGACGTCGATGCCGTCGCGGTCGTAGACGACGCCGGAGGAGTCCGAGCACGCCATGACGGTCCCGCCGAGCTGGTGCACCTTCTGGATGGCGTACAGCGCGACGTTGCCGGAGCCGGAGACGAGCACCCGCGCGCCGTCGAAGGAGCGCCCGCGGGTGGCGAGCATCCGTTGCGCGAACACGACGGCGCCGAAGCCGGTCGCCTCCGTGCGGACCAGCGAGCCTCCCCAGCCGACGCCTTTGCCGGTCAGCACGCCCGACTCGTAGCGGTTCGTGATGCGCTTGTACTGGCCGAACAGGTAGCCGATCTCGCGGCCGCCGACGCCGATGTCGCCCGCCGGCACGTCGGTGTACTCGCCGAGGTGGCGGTACAGCTCGGTCATGAACGACTGGCAGAACCGCATCACCTCGGCGTCGGAGCGGCCCTTCGGGTCGAAGTCGCTGCCGCCCTTGCCGCCGCCGATCGGGAGGCCGGTGAGCGCGTTCTTGAAGATCTGCTCGAAGCCGAGGAACTTCACCGTGCCGAGCGTGACGCTCGGGTGGAAGCGCAGGCCGCCCTTGTACGGGCCGAGCGCCGAGTTGAACTCCACCCGGAACCCGCGGTTGACACGGATGTTCCCCTCGTCGTCCGTCCACGGCACCCGGAAGATGAGCTGTCGCTCCGGCTCCGTCATGCGCTCCAGCACGGCCGCGCGTGCGTAGTGCGGGTTGGCCTCGATGACCGGGCCCAGCGAGCCGAGCACTTCGCGTGCCGCCTGATGGAATTCGGGCTCCCCGGCGTTGCGGCGGAGGACGTCGTCCAGGAGGGAGGAGAGCGCGGGAGTCACACGGAGGCCTTTCTCTATACGTAAGATTTCTGAGTCTACTCTCATACAACTCGCCGGCTTCGCCACGAGCGCCCTCCACTCCGGTGGTTCGATGGGGGAATGAGCACGGAGCGCGACGCCGAACACGGCACCATCGACCGCGGGGAGCGGTTCCTGGAGGTCCTCTTCCGCGTGACCCTGGTGCTGAAGGGCGCGGACGGTGTGCTCGAGCTCATCGGCGGCGTCCTGCTGCTCTTCCTCACGCCGCAGCGGATGAACGCGGTCGTCGTCTTCCTCACGCAGCACGAGCTCGGGGAGGACCCGAACGACCCGGTCTCCAACTGGATCGTCCACTTCGGCCACACCCTCACCGGCTCCGCGACGCTGTTCGGCGCGGTCTACCTGCTGCTGCACGGCGTCGTGAAGGTCGTGCTCGTCTGGGCGGTGCTGAAGGAGCAGCTCTGGGCGTACCCGTGGATGCTGGGCTTCCTCGTGGTGTTCATCGGCTGGCAGACGTGGGAGCTGGCCAGGCACTTCTCCTGGGGGCTGCTCGGGCTCACCCTGTTCGACCTGCTCATCGTGGCGCTGACCGTCCACGAGTACCGCGTGCAGCGCCGGCTGCGGGCGGCGAGACGCGCGAAGGCGGCCGAGGGCCAGCCGGCCGCGGGTTAGGTTCGGCTGCGCTTGCTGGAATCCGGGGCGCGAGGTTCCTAGGCTGACGCTATGACCGCGGAGACCGTGAACGGAAAGCACCCCGACGAACCCCACCGCGAGGGGATCGCGCAACGGCTGAACTGGCTGAGGGCCGGCGTCCTCGGCGCCAACGACGGCATCGTGTCCGTCGCGGCGGTCGTCGTCGGTGTCGCGGGGGCCACGCCTGCCGTCCCCGCCATCCTGACCGCCGGCCTCGCCGCCCTGGTCGGCGGCGCGATCTCGATGGCCCTTGGCGAGTACGTGTCGGTGAGCAGCCAGCGTGACAGCGAGCACGCGCTCATCGCGAAGGAGCGCCGCGAGCTGGAGGAGATGCCGGAGGAGGAGTTGGCCGAGCTGACCGGACTCTACGAGGCGAAGGGCCTCAAGCCCGAGACCGCGCGCCAGGTCGCGATCGAGCTCACCGAGCACGACGCGCTCGCCGCGCACCTCTCCGCTGAGCTCGGCATCGACCAGGACGACGTGGTGAGCCCGTGGCACGCCGCGATCGCGTCCGCCATCTCGTTCACGATCGGCGGCATCCTGCCGCTGCTGACCATCCTGACGCCGCCGGCCATCCGCATCCCGCTGACCTTCGTGGTCGTGCTGATCGCGCTGGCGGCCACCGGCTACGTCGCGGCCTACATCGGCGGCGCCTCGCGCGGCAAGGCGATGCTGCGTGTGGTGATCGGCGGCGCGCTGGCGCTGGCGGCCACGTTCGCGATCGGCGCGCTGCTCGGCACGACGGTAGGCTGACGCCCTCGGGCTGCTGAAGGGGGAGCGATGAAGGAGAAGCTGGAGATCGTGCGGGACTGGCTGCCCCGCTACACCGGCACGCCGCTGGAGGAGTTCGGCGAGCACGTCCTGCTCACCAACTTCGGCGACTACGTCTACCGGTTCGCCGAGTGGTACGGCGCGGAGGTCCGCGGCACCGACCGCTCGATGCCGAACGCGACCGCCGACGGCATCACGATGATCAACTTCGGCATGGGCAGCCCGAACGCGGCGACGATCATGGACCTGCTGAGCGCGGTGAGCCCGAAGGCGGCGCTCTTCCTCGGCAAGTGCGGCGGGGTGAAGAAGAAGAACCAGCTCGGCGACCTGGTGCTGCCGATCGCGGCCATCCGCGGCGAGGGGACGTCGAACGACTACCTGCCGCCGGAGGTGCCCGCGCTGCCGGCCTTCCAGCTCCAGCGCGGTGTCTCCACCAGCATCCGCGACGCCGGCTACGACTACTGGACCGGCACGGTGTACACGACGAACCGGCGGGTGTGGGAGCACGACGACACCTTCAAGACCTACCTGCGGCAGACCAGGTGCATGGCGGTCGACATGGAGACGGCGACGATCTTCGCTGCCGGGTTCGCCAACCACATCCCGGCCGGGGCGCTGCTGCTGGTGTCGGACCAGCCGATGATCCCGGAAGGCGTCAAGACCGCCGAGAGCGACCGGAGCGTGACCGCGCAATTCGTCGAACGGCACATCCGGATTGGCGTGGAGGCGCTGCGCCTCGTCCGCCGCAACGGACGCAGCGTCCGCCACCTCCGCTTCGAAGACGCCTAACCCGTCGCCCGCCCTCCGCCGAGGGGCACGTTGTTGTCACTTTTCGAGCCCGTAAGTGACAACAACGTGCCCCTCGGCGGATTGTTTGGGGGTGGGAGTGCGCGTCAGTGGCCGGTGAGGGGGGCCATGGCGCGGGCGATGAGGGACGGGCGGGCGGTGGCGCGCTCCTCCAGGTCGGCGCCCTCCATGGCGACGAGTCCCGCGTTGGCGCCGAGGAAGCGCAGCGGCTCGGGCTCCCAGCGCGGCGAGCGGTGGCCGACCCACGGGAGCTCCGTGAGCGCGGTGCGCCGGTCGGTGATCAGGTCGGCGAGGGTGCGGCCGGCGAGGTTCGTCGTGCTCAGGCCGTCTCCGACGTAGCCGCCGGCCCAGGCCTCCCGCGACCCGCGGTCGATGCCGACCGCGGCGTGCCAGTCGCGCGGCACGCCGAGCGGGCCGCCCCAGTGGTGCGTGATCCGCACGCCCGCGACCGCGGGGAACAGCTCGCCGAGGGTGCGGACGAGGTGGTCGCGCACGCGCGGTGAGCGGTCGTACGACGGGTGGATGGCGCTGCCCAGGTGGTAGCGGGCGCCGCGGCCGCCGAACGCGATCCGGTTGTCCGCTGTGCGCTGCCCGTAGACGATCAGGTGGCGGAAGTCCGCGAAAGTCTGGCCGTGCTCGATGCCGATCCGGTCCCACACCGCGTCGGACAGTGGCTCGGTCGCGATCATCAGCGAGTACAGCGGGAGGACGCTCCTGCCCACCTGGGGGAGCTGCGAGCCGTAGCCCTCGGTGGCGTTCACGACCGTGCCCGCCGTCACCGTGCGCTCGACGCCGCCGACGCGCACGCGGACGACGCCGTCCGTCCAGCTCAGGACCTCCGTCCGCTCTACGATGGTGGCTCCGCGGCGCTCGACGGCGCGGGCGAGGCCGCGCACGAGCTTGGCGGGGTGGACGCGCGCGCACGCGGGCGTGATGGTCGCAGCGACGGCGTCCGGGACGCCGTAGCGATCCTGCACCGTCTCGGTTCCGGCGAGCGCCACCCGGTCGACGCCGTACTCCTCGGACTCGGCGAACTCGGCTCGCGCGGCGGCGAGCTGGACGCGGTCGCGGGCGAAGGTCACGGTGCCGCCGCGGACGTAGTCGCAGTCGATGTCCTCGGCGGCGGCGACGCGGCCGACCTCGGCCACGGTGTCCACCATCGCCTGGCGTTGCGCGACCGCGGCCTCGCGGCCGTAGCGGGCGTCGAGGGCGGAGGCCGACCAGGGGAACAGCGCGGAGCACCAGCCGCCGTTGCGGCCGGACGCGCCGAAGCCGGCGACCTCCCGCTCCAGCAGCAGGATCTTCAGGCCGGGGTCGAGCTCCTGGAGGTAGTAGGCCGTCCAGAGACCCGTGAGGCCCGCGCCGACGATGGCCACGTCCACGGTGGCGTCGTCGGCCAGGGCCGGGCGGGGACGGAAGCCGTCCTCGGCCTCGGCGATCGAGTCGAACCAGAAGCCGACACTGCGGTAGTCCACGTCACTCCTCAACACGTCAGGGAAACATCACGTCAGGAAAAGAGGAACGAGCCCGCGCTCCGCCCAAGTGGTGCGGTGCGCGGACTCGTCCGGTGGTGCGTTCCTTACAGGTGGTTGCTCGCCTCGGTGAGAACCGACTCCAGGATCTGGCGGATCTCGACGAACTCGTCCGGGCCGATGGTCAGCGGCGGCGCGAGCTGGACGACGGGGTCGCCACGGTCGTCGGCGCGGCAGTACAGGCCCGCGTCGTACAGCGCCTTGGAGAGGAAGCCGCGCAGCAGGCGCTCCGACTCGTCGTCGTTGAACGTCTCCTTGGTGGCCTTGTCCTTCACCAGCTCGATGCCGAAGAAGTAGCCGTCGCCGCGGACGTCGCCGACGATCGGGAGGTCGAGCAGCTTCTCCAGCTCGGCACGGAACAGCGGCGAGTTCTCGCGGACGCGCTCGTTGAGGCGCTCCTCCTCGAAGATGTCCAGGTTCGCCAGCGCGACCGCGGAGGACACCGGGTGCCCGCCGAACGTGTAGCCGTGGTAGAACGACGTGTTGCCGTGCTTGAAGGGCTCGTAGATCCGGTCGCTGATGATCGTCGCGCCGATGGGGGAGTATCCGGAGGTCATGCCCTTGGCGCAGGTGATCATGTCCGGCACGTAGCCGTACTGGTCGCAGGCGAACATGTGCCCGATGCGGCCGAAGGCGCAGATGACCTCGTCGCTGACCATGAGCACGTCGTACTTGTCGCAGATCTCGCGCACCCGCTGGAAGTAGCCGGGGGGCGGCGGGAAGCAGCCGCCGGAGTTCTGCACCGGCTCCAGGAAGATCGCGGCGACGGTCTCGGGACCCTCGAACTGGATCATCTCCTCGATGCGGTTCGCGGCCCAGACGCCGAAGGCCTCGATGTCGTCGGTCGGGGCGCCCATCTCGCCTGCGCGGTAGAAGTTCGTGTTCGGGACGCGGAACCCACCGGGGGTGAGCGGCTCGAACATCTCCTTCATGGCCGGGATGCCGGTGATGGCCAGCGCGCCCTGCGGGGTGCCGTGGTAGGCGACGGCGCGGGAGAGCACCTTGTGCTTGGTCGGGCGGCCCTGCAGCTTCCAGTAGTACTTGGCCAGCTTGAAGGCGGTCTCGACGGCCTCGCCGCCACCGGTGGAGAAGAAGACGCGGTTGAGGTCGCCCGGCGCGTAGTGCGCGAGGCGGTCCGCGAGCTCGATCGCGTTCGGGTGGGCGTAGGACCAGATCGGGAAGAAGGCGAGCTGTTCGGCCTGCTTCGCGGCCACCTCGGCGAGGCGCTTGCGGCCGTGGCCGGCGTTCACCACGAACAGGCCGGAGAGGCCGTCGATGTAGCGCTTGCCGTGGTCGTCCCAGATGTGGTGGCCCTGGCCGCGGGTGATGATCGGGACGCCGTGGCCCTCCTCCATCACCGACTGGCGCGCGAAGTGCATCCAGAGGTGGTCGCGCGCTTTCGCCTGCAGGTCGGCCTCATCGGGTGTGATGGGCTCACCGAACGTTTCAACGGTTGTCGTCATTGTTATCGCGTTCCCCAGTTGTAGAACTGTTTGTGGAGTTTGAGGTACACGAACGTCTCGGTGGAGAGCACTCCCTCGAGGGTCCGGATCTCGGAGTTGAGCATCGTGATGAGGTCGAGGTCGTTCTCGCACACGACCTCCGCGAGGATGTCGTACGTGCCTGCCGTGAGGACCACGTAGTCCACGGAGGGCATCGCCGCGAGCTTGTCCGCGATCACCAGCGTGTCGCCGGTGACGCGCACGCCGATCATCGCCTGGCGGTAGAAGCCGAGCTGCATCGGATCGGTGACGGCCACGATCTGCATCACACCCGACTCGGTCAGCTTCTGCACGCGCTGGCGCACGGCCGCCTCGCTGAGACCGACGGCTTTGCCGATCTCCGCATAGGACTTGCGGCCGTCCACCTGCAGTTGCTCGATGATCGCTTTGGAGACGTCGTCGATGACCGCAGCCTTCGTGCCGTTCGTTGCCCGAGGGGTACTCATGGAGCGATTCTGTCAGTGGCGAGGCGGTCTAGCAAGCGGATCCGCACATTCTTGCCCGATTCACCGACGAAATCAGTAGACTCCCCGCCATGAGTTCACCGCTGAGCACAACAACCACACCCGAACTGCACAACTTCGTGGGCGGCGAGCGCACCGCCGCGCGCGGGAGCGACAGCATCTCCCTGATCGATCCGGCCACCGAGGACGTGTACGCCACCGCCCCCGTCTCGACCGCGGAGGACGTCGCCGACGCATACCGCGCCGCGGAGTCCGCCTTCGAGGTGTGGGGGAGCACCACGCCCGGCGAGCGCCAGCTCGCGCTGTTCCGCATCGCCGACGCGATGGAGGCGCGCGCCGAAGAGTTCGCCGACGCCGAGTCGCAGGACACCGGCAAGCCGCGCGGCACCCTGGTCGAGGATGAGATCCTGCTGTCCGTCGACCAGATCCGCTTCTTCGCAGGAGCCGCCCGCAACCTGGAGGGCCGCTCGGCCGGCGAGTACATGCCGGACCACACCTCCTTCATCCGCCGCGAGCCGATCGGCGTCGTCGGCCAGGTGACGCCGTGGAACTACCCGCTCAACATGGCGGTCTGGAAGTTCGCCCCCGCGCTGGCCGCGGGCAACACCACCGTGCTGAAGCCCTCCGACACCACACCGCTGTCGACCCTGCTGCTGGCGGAGGTCGCGAGCGAGTTCCTGCCGGCCGGCGTGCTCAACGTCGTACTCGGCGACCGCAGCACGGGAGCGGCGATGATCGACCACCCGACCCCGCAGCTCGTGTCGATCACCGGCTCGGTGCGCGCGGGCATGGAGGTCGCCCGGGCAGCCTCGTACGACCTCAAGCGCGTGCACCTGGAGCTGGGCGGCAAGGCGCCGGTCATCGTGTTCGACGACGCCGACATCGAGAAGGCGGTCGAGGGGATCGTCGCAGCCGGCTACTTCAACGCCGGCCAGGACTGCACCGCGGCGACGCGCCTGCTGGTGCAGCAGGGCGTGCACGACGAGTTCGTGGCGGCGCTGGCCCAGTACGCACGGGAGAACGCCCGCACCGGCGCTCCGCGGGAGGACGGAATCCTGTACGGCCCGCTGAACAACGCGAACCAGCTCGCCCAGGTGAGCGGCTTCGTCGACCGGCTGCCGGACCACGCGAACGTCGAGCTCGGCGGCCGCCGCCAGGGCGAACGCGGCTACTTCTGGGAGGCCACCATCGTCTCCGGCCTGCGGCAGGACGACGACGCGGTGCAGAACGAGATCTTCGGGCCGGTCCAGACCGTGCAGAAGTTCACCGACGAGGCCGAGGCGATGCGCTGGGCGAACGGCGTGCGCTACGGCCTGGCCTCCTCGGTGTGGACGAAGGACCATGGCCGGGCGATGCGGTTCGCGAAGGGCCTCGACTTCGGCTGCGTGTGGATCAACACGCACATCCCGATCGTGGCCGAGATGCCGCACGGCGGCTTCAAGCACTCCGGCTACGGCAAGGACCTGTCGATGTACGGGTTCGAGGACTACACGCGCCTCAAGCACGTCATGTCGTACATCGGGGAGTGATAAGGGTCTCCTGCGCACCGCGACGATCAGGGTGCCGGCCGCGAGGAGCGGCAGAACCCACAGCGACGCCGCGACGTACCCGCCCGCCGGGGGCACGAGCGCCCCGGCGGGCGTGGCCGCGGCCAGCAGGAGGCCCGCCAGCGCGCTGCCGATGCTGAAGCCGACGCTGCGCACGATCTGGTTGATGGAGAGCACACTCGCGGTCTCGGGCGTGGGCACGCCCTCCAGCACGAGTCGCGGCATGACGGCGGAGACGCCGCCGACGCCGAAGCCGAGGACGGTCATGGCGAGCAGGACGAGCGCCAGCGAGCCGGTGCCGACCGCGAGCAGGACCGCAGCCGCGGCGACGGCGGCGGCGGACAGTGCGAAGACGGCGCGCGCCCCGGTCCGCGGCACGATCCGAGGCGCGACGCGACCGGCGACGAACCCGAGCGCCGAGAACGGGATGAGCGCGGCCCCGGCGGCGACGCCCGGCAGCGCGAACCCGTAGCCCGCGCCCGGCGGGGTCTGCAGGAAGCGGGTCAGGAGGCTGAAGATCAGGTACATCCCGACGCCGGAGACCAGCATGGCGGAGTTCGCGCGCAACACTGGGGGCCTGGCGAGCAGCCGGAGGTCGGCCAGCGGTGCGGGGACGCGCAACTCGACGACGGCCCACGCGGCGAGCACGAGCGCCGAGAGCACCAGGATGCTTGCGCCGACGAGCGGCGGAGTCCAGACCGCCGGCTCGGCCACGACGACGAGGACGCCGAGCGTCCCGAGCCCGAGCAGGACGGCTCCGGCGACATCCAGGCGCGGTATCGCCCCTGGCGCGTCGCGCGGGACGCTCCGCCAGGCGAGCACCAGGGCGGCGCCCGAGAGGACCAGTCCGAACGCGTACGCCGCGCGCAGGCCTGCCAGCTGGTCGATCAGGCCGACGAGCGGATAGCCGACGCCGATCCCGACGGTGGAGGCGACCGACAGCGCCGCGATCGTGCTCGCCGAGCGGGCCTCCGGCAGCTCGGTGCGGGCGATGCTCATCAGCAGCGCGACCGCGCCGAGGCCGAGACCCTGGAGGCCGCGGCCGGCGACCAGCACCGCGAACGCGACCGGCGCGCCGGCGGGGAGCGGCAGTGCCGTGAGCACGCCGCCCAGCGTTACGACCGCCAGCGACAGGAGGAGGGTGGAACGGCGGCGTGGCCCGGCGCCGAGCCTGCCGAGCACCGGTCCGGCGATGGCGCCGGCGAACAGCGTCACGGTGAGCGTCGACTGCGCCGCAGCCAGGGGCACATGCAGCGTGGTCGCCACCGAGGTGATCAGGGGAGCGCCCAGGCTCCCCACCACCGCGACGACCAGGGCGACGGCAACGAGCGCGGCGCTGAGGCGCGGTGCCGGCCGGTCGGAGGTCATCGCGGCAACACTACGCGACACGCCGTCCGGGCTTAAACATCCAGTCCTATAGGTTTACGGTCCGGTCTCCGCTACGCTCCTGCCACACACATCGTCGTGTGCGGCTGACCCGGAAGGCATTCGATGTCCTCAGAACCCTCGTCCTCGGCCCATCTCGGAGACGGCGAGCACCTCGCCGTCCTCGGGTACGAGGACTCCTTCAACCGGTCCATGACCCTGTGGGCCAACTTCGCTCTCGGCTTCACGTACCTCTCGCCGCTCGTCGGCGTCTACTCGCTGTTCGCCGTCGCGATGGCGACGGGAGGCCCGCCATCCATCTGGTGGATCGTCATCGTCGGCGCCGGCCAGTTCCTGGTCTCGCTCGTCTTCGGGGAGGTGGTCTCGCAGTACCCCATCCACGGCGGCATCTACCCGTGGGCGCGGCGGCTGTGGGGCCGGCGCTACGCGTGGATGGCGGCCTGGATCTACATCTGGGCGATGATCGTGACCATCACCGCGGTGGCGTCGTACGGCAGCGGGTTCCTCGCCAGCCTGTTCGGTCTCCCCGCCACCAAGGAGGTCACCCTCGGGCTGACCGTGCTGCTGCTGGTCGTGGCGCTCGGGCTGAACTTCACCGGGACGAAGACGCTCGCGACGGTGGCCCGCATCGGGCTGTCGGCGGAGCTCATCGGCGTGATCGCGGTGGGGCTCTACCTGCTGATCTTCCAGCGCAAGCACCCGTTCTCGGTGTTCTTCGACACGATGGGCGTCCAGGGCCACGGCTCGTACCTGGTGGCGTTCCTCGGCGCGGCGCTCGCCGGGCTGTTCCTCTTCTACGGCTTCGAGGCGTGCGGCGACGTCGCCGAGGAGGTCGCGAACCCGGCCCGGCGCATCCCGCTCGCCATGATGATGACGATCCTGGTCGGCGGCGTGTCCGCGCTGTTCGCGTTCGGCGGCTACATCCTGGCTGCGCCCGACCTGGCGAAGATCGTGGCGGGCAAGGATGTCGACCCGATCCCGGAGATCCTGCAGTCGGCGCTCGGGGACGTCGGCGCGAAGATCTTCCTGGTCGTTGCGGTCACTGCGTTCCTGTCCTGCGTGCTCAGCCTGCAGGCGGCGGCGAGCCGGCTGCTGTTCTCGTTCGCGCGCGACGGGATGATCCCGGCGCACCGTTGGCTGTCGAAGGTGTCGCCGCGCACGAAGGTGCCGGTGAACGCGCTGATCGTGGCGTGCAGCATCCCGGTGCTCATCAGCCTGATCGTCTACCTCGGGCCGGACGGGCTCATCACCCAAGTGACCGCGTTCGCGGTGCTGGGCATCTACGTGGCGTTCCAATCGGTGGTGCTCGCGTCGCTGCGGCAGCGGGTCAAGGGCTGGCGTCCGGCCGGGCCGTTCTCGCTCGGGCGTGGCGGGATGGTCGTGAACATCCTGGCGCTGGCGTACGGGATCTTCGCGATGGTGCTGCTGGCCTGGCCGACGAGCACGGGCAACTGGTTCAACGACTGGATCGTGCTCATCGGGTTCGGGATCGTCGCGGGCGCCGGACTGCTGTACCTCTTCCTCGCGCGGCCGGACCGCGCGTCGGACGCGCCGGCGGGCGACGCCATTCGGGTGGCGGAGCTGCTGCGGGCGCACCGCAGCGGGACGGTCGCGCCGGCCGCCGCCGCCGCGCCGGCCCCGGCCGACTGACCCCGGCCGGGACGCGGCCCGCCGCCGGAACTGTGCGCCGGCGGCGGGCCGCGCCCGCGCGCGTCCAGGGGACGCGACACGCCGCCACGCACGCGGAAGCGGCGTGTTGCGTCCCCTCGATCGTGTGAACGAGGGGACGCGACGCGCCGCTTCCGCGTGCGGCCGGCGGCGTGTTGCGTCCCCTGGATCGTGTCAGGACTCGCGGCGGGGGATGCGGAGCGGGTTGCCGTCGCGGAGCTCGGGAGGCAGGACCTCCTGCGGCGCGTCCTGGTAGGCGATCGGCGTCAGCCAGCGGCGGATGGCCGTTGCGCCGACCGACGTGTGGACGCTCGCCGTGGTCGCGGGCCAGGAGCCGCCGTGGTGCTGTGCCCAGCCGATCGCGACGCCGGTGGGCCAGCCGTCGAAGAGGAGGCGGCCCGCAACGGGAGTGAGGAGCGCCGCGAGTGCTGTCACGTCCTCGCCGGCCCCGCGGTGGATGGTGGCGGTGAGCGACGGCCGCAGCGCGGCGACCAGCGCGGCGAGTTCGTCGTCCCGGTATGAGACCAGCACCGTGGACGGCCCGAAGTGCTCCTCCAGGAACACGGCAGGCTCCGCGAGGAAGGCCGCCGCGTCCGTGAGGGCGACCGCGGGCACGGAAGTCGCAGGCTCGTCGCGGCCGAGCAGCACGGTCACGGCGTCGTCGGCCCCGAACGCCTCGACGGCCGACGCATAGGCCGCGCTCATCCCGTCGGTGAGCTGGCGCGAGGCCGGAGCAGCGCCGAGCGCGGCGCTCACCGCGTCGTCCACACCCTCCCCGGACGGGACGAACACCAGGCCCGGCTTGGTGCAGTACTGCCCCGCGTCGCGCGTGAAGGAGCCCACGAGGCCTGCGCCGATCTCGGCGGCACGCTCCCGGGCCGCCGCTCGCGTGACGACCACCGGGTTGACGCTGCCCAGCTCGCCGTAGAACGGGATCGGGTCGGGCCGGGAGGACGCGAGGTCGAACAGGGCGCGCCCGCCGTGCTCCGAGCCGGTGAACCCGGCTGCACGGACAGCGGGATGCTGCACGAGCGCGACGCCGGCCTCCATCCCCTCCACCAGCGCGAACCAGCCAGCGGGCAGCACCGACAGGGCCAGCTCTGCGGTGCGCCGGGACAGCCGGGGATGCCCGGGATGCGCCTTCACGATCACCGGGCAGCCCGCGGCGAGCGCCGACGCCGTGTCGTTCCCGAGCACCGAGAACGCGAACGGGAAGTTGGACGACGTGTAGACCGCCACCGGGCCGAGGGGACGCAGCATCCGGCGCAGGTCGGGACGCGGTGGGATGAGCGCCGGGTCGGGTGAGTCGACTGTGGCCTCCAGGTAGCCGCCCTCCCGCACGACGCCCGCGAAGAAGCGGAGCTGGGCGGCGGTGCGGGTGACCTCGCCGTCGAGGCGCGCCTCGGAGAGGTGGGTCTCCTCGGCCGCGAGTGCGACCAGCGCGGCGCGGTCGCCTTCGAGGGCGGCGGCGAGGGCGTCGAGCCAGGCCGCGCGCTCCTGGCGGGTGGTGGGGAGGAGCGCGGTGGCCGCGGCTGCGGCGGTGACCTCGCGCATCAGAACGCCGCCAGCCCGGTCAGCGCCCGGCCGAGCACCAGCGTGTGGATCTCGTCCGTGCCCTCGTACGTGCGCACCGACTCCAGGTTCGCCATGTGGCGCATGACCGGGAACTCGCTCGTGATGCCGTCGCCGCCGAGGATGGTGCGGGCCTCGCGCGCGATGGCGAGCGCCTCCCGCACGCTGTTCAGCTTGCCGACGCTGATCTGCGTCGGGGTCAGCCGGCCCGCCTCCTTCAGCCGGCCGAGGTGCAGGGCGAGCAGCATCCCCTTCTCGTACTCGACCAGCATGTCGGCAAGCTTCTGCTGGATGAGCTGCGTCGCCCCGATCGGCCGGCCGAAGACCTCCCGGGTCGTCGCGCGCTCGATGGAGACCTCCAGGCACGAGCGGGCGGCGCCCATCGCGCCCCAGACGATCCCGTAGCGGGCTTCGTTGAGGCAGGAGAACGGACCGGACAGGCCGCGCGCGCCCGGCAGCATCGCCGAGGCGGGGAGGCGCACGCCGTCCAGGACGATGTCGCACTGCACCGACGCCCGCATGGAGAGCTTGCCGTCGATCGCGGTCGCGGTGAAACCGGGGGTGGAGGTCGGCACCACGAAGCCGCGCACACCGTCCTCCGTCGCCGCCCAGACGACCGCGACGTCGGCGAGCGCCGCCAGGCCGATCCAGCGCTTGGCGCCGTCGATCACCCAGTCGTCGCCGTCCCGCCGCGCGGTGGTGCTCATCGCGGCGGGGTCGCTGCCGCCCTGCGGCTCGGTGAGCGCGAAGCAGCCGATGCGCTCGCCGCGGGCCATCGGGGGCAGCCACTCGGCCTTCTGCTCGTCGGAGCCGAACTTCGAGATCGCGCTCATGGCGAGCGACCCCTGCACTGAGACGAAGGTGCGCCAGCCGCTGTCGGCGGCCTCCAGCTCGTGGCAGACCAGCCCGTAGGCGACGGCCCCGGCTCCTGCGCAGCCGGGGTCCTTCAGGTGCATGCCGAGGAACCCGAGGGCGCCGAGTTCGGCGACGAACTCGCGGCGGAAGTGCTTGTCCTCGAAGTCCTGCTCGATCACCGGCGCGATCCGCTCGACCGCGAAGCGCCGGGCGGCGTCGCGCCAGCGCAGCTCGTCGTCGGTGAGCAGGTGGTCGATGCTGAACGCCTCGTCGAGTGCGGAGGCGGCGGAGGCGCGGGTCTGCGTGGTCATCGGGTGGTCCTTTCGGTGGACGGGCGGACGGCGTCCAGCCACTGGGGTTCGTGCGCGCCGAGCAGCGGCGGCGGGGTGCGGTGCACGGCGGGCGACGTGCTGAGGTGGATGGGGGTCGCGGGCTGGCGCGATGTGCGCCCGGTTGCCGGGTCGGCGGTGGTCGTCACCGGGTCGAGCCCGAGGGAGTCCGCGAACGCGAACGCCTCGCCGACGCTGTTGACGAGCCCGGCCGGGACGCGAGCGGCGCCGAACACGGCCACCCAGTCGGCGGCGGGGCGTGCGGCGAGCGCGGGCTCCAGCACGGCGCGCAGCGCGGCGCGGTGGTGCACGCGCTCCTCGTTGGTCGCGAAGCGGGCGTCGGCCGCGAGCTCCGGGAGGCCGATCGCGGCGGCGAACGCGGCGAACTGCCGGTCGTTGCCCACCGCGAGCACGAGCTCCCGGTCGGCCGCCCGGAACAGCTCGTACGGCGCGATGCTCGGGTGGGCGTTGCCGAGCCGGCCGGGGGAGCGGCCGGTGGCGAGCGTGCTCGACGCTTGGTTGGTGAGGGCGGCGAGCAGGGAGCCGAGCAGGTCGACGTCGACGCGCGACCCGACGCCGGTGCTGTCCCGCTCGCGGAGGGCGAGCAGGATGCCGGCGAGCGCGTTCTGCCCGGTGAGCACGTCCACGAGCGCGACGCCGACCTTGCTGGGCTCGCCGTCCGGCGCTCCCGTGATGCTCATCAGGCCGCCGACCGCCTGCACGAGGAGGTCGTAGCCCGGCAGGCCGGCACCCTCCGCCCGCCCGAAGCCGGTGATCGAGCAGTAGATCAGTCCGGGGTTGGCCGCGCGGAGGCTGTCCTCGTCCAGCCCGAACCGCTCCATCACCCCCGGGCGGAAGTTCTCCACCACGACGTCGGCGGTCTCGGCGAGGGCGCGCGCGGCGGCGAGGCCCTCCGGCGTGGCGAGGTCGCAGACCACCGAGCGCTTGTTGCGGTTGACCGCACCGAAGTAGGTGGACTCGCCCGCCTCGTCCACGGGAGGCCGCCAGGACCGGGTGTCGTCGCCGGCCGGGCTCTCGATCTTGACCACGTCGGCGCCGAAGTCGGCGAGCGCCATCGTCGCGTACGGGCCGGCGAGGACCCGGGAGAAGTCGGCGACGCGCAGGCCGGAGAGGATGCCGTCGGCCATGCTCGCTCCTTCGCTCGGACGGTCGCCCACACGAGCCGTCGGTAATTCATCCTATATCGAATGATTGGATCGGGTTATCGTGGGAGGCGTGACCACCTCCACTCGCGATGCTGCCGGAACGACCCGGCCGGCGCCAGGGGCGCGGGACGCGGTCTTCGCGCAGCTCTCCGACGCAGGCCGCGCGGAGCAGGTCGCCCGGCGCCTCGCCGACGCGATCGTCCTCGGCGTGCTGGCCCCGGGGGAGCGGCTGCCCAGCGAGGCCGAGCTCGCCCGCCGGTTCGGCGTCGCCCTGGTGACGGCGCGCGAGGGCCTCGGGATGCTGCGCGAGGCCGGACTGGTCGAGACCAGGCGCGGACGGGACGGCGGCTCGTTCGTCGTCCACCCGGGCGACGGCGACGAGGCGCTGCTGGCGACCCGGCTCCGCGGTCTGTCGCAGGTGGAGCTGGGCGACCTCGCCGTCTACGTGACGGCCATCGCGGCCGGCTGCGCGGACCGCGCCGCCGAGCGCTCGACCGCCGCCGACGACGCGCGGCTGGCGGCGTGGCTGGACGCCGCCGACTTCACCGGCCCGGCCGCCGCGCGCCGCAACGCGGGCGGCTTCCTGCTGGAGCTCGCCGTGCTCAGCCAGTCGACCCGGCTGGTGCGCGAGCAGATCCGGATGCAGGCCGAGTTCGGCCCGCTGCTCTGGCTCGGGATGCGCGACGCCGAGCTGCGCTCAGGGACGGCGGACTCCACGCGCGTGATCGCGGACGCGGTCGCGGCGGGGGACGGCGGCGCGGCCAGGGCCGAGATCAGTGCGCTGCTGGCAGGCGTCGCCCGCTGGCTGCTGTCCGCGAAGGCGCGGATCGAGACGGGAGGGACGATCGATGGCTGAGGTCGTCGGAACGGAGACCGGGGCGGGCGTGACGGCGGCGGCCGAGCGGGTGAGCGCGCTGTTCGCGCGCATCCAGGACTCTCTGGCCGGCTGGCGCGACACCATCCTTGGTGAGGAGGCCGCGGACTCCGGCACAGCCCCGGCGGCGCTCGACGCGACCGTCGGCGCGCTGGTCATTCCGCTGCTGCAGGAGGACGACCCGCTCCTGGTCGGCGCCGGGTTCATCGCGGCCCCTGAGTTCACCGGCGGCGACGACCTGCACTTCTCCTGGTGGCTCGGCCCGCTGGAGGAGAACCCGGTCTTCGGCTCCACCACCGAGCCGAGCCGGCTCGACCTGGCCTCCCGCTCGTACTCCGACTATCTGCGCGACTTCCGCTCGCTGGAGTGGTACTCCATCCCGCAGTCCACGCACCGCACCCACATCACCGGCCCGTACGTCGACCACCTGTGCGCGTGCGACTACATCGTCACGGTCACCTCTCCCGTCGAGCGGGACGGCCGGATGATCGGCGTCGTCGGCGTGGACGTCTACGTCAAGCGGCTGGAGCGCGAGCTGCTGCCCGCCATGCTGGCCGCCGGGCGCCCGGTCGTGCTGGTCAACGAGGCCGGCCGCGCGATGGTCTCCACCGACCCGGCGGTGCTGGTCGGCGACGTGGTGGAGACGGGAGCGGACGCGGTGCGCTGCTCCGGCACGCCGTTCCGCCTGGTGTGACTGCGGGCCTGGTCTGGCATCGGGCCTGGTCTAACATCGGAACGACCAGTACGTCCTGCATCGGGGAGCAGCCCCGGTCCATCGTCGACCAGGAGGAACCGCGGTGACTCCCGGCTTCACCCGCTACGCCCCGACCGCCGGCCCGTCGCGCTGGCTGCTGATCGCCGGACGCAGGTTCGTCGCCTGCGTGGAGAGCACGGCCGCGGACAGCATCATCGACGCGGTGTGGTGGCTGGCGGACTCCGACCTCGCCACGATCGAGTCGGTCGTCGGCGCGTTCCCGCTCGCCGGACCGGACAGCGTGCGCTCGTTCGCCGTCGCCGAGCTCGGCGAGCCGAACGAGAGCGGCGAGATCGTCGTCACGGCCGTGGTCCGCGGGTCGGCGGCGCTCGACATCTACTCGGTCGGCGGCGCGCGGCGGTTCGGGTCGGGCGGAGTCCAGCCCTGGGTGCTCGCGGAGTTCCGCAACGTCACCGGGCTCGCTGTCGGCGGGGACGACCTTCCCACCGGGTCGGTCGCCCGGGTGTCCATCGGCTCCCTGCCCCTCGGCCTCGGCGTCGTGGACGGCGAGCTGCTCACCTGGTCGAGCACGCCGCTGGAGCGCGTCGAGCGCACCGCAGACCGGAGGCCTCAGCCGGCCGAGGACGCCGGCGCCCAGGAGCCCGGGCCCGAGTCCGAGCTCGACGAGACGATCATCCGCTCGCGCAACCGCAGCTCCAGCCTGTTCTCGCACGCCGACGAGCCGGACATCCCCGCCACGGCCGGACTCGCCGAGTCGCCGGAGGCCGCGCCCGTCGTGCAGCCCGTCCCCGTCGCGCACGAGCTGCCCGGCGCCATCGACATCGAGGAGCCGGGGGCCGCGACCGAGCGGCCGGACCTGCGCGACACGCCCGGAGTCGGCCGCCCGCCGGTTCCCGGTGCGATCCCGACTCCTGCCGGCGGTGCGGAGGCCGTACCGCCGCCGCAGCGCTTCGCCGTCCGGGTCGTCCCGGGGGACATCATGGCGCTGGACGTGCCGATCGTGATCGGCCGGAAGCCCGCGCTCCAGCGGGTCGAGTCGGGCGTCGCGCCGCGCCTCGTCGCGGTTCAGTCGCCCGAGCAGGAGGTGTCCTCCACGCACGTGCGCATCGAGCAGTCGGGGGACGCCGTGGTCGTCACCGACCTGCGCTCGACGAACGGCACCCGCGTGCACCGGCCGGGCGGCGCCGCCGAGCGGCTGCGCCCGGGAGAGTCCACGGTCGTCCTCCCCGGAACGGTTGTGGAGATCGGCGACGGTAATATCATCGAGATCACCGCCCTCCCGGCAGGCGGCGCCACGGAGACCCCGCGGCCGCTGCCGGAAGCGGACCGTCGAGAAGAAGGACGCGAGTGACCCAGATCGGTCGCACCAACCGGCGCCACACCGTGGTCGTGCCGGGCGGCGCAGACGCACGCATCAGCCTGTCCTGGGCGGCGCTGTCCGACACCGGCTACCGGCGCAGCGTCAACGAGGACAGCCTCCTGGCGCGCTCGCCGATCTTCGCGGTCGCCGACGGCATGGGCGGCCACACCGCAGGCGACTTCGCCAGCACCGCGGTCGTGACCCGGCTGGCCGAGAAGGTCAGGGTCGACTTCGTCACGGAGACCTCGCTGACCGAGGCGCTGCGCGACGCGGTGGACGACATGGGCCGCGGCGTCGGGCAGACGGACCTCGGCACGGGCACCACGGTGACGGGCATCGCGCTCACGCTCTCGGACGGGTCGCCGTACTGGCTCGTCTTCAACATCGGCGACTCGCGCGTCTACAGCTTCCGGGACGGCACGCTGGAGCAGCTCACCGTCGACCACTCGATCGTGCAGGAGCTGCTCGACGCCGGGGCGATCACACCGGCGGAGGCGGAGGTCCACCCGCACAGCAACGTGATCACGCGCGCGGTCGGGTTCAACGAGGACCCGGTGCCCGACTTCTTCCTCTTCCCGATCGTCGCCGGCTCCCGTCTGCTGGTCTGCTCGGACGGGCTCACCAAGGAGCTCACCGAGCACGGCATCCGGTACTACCTCGGCGAGGGCGCCTCCCCGCTGGACGCCGCGCAGCAGCTCATGGACGCCGCGCTCGGCAACGGCGGGCGTGACAACGTGACCGTGGTCGTCGTCGACGTCCTGGCCACTCCCGAGAGCGGTTCGCACCGCGAGGGATCCCCGCGCCGGGCGGCCCGCCGGCACTGACGGATGGCCCCTCGACGGGGGTCGCCGGAGGCCGATTTGGCCCCCGAGTTGGGGGTAATCGAACTGCCCCCAGAGCGGGTCCCGGCCCCCTGGGTCGCTGCGGCGGCTGCCTACAATTGACAAACGCCTTCGCCCTCGCGAACGCGCACGGCCGATGACGGGAGGAGCTGCTTGGCTCGGCGCTTGCCTTCACAGCCGCCGAACCTCCCTGGCTTCTCCTACGTCAGGGTGCTCGGTTCGGGCGGCTTCGCCGACGTGTTCCTCTACGAGCAGAACATGCCGCGCCGGCAGGTCGCGGTCAAGGTGATGCTCGCCGAGGTCGTCACCAGCCAGGTCAAGCAGATGTTCCAGGCCGAGGCCAACCTGATGGCCCAGCTCAGCACGCACCCGTCCATTCTCACGGTGTACCAGGCGAGCGTCTCCGCGGACGGCCGGCCCTACCTGGTCATGGAGCTGTGCTCCTCCGCCATCGGCCAGCGCTACCGGTCCGACCCGCTGCCGGTGCCCGAGGTGCTGAGCATCGGCGTCCGGATCGCGAGCGCGGTCGAGACGGCGCACCGCGCAGGGGTGCTGCACCGCGACATCAAGCCGTCCAACATCCTCACCACGGCCTACGGCCACCCGGTGCTCAGCGACTTCGGCATCGCGGCGACGCTCAGCGAGGCCGACGTGACAGAGGCGATCGGCCTCTCCATCCCGTGGTCGGCGCCCGAGGTGCTCCTCGACGAGACCAGCGGCGCCGTCGCCAGCGAGGTGTGGTCGCTCGGCGCGACGATCTACTCGCTGCTGGCCGGCCGGTCGCCGTTCGAGTTGCCGGGCAAGGAGAACACCTCCGCCGAGCTGATCCAGCGCATCACCAAGGGGCGCCCGCAGCCGATCGGCCGCCCTGACGTGCCGCCGCGGCTGGAGCAGCTCCTGATGCGCTCGATGTCGCGCAAGCCCTCGGCGCGGCAGCGCAGCGCTCTGGAGCTGATCCGCGAGCTGCAGTCGGTGGAGGCCGAGCTCGGGCTGCCGCAGACGCCGATCGAGGTCGCGATGGACGACTGGGCGCTGGCCACCGCCGACGACCCGGAGGAGCGCACGCGCGTCAAGGGCGTCCTCGCCGTCGACCCGGGCGCCGCCAGGCGGCGCCGTCGCCGTAACGCGCCCGTGCCGGCCGGGGCGACCAGGGCGCCCACCCGCACGGACGTCCGGGAGAGCGCAGGCAGCTCGCCGACGAACCCGCCCGCGCCGCCCGCCCGCGTCTCTCGCGCGCTCATCGGCGCCCTGGTCGCCTGCTCGATCCTCGTCGTGGTGCTCGCCGTCACGGCGACATTCGTGCTGGTGCGGGCCAACGCCTCCAGTGACATCCCGACCGTGCGAGACCTGAGCGGCCGGGTCAGCCAGGGCACCATCGTCTTCACGTGGAGCGATCCGGGGCTGCAGAGCAGCGACAGCTACCAGGTGACGGTCGACGACCAGCCGCCGAGCAGTCAGCGCGCGACCGAGTTCCGGGTCGACGCGAAGGCGGGCCAGACGGTGTGCGTCACCGTCACGGTGAACCGCGACGGCAAGACCGGGTCGCCGAGCGGCCAGAAGTGCGTCCAGAGGACCGGCTCGCCGTGATCCGCGCCTGGCTCCTCGCACACAAGTCGATCGCGGCCACCGCCCTGAGCGGGACCGTGGTCGCGGCCGTCGTCGCGACGCTCGCGGTGGTGTCGGGAGGCTACAGCGCCCAGCACCTGCAGCTCAACGACGCGGCGGTGTGGGTGGCCAGCGACGCCAAGAAGGCCCTCGGCCGGGCGAACACGCAGATCGACTCGCTCAACTCGATCGTGCCGGGCACCGGCGAGGCGCTCGACGTCGTCCAGGACGGCCAGAACGTGCTGCTGCTCGACAAGGAGGCCAACACCGCGGCCGTCGTCGACCCGGCGACTGCCCAGGCGGGCAAGTCGGTTGCGCTGCCGCCGCGGTCGCCGCAGGTCGCCGTCGCGGGGAACAACGTCGCGATGCTCTCGCAGACCACCGGACAGCTCTGGCTGACCTCCGTGTCGCAGCTCGAGCAGTTCAACTCCGGGTCGGCGCCGACGATGGACCTGGGCGGCCGCGCGGTCGGCGCGATGGACCCCTCCGGCGTGCTGTTCGCCTATCAGCCGGGCACGCGCAGCATGGTGCGCGTGGACCTCGGCGGGCAGCAGCCCGCCACCTCCTCGGAGAAGGTGCCGTCGCGGGGAGCGGGCGCGCACATCCAGCTCACCTCGGCGGGCGGCCAGTGGGCGCTCTTCGACCCCGACGAGAAGACGCTCTGGGTGTCCGGCCGCGCGATCGACCTCGCGGCGGCGCTCGGCGCGGACTCCGACCCGATCCTCCAGGCGCCGTCGTCGGACGGCAGCGCGGTCTGGATCGCGACCGGCAGCGGCCTGATCCGCGTCCCGCTCGACGGCACGGCGCCCCAGCGGGTGCTGGGCACGGTGTCGGGAGCCCCCGCCGCGCCGGTGGTCGTCGGCGGCTGCGCGTACACGGCCTGGAACTCGGGCGCGGCGTGGCACACCTGCTCGACGCCGTCTGCCGGCACGCGCAGCACGCTGAGCCAGGTGCCCTCCGGCGCTGTGCTGGCGTTCCGGGTGAACCGCGACCGTGTGGTCCTCAACGACGCCAGGTCCGGCGTCTCGTGGGCCGTGCAGAGCGGGAACGCGCGCATCGACAACTGGGACGACCTGGTCGCCAAGAAGACGACGCAGGAGCTGGTGGACCAGTCCAAGCAGGACACCACGCCGCAGTACGCCAAGCAGGAGCAGCCGCCGGTCGCGGTGAACGACCAGTTCGGCGCGCGCCCCGGCCGGGTGACCCCGCTGCCGGTGCTGCTCAACGACTACGACCCGAACGGCGACGTGCTCGCGATCGACTCCTTCACCGCCATCCCGGCGAGCGAGGGCACGATCGAGCTGACCAACTCCGACCAGCTCCTGCAGATCACCCTCCCGGCGACGGCGAGCGGGTCGATCGGCTTCGACTACACGATCTCGGACGGGCGCGGCGGGACGGCGACCGCGCATGTGACGGTGACCGTCCGCACACCGGAGGAGAACTCGCCCCCGGTCTGCGTGCGGCCCGCGAAGGCCGTCGTGCAGGCCGGCGGCCGGGTCACGACGTCGACGCTCAGCGAGTGCTACGACCCCGACGGCGACCCGTTCTTCCTCGCCGGTGCGTCGGTGCCGGCGCCCGACACGGTGACCTTCACTCCGCAGGGCCAGGTCGCCTACTCCGACCACGGTCAGGGCGGCGGCCTCAAGGACGTCGCGCTCACGCTCTCCGACGGCCGCGCGGAGGGGACGGGACAGCTCGCCGTCACCGTGCAGCCGCCGGGGCAGGTGCCGATCATCGCCGACCCGTTCGCCGTCGTCGCGTACCAGAGCCAGGAAACGACCGTCCGCCCGCTCGACCACGTGCGCGGCGGCAACGGCGTCGTCCGGCTGAGCACGGTGCCCTCCAAGGCGGACGCGACGATCACGCCGGACTACCAGGGCGGCACCTTCCGGTTCTCGTCCGACCAGGCCGGCACGCACAACATCGAGTACTCGGTCACGGACGGCGTGATCACGGCGACGGGCGTCGTGCGCATCGAGGTGAAGGCGCCGCCTGGCGCCAACACGACGCCGATCGCCGTTCCGCACACCGCCTTCATCCGCGAGCAGTCGACGCAGGACGTGGACGTGCTGTCCACCGACATCGATCCCTCCGGCGGCGTCCTGCTGGTCACCGGGGTGACGGACCCCGCACCGTCGACCGGCGTCAAGGTCCAGATCCTTCAGCAGCGCACCCTCCGGGTGTCGCTCACCCGGCCGCTCGCCGCCCCGGTCGACTTCCACTACCGGCTGAGCAACGGCCTGGCCGACACGGAGGGGACGGTCACCGTCGTCCAGCTCCCGGCGCTGACCGTGCACCAGCCGCCGATCGCCGTCCCGGACTCCGTGGCGGTGCGGGTCAACGACACCGTGGACATCCCGGTGCTCGCCAACGACGTGCAGCCGGACGGCGACAAGCTGACGCTCGACCCGACCCTCGCGACTCCGCTGCCCGCCGGCGCCGGCCTGCTGTTCGCGAGCGGGGACCACCTGCGGTACCTCGCGCCGTCCAAGCCGGGCAACTACGTCGCCGCCTACCGGGTGTACGGCGCGGACGGGCAATGGGCCACGGCGGAGGTGAACATCGCCGTGCGCGAGCGCGACCTCGCCACCAACAACCCGCCGGTGCCGAAGACCGTGACCGCCCGCGTGCTGGCGGGCGACACCGTGCGCATCACCATCCCGCTCTCCGGGATCGATCCGGACGGCGACTCCGTGCAGTTCATCGGGCAGGAGACCAACCCGCAGAAGGGCGCCGTGGTCGCCTCCGGGCCGGACTGGATGGACTTCCAGGCCGGCGCGTACGCCGCAGGCACCGACACGTTCACCTACGCGGTCGTCGACGCCCTCGGCGCGCGCGCGACCGGGACCGTGCGGGTCGGCATCGCGCCCCGTGTCGAGGGTGCGCGCAACCCGGTCGCGGTCGAGGACGACGTGACCACCCGGCCGGGCAAGACGCTCAACGTCCAGGTGCTGGCCAACGACTCCGACCCGGACGGCAGCCCGCTGAGCGTGGTGGGGGTCACCTCGCTCGACGGCAAGGCCAAGGCGAAGGTCCAGGGCGAGATCGTGGTGGTGACCGCGCCGCAACAGGAGGGCGCCTACGGGTTCCTCTACACGATCCAGAACGAGCAGGGCGGAACCAGCCAGGCGTTCCTGCGGGTCACCGTCGACAAGAACGCGCCGCCGGCGCGGCCGGTGGTGAGCGACACCGTGCTCGGGCTCTCCGACATCCTCGGCCGGGACACGGTGGACGTGAACGTGCTCTCCAACGTGTTCTTCGCCGACGGGCCGGTGTCGACGCTGAAGCTCTCCGTCGTTTCCGGCTACGGAGGCACGGCGACGGTCACCGCGGGCAAGCGCCTGCACGTGACGATCGCGGCGAAGAGCCAGATCATCCCGTTCAAGGTGGCGAACCCGGAGGACGAGTCCGTCGCCGGCTACGGCTTCGTGCGCGTCCCCGGCTACGACGACGCCCTGCCGCAGCTCAAGCGCGGGGCGCCGAAGCTCTCGGTGGTCAGCGAGAAGACGCTCACCATCCACCTGAACGACTACATCGTGGCGATCGGCGGCAGGAAGGTGAAGCTGACCGACGCCGCGACCGTGCGGGCGACGCACGCCAACGGCGACGACCTGGTGGTCAACTCCGACACCCTCCAGTACACCTCGACCACCCGGTACTTCGGCCCGGCGAGCATCTCGTTCCAGGTCACGGACGGGAGCAGCGCGACGGACCCGAACGGCAACGTGGCGACCATCGTGCTGCCGATCGACGTGACGCCGCGCGAGAACCAGCCTCCGGTGTTCACGGGCGCGCTCATCGACTTCGAGCCGGGCCAGTCCAAGACGGTCGACCTGACCAAACTGACCAGCTACCCGTACGCGAAGGACCAGAACGAGCTCCAGTACTCGATCCAGAACCCGCGGCCGGACGGCGTCTCGCTGTCGCTGTCGGGCCAGAAGCTGACCATCTCGGTCGGCGCCGACGTCCAGAAGGGCAGCACGCCGTCGATCTCCATCGGGGTCAAGGACGCTGTCAACGCCGGCCAGGCCGGCCGGATCAACCTCAACATCGTGCCGTCGACGCGCCCGCTGGCCAGTCCGCAGCCGGACCGCGTGATCGCCCCGCGCGGGCAGACGACGACAGTGGACGTGCTGGCGAACGACCAAGCGACGAACCCGTTCCCCGGCAAGCCGCTGCGCGTGCTCGCCGTGCGCGGGCTGGGCGGGGCGCTCCCGGACGGCGTCTCCATCACGCCGAGCCCGGACAACTCGGTGCTGCAGGTCACGGTGTCGAGCACGGCCGCGCCGCAGGACACCACCCTGCAGTACGAGGTCGCCGACGCGACGAACGACCCGGACCGCTACACCTGGGGGACCGTCACCGTCTCGGTCCAGGACCGCCCGGCGCCGGTCTCCAACGTGCAGATCGGGGCCATCGGCGACCGCAGCCTCACTCTGAGCTGGACGCCCGGCGCGTTCAACAACTCGCCGATCACCGGCTTCCAGGTCACCATGACGAACGCGGCGACCGGGGCGCTCCTCGGCACCACGCAGTGCACGACGACCGTGTGCGCGGTCACGACCCCCGGCAACGGACCCCAGAACGCCGTCGTGCTCGCCGTGCAGGCCCGCAACGCGCTCGGCCTGTCCGACCCGACGGACTACGTCGAGCCGGTCTGGTCGGACGTCATCCCGAACGCCCCCGCCAACGTCAGCTCGACCCCGCTGAACAACGGCCTCCGGATCACCTGGAACCGCCCGGCCGACGCTCCGGGCGCCAGCCCGATCACCTCCTACCTCGTCACCGTGGGCGGTATCACCAACGCCGTCCAGGTCGGCCCGACCGACAGCGGCAGCTACGCCCTGAACGTCACGGATCCGGGGATCGCGAACGGCGCGGCGATCGGGTTCACGGTGGCGAGCCGCAACGCCTTCTACCAGGGCAGGACGACCTGGAACCAGACCTCCGGGAGCGGTGTGCCCGCCGGCGCGCCGGTGCTGACCGGGACGGCCCCGTCCGCGGCGCCGAACAACGCGGACGGATCGAGCGCCACGCTGTCGTGGCCCAGCGTGTTCGGCGCCAACGGCAAGGCGATCACCGACTACTACGCCGGAGTGTTCCAGGGCACGGCGGAGCCCGGCTGCAGTGTCACGGGCGTGGAGACCGGCAACCCGGTGCTGCACGTCGACCCCACCTCGTCGACGTTCGCCCACACCCAGGGCGGGAGCGCCACCTTCACCGGGCTCCAGGCCAACCAGACCTACAATTTCGTCGTCTACGCCTACAACGGCCAGGGCTGTACTGCGAGCGCGGTCGTCTCGGCGACGCAGCGCCTGCAGCCCGGGTCGGTGCGGGACGTCACGGTCAGCGGCCCGACGCCGAGCAGCCCGACCACGTGGGACTACCAGGCGTCGGTCGACTACCAGACCGGCAGCGGCTCCAGCCCGGTCATCAGCTACCAGCTCCTCAGCGGAGGGGCCGTGGTCGACAGCGGACAGCTCACCGGCACGAGCGGCACCGTCGCGGGCGCGCCGGGTCAGCACTACGGGACGCCGCTCACGCTGAGCATCACCCAGATCTGCGAGACCTACCCCGACGGCAGCCAGCTCTGCACCCCGCAGAACTTCACCAAGCCGCTGGGCGTCGCGGTCAGCACCGCGATCGGGGGCGCGCGGTTCGACCAGACGACCAACACCTTCAGCTGGACGAGCTGGCCCACCGGTTCGGGCTACACGCGGGTCACCTACAGCTGCGAGCCGGGCGTGGAGGTCGACATGCCGCCGGTCGGGCAGACCGCGGTCTGCGTCGCACCGCAGGGCGGCGGCCAGCCGACCCTCACCGTGAAGGTGTACGCCAACGGCGACACGTACTCCACCCCGTATCCAGCCTCAGGCATGCCATGAGCGACGACCGGCATACTGAGGACGGCGCGCGCGCAGGCGCGGCGCTGCTCACACCCACGAGAGGCGACAGCATGACGATGACCCCCGAGCAGGCCGGCTGGTTCTCGGGCGTGTTCGACCGCCTCGTCCAGAACATCGACCGCGTGCTCCTCGGCAAGTCGCACGTCATCCGCCTCGCCCTGGTCGCGCTGCTGAGCGAGGGCCACCTGCTGCTGGAGGACTTCCCCGGCACCGGCAAGACCTCGCTCGCCCGCGCGATGGCGGAGAGCGTGCGCGGCACCACCAACCGCGTCCAGTTCACCCCCGACCTGCTGCCCGGCGACATCACGGGCGTGAACATCTACGACCAGCGCACCGGCGCGTTCGAGTTCCACCGCGGGCCGGTGTTCGCCAACATCGTGCTGGCAGACGAGATCAACCGCGCCTCGCCGAAGACCCAGTCGGCGCTGCTGGAGGTCATGGAGGAGCAGCAGGTCACCGTCGACGGCGTCCGCCATCCGGTCGGGGAGCCGTTCATGGTCATCGCGACGCAGAACCCGATCGAGCAGGCGGGCACCTACCGGCTGCCGGAGGCCCAGCTCGACCGCTTCCTCATGAAGGCGTCGATCGGCTACCCGGACCACGAGGCCACCCTCCGCATCCTGGAGGGCGCGGAGCGGCGGGCGCACGAGATCGTCGTCCCCGAGGTCATCTCCGCCGAGACGGTCACCGAGATGGCGGACCTGGCGCGTGGCGTGCACGTGGACCCGACCATCAACGACTACGTGTCACGGCTGGTCGACGCCAGCCGCTCGGCCGACGAGATCCGGCTCGGCGTCAGCGTCCGCGGGGCGCTCGCGCTCGTCCGGGCGAGCAAGACGCTCGCCGCTGCATCCGGCCGCTACTACGTGACCCCGGACGACGTGAAGGCCCTGGCCGAGCCGGTGCTCGCGCACCGCCTGGTGCTCGACCCGGAGGCCGAGTTCGAGGGCGTCACCGCCTCCAGCGTCGTCGGCCAGCTCCTCATCGAGGTGCCGCCGCCCAGCGATCGGGCCGCCGTGTGACCAGCACCATCACCCGCACCCAGGTCGAGCTCACCAACGCGCGGGCCCGGATCGTCGGCGAGCGCGACGGCGCGCTCGCGGACGCCATCGTGTGGGTGGTCCGCACCGGCTCGGTCGCAGGCCGGGCCGTGGCGTCGGCCGCGCGCGCCCTGGGCGCGGTGATCACCCCGCTCGGCTGGTCGATGTTCGTCGTGACGGTGCTCGCGCTCGTGGCCGGCTATGTCCTGGGCTGGACCGAGGCCGTCGTCGCGGGCTGGATGGCCGTCGCCCTGCTGCTGATCGCGTCGATCTACCTGGTGGGCCGGATCGCGTACGACGTCGGGCTCACCCTCCCGACCAACCGCGTCGTCGTCGGCGACCGGGCGCCGGGGGAGGTCACGGTCCGCAACCCGGTGCGGCGGCGGCTCCCCGGCGTGCGGGTGGAGGTCCCGGTCGGGGCGGGCCTCGCCGAGTTCGCCGCACCCGCCCTCGCGAGCGGCGAGGAGCACTCCGACGTCTTCGTGGTGCCGACCAGCAGACGGGGGATCGTGCCGATCGGTCCGGTCCGCACCGTGCGCGCCGACCCGATCGGGCTGCTGCGCCGGGAGATGGTGTGGGCGGAGTCGCTCGACCTGTTCGTGCATCCGCGCACCATCGCCATCCCCAGCATGAGCACGGGCTTCGTCCGCGACCTCGAGGGCGCGCCGACCCGCGACCTGACCCAGTCCGACGTCGCCTTCCACGCACTGCGCGAATACATGCCGGGCGACGAGCGGCGCAACATCCACTGGAAGAGCACGGCCAAGACCGGCAGCTACATGGTGCGGCAGTTCGAGGAGACCCGCCGCAGCCACCTCCTGGTCGCGCTCAGCCTGTCGGAGTCCGACTACGCCACCGACGAGGAGTTCGAGCTGGCCGTCAGCGCCACCGGCTCGCTCGGCGTGCGCGCGATCCTCGACTCCCGCACGGTTTCGGTGGTGGCGAGCGCCGAGACACCCGACTTCGCCAAGCGCGTGGTGTTCAGCGTCAGGCGGCTGAGCACCGTCGGCCGCGGCCGGCTGCTCGACGACCTGGCCGGGGTGGAGACGGCGTCGTCCGCGCTGCGGCTGCCCGAGCTCGCCCAGGTGGCCAGCGAGGACGCCGCGGGCATCTCCATCGCCTTCCTGCTCTGCGGCTCGACGGTGACGGCGACGCAGCTCCGCTCGGCGGCGGCGCACTTCCCGCTCGGTGTCGACGTGGTCGCGATCGTGTGCGACGAGGGCGCGGTGCCGAGCCTGCGTCGCGTCGCCGACCTCAGCGTGCTGACCATCGGCTACCTGGAGGACCTCCAGCGCAGCCTCGCGAAACGGCTCGCGACGTGATAGGCCGGCTGCCCTGGCGTTCGGCCGCTCTCGACACCGCGTTCGGGCTGGCGGCGGTGGCGCTGGCGGCGTGGTCGTTCTGGCCGGTGTACCAGTCCGGCGCCTTCGTCACGATGCTGGTGGCGACACTGGTGCTCGGCGGCGCGATCGGCGTGCTCGGCGCGACCTTCCGCTGGCCCAGCATCGTCGTGGCCGGGGTCTTCGTCCTGGTCTATCTGGCGACCGGGGTCCAGCTCGCCGTGCCGAGCCTGGCGGCCGGGGGCGGCCTGCTCCCGACCGGGGCCGGCTTCCTCGACCTGGTGCAGGGGACCTGGCTGTCCTGGAAGCAGCTCGTCACGATCTCGGTGCCCGTCGGGTCGTACGAGGCGCTGCTCGTGCCCGCGTTCATCCTCGTGCTGCTGGCGTCGGTGATCACGACGAGTATCGCCCTGCGGTCGCGGTTCCCCGAGCTCGCCGGCATCCCGCCGGTCCTGGTGCTGATCGCCGGGATCGCGTTCGGCTCGGCGGTGACGGCCGCGCCGCTCTGGCAGGTGCTCACCCTCTTCGCCCTCCTGCTGGTGTGGAACATCCGGCTGCGGCTGCGCAGGAGGACGGCCGCGGTGCGCACGCTGCGGGAGCAGAGTGGGCTCACCGTCGAGACCCGGCGCGAGCGCGGCTCCACGGCGGTGCTGACGGCGGTGGGCGCGACCGTGATGCTCGCGGTCGCCGCTGCGGTCGGCCTCGGCGCGACGGCGCTCGTGCCGCCGGCCAACGACCGCCAGGTGGTGCGGACCGCGGTCGAGCAGCCGTTCGACCCGCGCGCCTACCCGAGCCCGCTGACCGGGTTCCGGTCGTACTTCGAGCCGGCTGCGGCGTCCGAGCCCATGCTGAGCGTGTCCGGCCTGCCCGCCGACGGGCGGGTCAGGATCGCGACGCTCGACACCTACGACGGCGTCACCTACGCGGTCGGGACCGATGCGGTCTCCAGCGCCTCCGGGTCGTTCGTGCGGCTGCCGTACCGGCTCGACCAGAGCGGCACGAAGGGCGAGCCGACCCAGCTCACGGTGACCGTGCGCGGCTACCGCGGTCCGTGGGTGCCCGGCACCGGCCAGCTCGAGCAGATCCAGTTCTACGGCCCGCACGCCACGAACCTGTCCGGCGCGTACTTCTACAACGACGTGACGGGCACCGGCGCCGTGATGGCCTCCCTGCACGACGGGGACACCTACGTCGCCGACTCGGTCACCCCGCCGAAGCTGAGCGCGTCCCAGCTCGCCAAGGTGGAGCCGGGGTCGGACTCGGTGCCGCGCCCCACCGTCGTCCCCGACGAGCTGCAGTCGACCCTGCAGAAGTACACCGCTGGCGTCACCGGCGCGGGTCCCAAGCTCGCCGCCGCGCTGAAGGGACTGCAGACCGACGGCTACCTCTCCCACGGCGTCGGCACGAACGAGCCGGCAAGCCGCTCCGGTCACGGCGCCGACCGGATCACCGAGCTCCTGACCGATGTTCCGATGCTGGGGGACCAGGAGCAGTACGCGGTCACGGCCGCGCTGATGGCCCGTCAGCTCGGCTTCCCTGCCCGCGTGGTGATGGGGTTCGTGGCGCCGTCCGACGCGCAGGGCCCTGTCACCTTCCTCGGCTCGGACGCGTCGGCCTGGATCGAGGTCCAGACCACGACCGGCTGGGTCACGGTCGATCCGACGCCGCCGGTGCGCACCGTCCCGCCGAAGCAGCCGCAGCAGCCGACGGAGATCTCGCGTCCGCAGACGAACGTGCAGCCGCCGATCGACGACACGCCCCAGCAGAACGAGGAGCCGCCGAACGCGCAGGTCGACAGCACCAACCCGCCGGCGCCCAACCCGGTGCTGGAGGCGCTGCTGGCGATCCTGAGCGTCATCGGCTGGACGCTGCTCGTCGTCGCGCTGATCGCGGCGCCGTTCCTCGCCGTCATCGCGGCCAAGTGGCGCAGACGGTCGCTGCGCAGGTCGGCGCCGACCGCGGTGGAGCGGATCGTGGGCGGCTGGCGCGAGTTCGCCGACGCCGCCGTCGATCACGGCTACGCGCGGCCGCCTGCCGCGACGCGCCTCGAGTTCGCCACCACCATCGGCGGCACCAGGGCGGCGGCGCTCGCCCAGGTCGCCGACCGCGCGGTGTTCAGCCCGCTGGCGCCCAGCCGTGAGGAGGCCGACTCGGTCTGGAAGGCGGTGGACGACCTCCGCGGCCAGCTCGATCGGCGCGACACGCGGTGGAAGCGGTGGCTCGCGGCGGTCTCGCTGCGCTCCCTCGGATACCGTGGGAGGACGGGCGAGAGGACGAGCAGGCGATGACGTGTCGGGTGTGCGGAGCGGAGCTGAAGGACGGGACGCTGTTCTGCGGCAACTGCGGAAGCTCGGTGACGGCCTCGCGTGTGCGGCCTCCCGAGATGGCCGACTCCCGGCCGTCCGACACCTCCATCGTCCCGCCGCTCGCCAAGCCGCCGGTCGGGCGCTCGAAGCCCGCGGTCGCCGGGCGGTTCCCGGGCGACGTCGAGCTGGACGAGGACGGCCTGCCGCCGACCGAGGCGATCGACATCGTGTCGCTCGACAGCGCCCCTCCTGCGCCTCCGGCCGCGCGCGTGCGCGTCTACCGGCTGAGCTTCTCGACGGGGGAGTCGGTGGAGGTGCGCGGCAGCGGCCTCGTCGGCCGCCGCCCGATCACGCAGCCGGGGGAGCACGTCGACCAGCTCGTCGCGGTCTCCGACCCTGCCAGGAGCGTCTCCAAGACCCACCTGGAGTTCGGCCTGGAGGGCGACGACCTCTGGATCTGCGACCGGTACTCCGGCAACGGCACGGTGGCGCGCCCGCTCGGCGGGACCGCGCGGCAGTGCGAGGCAGGCCGCCGCTACCGCGTCGAGCGCGGGACCCGCGTCGACATCGGGGACCAATGGTTCGACGTCAGCTGAGCTTCGACGTCAGCTGAGCTCCGATGCGGGCTGAGCGGCCTCCCGCCCAGCCCACATCGCCCGGGTCAGACCAGCGCGTCCGCGAGCGGCGCGTCCACGATCCCGTGCGCCTCGGCGACACCGGCGTTGGTGACGCGGCCGTCGTGCACGTTGAGGCCGAGCGCCAGCGACGCGTCGGCGCGCAGGGCGGCCTGCCAGCCGTTGTTGGCGATGGCCCGCGCGTACGGCAGCGTGGCGTTGGTGAGCGCGTAGGTGGAGGTGTGCGGCACCGCGCCCGGCATGTTCGCCACGCAGTAGAACAGCGACTGGTGCACCGTGAAGGTGGGGTCGGCGTGCGTGGTCGGGTGCGAGTCGGCGAAGCAGCCGCCCTGGTCGACGGCGATGTCCACGAGCACGCTGCCCGGCTTCATCCGCGAGACGAGCTCGTTGCTGACGAGCTTGGGCGCCTTGGCGCCGGGGACGAGCACCGAGCCGATCACGAGGTCGGACTCCGTGACGGCCTTGTCGATCTCGAAGCTGTTCGACGCGATGGTCTTGATCCGGCCCGCGTACAGGGCGTCGAGCTCGCGCAGGCGCGCGATGTTCGTGTCGAGCACCGTCACCTCGGCGCCGAGGCCGACAGCCACCGAGGTCGCGTTGGTGCCGGCGACGCCGCCGCCGAGCACGGTGACGACGGCCGGGTGGGTGCCGGGGACGCCGGGGATCAGGAGGCCGGGGCCGCCGTTCGGCTTCAGCATCGTGTTCGCGCCGACGATGGGCGCGAGCCGGCCGGCGACCTCGCTCATCGGGGCGAGGAGCGGCAGCGCCCGGTTCGGGAGCTGGACCGTCTCGTACGCGATGGCCGTGACGCGGGCGTCCACGAGCGCGCGGGTGAGCGCTTCGTCGGCCGCGAGGTGCAGGTACGTGAAGAGCACCAGACCCTCGCGGAAGTAGCCGTACTCCGAGGCGATCGGCTCCTTCACCTTGAGGATGAGGTCACCCGCCGCCCAGGTGGTGGCCGCGTCGGGGAGGATCGTCGCCCCCGCACCGATGTAGAGCTCGTCGGGGATGGACGACCCCACTCCGGCTCCGGTCTCGACGTACACGTCGTGGCCGGCTCCGACCAGGTCGTGGACACCTGCGGGCGTAATCGCCACGCGGAATTCGTTGTTCTTGATCTCGCGGGGGATCGCGACCTTCATGGGGCTCCTCAGCTCCTCACACTTCGACGTGATGGTTCGACTTCACCTTAGCTTTCTTCACGGACGATTTCGATAGCAATTCGGGAGTGATCTTGCTGATTCCGTAAATTCGGCCTCCGATCGGGGCCGATTTCGTCAGTTCGTCTCGATGCTCATCCGTGCACCGCACGCTGTGTGCGGTTTCCTCCGTCTTTCGGACGAATCGGAACGGATTTCGTGACGATCATGTTTCCAAATGGACGATTCGCCCGCTCAAGGGTGCGAATCGCACCGGACCTATGCCAGGATCGACCCACCGCGGCGGCACAGAGACGTGCTCCGGCGGATCGATCCTCCCGGAACCACCAGATTCACCAGAAGGAGCTCCGCAGTGAAATCCAGGCCACTCCCGAATGACCCGATGATCCGCCAGCTGGTGCAGTCCGCCCGCGCGTCGCAGCTCACCCGCCGCGGTCTGCTGGCCGGTGCGACGGCCGGCGCCGCCGCGCTCGCGCTGGCCGCCTGCTCGACCGGCGGGGCGTCGGGCAAGCCGACACCGGCGAAGGACCAGTCGTCCACCGACAAGACGCTCACCTGGGCGAACTGGCAGGCGTACCTGGACCAGGACGCGAACGGGAAGTACCCGACGCTGGAGGCCTTCCAGAAGCAGACCGGGATGTCGGTCAAGTACGACGTCGCGGTCGACGACAACAACACGTACTACGCCAAGGTGAAGGACCAGCTCGCCCTCGGCAAGGACATCGGCGCCGACACGGTGTGTCTCACGGACTGGATGATCGCGCGCTGGATCCGGCTCGGCTACGTCCAGAGCTTCGACGCGTCGGCCATCCCGAACAAGAAGAACCTCACCCCGAACCTGGTGAACGTCGACTTCGACCCCGGCCGCACTAAGTCGCTGCCGTGGCAGAGCGGGTTCGCCGGCATCTGCTGGAACAAGTCGAAGCTCCCGAACGGCCTGAAGTCCATCGACGACCTGTGGAAGCCCGACCTCAAGGGCAAGGTCGGAGTACTCAGCGAGATGCGCGACACGATGGGCCTGCTCCTGCTGCAGCAGGGCGTCGACATCTCCAAGCACTTCAGCGACGACGACTACAACAAGGCCATCGACAAGCTGACCAAGGAGGTCAACGACGGCCAGATCCGCAACATCAAGGGCAACTCGTACCTCAACGACCTGAAGTCGGGCGACACCCTCGCCGCGATCTGCTGGTCCGGCGACATCACCCAGCTCAACGCCGAGGCCGGCGACAACTGGCAGTTCGCCATCCCGGAGGCCGGCGGCACCCTGTGGAGCGACAACTTCGTCATCCCGATCGGCTCGCCCCGCAAGGCCAACGCCCAGAAGCTGATCGACTACTACTACGAGCCGGAGGTCGCCGCCGAGGTCGCCGCGTGGGTGAACTACATCACGCCGGTGCAGGGCGCCAAGGAGGCCGCGGTCAAGATCGACCCGACCCTGGCCGAGAACCAGCTCATCTTCCCGGACAGCGACACACTGTCGAAGGTCAAGATCTTCCGCACCCTCACGCCCGCGGAGGAGCAGAAGTACCAGGCGTCGTTCCAGAAAGTGATCCTGGGGGCCTGATGCCGAAGGGAGTCTTCGCCGAGTCCGGCGCCGACCTGCAGCTCGTCGGCATCACCAAACGGTTCCCCGGGTTCACCGCCATCGAGAGCCTCGATCTGACCATCCCCGCCGGGTCGTTCTTCGCCCTGCTCGGCCCGAGCGGCTGCGGCAAGACGACGACGCTGCGGCTGGTCGCCGGGCTCGAGGAGCCGACGGAGGGCCGCATCCTCATCGGCGGCAAGGACGTCACCAGCACCAAGCCGTTCCAGCGGCCGGTGAACACGGTGTTCCAGAGCTACGCGCTCTTCCCGCACATGACGATCCTGGAGAACGTCGCCTTCGGTCTCCGCCGCCGCCGCATCGGCGACCCGGTCGCCAAGGCGCACGAGGCGCTCCGACTGGTCGAGCTCGACCACCTCGCCGCGCGGCGTCCGTCCCAGCTCTCCGGCGGTCAGCAGCAGCGCGTCGCGCTCGCCCGCGCTGTCGTGAACCGGCCGGCGCTGCTGCTGCTCGACGAGCCGCTCGGCGCGCTGGACCTCAAGCTCCGGCGCCAGATGCAGCTGGAGCTGAAGTCCATCCAGACCGAGGTCGGCCTCACGTTCGTGCACGTCACGCACGACCAGGAGGAGGCCATGACCATGGCCGACACGGTCGCGGTGATGAACAAGGGCCGCATCGAGCAGATGGGCGCGCCAGAGGTCCTCTACGAGCTGCCGTCGACCGTGTTCGTGGCGAACTTCCTCGGCCAGTCGAACCTGTTCGCCGGTCCCGTGCTCGACAGCGCAGGCGACACGCTCGGCGTGGAGGTCGCCGGCCACCGCATCCAGGTGCCGCGGTCGCGCGCCCAGCGCAGCTCGGGGACGGTCACCGTGGGCGTCCGCCCGGAGAAGCTGACACTGCACGCGGCAGAGCACACCATCCCGTCCGGCGCGAACCGGCTCGGCCCCGGCCGGGTCATCGACGTCTCGTTCAGCGGCGTGAGCACCCAGTACCTCGTGGACGTGCCGGGGATCGGCACCGTGATCGTCTTCGCGCAGAACCTCGCGAGCGGTCCCGCCGCGGGCTTCGGCGACCAGGTCTGGGTGTCGTGGGAGGCCTCCCACACCTTCGTGCTGGCCGACGAGCCGCCGGCCGACGGGAAGTTCGCCGACGACACCGACACGCAGGCGGTGGCGGCGCAGGCGAAGGAGCGGCTGCTCTCCGAGCTGGAGGAGGCGTAGATGGCGATCGCCGCCTTCACCGGGCCTCCCGCCACCCAGGGCCAGGAGCCCGCGGCGCGGCGCAAGTCCGGGATCGCGCTGGTCCTGCTGCTGCCCGGCATCCTCTACCTGGTGCTGTTCTTCCTGACGCCGCTGGTATCGCTGATCATCACGTCGTTCCAGGCGCCCGCGCCGGAGGGCGACATCGGGCAGTACGTCCCGGCGTTCCAGTGGCAGAACTACACCGACGCGATCTCGGAGTACTGGCCGCAGATCCTGCGCTCGTTCGGCTACGCGCTCATCGCCACGGCCGCCGCGCTGGTGATCAGCTACCCGCTGGCGTACTTCATCGGCGTCAAGATGCGGTCCAAGCCGGTGCTGCAGAACCTGCTGATGACGCTCGTCATCGCGCCGTTCTTCATCAGCTTCCTGCTGCGGACGCTGGCGTGGAAGTCCATCCTGAGCGACGACGGCTTCGTCGCGAGCTCGCTCAAGGCGATCAGCATCCTCCCGCCGGACGCCCACATCACGGGCACGCCGTTCTCGGTCATCTTCGGTCTGACGTACAACTTCATCCCGTTCATGACGCTGCCGCTGTACTCGACGCTGGAGCGGCTGGACACCCGGTTGCTGGAGGCCGGCCGCGACCTCTACGCCAGCAACTGGATGACGTTCCGCAAGATCACGGTCCCGCTGTCGATGCCCGGCATCGTCTCCGGGACGCTGCTGACCTTCATCCCGGCCGCGGGCGACTACATCAACGCGTCGCAGGACTTCCTCGGCGCCGCCGACACCTCGATGATGGGCAACGTCATCGAGAGCAACTTCCTGGTGCTGCAGAACTATCCGGCGGCGGCCGCGATGTCGGTCATCCTGATGGCCGTCATCCTGGTGATCGTCGGGTTCTACGTGCGGCGGAGCGGGACGGAGGACCTGCTGTGACGACCACGACGACGTCTCCGCGGAGGCGCTTCCGGTTCCAGGGGCTCGGGCTCGGCGTTTACGCATTCCTGGCGCTGGCGTTCCTGCTCATCCCGATCGTCTACACGTTCGTGTTCTCGTTCAACGACGCGATCAAGAACAACATCGCCTGGCGCGGCTTCACCCTCCGCAACTGGACGAATGTGTGCGACGCCGCCGGCATCTGCGACGCGTTCACGGCGTCCATCGTCATCGGCATCGTGTCGACCGTGATCGCGACGGTGCTCGGCACCATGATCGCGATCGCGCTGATGCGCTACCGGTTCCGGTTCCGGTCGCAGACCAGCCTGCTGCTGTTCCTACCGATGGCCAGCCCGGAGGTCGTGCTCGGTGCTGGTCTGGCGGCCCAGTTCCTGAGCCTCAGCGTGAACAAGGGCTTCGGGACGATCATCATCGCGCACGTCATGTTCTGCATCAGCTTCGTGGTCGTGACGGTGAAGGCGCGCGTCGCGTCGCTCGACCCGGCGCTGGAGGAGGCGGGGCGCGATCTGTACGGCTCGCCCAACGCGGTGTTCTGGCGGATCACGTTCCCGCTGCTGCTGCCGGGCATCCTGTCGGCCGCGCTGCTGTCGTTCTCGCTGAGCTTCGATGACTTCATCATCACGAACTTCAACGCCGGCGCGGTGACGACGTTCCCGATGTACATCTATATCGCGGCGTCGCGCGGCATCCCGGCGCAGGCGAACGTGATCGCGTCCGCGGTGTTCATCCTGACGATCCTGGTCGTGCTGATCTCGCAACTCACCGCCGCCGCCCGCGCCAAACGTTTAGCCCGCACGCAATAACCCTCACCACACCCTCCCCACCTCCGCCGAGGGGCACGTCGTTGTCACTTTTCGAGCGCGGAAGTGACAACAACGTGCCCCTCGGCGGAGGAGGGTTGGGGGTTAGTGGGTGTAGGAGGGGCGGATGGCGCCGACGGGGACGCCGTTGCCGAGGACCGCGAGGTCCAGCTTCGGGGCGACGGCGTCCACCGCGGAGCGCTCGACGGCGCCGGTGTCGGCCAGCAGCGACAGCGCGACGATGGAGGCCGCCCGCAGGCTGCCGTCGAGCACCTTGAGGCTCACGGTCGTCCCGTCCGGCGCCGCCATCACCATGACGCCCTCGGCGCCGAGCTTGGCGAAGACGCCGAGCTCGTCGATCACGACGCTGTTGGCGCGGCCGGGGCCGTCGATGGCCCAGCCGTTGGCGAGCACCGCGGTGCGCAGCACGGCCGCGTTGCGGAAGAGCGCGAACGGGGAGCCCTCCGACGCCGTGCCGATCCGCTGGATGCCGCGCGCGAGCGCGAGCAGCGACATGGCGTGCACGGGCGCGCCGCAGCCGTCGATCCCGGTCGCGACGACCTTCTCGCCGGTCAGCCGCTCCGTCGTGTCGCGGATGTGCTGCTGCAGCGGGTGCTGCTGGCTGAGGTAGCTCTCCATCGGCCAGTGGTTCACCCGGCAGGCCAGCAGCATCGCGGCGTGCTTGCCGGAGCAGTTCATGAACACCGGGCTGCGCTGCGCGCCCTCGCGGATCGCGTTCTCACGCGCGGCGCTGTCCAGCGGCCAGTCGGCGGGGCAGTGCAGGGCGTCCTCGGTGAGCTGGGCCTGAGCGAGCAGCCCGCGGACCACTGAGATGTGCGCGGGCGTGCCCGCGTGGCTCGCGGTCGCCAGCACCGCGCCCGCGCCCTCCAGCGCCACGCCGGCGCCCATGACCGCGACGGCCTGGAACGGCTTCAGCGAGGAGCGCGGGAACACCGGCTTCTCCGGCGCGCCGAGGGACAGGACGATGTCGCCGTCCGGTCCGAGCACCACGGCCGACCCGGCGTGGCGGGACTCGACGAACCCGCTGCGCTCGACGACCGCCAGCTCCACCGCATCCGCGGTTCCGAAGACCTCCACTGTCACAGCGCGGCGAAGGCGTCGTCGAGGACGGACAGGGCGTCCGCGATGAGCGCGTCGCTCACGGCGAGGCTCGGCAGGAAGCGGAGCACGTTTCCGAAGGTGCCGGCGTTGAGGAACAGGATGCCGCGCTGCGCCGCGTAGGCGATGATCGCGCTGACAGCCTCCGGGTTCGGGACCTTGGTGGTCCCGCCGGTGCCCGGCTGGACCAGCTCGATCGCGACCATCGCTCCGATGCCGCGCACGTCGCCGATGATGTCGTACTTCTGCTGCAGTGTCTCCAGCGCCGGCTTGAGCGCCTTCTCGATGCGCGCGCCGTGGGCGAGGAGGCCGCCCTTCTCGATCTGCTCGAACACCGCGATGGCGGCCGCCGCGGCGACCGGGTTGCCGCCGAAGGTGCCGCCGAGGCCGCCGGGCTGGGCGGAGTCCATGATCTCGGCGCGGCCGGTGACCGCGGCCAGCGGGAGTCCGCCCGCGATGCCCTTGGCGCTCAGCACCAGGTCGGGCACGAGGCCGAAGTGCTCGCTGGCGAAGAACGCGCCCGTACGGGCCATGCCGCTCTGGATCTCGTCGGCGATGAAGACGACGCCGTTGGCAGTGCACCACTCCTGCAGCGCCGTGAGGTAGCCCTCGGCCGGGACGACGAAGCCGCCCTCGCCCTGGATCGGCTCGGCGACGAGGCAGGCCAGGTCGGTCGCGCCGACGACCTTCTCCAGGTAGGCGATGGTGCGCGCGGCCGCCTCGGCGCCGCTGAGTCCGTCGCGGTACGGGTAGGAGTTGGGCGCGTGGTAGACGTCGCCGGCGAACGGGCCGAAGCCGGTCGCGTACGGCATGGCCTTGTAGTTCATGGCCATCGTGAGGTTGGTGCGGCCGTGGTACGCGTGGTCGAGCACGGCGACGGCGCGGCGGCCGGTGTGCTTGCGGGCGATCTTGACGCCGTTCTCGACGGCCTCCGCGCCGGAGTTCACCAGCACGGTCTTCTTGGCGTGGTCGCCCGGCGTGTGCGCGGCCAGCAGCTCCGCGACGCGCACGTACTCCTCGTACGGGGTGATGGTGAAGAGCGTGTGGATGACGTCCTGAAGCTGCTCGGCGGCGGCCGCGACGACCGCCGTCTCGGTGTGACCGATCGTGGTCACGCCGATGCCGGCGCCGAAGTCGACGAACTGGTTGCCGTCGACGTCGACCAGGATCGCGCCGTTCGCACGGGCGATGTACACGGGGAGGGCCGACGACACGCCGGTGGGCACCACGGCGAGGCGGCGCTGATGCAGCTCCTGAGACTTCGGGCCGGGGACGGCGGTGACGATGCGGCGTTCTTGCTCCACGGTGAACGTGGGCGTGCTCAGGGTGTCAGTCATGATGATGGCCAGTTTAGCCGGGGTGCGAGAATCGAACCATGAAGCTCGAGCACCGCTATGCGATCGACCTGCAGTGGACCGGCAACCGCGGGGAGGGGACCAGCGACTACAAGGCCTACGGGCGCGACCACACGGTGAGCACGGAGGGCAAGCACCCCATCGAGGGATCGGCGGACCGCACCTTCTTCGGCGACCGGGACAGGTGGAACCCGGAGGAGCTGCTGCTCGCCGCGCTCAGCCAGTGCCACATGCTCAGCTACCTGGCGGAGGCCGCGCGGGCGGGCCTCGTCGTCGTGGGCTACACGGACGCCGCGACGGGCGTCATGGAGCAGACGAACAACGGCGGCGGCCACTTCACGAGCGCGACGCTCCGGCCGAGGGTGACGATCGCCGACCCCGCGCAGGCCGAACTGGCGGCCTCCCTGCACGCCCCCGCCGCGGCCAAGTGCTTCATCGCCGCAAGCGTCAACTTCCCGGTCGGCCACGAGCCCGAGACCCTCACGCTGGCCTGAGCCGCGACATTCGTGCCGAATGTCGCGAATGCGCGCTGCTTTCGCCACATTCCGCACGAATCGCGAACCACCACATTCGTGCCGAATGTCGCGAATGCGCGCTGCTTTCGCCACATTCCGCACGAATCGCGAACCACCGCATTCGTGCCGAATCGCGCGAATGCGCGCCGCAAAGCGCACATTCGGCACGAATGTCGCGGCGGGGGAGGGTGCTAGAGGCGTTCGGGGCGGAGGGCGCGCTTCACGCGCTCGACGGTGTTCGCGGGGGGCGACTCGTTGTAGGTGCCGGCGAGCTCCTGGCCGGTGAGGCCGTGGATGGCCGCCATGATCTCGTCGGTCGCCTGGCGCCGCGCGCGGCCGGACTCCGCCGGACCGTAGTGCGCGACGTCGATCGGCTCGCCGAACGCGATGGTGATGCGGCGGACGCGCGGGAACTTCGCGCCGACCGGCTGCACCTCGTTCGTGCCGATCAGCCCGACAGGGACGACCTTGGCGCCCGTGGTCAGCGCCAGCCAACCGATGCCGGTGCGCCCCTTGTAGAGGCGGCCGTCGAGCGAGCGGGTGCCCTCCGGGTAGAGCGCGAACGCGGCGCCGGTGTCGATGATCCGCCGGGACTGCTCCAGGGCCTCCTGGGCGGCCTGCCCGGCTCCGCGCTTGACGCCGACCGCGCCGATCGCGGTGAAGAACGACCGCGAGATGGCGCCTTTGAACCCGGTTCCCTCGAAGTAGTGCGACTTGGCGAGGAACTGCACGCGGCGCGGCGAGATCATCGGGATGACCAGCGAGTCGATGAACGACAGGTGGTTGCTGGCCAGGATGATCTTGCCGTGGCGCGGCACATTGCGGGCGCCGATGACGTGCGGCCGGTAGATGAGGCGCAGCAGCGGCGCGACCACGCGGCGGCCGATGAAGTAGGTCAGCCCAGGCCGCGGGAGGACCTCGGCCTCTGCCTCGTGCCCGTCGTCGGGTGCTGTCTGACTCACAGAACGAGGGTAGTCCCGTTCGTATGCTCCGGGGGGCATGCGTTTCGTCACTCGCCGAACGGCCGGAGCGGCGCGCAGCCCCAGCCTCCCGCGTAGATCAGGCAGGGGAGCTGGAGCCCGGGGTACCGCACGCTGCGCGGATCGCCGAACCAGGTGTTGTAGAGCCGCGAGAAGTTGAGGTTGCCGAACGCGGAGCATTTATCGCCAGGGCCGGTCGGCTGCGCGACCGTCTTCGTGTCGGGCTGATACGGCGTGTAGTTGTAGAGGTTCGCCGTCGCCTGGTTGACCACCCGGACCGTGCTCGCCCCGCACGTGACGTCCGGGTGGTACTGGATGCGGTTGGCGCCGACCTTGTAGCGCCAGTCGGCCGGGTGTGCTGTGTACTCCCGGAACTGCCAGGCCGCGCGGTAGAGCTGGTTGAAGAAGCCGAAGTAGCGGGTGTCGCAGGCAGCGGTGTCCGGGCACGCGTATCCGGTGGCCTTCTGGTAGCCGGTCGCGCTGGGCGTCGTCAGCAGCGACTGCTCCTTCTGCAACAGCACCAGGAGCACGCGCGGGCTGATCGTGCACGCCTGCGCGATCCGCACGATGATGCTGCTGGCCCGCTCGCCCTTCCGCGCAGGGATGGCGGCGCAGCGTTCGGCGGAGGCCGGGGTGCGCGGCACGTCCATGCGGAAGTCCGCCAGACACGGGGAGGCGTCCTTGGGTGTGCATGTGCGGGTGTCCAGGAAGTGCTGCACCTGGCCGTCCGTCATCGCGTACGGGTTGTAGAAGCTGTCGTCGCTGATGATGTCGCCCGGGTCGAACGCCGGCTGGGGTTTCTCGACGAGCGTCGCGGTCGCTCCCGTCGTGGTGGCCGCCGTGGCGTCCCCCGCCGCCGCGCCATCGACCGCGGGCAGGGCCGCGAGGACCGCCGCGGTCACGAGGACCGCGGCGGCGAACCGACGGGGCAGGCGCATGGGCTGGCGTCTCCGGGCGGTCAGCCGAGCCGGCCGAGCGCCTCTTCGATCACCGTGGCGGCGTCGTCGATCAACTCCTCGCTGATGACGACGGACGGAAGGAGGCGCAGGACGCTGTCCCAGCTCCCGGCGTCGAGCGGGATGACGCCGTTGGCGGTCGCGTGCGCGAGCACGGCCTTCAGCGCCTCCGGGTTGGGCTTCTTCGTGCCGGGCACGACGAGCTCGATGCCGAACATCGCGCCGACGCCGCGGACCTCGCCGACGACGGGGAACCGATCGGCCCAGTCGCCGATCCGCGCCCACAGCGCCTTCTCGACGCGCTTCGCCTCGCCGAGGAGGTCCTCCTGCTCGAACGCTTCGAAGACCGCCAGAGCCGCGGCGGTGGAGACCGGGTTGCCACCGAACGTGCCGCCGATGCCGCCGGGCTGGACCGCGTCCATGATCTCGGCGCGGCCGGTCACCGCCGCGAGCGGGAAGCCGCCGGCGATGCCCTTGGCGGACGTGATGAGGTCGGGGACGACGCCGTGGTGCTCGATCGAGTACCAGGTGCCGGTGCGGCCGATGCCGGCCTGGATCTCGTCGGCGACGAAGACGATGCCGTTCTCGGTGCAGTACTCCGAGAGCCGCGTGAAGTAGCCGGGCGCCGGGATGATGACGCCGCCGTCGCCCTGCACCGGCTCCACGAACAGCGCCGCGAGCTCGGTGGCGCCGATGTGGGTCTCGATGTAGTCGATGGTGCGCTCGGCGGCCTCCTCGCCCGTCATCCCCTCCGGGTCTCGGAACGGGTAGCTGATCGGGAGGCTGTAGATCTCGCCCGGGAACGGGCCCATGCCCGCGCGCTCCGGCCAGGGGCGGTACGTCATCGCCATGGTCAGGTTGGTGCGGCCGTGGAAGGCGTGGTCGAGCGTCGCGATCGCCCGGCGGCCCGTGTACTTGCGCGCGATCTTGACCGCGTTCTCGACGGCCTCCGCGCCCGAGTTGACCAGGATGCTGTGCTTCTCGAAGTCGCCAGGGGTGATCTCGGCCAGCTTCTCGGCGACGCGCACGTAGTTCTCGTACGGCGTGACCGTGAAGAGCGTGTGAGTCAGCTTCGCGGCCTGCTCGGCGGCCGCCGCGGCGACGGCGGGGTGCGCGTGGCCGATGGTGGTCACGCCGATGCCGCAGCCCAGGTCGATCAGGCGGTTGCCGTCGACGTCGACCAGGATCGCTCCGGAACCGGACTCCATGTAGATGTTCGCAAGCGTCCCGGCGCCCCGGCTGACCGACGCGATACGGCGCTGCTGCAGCTCCACGGAGCGCGGGCCCGGGAGCTCGGTGACGACGTGGCGGGACTGGGGGACGGAGAAGTCGCGGGTCATGACCTCCATCGTATGGGCGTTGTTCAGGCGTCCGTTCAGCGGGGACCTAGGTGGATGGGGCAGACTGGCTCCTCGTGCGCAGATCCCTTTCCGTCCTCACAGCCGCCATCGTCGTCGCCGGCCTCGCCGCCTGCAGCTCCTCGTCGCCCAGTCCGACGGCGACCAGCACCGCTGCGGCCGCAACCTGTCAGAACGTGAAGTCGGGGTCCTCCTCCGACTCGATCAAGGTGTCAGGGGGCTTCCTGAAGACCCCCGACGTGACGGTCCCCGCGCCGCTGAAGACCAGCGACATGGAGCGCACGGTCGTCATCAAGGGCAAGGGCGCGGAGGCCAAGGCCGGCTCCAGCGTCGACATCGCCCTCGCCGCCTACAACGGCACCACCGGCAAGAGCCTCACCACCCCGGCCGGTTTCGACGGCCAGGCCACGCAGTCCATCACCGTCGACGACAAGGCCTTCGTGCCCGGGCTGGTCCGCGCGGTCGAGTGCCTCCCGGTCGGCTCGCGCGTCGTGCTCACCGCCCCGGCCAAGACGGCCTTCGGCAACGCCGACATCTCGCAGCTCAAGCTGACCGCGAAGGACACCGTGGTGTTCGTCGCCGACATCGCCGACATCGCCCCGACCAAGGCGAACGGCAAGGCCGTCGCGCCGACCCCGGGCTTCCCGACGGTGAAGGACGACGCCAAGACCGGCGAGCCGAGCATCACCATCCCGAAGGCCGACCCGCCGACCGAGACCAAGGTCGCGGTGCTCAAGCAGGGCGACGGCGAGACCGTGCAGTCCGGCGACACCGTGACCGTCCAGTACAAGGGCGTGCTCTGGAGGAACGGGCAGATGTTCGACTCGAGCTGGAGCCGCAACCAGGTGGCGACCTTCCAGACCACCGGCGTCGTCAAGGGCTTCCAGAAGGCTCTGGAGGGCCAGAAGGTCGGCTCGCAGGTGATCGCGATCGTTCCGCCGGCCGACGGTTATGGCGCGCAGGGTTCCGGAGCGATCAAGGCGACCGACACAATGGTGTTCGTGGTCGACATCCTGAAGACGAGCCGCTGATGCCCGCGCGCCGCGTCGTCATCCTCGGGTCCACCGGCTCGATCGGCACGCAGGCGCTCGACGTCATCGCGGCGAACCCCGACCGGTTCGACGTGGTCGGGCTGACCGCCGGGCGCAACGCGGACCTCCTCGCCGAGCAGGCGGAGCGGTTCGGTGTGCACGACACGGCGCTCGGCGCGGACGACGCGGTGCGGCTCCTGCACTCCGTGCAGGCCGACGTGGTGCTCAACGGCATCACCGGGTCGGTCGGGCTCGGGCCGACGCTCGCCGCCCTGGAGACCGGGGCCATGCTGGCGCTCGCCAACAAGGAGTCGCTGATCGTCGGCGGCGCGCTGGTCAAGCAGGCGGCGGCGCCCGGCCAGCTCGTGCCGGTCGACTCCGAGCACTCGGCGCTCGCGCAGGCGCTGCGCTCCGGAACGGCCGGCGAAGTCAGGCGGCTGGTGCTGACGGCCTCCGGAGGCCCCTTCCGCGGCCGATCCCGCGACTCCCTGCGCGACGTCACGCCCGCCGAGGCGCTCGCGCACCCGACCTGGGACATGGGACTCGTCGTCACGACCAACTCGGCGACGCTCGTCAACAAGGGCCTGGAGGTCATCGAGGCGCACCTGCTCTTCGACGTCCCGTATGAGCGGATCGACGTCACGGTGCACCCGCAGTCCGTCATCCACTCGATGGTGGAGTTCGTGGACGGCTCGACCATCGCCCAGGCGTCGCCGCCCGACATGCGCCTCCCGATCTCGCTCGGCCTGGGCTGGCCCGACCGGGTGCCGGGGGTCGGCGCGCCGCTGGACTGGACGCAGGCGCACACCTGGACGTTCGAGCCGCTGGACGGCGAGGCGTTCCCTGCCGTGGCGCTCGCCAAGCGCGTCGGCGCCGCGGGCGGGACCTACCCCGCGGTGTTCAACGCGGCCAACGAGCAGGCGGTGGCGGCGTTCCACGCGGGCGCGATCGGCTACCTGGACATCGTGGACACGGTGGAGCGGGTCGTGGACGAGCACGAGCCGGCCGGCGAGCTCACCCTGGAGTCGCTCGCCGAGGCCGAGCGCTGGGCGCGGGCGACCGCCGACGCCCACCTCGCCGGCTGAGCCACGATCCTGGACGACGAACCGGCCTACTAGCCGGTGCGCGTTCGCAGCTGCCAATCCTCTCGCAGTATCGCAAGCATCGCCACGTCGCGCCATGCGCCCTCGCGCCACTGTGCCTTGCGCATAGTTCCTTCGCGGGTTAGCCCTAGGGATCTGATGCCAGACTCGATCGCGACAGCTTCGGGAGCCGTTGTCAGCTCGATGCGGTGGGCCGTTGTGTGCTCGAAGAGATAGTTGATGAGGAGCTGTGTGCCAGCTCTCGCCGCGCGCGTATTTCGATATTCGGGAAGCACCACAATGCCAATATTCCAAGCGCGGTGCCGGTTCGCGCCGCCGTACCAGAATCCAGGAATCCATTGGACCTGCCCGACGATGGCGGAGCGCTGGTTCGAGATTGCGAGAACCCCGCCTTCACCGAACATTCCTGCCTGGAGGTTTACTCCCGGATTCCCGAGGTAGTCAAAGCCGAACCAGTTGTACGGCCTCCATGTTTCAGGGTCACGTAAACGTTGGTTGAACTCCGCATACTCCTGGGGTCCGAACGGGCTAAGCGAATAGCCATCGACATGTGACAAGTCCATGAGTCTTCCTCCTCGTGTTGTGAAAAGTGCGATTAGCCCTGAGTGGCGATGAGCATCACCAACAGGCCAACAAACGGATAGAAGAACCGCCCTAGACCCATGACGACAGCAATTGTGAAATGCATCATTGTGAGGGCACCCGCTGCGAACAGCGCGGGGAGACCACCGATCGCCAAGAGCGCGCCTGCCAATAGCTCGAGGCCTATCACCATCCAGCTCAACGTGAATGAAAGGCGAGGGCGTGGTATCAAAAGACGCGCGACTCTTTTGTTGCCAACCTCCTTGAGGTTCATGATCGACGCGAGCTGCCGCCCATTTCGCCAGGTGGGGTTTTTGACCTTAACCAATCCGGCCTCAAAATAGGCCACTCCGAGTAGAGCGAGGATGGCAAGGCGAGTCAGTGACGCACCTGGACCGGGTTGAAAATTCAAAGTCACCCAGGAGAGCATGCCGCCGACGGCGAGGAGAAGCATTCGATCGGACCCGTCCTGTGATCGGATGACTGCAGCTCGTATGGCGAGGGCAAGGAAGGTGGTCGCCAGGAAAGGGACAGTGCTGAGCGTCGCATTGGATGAAGTCAGAGCCGCGACGACGAGGAGCCCAGCCGAGATCGCCAGAGCACTGGAGACAACGAGTATGGCGATGGAGCGCGACGCTCCAAGGTTCAGAACGATTCGAGAACGCCGCACTGTTACGAGATCCTCGACTCCGGAGAGCGCAGAACCCAGGCCAAGGAGGCAGAGCGAAAGGGGGATCACGTCAGGCCGCGTCGTACGGCCCGAGAGCAGCGTGTGCTTCAGGGGCGGTGGTGCCGAAATGCCCTTGATCCAGGACTATGTATACAGAGAATCTGCGCTCGTGAAAGTCGCGAGGATGTGCGGCGCGCACTTCCCACTGTCCTGCCCGCTTCAAGAATGAGGCGGCGACTTCATTGTGCGCTTGACTGCGCCCGCTGACGTGGTCGTGTGCCGCGGTCCGCAACGCTTCGCGGAGGAGAGCGCGGTATCGCGAATTCGGATTGATGATCGGGGAATACCACCCGCGCATCGCCGCACTCGCTTCATGAAAGTGTTCGGTCTCGCCTTGGATGCGATCGCCAACGATGGCGTAGAGGTCATATGTCCCACCGGCCTGTCCGAAAAGTTGCCACGTCGGCACCACCGCTTCAATCGGGCGGAGCCACCGCGGTGCAGCAACGGGTCGACAGAGCCGCACGCCGATAGCGAGTATCTTGGACCCCACAATTGCCCAAAGGATCGCGAGGGTCACGAGCGATACGGCCTCAACCATTCTCGCCTGGCGCGTAATTCAAGTCGAGGAGAGAGAAGCTTGCTTCATCGCGGATCGAAGCGAAGTAGGCGAGGACGCCACTCAGACCCGTGAAAAGGCCGTAGTCCGGCGCGAAGGCTGGCGCTCCGACTCGAGGACTGGGGTTTTCAAGCAGGCGACGAGTCAGTTTCCTCGATGCAGCGCGGCCATCAGCCGCGCCAAACGCCTGACGATACGCCGGCGTGAGCATCAGAAGAACCGGACCAATCGCTCCATGGCAGATGTTCTGATATGACGTCGAGACCGCGGTCACTGATCTGCGCAATTCCGGGTAGCGACCAGATTCGTGTTTGCCGATCAGTCTTGTCATCAGCTGCCCGGTGGTTCCCCAGCACCACGACCAGGACGAGCCACGCTTGTCTGCGAGCCCCCTTCGAATGAGGTCGTCCTCGAGGTCAAGACAATGTAAAGCCGTCTCGTGGGCCGGAGTTGCAGGCGAGCGCAAGTGTGTACCCATCAACGCGGTTGCGACGCCGGAAAGGCCGTGAGCCAATCCGACGGCTGCCCGCTGCGAAGAGACGGCTCTGGGCAATTCGGCTATGAGGCGCTCTCTTGCTTGGCGTTCCATTCGTTCAAAGTTGCGTTCACCGGAGAGCTCATGCAGTCGTCGGAAGGCCACCGTCAAGCCGCTCGCACCGCCGACAAAGTCGAGTTCCACGCTCGGGGCGAGGGCTGGGAGTCGGCGGCCGATGGCTGAAACCCAGCTCATCGTCTTCCGATCGCCCTCCAACGCCGCGATCGAAGCGATGGATACGAGCGGCCCCACATGTCCCGCGCCGAGAAAGGTGTCGGCGAGATGAGGCTGGTCCTCCCTGCTCAAGCCGACATAGTCCTCAACAGCGACCTGGAGGTGGTCGCGAATGAGGGCAAACGAGTGCCGGGCGCGCGAGTGGCTCAGTCCCGCAAGGCCAAGGGCCAACGCGGTCCCTGCGAGTCCACGGTAAAGCCCCGGGGGTGCGCTACCGAGGCTCCAGTAGCCCTCCTTGATCTCATCCGCGCTGGTCATCCACGGAGAGTCAGGCGACCCCTTTATCGCTTGGGAAGTGCGAAGCACCAAAGAGTCGATCGATTCGTGAATTCCAGACAGGATCGGCAACGAGATCGCCACGGGGTCCCCATCACCTGGGTTGTGCGCGCCGAGCGCGAGGCTCGTCTTCACACATTCCAGCTGCGCCTTCGCGTCGCTGTGCGACAGTCGCTCCAGGTGTTGGGCCAGCCTGCCGAATGGCGTGTCAATTGTCTGCATCGGCGCGGCATCGGCAGCGAGAAGCTCACCTCCTACGATGCTTCTTTCGAACAGAGGCACGACGCCGTGGTCGATCGCCTTACGTTCGCCGGCGTCGATCCATGTCCGCAAAGAACCGAGGGGATGTGACACGGAGGATTCGGCAACGGGTCTAGAGAGTTGCAGCCGCGCTGAATAGGCCATCGTGGCGTCGAGGACTAACCGGGTACTTGCCTGTTGTGTGTGTTTCTCCACGAGACGCAGCACGAGGTCCTTGAAGTCCGGCTCCAGGAACGCAGCGTAGGTGCTCATGAAGCCGTTGGCTATCTCTTGGGTGTACGGGCCTGCGGGGAATGCTGTGGGGTCTGCCGTGGTCGGCTGATGCTGGAAACTCGCGCGTGACTCATCGGGAGCATACGTATGAGTGGGCCGCCCATCTTCGCCGATTGTCACCTTTCTGATTGGCACGATCCGATCGGGATGCGCGTATGCGCCCAAAGCGGTCATGTCCATTGGCCCGAGTGACTGGAAATAGATTCGCCAGTTCGGCAGCAGCCAGGAGTCGAGAACCGACTCCGGGGGCGCGACCAGAGATCGCGCTTTGGGTGTCCAACCATCGTGAATCAGCGGGGGATAGCTCAGCAAGCACTCCGCATCCAGAATGACTGGCCCCGCTTGCGTACTCAAAAGATTCTCGTTGTGGAGATCGGAGAACCTGAGAATGTACGACAGCGCAATCAGGGAGCCGAATCGTTCGTAGAAGCGACGGAACTCACTCTCGGTTTCGGGAGATGAGTACTCGACGTATTCCTGGAATCCGTAGCCGACCCGGTCCACGGACCTCGGATGTCGCGGAATGGACGCGTCTACCCCTCGACTCCGCAGGGCGCTCAGAATAGCCTCGAAGAGAACATCCGTGGCGAGAGACCGCGGCTTATAGACCAGCCGAGGCTTTCCTTCAAAGTAGAGGAGCGCGACGGCCCCTCTCAGATGCATGTCCCCCAGGATGCGAACGTGGCTGACAGTTCCGACCTTCTCGACGACGGGATCGTCGAGGCGCTCGACTAGTTGCAGCGCCGAGGTCGCAAAGACCTCCGCAAGACGAGATATTCGTGCCGCGAGAACGGGCTGCTCCGACAAGATCCGAGCCCCGAAGGCGCGATCGCTGACGCATTCCCACGCCTTGGCTGGCTCGCTCCAGTCGCCTCCTTCTTCAATGACGGCAGTCGTGACCGCTGACCGAGCGATTTCGGCTGCCGATTCCACGAAGTGAACAAGGAAGGCGTTGCGGACGGCACGCGCGGCGCCGCCAATAGCGAGACCAGCCAAGGCTCCATCAAGTGCCTCGACAGAACCCCAGAACGGGATTGCGGGCCAGCTTCGTTGGCCCGCTTCCCCGAGTGTGTCGAGGTAATGATGGGGGTCGAGCTTCATTGAGAGCTTCGATCAGAGCTTGAAGTCCACGGGAAGCGAATAGCTCTCCTCAGCAGAGGCGCAGCCGCAGGTCGACGTTCGTGAGCAGTTGATCGTGTCGAACGAGGGGTTGAAATCGAAAAGGATCGAGGTGACCGCCCCCTCCGTGTCGTTGGTCCAGAGGTCGCTGACCAAAGCTTCATCAAGTGGCCGAAAATCGGTTACGGCGATTCCCGGCTCGTCCAGCTCATCCTTTGCGGTGCGGAGGGCTTCATTGAGCGTTGCGAGTGACATATATTTCCCTTCTCTGGTGAGATGTTAAGGGACGGTATCTGTTCAGCGGCACGCTGTCAATAGGGAAGCGCGAGAGCGCGGCGATCGACGTCGGCCCGCGTTGCGCGTCTGCTAATCGGCTGTGGGGGCAGCTCTAAGCATGGGCAGTTAGCCTTGCTGCGTGGATTCCGTGCTGCTCTTCGTCCTGGGCGTCGTCATCATCCTGGTGGGCGTGGCGCTCTCGATCGCGTTGCACGAGATCGGCCACCTGGTGCCGGCCAAGCTTTTCGGCGTCAAGGTCACCCAGTACATGATCGGGTTCGGCCGCACGCTGTTCTCCTTCAAGCGCGGTGAGACCGAGTACGGCGTCAAGGCCATCCCGCTCGGCGGCTACATCTCGATGATCGGGATGTTCCCTCCCGGCAAGGACGGCGGCAGCGGTCGCAACGCGACGACCGGGTTCATGCAGGCGATGGTGCAGGACGCCCGCACCTCCAGCGCGGAGACCGTGGGGGAGGGCGAGGAGAATCGCACCTTCTACCGCCTGCCGGTCTGGAAGCGCGTCGTCATCATGTTCGGCGGGCCGTTCATGAACCTGTTGATCGGGGTGGTGCTATTCGGGGTGCTGCTGATGGGGTTCGGGACCGCGCAGGCGTCGACGACTATCGGGTCGGTCAATCAGTGCGTGCTTCCCGCGACGACCACGTCGCAGAAGTGCGGCGCCGACGCGACGCAAACCCCCGCCGCCGCCGCGGGACTGAAGCCCGGCGACACCATCGTCAGCATCGACGGGAAGAAGATCACGTCGTGGGCGCAGTCCACCGCGATCGTCCGTGACTCTGCAGGCGTGCCTCTGACCGTCGTCATCCGACGCGACGGCCAGGACCAGACGGTCGTGCTCACCCCGCTGACGAACTCGGTCGCCAAGCTCGATGCGAACGGGCAGGCGGTCAAAGGATCGGGCGGAAGCATCGAGACCGTGAAAGCCGGCTTTGTGGGCATCGGAGCGGTGGAGAAGCTGGTCCCTCAGCCGATCACCTCCGTTCTTCCCGCCGTGGGAGCTCAGACCTCCGCGGTCGTCGGCGTTGTCATCCACCTGCCGCAGCGCATGGTCGACATCTGGAACGCCGCTTTCGGCTCGGCTCCGCGCGACCCGAACGGGCCGGTGAGCCTCGTCGGCGTCGGCCGCGCGGCAGGTGAGTTGACCGCTCTCAACGGTGTTCCCGTGATCGACAAGGTCTACACCATGATCGCGTTGCTTGCTTCCCTGAACATCGCGCTCTTCGTCTTCAATCTCATTCCGTTGCTCCCGCTCGATGGCGGCCACATCGCCGGGGCGCTGTGGGAGGGCTTCAGGCGTTCGATCGCGAAGCTGTTCGGGCGACGCGATCCTGGGCCGGTCGATATCGCAAAGCTCATGCCCCTGACGATGACCGTGGTGGTGCTGGTGGGGGCGATGAGTCTGCTGCTGATGTATGCAGACATTGTGAAGCCGATCAACTTCTTCGGCTGACCACCGCATACCCGCCGTTCACCCGACGCCCAGCCGTCTCCCACTCGGCCGCGTAGGATTGTCGGGTGGCAGCAATCAACCTGGGGATGCCCAAGGTCCCCGAGACCCTCGCACCCCGTCGCAAGTCCCGTCAGATCCGTGTCGGAAAGGTCCTGGTCGGCGGCGACGCCCCGGTCAGCGTCCAGTCGATGACCACGACGCCGACGACGAACATCAACGCGACCCTCCAGCAGATCGCCGAGCTGACGGCCTCCGGCTGCGACATCGTGCGCGTCGCGGTGCCGAGCCGTGACGACGCCGAGGCGCTGCCGATCATCGCCAAGAAGAGCCAGATCCCGGTCATCGCGGACATCCACTTCCAGCCCAACTACGTCTACGCGGCGATCGACGCGGGCTGCGCCGCCGTGCGCGTCAACCCGGGCAACATCCGCAAGTTCGACGACCAGGTCGGCAAGATCGCCGCTTACGCGAAGGCCGCGGGCGTCTCGCTGCGCATCGGCGTCAACGCCGGTTCGCTGGAGCCGAGCCTGCTGCAGAAGTACGGCAAGCCGACCGCCGAGGCCCTCGTCGAGAGCGCCGTCTGGGAGGCCAGCCTCTTCGAGGAGCACGACTTCCACGACTTCAAGATCTCGGTCAAGCACAACGACCCGATCGTCATGGTCAAGGCCTACCGCCAGCTCGCCGAGCGGGGCGACTGGCCCCTCCACCTCGGCGTGACGGAGGCCGGCCCGGCGTTCCAGGGCACCATCAAGTCCGCGACCGCGTTCGGCATCCTGCTCTCGGAGGGCATCGGCGACACCATCCGCGTCTCGCTGTCCGCCCCGCCCGCCGAGGAGGTCAAGGTTGGCCTGCAGATCCTGCAGTCGCTCAACCTCCGCGAGCGCAAGCTGGAGATCGTGTCCTGCCCGAGCTGCGGCCGCGCCCAGGTCGACGTCTACACCCTCGCCGACAACGTCACCGAGGGCCTGCAGGGCATGAGCGTCCCGCTGCGCGTCGCGGTCATGGGCTGCGTCGTCAACGGCCCGGGCGAGGCCCGCGAGGCCGACCTCGGCGTCGCCAGCGGCAACGGCAAGGGCCAGATCTTCGTGAAGGGCGAGGTCATCAAGACCGTGCCCGAGGCGGAGATCGTCGCGACCCTGATCGAGGAGGCGAACCGCATCGCCGCCGAGATGGCGGACGCCCAGGTCGCCTCGGGCGAGCCCACCGTCACCGTCGGCCACTAGCGCCCGCGGCGGGCGCGGCATCACCGCACCACTAACATGGAACGGTGCCTACTCGCCTGACGAACTACTTCCTCCGCACCCTCCGTGAAGACCCCTCCGACGCGGAGGTGACCAGCCACAAGCTCCTCGTGCGCGCGGGCTACATCCGCCGCCAGGCGCCGGGCATCTTCGCGTGGCTGCCGCTGGGGCTGCGGGTCAAGGCGCGCATCGAGCAGATCATCCGCGAGGAGATGACCGCCGCCGGCGCGCACGAGGTGCACTTCCCCGCGCTGCTGCCGCGCGAGCCCTACGAGGCCACCGGTCGCTGGGAGGAGTACGGCGACGGCATCTTCCGCCTCAAGGACCGCAAGGACGCCGACTACCTGCTCGCCCCCACGCACGAGGAGGTCTTCACCCTGCTGGTGAAGGACCTCTACTCCTCGTACAAGGACTTGCCGCTGTCGATCTACCAGATCCAGGACAAATACCGCGACGAGGCGCGCCCCCGCGCCGGCCTGCTGCGCGGCCGCGAGTTCACCATGAAGGACGCGTACTCGTTCGACTACACGGACGCGGGCCTCGACACCAGCTACATGGCGCAGCGCGACGCGTACGAGCGCATCTTCAGCCGCCTGGGCCTCGACTACGTCATCGTGCAGGCCGACGCCGGCGCGATGGGCGGCTCCCGCAGCGAGGAGTTCCTGCACCCCACCCCGGTCGGCGAGGACACATTCGTGCGCTCGGACGGAGGCTACGCGGCGAATGTGGAGGCCTTCACCACCCTGGCGCCGCCCACGCGCGGCTACGAGAAACTGACGCCCCAGGAGGTGCTCGACACTCCGAACACCCCCACCATCCAGACCCTGGTCGACGTCGCCAACGAGAAGCACCCGCGCCCGGACGGCCGGGCGTGGACCGCCGCCGACACCCTCAAGAACGTCGTCCTGGCGCTCATCCACCTCGACGGCACGCGCGAGCTCGTGGTCGTCGGCCTGCCCGGCGACCGGGAGGTCGACCTGAAGCGCGCCGAGGTCGCCTTCGCGCCCGCCGAGATCGAGGCGGCGACCGAGGACGACTTCCGCACGCACCCCGGCCTCGTCAAGGGCTACATCGGCCCCTGGTCGGCCGAGGGACCCGTGCTCGGCGAGGAGGCCTCGACCGGCATCCGCTTCGTCGTCGACCCGCGCGTGGTCGACGGCTCCGGCTGGATCACCGGCGCCAACGTCGAGGGCAAGCACGTGTTCGGGCTCGTCGCCGGGCGCGACTTCGCCTGGGACGGCACTGTGGAGGTCGCCGAGGTCAAGCCGGGCGACGCCGCTCCGGACGGCTCCGGCCCCGTCGAGCTCGCGCGCGGCATGGAGATCGGCCACGTCTTCCAGCTCGGCCGCAAGTACGCCGAGGCGCTGGGACTGAAGGTGCTGGACGAGAATGGCAAGCTCGTCACCGTGACCATGGGCTCCTACGGCATCGGCGTCACCCGCATCCTGGCGATCATCGCCGAGGAGAACAACGACGACAAGGGCCTGGTCTGGCCTGCGGCCGTCTCGCCGTTCGACGTGCACGTCGTCGCGGCCGGCCGTGAGGCCGTCGCCTTCGAGGTGGCCGAGCAGGCCGCCGCGGACCTGGAGGCCGCCGGCCTGGAGGTGCTGCTGGACGACCGCCCCAAGGTTTCGCCCGGTGTGAAGTTCGGCGACGCCGAGCTCATCGGCATCCCGCGCGTGCTCGTCGCCGGGCGTGGCGCCGCCGACGGCGAGGTCGAGCTGTGGGACCGCCGCACCGGCGAGCGGTCGACCCTCCCGTTGGCGGAGGCCGTCGCGGCACTCACCGCCTGAACGACCGTCACGACGCCGCCTGACCGCCTCGCGGTTCAGGCGGCGTCGTCGTCTCCGGTGATCTCCGCGTGGACGCGACGGAGGTCCTCCATGAGCGAGCCGATCAGCACCCAGTGCCGCGGGTTCGGCGTGCTGACGACGAGCGGCGCCGTCAGCACCGGGATCCCTGCCGTCTCGGTCCCGGGCTCGACGACGGCCGCGTCGGGGTCGCGGGACAGCAGCCGCAGGTCGTGGGCGGAGCGCTCCAGCTCGTCAGCGATCGCCGCGATGGTCGGCTCGTCGGCGAGGCTGTCGTCGTAGTGGTCGTGGAACGCCCGGGTCATGCCGAGCGAGCGCGTGATCAGCGGCCGCAGGCGCGCGAAGAGCTGCTGGTCGTGCTCCAGGACGACGCGGTGCTTGGCCTGGCGCGGGTTGAGGGTGAGGCTCTCGTCGGCGGAGGTGAGCGCGGCCTCCGCCTTCTTCTCCATCGGGCGCAGCAGCCGCGCCTCGATGAGCAGGGCGTCCCGCTCGCCGGACGTCGGCCGGCTGGTCAGGGCGACGGCGAGCCGGTCGAGCGTCGCGGCGATCTCCCGGCCGAGGTCGAGCACAGCCGTCCGCGCCGGGCCGGTGAGCACGGGTGGCACGATCGCGATGTTGACGATGACGCCGATCGCCGCGCCGAGCACGGTCTCCACGATCCGCGCGACGGCGTACTCGGAGTTCGTGGCGCCCAGCGACAGCACCAGCATGACGCTGATCGGGATCTGGTTGGCCGTGCCCGGCGTCAGCTTGAACGCCCACGCGATCACCAGGGACGCGACGATCGCGAGCAGCACGATCCAGGTGTTGTCGCCGAAGACCAGACCCACCCCGTACGCGATGACCACGCCCAGGATCACCCCGAGGGACCGCTCGAAGGCGCGGCCGATGGACTGGTTCACGCTCGGCTGCACGACGAGCAGGGCGGCGATGGTCGCGAACACCGGGAGCTCGCCCGGGAAGATCAGCGTCGCCAGGCCCCAGGAGATGATCATGGCCGTGGCGGTCTTGGCGACCTGGAGGAACGGCGTGCGCGTGGTCGAGCGGATGTTCACGGGGAGGGAGAGCTTGACCCGGGACATCGAACGCACGACTCCAGCGTAGCCGTGCGGCCGGCGCGGCGACTCAGGCCGCGTAACGCCGGTACGCCGCAGCGGCGCGCTCGGCGGCACGCTGCTGGCCCGCGGTGAGCGGCGCGAACGACTCGATCTCCACCGCAGCGCGGCGCCAGGTCCCCACCACGCGCCCGCGGGCGACCAGGATCGGCTGGAAGACGCCGTTGCCGCCGGGGACGATGCGTTCGAAGTGGTCGTCGTCGAGCACGAGGTCGCGCTGCTGGTAGCCCAGCAGGTACTCGTCGAAGGCCGGGAGGAGCTGGACGGCCTCCCGCTCGCTCCGGCTCTCGGCGAGCCCGGCGGCACGGTCGGCGAGCTCGGCGGTGAGCAGGTACTCCACCCCGTCGACCTCCAGCGCGGTGAGCGCGTCGCCCAGGACGGCGCGCGCGGTCTTGGCGCCGGCGACGGTGCCCTTGGTCCACCAGACGAAGTCCTTGACGGTCGCGGGGCCGTGTCCGTGGAGGTAGCGGAGCAGGAACTCGCCCAGCGCCTCGTCCGGTTCGAGCTGCCGCGCGTGCGGCGCCCACTCGTCCAGCAGCACCAGCGCCTGCTGCGTGCGCAGGGTCGGACCCCAGCAGATCAGTCCGGTCTGGGCCAGGTAGTAGATGAGGTGGTAACCGCGCTGGCCCGCCGTGGCGATGCCGTTGGCCTCCCACAGCTCCATCAGTTCGGCGCGGCCGATGCGCCCGCCGCCGGCGAGGGCCTCGGTGACCAGGTCGCGGGCGCGGACGAAGTCGGCCGTGTCGAGTTCGAGCTGCCGGTGTCGGGCGGTGAGGCCGGCGATCATGCGGCCGGTGGTCACTCCCAGCATCCAGCGGAGGTCCTCCGGCGGGACGAAGTGCAGCGTGCCGCGCATGGGCCAGGAGCGGACGATCCGGCCGGCGTCGAGGTCGGCGAGGACGTCGGCGCGCGTCGAGCCGGTGGTCCGGAGGCCCAGTGCCCAGGATCCCGCGGCGAAGTCCTGCGCCTGGACCGCGAGCATGCGCCGTGCGACGTCGGCGGGGGAGGCCTCGCGGTCACCGTCGATCGCGTGGGCGAGGCGGCGCAGGCGCAGCAGGTCGGCGCGGGAGGTCATGGACTCAGTCTGGCGCAGACAGCGGACAGCTTCTGTCCTAGATGGGTGCCGGCGGCGACGGACTCAGGGCAGCAGCCCGTGATCCTTGAGCTGGTCGCTCAGTCCGGCGCCGTCCGGGGCATAGACCCACGGCGCGCCGGAGATCTCGCTGTGCTTCTCGGCCTTCGACCGGCCACCGGCCAGCACGGCCTCCCCGTTGGAGAGCTGACGGATGGCGACACCCGCGACGTTGCCGGGGTGGTCGGTCGTGAACTCGCGGTAGAGCGCCTCGTCGTGCTGCCCGTCGTCGCCGATCAGCAGCCACTGGAGTCCGGGGAACTCGTCGGCCAGCCGGGCGAGGCTGGTGCGCTTGTGCTCGCGGCCCGAGCGGAAGAACCGGTCGTGGGTCGGGCCCCAGTCGGTGAGCAGCAGCGGACCTGCGGGGAAGAGGTTGCGCGAGAGGAAGCGCGTGAGCGTCGGCGCGACGTTCCAGGCGCCGGTCGAGAGGTAGATGACCGGCGCGCCGGGGTGCGCCGCCGCGAGTCGCTCCAGCAGCACTGACATCCCGGGGGTCGGAACCCGGGCGTGCTCGTCCAGGACGAAGGTGTTCCACGCGGCGAGCAGGGGCCGGGGGAGCGCGGTGACCATGACGGTGTCGTCCACGTCGGAGATGATTCCGAAGGTGGCCTTGGGGTCGACGATGTAGACCGGCGCCTCGAACACGCGCGCGGACTCCGGCGTCGTGAGCCGCACTGTGTGCAGGCCGGGCTTGAGCTGGACGGGGAGGACCGTGTCGATGACGCCGCCGCGGTCCGGCTGCACCTCGTGGCGGGCCCCGTCGACGGTGATCGTGACGGTGACGTCGCCGACCGGGACGCTGACGAACGAACGCCAGCCCCGGATGGACTCCTCGCGCTTGCGGTGCTTGCGCTCGGCACGGCTGCCGGGCCGCGGCTCCTTCGCCAGCACCACCCTGCCGAGGATCCGCACCCAGGTCGGCGAGCCGTAGCCGGCGTACGGGACGACGGTCGCCAGGAAACCGCGCTTGCGTGCGCGGCGGGCTCGGAACTGGTGGAACGCGTCCTCGACGCGCGCGGCACGGTGCATGATCGGGTCGACGCTCGCGCCGCGCTTGGCTCGGGTGGCAGTCATAGAGGTACCAGTTTCTCACGGACTGAAGGTCCCCTCAGACGCAGCCCCCAGATCTGGGGTGAGGATTCTTCGGTGTGTCGGAGGAATTTCCCCAGCAAAGGTGAGATTTCCACAATATGATCCTGATGACGCGACGGAAGCGCCGTCGCCGGGCTGGGGACCCGCACGCGTATCGTGGAGAGTAGAAAGAAGGAGTCGCCCTCGTGCCCATCAACGACCTGGTCGCTGCACAGAACACCGCCGGAGCGCCGCTCGTGCGGACGGAGCCGATCCAGGAGCGCAGCGCCGCCCGGATCGACGCCCTCCTCGACGCCGCAGCGGAGGTGGTGGACGAGATCGGATTCGACCGCCTGACGACCGCCATGGTCGCCGAGCGCGCCGGTGCGTCCATCGGCACGGTCTACCGCTACTTCCCCGACCGCATCGTCCTGCTGCAGGCGCTGCGCGACCGCGCGCTGCTGCGCTATCGCCACTCGGTCGTCTCCGCGATCCACGCCGAGAGCCCCGAGCACTGGTGGAACGCGGTGGAGTGCGCGATCGACGCCTTCGTCGCGATGTTCCGCACCGAGCCGGGCTTCCGCATCATCCGCTTCACCGACGCCGAGCGCGCCGGCCTTCCGGGCGAGGAGGAGCCGGAGCAGGCTGCGTCGTTCGCGTCGCAGTTCGCCTCGATCCTGTCCGAGGAGTACGGTCTGCCAGCCGGCGAGGACCTGGCCTTCCGCCTCGAGATCGTCGTGGAGATCATGGACGGCCTGATCAACCGGGCCTTCCTCGACGACCCGATGGGAGACGCCCGCTACATCGACGAGGCGCGCGTCGTGGCCCGCGAGTACCTGGAGCGGCGGTACGACCCGAAGAGCTGAGGCTCTCCGGGGAATGTCGGCGGTACGGGACAGAGTTGTCTCATGGTGTCTGGGTTTCCTGCCACAAACCGACTCAATTCATTGCGAATTGTGCAAAACGCTGTTTGGGTGGAAGCGATGGCCCCGAATACTGAGACCACCCTGCGGTATCGACCGAGAGCTGAGGACCGATGATCGAGTTCCGTTCGGTCACGAAGCGGTTCCCTGACGGGACGGTGGCGGTCGACGACTTCTCGCTCGTCATCCCCTCCCGCCAGATCACCGTGCTCGTCGGCTCGTCCGGCAGCGGCAAGACGACGATCCTGCGCATGGTCAACCGCATGGTGGACCCGACTAGCGGCACGGTCTCCATCGACGGCGAGGACGTGCAGAGCCTGAAGCCCGTGCACCTGCGCCGCCGCATCGGCTATGTCATGCAGAACTCCGGGCTGCTGCCGCACCGCAAGGTGGTCGACAACATCGCCACCGTGCCGCTGCTCACCGGTGTCAAGCGCAAAGCCGCGCAGGAGCGCGCGCTGGAGCTCATGGACACGGTCGGGCTGGAGCGCTCGCTCGCCGACAAGTACCCGAGCCAGCTCTCCGGAGGCCAGCAGCAGCGCGTCGGCGTCGCCCGCGGCCTGGCGGTCGACCCGAACATCCTGCTGATGGACGAGCCGTTCGGAGCGGTCGACCCGATCGTGCGCGACGACCTCCAGAACGAGCTGCTGCGGCTCCAGCGCGAGCTCGGCAAGACGGTGCTGTTCGTGACGCACGACATCGACGAGGCGTTCCGCCTGGGGGATCAGGTGGTGATCTTCCGCAAGGGCGGGATCGTCGCCCAGCAGGGCACCCCGGCCGAGATCCTCGCGTCGCCCGCCGACGAGTTCGTGGCGAGCTTCGTGGGCGCCGACCGCGGCAAGCGCGCCCTGCACATCGAACGGACCGAGACCGGTTCCGTGCTCGTCGACAGCGAAGGGCGCACTGCGGGCGTCCTCAGCGACGAGCGCCCCCTATCCGAAGATTCAAAGGCCGCGACGGTGTCCGTCGCGGGTGGTGCGGACGCCGTAACGCAGGGTGGCGCCCCTCCACGGCTGCCACAGTGAACTTCCTGTGGTCGAACCTCGGCCTGGTCTGGACCCTCACGATCTCGCACGTGTGGCTGAGCGCCATCCCGATCGTGGTCGGCTTCGTCGTATCGCTGCCGATCGGCTGGGTGGCGAACCGCTACAAGGTGAGCCGGCCGGTGCTGCTGACGATCGGCGGCATCCTGTACACGATCCCGTCGCTTCCGCTGTTCTTCGCGATGCCGGCGCTGATCGGCACCAAGATCCTCGATCCGGCGAACGTCGTCGTCGCGCTGAGCATCTACGCCGTGGCGCTGCTGGTGCGCACCACGACCGACGCCCTCGCGTCGGTGCCCGGTGACGTGGTGCAGTCCGCGACGGCGATCGGCTACTCGGGCTGGCGACGGTTCTGGGCCGTCGAGCTCCCGCTGGCCGGGCCGGTGCTGCTCGCGGGGCTGCGGGTCGTCTCCGTGTCCACCGTGAGCCTGGTGAGCGTCGGCGCGCTGCTCGGTGTTCCGAACCTGGGCCAGCTCTTCACGGACGGCCTCAACCGGTCCTACACGGAGGAGGTCGCGGTCGGCATCATCCTCATCATGGTCGTCGCCCTCGTGTTCGACCTCGTCCTCGTGCTGCTCGGGCGGCTGCTGCTGCCGTGGTCGCGGCTCGACAAGCGCTCGGGCCGGCTGCGCCGCTCCGCAGCGATGAAGGCGGTGACCGGCCCATGACCGATTTCGCGGCCGCCTTCGCCTGGCTCTTCGATCCGGTGAACTGGATGGGGCCGGGCGGCATCCCCGTGCGCACCGGCGAGCACCTCCTGTACACGCTGCTGACCCTCCTGATCGCCTGCGCGATCGCGCTGCCGATCGGCTTCGCGATCGGGCACACCGGACGCTTCCGCGGCCTCGCCGTCGGCGTCTCCGGCGCGCTGCGCGCCCTGCCGACGCTGGGACTGGTCGTCTACCTCGCGCTCATCATGGCGAACATCACGATCGTGCCGCCGCTGATCGCGCTGACCATCCTCGCCATCCCGCCGCTGCTGGCCGGCGCGTACTCGGGGCTGGAGTCGGTCAACCGCAGCACGATCGACGCCGCACGCGCCGTCGGGATGACCGAGTGGCAGATCTTCGCCAAGGTGGAGCTGCCGCTGTCGCTTCCGCTCGTCATCGGCGGCATCCGCTCCGGCGCTCTGCAGGTGATCGCGACCTGGACCGTGGCCGCGATCCTCCCGGTGGGCGGCCTCGGGCGGTTCCTGTTCGACGGGCTTGCCGTGCAGAACTACCCGGAGATGCTCGGCGGCTCGATCATCGTCGTCGTGCTCGCGCTGGTGGTCGACGGCCTGTTCGCGCTGACCCAGAAGCTCGTCGTGCCGCGCGGCGTCACGGCCGGCAAGGTCCGCGCGGACGTGGCCACAACGCCGCGGCGCACGATCGGCGCCCCAGTCCCCGGGCGGCAGCCCGCTCCCTGACCCTCCCTGACCTTCCCCTCCCGGGGCTTCCCGATTCACCCGAGTCCCAACGCACACAGTAGAAAGAGAAATCACATGTTCGGATCAAAGAAGGGCCGCATCGCGGCCGGTGTGCTCGCGGCGGGGGCGCTCATCGCCCTCAGCGCCTGCTCGTCCGGCGGCGGCGGCGCGTTCAGCACCAGCAGCAGCGGCGGCAGCGGCTCCTCGAGCGACACCGTCACCGTCGGCTCGGCCGCGTTCGGCGAGTCCGAGATCCTGATGCAGATCTACGGCCAGGCCCTCGCGGCCAACGGCGTCAAGGTCAGCTACAAGCCGAGCATCGGCCAGCGCGACGTCTACCTGAAGGCGCTGCAGGACGGGTCGATCGACCTGGTTCCGGAGTACTCCGGCAACCTGCTGCAGTTCTACAACAAGACCAGCACGGCCTCCTCGAGCGACGACGTCTACGCCGCGCTCAACGACGCCCTGCCCAAGGGCTTCGAGGTGCTCGACCAGGCCAAGGCGCAGGACGCCGACGCCTACAACGTCACCAAGGAGTTCTCCGACAAGTACAAGGTCACCAGCCTGGAGGACCTCAAGAACGTCACCGTGCCGCTGACCGTCGGCGCGAACCCCGAGTTCGGCACCCGGCCCTACGGCATCCCCGGCCTCAAGTCGACCTACGGCGTGACGGCGTCGCTCACCCCGATCAGCGACTCGGGCGGCCCGCTGACCGTCGCGGCGCTGAAGGACGGCAGCGTTCAGCTCGCGGACATCTACACCACGACCCCGGCCATCAAGGACAACGGCTTCGTCGTGCTGAAGGACCCGAAGAACCTGATCGCCGCGCAGAACATCGTGCCGCTGATCAACACCAAGAAGGCCTCCGACAAGGTCAAGTCGGTGCTCAACAAGGTCTCGGCCCTGCTGACCACGGACGACCTGATCACCATGAACAGCGAGAACCAGGGCGCCAGCAAGACCCAGCCGGACGCCGTGGCGAAGAAGTGGCTGCAGGAGCACCCGATCAAGGGCTGAAATCCCTGACGGGAGGGTGACCTCCCGACGGACTCCGCGTGCGGCGGCTCGGGTGACCGGGCCGCCGCCTCCGTTTCTGCGGGACCGTTACTGCATGCGGAGCAGCGACCAGAACGCCTCGATCGCGTCGCCCATGTCGGCGGACGGGTCGAGCAGCCACTGCACCTGCATGCCGTCGGAGACGGCCACCGCGAGGCGCGCGAGCGTGCGCGCGTCGACACTGTCGCGCACCCGACCGGCCTGCTGCTCCGAGCGGATGTACCCCTCCAGACCGGCGACGATCTGCTGGTAGCGCGACACGAAGTAGTCGTGACCCGGATGGTCGGGGTCCGCCGCCTCCGCGGAGATGGTCGCATAGAGCTGGACGAGCCCCGGCACTTCGGCGTTGTGCCGCACGATGCGGACCAGGCCGTCGGCCGCCTCGGACCAGTCCCCGCCGAGCTCGCCACCGGCGGAGTCCACCTCGTCGCGCTTGCGCAGCACCTCGGCGAACAGCTCCTCCTTCGACGAGAAGTGGTGCAGGAGGCCGGCCTGGCTGAGCCCGACCGACTCCGCGATCTCGCGCAGCGACGCCTTGCGATAGCCCTTGTCGGCGAACACCTCCAGGGCGCGGGCGAGGATCTCCTCGCGTTTGGCGATTCCCTTGGCGTATCCCCGCTTCTCCGGCATGATTCCAGGCTAGTGGGCGGCAGCCGGTCAGGCCGTCAGCCCGGTCAGCTCGTCAGCACGAGCACCGGAGGCACCACGACGAGCAGGGCCGCGGCGACCACCACCAGCAGCCGGACTCCCGGGCCGACCGTGCGGTGGCCGGAGGTGAGGCGCTCCTCGCGCGCCACCAGGGCCGACCGGCGCTGCTCGGGCGTGCGCGGGTCCTTGGGAGCGCCGAGGGCGGCGCCGGCCGACCCGGTCGCGTCCACGATGCGGATGGCGTCCGCGAGCACCGCGTCGCCGGACGTGCGCCGGGCGGTGTCGTCGGCCAGCATCTCGACCAGGAGCGCCACGGCGTCCTGCGCGCGCGTCGCGATCGGGAACCACGGCAGCGCGCGCTTCCAAGACCGGAAGGCGTCGAGCAGGAGGTGGTGCTTCTGGCGCAGGTGGGCGCGCTCATGGGCGATCACGGCCTCCAGCTGCTCGGGGGTGAGCAGCTCGATCATCCCTTCGGACAGCACGGTGACGCTGCGCGCGCCGGGGAGGCAGTAGGCGGCGGGCGCCGGGTGGTCGATGATCCGGGTGGCGGGCTCGTCGGGCAGCGGCGAACTGAGCAGCCGGAGCAGCTCCATGTGCCGGTGCCGCTGGCTGCGGCTGCGTACCGAGGTGAGGGCGAGGTTGAGTACCAAGTGCGCCGTCAGCAGCACGGCGGCGCTGAGGAAGAACGTGTGCAGCAGCGAGACGCCGGCGGGGAGCGGTCCGCTGAAGAGCGTGGCGGCCGCGCCGGAGATGCGGCTCCGGAGGTCGTACCCGAACGGCTCCAGCCCGGCGAGCAGCAGCGACCCGATCATGGAGATGCCGCCGGCCAGCGCGATCGACTGCCAGAGCGCCAGCGCGAGTCCCGGTGCGGCGGGCGGCCACTTCGCGCGCGCCAGCAGCAGCGGCACGGGCCAGGCGAGGGCGACCGCCAGGACGCCGAGCAGGACGGCGGTCGGGTCGACGGCCATCGGTGTCAGCTGCGCGCGTCGAGCAGCCGGCGGAGCATCGCCGCCTCTGACTCGTCGACCGAGCCGACGAAGTAGGCGAGGGCCTCCGTGCGGTCGGTGGAGGTCTCCAGGACTTCGCGCATCAGGTCCGCGACGTGGTTGGCCCGCGTGAGGCTGGCGAAGTAGAGGTGGGGGCGCGCGTCGCGGTCGCGGTCGACGAACCCCTTCTGCTCCAGGCGGGAGAGCACCGTGAGCACGGTGGTGAGCGCCGGGGTCTTGCCGCCGTCCCTGGTGGCCGCTAGCTTGTCGCGCAACTCGTTGGCGGTGATCGGGGCGTCGCCCGACCAGAGGGCGTCCATCACCGCGCGTTCGAGTTCTCCGAGATTGGCCACGGATCCAGGGTAGCGCGAGAAGGCTGTGAATGTTCTACACTCTGTAGAAGTAGTCTTCTACACGCTGTAGAACATTGATCGGAAGGGTGGACTTCGTGCACGAGCTCCTCGATCCGCTGCTGCTCTCACGCTGGCAGTTCGGACTGACGACGATCTACCATTTCCTGTTCGTCCCGCTCACGATCGGCCTCGTCACGGTCGTCGCGATCTTCCAGACCGCGTGGTACCGCAGCGGCAAGGTCCACTACCTCCAGCTCACGCACTTCTTCGGCAAGCTCTTCCTGATCAACTTCGCGATGGGCGTCGTGACCGGCATCGTGCAGGAGTTCCAGTTCGGCATGAACTGGTCGAACTACTCCCGGTTCGTCGGCGACGTCTTCGGGGCGCCGCTCGCGCTGGAAGGCCTGCTCGCGTTCTTCCTGGAGGCCACCTTCATCGGGCTGTGGATCTTCGGCTGGGACAAGCTGCCGCGCGGCCTCCACCTCGCCTGCATCTGGATCGTGGCCGTCGGCTCCATCCTGTCGGCGTACTTCATCCTCGCGGCCAATGCGTTCATGCAGCACCCGGTCGGCTACACGCTGAACCACGCGCGCGGCCGGGCCGAGCTCACCGACCTCTGGGCGGTGCTGACGAACAAGGTCGCCCTCGCCGCGTTCCCGCACACGATCTTCGGCTGCTTCATGGTCTCGGCGGGCCTCATCATCGCGGTCGCCGCCTGGCACCTCTCCCGCACCAGGAACCTGGAGACCATGCGTCCCGCCCTGAAGTTCGGGCTCTGGATGATGGTCGTCGCCGGCATCGGCAGCGTCGTCAGCGGCGACCAGCTCGGCCTCGCGATGGTGCAGACCCAGCCGATGAAGATGGCCGCGGCGGAGGCGCTCTACAAGACCTCCACCGGCGCGGACGCGTCGTTCTCGATCTTCACGCTCGGCACGCCGGACGGCGTCCACGAGCTCTTCTCGATCCGCATCCCGTACCTGCTGTCGTTCCTCTCGACGCACACGCTCACCGGCACGGTCGAGGGCATCAACGACCTCAACGCCCAGTACCAGCAGCTCTACGGCCCCGGCGACTACACCCCGGTCATCTGGGTCACCTACTGGGCGTTCCGCTGGATGATCGGCCTCGGCCTCCTGCACGTCCTGATCGCCGTCGTGGGCCTCTGGTTCACCCGCAAGGGCCGGACGCCGCCGTGGGCGTGGATGTGGAAGGTCGCCATCTGGGCCATGCCGCTCTCGCTCGGCGCGATGATCGTCGGCTGGATCTTCACCGAGATGGGCAGGCAGCCCTGGCTCGTGTTCGGCCTGATGAAGACGCAGGACGGCGTCTCGCCGGGGACGACGGGGCTCGACGTCCTGATCTCGCTGATCGCCTTCACCGCCATCTACGGCACGCTCGCCGTGGTCGAGTTCAAGCTCATCAAACGCGCGGCCCAGAAGGGACCGGCCCCCGCCGAGGAGCACCTCGACGACGAGGGCAACCACGTCCCGGTCGCCACGGTCTACTAGGAGCACATCGACATGGATCTCGCAGTCCTCTGGTTCGGCATCATCGCCTTCTTCTTCATCGGCTACTTCGTGCTCGACGGCTTCGACTTCGGCGTCGGGATGTCGCTGCCGTTCCTCGGCAGGGACGACACCGACCGCCGTGTGCTCATCAACACCATCGGCCCGGTCTGGGACCTCAACGAGACCTGGCTGATCGTCGGCGGCGCCGCGCTCTTCGCGGCGTTCCCGGAGTGGTACGCGACGCTGTTCAGCGGCTTCTACCTGGCCCTGCTGCTCATCCTGCTCGCGCTGATCGTGCGCGGGGTGTCGTTCGAGTACCGGCACCAGCGGCCGGAGTCGCAGTGGAAGCGCTGGTTCGACGGGATGATCGTCGTCGGCTCTGCCGTGCCGGCGTTCCTGTGGGGCGTCGCCTTCGCGAACATCGTGCAGGGCGTCGCGCTCGACCACGGGCACAACTACACCGGGACGCTGTTCGACCTCCTGAACGGGTACGCGCTGCTCGGCGGCCTGACCACGCTCCTGCTGTTCTTCACACACGGCGCCGTCTTCGTGTCGCTGAAGACGGACGGCGAGATCCGGCTGCGGGCGCGCCGGCTGGCGTCGCGCTCCGGTGTCATCGCGATCGTGGTGGCCGCGGCCTTCCTGATCTGGACCGTGATCGCGCACTTCTCGGTGGCGCTGCTGGTACTCGCAGCGCTGGCCGCCGTCGCCCTCGTCGTCTCGTGGATCCTGAACCTGCGCGGGGCGGAGGGCTGGTCGTTCGCGTTCATGGCCGTGACGATCGCCCTCGCGGTGGTCTCGCTGTTCGTGGCGCTCTTCCCGAACGTCATGCCGTCGTCGCCGAACCCGCAGAACAGCCTGACCATCGCCAACGCCTCCAGTACGGAGACCACGCTGTCGATCATGACCTGGGTCGCGGTGATCTCGCTGCCGCTGATCCTGGCGTACCAGGCATTCACCTACTGGGTGTTCCGCAAGCGGGTGACGCGCGCGAGCATCCCGGGGGAGCCCGCTGAGCCCGTCGATCCCGAACCGGTGGCCGCCTGACGTGCGCCCGCTCGATCCCCGCCTCCTCCGCTACGCGGCCGCGACCCGCGTCACGCTGGCGACCGGCGCGCTCGTCACGGTGCTGCAGACCGCGGCCGTCGTGGCGTTCGCCTGGCTGGTCACCCGGCTCGTCGTGCGCGCCATCGCCGGAGCGCCGTTCGCCGAGCTGAGCGCGGTCTTCGCCGGGCTGGTGCTGGTGGTGATCGTGCGCGGCGTGCTGCTCTGGCTGGCGGAGTCCGTGGCGGCGCGCGGCGGGGCGACGGTCGTCGGGCAGCTCCGCGAGCAGCTCGTCGACGCCTACGGCCGCCTCGGGCCGCGGGGACTGGCCGGGCGGGGCAGCGCCGACCTGACGCTCGTCGCCGGGCGGGGGATGGACGCGCTCGACGGCTACTTCGCCAAATACCTCCCGCAGCTCATCGGCACGGCGGTCGCGATGCCGCTGCTCGTGCTGGTGATCGGCTGGCAGGACCTCACCAGCGGCATCATCCTCGTGCTCACCCTCCCGCTCATCCCGCTGTTCATGGTGCTGGTCGGCTGGGCGACGCAGGCGGCGCAGAAGAGGCAGTGGGCGGCGCTCTCGTCGCTCTCGCGCGGATTCCTCGACGTGGTCGCCGGCCTCCCGACCCTCACGCTCTTCGGCCGGCAGCACCGGCAGGAGGCGCGGATCCGGCGGGTGAGCGAGGAGTACCGGGCCCGCACGATGGCGGTGTTGCGGATGTCGTTCCTGTCCGGGTTCGTGCTGGAGCTGGCGGCCAGCCTCTCGGTCGCCCTGATCGCCGTCGCGATCGGCCTGCGGCTGCTCGGCGGCTCGCTCGACCTGTCGGTAGGGCTGTTCGTGCTGCTGCTGGCGCCGGAGGCGTTCCTGCCGCTGCGGAACGTCGGCGCGAGCTACCACGCGGCGACGGAGGGGATGGAGGCCGCGGCGAGGGCGTTCGAGGTCCTGGACGCGGCGCAGGATGTCGTGCCGGAGCCGGCCGTCAGCGCGGCGGCGACCGGTCTGGTGTTCTCCGAGGTCGCCGTGTCGTACGACGGACGCGCGGTGGTCGGGCCGTTCTCGGCCACGGTGCGGCCGGGCGCGCTCGCGGTGCTGAGCGCGCCGAGCGGCGCGGGGAAGTCCAGCCTCGTCGCGGCGGCTCTGGGGTTCGCGGCGCACAGCGGAACGATCGTGGCGGGTGGCCGCGCCGACGTCGCGGGGCGACGGGAGGCCATCGCCTGGGCGGGTCAGAAGCCGGGGCTGCAGGCGGGCACCGTCGCGGAGAACGTCGCGCTCGGCGTCCCGGCGCCGGACCGCGCACTCGTGGTCGCGTCACTGCGCGCGGCCGCGGCGCCGGAGCTCGACCCCGACCTCCCGGTCGGCGACGGCGGCACGGGGCTGTCGGGCGGTCAGGCGCAGCGCGTCGCCGTCGCCCGGGCACTGTACCGGCTGCGGGCGCGGTCGTGCCCTGTGCTGATCCTGGACGAGCCCACCTCCGCCCTCGACGCCGCGACGGAGCAGGAGCTGCTGGCGTCGCTGCGCGCGGTCGCGGACGACGGGGTGGCCGTGCTGGTGGTCAGCCACAGGGAGGCGGTCGTCGCCGCCGCCGATGACGTGCTGGAACCGGGGGTGCTGTCCGATGTCCGCTTCTGACGCTGTGCTGTCCGACCAGGAACGGACCCGCCGCATCCTCCGGCTGGCCCTGCCGCCCGCTCGACGACTGTGGGCGGCGATCGCCCTCGGCGCGCTGAGCGGCGGGAGCGCGGTGGCCCTGCTCGGCGTCTCGGCGTGGCTGATCACGCGCGCCTCCGAGCAGCCGGCGCTCTTGTACATCTCGGCGGCGGTCGTCGGCGTGCGCGCCTTCGCGCTCGGCCGCGCCTTCTTCCGCTATCTGGAGCGGCTGGCCGGCCACGACGCCGCCTTCCGCCGGCTCGGCGACATCCGCGCTGACCTGTTCGCCCGCCTGGTGCCGCTCGGCCCCGACGGGGTGGGCGCCGGCGACCGCCGCTCCGGGAAGGCCCGCGGCGGCGAGCTGCTCGCGCGGCTGGCGGACGACGTGGACGAGCTGCCCGACTTCGCGCTCCGGGTCGTGCAGCCGCTGGTGTCCGGAGGCGTCGTCGTGCTGGCGAGCGCCGTGGCCGCGTTCGTGCTGCTGCCCGCTGCTGGGGTCATCCTGCTGCTGACGCTGGCCGCGGCCTTCGTCGTCGGCACCCTGGTCAACCGCTGGGCGGCCGGCTCGGCGGAGCGCCGGATCGCCCCGCTGCGCGCTGCGCTCGCCTCGGCACTGCACGAGCTGGTGACCGGCCTCGACCTCCTGATCGCGTTCGACGCGCTGCCTCAGGCGCGGGAGCGCGTCCGGGCGGCGAGCGCGCGGCTCACCGCGGCGGCGCGCACCCGGGCGGCGGGGCTTGGCTTGACGGCGGGCGCCGTGTCGCTCCTCGCGGGCGTCGCGACCGTTCTGGCGCTCGCGACCGGCATCCCCGCGCTGGAGGCCGGCCACCTGGACGCGCCGACCCTCGCGGTCGTCGCGCTGCTGCCGCTGGCGGTGTTCGAGGTGTTCGGCACCCTCCCGCTCGCCTTCGGCGCGCTGCGGCGGGTTCACGCGAGCGCCGAGCGGATCGCGGACACCGTGCCTGCGACGGTCCCGGACGGTGTGCCGGTGGACGCGCCCGCAGCGTCGTCGCTGACCGTGGCGTCGGTGCCCGACGTCGCGCTGAGCCTCCGCACGGCGCACTGGCCGGGGGAGGACGCGCCCGTCCTCCAGGACATCGACCTCGTGCTGCGCGCTGGGGAGCGGGTGGTGCTCACCGGCCCGACCGGCGCGGGCAAGACGGCGCTCGCCCACGTGCTGACCCGGTTCCTCGACCTCGACGGCGGTTACGCGATCGACGGCGTCGACGTGCGCGGCGTGCGACAGGACGACGTGCGGCGCGTGGTCGGCCTGGTCGAGCAGCAGCCGTACCTGTTCGACTCGGACCTGCGGCAGAACCTCCTGTTCGCTCGCGACACCGCCACCGACGAGGAACTGCTCGCCGTGCTGGACCGGGTCGGCCTGGGGGAGTGGACGCGCTCCCGCGGCGGCCTCACCAGCCCGGTCGGCGAGCGCGGCGCGCTGGTCTCGGGAGGTCAGGCGCAGCGGATCGCGCTCGCGCGGGCTCTGCTCGCGGACTTCCCTGTGCTGGTCGTCGACGAGCCGACGGCCAACGTAGACGCCGCCGTCGCCGGCCGGATCGTCCGCGACATCCTCACGACGGCCGCGGACGACGGCCGCACGGTGCTGCTGATCTCGCACACCGCGGTGCCGGACGAATTGGTGACGCGGCGCCTCCGGATGGAGGCGGGCACCCTCGTCTGAGCGCGCCGGCCGTCAGCGGATCGCCCGTCAGCGGATCGGCCGCGCCAGCGCCCCGAAGCGCGACCGCCACGCGGCCGTGCGAGCCGGGTCGTGGCCGAGCGCCGGCCCGTCAACCCAGACCGTCACGTCGCGGATCCCGTGCAGTGCGTTGACCGCCCACAGCGCCACGCCGTCGAGCTCGGACGGCCGCACCGCTTCCTCCTCGACCGGCACGCCGAGGGCGGCGGCGATCCCGCGGACGGTCCGCGCGGCCACGCTGTCCACGCGGGCCAGTGAAAACGGCGGCGCGCAGAGCGTGTCTCCGCGCCACCAGAGCAGCGCCGTGGTCGTGCCGTCGGTCACCCGCCCGTCGTCCAGGATGACGGCCTCCTGAGCGCCGACCTGCTGGGCCTGCTGCCGGAGCGCGTTCAGCCGGTCGATGTCCGGGCCCTTCAGGTGTGGCGTGAGGCGCGGGTCGCTCGCGGCGGTAGCCACCACCAGGTCGGAGCCGAGCGGAGGTGCCGTGCGGAGCCGGAAACGGAGCCGCAGGGCGTCCCGCGCCCGCACCAGCTCGAAGCGCGGGAACCAGCGCTCGTCGACGGGGAGCTGCGCGACGCCCGCGTCCCAGAACGCGGCCAGCGAGCCGGCGTCGCGGAAGCCCTGCTCGCGCGCCGTCTCGGCGAAACGCTCCCGGTGGAGGCCGAGCGCGAGGACGCGCCCCTCCGCCACCAGGTAGGAGTCGGCCGCGAGCAGCTCGGTCTCCACGACCTCGCAGTCGTCGCGCACGGTGAGCGCGCCGCCGGCCCAGTCGAAGAGGGTGGCCGAGGTGTCCATCCGCTCAGGCTAACGGAGCCGCGCTGTCCACGCCGCCTGGTGCAGACTGGTCCGGTGCTCCCCACCCCCCGAACACACCGCCTGCGCGCCCCCGTCGACCCGGCCGACGCCTTCGCGGCCCTGTTCGCGACCGGCGACGCGGTCTGGCTCGACAGCGGCCCCGACGCGGAGACCGGCCGCAGCGTCATCGGCACGGGGACGCGCCTCGCGACGGCGTCCGTGGCCGACGGGACGGTGACGGTCGACGGCCGGAGGTTCGAGGGCGGCATCCTGGAGGCGCTGCGCCAGGAACCGACCCGCACTCACGGGTACCCGCTCGGCTGGATCGGTTGGCTCGGCTACGAGGCCGGCGCCGCCGCGCTCGGGGTGCCGTACGCCGCCGGGCCGGGGCTGGACGCGGCGTTCCTGTACGTCGACCGGCTCGTGCAGTTCGACCACGCGGACGGGTCGGCGACCGTGGTGGATGCGACGGCCGAGGGCGCCTGGCTGCGCGAGGCGGTCGAGGTGCTGGACGGTGCTGACGGAGCGGCGGCGCGTTATGCGGCGGCGTATCCGGTGGCAGCGGACCGCGCCACCCCGACCTGGCGCCACTCCGACCCCGTCTACCTCGCGATGATCGCCGCCTGCCAGGACGCCATCCGCGCCGGCGACGCCTACCAGCTCTGCCTCACCAACACCGCGACCGCCGCCACCACCGCCGACCCGCTCGCCGTGCACCTCCGGCTGCGGAACGACAGCCCGGCCCACCACGCGGGGTTCCTCCGGATCGCCGGCGAGTCCCTTGTCAGCTCCTCGCCCGAGCAGTTCCTTCTCGTCACCCCCGACGGCCACGTCCGCACCAAGCCGATCAAGGGCACCCGCCCGCGCGGCAGGACCGTCGCGGAGGACCTCCGGCTGCGCGCCGAACTCGAGGCCAGCGAGAAGGAGCAGGCCGAGAACGTCATGATCGTGGACCTCATGCGCAACGACCTCGGGCGGGTCTGCGAGGTCGGCAGCGTCGGCGTCCGGCACTTGCTGGAGGTCGAGAGCTACGCGCAGGTGCACCAGCTCGTCAGCACGGTCGAGGGGAGGCTGCGCCCCGGCCTGACCGCGGTCGACGCGCTGGCCGCCGCCTTCCCGGCCGGCTCGATGACCGGCGCGCCCAAACTGTCCGCCATGAGGATCCTCGCCGGGCTGGAGCGCGGCCCGCGCGGGGTCTACTCGGGCTGCTTCGGCTCGCTCGCCGCCGACGGCTCCGCCGACGTCGCCATGGTGATCCGCAGCCTCCGGTTCCGCGACGGCGTGGTGACGATCGGCGCGGGCGGCGGGATCACCGCCCTCTCGGTCCTGGCCGATGAGCTCGAGGAGGTCGCCATCAAGGCGGCCGCCCTCTTCCGCGCCGCCGGCCTGCGCCCTCCCGGGAACGGACCGGACCCCTCCAACGTTTAGTAACCTGGAAGCTCGGGCCGCGCGCCCGACGCCTTCTCGTCGCGACGCCCCTTCCGGCCGCGGCGACATTCGAGAGAGAGTCCAGTGGCACACGAGCACGATGCAGCACCCGCACCGGTCCGCGAGGCCGGTGCGCACTACGACTTCACCGAGATCCAGAACACCTGGCTCCCGGTCTGGGACGAGCTGAAGCCGTTCTCCACGGCCGATCCCGACGACAAGCGTCCGCGCAAGTACGTGCTCGACATGTTCCCGTATCCCTCCGGCGACCTGCACATGGGCCACGCGGAGGCGTACGCGCTGGGCGACGTCATCGCCCGGTACTGGCGGCAGCAGGGGTTCAACGTGCTGCACCCGATCGGCTGGGACTCCTTCGGCCTGCCCGCCGAGAACGCCGCGATCAAGCGCGGGCTCGACCCCGCCGGCTGGACCAACGACAACATCGCCCAGCAGAAGGCGTCGATGCGCCGCTACGCGCCCAGCTTCGACTGGGACCGCGTCCTGCAGACCAGCGACCCCGGCTACTACCGCTGGAACCAGTGGCTGTTCCTGAAGCTGCACGAGAAGGGCCTGGCCTACCGCAAGGCCTCCCAGGTCAACTGGTGCCCCTTCGACCAGACCGTGCTGGCGAACGAGCAGGTCGTCAACGGCCGCTGCGAGCGCTGCGACAACCTGGTCACGAAGAAGAAGCTGACGCAGTGGTACTTCCGCATCACCGACTACGCGGACCGCCTGCTGGACGACCTGAACCAGCTGGAGGGCGCCTGGCCGTCCAAGGTGCTGTCGATGCAGCGCAACTGGATCGGCCGCTCCACCGGAGCCGATGTGCAGTTCGCGATCGAGGGCCGCGAGGAGCCGGTGACGGTCTACACGACCCGTCCCGACACGCTGTACGGCGTGACCTTCATGGTCGTCGCCCCCGACTCCGACCTGGCCGCAGAGCTGGTCGCCGACGTGCGCCCGGAGGTCAAGGCGCGCTTCGACGAGTACCTGGAGGCCGTGCGCGGCACCACCGAGATGGACCGCCTGAGCACCGACCGCGAGAAGACCGGCGTCTTCCTGGAGCGGCATGCGGTCAACCCGCTGACCGGGGAGCGCATCCCGATCTGGGCGGCCGACTACGTGCTGAGCGACTACGGCCACGGCGCGATCATGGCCGTGCCCGCGCACGACCAGCGCGACCTGGACTTCGCGCGCGCCTTCGACCTGCCCGTGCGCATCGTGGTGGACACCACGCAGCCGGTCACCGGCGCCATCCCGATCATCCACACCGACCCCGAGACCGGCGAGCCGATCCTGCCGGAGGACGCCCCGCTGGAGAGCCCGGCGGAGACCGGCGTCGCGCTGACCGGTGAGGGGCGCCTGATCAACTCCGGCCCGTTCGACGGGCTGAGCAAGTCGAACGCGATCCGCCGGATCACCGAGGCGCTGCAGGGCTCCGGCCTGGGCGCGCCGGCGAAGAACTTCCGCCTGCGGGACTGGCTGATCTCGCGTCAGCGGTACTGGGGCACCCCCATCCCGATCATCCACTGCGAGGAGTGCGGTGAGGTCCGCGTGCCCGAGTCGGACCTGCCGGTGCTGCTGCCGCCCGCTGAGGGCCTGGACCTGCAGCCCAAGGGCACCAGCCCGCTGGGCGGCGCGACCGACTGGGTCAACGTGGCCTGCCCGAACTGCGGCGGCCCGGCCAAGCGCGACACCGACACGATGGACACCTTCGTGGACAGCTCGTGGTACTTCCTGCGCTTCCTGAACCCGAACGACGCCACCCAGGCGTTCGACCCCCGCGAGGCGGAGAAGTGGGCGCCGGTCGACCAGTATGTCGGAGGCGTGACGCACGCCATCCTGCACCTGCTGTACGCGCGGTTCATCACGAAGGTGCTGTTCGACCAGGGCTCCATCAGCTTCACCGAGCCCTTCACGGCCCTGCTGAACCAGGGCATGGTCCAGATGGACGGCTCCGCGATGAGCAAGTCGCGCGGCAACCTGGTGAAGCTGTCCGAGCAGCTGGACGAGCACGGCGTCGACGCGGTGCGCCTGACCATGTCGTTCGCCGGCCCTCCGGAGGACGACATCGACTGGGCGGACGTCTCGCCGTCCGGGAGCGCGAAGTTTCTGGCGCGGGCCTGGCGCGTGGCGCACGACGTCACGAGCGCGCCCGACGTGGTCTGGAAGTCCGGCGACTCGGCGCTGCGCCGCGTGACGCACCGGTTCCTGGCCGACGCCCCCGGGCTGATCGAGGCGTTCAAGTTCAACGTCGTCGTCGCGCGCCTGATGGAGCTGGTCAACGCGACCCGCAAGGCGATCGACGGCGCCGCCGGGCCGGCCGACGCCGCGGTCCGCGAGGCCGCCGAGGTCACCGCGATGGCGCTGAACCTGTTCGCGCCGTACACCGCGGAGGACATGTGGGCGATCCTGGGCTATGAGCCCTCCGTCGCGCTGGTGCAGTGGCGCAAGCCCGACCCGACGCTGCTGATCGAGGAGTCGGTGACCGCCGTCTTCCAGGTCGACGGCAAGGTCCGCGACCGCGCGGAGGTCTCGCCGAAGATCGCGACCGACGACCTGGAGGCGCTGGCCCGCGGGTCGGAGGCGGTGGTCCGCTCGATCGGCGAGCGCGAGATCGTGAACGTGATCGTCCGGGCGCCGCGACTGGTGAACATCGCGACGCGGGGCTGACGACTCCATTCTGTTCGTTGCGTAGCGGCGGTCCTCCACAGGAGGGCCGCCGCTGTCGGTTATCCACTGATTCGTTCGTCTCCCGTTCGTGCGCGTGCGGCGTTCGTAGCGTGAGGGGATGCGACATCGGGACGAGGACACGGAACGGGCGCCGTCGCGCCGGCTGAAGGTCGGCATCGGGGCGGCGACGGTGCTGCTGGTCGCCGCGTTCGTGGTGGCGGCGATCATCTCGGGACTGAGCGGCGGGCGGGAGCTGCCGGTGGCGGCGGGGACGCCGCTGGGGTCATCCACCGCCGTGCCGACGCCGGGAATCGCCGCGGACGGCTCCGAGGCCGAGCTCTTCGTGCACGTCTCCGGTGCGGTGAACAGGCCGGGGCTGATCCGGCTCGCCCCGGGCGCGCGCGTGGTCGATGCGGTGGAGGCGGCCGGCGGCTTCGCGGACGGGGCCGACCCCGCCGGGCTGAACCTCGCACGCCGCCTCCGCGACGGCGAGCAGTTGCGGGCTCCGCTGGTCGGGGAGGCGGTGCTCGCGGACGTCGGGTCTGAGACGGCCGGCGGGCCTGTGACCGATGGTGCACTGGTCGACCTCAACTCGGCCTCCGCCACCCAGCTCGAGTCCCTCCCACGGATCGGTCCCGCGATGGCCCAGCGCATCGTCGACTGGCGCACGTCGAACGGCCGCTTCGGCGCAGTGACCGACCTCCTCAAGGTCACCGGCATCGGCCAGAAGCTCTTCGACGGCCTCAAGGACAGGGTGACGGTCTGATGCCCGACCTTCGGCTGGCGATCCCGGCGGCTGCGCTGTGGGCGTGTTGTGGGGTGGGTGTGGGCCTCGCGGAGGCGATGGTGGGAGTGGCGGTGGCCGCGGCGATGGGTGGGGTGGTGGCGCTGGCTGCGGCGATCGTGGCCGGTCGCCGGGGTGAGCGGCGAGGTCGTCCTGTGCGCCATCACGCCGCCTGGGGCCAACGCTTACGGGCATCCCGCCGCCCCTGGCCGTCCGTCGCGATCTCCCTGGCGGCGGTCGCGCTCGGCGCCGCCTCCATCGCTGCGCTCGCGCCAGGCCGCACGGACGCGGCGCTCCAGGCCGCCTCCACCCACCACGCGACGGTCGAGGTCGCTCTGCGTGTCGAGAGCGCCCCGAAGCGGTCGGCCCCCGGGCTGGACGGTGCAGAGCGCTGGCGCCTGCGCGGCACCACCGTCGCCGCGTCCACAGCCCCGCCGGGCCGTGCCCTCCCTCCCATCCACGCGGGTGTGCCGGTGTCCGTCCTCGTGCCCGGCACCGCCCACTCCGTCCGCGCGTACACCCTCGGGACGGTCATCGCCGGCAGCATGAGCGTCCGCCCGAACGAGCCAGGGGAGGCCACCACGTTCACCCTCCGCGGCACCGCGGCGCCGGAGGTACGCGAGCCTCCGCCCTGGTGGCTCGCCTGGCCGTCGCCGGTCCGGGCGGCCTTCGCCGACGCAGCCGCAACGACCCCTGGCGACGGGGGCACCCTCCTTCCCGGGCTCGCGATCGGGGACGAGACGAACGTCGGCGCCGAGCTGGACGACGCCATGAAGGTGAGCGCTCTCAGCCACCTGACCGCCGTCTCCGGAGACATGGCCAGCAATACGGGTGTCTGTTCTAAGGTGAGCAAACCCGAGCGAATAGTTTGGGCCCCGGTCATCCGAAGACACCTGGCGGTCCCCGCCAGGAGCTGCCACGAATTGGTCGGGCGCTCGCTGGGACTCTGAGACGCGAATAGGTGCGTCGGCGGCTACGCCGAGCGTCATTTTCGGCGGTGCAGTTCCCATGCATACTTTTCGTGGCCAAGGTTCGAAGCGAGGCCGATCATGAAGTACCGCGCGTCTGGATCTTCATCTTTCGATGTGGTCTCGGAACGCAAGAACGCGTCGACAACGAAGGAAAGATCGAAGTCGATAAGCTTGCCCAAATTTTCCATTTCGAACTCGTCGAGGAGCACTCTTGAGGCGCCGTCGTCATACTCTGCAGCTCCGGTCAGCCAGTAACCTGCAGCTATTGAGCGGTCCAACCCATTGGCGTTGACGCCCCGATGCCGAATTGCGAGGGCTCCTCTTAGAGCGAATGCAGGACCGTAGGACTCCGCCATGAGGGCCTCTAGGTATGGCAACTGGTCGGCTGTGTAGTCACCCTCCGCGATTAGTTTGGCGAGCCGCAGGTATTCGGGGGCACGCACCTCCCGATTGCGTTTCAACCAAGCCACTTGTTCTCGCAGTTTGGCGCGGAGGGCGATGAGTGCGCGCTCTTGATCCTGGACACCTCGCCAGAATACAGATGGTGTGGAATCGCCGCCCACCCCACTTCGCGCCACGGAAGCCAACACTCACGACCGGTCCAGCGCGAGTCGCCGCTACCAGCCTGCCCAGGTGGGACGCCAAGCAGTTGGTGCAGGGGAGTGTGCAGCATGTGACCAGCGTATGGGGAGACGGGACAGCGTCTCGTAGACGACCCGTGGTGTCTCAGGCGCGAATCGCAACAGTCGGATGGTTGACCCATCGTCAGCCGCCCTCGTTGCCCCACTTTGCGTAGCGCACTCAGTCGGACAAGGCCTGCCCGACCTCATCTAGAAACGCTTGGCCCACGACGAATGCGGGGTACACCTCGTCTTCGGTGCGCGTGATTGCGCGCATAGTTCGACGGCGATCCCCGTGGCGCTTCGGGTCCCGAAGGTCGAGCTCATGAACGATGTCGTTCCGAGCGTCGAAAAGTGGCTGTAGCTGATCAATAGCGGCGATGAGTGGGCGTGACGAAAGTCCGAGTGCGCCGCCAACCTTCTTCACCTCATCACGCGACTGGAGCGAGGAGCCCGTCAACTGATAGATGTATCGCTCGATGAGGTGCTGCCGCGAGTCGGTCGCAATTAGAGCTTCGGCCTGGTGCGCTTCATCGAGAATCCAACGCTGCGTGAACTTCAGGAAAGCACCCCGCGCGCCTTCTTTTCGATCGACCAAATGCGGCAACGTCTCGCGGATCAGTTGCTTCAGTGTGGAGTCGAGGCCAGCGCCGGCGAATACGTACGCAGCGCGAAGCAAGTCCATTTCGTTGTCAGTAGGTCGCCCGGATCCAGCCCCGCGGGCGACTCGAACTGTTCGCAACGTCGTGAACATCGACTCCACTGTCGCATACGCGCTGGCCAAGAATCGTTGTGGTGTCTCTAACTGTGAAAGAGAGAACCTCGGTATCGGCAGTGGTTGCACGGTCGAAGGCTATCGCGCCGCAAAGACCAGGTAACAGATTGGCCCTAGGTCAATGTCGCCACTCGATCTTAGGCATCCGGCGGCGGTCGAACAGGCTGCGCAATCGGCATAGATCCTGGAATGCCGGTCGGCCTTATCGCATCGTCGCCTCAGATTCCGACGATCTCTAGATGGATGGAGGTGATTCACGAGCGAGACGAGCTGTTGAAGTTCGCAATAGAAAAGCTGCGGACATGGGCGTGCACGACGACCAGGTCAAACAGCAAGGGCTGCGCCGCCGCTGAGAGCTCAGCGGATTTCTGCGGGTTCCGGGAATGGACGTGATGTCCCTGCCCGTGGACGACAACCGGTAAGTAGGAGCGCTCCGCGCCCGCCCAACCAAGGATGCGATGGCAGGCGGGGAGAATCTGCTCCGCTCACGATTCCTTCCGTGGGGCGTATCCGCGCGTCGACAGATGTGCTGACAGCGAACACGGAACGACTGCGCCAGGAATGTCAGAGGTCCCCCTTATGGTGGACACGTGGGGTACAAGTCCGCTCCACCAGCGGCGAGGCGGTCTCGTCGAGGAGAACCACTCGACCTTGGAGAAGGGAGCTCGAGATGAGCCTCATGCAGGTGGAGACAACTGGAACCACCGCTCCGGTGGGCTCCGTGGGCCAGCTTCTGGAGAGCGGCATCGCTTCGCTCGACATCACGGCCGCGGAGCACCAGGCTGTCGAGAGTCGCTACCAGTCACTCGGTGCGGCGTTCGAGGAGCACTGGGAGCAGACTCGCTCGACCAACACCGTGTTCCCACAGGGCTCTTTCCGCCTCGGAACTGTCACCCGTCGCATCCATCACAACGATGACGTCGACATCGACCTGGTCGCCACCCGCGACCTCTCCAAGGACAGCATCTCGCAGCAGGAGCTCAAGATGGACGCCGGCCACCCTGTGCGGTCTTTTGCGGGTGGCTACGCGCCACGGCCAGAGGTCCACGAGAGCGACCGCTGCTGGACGCTCAACTTCGCCGGAATGCACATGGATGTGCTGCCCGCGCTCGACGAGCCGGACGGTTTGGGCGGCATCCTGATCACCGACCGGGCAGTGCGCGCGTGGCAGCGCTCGCACCCCCGCGGGTATGCCGAGTGGTTCCACTCGCAGGTCGCGGCCGAGCTGAACGAGCGTCGTCAGGAGGTGCTCGCGAAGAACACCGACATCGAGGATGTGCCGGATTTCGCCCTGAAATCGGACCTTCAGCGGGTGGTGCAGGCGCTCAAGCGCCACCGGGACATCTACTTCAAGGACAGGCTCGATGACCGCCCCTCCTCGATCATCATCACGACCCTCGCTGCTCGCGCCTACGCTGCAACGGGAAGGGCGGACCTCTACGATTCGCTTCGGAATATCACCAAGGCGATGCCCGACTACATTACCTTCGACACGGCAGGCTGGCAGCTGGCGAACCCCGTGCAGCCGGAGGAGAACTTCGCTGACTACTGGAACGTGGATCATCGCCTGCGGAGGAACTTCGAACAGTGGCTCGATGCGGCGATCGTCGATTTCGACGCCATCGGAATCCAGAAGGGTCTCCACAACGTGCTCCCACGACTGAGGCAGACCTTCGGCGAGCGGGCGGAGCAGAGTGCCGCTCGCGCGGCGGGGGCCGAGGTCTATGTCGCGCGGACGAACGGCACCCTGGTGGCCGGAACCAGCTCGTCACAGGTCACCGCACGGCAGGTGAAGCCCCATGGTTTCTATGGCGGCTAGCTCGCGGCTGACCCTCGCCGCGCAGGCGCTAGCGTTGCGAAGCGCTTTTCCATCTACGAAGCCGGTCCTTCGTAACGGTCGGCTGATCTGGGAACACGTGCTGCAACCCGCGGCCGCGAGCGACACCTACGGGGTCCGGCTCGAAGCGCGTCCCTGCATGCAGGCTGAGATATTCGTCACCTCGCCGGCGCTGCGGCCTGACACCCAGGGCCGCCTGCCGCATGTCTACAAGAACGGGTCGCTATGTTTGAACCGCGCGAAGGATTGGCGAGCCGACCAGCTCTTCATCAACACAACCATCCCGTGGGCCATTGAGTGGCTGTTCTTCTACGAGCTCTGGCTCGTCGATCGCATCTGGCGCGGAGACGGGCTGGACGAGAACGACCTCGAAGGCCAGCAGGGCATCCTTCACCCGTATTCACCGCGGGCGGCGCGGCCCCGCCGCTGACTAAGGCAGCTACTCGGCGGAGTTCCGCGGAGGCTTCTGTCGCAGCGCTTCGGGAAGGAATTGGTCGATCTCCTTCTCGGCGAAGGTCATCTCCTCGCCGACGCCGAGTGCCTTCTTCGCCCTCTTATAGGCGGTTGAACTTGTGTCGGGCGCCGACCGGTATACTTCGCTGGCGGTGGCGGATAACCGATCGCGCCGGTGGCGGAGCTCTTGCGAGGACGTGTCCTTGCTTACCATGTCGGCGATTAGCAGCTCGTAGAGATTTCGCAGCTCCAGGAAACGTTTGGCGGCGGTGCGGTGCGCTTCTGCTGATTTGGCAGGATCGAAGCTGAGCTGGAAGATCGCGAAACCGGCAGTCAGCACCGCGAGTGCGGCGCTTGCGATCTTCCACGCAAGGTCGTCCGTGCCGAGAATCAAGATGATGCCGCCGAAGGTTAACGCGCTCAGTACGATGTTCACCCACCTTGCGATGATGCTGAATCCGCTGAGGCGCTCACGCTCCTTCTCGTGCACCTTGTGCGTGTACACCAACCGCCCGTATGCCTCGCGGATAGCTCCAAGCTGCGGATCGTGAACCAATTGCGACCTCCTAATGACGAGCATGGCACAGGGCTCCGACAGCCGACGGCGGAGCACGCGGTCTGGCCGTTCAAAAGGGGCTCGCGCCGAATAGTCCGGATAACTGCAATTGTCGGTGGCTAGATACCCACCCCTTGAAGAGAGATTGGCTGCTGTTGTCGACCGCCAACATAGATTGTCTTTCCGCCACGCAGATTGTCTTTCTGAGAGGTCGGGACAATCTAAGTGGCGGGTTCTGTCGAAGAGTTCATCGTCGCAGCGAGCCGGGTGGTGTCGGGGACGACCAGGTCGATGGTGAGGCGGGTGTCCGTCGCGATGCGGTGGATGTCGAAGTCGAAGGTCTGCGCGCCACCGCACATGCCGTCACGAGGCAGATCGACCTCGGGCCCGATCGAGTAGAGACCGGACGTGCAACTGAAATCGAGCTGGAGTGAGCGGGCTCCTGCCGGGACGGTCAGCATCAGTGAGGTGCGACCGGTGTGATAAATCTGCGCGGTCGGCCAGGCGGCAGTCGAGATCGTCGGGCTGACAGGGTGTCCGGGTTGCGACGCGGTGCAGCCGGCCAGCGCCGCACCGACCAGCATCGTCATCAGCGCCGACGCGATCAGTCGCCCGCCTATCAGCCCCCGGGGTTTCTGTTCTGTCATCGGCAACCGACGAACCCGGAGGTGACGATTCCCCTGCTCGCGCCCGCTTGTTCGATGGCAGCTTGGATGTGGTCCTGGAGGAGGCCTGCGAGGATGACCGTTTCGGTCTCCCCTCGGTCCTTCATTGTCTTGAGGTCTGCGGCCGAAACTTCGCTCAGCGAGACGCGCTCTGTTTGCCAGCGAGGCTCTGTGACGATCGCACGCGCTGTCGCGACCGCCTCCTCCGTTGCGGGGTCGGCGGCTGATGGGTCGCGCTTCACAGAGAGAGTGAGGCAGCCTTGTCCGGTCGAGCCATCGCTGAGTTGAAAGACGCGGCGGATCGACACGTCCGGACGGTCCGAGGACGCTGTCGGTCGTGCAGAGGTGCTCGGGATCGGCGCCTTCGCATCCGAGGCAGTGCTGCAACCGGTCACCGCTGCCGCCAGTGTCAGCGCAACACCGAGAGCGGCGGCGAGTAGCCACCCGCGACCCCGCGTCCGACTCATGTGTGAACCAGCTTTCCGTTTTCGTGATCCCAGTGGGTTCGACCGGCGTGATGCTCGGGTGGCAGGTCCCCCACCACCTGCCACCCAGCGTCGCGATCCCCCGTGGCACGACGCTCTTCTTCACGCTATCGGCGCTCTCGGGCGCGAGGGAATGTAGCGAAAGTCACATCCCGGTTGGCGCGAGCCGGGCTCGCGAGCGTCCATGATTGTCCTGTGGTCCCCGGAAACCCCGCCCAGCTCTCTGCGGAGGAGGCCGCCCGTCTCGATGCCCGCATCACCGACGAACTGGTTCGCCGGCTGAGCGCGCGAGGGAGTGCGCTCACCGCTGATCCGGTGGTCAGCGAACAGGTGGCCGCGCAGGTCCACCGGATTCTGCGGCGCACGTTCGAATTCCTCTGTATCTCCGTCGAGGATGCGCCCCCGCCCGCACCGCCCACCGGCGTCGGGAGGACACGAGCTGAGCAGAACATCCATCCCAGCGACAGCCTCACTGCGGCGACCCTCCTGTTCGACATCGCTCTGACCGAACTCACGATCGACCATCAGGATGGGTCGGCGGTGGCCCGCGCACTCAACGCGGCGATCATGGATGAAGTCGTGCCGGCATCACTCGCCTATGTCGATGCGCTGCTGGAACGTCTGGCGGTCGCCCACACTGAGGAACGACTCGGGATCTCACGCGAACTCCACGATCGAGTCGCACACGGGATCGCCGCCGGGATCCAGCGCGTCCGCCTCAGCCGGCAACCGACGAGCTCCACAGCGGGACGCATCGCCGAAGCGCTCGACCTGCTGGAGTCGGCTTTGGAGGAGACACGCTCTCTGGCGCTCGACCTCCGGCACTCCGTCGGCGACAAACTCCTCGATCAGGCGATCCTCGACTACGTCGCCGATCTCGTCTCGGACCCGCCGCACGTTGACGCCACGAGCAAGGGCACCCCGCGCTCCCTGCCGGCCGGTGTCCAGGAGGAAGCGTTCATCATCGTCCGCGAAGCCATCCACAACGCACGCCGCCACTCCCGCGCCGGCCGCATCAGCGTGGTCTCCACCTGGCACCCCGACCGGTTGCGGATCAGCGTCGCGGACGACGGAGTCGGCTTCGAGCGCGACACGATCCGGCCGGGCGCTCTCGGCCTGATCGCCGCCCAGGAACGCGCAGAACTCATCGGCGCGGACTTGTCGATCCACTCCCGCCCGGGAGCCGGGACCACTGTGGCTTTGACGATCGCACGCCGGGAGTCCAGCACATGACCCGGACAGTGGTGCTCGCCGATGACCACGCCCTCTTCCGCAAGGGAGTGCGCGCCCTCATCGAACGCTACTTCGACGTCGTCGGTGAAGCAAGCGACGGGGACGCCGCGATCAGACTCGCAGTGGACACCGCACCCGACGTCCTGCTGCTGGATGTCGAGATGCCCGGGCCGCCGCCCGAGCAGACCATCACCACAGTCCGACGACGGTCGCCGACGACGGCTGTCATCATCCTCACCATGCACACCGACGCCGTCCTTCAGCGCCAGCTCACCCGCGCGGGCGCTTCGGCCTTCGCGGACAAGAGCATCAGCGAGGACGCGCTCCACCGCCTCATCGCGGCCGCACGACCTCACGCGGCCTCCCCGCCGGACGAGGGGCTACAGAAGAGCCCACCGGATCGCGTTCTCACGGAACGGGAATTGGAAGTCATCAGGATGATCGCGCAGGCTTACACCAACCGCGAGATCAGCAAACGCCTCAACATCACCGAAGGCACCGTCAAAAGGCACACAACCAACATCTACGCGAAACTCCAAGCCACCTCGCGAATCGACGCCGTGCGGAAAGTCGTCCGGCTGCGCCTGCTCGACGGGGGATCATGAAGAGCTGGCGACCGTACGCGGTACTGGCGATGGCGTTGATCGCGGGCTTCGGACTCTGGAGGTTCTCTGCCGGAGCGTCCTCCGACCCCAGTTCGGAGGACCCGTGGGGTGCCTGGGACGCCGTCGTAATCTGTGCAGGTCTGCTCGCCATAGGCGGCATCATCCTTGTTCTTTCGGGTGCCCGTCGCCGACGCAGTTCTGTCGCAACGCTCGTCCCGGCGCCACGGGGTACATTCGAAGATCGGGCGTCCCGATTCGGCAAACCGACAGCCGTGCGTTGGCGGCGGTGGCAGGTACTCGGATGGTCGAGTTTCGCTGTATTCGAGCTCGCGGTTGTGTGCGGCATCCTTGCAGTCGTCTTCCACGCGAACGGCAACCAGGCTGGCTTCAATGTGGCCATGCTGGCTTTCGTTCTCGGCATCTTGATCGGGTTCGTCGGATTGCTGTGCGCCCGACGGCTCGGTCGCTATGCGGTTGCCAGTGAACTTCTGACGCGGCTACAGAAACGGAATCCTCGTACGACGCTACCGATGGCCCTCGCGATGCTTCATAAGCCGGCGCTCTATGACCGGTGGGCCACAAAGTTCGGGGACGAATGAGCGCGATCGCCACAGTTCCGATGGTGAATGGGGAGGATCGCTGCCGGGTAGAGTTCGGCTCGATGAGACGACGACGTGCACGAACTGTCTGTTTCGCCGGGGCGGTCCTGTTACTAGCCATCGGGTCGATGCTGACAGCCTGCGCTGGCTCGGCGGCAGGCGTGCACGATACGCCGACGGGGGTGGCGTCGAGCGCGCCTATGGCGGAGCAGGCGAACCCCACATTTCCAGTGACAAACCCCGGCGGAACCGTTGACGCAGCTGCTCAGCACAAAGCCGATCTCTGGTTGGCCGGAGCGGTCGTGCCGGCCGTCGCGGTGAGATCCAGCACCCGACCTGTCGGCGTCGCGAGTGGCTCGAGCACGGGCATGTGGTGCCAGCCGATGGCCGATGCCGTGGGGTACTGGACGCTGCCGAACGTGTCCGCCGACGCCGCGCTGGCGTGGCTCCGGTCGCATCCAAGTCAGGGCATGCAGGTCACCGGCGGGAACGAGACACCGCAGGCGGGCGACTCCCGAGCGACGGGCGGGACCGTCGTGGATGAGCCCGCGCCGACGTCGCTTGAGGCCCTTATCTTCACCGTGACGAGTGTGGGCTCGGGATCAGGAATCCGCGCTGACGCTTTCGCCAAGGCTGACAATTCGGTCTGCGCCACCGCGCCGCCCGGCACCATGCTTGGCATCGGCGGCTGACGGAAGGAGCGCAACAACGCGCTACGCGGCTTCCGGTATTACGGGGTGGCCACCAGAGGCCGGCGGCTGGCTGTCAGTCTTCAACTCTTCGGCCTGTGGGCGGACCGATTGGGGGCCCGCGTCAGCCCAGGTACTTTCCAGTCAGGGTGAAATGCGCGCCTGCCGGTATGGTCACGTCCAAGTGCTCGACCGTGCCCGGCTTGACGAAGATCAGGTAAGTGAAGGGGCCGTTTACGCAGGGCTTCCGCTGCAGTCCCTGCGGGTCCTCGCGGAGTACGACGCCGAACGGATTCTCCCCGTCGGTGCTGCCGTTGCGGCAGTCGAAGCTTTCCATGAAGTGTGTCGCGCCGGCGGGAACATGCAACGCAATGGTCGTGCTAGACGAGCCAGCAGCGGTGATCTTGGGCCAGGAGGCCGACGCTGGCGGCGGCACTGAACGCGCTTTGAGGGCCTGCGCGGCCGAAGGGTCGCCACCCAGGTCGGGGGCGGTGCATCCCGTCAGGGCGAGCATGACCGCGAACGTGGCGGTCGCGGCGATAGCGGCCGTGTGGGTCATTCTCAGCATGGGTTCATTCTCGATCCTCTTCTGGCTGTCATCTAAGCATCGAAGGGGCCGTGCGGGGAATAGCTGGCCCAGCGCCATTCCGCGGAGCCGAGCTCGACGTTGGGTGCTTTCCTCGGCCGCGACACGACGGCTTTCCTCACGCTTGCGCGTCATCTCCCGCTAAAGTCATGCCAGCCGACGCGCCGCGTCGCATTGGGGGAGAAACGATGGATGAGTCCGAGTTCGTTGCAGCCGAACCGTCGAACGGCGAGGTCCCAGCGGCCCAGCCGGTTCAGCGATTGCCGTTCAGTCAGTTGGCGATCTGGGGGTTCGTGATCTCCTGCGTGAGCCTGTTCGTGTTCGGGTTCATCGGGGTCCTCGGAGCTGCGCTCTCCGGTCGCGGGTTCCGGGCGGCAGCACAGGGTCGTGCACGCGGCAAGGGCCTAGCGATCGCGGGCATGATCATCGGCGCGGCCGGGTTCGTGTTCTGGGCCGTCGTGTTCATCGCGTCGCACTTCAGGTAGAGCGAGGACGGAACTCATGAACGCTGACTCGACGGCTGCCGAATCTCGGGGACGCCTCGTGGCGAAGTTGGCCCCGCAGAGTATCGGCTTTCGGACGGGGATCGCCCCAGTGAACGTCGGCTGGCCGTTCCCGCGGAAGCTCGAGATCTACGAGAACGGGCTGCTGGTGAGCGGAATGGGGTCCTCCGCGTGGATCCCGCGAACTTCCATCGCCTCTGTGCGCCGTGGCCCTGGGTATGTTCGGGTGAAGTGGGAGACGGGCGAAGGAAACGGATCGGCGACCATCGCCAGTTGGTTCCGGATCGCCCAGGTTCAGCGTGCTCTGGAGAGCGCGGGTTACGCGGTTCAGCCGTAGCGCCGCGCAGTCGCACTGGTGCGCCCTGATGCGCTTAGTGCTTACAAGCCCAGAGTCGTGAATGGGTCCTCGGTGTCGTCGGCGACGCCCGCAGTCTGAGCTGGCACCCGGGCGAAAGCGTTGTCGCCAGCGCGAGCCCACTCGATGAGGGCTTTGGTCTTCTCGGCTATTTCGTCGCGCACTTCTGCAGGCGCATCATCAGCGTCGCGCCAGATGGCTAGCGCGTTGATCTGGGTGTGGTGCTTCCGACCTTGGGCGTCGCGCCAGATGAGCGCGGGCAACGGTGCGATGTCCTCAATCGAATCGCGGGGCACCGTGCGTGACCAGAGCTGGCCGGTGACGACCGCGCGGTCGGCGTAGAGCGTCACCCCGAGTCTGGGAGCGCGCGCGACGCAGAACACAGCGAAGGTGAGCAGCAGGATCGCACCGATGATCAGCGGCAGCCGGACGGTGCTCTCTGCTGGCGTGTACGGGACGAAGATGCCCACGACGGCGAGAAGACCAACGATGCCGATAAAGACCCCACCGGCGATACTTGCCACCACGCTGCGGTGCGGCGCTGCGAGGAAGAGGGGGCTCGCGCTGTCGGCTTGACTCATCTGCGTCACTCTAGCGGGCCTGCAGACAAACGACGCGACGTCGCCGCCTCGGGTGGTGGAGTCGTCATGCCATCCGGGTCGCGGACAATCTGTTTGGCGGTCAGCGAGGACAATCTCTCAGGCGGACACGGTCCGAAGGCGGCGAAGCAGGACAATCTGTTCGCCCGGCCGACAGCTGTCGACGGTCGCGATAGATTGTCTTTCTGTCGCGGAGTTTGTCCCTTTGCGCGTGTAGTGGGCTAGACACATGGGCGATACGCGCTGTCTTCGAAGGCGATTGATACAAGGATGAACAGGTGAACGGATTGGGGATCGCTCTACTTGTTCTTGTCTTCATCGTTCTCGCCGGCGCAGGCGGATGGTTCATCACCGGCGGCCCAGGCCGTCGACAGCGAGCAACGACCGGAACGATCAATCGGGGCGGACCGGCAACTGTTGCGGTCGTCAGCGGGCTGATGGTCATCGCGATCGCTACGGGCATTTATCTGCTGGCCTCTGGGAAGTAGGGAGGTCCTCGGACCGGCGTAGCAGAGGCTTGTGACGACACGAGCATCTCAATCGCGGTTGACGATCCTCTAGCGGGTCCGCCTTGCACGTTGCGGCGCAACGGACGATCGATTTGGCGGAGATCGCGGACAATTTGCTGGCGAGAGCACTTGAGGGTTGCTGATAGGGACAATCTGCTGGGGGCACCGACAGCTGCTGTCGACCGCCAAAACAGATTGCCTTTCCGCCAGCAGGGCTGTCCGTTTGCTGTCGACCGCCACCATAAGGTGTCTCTCCGCCACAAACACTGTCCGTTTCCGGATCGGAGACGATCCAACTGGCGGGAAGCAGGAGCCCGGGCGCAATCCGCGCGTTTGCGGGCAGGTCGAGGTGGTGAGCTTGGGGTAATGCTTGCACCGCGATGATCGCCATCTTGAAAGGATTACGCTACTTCGCTGGCGGGAATACCCAGCGGACCACTCGTAGCCATTCCTTCGTGCTCTCGGGGTCGGCCGGCGGTGGTGCATCGGATCTGACAAGCTCTGGCAAGCCAATTTGGTCAGGCTTCAACCCGCTGTCTGCCATCCAGAGAGACCCTGGATAGATCAGGAGTTTCCAACTGGCCTCGACCACGGCGAACCGCGTTTCCCAAAGGTGAAAGCTGGAGATATCGATTGGTTCCGCCCCGCGCATCGACTTCCGCTCCCAGGTCGTCGATCCGTCGCCGGCAAACCGAAATTCGGGTGTTCCATGACCAAGGACGTTTCGATAATCCATGCACCTCTTGGTGCGATCTCGGAGCATCTCGCCGTCTCGCCAATCCTTCGGCATTACCCTCGCGAGCGCCCTAAGCTTTTCGCCCGGCTTCATAGCAATCCACGCCGGACGCGAGCGGTCGGACATATCGCCATCAGTGAACCACTCGCCTGGGTGAATGAGGCGCTCATCCAATCTGTTGGCCATGGACATGATGTGACCATCGTGCGCACGGATCAGCGCGAGGTCCTCGCCGATTCCGCGATTGGGCCGTTCATCCTTCACATGCTCATACTGGCGCAAAACAGGATACTGCACCGCTGATGTCACCGAAGTACAGGTGGCCGCGGGGCGAGGCATAGGCCGCCTTCGCTCGCGCCGCTTCGGGCGGACCCTGCGATGAGTAATTCAAATGCGTTGCATGACAAACCCGACCGGTGACTGGGCGCGCGAGACGCTGCCAGCGTTTTGAGGAGCTGCACGCGGCCACTGAGCAAATGGCGTTAGAGGCAGGCGCCGCCGGTGATTCGGTGAAGGAAACAGGGAGCTCGGAGTAGGCGGCGCCGGGCGTCAATGTTGCGCGCGCCCGTGTGGCCCGTGTGGCCGCCGCTCTCCGTCAATGCCTGCCGCCGCCCGATGAAGCCAGGTCGTCCGAGACGTGTACTCGTCGGCCGAGCCGGCTCGGATCTCGTCGAGCTGAAGCTCGATGTCCGCGAGCAGATCGCGAGCGACGCTGGCCCACTGGCGCAGATCGGGGACAAGGAGATCTTCAGCGATGCCGTTGTACTCGCCATGGTCGGCTCTACTCTGCGCGTCGAAGTCATACCTTGAGGCGTACTCCTCCCGCGCAGTCGCGATCAAGAAATCGGCATCCTTATCGGATCCGGTCCGTCTGGCTGTTCTGGTCACGTGGCATTTCTGGAGTCTCCACCAATGCAAGACGTGCCCGATAGGCCTATCTGGCATTTCTGGCACGTATGGCTAGCGAGACTTCTTCTCTATTGAACGAACCGCTGAAAGAGGGGTACGGATGCCTCGAAATCGGGGTCAGTGCCTCAGGCTGGCGGACACGGCCGCAGAGAGGGTGATCTGCGGCGAGGGTGGTACGGCAGACTGACTCGTTGTGGGACTGCGAACTGACGGTGGTCACGCATACACTCAACTCACCATCGGGGAGCAAGACGGGCCGCTGAAGCGCGCGGCAGAGGAAATGCGGAACATCTACGCGAACGATATCGCGCGCGTCGTGTTGTCGGGGAAGCAGACGCCCATCGAGCTGATCCGGTCATGGCAGCGGTACACCGAAGAGGCCGGCGCCGGGCACGACTCGTCAGGCTGAGGCGTAGGAGAGATGAGCCGACGCTCAGGCCACGTCCGTCTCAGTCGAGAGATCATCGTCGGGACCAACAGGGACTGCCTGGATGCGGACCGTCTTGTTCGCGAGTGCGAAGAGGGCATCGATCGAGTCCTGCATCTTCTCCGGATACAAGGTGGCCTCGCGCAAGAGGTAGTCGATTCGCTGGAACGTTTCCGGTGGGACATTTGCGCGGACTTCTCCAGCTACCTGACGGAGCGCCCGAAGCTGATCCTGATGTTCGCGTGATCTTCGGTTGGATCGCAACGACTCGGCTTGTTCATTCGCCAGATCTCTGCGGGCGTTCGCCTCGCTGGCCTGGGCGAAATCACGACGGACTCTCCCGATGCCCTTCATTAGTGCGGTGATGGTCGGCGTCGCCGCGATCGCGAACGCGACGGCTTCCTCCCACAACTGCAGGTCGAGCGTGAGCGGGCTGCCGTAGTTGACAGCTGCGACGCGCATGAAGTCGATCGCCTCGGTAGCGAGGAAAGCGTCGTTCGATCCCGACTCGTCGAAATCACGGGTTGCCCCCAGCCAGACTCCGAGGCCTACAAGGCGAGCCGCCGAACGGACGTCGTACTCGAGCTCGCGGAGGGGGATTAACCCGTCTTCCACGATGAAAACCTGGATGGTGCCCGTAGGGAAGACGTCGGCGTCGGTCATGGCCACAGAATACTCAGGCGTGTCCGATGCGCCCTGGTCTGCCCACGAGGAGTCTGCTGCACGCATACGCCCGTTGCCGTCCGCGGCGGCGGTGCGGTAGCTTGCGCTCGTAATCCGCCAGCGGTGGGGTCGCGCCGACGGGGGAGAGGAGCAGCATGGTCCAGTGTCATCTCGACGGCCAACAGCTCGCCGCCACCGACTGGGTGGAGATCCCAGACGGCGTCGTCCACGTCATCGCACCGAAGGGTGCAACATCATCGAGCGCGGGCCATCGAATCGACGGCTTCGACGTCATCGATCTACAGGTGACGCGTGGTGCGGATGGTCTCTGGCAGGTTGTGCCTGGAACGAATCCACCCGTATGTGAAGTGGCCGTTGAGCCGATCGAGCCGTCGCCGACGATAGATATCGTGCACCTCGAGGGTCCAGGCGAAGTGTGAACCTATGACCTGGAGTCGGAAGAAGCCGCCGGCGAATCCACAGCCGGTCCAGTCCGGCGCCGGCGTGGCACCAGCGCCTGACGACAGCGAGGAGTCGAAAGCTGACTGGGCGAGCATGGCCGCGTGGGAAGAACGGGCCTACGACATCGCATTCGGCGGGCTCGATCGCTCCAGAACAGGTGCTACGACCGTTCAAGCCGCCTCCGCAGCGATCGCCACGCTGTACACCGGTGCGCTCGGGTTCGTCTTCTCCACCACGAGCTCGTCGTTTCCGTTGAGAGGGCTCCTCACTCCGCTGTTCTTGGGTCTCGCGGTGGTCCTCTCCACCTTCTACCTCGCGTTCCTCACGCCGGCCACGAAGTATTTCACCTCGCCCCCGGGTGGTCAGGCGACGGTCTCGAAGAACGTTTGGGCCCGTGTGAATGACGTGGGGGACCGAGTGGACAAGGTCGCAGGACGAAGAGCGTGGGCGATTCGATCGGCGGTTGTCGCCCTGGGCGTGGGTCTGGTCTGCATGCCCCTCCCGTTCATCACGAGCACCTCCTTCAGCCAGACACCGACAGCGGCCGTCACGCCGACATCCTGGCCGACTCCGCCGCCGGTGGATGGATCGCAGCCGGGAAGCGTCGACTTCGGGAAGATCCTTTATCAGGCACAGATCGACCAATTCAGGGCCGACCTCAAGGATTCGAATCCCGAACCGAATGGCTTCGTTGAGTCGGGATGGTTCTTCCTCTCGATTTTCGGAGTCGGTGCACTTCTCGTCGTGTTCTTGCCGCTGGCGGCAAGACGTGGTGACAAGAAGTTCCGAGAGGAACAGAAGCGAATTCGGGAGAGCTCAGCCGCGCCAGCTAACGGCACGTCGCCTGGCGGTAATCACCAAGCGTCCACCTAGCTCCGGGATCGAGCAGCCCGGCCTCGACGTCCTCACGGGCGCGACGGTGGTCGGCCAGAGCTCTTGGATCATCGCGTCGACGTGGAAGAATGGGCCACTCGATCACACCGAATCGACGGGTATCGCCGACGGCGTGAAGCGACCTGTCCGTGACGTGTCGGCGTTTCGGACGGTTCCACGGGGGGAGTGGTCATCCGCTCGAACTCCGCGCGCCACCAGCGCCAGATCATCCGGTCGACCTCTTGCCCGGGTAGCCCGCGCCTGGGCGAAGGCCCTGACCCCCACTGTGACGCGCCGGCGTGTCGCCTGTTGCCAAATCTTGTTCGCGCACGTCGGAGCGTCTTCTCATTTACGAGCAATATGCACAATGTCAATTCGATATGAGCCGGTCGGTCTCTCTAGCTTGCGCGGATCTGCCGTATGGCATCTCTAGCGTTGCTCACATGGACGAAGAAGAATCAGGCCCGAGGGTGGATGATTTGGCAGCCGAATCTGCTGCGTTGGCGCGCCTCCACGCGGCCATTAGACGGCTAGGTGGCGATACGACCTGGATCCTCGACTGCCTGGCGGAGACCATCGCGGCCATGAAACCCATCGAGAAGAACGGAATGAGCCCGGAGCAACAGCGGGTACTCGTGGAGATGGGGGAATTCACTATCGAGGAACTTGATCATGCGCGGCGTGAAGTGAATCGTGGCTCGCTCAAAGTAAGCGCCATCGAGGCATTTCTCTCGCACTTCTACCAGACCATTTCGCTGGAAGACATGGCCGCCTACCTGCGCTGGGACGAGGCAGAGGTCAGACGGGCCGTCGCCGAGGGCCGACTATGCGCCGCGGAAATCGGGGGACGACTGCGATTCCCCGTGTGGCAACTAAGCCTCCCAGATCCCGAGAAACTCCTGCCAGGCCTTCAACCTCTTCTGCAGGCGGCTTCGCAACGCTGGGACTGGTCTGGTCTCACTGCGTTCATGTCCACCCCTCAGGAAGGCCTGGTGCTCGAAGGCCAGCAGACGCCGGCGGAGTGGCTTCGCCGTGGCGGAGCGATCAAAGACGTGCAACAAATTATCGAGTCCTGGGAGTGGATGTGAAGAGCTGGGCCGGTATGCCGCTTGTCAGGTGGGAGCGGGATCTCGAGCGTCATCTGGTCGAGCACCCCGAGCTATTGGGGCTGCTCATCTTCGGATGGCAAGTCAAGGCCGGACTCATGCGCCGGATCGACCTGCTTGGCATCGACGCGGCAGGAGGCCTCTATGTCATCGAGGTGAAGCGGAAGGTCCCGAGTGACAGGGTCATCGCCCAGGTTCTCGACTACGTGCACTGGGCCAGGGCTGCAACTCTCGACCAGCTCAACGCTGTCGCTGCTCGCCGTCACGTGCGTCTGGATCTGTTGGCGGCCTTCGAGCAACGTTTCGGACATCCTCTGCCAGCAGGGGAGAAAAGAAGCGTCCGGATCATCATCGTCGCAGCGGGTCTGGACTTGCGGACTTACCGCTCGCTCGAGGTGCTCAATGACGGTCCCTATCCTGCTGTCGGGTTTCGGTACCGGGTGACCGGCGAATCCATCGCCTTAGATGAAATAGGAGAAGGCGACGTCGTGTCGCAGGGGAGAGCCAAAGACATCAACCCAGCCCCGCCCGCGTCTTCGGTCGAGCTGGAGGGGGTTCACGGCGCGGCGCAGGGGAGCGGCGAGGTTATCGGGACGGCCACGGCGACCTCGCTGTCTGTGGATGGCTACCCGGTCCACGACGACGTCCGTGAGTTCTGGACGATGGTCTCTGCGCTATTCGGATGGCCGTTCGTCCCGTTCTCGCTCGTTTATGACCGCTACGAGACATGGCGGAAGGCAGAGAAGAGGGAGGGATGCCACCGCAGCCGGCTGCAGGAGGGACTCTTCGGCAAGCAGATGGCAGCCCTAGTTCGTGAATCGGGCGAATGGGTCTACGAACGCAGAGCTCTTGGCGATCTGGCGGCGGAAGACGGCGCTTGTCCGTTCCTGCCTTCACTTTCCGAGGGGTACACCAGGCGCCGCGTCTCGGGCTACCGGAGATTGGTTACCACCCACGGCGAGTGCATGGGAATGCGCCACCAGGCGGCCGCTTAGTGACAGCCACGGATCATTCGCCTACCGGAACGTCTGCACTTTCTTGGGCGGCGGAGCCTTCGTTTTCACGCTCGCACCACACCGCCCCAGGACTGGGGTGCAGACGAGCATTCACCTGGCTGCCACCATGAGAGGCGATCATGAAGAAACTCACACCTTTCGCACTTGCAGTCACCATCTCCGCGGCAATCGCCCTCACCGGGTGCAGCACCTCCCCAACCACAGCGCCGGCCTCCTCATCGGAGTCCAAGAGCAGCGCGGCCGCCAAGCCGACGAAGGAGGCCGCCAAGCCGGCCGACCTCAGCGGCATCTGGAAGCAGACGAACTCCGCGGCGGCCAACTCCTACCAGGAGGCGGAGATCTCCGGCGACGTCATCACCATCAACTGGGTCGGCGATAACGGCGACACGAAGTCGATCTACTGGGTCGGCAGCTTCGCGGCGCCGACCGATGCCGCGACGCCGTACACGTGGACGTCTACGCGCGATCAGGCCGCGACGGAGTCGGCCATGCTCGCGTCGCAGGACGACACGAAGCAGTTCACCTTCCAGGACGACACCATCAGCTACTCGGCCAGTGCCCTCGGCACGACCACGACGATCAAGCTCCAGAAGAGCTGATCCTCCCCGAGCAGTCCTTCACCCCCGAAACGCCCCGGCCAGCCTCGTGCTCGTCGGGGCTTCTTCTATCGTTGGTCTGCCCGTAGGCGTCAGACGAAGAAGAACACGACAATCACGGCTGCGATCCTTCGTTCCCACATCCGATCCTCCAGGTCCTTAGCCGGTCCGATCAGCCGAGCGACGTCAGGTGTACTGTCTCGCCGTCGGACTCGCAGGTGAAGTGGTTGCGCACCATCGCCCCGAAGCTGTTCTGCGAGTCGACGTCACCTGTGACCGTGTACTGACCATTCGTCCCCGTCGCACCCTCGTTTGAGAAGCTCGCCGTGCTCGGCGACTTGAGGTTGTTCTTCACGACGTTCTCGCACGCCACCTGCGACTCTGCCTGCTTGTCCTCGTCGGTCGGGTTCGCGTTGCGAAACGACCCGTACACGTTGAGCGCGATCACAATGGCCACCACGACGCCGGCAGTGATGAGGATGAAGCCGAAGCAGCCCATCGGCCTCTTCGCCGGCTTCGGCATCGCGTTCCATCCAGGAGGGGCAGCGGGAAGCTGAGCACCCTCGGGGTAGATTGGGTCATGAGGCTTCGCCTGCGACTTGAGTCGCGAGCCCGACCATTGCTGTCCGTTCCAATAGATCTGCAGGTTCGTGTTGGACGGATGGGTGAACCACCCTGGGTGTGAACTCACGGCCGGATTCCCCCTGATTATGAGTGCGGTCCGAGCAGCTTATTGGCGTGGCCCGGCACAGGCCTTTCATCGTGGGTACCCCAATTCGGGAGCGAGAGCGTCCAGGCCGAGATACCTGTTACCGTCTGGATTGTCACGACCGGCACTCACAGAGGAGTTTGGATGCCCGAGTTCAAAGGTGTCTACGGTTACGCGCTCATCGTGGACGACGAGGGCGTCACGATCCAGGCGACAGGTCGAGTTTCACAGGGCGCGCTGGGCGCGTCGGAGCGACGAATCCACTTCGAGGAGATCACCGACCGCTCATTCAGGGCCGCCAACCTCGCGACGAACGGGCACATCGAGATCGTCACCAAGAACGGCAAGTCGATCTTCCGCTTCATGACCGGGAAGACTGCGCGCGCGGCCGCCGATGCCTTCGCCCTGATCGTGGAGCGGACGCCGCACGCAGGCGACAAGACAGCCGGTCGCGGCCTCACGAACAAGGAGGGCGTCGAGGGCGCGACGATCAAGGGCGCACTCGCTGAGTTCCGCGCGCTCCAGGCGGCGATGGACGACCAGCGGATCGCGGCGCTCTTCCCGGGGCTGTCGTTCGATGGTGAGAGCGTCACGTACCAGGGCGTCACGCAGCCGATCGCCGGCTCGAACGCCGTGGTCGACACGGCGGGCGAGCTCGATCGACGCCCGACCCTCTCCCGAGTCGCTATGGGCGGCGTGCTGTTCGGTGCGCTTGGAGCTGTCGGCGGGGGGCTTATGCAGAAGAAGGTCGACAGCCGGCAGGTGTTCCTCCTGATCGACGGTCCGCTCGCGGCATGGGCCGTTCCGGCCAAGCCTGACCAGTACAGCGACGCCACTCGCTTCGCGGCGCTGTTCAATACGGCGGCGAAGACCGCGGCCGCAGCCGTTGTAGGGGCGCTCGAAGCGCCTGCACCCGCGGCTGCCGCGCCGTCTCGGGGGATCGCCGAGCAGCTCAGCTCCCTCGCCCAGCTCCATCAGCAGGGAGTGCTGAGCGACCAAGAGTTCGCCGACGCGAAAGCAGCCGTGCTCGCTGGGCACTAAGCGAGCGCGCGCGAGGTCTCCATATACGCTCTAACACTGTGCCCGACGTACTCACCCTGGACGGCGCAGCCGTCGACCGCTACGCAGATGTACTGGCAGTTGTCGCCGCCGCACTCGTCGACGACGACCTTGCCCTGGCGCGCCTGCGCGTCTCGCCGATCGCGGGTGAGCGCTGGCTCGGCAAGGTCAGCCTCGCCGGCGCGCAGCAGCCGGACGGCGTGCACAAGCGGGTCCCGATCAAGGAGCGCGACCGAGCGCAGACTCTCGTCCGAGAGGGCTTTCGCTGCGGAGCCTGCGGCGGCCGCGCTGTGCCGCGCGGCGTGCTCGTCGCTCTCAGCGACGTGCTCCCAGAGGAACTGCCGTATCAGCAGCACTACAAGCGCGGCGAGATCCACCCGGTCTACTGGGCCCTCGCCGCCGAGGCGGACCACGTGGTGCCGAGCAGCAGCGGCGGCAGCAGCGAGCCCGCGAACCTGCGCACGATCCACGCCTTCTGCAACACGCAGCGCGGGAACGCGCTGCTCGAGGCGCACCAGATGAACACCCTGGCTACCAGCGCTGATCCTCGATGGGATGGCCTCATCGGCGCGTACCCCCAGATTGTCGCCGTCGCTGCGGCGCGCGGCTTCGCCTACTCGAGCGCGCAGTACCATCACGCGCGGATGCGCGCCTTTGGCATCAGCGGCTGACCGCGGGCCGTCGTCTACCGGATGTTGGGCTACAGGCCACGATAATTACTCAACCCCTCAAAGAGGGGAATGCTGGCCCTGGTCGCTTAGGCCAAACTATCGAAGGGTTGTAAAGAGAGCGGAGCGGCATTGGGTCGTCAGAGACACCTGGCATCACTACTTGTGGCATTGCTACTGACAGCCGGCTTAGCGGGTTGTTCAGCATCTGGTTCTGCCCACGCCGGGGACGGAACTTCGACAGCTGCAGCCACTTCCGATTCATCCGATGGAACCCCTGCCAGTCAGACTCCGGCTCTTTACATCACAACGACCAACTCGGATTGTTACGACAGCGGCAGCTGGTCCTGCGAAGTATTCGTGAACGTCTCGAACCCTGGAAGCGCACCGGTCTCGGGCACGCTGACAGCCAAGTTAATTGCAGCGGACGGCTCCATCAACGACTCCGCAGATGTCCCCGAGTTCGACGATCGGGGATCCTACGATTTCACAATGAACCCAGGCGTCTCGGCAACTGGGACCTTCGGCTTCCTCGTCGGTGGCGGCATATCCTTCAAGCACGTTCTGTTCTACCTCGACGACCAAATGGTTTCTGAGCTACCCCTGTGTTTGACGTCACGTCAGCTGAACGGCGACACCTCCTACTGCTGAGAGGTACAGTTCCCCTCATTGCCTGGCGGAGGCTCTGTCAAGACTCTTCGGGTCTAGCCCCCTGGGATCGCCATAGCGTCATTCGCAACCATGGCATGGCGCAGACGACTTCCAGCGCCGGGCGAACCTTATGGAGGAACCGCGGCGAGGAGACGTGCTCATTCGGGGTTTGGCTCAACGATCTTTGCGCGTGACAGCTCCACGATGTCAGCGTGGGCCGACCCGGTGAAGTCGAAGCGGATGGACCAGGCGATCAGACACGGAGTGCCTCGCGACAAGGCAAAGGTCCCTGACTCGATGGTTCTATCTGCATCGCAGGTGCCGGCTGCGATGAGTTCGGCAGCGACCACTGTCAATCTGAGCGGAGTGGTGCAGTATGCGTCCACCTACTGGCAGCAGTACAACCCGGCATACGTCGCGCAATCGGGTGACGACTGTACCAACTTCGCTTCGCAGGCGCTCTTCGCCGGCGGCTGGACGATGAACCAGACGGGTAACTATCAACAGCCCGACCAGTGGTGGTACAACAGCGGCGGCGGGGTGGCCCCGCAGAATCAGAGCTGGCCGTGGATCAACGCCCAGATGCTCTCCGATTTCGGGGGGCCACTACACTTCGCGCTTCTACGCTGACGTGTTCACCCCCGTATTGGAAGGCCAGCGACATCGCCTTCTGGATTTGGAGCGGTGATACGACCAAAGAAGTACGATCACACCACTATCGTCACGTACGTAGACTCGTCGGGAAACCCGTACTTCACGCAGCACAGCAACAATCACTACAACCAGACATACGCTGCAATGTTGGTGGGTAACCCGAACGCCTACGTCGCGGACATGCACCTTCGGACCAGTATCTGACCATGAAAGCCCAGCACCCCGCCAAAGCTTGCCGCCTGTTGTTCGTCGCCGCCGCGGCGCTGGCCACGGCTTTGGCGGGGTGCTCTTCCACCGTCCAGGACACTGGAGGGGCGCCGCCGACGGACAGCGCAAAGACAGTCGTCGAGCAACTGCTCACGGCGATCGACTCCGGAGACTCGAAGGCATTCGTCGATGTGGCCCCCGGGTCGTCGAATGAGGCGGCCGCGGCGATCATCGACGCTTGCCGCCCGATCAACCCCCAGTCCCGCTCCGTCCAGTTCGAGTCAGACAACGGGCCGCAAGCTGTCCGCGTCACCCTCCTCGGCGCGTTGACAGATCAGCCCACCAAACCCGGAACCTGCGCCTGGCAGATGTACTGGAACCAGGATCGCCGAAACTGGACAGTCACGGTCGTCGCGAGCGTGAGCGGGAGCGCGACGCCCTAGACAATTTCCGCGGGCGACCTCGATCGCGGCTCTCGGTCGGGTGAGGTCGGTCCCCGACGCTCGTGGTCAGGTCTGGTTCTCAGCCGTACGCCGGGAACGCCTTCGCCAGGACTCGCAGAGTGCGCTGCGTCGTCTCGGCCGTGAGCGCGCCAGAGCGGGCCACGTAGTCGGCGGCACGCCGCGGCCACAGCACAGTGACCGCGCCGATGGTGAAGGGACGGCTGAACAAGCCCCATTCAGCGTCCACAAAGCACAGCATCCCGTACGCTGGCACGTCAGTGAGACCAGCAGCGTCGAGCGCGACCCGAACGCGCTCGACCTGCTTCACGACACCGGGCACGAGCTTGGTGCAGTCGCGGCGGCCGACGATGAGTTTGTCGATGCGCGGGCTGAGGAAACCTCCGTCAACGCGATGTTCCACGCGCCCCTGATACTTCTTCGCGTCGATTACGAAGACGCCCTGCGGCGTGATCACGAGGTGGTCGATGTTTGCTCGGGTGCCCGGAATGCGACGGTCGTGCAGGGGATGAACGTGCTCGGTCGCGGCGTCGTCCAACCACCGACCGAGTTGCTGTTCGCCACGTGACCCGGTCGCCCAGGCCTTCGTCGACTGCGGGTCATCGGTCAACGCCAGAATGAGACCGCCCAGTTTGGGGTGTGCATCTCGGATCCGCTTCTCCCGAGCGTCGTGGAGCTGCTGGAACTTCTTCGCGGCGGACTCGCCGGCGGGTCCGCTCACGATCTGCTCGGGAGGCGTGCTGTCCGTCCCCGTGCACGTGACGCAGTGGACGGTGCGCGTAGCCCGGTCGTAGACTGCGACGGTTCCCGCTGCGAGATCTCGATGGCAGTCGGAGCATCTGCCCGCGTATCGCAGGCGCATCGTCTTCTCCGTCGAATCCGTGTCGCTCGCCATCGCGCCCCTCCCTGCTTGCCTCCGACGAAGGTACCCGCGGACACCGCTGCCGATTCAGCCCCAGTTCCGGGCACGAGACTCCGTGATCTCCGACGCCTCGATTGAGGTCACCCATCGATCGCAGCATGGTTGTCGATCAGTCCGTGTCGTACCTGTCGGGCGCGACCGTAGCGGGCCGCGGCGGGTCGTGGTCGCCGGCGGACGGGGCCGCTGCGCTGATCCCAAAGGCTGCGCCGCGATGCCCCGTCTAGCGCTTCGCTCCCAACACGACGCATCGCTCGGTGATGTGCAGCCGCTCGCCCGCTACGGCCCGCTCGTGTCCGGCGGAGTGGGGACGATGATGCGCCCGTCATCCGCGCCGCCCACCTGTATCTGACCGTCTTTTCCGATCAGGACCTGGCGGCTCCATTGATCGGGCATCGGACACGGGCCGCCTGTCTGTCCCGGTACGAGCTTGAGTGCGAACGACGTAGTCTCGGTCGCCGTGCCCGACTGGTCCTTCAGCGTGACCACGAGGTCGCGCTTCTTCGCGGGATCCTCCTTGCCCAGAGCCACGACTTCGAACGAGGGGCTGGTTCCGTCCTCGCGGTCGCACGCGCCGGCGTAGCAGGCGTGAACCGTGCCCCCGGGGTGCAGACGAAGCCAGATCGAGGCGTCTATGGTGACGTGGGGCGGCCGGATGGCGGGCATGGCACACACCGCGATCAAGGGAGCGCAACCGGCGAGGAACGCCACAGCCAGTAGGCCGATAGTCGCGGCTGCCCAGCGTCGAATCTGCGTCACGTGCTCAATCCGAGAACCGTGCGCGCACGACGGACGACTGGTCGTCGTCCAATTCCCACCGCGCGCCGTGCTCGTGCTCCAGGTACTCCTCGCGCAGGAACGCACGGATGGCCTTCGCGGACACGTCCAGCTCGTCGGCGAGCTCGTTCGGCGTGGTGGTCATGACGCTCAGAGTATCGACGAGTCGTCCGCGGCGGCGCGTGCCTGCGTCCCAATGAGCCGGCCGACATAGGTCATCACGATGGCCGCGCCGATCAGCACGACACCCAGAGGCGCCAACACCTGCCCGATGACCCGGACGACCAGGTCGAGGAGCGCGATAAGGGCCTGGTCGACGCCCGTTGCAGCGCTCGGTTGCTGGGCGGCGGTGTAAGCGAGCTGCGGAAGCAGCAAGGTGAACACCACGCCGGCCACGGTGAGCGCGATGCCCCACCACAGCACGACCTTCGGTCGCAGCTTCGATTCGTTCACGAACGTCCCCCTTCGTCGCGGTTGCTGATGATGCTAGCGGGCCAGCGTCACCCACGGCGTGGTGTAAGCGGCGCGGATAGGCTCCGTCGCGAGATCCTCGCCGCTAGGATCGCAGGACACATACCGGGTAATGGGGGTCCCAGGAATGCGTTCTTTTCGCGAATTGCGCGCTACGTTGATCGTGGTGGTTGCGGTACTTGCCGTAACTGGCTGCACGGCGGCCCCGAGTGGGCAGCCGGCTGAGACGAGTACGGCGGCTTACGCGACCACCGGGACCTCTGCAAGCACAGAATCGGTGTCGCAGCCGCTCGCCTACGGAACGTTCACGCCGTCCAATGGGGTGGGTGGGAACGCCTCGATCGAGCGCGCTGACGACGCACTCACCGTGACGCTGAACTCGTTCCATAACGGAGGTCCGAACGCGCGGTTGGTGTTCGTGGATGCCGAGCCCGAGCAACTGGCGGACTGCATTCCGGGGGACGCGAAGACGGCCAGCGTAGGCGGCACGCCCGCCGAACCGAAGTCGGTCTTCCGCTTCGCGTCTGCAGCCGACTTCGACGCGGGGGTGGTCCCGAAGTTCCGTGCCGCGGTGCTGGTGCGTCAGGCGGCGGAAGGCGAGACGGGGTGCACCGAGCCCGTCCTCGCGGTCGCACCTCTCACCTGGTCCACGGGGAACGAATGAGCAACCACACCCGCGCCACCCGTGCAACGACGATCAACGGCGCTCGCGCTGCCATGGCACGTGTGAGGCTCGCCAAGCTGCCGCTCCTGTGCATCGTCGCCATCGCGCTCACGAGCTGCACTTCTCCTGCCACGACGCAGCCCATCCGGTCGACGACCGGAACCTCAACCCCGACTCCTTCAGCAACGCCCGCGTTCGTCGACGGGCTGCCCACCAGCTGCGATGCGCTCTACGCCGGGCTGGAGAAGTTCGTCTCCGACGACGGGTCGCTGGTTCTCAATCCCGCGTGGAAGTCGGGCCCGGGTGTGACCCGCGCGGAGTCGAGCGGTTACGGGACTTACGATCCGGTTCTTGCCGCGTCTCTGTCTCAGAGTCCGGGTCTGATCTGCGACTGGGCGCCGGCTGCAGGGCCGAGCGACACGTTCCTCACGACCCAGATCCGTCACGTCGATGTCGCCACCCAGCTGGCAGCGTTCTCGCGGATGAACGAGCTCGACTGGGGCTGCGGCCAGGCTTACGACGGCAGGTGGTGCGTCACGAACGACTCCCACACGGGCCGGTCGATCGGTGAATCCCAGTACTTCGGTCACGGGATCTGGCTGGCGTCGAACTGGAACAACGCCGGACCGGAGACCTACACGCCCGAGCTCTTGAGGCGACTGTTCGGTTGACAGCGAGGAGTTCACGGTTTGGCCAGCACGATGCGCGATCGCCGAAGAAGAATCACCACCAGCGTCCTGCTATTCGTAGTTGTAGGCGTCGGGCTGTTCGCCCTCTATGTCTCGTTCGGGTGGCCCGTGTGGCTGTGCGCCCTTGTCGCCGCCGCGGTGGGCCTCATCGCGGGAGCTTCCAACCTCTATCTACGGCGTAGCGCACGATAGTGGACGGCTTGCCTGGTAGCGCCCGAGTGCTCCAGCAGGTAGCCCAGCATCTGGCGCTCTGCCGCTACCGCGAACGGCACGAGGCGCGCATCGGCAGGGTCGACTCGCGCGCGTGTGGCGGGATGAACCTGCTGGCGTTGACGTCCATCCACCGCTGACTACGCCTCCCACACCGGCCGTGCCTGAGAAGCCAACTCCCTGAGCGGCGCACTGTCGAGCACGACGTGCGACTCGGGGATGCCGAACGCCGGCCATTGGACCACGATCTCGATCGGTCCGTCCGGTGGCAGGGGCCAGAGCCACACACCGTCGTCGAAGAGGTAGTTGTCCTCGCTGCCGCGACCGCCTCCGCCGGACGGGTTCAGGCTGTGCTTCTCGGGCGTCACACCGTACATGCCCGGAGCGTGGTCGGAGGTCAAGCGCTGTCCGTCGCCCAGCACGACGCCGTAGCGCAGGCGGTCCGGGTCGAAGCGCACGAAGTGGCCGTGCATATCCGACTGCAGCTCCGCCCACTCGCGACGGGTCGCGTTTCCCCGGCGGACTCGTCGCTCGATCACGAACTCGATGCCGTTGCTGTACACGCGGGCCATCGTAAGAATGAGCGCCACCGTGTCGTGGATGGCGATCGTCTCGCGGATCGGAAAGATCGCCGAGACCTCGTCGTCCGATGGTTTCCACCACGGCGCTGGAACGAGCTCGTCGTTGTCGGTCTCGTCTTCGGGCGGGTCTGGTGGGAAGAAGCTCACGATGGTCACCCGACCACACCGGCGGCTCGGCTCGCAAGACCCGGCGCCGGTCAGTCTTCGACGATCACGTTCTCCGAGATCTGCGACCACCCAGACTTCACGATGTCGTCGGTGACCCCGTGACGGTAGAACTCGGCGTTGACGTCACCGGCATCCCATTGGAGGCCGAAGTACTCGGCGGCACTGCACGACGATGCCCACTGCACTGGTTCGACCGGCTTGACGACGACGAGGCAGAGCCCGGTCGCAAGATCACCAGTCTGCTTGGCCAGATAGAACTCGATTCCACGGTGCGATGCGATGTGCCGCGTGGTGTCCGGATCGAACCCGCTGAAGCCTTGGACGCCGGCTGGCAGCGCATCGGTGGGCTCTGCTGTGCGTTCGAGATCCGGAACGGTGCTCGGCGTGCAACCGCTGAGCGCCGTCAGGACCGTCGTTGCCGCGGCCGCGGCGAGTAGAAGCGCGCGCACGCGGCGCGGTCGGATCTGTTCTCTCATGTCTTCCCCCTGCGACCGAAGCGTAGCGGGTGGTAACTGCGGCAGTGCAGAAGTCCTCACTGCGCGCCTCGCTCATCTGGGTAGTGACGGGAGACTCACTGCGCGCTTCCGCCCTCTAGGTAGTGACGAGCCAAATCTGTGCGACTGCGCGGCTCGGCCCATCTAGAGGCGAGAGGGCAATCGCATCCGGCGGATGCCCCACCGCGACACCGTGAGGAACTCATGACCGCCATCCCCAATCGCTTCCGTCTTCCGTCTTCCGCTGGGCGCGTCGTTCGAGGAGTACGACCGCGACGGCTTCGAAACCCTCCGCGATTTGCTCAATACGGCGCGCGATGAGGATCGTGAGGCCGCGGCCGATGAATGAGCACCGGTGGGCAGCCTTGGTGCAGGTCCGTTCGATGAGTCGCATGTCCATGTCGCAAAATCGGGCGGAACAAACGAACCGCCCGGTTTGACCCCAATTCGGGGGTCATTTATCTCTGACAGCTTCCGTCGGGTAGACAAGTAGGTCCATGCTGGGCGACGGCTGAGGTGCTCTCACTTCCTCCGACGCTTCACCAGTTCGTCGTTTACGCGGCCGTAGTTTCTTCACACGGCGGCGTACCCGCTCGATTGCCCTCGTGACGTGTGTCATCCCGCGACAATCCGCACCCTTCCCGTTGGTGTTTCTCTGCGCGTTTTTTCGAGGTCACTTCGCATGAAAGCTTCATCCGCTGTCCGCTCGTCTCTTCTCCGCAAGGCTCTTCCGATTGGGGCAGTAGCCGCGGTCGTGCTGACACTCCTCACCGTCTCACCTGCCGAAGCGGCAATGCCGTCTGGTCCAGCGACGACCGGACAAACGGGCGCTCGCCCCACCGCTACCCGGTGGTACTTCGCGGTGACGGACCGGGTGTTCGCGTCAGTAGACGTAGGGACCGGGAACCTGTTGGTGTCTACGAACGGTCTGGATCTTCCAGGGATCAGTGGGGCGGTGCCCATCGGGGCGACGTACAACTCGATGGCGTTGAACACCGGGTCGACATCCACCATCTATGCCAACGGCTGGGCCTACGGGTTCGGCGGCGCCGGATCCTTGAGCTCAGTCAGCGGCGGTGTGGTCTACACCGCCGGCGACGGCGGCACCTGGTTGTTCACTCCGGTGACCGGGTCGACGACGGCATTCACGTCCCCGGCCGGGTTGAAGGCTGACCTGGTCAAGAGCGCCAGCAACTACACGCTGACGCAGCGGGATACCCGCCACGTGGTCACATTCGACCTGAACGGCAACGCCCTGTCGGTCGCAGATCGCAACGCGTCGGCGACCTCGATCTGCTACGTGGTGAGTCCGTCGTGCAACTATTCCGGCGCTCCGTACACGTCGTCGCCGTTGGCGGTCATCTCGCCTGCTGGGGCGGGGTCGGCACCGACGGCGTCGCTGTCCTACAACTCGTCGCTGCTGACCTTCGGGATCACCCAGTCCAATGGATCGTCCACGCGCACAGTTCAGTACATCAAGGACTCCAGTTCGAACCTGACCACGTTCGTGGACGCGAACGGCAAGACCACCACCTTCGGCTACGCCTCTGGCAAGCTGAACAAGATCACCTCGCCCACCGGCGCGGTGACGAACTTCTCCTATGACAGCAACGGCAAGCTCTCCGAAGTCGACCAGCTCAACACCACCTCGGGCTCGCCGGGCACCTCTACGACCCGATTTGCATACACGTCGGCGACGCAGACCCTGGTTGCCCAGCCGAACACGTCGACCAGCAGCGGTGTCTCAGCTGTCCCACACATCACCTACACGATCGATGCCACCCAGCGCGTCACCAGGGCTATCGACGAGGCGAACAGAGAGAGGGACGCCGCCTACAACACTCCTAACTACGATGTGACAACGTCGTCGACCGGCAGCGGCACCGGCGCCAACTCGACCGCGTTCGCCTACAACGCGAACAACCAGCAATCCCTCACCACCACCACCTCGCCTGGCGGGGCAGCAGGGCAGGCCGCCTACGGGAACACCAGTCCGGCCACGCAGTACCTGCCGTCGACGACCACGGATGACGCCGGGCGCACGACCACCCTGAGCTATGACGGCCCGGGCAACCCGCAAACCAGCTCGCAGGGCTCCGGGGCTACGATGACGACGGCCACGTTGGCGCACAACAGCGACGGGACGGTCTCTTCGGCTACGGCGCCGGGAAACAGCAGCTCGACGCTGTACACGTACACCAGCCACCAGCTGACGAAGATCACGCCGGTCACAGGGACATCGCTCACGGTGCGGAACCTGACCTATGACGACTTCGGTCGGGTCAAGACCGAAACCGACGGCCGCGGCAACACCACCACCTACGGCTACGACAATGACGACCGACTCACTTCCACGACGTTCTCTGACGGAACGCATTCGGTGGTCAACACCTACGACACCGCGGGCAAGCTCAAGACTTCGGTCGACGCCAACGGCACGACCACCAACACGTACGACCAGCTCGAGCGGCTGATCTCCACAGTCAATACAGCGTTCGGGGGCACCGAGTCCTATGGCTACGACAAGGCGTCCAATCTGGTCAGCACCAGCGATTCGCTTGGCACCACCACCAACGTCTACGACGCCTCCAACGTGCTCACCGACGCCCACTACCCGCACACCAGCGATCCGTCGGCGCCAGCGAACCTGCACTTTGTCACGGACGACCATGGCCGCCGCACCGACACTTACCTCCAATGGGATCCGGGAACGTCGGGATACTCCGGCCACGTGCAGGTGAAGTACGACGCCACATCCGGCCGCGTCAGCGAGGTCATCGCCACAACCCAGACGTACCCGCCCACCACACCGCAGGTCGTCTTCGACACCAGCTACTGCTACAACGCCGGATCCGCAGCCCCGACTTGCTCCACCGCGAAGGCGACGGATCACTCGCAGCTGCAGTGGTCCAAAGACAACCTCACCGGGGGACTGACGAGTGTTTACGGCTACGACCCCGCCACCGGAAGGCTGACCAGCGTCACCCAATCCGGCGGCAGCAGCGCCAACACCTACATCTACGCCTACGACGCCCGCGGCAACCGCACCAGTGCCACTGTCACCGGCGCCAATCCCGCCAGCCAGACCCTCACCTACAACGCTGCCAACCAGATCACCAGCACCGGCTACAGCTACGACGGGGCAGGCAATCTCACGGCCGCTCCTGGCGCGACGTACACCTACAACGGTGCCGAGCAGATGACCCAAGCCGTCACCAGCGGTGTCACCTCGACCTACACCTACGCCGGTGCCAGCCAAACCCAGGTTCTCTCCGAGACATTCTCCGGCAGAACCTACAAGCTCGCCTACGGCCGCACCGACAGCAACGGGCTGCCCGAGATCGCCCAGTACAACGTCAACACCAACCAGGCCTACATGTACAGCGACCCGAAGACCGGGCAACCGATCATGCTCACTACCAGCGCCGACCAGGACTGCCTCTACGTCATGGACGGGCTCGGGAGCCCCGTCGGTCTCCTTACCGACTTCTCAACCAACGCGTTCAGCTACAGTTACGACCCCTATGGCGTGCCCAGGCTCACCGGCGGCGGAACAGGCAACGGAACCTCGCAGAACCCCTACCTTTTCAAGAGCGGTATCCAGGACCGAGCCACCGGCCTGGTGAAGTTCGGACTCCGCTGGTACAACCCCACCACCGGCGCATGGACGCAACAGGACACGCTCGACGCGCCCCTCGACCCCGCCAACGCCAACCGATACGCGTTCGCCGGCGGCGACCCGGTCAACAACAATGACCCGGGTGGCCTGCTCGATGACGCTAGCTCCATGCTGATCGGTGCAGCGACGGAAGCAGCGTTCGATCTTGTTGGCTTCGGCCTGATCGCCGCCACCGGTGGGGCCGCGGCCCTTCCAATCGGCATACTTTATGGCGCGATTGGGGGCGCAATCGGCTCTGGGGTGACTGCGAGCCTCGAAGGTGACAGCCCGAGCGAGATCAGCGATCGATCTATCGACGGGGCGCTCACAGGAGGCATAGGCGGAATCTTCTGACTAGGGTCATGCCATGACTGTCGATCCAGGAACACCCGAAGGACGACGAAGAACTCGCCGCGGATTGCTCGTCTACGTCGCCGCGCTGGTTGCGTTGGCAGTCCAAGGCATCTTCCTCGTGGCTGCAATACGGGCCCCGCATGACGCTGGCCTCTGGCTGCTTTGGGCAATCGTGATTCTGCTCATCGCCGCAGGGTTCGTCGTAGAGTCACGCTTCGAGCGCAAACGACGACGCAAGCACTCCGCGGATCTCTGATGCGCGAGGGGGTGTGGCGGAAGCGGCGGTCTAACCAGCAGCTTGACTCGCCAAACTCCTAAGCGACAAGGCGGCTAAGCCGGATCGGCTACTTCTCGTGTGGCCGGTCGCTCTTGCGAAGACGTCGGTACAGGCGGAAGTAAAGGACGCTCTGCGGGATGAAGATGAGCCCCAGGATGATATTGATCCAGCCCACTGGTGAGCCCTGTGCGACGGCCCAGGTCCCGACCGCAATGGCTGCGACGCTGAAGGCCGCGACGAGCCACCCGAAAGTGAGCCAGAGCTTTGGCTTTCTGGAAGACGGGTCAGTCACGCCGCGAGACTACGCGCGAACTCAGGCAACGACCATGGGCTCAGCGTATCGACGGCCGTTCATCCTCCTGGGATCGGAGCAGGTGCATGAAAGAGGAGCATCGCGATGACGCAGAACACGACACTTGCGCAGGTCGCGACGGTTGGCACGAGCCAGAGGCGGCTGGGTGCTGCGAGCCCGATCGGCAAGGTCAGTGCCGTCGCCAGAATGAACGGCGCGACCGCGCCGGCGACCGACAGCTGCAGCGCGGGACCCATCCGGTACAGCTCGTCGTGACCGATCGTGGGACCGCCGATGCTGAGTGCGACGGAGACCGCGAGCATGACCAGCGCGAACACGATCACGCCGTGGAGTGCAAGGAGCATCACCACGGTGGCGACCGGTCGGCGATAGCGCAGCGGCGCAATCCTCTCGGTCATGGGCCCAACGTATCGATCGGACCGCGCTCACTTCGTCGGTCGCTCGGATGACGTCGCGGCTCTCTCGTAGGCGCCCGTGCTCCGCGCGATGCCGCCGAGAACCAATCGGCCGCGACGTGACCACCCAACGGTCACGCAGCGGTCGCGTCTCGCCCACGGAGGGGCGCGACGACAGGCTGAACACCGCCGATACGGCACGTGTGACCGGCGATAGGCCACAGAATGACCATGAACAGGCCACAGCACGGTCGCAGCGCGCTGAACGCGTTCGAAATCCTCGGACGGAGCCTCGGATAGGCAGTAGTGACCGTCTCGCGGTCAGCGGGAGGCCGCTGACTGGTCACAAGGGGGCAGCGAGTGGACGCGACGCGTCCGCGAAACGGGCACAGATTCCCGGTGCTGAACGCACCGGATGGCGCTCCCAAGAGGCTGCGATGGGCGGGAGCGTGGAGCGATGATCAGCGACCTGGACCTCAATACGAATCAGATCCCAGGTGCCCCAGCGGGCTCCGTCGGGGGCTGCGTTCGTGCCTCACTGCGCCCTCCTCCTCCGCCCCAGCTGCGTCACCTGGACCTGGTTCGTTTCGCAAGGGCACTTCGGTCCTTCAGGCAACTGCTCGCCTGACTGACGGGCCGCTCCCCGCCCCCTTCGATGGGATCTCCGGCGGGACGTGGGTCTCTCCTGCATCGTCCGGCGGAGTGGAGCACTGAAGGGCTGGCTGCAGCTGCGCTGCATCGTGCTCGAGGCAGCAGCCGGCGGAGCTGTGCTGATCGGGCAACAGCCGTCCTCGGGGGCTTCGCCCCGTCGGCATGGTCCGCGTGACCATCAGGCCGTCGCCTGCGGCGCCGTACCGATCGCTCAAGGGTCGTCGACTTGACCCCCGAAACAGAACTCGCGCTGAGGATGCAAGGGCGACGAGTTCTGCTTTCATGACTCAAGTCGTCGCCGGTGATGGTGGGCCCCGTGAGGCCGACGGCGCCACCGGGGCGGAGCTGGGACGAGGGTCGTGCTGATCCTGTGGCGGATCTCGTGACGAGCCCCCATTACGAGGCGCATGAGGCAACGGCGCTCCGCGCGCGCCTGACGTCTGCTACGCCTTCGTGGCGTTTGCTGTGGCGTCTCTCGAGGCGACTCTCGTGACGGTCCTGGCCACTCCACAGTCGTGGCCGATGAGGCGAAAGAAGAGCATCCCAGTCGCCGCTGTCGCGGCTGTCGCGAAGCCCGCTGCGCGCTCCGTTGTCGCGCCCATCGGAACGGTGTCAGAGCGCTACACCCAGAGGTCGCAGCTACGCCGCGACCTGCGCCGTTTCGAGGTAGAGGCGCCCGTGTGCCCACGGCCGCGTCGGGGTTGAAACGGTCGTTGATCCGCAGGCTCCTCAACGCCCGACCTCGCTTCGCTCGACGTCTTGATCCACGGTGCCACTTCGTTCCAAACCGTGGATCAAGCCAAACCCCGACTTTCCAGGGCAAACGGATGGCCCTTGATCCACACCACCGTCAATGATCCTTCGGATGCGGTGTTGATCAAGAAGGTGTTGATCCATCCGTTTCCCCTGATGAAACAGCAAAACGTGACCTCGATCGCTCGCTGAAGCTCCCGATGCGAGGGAGAAAGGAAAAGGGCATAAGGGGAGGTGGCACCTCGCTGCGTTTCAACGTCGCTTCGCTCGGTCGAAACTTGCTCGGTGGTCGGCATAGCCGACACCTCTTCGGTCACCCCTTTCGGCTCTCGCTGCGCTCGGTCGACGGGCTTCCCTCACCCTCGTCGCTGGCGCTCCTTGGGCCCTTACTGCGTCGCTTCGCTCCTTGCCCTCCAACGCCACGTCGGTGGCGTTCTCGGGTGCCTTCCGTCGATGCCTTGCCAGTATCAAGGTTTGGATAGGGGAGATGCCGTTTGAGAGGAGGGCAGCGTCGCAGAAGTCCGGGTGGACGACGATCAGGTAGGAACCCACATGGTTTGCCTCGGCATTGAGACTCATCCGACGTGCTTCCGCGTCGAGCGCGACTCAGCGAATCATTAGGGAAATCATTCTCAAAACGATTGTTGCGTCGGACGTTAGGTCTGTCTGTCTCCACTTCGTCGGCTGCGAGCAAGTGGCCGGTGCTTCCGCTCAACTGGGGTCTCGTCATCGACCTACGGTTAGCACCGCCTTCCTGCTGCGTCTCCGTACCCAAACCTTCACGGCGACTTGATCGTGAAGACCGGCGGCACCGGCACGCGCAGCGGGACCGTTGCCCAGTACGATCCATTCGGCAACCCAATCGATCCCACGACGCGCCTAATTGGAACGACGGCCGCCGACGCCGCCGTACTTGCGAACACAACTCAGTCGGCGACCAACGGGTGGGAGGGGGCCAGCCAGAAGCTCTACGAGCACGAAGGGGCGATCGCCACCATCGAAATGGGTGCCCGACAATTCGTCGCAATGCTCGGACGGTTCTTGTCGACCGACCCGGTAGCGGGCGGAAATACGAGCGCATACAACTACCCGAACGATCCCATTAATGGAAGCGATCTCACCGGTAACTGGAGTTTCCGCCTCAACGACTACGGCACAACAACCCCGATCATGGGATCGGTGGGACGGGCAGCGGCGCCAGCGCGCACCTGGTCCCTCTCGCCTGGTGCCAATCAAACCGTCACCGCCATCTCGCGGGCGAAGCCGGCGTCGAGCCCCAAGTCGCAAAACCAACTCCCGGCAGCCACCTGGGACGGATGGGGTGGGCCGTTCGGCGCAACCATCAATTTCAACAAGGCTGCGACCGCGTTGATCGGCAGCCCAGTCCTCTTGGTCGCTCAAGCAGCCGCGGCGCCGGGATACTCGGCCCCGCTCATGGCCGCGGGAGTAAGCGCTGGGCACACGCTCACAACCAGTGCCTCGCCGTTTCGTGGGTCGGAGCCGGGCCTATTGTGGGCTGGGTTCCGTGGGCTGTTGACTGTTGACCATGGGAGTGTCAGTGAAAGAAGTAGCCTGGGCCGACTATGCCGACGATCCACTCCGGTCCCGACTCACCCGGTCTTCGGTCCTAGTCAAGTCGACTTGGATTATCTGCGGGCTCGTCGCCGGATTCGCCGCCCTGCTCGCCGTTGTTGCCGTCGGAGCGGCATCAAATGTGACATGGCTCAACTGGGTTGCCCTGGTGCTGGTCCTCGTCGTGGCGTACGCGACTCCGCTCGCGTTCACTACCAGGACGCGTCTTACTCGTCTTATTGCCGCCAAACTCGCTGCCGTCGGCCTGAGATTCTCAGGGAACCCGCCGATACGATCGGCGGGAGCCTTTGATGAATGGGTGCGCCGCAACAATCTGGATCCCGAGTCTGTTCGGACTGCCCTTAAGGGATAGCGATGGCTCAGCGAGGGTTCTGAGACTTCGCCGATAAGCCGAGGCTTCTGCAGCGGACGGAGGATCTGGTGGGTACTTCGACTTATCTTCAACCCGGGAGGACTGGTCGGCTGGCTTGTCATCCTTGTCGTTCTCGTGGCGATCGTGGTCGGTCTGAGGGCGAGCTGGTTTGCAAGTGCGCCACGTCTAGGACAGGCTTCGCCTGAACAGGCCGAAGCCTACCGTCAAGGCCCTCTCGCGCCGGGTTCAGCGCCGAGACATCAAATTGGACACTTACCGCGCGGGCTTCGGCGGTGGTGGAAACAGGGTTCCCGTGACGTGCGACGCTTCGGGGTAGAAGGTGCGATCGCTCAACTCACTGCAGGCTCTGGGCGAGCCAGACAAGGGTCGCGCGGTCGGTAACGACCGGGTAGCGCTTCTCGCCGCCGGAGTGAAGGATGCTCTGGCGCAGCACCCAGTCGGGCACGCCGTTGCCGAGGTCCTTCTCGAAGAAGGACTCGACCGGCGCGGTCGCCGTACCGACGCCGTCCGGCCAACGCTTGCGCGTGATGGGCCGCTCGGCGAGATGGGGAAGGAGCGCCGGGCGATGGCCGCGTAGTACCGGATGACGTCGCCCTTGGTGGTGCCTGTCACCGGGTAGAGCACCTTATCGAGGTTCGTCAGGCGCAGACGTCGCCCGTCGACGTCGACGAGCGGTGCCGCGGCCATGATCACCTCCCGAGGGTGACCGTACGCTCGCCTTGCATCGCTGCGGGAGAGGCTCGATTGAGGGGTGCGCCTGCGCGCCTCCCGAAACCTGGTTGGGTGAGACCGAAGCAGCGGCTGAGGTTCTCACGAGATCACGAAAAGGCGAGGAAGTCCGTGGCCACGAATGGCTCCTTCGTCCAAATCCGGCCGTGACACATGAGGCGGTTGTTTCATCCCGTGAATGGTGAAACACTGCGCGCATGAGCGGACGATGCGACCAGTGTCGGAAGCGACTGACGGGGGAAGGTCATCACACGGCCACGCGAGTGCTGTGCGATGACTGCTACACGCAGTTCGCGGGGCTGACGGTCGGCTACATGGCCGACGGGACGGTGGGGGACGCCATCAGCACGGCCGGTTGGTACGAGCGCGTGAAGAAGGCGATCAACCGCAAGGACTGAACCAAAGAGCGGCCCGCCTCTTGGCAAGTCCTTCTCGGGCGATCAACACCTTGTGACCAGCGTGTCCGACAGAGCCGAAGCCATGCATGGCTCAGTCCTGGTCGTCACCAGCGTCGAGCGATCGGAAGAAGAGCGGCTCGCGCGCTGTCGAATCCACGTATGCGAGCACTCGGCACTGTCAGCGGCGTCGAACCGGCCAGCGCCGCCCGTTCCCCCGACGGCGGCGCTGGCCGTGCTCCCCTACGTCTTAGACGCTCAGGGCTTCGGTGTCTGGGCTCTTCAGGTCCAGTGCCCAGCTCACGTCGACGGACAGTGTGGGTGGAAGCTCGGTGGCTTCTGGGCGGATCGAGTCATCCATCGGGGTCACCTTTCCAGTGCCAGGTCGAGGTCGGAGCAGAACTTCGCGTCGCTGCGGCTGTCGGAGTCCTCCTTGGGGAAGACCGCCGGGACGTTGTCGGTGCGCACGCACACGACGAGCGGCGGCACCGTGGTGTTGCTGCCGAGGATGCCTGCGCGCCAGGCGGCACCGCACATGTCCACGGCGCTGGCTTTCCGGTCGGCCGGCGTAGGTGGTTGGGACGTCCCGTCGGGACCCGTCTGCTCGTCCGGCAACCCAACCTGCGTCCACCGAGAGGACGTGCTGTCCGCGCTGTAGCAATACGCCGAGCGCGTCTGGAGGGTGTGAGGCGCCAACGTGACCCAGGCCAGGCTGCCTGCCGCGAGCACGACCGCGGCGCCGGCCGCAGCGGCGACCACGCGGCCGCGCTTCTTCTGCCTGCGCGTGTAGCTGGTCAGCCGGGCATCGAGAAGCCCCGTGATTCGGGCGTCGGAGCCCGGGGGAAGTGTGGGTGCTGCGTTCATCATGGTGTCCTCAGCTCCTCGGTCCCAGTTCGCTCTGCAGGCGAAGGCGCATGCGAGAGAGACGGTTGCGCACGGAGCCGTGCTTGAGGCCGAGCTTGGCTGCGGCCTCCTTGTAGGTGAGCCCGTCGACCATGCAGAGACGGAAGATCTCCTGGTCGACCGCGGGCAACTGGCTGATGACCTCGCGGACGAGACGCATCGCCTCATCGAGTGCGGCGAGGTCTTCGGCGGACGGGCCGGCCGATGCCGGGTCGACGTCGTCCAGGTGGTCGGCGCTGCGGCGCTCGTTGGAGCGCAGGCGGTTGCGGCTGAGGTTCTTGACCGTGACCACGAGCCAAGGCAGCGCCGAGATGCCGTAGATCTCGACCTCGTGGCGACGGGTCCAGAGGGTGAGGAACGCGTCGGCGGTCATCTCCTCGGCGTCGGGCCGAGACTTCAGGACGCCGTACGCGTTCCAGTAGACGGTTCCGGCGTGACGGCCGTAGAGCTCGCCGAGAGCGTCACGATCCCCGCGGCGCAGACGCTCGACCTCCGGGCGGTCGTCGGAGACCGACTCGCCCGTCGATTCGGGGGTAAGCGCCTGCACGGATCTCCCTCTGGTGAATTGGTCCCTCACCTTCATCATGTCCGGTCGCGGCGAATCGTCTCACCGAGAATCCCCACGCCTAGTCGCCTTTCGAAGACGCGTATCTGCGCCCCGACAGTGCATCCCAAACGCCTCGAACCCCGTGAACTCCGAGATGACCCACGCTGGGTGCCGCATGCGACGCAGGGGGCCTCGTCACCTCCGCGTCCTCGAGCAGTACGGGTGATACCCGAGATCCATGTAGATCGGGTCCAGTGCGATTCCACAGAGGACGCACTTGCGGAGCCCCGACTCTGAGCGCGGCTTGAGCCCAGCCTCACGCGCGGCGCGGATGCGCGCGTGCCACTCCGGCAGCTGCTCGGGAACGGGCAGTGGCGGCGGTACGGGCGGCCTCGCTGCGAGCTCGGCGATACGCTCCTGCCTTCGCCGCTCCAGGGAGCGTTCTAGCTCCAGGCGCCGACTGACGGGCGGATTCACGCCTGGGAACCATCCGCCCGCCGGCAGGTACGCCGGGTCGACCGCGTAGAAGGTGGATCGTCCGCTCCACTTGTGCTCCTGCCGACGAACAATGCCTCGCTTGGAGATCGCCATGAGCCATCGGTACAGAGCTACCATCGCCCGCTCGCGGGGGCGCGGACCGAGCCGGTACTCGCCCTTCAGCCAAGTGATGATGGGCTCGCGCCTGATCGTGTTGTTGTGCGCGAGGTCGATGATGAAGCGGATGTAGACGGCCGACTGCCACTGCTCGGCCGGAACCGGCAGCGGTTCCTCAAGCGTGACGTTCAGCCACTCCGGCCACGTGCCACCCATCTGCCTGAGCAGCGAAGCCCGCTGCTCGGATCCGAGCCAGACCCTGGTCGCGCGTTCGAGCTGCTGCTGTCGTCGAGACGCTTCCGCGGCCTCTCTGGCGGCCTCAGCGGCTTTCATCTCATCGGCGGCTTTCTGTTGCGCGCGAACCTCAGCGTCGCGCTTTTCGCGCCACTCGCTAAAGCGCACGGTGTCGGCGAGGAGGCGGCGGGTGAGCTCGCTCCCGAAGCCGTCATTCGCCAGAGAGAACTGGTCCAGCGGCTCGACCAGGAAATCCCCGCTACCTACGGGGAGTGTCCGGATCGACCAGGGCGCCCCATAGCGGATCTGGCTGGCGGTACCGATGCCCCCGAGCACCGGGTTGAACCACAGCAGCGGTTGGCCGAGCTCGGCGACGAGCTGCTGGGCCGGCGTGAGTTTGACAGTCCCCGGGAGTTGGCGATCCTCCTTGAGGTTGGCGCCGTGGTGACCCCAGAGCCAGATGTCGGTGATGCCCTGCTCGAGGTAGGAGTCGTGACGCTCCCGCCATTTCTCGGGCGTGATGGGGGAGTACTGGACCTCGAAGGCGATCCGCTGGCCCGTGGGACCGGTGATCATTACATCTGCGATCCGGGTGCGGTTGGTGTCTGACTGTTCCTCGATGTGGACGCTCGATCGCGGGTAGTGCTCGGTCAACCAGTCGGCTATACGCTGCTTCGCCTGCAGGTGGAAGAGAGACTCTGGGGCGTGGCCGCCGCCGGCCAGGTGGCTGAACCCGTCGCGCTTCCTCGGCGCCCGCGCCACGGTGGTGAGCTTAGGCTCGGCGCAGTCATGAACGGGGCATACGAGCTCTGCCTTGGTGAAGGCGCGATGCTTCTTGGCTTCTCCGTTGGGCAGCATCCACAGCGATCCGCCCGTCCGCGGGCGTGCGTAGACGAGGCGCGTCTCCCCGTCCTGGAATGCCGCCAACACTTCTGCCCCGTGCTGCACGCGGAAAGGCTACTGGGTGGGGCCGACAGCATCGGTATCCTCGACGCATGACTGACCCGAGCAGCGACCTCGTCTATCTGAGCGTCGGCCCGTACCCCGAGGGAGATACCGAGTACTACGACAGCGAGCTCAGGCCGCGTTCGGAGTTGCCCGACTACGCAGTCCGTGGAGCCGGCAGCCTCCAGAGCGAGGGCCAATGGTATGAGGAGTGGGTCGTCGAGGCCTAAGAGGATGGTTCCTGGGGATGCCGGCCAGGTCACGTCGGGTTGAGACGTCCTCGCTGGGGATTTCGTATCCGCGCCGGCCCAGCATCCCCGGGTGGGCACCACGGTAACGCTCGTGGAACGATGTCCTCAAGATGGAGGACACGAAACCGTCAACAGTTGACGGGGGAGCGGAAACCCGAGCAGCATGTCGGCATGGGGGACGACGACGAGGTCGATGACGAAGCGCTCGTAAGCGATGACGAGCTGACGACGTTTGAGAGAAGTCTGTTCTCCGCGATTAGAGAATCGCGCAAGCTCGACGAGGAGATCGACGACGAGATGAAGCAACTGGTCGATGGAACGTACGACGAGGCTGCGGCGACCGAGCCTGGCACGGACGATGGCCGTGAGCCCTAGTCTGGGCGCATGGCTGAGCCCCTGATCCCGCGACTCGTGATCTCCGTCCTCGTCGAGGAGCACCCCAACAGCATCGTTGTGACGTGGGAGCTTGGCGAGCGGATCGAGACGCCGGCGCCTCCGGAATACTTCGGATACGGCGTGGACTACTACGGCCCTGACGGCAACGGAGGGAAGCGGCTGGGCATCCGGTTCGGAAGCAAGGTTGAGGCATTCATCTTCGACTTCACCGACGCCAACCAGTCCAACTACGTCGGCGAAAGCGTCCGGGTGCTAGAGGAGGGGATCGTGGTCAGCTATCGGGACGCGAGCCTCGGACTACCAGGGATCGGTCAGATCTCCGCATTCAGCCACGTGAACGGTGATGATGCGCAGACACAGCTGCCGGTGACCGTTCTTCGTTAGATCGCTGATCTCCGGGCCTCAGAACGATTCGTGAGCATCCTTTTCCGGTGATCAGAGCAGCCAGCGGTTGTCGTTCCACATGTTCGTGTAGGAGATGCCCGGCTTTCCGCCACTGAGTTCGTCGAACGAGAACGAAGTCGTGCCACCGCTTTTGTAGGTCTTGATCCACTTCTCGGCGGCATCTAGCGCAGCCTGCCGGGCGACGTCATCGCCGGCCTGCTGTGCAGCCTGGTACGTCGAGCCGATGGACTGGACCGCAGAACGAACTCGACGGCTCTCACGCCGTTTCCACCGCTCTGCGTCCCGATAGTCATTCGACACGGGTACCGCCGTCTCGACTCCTCGTCCACGAGCGGCCCACGGATAACGTCGCCCAGCCCGGCGAACAAGTCTCCTAGCGGGCTCCTTCACTGCGGCGTGTGCACGACGAACGAATTCTTCTCCTCCGGGAGGTGGGGTTCATCATCCCTTGACCCCATTCTTCTACTTTTCTAGGGCGATTTTGATGGCGATTTCGATGCCGATTCGAAACGAACTTTCATGGCCGTTTCGAGGGTTGTCGGAGTATCGTCAACGACATGGCGACGACAACGACTCAGAAGGCGGGGATGCGCGCATACGACGACGCGATCCGGTCGACTTTCCCCGAGCTGGTCACCAAGCTCCGGGACATCGTCGGCGTGCGCCTCGTCGCCTACATCGGGAACGTCAAGTCCACCAAGCCTGTGGCAGAGTGGGCCGCTGGCACCCGAGCGCCGGGGGCAACCGATCGCGACCGCTTGTTCGTCGCCTACCAAATCGCCGCGCTTCTGCGTGAGCGCAACGAGGCGGTGACCGTCCAGTCGTGGTTCAAGGGGATGAACCCGGCACTCAACGACGTCTCGCCAGCCCGGGTTCTGCAGACTGGCAGCCCGGACGAGGTCGGCCCTGAGGTGATGGCGGCGGCGAAGGCGTTCGCGTTCATCGGATGAGCGGCCTCGAGATCACCGAGGTCTCCGCTTCGGTCTGGTGGGTTGGTCGAGCGGATCCCTGGTAGCGAGAATCCGGAGAACCGGTCGGCTGGGCCGGCGCGAACTTTGTTCGCCACCGGCCCAGCTCGGTTCACAATGTAATGAGCGGCGCGAGCAGCTTCTGCTGATCTTCCCTTGGGCACGGTTGTCAACGACTCCTTGCAGGGCGCGGGGCGACCGACCAGGACCAGTCGGGAGCCCCTGTGACTCGATTGCTACGGTCGTTCGGCGACCGTCGAAACAGCTGCGCGAGTCGAGGGGCCAATTGGCTGGCGGCGCACCAAGCCCTTGTAGTTCGTCTTCAAGGGAAACGGCAGGGACTTCTTGCGCGGGTCGGTTCCTGAATAGGCGTTGTTCATCCAGTCCGTGAGGTTGTAGTCGACGATAAGCGGCTCCGGTTGGCTCATCATTTGCTTTGGGCGAACGGCAACGGAGCCCTTGTGCTCCCATTCGTTTGAGCCTGCGAGGTGTTCTTTCAGGAAAGAGATCAGCGCGTTCATGCTTTCCACCTGTCCGCTGGGATTCACCGTTCGGAACCATTCGCAGTAGAGCGCGTACAGGAAGCGGAACGGCAAGAGGTCCCACAGATACTGGTTCTCGAACTCAAGCCAGAAGCTCAGCAGACCGTTGTTCGTACCCTTATACTCATCGAGCGCTTCGCGGCAGACCGCGGGATTCGAGAACTCGGTGTGCTGCATCTCGAGAGCGCGCTTCAAGGCGTACCGGAGCACCTGGGGGTCCTTCAGGTACTCGAGCTTGATGTATTTGCGTTCTGTGTCCCCGAACCATTTGCGGAACGGGATGATAAGAAGTCTGCGGTAGAACGATTCTGAGCGGTCCTTAGTTCTTTGGCTGAACGAGTTGAGGCACTGGATGTCGATGCCCCGCCAGCTGACTGCAATGGGAGTCTTGTGCTTCCTGTTTAGGGTGATGGTGTCTCCGGTGATGAACGCCTTCCATGCGTCGATTCGGTCTGCGAAGGTCCCCACGCCGTTCTCGTCGACGAGGTTGACGCGCGAGCGAAGGAGAGGTTCCATCTTGAACTCGTGCCCGAAGTCAGCGAACTGCACAGCAGAGCAGAGCTTCGTGCCCAACAAGTTTCGAATGAAGTGGACGAATGTTCCCTTGCCGTTATTGCCACGCTCGGAGACAAGCCACAGTGCCTTGTTCCAGGGCTCGTAGGATCGCGCGGCCGCGCTGATTACCTCCCAAAGCAACTCTGGCACGCCAGGATCGTCGCTCAAGCTCATGAGCCATCCGTCGAACGTCCACTCGACCCCGTCCGGCATCGTGAAGATCGGGCTCTCCGCGTTGGGGTCGTAGTCTGTCGGGATCTTCGATAGAAAGATCCAGTCCGCCGAGAACGGTCGTAGGGTCTGGCGCTGGTGATCGAACACGCCGTTGCCCACAGGGATTAGGTGAGCCTCTACGGTCCTCTGCACCACCGGTGCATGGATTCGAAGGCTCGAGCAGACCGATTCGAGGCCTCTTGATGTCAGGGAGGGCTTCAGCTCGCTCGCAAGTGACTTGATTCGGCGGTCGGAGGTCGAGTATGTACCCTCGTCTTCTCCGAAGTCGACGTAGATGCCGAGTAACGTCATGTCCTCGGCCTGCCCCCCTGAGAGATCGATTGAGACGATCCTTTGACGCGCCAGAAGCACACGTGTAACAGTGCGCTCGTCGAGCGACTGGATCTTCTGGATCGGTCCGGAGCTGGAGTGCGATTCGCGGCGTCCAGTGTTTTCCAGGGAGAACTCTGCGTTGATGCGCCGAAGAAGCGCGTCGCGGATCGTGCCAAGCGAGACCCTCGGGTTGTCAACAATCTCGCTGAGGTATCTAATCACCGCCCGCTCGGTGAGTGTTTCTGCCGAGGTAGGCGCGAAGCGATCGGGCGAGGCGGACGTCAGGGTCGCGCTGTCGTCCGTCGCCGCTGTCGCTGGGTGGGCACTAAAATTGAGGTCAGAGCCGCGAAACTCTTCAGATGCCGCCTCGTGATTGCCGGGGCGGTTTTCTGTTGCCGGCATTCGGATCACTCACCACCCAGCGCGGTGGAGAATGCTGAGAGAATCAGCTTGCGCTGCTCGGGGCGGAATGCTGGCGCCTTCGCTGCCATTCGCGATGCCCAGTCTTCCAAGGTGGCATCTGTCGGGCGCATCGGTTCAGGAGCAGTGAACGTCTCCAAGTCCTGGGGCCTGATGTGAACGCGTCCCTTGATCTTGACGGCGGGGATCTTGCCGGACTTGATGTGGCGTCGCAGGGTTGACTCTCCATAGCCGGAGCGTTCGACGGCGGTGGGGAGATCGATAAAGTCTGACAGGTCTTGCATCTGATGCTCCTTGGGAGTGAGGAGCACAACTTCTGATCGCTTCGTTATCGGGGCTCTTCTGCTCTGGGCCACCCACCAGCCAAATGTGTGGTCCGCACCCACATAGGAGGGTCCTTCGAAATCGGGGCTCTATTTACCTGGATCGCGCACCAGCCAAGTGCTGCGGTCCGCACCTTCCGTGGAAGGTCGCATGATTTGTTCGTCCCGACAACTGCCGAAGTCGAGATATAGATGTTGAGTTGTGCACACGGCGGTTGCCGCGCTCATTCACGGTATGAGGCAACTGTGACAAAAGCTGGCGATAAGCGAGCGGGATCAAGCCTTCAACTTTTCACCATCCGCTAGAGACGGAAGAAGATGCGCGTCAGGTTTGGCCGGTAGCGGCCCGGTAGCCGAAGATGACATGCGACGGCTACGGGCAATCACCGACAATTTGCGGATTCCCCGACAACGTAGCGGCGTAGCGCTGTAGCCAGGTACTTGTTGGATCCTCGAGGCCACTTGCGAGGGTTGGTGTTCCTTTGCACAGTTTTTCGATTACAGCGCTACAGCGCTACAGCGGCTGAACATCGTTGATATCTCGCCGCAAGGGCGTAGCTGAGACCTTTCTTGGACTGCTACACACCGCTACAGCCACACAGGCTCAACACGGTCGTAGTTTGGTCCCTTTTTGCCTTGCCACCCTGTGCCAATGCGATTGACTCGAGGCAGCATGACTCCGCGCACAACCCGGCGCCGAGCGGCGAGATCAAGCGTCTCCCACTTCTGACGAACAGCACCGCCCGCAAGTATCGACAACACAAGAGGGTCCACGGCCGACAACTTCTCCAGCTTTGTTTGCGCGGTCCGGATCTTCGGCTCGATTCTCGCCTCCTGATCAAGCAGGAGCTCGAAGTGGAGCTTCTCGGCAGCGTCCGCACGCACCTTATCGAGGTAAGCCTGGTAACCGTTGATCTCCTCGAGCAATGCGCGTCGCTCGGCGTCGCGATCGTCGTCGCGGTCGCCGACTGTCGCGAGGAAGTCCGGCCGCTGAACCCGCTTCAGCAATAGTTCCGTCACAACGCGATCCAGATGCTCCTCGCGCATCGCAACGTGAAAGCCCCGCTTGCCATCCGGACCGGGCCGCCCGGGAACGCCGACGCAGACATACGTGGAGTAGCTCTGGCGTGGGATCGGATTGCCATCCGCGTCCAGCTTGCGGGAGCCCGCATTCTGCTTGCCAACGCGCATCGGTCCACCGCAGACTCCGCAAACAGCAATCCCTGCGAGCAAGTGCTTGGCCGGCCAGTCGTTAGTTCGTCGACGCTCGGGCGGTGACATCACCGACTGCAGCTTCTGCCAGCTTTCGTACGGGATTAGCGCCGGCCAGATCGCGTCGCCGACGATCTCTCCGCGATACTCTCGCTTTCCCGCGTATGCCGCCATGCTCAACATCTGCTTCACTGCCGGGGGAGTCCAACCGTACCCGGCGCGATGCTCAATTCGCGTCGGTCGGCGCGAAGGAATCCCGCGTTCGTTGAAGTCTTTGGCTATGCCATAAAAGCTCTCACCGGCTAGGACCCTCTCCGCGGCTTCCTTCACAATCGGTCCTTGCTCGGGGTGTTCTTCCACCCGGATCAATTCGCGAGTTCGAGCGTCGTATACGCGGAGATACCCGTACACGTTCTTGCCGTGAGGCTTGCCCTTCTCGGCAGCCGCGCGCACGTCGCGGCGAATACGCTCCGAGGTCTTGTCCGACTCATATTCGGCATCAACGGCATCCTCGAGAAGGCTTCGACGGTCGCGCGCGTTCGCTGGATCGTAGAGACGGCTATGGGTGGTCACCCAAATACGAACGCCGCGCTCCTTGCACAAGTCGACCAGGTCCACCCATTCGCCGACCCGCCGTGAGCCGCGGCTCGATTCCCAAATCGCAAGGATGTCCGCATCAAAGGTGTCGGCCTCGAGATCCGCGATCAGCCTCTTGAAGTCCTCGCGAGCCCTCGTTGCATAGCGGCTCGCGCTGCGATCCGTGTCGCGGTAGGGAGCGTCGGTGTGCAACTGCCACCCTTGGCGTTGAACCGAGCTGACGTTTTCCTCATGCTGCTGATCTGGGCTTTTCCCGGTCTGCGACCTGTCTTTCGATACTCTCAAGTACTCGCGAACGATCATCGTCGTCATACGCACCCCCTTCGCTAACTATATCCGGGGCCAACTGCGCGCTGGTGACCGGGCTCGTCTTCCTCCTCGCACGCCTGGCCGGCCTCGGCCGTCGCGGGCGCATCCTGGTGGCGGGAGCGTCGCTCGCGGCGTTCGTCGTGCTCGTCGGGCCGGGGGCGAGCGTGATCCGTGCCGCGACGATGGCCGCCGTGGTGCTCGTCGGCCTCGCTCGCGGCCGGGTCGCCGACGGCCTCCCCGCGCTCGCCCTCGCGGTCGTCGTGCTGCTCGTCCGCGACCCCTGGCTCGCGCGCGACTACGGCTTCGCGCTCTCGGTGCTCGCCACCGCGGGCCTCCTGGTCCTCGCCCGGCCGCTCGCGGGCATCCTCGGGAGGTGGCTGCCGCGGGGTGCGGCGTTCGCGCTCGCGGTGCCGCTGGCCGCACAGCTCGCCTGCCAGCCGGTGCTGATTCTGCTGACGCCGACGCTGCCGCTGTTCGGGGTCCTCGCCAACCTGGTAGCCGAGCCGGCCGCTCCCGTCGCGACGGTGCTGGGCTGCGTCGCCTGCCTGGTGCTGACCTGGGCGCCGGCTCTCGGCCAGGTGGTCGTGTGGCTGGCCTGGCTGCCCTCCGCCCTGATCGCGGCCGTCGCCCGGTTCAGTGCCGGCCTGCCGGGAGCGGCGCTGCCGTGGCCCGACGGGATCGTGGGCGTGACACTGTGCGCGCTGACCCTCGTCGCGATCGCGCTCCTCGCCGCCCGTGCGCGGCTTCCGCGGGTCATCGCCGCCGCGGCCGCAGTGGGACTCCTCGGCGGCGCCACCGTCTACGCGGGAGCGCTCGGCGGGATCGGCGCGGGGCGCTCCTGGGGACGGCCGGCGGACTGGGTGTACGCCGCCTGCGACGTCGGCCAGGGCGACGCCGTCCTGCTGCGCGACGGCGACCACGTCGGCCTCATCGACGTGGGACGGCATACCCAGCCGCTGACGGACTGCCTGGACACGCTCGGGATCGCCCGGCTCGACTGGGTGCTCCTGACGCACTTCGACATCGATCACGTGGGCGGGGCCGACGCGGTGCTCGGCCGGACCGACCGCGCGATCGTCGGCCAGGCCGGCCGGCCGTCCGATCACTGTCTCGTGGACCGGTTGGCGGCCGCCGGGATCGCGGTGGAGCAGGGCCACGCGGGCACCGAAGGCGCTCTCGGAGCGCTGCGCTGGCGGATCGTCTGGCCTCCGCCGGTCGGGCCGGGCGAGACCGTGCTGAGTGGGAACCCCGGGAGCCTCGTCGTCCGCGCGGAGGGGACCGGCCTCAGCGGGCTGTTCCTCGGCGACCTCGGCGAACGCGAGCAGGAACGACTCCAGGAGTCGGGTGTGCTCGGCACGATCGATGTGGTGAAGGTCGCCCACCACGGATCGGCCGACCAGAGCCCGGCGCTCTACGACACCATCCACGCGCGCCTCGGTCTGCTCTCGGTCGGGGAGGACAACGGCTACGGGCACCCGACGCGCCGGGCGTTCGAGCTGCTCGCCCACTCCGGCACCGCCACCGCGCGCACCGACCGGTCGGGCCTCCTGCTGGTGTCCGCCGGCGTGGGCGGTCCGCGGCTCTGGGGCGAGCGGGAGGACGCCCCACCCGCGGCGGCCGCTGCCGGTGGTCCCCTCTATCCTTTATACGGACGAGGAGGAACGTGGCGACACGAAGCAACAGCAGGGGCGGCTCGGGCGGCTCGCGAGGGCGGGCGGGCGGCACCGCCGCCAAGAGCGCGATCCCGCAGCTCGCCTGGAACCAGATCCGCCCGGCTCCAGTGGTCCTCGTCTCCGGCACGGAGGGCTTCCTCGCCGACCGGGCCACGCGGCTGCTGCGCGACCACCTCAAGCAGGAGGACCCGAGCCTGGAGGTCAGCGACCTCTCGGCGGCGGACTATGCGCCGGGAGAGCTGCTCACGCTCGCGAGCCCCTCCCTGTTCGGCGAGCCGCGGCTCATCCGGGTGGACGCGGTGGAGAAGACGGGGGATGGGTTCCTCTCCGACATGCTCGACTACCTCGCTGCTCCGGCCGACGGCACGGTCGTCGTCCTGCGGCACGCGGGCGGGGTGCGCGGCAAGAAGCTGCTCGACGCGATCCGCGCGGGCGGCGGCGGGGGTGTGGAGGTCGTCTGCGCCGAGCTCAAGCGGGACACCGAGAAGTACGACTTCGCCCAGGCGGAGTTCGCCGCTGCGGGTCGCAAGATCGCCCCTGGCGCGCTCCGGGCGCTGACCTCCGCGTTCACGGACGATCTGGCGGAGCTCGCCGCGGCCTGCCAGCAGCTCATCTCCGACGCGGCGGAGCAGATCACTGAGGCCACGGTCGACAAGTACTACGGCGGGCGGGTCGAGACCAACGCGTTCCAGGTCGCGGACCAGGCGATCGCCGGCCGCTACGGCGAAGCGCTCGTGACGATGCGGCACGCGCTGGCGTCCGGCGCCGATCCGGTGCCGATGGTCGCCGCGTTCGCGAGCAAGATCCGGACGATGGCCAAGATCTCGGGCGCGCGGGGCGGGTCCGGCCAGCTCGCGCAGCAGTTCGGGCTCGCGCCGTGGCAGGTCGATCGCGCCAGGCGCGACCTGTCCGGCTGGACCGAGGACGGGCTCGGCCGCTGCATCGAGGTGCTGGCCGAGACCGACGCCAACGTGAAGGGTGGCGGCCGCGATCCGGTGTTCGCGCTGGAGCGGATGATCCGCATCGTCAGCGCCCGCGGCCGCGCCTGAGCGCCGGGGACGCGCGCCCCGCACATGCAGCGAGCCCCCGCTCCCGTGGGTACGGGGCGGGGGCTCGTCGCGGCGCGGGACAGGTCCCGCGAGCGGTCACTGCGTCAGAGCGCGGCGACCTGCTTGGCGATGGCCGACTTGCGGTTCGCCGCCTGGTTCTTGTGGATGACGCCCTTGCTGGCGGCCTTGTCGATCCGCTTGGCGGCGAGACGCAGCGCCGCGGTCGCCTTCTCCTTGTCGCCGGCGACGACGGCCTCGCGCGTGGCGCGGATGGCGGTCTTCAGCTGGCTCTTGACCGCCTTGTTGCGCTCCAGCGCCTTCTTGTTGGTCTTGTTGCGCTTGATCTGCGACTTGATGTTTGCCACGAATGGTTACTTTCGTTCGAAGTGAGTAATCGGATGATGCCGCTCAGCGAGAGAGGGCGCCTTGCGGCGTTCGTGCGGTATACCCACACGCAAGCCAACAAACAACTTTACCAGCGGCGGACAGTTCCGCCAAACGCTGGAGAGCGGAGGCCCGCCCGCTCAGGCGCGCGCGAACTCCCGCGCGTAGCTTCCGGTGGCGATCTCGTCGGCGAGCGACGGGCCGTTCGGCTCCCAGCCGAGGTCGATCCGCGCCGTGGTGCCGCGCGCCTGCTGGTCGAGCAGCACGGCCTCCGCGAAGCCCGCGCCGAGCCGCTCCTCGGTCTGCGCGACGGTCTCCGCCTCCACCCCGGACGCGCCGGCAGCGGCCGCAGCCAGCTCAGCGAGCTCCCGCACCGTCGGGTTGGCGCCGCTCGCCGCGATGTAGACGGAGCCGGCGGTGCCGTGCTCGAGGGCGAGCACGTACAAGGCGGCGAGGTCGTCGGCGTGCACGGTCGGCCAGTGCTGCGTGCCGTCGCCGATCAGCCGCAGGGGAGCGTCGTCACCAGCGCCGCGCGGCGCGTCCACGATGACCCGGGCCAGGCCCTTCCCGTGACCGTAGACGACGGACGGGACGACCACCGTCCCGCGGACGCCCTCCGCAGCGAGCACGAGTGCCTGGGTCGCGCCACGCCAGGCGCTGATCGCGGGCGGCGCAACGGGGGAGTCCTCGACGATGTCGGCGTTCGAGCCGTAGGTCCAGACGCCGCCGGTGTGCACGAACGGCTTGCCCGAGCCGGCGAGCCCCTCCAGCACGGCCGGGATGAGCACGGGGTCGACGTCCGGGGCGGAGGCCAGGTGGATGACCCCGTCGCTCTCCCGCGCCAGCCGGGTCACGAGCTCCACGTCGGTCGCGTCGCCCACCACGGCGGTGGCGCCGGCGGCCCGCGCGGCGTCGGCCTTCGCCTCGTCGCGGACGAGCGCGGTGACGCTGTGGCCCTCTTCGAGGAGGCGGGGGAGGACGGAGGAACCGATGTAGCCGGTCGAGCCGGTCAGGAGAATGGTCATGCCAGGGGTCAACGCAGCAGGCGCGCGCCCATTCCCGCCTCCGCGCCGCCGCTCCCGCGGAGCGTAGGCTCGAACCCATGACTCGTGCCAGCATCGCCATCGTCAACGCCTACGTCGTCCCGGTCGCCGGAGACCCGATCGAGGACGGCACGGTGCTCGTCGAGGACGGCACCATCACCGCTGTCGGCCCGTCGGCGGAGGTCGCCGTGCCCGACGGCGTCCGGGTGGTAGACGCGAACGGCAAGTGGGTCCTCCCCGGTTTCGTGGAGGCGCACGGGCACGTCGGCATCCACGAGGAGGCCAATGGCCCGGCCGGTGACGACACCAACGAGATGACCACGCCGAACACGGCGGCCGTGCGCGCGATCGACGCGGTCAACATCGACGACGAGGGCTTCCGCGACGCGCTCGCGGGCGGGGTGACCGCGATCGTCGTGAAGCCCGGCTCCGGCAACCCGATCGGCGGCCAGACCGTCGCGATCAAGAGCTGGGGCGGCCGGACGATCGACGAGCAGGTGATCAAGGAGGCTGTCAGCGTCAAGTCCGCGCTCGGCGAGAACCCGAAGCGGGTCTACGGCGGCAAGAACCAGACCCCGAGCACGCGTCTCGGCGTCGCCATGATCATCCGCGAGGCGTTCGTGGACGCGCAGAACTACGCCGCGTCCCGGGCCGAGGCCGAGCGCGACGGCAAGCCGTTCGCGCGCGACCTGACCAAGGAGACCCTGGCGCGCGTCCTGGACGGCGAGCTGGTCTGGGACCAGCACACCCACCGCCACGACGACATCGCGACAGCGATCCGGCTCGCCGACGAGTTCGGCTACAAGCTCGTCGTCAACCACGGCACCGAGGCGCACAAGATCGCCGACGTCCTCGCCGAGCGCGACATCCCGGTCATCTTCGGCCCGATGTTCACCTCCCGCTCCAAGGTCGAGCTGCGTGACCGCGCCATCGGCAATCTCGCCCTCATCGCCGCCGCGGGAGTCCGCGTCGCGATCACCACGGACCACCCGGTCGTGCCGATCAACTTCCTCGTCCACCAGGCGTCGCTCGCCGTCAAGGAGGGACTGCCGCCCACGACCGCGCTGGAGGCTCTGACCGTCAACCCGGCGTCGTTCCTCGGCCTGGACGACCGGGTCGGCGCGCTGAAGCCCGGCCTGGACGGCGACATCGTCGTCTGGTCCGGCGACCCGCTCGACGTCAACTCCCGTGCCGAGCTGGTCGTCATCGACGGCGCCGAGGTCTACCGCTGGGCCGACGGCGCCGGCCACGTGGTCGAGCGCGCCGAGCGCTTCGCCTGATCCCGACCGCCGAGTAACCGCCGAGTGCGCGAATCATCCGCGTACTCGGCGATTTTCGGCCGATTTCGCGCGTACTCGACGGTTGGGGGCCGGGGTGCGGTTCGTGGGAGAATGAGCCCACAATGTCACCACGAGCCCTGAAGCCCCTCGAGCCCGCCGCGACCGACCCGGCCTCCATCCGCAACTTCTGCATCATCGCGCACATCGACCACGGCAAGTCGACGCTGGCCGACCGGATGCTGCAGATCACCGGGGTGGTCTCCGACCGCGATATGCGGGCACAGTACCTCGACCGCATGGACATCGAGCGCGAGCGCGGCATCACGATCAAGAGCCAGGCCGTGCGGATGCCGTGGGCCGTCGACGGCGGCACGTTCGCCCTCAACATGATCGACACCCCGGGGCACGTGGACTTCACCTACGAGGTGTCCCGCTCGCTCGCCGCGTGCGAGGGCGCGATCCTGCTGGTCGACGCGGCGCAGGGCATCGAGGCCCAGACGCTCGCGAACCTCTACCTCGCGCTGGAGAACGACCTCACGATCATCCCCGTGCTCAACAAGATCGACCTCCCCGCCGCGGACCCCGAGAAGTACGCGCAGGAGCTGGCCAGCCTCATCGGCGGCCGCCCGGAGGACGTGCTGCGCGTCTCCGGCAAGACCGGCATGGGCGTGGAGGCGCTGCTCGACCGGGTCGTGCAGGAGATCCCCGCGCCGACGGGCGCCGCCGACGCCCCCGCCCGCGCCATGATCTTCGACTCCGTCTACGACAGCTACCGCGGCGTGGTGACCTACGTCCGCATGATCGACGGCAAGCTGAGCCCGCGCGAGCGTATCCAGATGATGTCGACCAAGGCGACCCACGAGATCCTGGAGATCGGTGTCTCCGCCCCCGAGCCGACCCCCTCCAAGGGCCTCGGCGTCGGCGAGGTCGGCTACCTGATCACCGGCGTGAAGGATGTCCGCCAGTCCAAGGTCGGCGACACCATCACCACGGCGGCGAAGCCTGCGACGGACGCCCTCCCCGGCTACACCGAGCCGAAGCCGATGGTGTTCTCCGGCCTGTACCCGATCGACGGCAGCGACTACCCGGAGCTCCGCGAGGCGCTCGACAAGCTCAAGCTGTCCGACGCCGCCCTCGTCTACGAGCCGGAGACCTCGGTCGCGCTCGGCTTCGGCTTCCGCTGCGGCTTCCTCGGCCTCCTGCACCTGGAGATCGTCACCGAACGCCTCGAACGCGAGTTCGGCCTCGACCTGATCACCACCGCCCCGAGCGTGATCTACGAGGTGACCACCGAGGACAAGAAGGTCATCACGGTCACCAACCCGAGCGAGTTCCCCGGCGGCAAGATCGCCAAGGTCGAGGAGCCGATGGTGAAGGCCGCAATCCTGGCGCCCAAGGACTACGTCGGCGTGATCATGGAGCTCTGCCAGAGCCGCCGCGGCGCGCTCCTCGGCATGGAGTACCTCGGCGAGGACCGTGTCGAGATCCGCTACACCATGCCGCTCGGCGAGATCGTCTTCGACTTCTTCGACCAGCTGAAGAGCCGCACCGCAGGCTACGCCTCCCTCGACTACGAGCCCACCGGCCAGCAGGAGGCCGACCTCGTGAAGGTCGACATCCTGCTCCAGGGCGAGCAGGTGGACGCGTTCAGCGCGATCGTCCACCGCGACAAGGCGTACGCATACGGTGTCCTGATGACCGGCCGGCTGCGCGAGCTGATCCCGCGCCAGCAGTTCGAGGTCCCGATCCAGGCGGCGATCGGCGCGCGAATCATCGCCCGCGAGAGCATCAGGGCGATGCGCAAGGACGTCCTCGCCAAGTGCTACGGCGGCGACATCACCCGCAAGCGCAAGCTCCTCGAGAAGCAGAAGGAGGGCAAGAAGCGCATGAAGATGGTCGGCCGCGTCGAGGTCCCCCAGGAGGCCTTCATCGCCGCGCTCTCCGGAGACACGGAGAAGAAGGACAAGAAGTAACCCCGAGACGCGACAAATCGCGGGAATCCCCTCACGGCTTCCCGCACCTACTCACGTCTCGACGGCGGGGTCGGGTTCGCACTCCACCCGCGTTTGACGCAGGATAGAGGGCATGCGCCGAACGAGCTTCACCGACCAGCCCGTCACGTACGGGTTCATCGGCGGCACGCAGGCCGCTGACCTGCTCTACTATCCGCCGAAGGGGTACCGGCCGCTGGAGCGGAAGGTGCGGCTGGGCAGCGGCGAGGAGCGGTTCGAGACCGCTGCGGCCGTGCTGATGACGTGGGGCGTGCAGCGCAACAGCGGCATCCGGGTGACCGACGTCAACGAGGGCACCGGCGTCCAGTACGAGGGCATCGAGTTCGATGAGGACGGCACCCCGAAGCGGATGCGTGAGCACAAGGCGGCGGAGGACGTGTTCGCCGACGACGGCACACCATTCATCCAGAACGGGATGACCGCAGTCCTCAAAGTGCCGTTCGGGCCGTTCAAGGTGTCCGCGCCCTGCCGGGTCGTCTACGTGGTCGACGAGCCGCACCGCCGCGGGTTCGCGTACGGCACGCTGAAGGGGCATCCCGAGAGCGGCGAGGAGGCCTTCCTGGTCGAGATGCGTGACGACGGGACCGTGTGGTTCGTGCTGCGCGCGTTCTCCCGGCCCTCCAACGCGTTCTACCGGCTGACCTCGCCCGTCTTGCGCGCCACGCAGAAGCGGTTCACCAAGCGGTACCTGCGCTCGCTGCTGCCTGCGCGGGCGGCCTGATGCCCGGCGCCCTCCCGCTCGGCGATCCGGCTCCCGCGGACGGCCTCCTCCCCGCGAGCACGGCCGCAGGCGCCGCCGAGCGCGACTTCGGCGTGTACCTGCACGTGCCGTTCTGCCGGGTGCGCTGCGGCTACTGCGACTTCAACACCTACACTGCGACCGAGCTGCGCGGCGTCGCCCAGTCCGACTACGCCGGCCACGCGATCCGGGAGGTCGGCTTCGCGCGGGAGGCGCTGGAGCGCAGCGGCGTCCCGGCCCGGGAGGTGTCCACCGTGTTCTTCGGCGGCGGCACGCCCACGCTGCTGCCGCCCGCCGACCTCGGCGCCATGCTCGGCGCGGTGCGCGACGCGTGGGGGATCGCGGACGGCGCGGAGGTGACCACGGAGGCCAACCCCGACTCGGTCGACGCCGACGACCTCCGGCGGCTGGCCGACGCCGGCTTCACGCGCGTGTCGTTCGGGATGCAGTCCGCGGTGCCGAGCGTGCTCGCCACGCTGGAGCGCACGCACGACCCGGAGCGCGTCCCGCTCGTCGTCCGGTGGGCGCGGGAGGCCGGCCTCCAGGTCAGCCTCGACCTGATCTACGGCACTCCGGGCGAGACTCTGGACGACTGGTCGCGGTCGCTGGAGGCCGCGCTGGCGTGCGAGCCCGACCACGTGTCGGCGTACGCGCTGATCGTGGAGCCCGGCACGAAGCTGGCGCGGCAGATCCACTCGGGCGCCGTCCAGGAGCCGGACGACGACCTGGAGGCCGACATGTACGAGCTCGCCGACGCGCGGCTCGGCGCGGCGGGCTACGGCTGGTATGAGGTCAGCAACTGGGCGAGCGACGACGCGCACCGCTCCCGGCACAACCTGGCCTACTGGCTCGGCCACGACTGGTGGGGTGTCGGGCCCGGCGCGCACAGCCACGTCGGCGGCGTGCGCTGGTGGAACGTGAAGCATCCCGCCGCGTACGCGCAGCGCGTGCTGGCGGCGGAGTCTCCCGCCGCCGGCCGCGAGACGCTGGACGCCGAGACCCGGCGGGTGGAGCGCGTGCTGCTGCTCACCCGCATCCGGGAGGGGCTGCGCACCGAGGAGCTGACCGGCGAAGGCCGCCGCGCCGTCGCCGGGCTGATCGCCGACGGCCTGGTGGACGCGAAAGCCGCCCTCGCCGGGTCGGTGGTGCTGACCCTGCGGGGGCGGCTGCTGGCGGACGCCGTCGTGCGACGGCTCCTCGCCGAGGAGTAGCGCTCTAGCTGAGGAACCGGATCGCGATCGGGTACGTGTAGAACGCGCCCTGGTTGGCCTTCACGGCGGCGATGATGCTGAAGACGATGTTCAGCACCCAGACGGCGAGGAAGATCAGCACGCCGATGCCGACGATGCTCAGGATGATGCCGACCACGTAGGCGATCGCGAGCGTGATCTGGAAGTTCAGCGCCGTCGCGGTGTGCGAGCGGATGAACGGGCCGCGGTCCTTGAGCACGAGGTAGCCGACGAGCGCGGGGATGAAGCTGAACAGGATGCCGCCGACGTGGATGAGCGTCGCCCACAGCTTCTCGTCGGCCGGGCTGAGCTGCGGCTGCTGACCTCCGTACGGCTGCTGCGGGGGCGGCGGCGGGGGCGGGGGCGTTGCGGACATGGTCGTGTTCTCCTCCGGTGAGTGGGAATGACGGGTCTCAGCCTAGGGGGCGGAGGGTGATCCTGAGAAGGAGCCGAGAGCCCTTTCCCGGGATCCGCCGCCCGTCCCGTCGCTGCGGCGCGCTACTTGATGAAGCGGAAGTTCAGCGGGTACCGGTACGTCCCACCGCTGTTCACGCGCACGAAACCGAGGATCGAGAACACCAGGTTGACGATGTACAGCACCCACGGGATGAGGAGGCTGAACAGCAGGTAGCCGATGCCGAAGGTGAACGTGCCGATGATCACACCGAGGATCTGGGAGACGACCCAGACCAGGATCCAGGTGATCTGCCAGTTCAGCGCCTCCTTGGCCTCCTGGTTGGTCAGCTGGCCCCTGTCCTTGAAGACGAGCCAGATGATGAGGGAGGGCAGGAACCACAGGATCCCGCCGAGGTGGGCGAACGACGCCCACTGCTTGTCCTGCGCCGGGTCGAGAGGAGCGGCGGCGGCGCTCGCGTACTCCTGGGGCGGCGGGACGGCGCCGGCGGGCTGGCCCGCGTAGGGCTGCTGAGGAGGCACCGCACCGGCGGGCTGGCCGGGTGCGGATCCGTAGGGCTGCTGCGGAGGAGGCTGCTGCCCGTACGGCTGTTGCGGAGGCTGTTCGCCCTGGCCGTCGGCCGGGGGCTGGTTCGGGTCTGACATGAGGAGAACCCTTTCGTGGGCGGCTGCGGGGGGCTTTCCTGAGCCGGTGCGCAAAGGGTACTGCTCGGGAGCCGCGCGGTAAATGATCCGTGTCGCGTCATGACCGCCCTCCGACGCCGACGCGATATGATTAGCACTCAGGTTCAGCGAGTGCCAGCGCGCTCGATGTTGTCCCGTGCTCGATGCTCGGGCGCCGAAGAGACGACAGGAGGCGGTTCGCGTGGTCTCGGAACGCAGTCTGGAAGTGCTCCGCGTCATCGTGCAGGACTACGTCGCCTCGCGGGAGCCGGTGGGCTCCAAGAGCATCGTGGAGCGGCACGCGTTCGGCGTTTCGGCGGCGACGATCCGCAACGACATGGCCCTCCTCGAGGAGGAGGAGCTGATCGTCGCCCCGCACACCTCCTCCGGCCGGGTGCCGACCGACAAGGGCTACCGGCTGTTCGTGGACCACCTCGCGGAGGCCCGTCCGCTGTCGGCGGCGCAGCGCACCGCGATCGAGGCGTTCCTCGGCCAGTCGGTCGACGTGGACGACGTGCTCTCGCGCACGGTCCGGCTGCTGTCGCAGCTCACCAACCAGGTCGCCCTCGTGCAGTACCCGTCGGTGGCGCGCTCGCGCATCCGGCACATCGAACTGGTGGCGCTCGGCTCCCGCCGGCTGCTGAGCGTGCTCATCACCGACTCCGGCGCGGTCGAGCAGCGCGTCATCGAGTTGCAGGAAGAGCTGGACGACGCCGAGATCGCCGAGATCCGCGGCGCGATCAACGGCGCGGCCGCCGGTCTCTCGCTCGCCGACGCGGCGGTGCGGCTGCGCGACCTCCCCGGCCACCTGACCGACCGCACGCGCGCGCTCGTGGCGCCGGTCGCGGGGGCACTCCTCGACCAGATCGCCGCCAACCGGCAGGACAAGCTGGTCATGGCGGGCGCCGCCAACCTGGCGCGCACCGAGACCGACTTCCCCGGGTCCATCACGCCGGTGCTGGAGGCCATCGAGGAGCAGGTCGTCCTGCTGCGGCTCTTCGACGAGATGGCGCTCGACCAGCACGGCGTCGCGGTCAGCATCGGCCGCGAGAACGCCGTCATCGGCCTGACCGAGACCTCGGTCATGTCGAGCGGCTACAGTTCGGGCTCCGACCTGGCCCGCGTGGGCCTGCTCGGCCCGCTCCGGATGGACTACTCGGGGAACATGGCGGCGGTCCGCGCCGTTGCACGTTACCTCTCCCGCCTTCTCGGCGACTGACCCAGACCTCACGAACTCCGACGCACCGAACAGAAGGAACAGCCTTACGTGGCCGACCACTACGAAGTCCTCGGCGTTGACCGCAACGCCACCCCCGACGAGATCAAGAAGGCGTACCGCCGGCTCGCGCGCGAGCTGCACCCGGACGTCAACCCGAGCTCCGAGGCGCAGGAGCGTTTCAAGCTCGTCACCCACGCCTACGACGTGCTGAGCGACCCGCAGCAGCGGCAGCAGTACGACCTGGGCGGATCCGGCAGCTTCGGCGGCGGGGGAGGAGCGGGCGACTTCGCCGGCTTCGGCGACATCTTCGAGACGTTCTTCGGCGGGGGAGGCGGCGCCACCCGCGGACCCCGCTCCCGGCGCGAGCGCGGCCAGGACGCCCTGCTGCGCGTGGAGGTCGACCTCGACGAGGTCGTGTTCGGGACGCACCGCGACCTGGACGTCGACACCGCCGTCGTCTGCGAGACCTGCGGCGGCTCCTGCTGCCAGCCCGGCACGGCGCCCGTCACCTGCGACATCTGCCACGGCACCGGCAGCATCCAGCGCTCGGTGCGCTCGCTGCTCGGCAACGTGATGACCTCCAGCCCGTGCGGGAGCTGCCGCGGCTACGGCACCGTCATCGCCACGCCGTGCGTCACCTGCCAGGGCCAGGGCCGCGTGCGCGCGCGCCGATCGGTGCCGGTGGACATCCCCGCCGGTGTCGACACGGGACTCCGGCTGCAGATGCCGGGATCGGGCGAGGCCGGTCCCGCCGGCGGCCCGAACGGCGACCTGTACCTGGAGATCAAGGTCAAGCACCACGACGTGTTCAGCCGAGACGGCGACGACCTGCTCTGCACGCTGGAGGTCTCGATGACCGACGCCATCCTCGGCACCACGGCGACCGTGAAGGCGCTGGACGGCGACATCCGCCTGGAGCTGAAGCCCGGCATCCAGAGCGCCGACATCGTCTCGGTGAAGGACCGCGGCATCACGCACCTGCGCGGCAGCGGCCGCGGCGACCTGCGGGTGGGCATCCAGGTGGTCACGCCGACGAAGCTCGACCACAAGGAGAAGGAGCTGATCAAGAAGTTCGCCGAGACGCACCACAACCCGGATCCGTCGCTCGCGCGCTTCCAGCAGGGCCTCTTCGCCAAGCTCCGCGACCGGTTCCTCAACCTCTGACGGGACGACGATGAGCTCCCTCTATCTGCGCGAAGACCTCGCCGATGTCGAGGTGGGCGCCCGGCTCACGCTGACGGGCCCGGAGGCCAAGCACGCCGCGACGGTCAACCGCACCCGTCCGGGCGAGAGCGTCCTCATCGGCAACGGCCGGGGCCTGGTCGCGTCGGGCGAGGTGCTGGTCGCGACCAGCGCGGAGCTGACTATCGACGTGGAGGCCGTGGAGCGCGTCCCGCGCGCCGAGCCGGCGATCACGCTCGTGCAGGCGCTGGCGAAGGGCGACCGCGACGAGCTCGCCGTCCAGGCGGCGACGGAGCTCGGAGTGGACGCGGTGGTGCCGTGGTCGGCCTCCCGGTCGGTGTCGCGCTGGGAGGGCGCCAAGGTGGCGAAGGGGCGCGACCGCTGGGCGGCGATCGTGCGCGAGGCGAGCAAGCAGTCGATCCGGGCGTGGACGCCGGAGGTCGGCGAGCTGGCCACGACGAAGCAGGTGGCGGCGCTGGCGGCGACGCACCGGGTGCTGGTGCTGGAGCCGGGCGCTGCGGACGCGCTGACGGCGATCCGCCCGGACGGGCGGCCGCTGGCGCTGGTGGTCGGGCCCGAGGGCGGGATCTCACCGCAGGAGCTGGAGGCGTTCCGCGCCGCGGGGGCGGAGGTGGTGCGGCTCGGGGACACGGTGCTGCGCACCTCCACGGCGGGGCCGGCGGCGCTGGCGGTGCTGAACGCGGCGCTGGGGCGCTGGTAGTCCACGACGGCCGCGCACCTGGCGAATAGGATGGACCACATGGAGACAGGGGAGCGCTCGATCTTCTCGCGCATCATCGCGGGGGAGATCCCGGCCGACGTCGTGTACGACAGCGAACGCATCATCGCGTTCCGCGACATCGCGCCCAAGGCGCCGGTGCACCTGCTGGTCGTGCCCAAGACCGAGCGGTACCGCGACGTCGTGGAGCTGGCCGCGGGCGACCCTGCGCTGCTCGCGGAGCTGGTGGCGACCTCCAAGCTGCTCGCCGACGAGCACGCGGACGGCGACTTCCGCCTGATCTTCAACACCGGCGCCGGCGCGGGACAGACCGTGTTCCACGTCCACGCGCACATTCTGGGCTCGCCTTCCGGCGGGCTCGAGGAAGGAAGCCTTGGCAGCGAGTGACCCGACGACCCCGGATGGAGCGACCACGCCGGGAGGTTCGGCCGAGGCGCGCCTGAGCGTCGACGGGATCCAGATGGTGCGGCTGCTCGGCCCCCAGGACCGCCTGCTCACCACGCTGGAGCGGCAATACCCCCTCGTCGACGTCCACGTGCGCGGCAACGAGATCAGCCTCACCGGCGACCCGGCGCAGGTCGCTGCGGCGCGCGCGCTGCTGGAGGAGCTGCTGCAGATGGTCCGCAACGGCCAGGACCTCGGCCCGGCCGAGGTCGCCAGCTCGGCGCGGATGATGCGCAGCGACCTGAACCTCAGCCCGTCCGACGTGCTGAGCCAGGCGATCCTCACCGCGCGCGGCAAGAGCATCCGCCCCAAGACGCTGGGCCAGAGCCAGTACGTCGAGGCGATCGACCACAACACCATCGTGTTCGGCATCGGCCCCGCCGGAACGGGCAAGACCTACCTGGCGATGGCGAAGGCCGTCCAGGCGCTGCAGCGCAAGGAGGTCAGCCGCATCATCCTGACCCGCCCGGCGGTGGAGGCCGGCGAGCGGCTCGGCTACCTGCCCGGCACGCTGACCGACAAGATCGACCCGTACCTGCGTCCGCTGTACGACGCGCTCAACGAGATGCTCGACCCGGAGGTCGTGCCCAAGCTGCTCGCGGCCGGCACCATCGAGGTCGCGCCGCTGGCGTACATGCGCGGCCGCACGCTCAACGACTCCTTCATCATCCTGGACGAGGCGCAGAACACCACGCCCGAGCAGATGAAGATGTTCCTCACCCGGCTCGGCTTCAACTCCAAGATGGTCGTCACCGGCGACATCACGCAGATCGACCTCCCGAACGCCGCCAGCGGCCTGCGCCTCGTGACGCGCGTGCTCAACGACATCGACGACATCCACTTCTCGCGGCTGACCAGCGACGACGTGGTGCGGCACAGTCTCGTCGGCCGGATCGTGGACGCCTACACCGAGTTCGACGCCAAGCAGCAGGCGCGGCAGTACGAGCGCGAGGAGGCCCGGGAGTTCGCCAACCGCGCCGAACGCCGTGCCGGCGGGCCGCGCGACCACCTCCCGAAACGACAGGGCCCGACACGATGAGCATCGAGATCAACAACGAGTCCTCCATCGAGGTCGACGAGTCCGCGCTGCAGCGGCTGGCGGGCTACGCGCTCGACATCATGCATGTGCACCCGGATGCCGAGCTGGCGATCGTGCTGGTGGACGAGGCGGCGATGGAGCAGCTTCACGTGCAGTGGATGGACGAGCCCGGCCCGACCGACGTCCTCAGCTTCCCGATGGACGAGCTGCGCCCCGGGACCGAGGAGGAGCCCGCTCCCGCCGGCCTGCTCGGCGACGTCGTGCTCTGCCCCCAGGTCGCGCAGGTGCAGGCGGAGACCGCCGGGCACACCCTCCAGGAGGAGCTGCTGCTGCTGACCACGCACGGCATCCTCCACCTGCTCGGCTTCGACCATGCGGAGCCGGCGGAGGAGCGCGAGATGTTCGGCATCCAGCGCGACATCCTGGTGGGCTTCGCCCGCTACGACCGACAGCGCTAGGCACCGGATGCTCGCAACGCTGTTCTTCATCGTCGCGTTCCTCCTGGTCGCGTTCGGCGGCCTCATGGCCGCCGTCGACTCGGCGCTGGCGGTGCAGTCGCGCGGCGACATCGCGGACCTGGCCGAGACCTCCCGGGCGAAGACATCGCTGCTGGCGATCGCGGAGGACCCCGGCGCGTACTTCAACGCGATCAACTTCAGCCGCATCATCGCGGAGACCACCGCAGCCGTGCTCGTGACGCTCGCCTTCACGCAGATCTTCGAGGAGTGGTGGATCTCGCTGATCCTGTCGGCGGCGATCATGACGGGCGTCTCCTTCGTGCTGGTCGGCGCAAGCCCGCGCAGTGTCGGGCGCGCCAACTCACGGGTGCTGCTCCAGCTCACCGCGCCGCTGGTGCACGGCATCCGCGTGGTGCTCGGCCCGATCCCGAACGGCCTGGTCGCGCTCGGCAACCGGGTGACGCCCTCCCGCGCGCGCTCGGCCCCGGTGACGAGCGAGGAGCAGCTCCTCAGCATCGTCGACGAGGCGACCGAGTTCGACGTGCTGGAGGAGGACGACCGCGAGCTCATCCACTCGATCTTCGAGTTCAGCGACACGGTCGTGCGCGAGGTGATGGTGCCGCGCACCGACATGATCACGATCGACAGCTCGGCGGGGCTCGGAACGGCGATGGGGATGTTCTTCTCCACCGGCGTCTCGCGCATGCCCGTGATCGTCGGCGACCCGGACGAGGTGGCCGGCATCCTCTACCTGAAGGACGTCGCCAAGCTCAGCTACGAGAGCGCGCTCGGCGCGGACGCGATCACGATGGGCGAGCTGGCCCGGCCCGCGCTGTTCGTGCCCGAGTCGCAGAAGGCCGACGCGCTGCTGCGGCAGATGCAGCTCGAGTCCAACCACCTGGCGATGGTGGTGGACGAGTACGGCGGCATCGCCGGCCTGGTGACACTGGAGGACCTCATCGAGGAGCTCATCGGCGACATCTCCGACGAGTACGACCACGAGGTCGAGCTGGTGCAGCAGCTCGGCGGCGGCCGGCTCCGCGTCGCGACCCGTCTGCCGATCGACGACCTCGGCGAGCTGTTCGACATCGAGATCGAGGACGAGGACGTCGACAGCGTCGGCGGCCTCGTCGCCAAGGCGCTCGGCCGCCTGCCGGAGGTCGGCTCGACGGTCGCCGTGCACGGCCTCCGCTTCACCGTCGACCGGATGGACGGCAGGCACAAACACGTGAGCACGGTGCTCGTGGAGCGCGACACGGCGCTGCTGCCGGAGCCGCACGAGGATGTTGCGCCCGAGAAGCGCGACAAACAGCACAAGTCCCAGAAGCACCCCAAGTCCGATCGCCAGCACAAGGAGGCCCGCGCATGAGCGAGTACCACGCAGGATTCGTCTCGTTCGTCGGCCGCCCCAACGTGGGCAAGTCGACCCTCACCAACGCGCTCGTCGGCGAGAAGGTGGCGATCACCAGCTCCAAGCCGCAGACCACGCGCCGCGCCATCCGCGGCATCGTGCACCAGCGTGACGGCCAGCTCATCCTGGTCGACACCCCGGGCATCCACCGGCCGCGGACGCTGCTCGGCGAGCGGCTCAACAACCTCGTCCAGTCCACGCTGGGCGATGTGGACGTGATCGGGTTCTGCGTCCCCGCCGACGAGAAGATCGGCCCGGGGGACCGGTTCATCAACGACCAGCTCGACGACTACCCGAACGCGAAGAAGGTCGCGATCGTCACCAAGATCGACGCTGCGGGCAAGACCCAGGTCGCCGAGCAGCTCCTCGCCGTCTCGGCGCTGCGCGAGTGGGAGGCGATCATCCCGTTATCGGCGACGAGCAGCATCCAGCTCGACACCCTCACGACCGAGTTGATGAAGCTGCTGCCGGAGTCGCCCGGCCCGCTCTACCCGTCGGATGCCATCACGGACGAGGGCCTGGAGGACCGCATCGCGGAGTACATCCGGGAGGCCGTGCTGGAGGGCGTGGAGGACGAACTGCCGCACTCGCTCGCGGTGACCATCGACGACATCATCGAACGCGACGACAAAGACCTGGTGGAGGTCTACGCCAATCTGTTCGTGGAGCGCGACAGCCAGAAGGCCATCGTCATCGGCAAGGGCGGCTCCCGCATCCGCGACGTCGGCGCCGAGGCCCGGAAGCCGATCGAGGCGCTCCTCGGTCGCAAGGTGTTCCTGTCGCTGCGGGTGAAGGTGGCGAAGGACTGGCAGCGGGACCCGAAGCAGCTCGGGCGGTTGGGGTTCTAGAGGACTCGCTTCGTACATCCCCAGGATGATTCCGCGCCGAGGATGCGGGCGAGCGGCCCGTGGCCCCGTAACGTAGAGATATGCCAGATCGCACCCGCGTCCTGAGCGCACTCGCGCCGCACCGTTGGGTGCTGGAGCCCGCGCTGGCCGTCGTGCTGTTCGGGGTGTGGCTGGTCATCGGCCTCCCGTTCGACCTCGCCGGCGCGCTGGCCGTGCTGCTCTACTGCGCGGCCGTCGCGCTCTCGCGGGTGCTGCCGGTGGTGGCACTGGAGATCGCCTGGCTCGCGGTCATCGCCGAGCTGAGCGAGGGGTCCTCGCTGCCGTTGCCGCACCGGATCATCTCCGCGGTCGCCGTCGTGATCGCGCTGTTCGGGATCGCGTCGCACGGCGGGACGGTCGTCCGGTGGTTCGGGTTCGCCTCCGCGATCCTGTGGGCGCCGGCGATGGCGTACCTCTTCACCGTGCGCGGCGACCTCAAGTTCCCGCAGTTCGGGCCGGTGATCGGCGGCTACTACACGAGCCAGGGCGTCGGACTGCTGATGATGAGCCTGCTGCTGGCCGTCGTCTTCGTCAGCGCCTGGCTGCTCGGCTTCCTCGTCGCACGGCAGCGGGCGACCGCGACCTCCGGGCCCGTCCCGTCGCTGCTGGTCTGGCTGGCGTCGCCCGGCGGAGGCGCGGAGCAAGCGGGAGCCGAGGAGGGCGACAGCCCGAGGCTCGTGCGGCGGCTGACCAGGCCGCAACTCACCTTCGACATCGCGGGCGCCGTCGCCTACGTCTTCTTCTGCCTGGTGACCGACTTCACCTCCAGCCTGGTGCCGGACGCGAGCGGGCGGTCGACGTTCCTCGTCCTGATCGTGTTCGCCGTCGCCGTCGCGCTGCGCCGGATGTCGCCGGCGGTCTCGCTCGCCATCGCCTGGCTCGCCGCCGCGGTGCAGATGACGACCGGGCACAACATCCTGGTCAGCGACATCGCCGTGCTCATCGTGCTCTACGCGACGGCACTCTACGGGGACAAGGTGGTGCGCTACGCCGGGCTGATCTCGGCCGGGGTCGGCGCGCTCGTCGCCTCGCTCTATCTGACGCTGACCTCCGCGCTCGCGCAGGGCTACTTCGACCTGCTGTCGTCCCAGCTCACCGGGATGGCGCTGCAGTTCGCCTTCCTCTTCGTCGTGAGCGCGACCGTGCTCGGGCTGTCCTGGGTGCTCGGCCTGCTGGTCCGCACCTGGAAGAACGCCCGGGCGTCCCGGCACGCCCAGATCGCGGCGGAGCTCGACCGCAACCGCGCCGAGGAGGTCGTGGTCGTCGAGCAGGAGCGCACCCGCATCGCCCGCGACATGCACGACGTGGTCGCCCACTCGCTCGCCGTCGTCATCGCCCAGGCGGACGGCGCCCGCTACGCCCGGCACGCCGACCCGGACACGGTCGACACGGCGCTGGAGACCATCGCCGCCACCGCGCGCTCCGCGCTGGTCGACGTGCGGGTGCTCCTGGCCGAGCTCCGGCAGAGCCAGCCGGAGGGCCCGCAGCCGTCGCTCGCGGACGTCGACCAGACGGTCGAGCAGGTGCGCGCGGCCGGCCTCCCCGTCGTCATGGAGCGTCGCGGCGAGCTCGACGGGCTCGGCTCCGCGCAGCAGATCGCCGCGTACCGCATCGTGCAGGAGGCGCTGACCAACGCCCTCCGGCACGGGGACACCACCCGCCCGGTCTCCGTCCTGCTCGCTCAGGCGGGCGGCGCCGACGCAGGCCCGGGCATCGTCATCACCGTGAGGAACAGCATGAAGACACCGACACCGGAACCCCTGGCCACCGGCGGCCTCCCGCGCATCGGGCACGGCCTGCCCGGGATGCGTGAGCGCGCGACCCTGGCGGGCGGCTCGCTGTCCGCTGGACCGGCCGACGACGGCTTCGTGGTCACGGCGTTCCTGCCGGTGGTCTCGGGGGTGCGCGCATGAACGGCGCGAACACTGCCGCCCCGATCACGGTCGCCCTCGTCGACGACCAGGCACTGTTCCGCGCGGGCATCCGCATGCTGATCGGCTCGCAGGCCGACCTGGAGTTCGCGGGCGAGGCGTCGGACGGCCGGGAGGGCGTGGCCCTGGTGCGCGAGAAGCGTCCCGACGTGGTGCTCATGGACATCCGGATGCCGGTCATGGACGGCATCGCCGCCACCGCCCGGATCATGGAGGAGGCCGAGCGGGAGGGCCGCGCGCCTGCCCGCATCATCGTGCTCACCACCTTCGACCTGGACGAGGCCGCAGCGCGCGCGATCCGCAGCGGCGCCAGCGGCTTCGTGCTGAAGGACGCCGAGCCGGAGTTCCTGCTCGCCGCCATCCGCACCGTCCACGCCGGCAGCGCGGTCATCGCGGCCGGGGCGACCCGCGAGCTGTTCGAGTACTTCTCCGACACCCAGCGGGCCACGCAGGCGCCGCCGGCGTTCGCCACGCTCACCAGCCGCGAGCGGGAGATCTTCGTACTCGCCTCTCGCGGGCTCAGCAACTCGGAGATCGCCGGTTCCGAGTTCCTCAGCGAGGCGACGGTCAAAACCCACATCAGCCGCATCCTGGCGAAGCTCGGGCTGCGCGACCGCGTGCAGATGGTGGTTTACGCGTTCGAGCACGGTCTGACCGGGGGAGCGCCCGAACGGGCGGAGTGACGTTTCGCGGGATTTCACCCGCAGATCATCCTCTGGACTGACCCTCTGTGGATCCTCAGCCTGATCCGCCGGCGCCTCCGGCTTCCTAGCCTGGGGACATGGACAACCCCGACATCATGGTGGCTCGCGTCGACGGCGCGACGAAGACCTACGGCTCCGGCACCAACCGGGTCATCGCCCTCGACGACGTGACCGTCGGCATCCCGGCCGGACGGTTCACCGCGATCATGGGGCCGAGCGGCTCGGGCAAGTCGACGCTCATGCACGTGATGGCCGGGCTCGACACGGTCACCGGCGGGCGCGTCTTCCTCGGGGACACCGAGATCAGCGGGATGGGCGACGGCGAGCTGACCGTCCTGCGCCGCCGCAGGGTCGGCTTCGTCTTCCAGTCGTTCAACCTCGTCCCGACGCTCGACGTGCGGGCCAACATCCTGCTCCCGTTCGAGATCGACGGCCGCCGGCCGACGGTGGTGCAGCGGGAGTGGATCGACGGCCTGATCGACCTCCTGGGACTGTCGGACCGGCTCACCCACCGTCCGCACGAGCTCTCCGGCGGCCAGCAGCAGCGCGTCGCGATCGTGCGCGCGCTGGCCACGCGCCCCGACCTGGTGTTCGCGGACGAGCCGACGGGCAACCTCGACTCGCGCACCGGCCGGGAGGTCCTCGGTGTGCTTCAGGAGGCCTCCCGCAGCTACGGCCAGAGCATCGCGATGGTCACCCACGACCCGATCGCGGCCAGCTACGCCGACCGGATCGTGTTCCTCGCCGACGGCCGCGTGGTCGCCGAGCGGGAGGGCTCGACGGCGGAGGAGATCTCCGCGTTCATGCTCGGCATGGAGGCGCGCGCGTGATCCGCGCGTTCCGGGCGAACGCGCGCGACCACCGCGCCAGCGTCCTCGTCTCGGCCCTCAGCTCCGCCTTCGGCGTCGCGCTGCTGGCCTGCACCAACGTCCTCGGCGCGTACATCGAGGCGTCGCCGATGGGCGCGCACGGCTCGGCCCGGTTCGCGCTCGCGCTGGTCGCCGGCATCTTCTTCGTGATCGCCGTGTTCGTCGGCGCCATCGTCACCACGAACACGTTCGCGACCGTCATCGCCGGCCGCACCCGCACCATCGCGCTGATGCGCCTGCTCGGCTCGAGCTCGAAGGCGCAGCGCCGCTCGGTCGCGGGGGAGGGCCTGGCCGTCGGCCTGGTCGGCGCGCTCACGGGCGGCGTCATCGCCGTAGTGCTCGCGCTCGTCGCCGTGCGCCTCCTCCTGCTGTGGGACGTCCTCCCGAACGCGCTGTACCCGGTCATCACCCCGTCGCTGATCGCGCCCCCGGTCGTCGTGGTGCTCACCACCTGGGCGGCGTCGTGGATCGGCAGCCGGCGGGTGCTGACCGTCGCGCCCGTGGAGGCGCTGGGCGCGGCGCAGGAGCGTCCCTCCGCGGCCGTGCGCAGCACGGGACAGATCGTGGCCTCGGCGCTGCTCATCCTGCCCGGCGCGGCCCTGCTCGGCTTCGGCCTCCTGCTCGGCCTGGGCGCCTTCGCGAAGTCGGCGAACTCCGGCCTCGTCGAGTTCGGCCGCTACGGGGTGCTGATCGCGATGCTCGGCGGACTGCTCTCCTTCACCGGTGTCATCGTCGCCGCGCCGCTCTTCCTCCCCGGCGTGCTGCGCGGCGTCGGTCTGCTCTTCGGCGCAGGCGCGGCCGGCAGGCTCGCCGCGGCGAACGCCGTCCGGAACCCGGAGCGCAGCTCGCGCACCGCGATCGGCCTCGTCATCGGTGTCACACTGATCACGATGTTCGTCGTCGCGACGCAGACCTGGCTCACGATCATCCGCAGCGCCGCCGCGAGGAACCCGGAGCTGTACCAGGGCGCTGAGAGTGTGCTCACGGTCATCATGCTGGTGTTCAGCGGGCTGGTCGGCTTCTCGGCGGTGATCGCGGCGGTCGGCGTCGTCAACAGCCTGTCGCTGAGCGTGCTGCAGCGCCGCCGGGAGCTCGGCCTGCTCCGTGCGCTCGGGCTCAGTGCCGCGCAGGTGCGCAGGATGATCCTGGCCGAGAGCGCCCAGCTGACCGTCGCCGCAGTGCTCTCCGGGCTGGTGCTCGGTACGCTGTACGGCTGGATCGGCGCCCAGACCCTGCTGGGGCAGCTGCCGGGCGGCGGCCTGGTCCCGCCGGCGATCCCGTGGCTGTTCATCGGCCTGATCGTCGTGGCGGCGGCCGTGCTCGCCGTCGGCGCCTCGGTGGCGCCGACCCGCCGGGCCACCCGCGTCGCCCCGGTGGAGGCCCTGGCGGTCGAGTAGCGAGCCTCCAGGTTTCCTGGACGCTCATCAAGCCTCAGCTATCCGCAGGCTGGGTGTCTGATACTGGGGGACTGGCGCACACCGGTGACCGTGCCCACCATCCGTGCCGGAGCGCCTCCTGCACTTTCGAGAGGAACCACCCTGAACTGGCTCATGACCTTGAGGATCGACAAACCGCCGTTCCTCATCGCGATCGACGTCGTCGCCGCCATCCTCGCGGTGTACCTGCTCGTGCGTCCGACGTGGAAGCGCGTGCTCGCCGGGGCGATCGCGGCCGTCGGCGGCGCACTGATCGGCTGGTTCCTGGTGTGGCTGACGGACGACGTCTACAACCTGTTCGGCGTCGGGCTCACGCCGGTGACGACGATGTGGGTGGCCCTCGGGTTCGCCGGCATCGCCCTCGCGATCGCCAACTTCTTCCGGTCGCGGTGGTGGCGAAAGGTGATCGCGGGCGTCAGCATCCCGGTGTTCCTGATCGCCGCCTTCGCGGGCGTGAACGTCGACTTCGGCGCGTACCGCAACCTCAATGACGCCATCGGCGTCGTGCCGTACAAGGCGCTGAACCTGCACCACGAGCGCGGCGACGTCATCACGGGCACCGCCTGGTCGGCCTCCACCACCCAGGCGGACCCGCCGGTGAAGGGCGAGATCGGCAAGGTCAAGATCCCCGCGACGGTGTCGAACTTCCCGGCGCGGGAGGCCGTCGTCTATCTGCCGCCGGTCGCGCTCGGCCCGAACCCGCCGGCGCTCCCTGTTCTCTACGCGCTCTCCGGTCAGCCAGGGGCTCCCGCCGACATGTTCACGGCCGGCCGGATCGGCACCTACCTCGACGCGTACGCGGCCAAGCACAACGGCTACGCGCCGATCGTCGTGGCGCCCGACCAGCTCGGCGGCCCCGGTCGCAACCCGATGTGCATCGACTCCCGGGCCTTCGGCGACTCGGCCACGTACCTGCTCAAGGATGTCCGCTCCTGGATCACCTCGCACCTGCGGGTGAGCAGCGACCCGGCCGCGTGGGGCGTGTTCGGCTACTCGCAGGGCGCCACCTGCGCCGCGCAGTTCGCCGCGAGCCGGCCTGACCTGTTCGGCTCGGCCCTGGCCTCCTCCAGCGAGCTCGGCCCGACGCTCGGCAACGTGACGCTCACCATCGCGACCGGCTTCGCGGGCTCGCACACCGCCTTCGAGGATGCCCAGCTCGGGCCTACGATGAAGGCGCACGCCCCATACGCGAACACGCTGATGGTCTTCGGTGCGGGTCAGAACGACGCCAAGTACACTGCTTTCGCGAAGACGCTGCACTCGGCCGCCGTCTCCGCCGGGATCCGCAGCGAGCTCTTGATCTCGCCCGGGACGGCACACGATTGGAACACGGTGCGCTACACGCTGACGAACGGCTTCCCCGCGGTCGCCGCTCACATGGGGCTGGCTCCGTGACCGATGCCGTGACAACGGGAGGCGGCGCGCCGACGAACGGCGGCGCACCGGGGGACGACGCGACCCAGGCTGACGGGAAGACACAGGCGGCCGGCAACGGCACGCGGGTCGTGGAGGACACGGCCGTGCGCACGCAGGAGCCTCCCGCACGCCCGCCGGAGCCTCCCGCGCGGGCCGGCGGCTTCGCCGGCGCGGTGGGGCGGCTCGGCGGGCTGATCGCGACGCACCCCTTCACCACCGGCCTGACGGCACTGATCCTCGTGCTCGCGCTGGTCACCGGCCCGATCCACGGTCCGCACCGCCCGTTGCGCGTGTGGCTCGGCGTCGGCCCCGACCAGCTCATCGACGGCCATTGGTGGGCGCCGGTCACCGCCGTGCTGTTCACGAACAACCTCGCCGAGCTGATCGTGGTGCTCGTGCTCACGGTGCTGCTCGTCGGCGTCTCCGAGCGGCTGATGGGCGCATGGCGCACCGCGCTCGCCTTCTTCGCGACCTCCGCAGCGGGGATCGCCGCGGGCGTCGGCCTCCAGCTCCTCGGCTCGCAGACGGGGGAGATGTGGTCGCGCAACGTCCACCACCTCGTCATCCTCGACGTGTTCACGGGCATCGCCGGCACGATCATGACCGCGAGCGCGTTCGCCGGAGCGTTCTGGCGCCGCCGCATCCGCGTCATCACGATGCTCATCGCGATCATGTACCTGCTGTACTCGGGCGACCCGTCCGACCTGTACCGGTTGCTCGCGGTCCTCGCCGGTTTCGGGCTGGGCGTCCTGCTGCGGCCGCACGAGCGCCTCCTCGGCTGGCGCCGCTCATCCCATCACGAGGTCAGGGTGCTGCTCGCGTCCGCCGTGACGATCAGCGCGCTCGGCCCCGTCATCGGCCTGCTGTCCCAGTCGCGGTACGGGATGCTGTCGCCGATCGGCCTGCTGTTCTCCAACGACGTGCCGGCCACGGGGAGCGTGCTGGAGCGCTGCCAGGCGTTCGCGGTCACCCGCGACTGCGTGCACGACCTCACGCTGGAGCGGATCAACGGCATCGGCCCCGTCCTCATCTCGGTGCTGCCGCTGCTCGCGCTGCTCGTCGCGGCCTACGGCCTCCTGCGCGGACGCCGCTTCGCGGTCTGGCTCGCCGTGTCGGTCAACGCGCTGCTCGCGGTGCTCTCGGCCCTCTACTTCGGTATCCTCCCGTTCGCCGACCCGCGCCCCACCGTGTCGTCGCGGTACTGGGAGGTCACCTTCATCCTGGCGCTGTCGGCGCTGGTGCCGGTCACGATGGCGATCCTGCTGGTCGTGTACCGCCGGCACTTCACGGTCCTCGCCACCGCCCGGTCGGTGCGCCGGTACGTGCTCACGGTGGCGCTGACCGGCCTCGGCCTGATCGGGCTGTACGTGCTGGTCGGCTGGCTGCAGAAGGACACCGGCTTCACCCGGCCGATCGACATCACCGACCTCCTCAACGACGTGCTGGAGCGCTTCATCCCGGTGAGCTTCCTGCGGCGCGAGCCGCTGCAGTACCTGCCGACGACGCCGCTGGCGACCGTGGTCTACCACAACATCGGCACCGTGTTCTGGCTGGTCGTCATCCTCGCCGCTGTGCCGTTCATGGTCGGCCGCGGCGCGTGGCGGCGCTCGATCGGCGACGCCGGGCGCGTCCGCACGCTGCTGGAGCGCGGCGGCGGCGACGCCATCTCGTTCATGGCGACCTGGCCGGGCAACAGCTACTGGTTCGACTCCGCGACGGGAGCCGCCGTGGCGTATCGCGTCGTCGGGCGGGTGGCGCTCACGACCGGCGCGCCGTTCGGAGCGGACGAGTCCGTGCACGGCGGCGTCATCGAGCGCTTCTCGCGGTTCTGCGACGACAGCGGCTGGATCCCGGTGTTCTACAGCGTCGACTCCCAGTACCAGGGGATCTTCGACGGCATGGGCTGGTCGACGATGACCGTCGCGGAGGAGACGGTCATCCGGCCGCAGCAGTGGGCGACGACCGGCAAGAAGTGGCAGGACGTCCGCAGCTCGATCAACCGCGCCCAGCGCGCGGGCATCCGCTCGGAGTGGACCAGCTTCGGCGCCCTGCCGCTGAGCGCCGCTGTGCAGCTCTCGGACATCTCCGAGCAGTGGGTCGCGGAGAAGGACCTGCCCGAGATGGGCTTCACTCTCGGCGGCCTGGACGAGCTCCGCGACCCGGCCGTGCGGCTGATGCTCGCGGTGGACGAGTCCGGCCGCATCGAGGGCGTGACGTCCTGGCTGCCGAGCTACCGCGACGGCCACGTCGTCGGCTGGACGCTGGACTTCATGCGCCGCCGCCCCGGCAGCATCAACGGCGTCATGGAGTTCCTGATCGCGGAGGCCGCCACCCGGATGAAGGAGGACGGCGTCGAGTTCATGAGCCTCTCGGCCGCCCCGCTCGCGCACACCGCCGGTACGCCCGACGACGAGAAGAGCGGGATGGACCGCGTGCTCGGCTACCTCAGCACGTCGCTGGAGCCGGTGTACGGGTTCCGCTCGCTGCTCAAGTTCAAGCAGAAGTTCCAGCCGGAGCTGCATCCGCTGATCATGGCCTACCCGGATCCGGTCGCCCTCCCGGCGATCGGCGTGGGCCTCGTGCGCGCCTACCTGCCCGACCTGTCCGTGCGCCAGGCTGCCGCGCTGGCGGTGGGACGCGGCTGATGCAGCGCCGTGGTACCGTGGTTTCTGTGTACGGTCTGCTCCTTCTTAGCTGCCGCGACGAGTCCTAGTTCTGGGCCCCCCTCGTCGCGGAGTTCGTCGTTGGCTCTCCACAACACACCGCGAGGAGAAGACAGACCATGAAGAACACCCAGGCGCCGAGCGCCATGCCGATCCACAAGTACCGGCCCTTCCACGAGCAGATCACCGTCGACCTGCCCGACCGCACCTGGCCGTCGAAGCGCATCACGCAGGCGCCGCGCTGGTGCGCCGTCGATCTGCGCGACGGCAACCAGGCTCTCATCGACCCGATGAGCCCCGAGCGCAAGCGCATCATGTTCGACCTGCTGGTGCGGCTGGGCTACAAGGAGATCGAGGTCGGCTTCCCGTCGGCCAGCCAGACGGACTTCGACTTCGTGCGCAGCCTCATCGAGGAGGGCGCGATCCCCGATGACGTCACCATCCAGGTGCTGACGCAGTCGCGCGAGCACCTGATCAAGCGCACCTACGAGTCGCTGGTCGGCGCCAAGCAGGCGATCGTCCACCTCTACAACTCCACGAGCATCCTGCAGCGCGACGTCGTCTTCCGCACCGACCAGCAGGGCATCGTCGACATCGCCCTCGCCGGAGCGCGCCTGTGCCGCCAGTACGAGTCGCTGGTCCCCGGCACCGAGATCTACTACGAGTACTCGCCCGAGTCGTACACCGGCACCGAGCTGGAGTTCGCGGTCGACATCTGCAACCAGGTGCTGGAGGTCTTCGAGCCGACGCCGGACCGCAAGGTCATCGTCAACCTGCCCGCCACCGTCGAGATGGCGACGCCGAACGTCTATGCCGACTCCATCGAGTGGATGTCGCGCCACCTGAACCACCGCGAGAACGTCATCCTGTCGCTGCACCCGCACAACGACCGCGGCACCGCCGTAGCCGCGGCGGAGCTCGGCTACATGGCCGGCGCCGACCGCATCGAGGGCTGCCTGTTCGGCAACGGCGAGCGCACCGGCAACGTCGACCTGGTGACGCTGGGCGTCAACCTGTTCACGCAGGGCATCGACCCGCAGATCGACTTCAGCGACATCGACCAGATCAAGCGCACCGTCGAGCACTGCAACCAGCTGCCGGTCGGCGAGCGCAGCCCCTGGGGCGGGGACCTCGTGTTCACCGCGTTCAGCGGCTCGCACCAGGACGCGATCAAGAAGGGCTTCGAAGCGATGGCCGCGCGCGCCGAGCGCGAGGGCGTCTCCGTGGACGACCTGGTGTGGGCCGTCCCGTACCTGCCCGTCGACCCTAAGGACCTGGGCCGCAGCTATGAGGCGGTCATCCGGGTGAACTCGCAGTCCGGCAAGGGCGGCGTCGCCTACCTGCTGAAGACCGACCACGCGCTCGACCTGCCGCGCAAGCTGCAGATCGAGTTCTCCGGCGTCGTGCAGGCCAAGACCGACGCCGAGGGCGGCGAGGTCACGAGCGCCCAGATCTGGGACATCTTCCAGGACGAGTACCTGCCTGCCCCGGTCACGCATCCCGACGCCAAGTGGGGACGGTTCGAGCTGGGCAGCACGAGCACCACGAACGAGACCGGCGAGCATGTCACCCTCACGGTGGCGCTGCGCGACGGCGACACGGTGGCGAAGGCGACCGGCGAGGGCAACGGGCCGATCGCGGCGTTCTTCGACATCCTGAACGCGCGCGGGATCAATGTGCACCTGTACGACTACTCGCAGCACACGCTGTCGGCGAGCGAGTCGGCGCAGGCCGCGGCGTATGTGGAGGTGGATGTGGACGGCGTGCGGTTGTGGGGTGTCGGGATCGACGGCGACACCACGACGGCGTCGTTCAAGGCCGTGGTGTCGGCTGTGAATCGGGCTGTTCGGGCATCCGCCGGCCACACCAGCGAGAAGGCCGAGCTGGTCGGGGCCTGACCCGCAACAACGGAGGAGATCCCGGTCAGATCGACCGGGATCTCCTCCGTTAACCGCTATTCAGGCGGTCACGCGCGCAGATCTCCTCCGTTGTCCGCGGGCCGATCCTCGATGCGGTACCGCGGAATGGCTCCGGTATCGGTCCGCTCGTTCGTCCGTTCGACGCTCGGGCGGCGGCCGAAGCCGAACGCCATCCAGCTCGGGGCGCGGAGCCGGCCGAGCTCGCGCTGCTCCGGGAGGCTCCAGCCGAAGCGGACGGCGAGGAGGCGGATGATCAGTGTCACGATCACGCAGACCAGTACGGCCACGGTGAAGGGCACCTTCAGGTCGACCAGCACGACGAGCACGATCGTGCCGGCCCCGGCGGCGACCGCGTAGAGCGAGCCGACGTGCATCAGCGCGATGGGGAGGTTGAGCAGCACGTCGCGCAGGATCGACCCGCCGACCGCCGAGACCACGCCGACGAACACCGCGGGCACCTCCGGGAGGCCGAGCGCGAGCGCCTTGGTCGCCCCGATCGCGCCGAACAGCCCGATCGTGAGCGCGTCCAGGAAGGTGATGATCGGGTCCAGCCTCCGGAACAGCCGCACCAGCAGCATCCCGAGCAGTGCCGAGACGACCGTGGCGGGCAGGTACCAGTTGGACTGCAGCGCCACCGGCGTGACGTTGAGGAGGATGTCGCGCAGCAGGCCGCCGCCCAGCCCCGTCGCCACGCCGATGATCGCGATGCCGAGCAGATCGAGCCGCCGGTCGCGGAACCCGGAGGCGAACATGGCGCCCTGGAGGCTGCCGACGCCGACGGCGACCAGGTCGCCCCAGAGGGGGATCGTGAAGGTCGCGGATGTCACCAGTCACTTGTATCACGCGGGATACTGGAGTCGTGCCTGTCTACCGTGATGAAGTCGTCGTGCTGCGCACCCACAAGCTGGGTGAGGCCGACCGCATCGTCACCATGCTCAGCCGGCAGCACGGCAAGATCCGCGCGGTGGCGAAGGGCGTGCGGCGCACGGCCTCCAAGTTCGGCTCGCGCCTGGAGCCGTTCATGGTCGCCGACGTGCAGCTCTACGAGGGGCGCACGCTCGACGTGGTGACCCAGGCCGAGACGATCGGCTCGTACGGCGCGCTGATCGCAGACGACTACGCCAGCTACACCGCCGCCAACGCGATGGTGGAGGCCGCCGACCGGCTGACCGAGGCCGAGGCCTCCCTGCAGCAGTACCTCCTGCTCGTCGGCGCCCTCCGCTCGCTGTCTCGTCGCGAGCACGGACCGCAGCTCACCCTCGACTCCTACCTGCTGCGCGCGTTGTCGCTCGCGGGCTGGGCGCCGAGCTTCCTCGACTGCTCGCGCTGTGGAGCACCTGGCCCCCACGAGCACGTGGTGGTCCAGCTCGGCGGCGTGGTGTGCGACGACTGCGCGCCACCCGGGGCTCCCCGCATCGACGCCGCCACCATCGCGCTGCTCGGCTCGCTGCTCACCGGCGACTGGGAGGCGGCCGAGGCGGCCGACGACTCCACCCGGTCGAAGGCGAACGGACTCGTGGCCGCGTACACCCAATGGCATCTGGAGCGCGGCCTGCGCTCCCTGCAGCACGTCCAGCACGATCAGAAGGCGAGTGGATGACGCCCAAGCCGTACACGCACAAGGACGCGGTCGCCTACCGGCCGGTCGACTGGACGGGGCTCTACCCGCCCGCGTTCCCGCCGAAGGCGGTCCCGGAGCACGTCGCCATCGTGATGGACGGCAACGGCCGCTGGGCGAACCGCCAGGGCCTCACCCGTATCGAGGGGCACCGCGCCGGGGAGGCCTCCCTGCTGGACGTGGTGGCCGGGGCCATCCAGGTCGGTGTCAAGCACCTCAGCGTCTACGCGTTCTCGACCGAGAACTGGAAGCGTTCGCCCGACGAGGTCCGCTTCCTGATGGGCTTCAACCGGGAGGTGCTGCACCGCAGGCGCGACCAGCTCAACGAGTGGGGGGTGCGGGTGCGCTGGGCCGGCCGTACGCCGCGGCTCTGGTCGTCCGTCATCAAGGAGCTGCAGTACGCCGAGCGCTTGACGGCGGGCAACGACGTCCTGACGCTCACGATGTGCGTCAACTACGGCGGGCGCACCGAGATCGCGGACGCCGTGCGGGAGATCGCCGCGGAGGTCGCCGCCGGCCGGCTGAAGCCGTCCGCGGTGGGCGAGAAGACCATCCAGCGGCACCTCTACCTCCCGGACATGCCGGACGTCGACCTGTTCGTGCGCAGCTCGGGGGAGCAGCGGACCAGCAACTTCCTGCTCTGGCAGAGCGCGTACGCGGAGATGGTGTTCCTCGACACGCTGTGGCCGGACTTCTCACGCACCGACCTGTGGGAGGCCGTCGAGCTCTTCGCGCGGCGCAACCGGCGGTTCGGGGGAGCGGTGGACACCCCGGACGACGTCGCGCTGTAGCCGCGGAATAACTGCAGCGCTGCACACCGTTGTCCCTTGACGTGAGCGAACCCATCAAGATCGACATCTGGTCCGACATCGCGTGCCCGTGGTGCTACATCGGCAAGCGCAAGTTCGAGAACGGCAGTGCGACGTTCGCCGGCGCCGGCGAGGGCCGCGCGGTGGAGGTCGAGTACCACTCCTTCGAGCTGTCGCCGGACACCCCGGTGGACTTCGACGGCAGCGAGGTGGACTTCCTCGCCGGCCACAAGGGCATCCCCGCCGAGCAGGTGCACCAGATGCTCGACCGGGTGACCGGGATCGCGTCCTCCGTCGGCCTCGACTACGACTTCGACGCCCTCCAGCACACCAACACCGTGAAGGCCCACGAGCTCCTGCACTTCGCCAAGGCGCAGGGCAAGCAGCTCGAGCTGGCGGAGCGGCTCTTCCAGGCCTACTTCATCGAGGGCGGCCACGTCGGCCGCGCCGAGTCGCTCGCCGACCTCGCGGCGTCGGTCGGGCTGTCCCGGGAGGACGCGCTAGCGGCGATGGAGTCCGGCGAGTACCTGGAAGCGGTGCGGGAGGACCAGCGCACGGCGGCCGAGTACGGCATCAACGGCGTCCCCTTCTTCGTCATCGAGGGGAAGTACGGCGTGTCGGGCGCACAGGACGCCGCGACGTTCGCGCAGGTCTTGGAACAGGTCTGGTCCGAGCGCGCCGCGGCCCCGACGGAGGCGCGCGCGTGAGCGCCGCGCCCGACGCGCCGACGCCTGCGCCCGACGCGCCGGCGCCTGCGCCGGTCGCGCCTGCGCCGCGCCCGACGCTCGCCCTCCTCGGCGACCCGACCGCCGCCGCCTGCGACGGCGACGCCTGCGCCCTCCCGGCGGGAAAGTAGCGATCGAGGGGACGCAACACGCCGTCGCGTCAGCGTCAGAACGGCGTGTTGCGTCCCCTCGATGCGAGCGCGGCACGGATACGCGCCAGCGCAACACTTGCCCCGGCGTGTAGGTGCGAGCGGTTGATCCGCACGACCCGCCAGCCGGCGTTCTCCAGCGCCCACAGGCGATTGACGTCCGAGAAGTACTGCGCCGGATCCGTCCGGTGGTGGTCGCCGTCATACTCGATCACCACCTTCGCTACGGGATAGACGAGATCGCCGTGCAGTTCTATGCCCGACCCCACTCGGATGGGGCGATTTACGACAGGCTCGGGGAGCCCCGCCCGGACGATGTGCAGGCGTATCACCGTCTCCATCGCCGAGTCCGTGTCCGCGCGTATCTGCGGTATGACCGCACGGAGCGTCCGCGCACCAGGCCGCCCGACAGCGGCGCGGACCGCTGCGTGGAGCTGCGGCAGCGTGGAGATGGGGCGCTTTCGGCGGAGACATGAATCGCCGGCCACGACCAGTTCGTCTGGTGTGAGTGACGCCGCCAACTGACAGAACACCTCCTCGGGGTTCGGCAATCGCAGTCCTCCCACGAGTCGTATCTCCGCGGGGGTCAATCTGGACTTGTGGCCTATGACGCCCCGTCCTCGTGGCGCCCTTCCACCTTCGAGGGCCGAGACATGGAGCACCTCGGAGTCGGCGATGCGTGGCGGCAGGGACATCCCGTAGAGCGTTGCGGCGGTCGAATGGCTGAAGCACGAGCCTGGTGTCATAACCGCTCGGTACGCGATACACCGCGATCTGAGAGTTCCATCGACGACCGCACTCGGCACGCGGACACCGTGGAACGGTGCCGCCAGATCGGAGCGGCGCAGTCGCGCTCTCGAAACGCCGGCCGCCTTCGCCGCCGTCGTGGAGAAGGCGGGAGATCGAAGGATCGGCGGAAGTGGTTCTAGACGGCCCATCACGACAGGTTGCCAGCCCATGTCGCAGCCCCAGCGGTTATCCACAGAACGTTCTGCATCGAGGGGACGCAACACGCCGTCGGCCCTCCGGGGAGCGGCGTGTTGCGTCCCCTCGATGCGCGCGATGGCTACTCGGGGCCGGTGATGTCGGCGAGGGTGGCGGCGAAGCCGGCCAGGAGGGCGTCCGCGTCGACGAACAGCGAGTAGCCGTGCTCGCCCGCGCCCATCGAGACGGTGCGGCCGGCGACGGTCGTGTCGGCGATCACGGGCCACGCGGTCGTGCTGCCGAAGGGCGTGATGGTCCCGCGCTCGTAGCCGGTCGCGGCGAACGCAACCGACGCGTCCGGGAGCTGCAGCTTGTTGACGTGGAGGACGGCGCGCAGCTTCGGCCAGGAGATCTTGCGGCCTCCTGGCACCAGCGCGAACACGAACGTGTCATCGCTGCGCTTGACCACGAGCGTCTTGACGATGTCGCCCGGCTCGATCCCGAGCAGTGACGCGGCCTCCTCCAGGCTGCGCGCAGCGGGCCGCTCCACGATCCGCACCGGGATGCCGCGGGCCCGGGCATCGTCCTCCACACGTCGGCGTCCGCCGCCGGTTTCCACAGCTTCGGGGCTCTCGGCCATGTATCAGCACGCTTTCTGGGAGAATCGATGCAGATGTCTACTACCGCCACCCTAGCTCCCCGCACGGAGACGAGCCCCCGCCTGTCCATCGGCCCGCTCGCCCTCGACGTGCCGGTCGTCCTCGCGCCCATGGCGGGGATCACGAACACCGCCTTCCGCCGGCTCTGCCGCGAGTTCGGCGCCGGCCTCTACGTGAGCGAGATGATCACGTCCCGCGCGCTGGTCGAGCGCACCCCCGAGTCGCTGCGTCTCATCACGCACCACGAGTCGGAGACGCCGCGCAGCATCCAGCTCTACGGCGTCGACCCCAAGACCGTCCGCGAGGCGGTCACGATGCTCGTCGCGGAGGACCGCGCCGACCACATCGACCTCAACTTCGGCTGCCCGGTACCCAAGGTCACCCGCAAGGGCGGCGGCGCCGCGCTGCCGTGGAAGCTGAACCACTTCCGCGAGATCGTAGAGGGCGCTGTCGCGGCAGCGGGCGACATCCCGCTGACCGTCAAGATGCGCAAGGGCATCGACGGCGACCACCTCACCTACCTGGAGGCCGGCAAGGCCGCGGAGGGCGCCGGCGTCGCCTCGATCGCGCTGCACGCCCGCACGGCCGCCGAGTTCTACTCCGGCCAGGCCGACTGGTCCGCCATCGCGAAGCTCAAGGAGACCATCACCGGCACCCCGGTGCTCGGCAACGGCGACATCTGGTCGGCGGCCGACGCGCTTCGCATGGTGGACGAGACCGGCTGCGACGGCGTCGTGGTCGGCCGCGGCTGCCTCGGGAGGCCGTGGCTGTTCGGCGACCTGGCGGCAGCGTTCCGCGCCCGCGCGGGCGAGATCACCGCGGAGGAGGCCGCGCTCGCGCAGGCCCACCCGACGCTGGGGCAGGTGGCGGCGACGTTCCGCCGGCACGCCGAGCTGCTGGTCGAGTTCTTCGACAGCGAGGAGCGCGGCTGCCGCGACATCCGCAAGCATGTCGCCTGGTACTTCAAGGGCTACCCGGTCGGCGGCGACCTGCGTGCCAGCCTCGCGACGGTCGACACGCTCGCGCACCTCGACGATCTGCTGGCGACGCTCGACTGGAGCCAGGAGTACCCGGGCGAGGCCGCGGAGGGCCAGCGCGGCCGCGCCGGCTCGCCCAAGCGTCCCGCCCTCCCCGAAGGCTGGCTCGACAGCCGCGAGCTCGCGGGCAGCGCCCGCGCGGAGGTCGCCGAAGCGGAGGTGCACAACAGTGGTGGATAGCGCGACGGCGACCGTCGACAGCGTCCCGGCCGACGGCTACACCGAGCGCGACCGGGAGCGCTGGCTCCCCGAGCACCATTCCAGCCGCCGCAGCGACTTCGCCCGCGACCGGGCCCGCCTGCTGCACTCCAGCGCCCTGCGCCGCCTCGCCGCCAAGACCCAGGTGCTCAGCCCGACGGCCGGCCTCGACTTCGCACGCAACCGGCTGACGCACTCGCTGGAGGTCGCCCAGGTCGGTCGCGAACTCGCGGCGAGCCTCGGGCTCGACCCCGACATCGTCGACACCGCGTGCCTGGCCCACGACATCGGCCACCCGCCCTTCGGCCACAACGGCGAGCGCGCGCTCAACGCCTGGGCGGAGGACATCGGCGGCTTCGAGGGCAACGCTCAGACGCTGCGCCTGCTCACCCGTCTGGAGCCCAAGGTGTTCGGCCGCGACGGCCGACCCTACGGGCTCAACCTGACCCGTGCGAGCCTCGACGCGAGCTGCAAGTACCCGTGGCCGGAGACCCACTCGGTCGCAGACCCGAGCGGGCGCGCGAAGTTCGGCTTCTACGCCGACGACCACGGCGTCTTCGAGTGGATGCGCGCCGATGCCCCCGAACGCCAGCGCTGCATCGAGGCGCAGGTGATGGACCTCTCCGACGACATCGCCTACTCCGTGCACGACTTCGAGGACGCCGTCGTCAACGGCTACATCGACGTGGCGGCGCTCGGCAGCCGGGTCGACCACGACGATCTGGTCAGCTCGATGTACGAGTGGGTGGGCGGCGAGTTCAGCCATGACGAGCTGATCGCGGCGTTCGACCGTCTCGACACCCTGGACATCTGGCTCGACCGGTGGGACGGCAGCAGGCGCGCGCAGGCGCACCTGAAGAACCTCACCAGCCAGCTCATCGGCCGGTTCGCGCATGCCGCCGTCCACGAGACAAAGCACCGCGCGGGCCGGGTGGAGCTTCGCCGGTTCGGTGCGGATGTGGTTGTGCCCGACGCCATCCGGGCGGAGATCGCCGTGCTGAAGGGGATCGTCGCCACGTTCGTGATGTCGCGCAACACGCGTCAGCCGATCTACGCGCAGCAGCGGCAGGTGCTGATGGCGCTGGCCGATGTGCTCTTCTCGCGCGGGCCGAAGGAGCTGGACCCGGGATTCCAGGAGGACTGGCGACTCGCCGGCAGCGACGCGGAGCGCAAGCGCGTGGTGGTCGACCAGGTCGCGAGCCTGACCGACCAGTCGGCGCTGAGCTGGTTCGAGCGTCTCGTGCAGCACTGATCCGGCGCGCCGGGCCTGGGCTTGAATAGACAGCCCAGGTGCAGAATGCTTGAGGGACGGCGACGGAGGAGAGACGCATGAGCAGCCCACAGCCCCCCACGGGCGGCGACCGGCCCACAGAGGCCGAGCCCGGCGCGGCGGCGGAGCACGCGCCCGCCCCCGATCAGCCGGCGCCCGCTACCCGGCCCGCGGCTGCGAAGCGCGCACCTTCGCCGCGCAAGCGCATCCCGAAGACGGAGTCCATCTCGCCGAACGGCGAGGCCCCGGAGATCCTCGACGCCATGCTGGGCAAGGCCGCCACGGAGGACACGGTGGAGGCCACGACGCCCGCGAAGCCGCGCCGTCGCCCGGCCGCGTCGCGCAGCAAGGCGGCGTCGGCGCCCGACACTTCGACCTCACCGGCCGAGCCCGTCGTCGCGGCGGACACCGCCGAGCCGCACGAGGAGGAGGCTGCGACCGCGGTCCTCCCGACCGCGGACGACTTCTACCGGGTCCCGACCGCCGAGACGGAGATCCTGAATCCCGCGACGGCGAGCGAGGAGTCGGCCGAGGCCGAGACCGAGCTGCTGCCGGCGTCTCCCGCCGCCGAGCCGGTGCCGGTCGGGGCGGTCTCCGAAGACACCACGGCGGCCGCCTCCGCGGAGACCACGGCTGAGGCCGCCGCTCCGGCCGCTGCGCACACGAGCGGTGCCGCGCACGCGAACGGGGCCCCCGTCGGCGAGGACGCCCCGCCGCCTCCCGCAGCCGGCCCGCACGCCCCGCGGCCCGGTCGGACCATGAACGACCTCGCCGACCGCCTCGACGACTCGCGGTTCTTCTCGTCGCTGTTCGACTTCACTTTCACCAGCTACGTGACGCGCAAGCTCGCCGGCCCGGTCTATGTCGTCGGGCTCGTCCTGATCGGCCTCGGGATCGTGGTGGGCTTCGCCAACAGCCTCGGCATCGCGATCGCGACCCGGTCTCCGGGAGGGGGCGCATTCGTGTTTCTGCTGGGCGTCCTGGTGACGCTCGTGGCCGCCATCCTGAGCGTGCTGCTGCTCCGGGTGACCATCGAGGTCTTCTGCGCGATCATCGAGATCGCCCAGAACACCCGGCGCAGGCGCCCGCCGCGCGACTGAGGTCGGCCCCGCTCACTAGACTCGTCCTATGGCGGGCCGGATACGACAGAGCGACATCGAAGAGGTCAAGGCCCGTACCAACATCGCCGACATCATCGGCGACTATGTGAGCCTGAAGCCGGGCGGCGTCGGCTCGCTCAAGGGCCTCTGCCCGTTCCACGACGAGAAGAGCCCGAGCTTCAACGTCCGGCCGGGCGTCGGCCGCTACCACTGCTTCGGCTGCGGCGAGGGCGGCGACGTCTACGCGTTCCTGGTGAAGCTCGACCACGTCTCCTTCACGGAGGCCGTCGAGCGGTTGGCGGGCCGGATCGGCTACCAGCTCCACTACGAGGAGGGCGGGGGAGGCCCGAGCGAGTCGAGCGGCAACCGTGCCAGACTGCTGGCCGCGAACAACGCCGCGGAGGAGTTCTTCCGCGAGCGGCTGGCGGCTCCTGACGCGGACCCCGGCCGCCGCTTCCTGGGCGAGCGCGGCTTCGACGCCGCGGCCGCCGCGCACTTCGGCGTCGGCTTCGCCCCGAAGAGCTGGGACGAGCTGACCACGCACCTGCGCGGCAAGGGCTTCAGCCCGGACGAGCTGCTGGCCGCCGGCCTCGTGTCGCAGCGCGACCGCGGCGTCTACGACCGGTTCCGCGGCCGGCTGGTGTGGCCGATCCGCGACGTGACCGGGCAGACGATCGGCTTCGGCGCCCGCCGCCTGCTGGAGGACGACAACGGCCCGAAATACCTGAACACGCCGGAGACCGCGGTCTACAAGAAGGCGCAGGTGCTCTACGGCCTCGACCTCGCCAAGCGGGACATCTCCCGCAACGGGACGGCGACGATCGTGGAGGGATACACCGACGTCATGGCGTGTCATCTCTCCGGGGTGACGACCGCGATCGCCACCTGTGGAACGGCCTTCGGAAGCGAGCACATCCGGGTCCTGCGGAGGGTCCTGGGCGACAAGGACTACGACAGCACGCAGCGTTCGGTGGTCTTCACGTTCGACGGAGACTCGGCCGGTCTCAACGCGGCCGCGAAGGCCTTCGCCGAAGAGCAGAACTTCGTCGCACAGACGTACGTCGCGATCGCACCGGATGGGCTCGACCCCTGTGATCTCCGGCTCAAGGGAGGCGACTCGGCCGTCGTAGCGATGGTGGAGCAGAAGCGCCCGCTCTTCGAGTTCATGCTTCGTCGCATCGCTTCCGAGCACGACCTGGAGACGATCGAGGGGAGGGCGAACGCCGTTCGCGCAGGAGCGCCGGTCCTCGCGAGCATCCGCGACGACGCGTCTAGGGACGGCTATGTGCGGCTGTTCGCGAAACTGACGGGCGCCGAGCAGCGCGATGTCTGGAAGGTGGTTCGTGCGCGGGGAAGGCGCCCCGACGCCGGCCCGGTCACCGCTCCCGTACCGCCGGACGCTCCCGCGCCGGTCAGGGAGGCGGACCTCACGGACCTCACCCAGCGCACCGAGCGCGAGAGCCTCATGGTGCTGCTCCAGTTCCCCGCGGAGGTCGGCGCCGAGCGTGCCGCCCGCGTCGTGCAGGTTCCGTTCGTGAACCCGACCCACGCGGTCGTCCGCGACGCCATCGCGATCCAGCTCCCGTCCATCGCCGACCCCGGCTGGGTGGACCGCATCCTCGCCGAGGTGCCGCAGGTTTACGCGCCGACCGTGAACGCCCTCGCCGTCGGCGCCCTGCCGCAGACCGGGACCGATGTCGGCCGCTACGCACGCTCCATCCTGGACGGCCTGATCGACCGCGATCTGCTGCGCGAGAAGGCCGAGCTGACCTCCCGCCTGGCGCGCACCGACCCGCAGAACGCCGAGCTGCGGCGCTCGCTCCAGGTGGCGCTGGCGTCGATCGATCACGAGCGGATGCGGCTGCGCGGCGAGTAGCGCGGCACAATAGATCATCGTCACGTCCCGACGACGGAATCCATAGCACTGTGCGCAAATGCGCGCGGAATTGTTGCGCCGATGTAAAGATTGCGCCGCGATCCGCGGCAACATGCGCATCGGGCGCGGCATTCGTGCTAGGACTGTGGCTACACGATTCGGCGATGTGGCACGCGTGTGCGCTCCGCCGATCGGTGACCCCACCAAGGAAGAGGTAATCGGATATGAGATCCGTAACAATCGGCGGACGGCGCCTGCTCGCCGTGTCGGCCGCATTCGCGGCCGCGGCGCTGGTGCTCGCGGGCTGCTCCGGGGCCAATAACGGCTCTGGTGGCAGCGGCGGCACGCTGACCATCGGCACGACCGACAAGATCACGTCGATCGACCCGGCCGGCTCGTACGACAACGGCTCCTTTGCCGTGATGAACCAGGTGTACCCGTTCCTGCTGAACTCCCCGTACGGCAGCCCGGACGTCAAGCCGGACATCGCCACGAGCGCGACGTTCACGTCGCCGACGGAGTACACAGTCAAGCTGAAGCCGAACCTGAAGTTCGCGAACGGTCACCCGCTGACCTCCGAGGACGTCAAGTTCACCTTCGACCGCCAGCTCAAGATCAACGACCCCAACGGTCCCGCGTCGCTGCTCGGCAACCTCGACAGCGTCAGCACGCCGGACAAGACGACCGCGGTCTTCAAGCTCAAGGTCCCGAACGACCAGACCTTCCCGCAGGTGCTCTCCAGCCCCGCCGGCCCGATCGTCGACCACCAGGTCTTCTCGGCCGACAAGGTCACCCCGGACAACACCATCGTCAAGGGTCACGCGTTCGCCGGTCAGTACGACATCACGAGCTACGACTTCAACAACCTGATCGCGTACAAGGCGAACCCGAACTACCAGGGTCTGCTCGGCAAGCCGGCGACGGACAAGATCAACGTCAAGTACTACGCCGAGTCGTCGAACATGAAGCTCGACATCCAGAAGGGCGCGATCGACGTCGCGTACCGCAGCCTGTCGGCGACGGACATCCAGAGCCTCGGCACGGACAAGAACGTCAAGGTCGTCAAGGGACCGGGTGGTGAGCTCCGCTACATCGTCTGGAACTTCAACACGCAGCCCTACGGCGCCACCACGCCGCAGGCCGACGCCAAGAAGGCCCTCGCCGTGCGCCAGGCCGCTGCCGACCTCGTCGACCGCGCCACCATCGCCAAGCAGGTCTACAAGGACACCTACACCCCGGCGTACTCGTACGTCCCGCAGGGCCTGACCGGCGCCACCACGGTGCTGAAGGACCTCTACGGCGACGGCAACGGCGGGCCGAGCCTCGACAAGGCGAAGGCTGCGCTGCAGGCCGCCGGCGTGACCACCCCGGTCGCGCTCAACCTGCAGTACAACCCGGACCACTACGGCCCGTCCTCCGGTGACGAGTACGCGCTCGTGAAGGAGCAGCTCGAGAACGGCGGCCTGTTCAAGGTCAACCTGCAGTCGACCGAGTGGGTCCAGTACTCCAAGGACCGTGTAAAGGACCTTTACCCGGCCTACCAGCTCGGCTGGTTCCCGGACTACTCCGACGCGGACAACTACCTGTCGCCGTTCTTCAGCAAGGACAACTTCCTCGCGAACCACTACGACAACCCCGAGGTGCAGTCGCTGATCACCCAGCAGCTCGGCACCACCGACAAGGCCGCCCGCACCAAGCTGATCGAGGAGATCCAGGCGAAGGTGGGCGCCGACCTGTCCACCCTGCCCCTGCTCCAGGGTTCGCAGGTGGCGGTCGTCGGCAAGAACGTGAACGGCACCGACAAGACGCTCGACCCGTCGTTCAAGTTCCGCTACGCCGCCCTCTCGAAGGGCTAGGCCGCGCCACAGGGCCGAACCGGGGGCGGCTCGCGTCTGACGCGAGCCGCCCTCACCCACGAACCACCCACGATTGGCTTCCATGACAGCGACCGTCAGTACCCCGGCAGCCCCCACTGCCGGGCCAGAACGTATCAAGGCGCGTCGACAGACGGGAGGCGGCCTGGGCCGCTACATCGTCATCCGCGCGCTTCTCATCATCCCGACGATCTTCATCCTCGTCACCGTCGTCTTCTTCCTGATGCGGTCCACCGGTGACCCCATCACGGCGGCACTCGGCGGCAAGCTCCCTCCCGCGCAGCTTCAGCAGCGCATCCACGAGGCCGGCTACGACCGGCCGCTCCTCGTGCAGTACTTCGAGTACCTCGGACAGATCCTCCGCGGCGACTTCGGCACTACCTTCACCGACCACCAGCCCGTGACCCAGGTGCTGATCACGTACGGCGCGGCGACCCTCGAGCTGGCGTTCTACGCCCTCATCGTCGCGTTCATCGTCGGCATCCCGCTCGGCCTGCTCGCGGCCTACTTCCGCGACAAGTGGGGCGACGCGTCGCTGCGCATCTTCGCGATCCTCTGCTACGCGACGCCGGTGTTCTTCGTCGGCATGGTGCTCAAGCTCATCTTCTCGATCTGGCTGAACGTGCTCCCCGTCGCGGGGCGCGCCTCGACCAGTTCCGAGATCGAGATGCAGACCCTGCCGAACAAGACGGGCATCTACCTGATCGACGCGTTCATGACCGGTGACCCGGCGGTGGTCGGCGACGTCCTCCTGCACGCCGTCCTGCCCGCCGTGACGCTCGGCCTGCTGACCGCGGGAATCTTCCTCCGGCTGGTGCGCACGAATGTGATCGGCACGCTCTCCACCGACTATGTGGACGCGGCCCGCTCGCGCGGCGTCAGCGAGAGCCGGCTGGTGCGCAAGCACGCGTACCGCCCTGCGCTCATCCCGATCGTCACGGTCATGGGCCTCCAGATCGCTCTGCTGCTCGGCGGCGCGATCCTGACCGAGACCACCTTCGAGTGGAAGGGTCTGGGCTTCCAGCTCTCCCACTACCTTCAGGCGCGCGACTTCGTCGCGGTGCAGGGCATGGTCGTCCTGCTCGCCGTCATCGTCGCGGTCACGAACTTCATCGTCGACATCATCGCGGCGTTCATCGACCCGAGAGTGAGGTACTGACATGGCCTCGCGCAAGGGCACCATCTGGAGCCGGCTCCCCGTCGTGCACCAGCTGCGCCAGTCCGTCGGACTGCAGCGCGGCATGCTGATCACGGGACTCGTGCTCACCGGCCTGTTCATCCTGGTCGCGATCTTCGCGCCCGTCATCGCACCGTACGGCTTCTCGCAGCTCAAGGACGCGCACGGGCAGTTCGGCTCGCAGCAGCCGCCGAGCCCCGCGCACATCTGGGGCACGACGGTGGGCGGCTACGACGTCTACTCGCGCGTGATCTGGGGAGCGCAGACCGCGATCCTGGTGATCGTCGTCGCCGTCGTCCTGTCGATCTTCGCCGGGGTCATCCTCGGCCTGGTCTCCGGCTACTTCGGCGGCTGGGTCGACCGAGTGCTCGTGGTGATCGCCGACGCGATCTACGCGTTCCCGTCGCTGCTGCTGGCGATCGTGATGGCGATCGTCATCTCGGGCGGCCAGTCCAGCCTCTGGGGCGGCATCCTCGCGGCGGCGATCTCGATCACCGTGGTCTACATCCCGCAGTACTTCCGGGTCATCCGCTCGGAGGTCGTCCGGATCAAGGCGGAGGCCTACGTCGAGTCGGCCAAGGTCGTCGGCGCGAGCAACGGGCGGATCATGTTCCGCCACGTGCTGCGCAACTCCACCCGCACGCTGCCGCTGATCTTCACGCTGAACTCGTCGGACGCCATCCTGACGCTCGCCGCTCTGGGCTTCCTGGGCTTCGGCATCGAGCCGACCGCGGCTGCGGAGTGGGGCTACGACCTCAACAAGGCGCTGTCGGATGTCACGAGCGGCATCTGGTGGACGTCCATCTACCCCGGTCTCGCGATCGTGCTCGTGGTGCTCGGCATCACGCTCGTCGGCGAGAGCCTGAACGACCTCGCCGACCCGCGCCTGCGCGGCCGCCGCCGCGCCGCTGTGGCGTCCGGCCAGGTGGCCGAGACCTCCGTCGTCCCCGGCGGTCCGCTGGAGGCGGGCCCCGGCGGAATCGACGGTCTTGAAGGCGGAGAGTCGTTCGACGAGCACGGAATCGAGGTCAAGCCATGAGCGACGTCGTCACCATCGACAACCTGTCGGTGACCTTCTCCACCGACGCCGGCGCCGTCAAGGCCGTCGACGATGTCACCCTGCGCGTGTCGCCCGGCGAAGTGCTGGCGATCGTGGGGGAGTCCGGTTCGGGCAAGACCGTCACCGCCAAGACCATCCTCGGCCTGCTGCCGGAGACCGCGACCGCCTCGGGCGCCGTGGTGCTGCGCAGCAAGGACGGCACCAGCGAGGCGGACGTCATCTCGCTGAACAAGAAGGAGCTCAGGGAGGTGCGCGGCACCGACGTAGCCATGGTCTTCCAGGAGCCGTCCACCGCACTGAACCCCGTCTTCCAGGTGGGCTGGCAGATCGCCGAGGGCCTGCGCGCCCACGGCAAGCTGTCCAAGAAGGAAGCGCAGAAGCAGGCGGTCGACGTCCTCCGCCTGGTCGGCATCCCCGAGCCGGAGAAGCGGGTCAAGTACTACCCGCACCAGTTCTCCGGCGGCCAGAAGCAGCGCATCGTGATCGCGATGGCGCTCGTGCTGAACCCGGGCCTGATCGTCGCCGACGAGCCGACCACCGCGCTCGACGTGACCGTGCAGGCGGAGATCCTCGACCTGCTGCGGCGCTGCCGCGACGAGTTCGGTGCGGCCATCGTGCTGATCACGCACAACATGGGCGTGGTCGCCGACCTGGCCGACCGGGTCGCGGTCATGTACCAGGGCAAGGTCGTCGAGGAGGCCGACGCGCGCACACTGTTCGCGTCGCCCAAGGACGAGTACACGCGGAAGCTCCTGGCCTCCGTGCCGCACATCGGCCAAGGCGCCGTCGCAACGCAGGACCGGGCGATCGCCCGCGCAGAGCGTCCGCAGGCGGCTCCGGTGGTCGCGGCGCGCGATCTGCGCATCCAGTACCCCGGCCGGCTCGGCCGCCCCGGGTTCGTGGCGGTCGACGGTGTGAGCTTCGACATCCGCCCCGGCGAGGTGCTCGGCCTGGTGGGCGAGTCCGGTTCCGGCAAGACGACGATCGGCCGCGCGATCGCCGGTCTCGGCAAGGTCACCGACGGCTCGCTGGAGGTGCTCGGGATCGAGATGAACGGCGTGAAGGAGCGGCAGTTCCGCAAGGTGCGCAGCGACATCGGCTTCGTGTTCCAGGACCCGGCGTCGAGCTTCAACCCGCTGCTGACGATCGCGGACTGCGTGGCGGAGCCGCTCGTCGTGCACGGCAGGGCGTCCTCGCCCGCTGCCGCGCGTGCCCGGGTGGACGAGCTGCTGGAGGCCGTGCAGCTGCCGCGCAGCTACGGCGACCGGTTCCCGCACGAGCTCTCCGGCGGCCAGCGGCAGCGGGCGAGCCTCGCGCGCGCCCTCGCCCTGGAGCCGACCTTGCTGATCGCCGACGAGCCGACTTCGGCCCTCGACGTCTCGGTGCAGGCGCGGGTGCTGGAGTTGTTCGCCGACCTCCAGCGCGAGTTCGGCTTCGCGGCGCTGTTCATCAGCCACGACCTCGCGGTCGTCGACCTCCTGGCCGACCGGATCGCGGTGCTGCACCGCGGCAAGCTGGTGGAGGAGGGCACGGGCGCCGAGGTGCTCGGCAACCCGCGCGAGCCGTACACGCAGCGGCTGCTGGCCTCCCTGCCGGTGCCGGACCCGGTGGAACAGGCCGACCGGCGGGAGGCGCTGCGCGCACTCCAAGCCGACAGCGCCTAGGGTCGAATATGTGAGTTCCGAACCTGCCATCCTCGTCAGCGACCTGTCCGTCGAATATCCCGCCAGGGGCGTCAGCCCTTCGTGCGTCGCACTCCGCGGGGTGAGCTTCCGTCTGGAGGCCGGACAGTCGCTGGGGGTCCTGGGCGAGACGGGTTCGGGCAAGAGCACGCTGGCCGCGGTGCTCGCCGGGCGGGGGCTTCCCCTCCGCTCCGGCGAGCCCGGCCCGCGGATCAGCGGCGGCGACGCGACCGTGCTCGGGCACTCGCTGCGGCACGCGCGCAAGCGGGACCTGGCCGAGGTGACCTTCCACGTCGGCTACCTGCCGCAGGAGGCCGCGGCAACGCTGGAGCCGTCGCTGTCGGTTCAGGACAACGTCTCGCTGCCGATATTCGAGCGCGACGAGCACTACGACCGCCGGGCGGCGGGGGAGCGGGCCGCGCTAATGCTGGACACCGTCCACCTCCCGCTCAGCGTGCTCACCAAGTACCCCTACCAGCTCAGCGCCGGACAGCGGCAGCGCGTCGCTCTCGCCAAGGCGCTGGTGCTCGGCCCGCAGGTGCTGGTCGTGGACGAGCCGACCGCCGGCATCGACGCGACGGTGCGTGACGCGGTGATCGACCTCCTGGCCCAGCTCCGGACGCACGAGGGCTTCACGGCCGTTATCGTCAGCCACGACCTGGCCGTGCTGCGCCGCGCGACGGACAACTCGCTGGTGCTGCAGGGCGGCCGTCCCATCGCCTACGGGCCGATCGAGGACGTGCTGGCCGACCCGTCGCATCCGTTCGTGCGCGGGCTGGCGGACGCGCTGAAGCCGCCGCAGCGCCGGCGGGAGCGCCGGCCGCAGATCGCGGCGAAGTAGCCGATCGTCCCGACAGGAGGAATTGTGACCGAATCCACACCGCAGCACCGCGCCGTCCTCGCCCCGGGCGGAGTCCCGCTCGCGCCGGGTGAGCGTCCGGAGCCGGGGCCCATCGCCGTGCTCCCGACCGCCGAGCCGTCGTTCGTCGCCGCAGTGGAGGCCGCGGGCGGCACCGTCGAGCCGCTCTCGGACCGCACCCGCGGCGTCGTATGGCTCTCCAACAAGGACGCCGCCGCCTTCCCGCCGGTCCTGGAGGCGCATCCCGGCATCGGCTGGGTGCAGCTCCCGTTCGCGGGCGTCGACGCCTTCTCCGGCATCATCCAGTCGGAGGACCGCCCCGGCCTGATCTGGACCAGCGCGAAGGGCGCGTACGCGCAGCCCGTGGCCGAGCACGCGCTGGCGCTCACCCTCGCGCTGCTGCGCGTCCTCCCGAAGCGCGTGCGGGCGACCTCCTGGTCGACCGTCGAGGAGGGCCGTTCGCTCTACGGCAGGAACGTCGTGATCATCGGTGCCGGCGGGATCGCGCTGGAGCTGATGGTGCTGCTCGCGCCGTTCGACGCCCGTGTGACCATCGTGCGCCGCTCGCCGGACGCGGTGGCCGGCGCCGAGCGCACCGTCGGCTCCGACCGGCTGCGGGAGGTCCTCCCGGACGCCGACGTGGTGATCGTCGCCGCCGCGCTCACCGGCGGTACTCGGCACCTGTTCGGCGACGCGGAGTTCGCGGCCATGAAGAGCACTGCGTACCTGGTGAACATCGCCCGCGGCGGCCTCGTCGACAGCGAGGCGCTGCTACGCGCCCTCCGCGCCGGGGAGATCGCCGGGGCGGGTATCGACGTCACCGACCCGGAGCCGCTCCCGGATGGCCACCCGCTGTGGTCGGAGGACGCCTGCCTGATCACGCCCCACCAGGCCGACACCTCCGAGATGGTCGCTCCGCTGCTCGCCGAGCGGGTCCGTGCGAACGTGCGCGCCTTCCTCGGCGACGGCGATTTCGTGGGCCGCGTGGACCCGGAGGCGGGGTACTGACGGCGACGCGCGCGGGATGCGGGGCGGATTTCACTCGACGCTCGAAGTCTTGCTAGAGTAGCTTCGCTGATCAAGCATTCCTCGATAGCTCAATTGGCAGAGCAGCCGGCTGTTAACCGGCAGGTTCTTGGTTCGAGTCCAAGTCGGGGAGCGGAAACACAGGCGAAGGCCCGGAGGTGAAGACCTCCGGGCCTTCGTCGTTGTGGATGACATGCTCCGAACGGAATACGCCCCAACGCACCCGCGAATCGCTACGATGCGGCCATGAAACACAGGGACCGGAACGAGCGCGACACCGAGCAGCCGGACGACGCGGTCGAGGAGTACGAGAATGACGCGGACGAACGGCGCGCGTCACTGGAGCGCGAGGCCGGACTGACCAGCTTCGGCGGGCCTGCCTTCGGGCCGCTGTTCCCGAAAGGCGACGACGACGGCGAGGTCTTCGACGCTGAGCACAACCCGTGATCGCACGCTGCGTACTCCCGGGGGAGTAGCCGGAAGACTCCCCTCGGGCCAAGCCACGCCCCCGTGCGCTCGTTAGCATGAGGAGATGCCCTGGAACCCGTCCGCCGACTCCCGTCCGCATGGGCCGGGCTGGGCAGATGGCCGGGGCTGGCCGGGGCGGCGGCCGCGCGGGACGATCTGGTTCCCGGTGGTCCTCTCCGTCCTGCTGCAGCTCCCTGGCGTCCTCATCGCCGCGCACACGGCGGCCGCCGATCCGCTGACGCTGGCGGCGGTCCTCGTCGCGTTCGCGGCTTCGTTCCTGCTGCTGCTCGCCCGGTCGTACCCGGGCCCGGTGCTGGTCGCGATAGCGGTGCTCTGCACCCCGGCCATCGCCCTCACGATGGGACCGCCGCTCGCGGCCGTCCCGCTGGCGTTCGCCGTTGTCGGCGCGGTGGTGCGCTCGGCGCGGGTGTGGGCCTGGTGGACGGTGGCGGGCGTCGCCGTCGTCGGGCCGCTCGGCGCGTACCTGCTGGTGGGGAGGCCGGAGGCCGTCATCCGGCCGCTCGTCATCGCACTCGTGCTCACCCTCCTGGTGGGTGTCGGTGAGGCGATCCGCGGGCGGCGCGAGCGCTACCGGGAGGTCTCCCGCCAGGTCGCCGCGCGCCGGGAGTCCGCCGCGGAGGCCGAGCGGCTGCGGATCGCGCGCGAGCTGCACGACGTGCTCGCGCACTCGCTGTCGCAGATCAGCGTGCAGGCCGGGGTCGGCCTCCACCTGTTCGAGAGCCGGCCCGACAAGGCGCGGGAGAGTCTGGAGGCGATCAAGTCGGTGAGCAGTCAGGCGCTGGAGGAGGTGCGCGGCGTGCTCGGCTTCCTGCGCGCCGAAGGGTACCCGGCGGCGCGGGCGCCGGAGCCGGACCTGGCTCGCATCCCCGTGCTGGTCGAGACCTACCGGCGTGCCGGGCTGGACGTGCGCTACGACGACGCGCTGGCCTCGGTGCCGTCCGCCGCATCCCAGCTCGCGCTCTACCGGATCGTTCAGGAGTCCCTGACCAACATCGGCCGGCACGCGCAGGCGCGCACGGTCGCCATCCGGCTCGGCGAGGACGCCGGCGAATACGTCCTCACGGTCGCCGACGACGGCCGCGGGCTCCCCGAGGGCGAGACCGACGGCAAGGGCATGATCGGGATGCACGAGCGCGCCGAGCTGCTCGGCGGCCGGTTCGAGACGCGCGCGACGGAGGGCGGCGGTCTGACGGTGGAGGCCCGCATCCCGCTGCGGAAGGCGGAGGACGCATGACCGAGGACGGCAGGATCAGGGTGCTGCTGGCGGACGATCAGCATCTCGTCCGCGCGGGCTTCCGTGCGCTGCTGGAGGCCGAGGACGACCTGGACGTGGTCGGCGAGGCCGCGACCGGGCGGGAGGCCGTCGACCTCGCGCGGCGGACGCATCCCGATGTCGTCCTGATGGACATCCGGATGCCGGACGGCGACGGCCTGTGGGCGACGGGGGAGCTCACCGCCGACCCCGCACTCGCCGGCACGCGGATCGTGATGGTGACCACGTTCGAGCTGGACGACTACGTCGCGCAGGCCATTCTCGCCGGCGCGAGCGGGTTCCTGGTCAAGGACACCGAGCCCGTGGAGCTGCTGCGCGCCGTGCGCGTCGTGGCCGCGGGTAACGCGCTGCTGTCGCCCGGCGCGACGCGGCGGCTGATCGAGCGCGTCGCGGGCGGGCTCCGGCCGGCGCCGGATGCAGAGGCGTTGCGCGATCTGACCGAGCGCGAGCGGGAGGTGCTGGCACTGGTGGGTCACGGGCTGACCAACACGGAGATCGGGGAGCGGCTGTTCCTCAGCCCGCTGACGGCGAAGACGCACGTCTCGCGGATCATGACCAAACTGGCCGCGCGCGACCGCGTGCACCTGGTCGTGGTCGCCTACGAGACCGGGCTGGTGCAGCCGGGCCAACGGTGAGCGCCCTGCTCGCGGGGGAGCTGCTCCCGGAGGAGTAGGGGAAGTGTCTCCCGCCGGCGGATTCGCCGCGAGGCCCGCACCGCGAGGCTGAGTGTGGTTCCGCGAAAGCCGCGGACCGCTCACCGATTGGATGCACCATGTTCAGTTCGCTCGCAGCCGCCGCCCCCTGCGCCGTCGTCGCCTGGGGTGGCGGCCCCTGGTTCGGCTGGTGGTGGTTCCTGATCCCGCTCTTCTGGATCGGGATCTTCTTCCTCATCTTCGGCGTCTTCGGCCGCCGCTGGCGTCGCGCCGCCGTCGCGCGCGGAGGCTACGGCTGGGGCCCGAACGGCCCGCACGGCGCCACCCGCGCTGCCGAGCAGACCCTCGCCGAGCGCTACGCCAACGGCGACATCGACGAGAAGGAGTACCGCGCCCGCCTGGAGGTGCTGCGCGCCAACCGCGGCGACAGCGCCTGACCGAGCCGGTCCTCCCCGTTGCGCGGCCCGGATATGATCGTCCGGGCCGCGCACCCGGCCGGAAGGACCAGCATGACCCCCCTCTCCCTCGCCGTCACGGCCGCCGCAGTGGCGGCCGTCGTCGTGTTCGCGGTGCTCTGGCTCCAGGAGCGCACCCTCCGGCGACGCGCGCAGAACGCGCGCGAGGAGCGCGAGTGGGACCGCATCGACCGCGAGCTGGAGCTGGCCGAGCAGTCCGGCCGGTTCCGGATCATCGGCGAGCTCGGGGATGTGGCGGTCGCCGCCGTCTCCCGGCTCGTCAACCAGGCCGAGGGGATGCGCTACGCCGCCGGCGCAGACCCGGAGGCCGCCTCCCGGTCGGCCGCCGCGATGGAGACCTCGGCGCGCGACGCCCTCGCCGACCTGCGCCGCCTGCAGAACGCCGTCGCGGACGGCAGTCGCGACGTGCTGCCCGCGCCCGGCCTCCACTCCGCCCGCGACCTGTTCCGGGTGATGCGCGAGGCGGGCTTGGAGGTGACGTTCTCCGAGACGGGTGAGCCGTACGAGCTGCGCCAGGGCGCGGAGCTGGTCGTCTTCAGGATCCTGCAGACCAGCCTCGGGAATGCGCTCGACCACGGCGGCCCGGGCACCACCGCCGCCGTGTCGATGGCGTGGACGCAGGACGGCCTCCACGTCATGGTCGACGACGACGGAATCCGCGCCGCCGCACGCCGCCGCGGCCTCGACCGCGCGGGCGTCGACCAGGCGACCGCCTACAGCGCCGACGACGATCTGCGGGCCATGACGGCATACGTGGAGGGGCCCGACCTCAACGAGCTGCGCGAGCGCGCTGCGCTGTTCGGGGGAGTGCTGGAGGCCAAGACCGTGCCGGGCGTCGGGTTCTCGCTCTCCGTCGTGTTCCCGGCGCTGCGGCACCACAACGGCGTCCACGGGGTGCCGCTGCGCTGATTCCGTCCCAGCGCAGCGTCGGGGAGGTCAGTCCTCCAGGTGATCCCGCCCCGGCAGCCAGCTCAGCCCGGGCACGCCCCACGAGTTCTTCCGCTGCGCCTTCAGCGCCGCCTTGCCGTACGGGTGCTCCAGCCGGTCGACGTAGAGCACACCGTCCAGGTGGTCGTACTCGTGCTGGAAGATGCGCGCGAGCCAGCCGCCGGCGCGGACGGTGAACCGCTCGCCGTCCAGGTCGGTGGCCTCCAGGATGACGTACTCGGCGCGTCGCAGCGGGAAGCGCTCGCCGGGGAACGACAGGCAGCCCTCCGACTCGGTGTCCTCGTCCGGCTCGCCGACCGCCAGCGGGCTGAGCCACAGCACCGGGTTGATCGCGACGCCGCGGTGCAGCACGTCGTCGTCGTCCGTCCAGCCGTAGACGAACAGGCGCAGCGGCACGCCGACCTGCGGGCCGGCGAGGCCGACGCCCGGGGCTTGGTCCATCGTCTCGAACATGTCGGCGACGAGCGTGCGGAGGTCGTCGTCGAACTCCGTCACCTCCGCCGCGCGGGTGTGCAGGACGGAGTCTCCGGTGATCCGGATGGGAAGGACGGCCATTCGGCAAGACTATCGGGATCATGTTGGGTAGGGTCGTGGCGTGGCTACGGAACTGATGGACGCGCTCGAGCTGGCTTATCAGCCCAGTCAGCTCCTGGGCATCCCGGTCGCGCTGGTCGGCGCGGTGTTCCTGTCGATCGGCGCCCAGCTGCAGCACCACGGCGTCGCCAAGGTGGAGGCCCAGACCCAGGATGCGAAGGGCGGCCTCAGCGTCCGCCAGCTCGGGCTGCTGCTCGCGCGGCCCTCCTGGGTGATCGGGACGCTGCTGCTCGGGCTCGCGATCGTGTTCCAGCTCGTCAGCCTGAAGCTCTCGCCGATCATCCTGGTCCAGCCCCTCGGCGTCGTCGGGCTCGTCATCACGAGCGTGTTGAACGCGCGGGTGAGCGGTGTGAAGCTCAACCGGCAGTCGATCGTCGCCATCTCGCTGTGCGTCGGCGGCGTCGGCGCGTTCGTGATCATCGCCGCGATCTTCGCGCGCGACCAACCGGTGACCACGCAGGCGCTCGTCGTCATCCTGATCATCCTCGCCGTCGTCCTCATCGTGTTCGGGCTGCTGTTCGCGTTCCTGCGGCACCGGTTCAAGGCGATCATGTACATCGTCGGGGCGGGCGTCCTCTACGGTTTCGTCGCCACGCTCGCCAAGGTGGTCATCGACCGCATCTCCAACCAGGAGTGGGACTGGCTGCTGGTGCTGTGCATCCTGGCGCTGCTCGCTGCCGCGATCCTCGGCGCGTACTTCGTCCAGAACGCCTACTCGTCCGGGCCTCCCGACCTGGTCATCGCCGGTCTGACCGTGATCGACCCGCTCGTCGCCGTGACCATCGGCATCGTCGTCCTGAACGAGGCCGCCGGAGCGCCGTGGTGGGCGATGCTGGGCTTCGCGATCACCGGAGCGGTCGCGATCTACGGCGTGTTCCAGCTCGCCAAGCACCACCCGCAGACCAACGGCGAGGCGCCACTCACCGACAAGGTTGCGAGCTCCGTCCGGGAATCCGGCCTAGACTGAATCGATGAATCGCCGGTCCGACCCGTCCGGCGCGCTCAGACCGTCGCCGGGCGAACCGCCCCGGCCGAAGACCGTGAGGGACTCACCACGTGCCTGATACGAGCGGAACGCACGACCTCCCGCCCGCCCCGGCCGAGCACAGGCCGATGACGATCCTCATGGGCTGCGACACCTTCCCGCCGGACGTGAACGGCGCCGCCCGCTTCGCCGAGCGCCTCGCCGCCGGACTGGTCGAGCGCGGCCACGACATGCATGTCGTCGCGCCGGCCGCCGGCCGCCGCCACGGAACGTGGATCGAGGAGCACGAGGGCGAGAAGCTCACCGCGCACCGCCTGCGCAGCTGGCGCTGGTACCCGCACGACTGGCTGCGGTTCGCGCTGCCATGGATGAGCAAGGCGAACGCCCGGCGCGTCCTCGACGAGGTGAAGCCCGACGTCGTGCATTTCCAGTCGCACATCGTCGTCGGGCGTGGTCTCGCCTACGAAGCCCAGAAGCGCGGCATCCGGATCATCGCGACCAACCACGTGATGCCCGAGAACATCATCGAGTTCACCCGGCTGCCCAAGTTCCTGCACCACACCTTCGTGACCATGGCCTGGCGGGACGCGCGCAAGAGCTTCGACCGCGCAGAGGCGATCACGACCCCGACCCGCCGTGCGGCCGAGTTCCTGGAGAAGGCCACCGGCCTCCGCGGCGTCCACGCCATCTCCTGCGGCATCGACGCCCACAACTACACGCCCGACTTCACTCCGCGCACCGGCAACCGCATCCTCTTCGTCGGCCGGATCACCGGCGAGAAGCAGATCGACGTGCTGCTGAACGCGATCAAGCTGCTGCCGGAGTCGCTGGACGCCCAGCTGGAGATCGTGGGCGGCGGCGACCAGTTCAAGAACCTCCAGTCCCTCGCCGAGAGCCTGGGCATCGCCGGCCGGGTGAACTTCCTCGGCTACGTAACGGACGAGGAACTCCGCCAGGCGTACACCCGCGCCACGGTCTTCGCGATGCCGTCGATCGCCGAACTGCAGTCCATCGCGACGATGGAGGCGATGGCCTCCGCGCTCCCGGTGGTGGCGGCCGACGCGATGGCGCTCCCGCACCTGGTGCACGACGGCGAGAACGGTCACCTGTTCCGCCCCGGCGACGCGCAGGACCTGGCGGACAAGCTGGAGAACGTGCTCACCCTCCCGCAGGAGGAGCTCGACGTCCTGAAGAACGCGTCGCTGCGGATCGTGGCGACGCACGACATCCAGACCACGATCAGCACCTTCGAGAGCCTGTATCGTGGAGAGCCGGTGGCCGACCCGGTGACGGCGGCGGCCCCCAGCGTGCCCACCTCGGAGTGACCCGGGGGAGGACGCACGGGGCGGTAGCTCAGCTGGTTAGAGCAAGCGACTCATAATCGTTCGGTCACGGGTTCAAGTCCCGTCCGCCCTACCAAACGCGCCACGGCAGGAGCCGCGGCCGCGACACGCGTCGAAAGTCCTGTGGAAAGCCCATGCGCAGGAGATGTGGGCGGGTCTTCCTGTGAACGCAGGCGCGTCAGCGCCCTGCGACAACGGCCTCCAGCGCCGCCAGCGCCCCCTCCCCAGCCGGAATCCTCACGGCCTCCGGCCGCGACACCAGAAACCCCTCGAACTCGGCCACCACGGCCCCCATCTCCCCGGGCAACGTCGAGTAGATGTCCGCGGAGCCCAGCTCCGTCGCCCGCCGTTCGAACCGCTCAGCCGCGACGCCCGCGTCGACCCGCAGCGCCGTCTCCACGAACACCGCCCCGCACGCCTCCGCCGTCGCCTCCAGCCGCTCGATGAACTCGACCCGCCGCAGGTACTGCGGCACCACGACGTCGCGACCGCTGCCGAGGTGCACCGCGATCGCTGCGATCGCCAGGTCGCGGGCGGCGAGCCCTGCGGAGAGCAGGTCGTCCTGCCAGCCGCCCAGCATGGCGCGCAGAGCGTCGATGTCGAGGGCGAGCGGGAGGCCGGACGCGTGCCGCGCGCACCAGGCGCGGGCGAGGGTGGTCTTGCCGCTCGCGGGGACGCCGTTGATCAGGATCAGGCGGGGCGGCACCGTCTCAGCCCGCCGAACGCTGCGCCGCCGGACGCCGTCGCGTCGCCGGGTCGCCGACCTCCGGCCCGCGGTACACCATGTCCATCGCCCCGATGCTCTCGCCGGGCGGGACGATCGCGTCGATGCGGTCGAGGACCTCGTCGGACAGCGACACGTCCACGCCGGCGAGGGTGTCCTCGAGCTGCTCCATCGTGCGCGGGCCGGCGATCGCGGAGGTGACCCCGGGGTGCGCGATCACGAAGGCCATCGCCAGGTGGGTGAGCGGGACGCCGACCTCGTCGGCCAGCGCGATCAGCTCCTCGACGGCGGCGAGCCTGCGCTCGTCGCGGAAGTGGCGCATCCCGGTGCGGGTGGAACGGAAGTTGTCGTTCTCGCCGCCGGCCCGGTAGCGGCCGGTGAGCGTGCCGCCGGCGAGCGGGCTGTAGACGAGCGTCCCCATGCCGTACCGCTGCGCGACGGGCAGGATCTCGCGCTCGATCTCCCGGTCGAGGAGGGAGTAGTTGGGCTGCTCGGTGCGGAACCGCTCGAAGCCGCGGCGCTCGGACATCCACTGCGCCTCCACGATCTCGGAGCCGCGCATCGAGGAGGAGCCGATCGCGCGCACCTTGCCCTGCCGGACCAGGTCGGTGAGCGCGGAGAGCGTCTCGTCGATGTCGGTGTCCGGGTCCGGACGGTGAAGCTGGTACAGGTCGATGTGGTCGGTCTGCAGGCGCCGGAGTGAGCGCTCGACCGCCTGCATGATCCAGCGGCGGGACGCGCCGCGGTGGCTGATGTCGTCGTCCACCGGCCCCCAGAACTTGGTCGCCAAGACGACGTCGTCGCGGCGGCCCTTGAGGGCCTCGCCGACGACCTCCTCCGAGTCGCCGTAACGGTCGGCGGTGTCCACGAAGTTGATGCCGGCGTCGAGCGCGCGGTGGATGATGCGCACGCCCTCCGCGCGGTCGGGGTTGCCCAGCGAGCCGAGCATCATCGCGCCGAGCGCGTACGGGGTGACTTTAATGCCGGTGCGGCCGAGAGTGCGGTACTGCATGACTTCTCTCCTGAGTCGTGGGTTCGTGGTCTGGCGCCGGGATGACGGCAGGCCTAAGATCGAGCAATCGGAACCTGATTCCGGATCGGTGGATCTCTAAGCGGAACGCTGTTCCGTTTACTCCTTCGACGGTACACCGATCGCCGGCGAATCACCAGAGGAAGGACACCGGGACAACCGCATGCCCGCGAACACGAGCAGCCTCAGCACAGTGGAGCCCGCGACCCGGCCCCGCCGCGCCGACGCCCGGCAGAACGCCGACGCGCTGGTGGAGGCGGCCACCGCCCTGTTCGCGGAGGCCGGGGTCGACGTGCCCGCGCGGGTGATCGCCGTCCGCGCCGGTGTCGGCGTCGGTACGCTCTACCGGCACTTCCCGCTCCGTTCCGACCTGATCTCGGCCGTGTTCCGGCGCGAGCTGGACGCCTGTGTTGCGGCTGCCGCCCCGCTCGCGGCGGCCTACCCGCCGGGGGAGGCCCTCGACCGCTGGATCATGCGCTACACCCGCTTCGTGGCCGCCAAGCGCGGGCTGGCGGGCGCCCTGCACTCCGGAGACCCGGCCTACGAGCCACTCGCGGCCTACTTCTCGACCCACCTCACGCCGACGCTCGCGGGGCTGCTCGCCGCGGCGCGGGAGTCCGGCGACATCGCCCAGGACGTCGACGCGGGGGAGTTCCTCGGCGCGGTCGCCGACCTCTGCCACGGCGTCCGGCCGGATGGGGCGGCCTCCGGGCGTGCGGAGCGGATGGTGGGCCTGCTGCTCGCGGGGCTGCGTTCGGCGGAGGGCGACGGCTAGGCGCCCCTGCACCTCCCGCCCCTGCGCGCAAGGCCCTTCCGGCACCCCGTGCCGCGCGTACCGTGGCGCGGCATGAACGCTATCGGATGGATCGTGCTGATCGTCGTCATCGTGGTCATCGTCGTGGGGATCGTGATCGTCGTCTCCATGATGGCACGCCGGCGCAAGGTGGAGGCCGACCGGCAGCGGGCGGCCGAGCTGCGGGAGGCCGCCTCCCGTGACGAACTGGCCGCGCGCGAACGCGAGGCGAAGTCCGCCAGGGCCGCCGCTGACGCCAAGCAGGCCGAGGTCGACGCGGAGCGGCTGCGTCGGGAGGCCGACGAGCGCGAGCGCGCCGCCGCGGCCGCGCGCGACGAGCAGCAGGACAAGCTGAGCCGCGCCGACGATGTCGACCCGGACGTCGAGACCGACCGCCACGGCAACCGCGTGGTGGCCGACGGCGCGGTGGACGACACCCGCCGCGACGACGTCCCGCCGCCTCGGCCCGCCGCCGAGACCGCCACTCCGGCGCCGGCCACCGCGGCGCCCGCGCACGACGCGCCCCGCATCGACGGGATCACCGGCGAGGAGCGCCGCCCGGAGGACCGACCGTAACCGCGAGACGCTGCGGCATCAGTCGCTGAGCGACGGCAACCGCGTCTCGCGCAGCCACGCGTCGAAGAACTCGTCGAGCGGCTCGTCCGAGAACCCGGCCGCGAACGCCTCGAAGTCCGCGGTCGACGCCGTCCCGAACTGGTGCGCGGCCGACCAGCCGCGCACCAGGTCGAAGAACGTGTCGTCGCCGAGCCTCCGGCGCAGCGCATGGAGGAGGCACGCGCCGCGCTTGTAGACCCGGTCGTCGAACATGCTGTCGACGCCCGGGTCGGCGAGCACCAGGTCCTTCGGCTTCACACGGAGGACGGCGTGGTGGGTGCGCGCGAGCGTGTTCGCGGAGTGGCTCCCGGAGTACTCCGACCAGATCCACTCGGCGTAGCAGGCGAAGCCCTCGTTCAGCCAGATGTCCGACCAGCCGGCCACGCCGACGCTGTTGCCGAACCACTGGTGGGCGAGCTCGTGCGCGATCAGGCGCTCCGAGCCGCCGCGGCCGTCGACGTGCGACGAGCCGAACGTGGCCATGCCCTGCGACTCGAGCGGGATCTCCAACGGGTCCTCGGTCACCACGACCGTGTACGACGGGAACGGGTACGGGCCGAAGCGCTCCTGGAAGCACTCGATCATCCGCCCGACCGGCGCGAAGTCGGCCAGCACGCGGGCGGCGAGCGCGGGCGGATAGGCGATGACCCACTCCACGCCGCCTGTACGCCGGGGCTCCAGCACGTAGCGGCCGATCTGCACCGCGGCGAGGTAGGTCGCCGTCGGCTCAGGGCGCTCGAACGTCCAGGTGCCGCGGCCTCCGCTGACGCTGTGGCCGGCGAGTTCGCCGGTCGCGAGCACGGTATACGGCTGTTCGGTCGTGATCGTGATCCGGTACGCGGCCTTGTCGGACGGCCGGTCGTTGCACGGGAACCAGGTCGGCGCTCCGGAGGGCTGCGAGGCGACGATGACGCCGTCGGTGAGCTCCTCCCAGCCGAGGGTGCCCCAGCGGGTCCGGCGTGGAACGGGGGAGCCGTCGTAGACGATCTCGACAGTGAACTCCGCCCCTGCCGGGATCGGCTTCGCCGGCTTCACCCGCAGGTGGGTCGGGGATTGCGTGAACCGGGTGCGCTTGTCGCCGTCCAGCTTGACCCGCTTGGCGCGCAGGTGGACCAGGTCGAGCGAGACCGCCGGGAGAGTCACGTTCGCGCGCCCGCGGATCACTGCCGTGCCGTCGAGGCGGTTCGTGGCGACCTTGTACGACAGCTCCAGGTCGTACGAGAGCACAGAGAAGTCGTGGGTGCCGGAGCGCGGGAGATAGAGGTGGGACGCGGCGGGGACGGCGGCGTCAGCGTCGAAGGTGGCCTCGGTCATCGCACCGCACGGTACTCGCGTACCACGACATCCCGCCATGGGCCGATCGGGTTCCCGCTCCACCTGCTGCGGTCCGGCACCGTCTCGCCGCGCATCACCAGGGAGGCCGGTCCGACCGTGGCGTTGGAGCCGATCGCGGCCGCGGGCAGGATGACGCTGTGCGGGCCGAGGGTCCCGCCGCGCTCGATGATCACCTGGTCCATGCTCATGATTCGATCATGGAACAGGTGCGTCTGCACGACGCAGCCCCGGTTGACGGTGGATGCGTCGCCCAGCTCGACCAGGTCGGCCTCCGGGAGCCAGTAGCTGTCGATCCAGACGCCGTGCCCGATGCGTGCGCCGAGGCTGCGCAGCCACCAGACCAGCGCGGGCGTGCCGGCGGCGGCCCAGGCGAACCAGGGCGCCGCGACCATCTCGGTGAAGGTGTCCGACACCTCGCTGCGCCAGATGAACGACGACCAGAGCGGATGCTCGCCCGGTTTCAGCCTCCCGAGCAGCGCCCACTTCGCCGCGGTGCTGACGGCCGCGCTGCCCGCTCCGGCGACCAGGAGCACCGGGCCGCTGAGCACGATGGCCCAGCCGACGCCCCAGGCCTCGGAGAGCGCCGCGAGCGTCAGCAGCACGGCGAGGCCGATGGCGCAGGTCACGAACACCGGGACGATGCGCAGCAGCTCCCACGCGGTGCGGGCGACGCGCAGTGAGGCCTTCGGCTCGAAGGTGCGGGAGAGGTCGGCGTCCTGGGGTCTCCGCCGGAGCTTCACCGGCGGCGAGCCCAGCCAGGACGAGCCCGCCTTGGCCTTGCGCGGGGCGACGGACAGCACGGCGACCAGACCGTCGCGCGGCACCCGGTTTCCGCCACCGGCCATCCCCGAGTTGCCGAGGAAGGCGCGGGCGCCGATCTCCGCCTCCGCGACGCGCACGTAGCCGCCGCCGAGCTCGTAGGAGGCCACCAGCGTGTCGTCGGCCAGGAACGCGCCGTCGCGGATCTTGGTCATCGCCGGCAGCAGGAGCACGGTCGAGGCCTCCACGTCGCGCCCGACGCGCGCGCCGAGCATCCGCAGCCAGACCGGGGTGAACAGGCTGGCGTAGAGCGGGAAGAGCAGCGTCCGCGCCATGTCGAGCAGCCGCTCCGTCGACCACACCTGCCAGCCGACACGGCTGCGCACCGGGTAGACGCCCTCTCTCAGGCGGAGGCCGAGGAGGCGCACCAGGACCACGACCACGCCAGCCAGCACGACGCCGGAGGCGAGCGTGGCGGGGACGAGCGCCGCCGCGGCGCCCGGGATGGCCGCCGCCAGGCTGGTCGCCCCGCGGGTGAAGGCGGCGACGACCAGACCACCGACGGCCAAGGCGACAACCGGGACCAGCGAGACGACGAGGGAGGCCGCGGCGTACGCGGCGACCCACCTGGTGCGGCGCAGCGGCCGCTCGCCCGGCCACCAGTCGCGCGCCTTGCCCACCCGGACGGCGGGGGAACCCGCCCAGTTCTGACCGGCAGGCACCCGGCCGAACACGGCCGAGCCCGGCGCCACGGTCGCGTCGCGGCCGATCTTCGCTCCGGGCATCAGCGAGCTGCGGGCGCCGACCGAGCTCCCGGCGCCGATGCGGATCTCGCCGATGCGCACGAGGTCGCCGTCGATCCAGTATCCGGCGAGGTCGACCTCCGGCTCGATGGAGGCGCCGGCGCCGATCCGCAGCATGCCCGTCACCGGCGGCAGCGCGTGCAGGTCGACGCCGCGGTCGATCGTCGCGCCGAGCGCCCTGGCGTAGTAGCTGATCCAGGGGGCTCCGGCGAGGCTGGCCGCGCCGATCTGGTGGGCGACCTGCTCGGCGAGCCAGAGTCGCAGGTGCACGCCGCCGCCGCGCGGATAGTCGCCGGCTCTGACCCCGAGCAGCAGCAGCCGCGCTGCGACCACGGCGATCGCCATCCGGCCCCACGGCGTGACGAACACGATCAGCCCGAGGATCAGCCAGACCAGGTTCACCTCCGGCAGGAACCCGAACCCGCCGAACGGCCGCAGGATGGCCGCCGCCGTCAGCAGGTAGAGCAGCCAGCGGATGCCGTTCAGGATGAACAGCGGAACGCCGAGCACGGTCTGGAGCACCTGCATCCGGCGCGGCGTCCGCGGGACGACGTGCGTCGAGGCGGCGGAGGCCGACGGCGAGCTCTCCGCGAGCGCGGAGGCGAGCGAGCCGAAGCGCGGGTGCGCGTAGATGTCGGCGACCGTGATGTCGGGATGCCGCCTGCGCACCAGCGAGACGAGCTGTGCGGCCGCGAGCGAGCCGCCGCCGAGGTCGAAGAAGTTGTCATCGAGGCCGCCCACCGGCAGGCCGAGCACGCTGCGCCAGTCCGCGGCCAGCAGCTCGGAGACCGGGTCGAGGTCCGGCGCGTCCTCGTCCGCCTCCTCCAGCGGCCAGGGCAGTGCAGCGCGGTCGACCTTGCCGGAGGTGCGCACCGGGAGGTCGTCCACCACCGCCAGCAGCGGCACGAGCGCGGCGGGGAGCTCGGCGCGCAGCTCTGCCAGCGCGGCACGCCGGTCGAAGGCCGCGCGCTCCGGGACGGCGAGGTAGCCCACCAGCACGTCGTTCCCCGCCGCGCTCCTGCGCACAGCGGCGGCGGCCCCCGACACGCCGGGGAGCTGCTGGAGGGCGGCCTCCACCTCGCCGAGCTCGATGCGGCGGCCGCCGACCTTGACCTGGTCGTCGGCGCGGCCGAGGTAGAACAGGCCGGCCGGGTCGAAGCGCACCAGGTCGCCGCTGCGGTAGGCGCGCTGCCAGCCGAGCGAGGGGAGCGGCGCGTACTTCTCGGCGTCCTTCCCGGGGTCGAGGTAGCGGGCGAGGCCGACGCCGCCGATGATCAGTTCGCCGGACTCGCCGACCGCGACCGGCGAGCCGTCGGGGCCGACGACCGCGAGGTCCCAGCCGTCGAGCGGGAGGCCGATCCGCACCGGCTCGCCCGCGGTCAGCAGGCTCGCGCAGGCGACGACCGTCGCCTCGGTCGGCCCGTAGGTGTTCCAGACCTCGCGGCCCTCCACGGCGAGCCGGTTGACCAGCTCGGGAGGGCAGGCCTCGCCGCCGAAGATCAGCAGCCGCACGGTGTCGAGCGCGTCGGTCGGCCAGAGCGCCGCGAGCGTCGGCACGGTCGAGACGACGGTGATGCGGCGCGCCGCCAGCCACGGGCCGAGGTCCATTCCCGTGCGCACCAGCGACCGCGGGGCGGGCACCAGGCAGGCGCCGTGCCCCCAGGCCAGCCACATCTCCTCGCAGGAGGCGTCGAACGCCACCGAGAGCCCTGCGAGCACGCGGTCGCCCGGGCCGATCGGCTCCTCCCGCAGGAACAGCCGCGACTCGGCGTCCACGAACGCCGCTGCCGAGCGGTGCCGCACCGCCACGCCCTTCGGCGTCCCGGTCGAGCCGGAGGTGAAGATGATCCAGGCGTCGTCCTCCGGCGTGGGCGGGTCGACCACAGGGAGGCTGGAGGTGCTCGGGTGCGGCTCCTGGCCCTGCACGGCGAGCGGTCCGGCCGGCACGTCGACGGCGTCCGCACCGTCCGCGGCGGCCGTGGCGAGGTAGCCGTCGTCGGTGATGACCCCGCGCACCTCCGCCTCGCCGAAGACGAGGTCGGCGCGCTCCTGCGGGTCGTCGGCGTCCACCGGCACGTAGGCGGCGCCCGCGGCGAGCACGCCGAGGATCGCCAGGTAGAGGTCCCGGCTGCCCGAGGTCATCCGCACGCCGACGCGGTCGCCGCGGCGCACCCCGGCCTCGCGCAGCCGCGCCGCCGTGGCGAGCACGCGGGCGAGCAGCTCGCGGTAGCTCAGCGCGCCGCGGGCGTCCTCGATCGCCGAACCCTGCGGGTTGGCGGCGGCGGACTCCCGCAGGATGTCGATGAGCGTCCGCGGCTCCGGCGCGCGGTCCAGCGCCGAGAGGATCGCGGGCTCGGCGGTGGTGTCAGTCACGGCGGCAACCGTAGAAGCAGCCGGTTACCGGCCGGTGAACGTCAGCCCTCACCGAGCGCGTGCAGGAGCTGGGCCTTGTTCATCCGCGAGTAGCCTTGGATGCCCTGCGCCTTCGCCCGGTCGCGCAGATCGCGGAACGTGGGGATGCCCGTGCTCGCCGCCGGGGCCGATGCGGCCGTGCGCGCACGCTCGCGCGCCGCCTGCGCCTTCGCCTTGGCGTCCTTGGCCGCCTGCTCCGCCGTCTTGCGGGCCCGGAGCGAGGCCTTCTTCGCGTCCTTCGCGGCCTGTTCCAGCGCGGCTGCGAGGTCCTCGGCCTCCTTGCGGGTCTTCTTGTCGAGCTTCTTCACCAGCCGCTGCGCCTCGTCGACAGCGGCCCTCGCGGTGATCAGGGCCTTCTCGGCGTCCTTCTCCGCCTTCTTCTTCGCCACCTGCTCCTCCTTCGTCCCGTCCGGCACGTGCAGCCAACGATACGACCGAGGGGGTGCCGTGCGCGCTAGTCGGATCCGGATTCGTCGAGGAGCCGCACGAGTGCGTCCAGAATGGGCCGCTGCCCTTTCGCGAGCTTCCCGTGCGCGATCGCGACCGGATACCAGCCGGCGTCGTCCACCTCCGGGTACGTCCGGACGACGCCGGAGCGCGGCGGCCACTCCAGCTCGAACTCGTTGCTGACCAGTTCCGCGAGCGCGAAATCGGCCTCGGCGGCGAACACGACGAAGGTCTTGCTCGACGCACGGAACTCGCCGAGCGGGACGTATACGGCGTCGGGAGAGGGCGTTCCCATCTCCTCGGCGAACTCCCGCCGGGCCGCGGCGAGCTCGTCGACGTCGTCCTCCTCGACCAGCCCCTTCGGCAGCGTCCAGGCGCCCTCGTCCTTCCGCGCCCAGAATGGGCCGCCCATGTGCGCGATCCACACCTCCTGGCCGGCCGTCCCACGGCGATGCAGCAGGATCGCCGCACTGCGCACCGCCATCAGGCCGACCTCTCCTCGAGCAGGGCCTTCAGCTCCGCCAGCTGGGTCGACAGCTCCCGGATCTGCCCACGGGTGGCCGCCCGCATGTCGATCTCGGTCTGCGCGACCCGCTCCACGATCCAGGAGGCCAGCGTCGCCGTCACGATGCCGAGTGTCGCGATGCCGCCGATCATCAGGCCGACCGCGACGAGCCTGCCCACCTCGGTGACCGGGACGTAGTCGCCGTAGCCGACCGTCGAGATGGTCTCGAAGGCCCACCAGATGGCCTGCGGGAAGGTCTCGATGTGCGCGTGCGGACTCCCGCGCTCGGCGTCCAGCGCCGCCAGGGCGGCTGTGAACACCAGGAGGGCGACCGCACCGGCGACGTAGACGATCACGCGTCCCCTGAACGCGGCGCCTGCGCTGCGCTGAAGGATGGCGAGGATCGTCACCAGCCGCAGCAGCCGCAGCGGGCGCAGCATCGGCAGCACGACGATGGCGAGATCGAACAGGTGCGTGTAGAACCAGCGCCAGCGCTGCGGGGCGAGGGCGAGGCACACGAAGTAGTCGAGCAGGAAGACGACCCAGGTGATCCAGATCACCGTCTCCGCGACGACGAGCTGCGCCCCGTGGAGGTCGCCGATGACCTCCCAGGCGTAGGCGGCGAGGAACACCGCGGCGGCCGCGGTGAGTGGCCACTCGGTGAGGTGGCGCCAGCGTTGGAGTGTCATGTCCACACAGTAGGACCGTCTGCGAGAACCGTCACGCGACGTCACCGGCTTCGGCCGTGCGGCTAACGTGGAGACGTGAACTCCGGCGACGCATGGGTGGAAGGTCCGAACGGCGAGCGCTTCTGGGGCCGCTTCGGCGCCGCTGGCCTGCTCGTCCACGACCTGCGGCGCGGCGTGCTGCTCCAGCACCGTGCCGACTGGAGCCACTTCGGCGGCACCTGGGGCCTCCCGGGCGGCGCCAGGCACGAGGGCGAGACCGCCGTGGAGGGCGCGCTGAGGGAGGCCGCGGAGGAGGCGGCCGTGCCCGCGGACGCGGTTCAGGTGCTGTTCGAGAGCGTGCTCGATCTCGGCTTCTGGTCGTACACGACCGTGGTCGCACAGGCCGTGCGCGCGTTCGAGGCGCACATGGCCGACGTGGAGAGCATCGAACTGCGCTGGGTGTCTGTCCCGGAGGTCGCGGACCTGCCGCTGCATCCCGGCTTCGGCGCGGCCTGGCCGGAGCTGCGGTCGCGACTGGCGGCCCTGGCGGGCTGAGCCTTCCTGCCGCTCAGGACGCGATGCGCGGCCAGAGCAGCGCAGGCGCGACGTCGTCGCAGCCGTCCGGCAGCCCGACGTACGGCCCTGCGCCCGGGTACGGTGCCTGACCGGGGTAGCCCGGCGCTCCCGGGTAGCCCGGGTTCCCGCGGTACGGGTGCTCGTCGTCCATGAACAGGCGGTCGCCGTGCACGGTTCCGAGGTAGGAGCCACCCGGGGTCACCGCGATGTCGTCCGACCAGGGGAACCAGCCGATCCAGTCGCCTTCGGAGTTGAACAGCCAGCGCGACTGCGGATCGGGTCGGTACGCGATCCACACTCCCTGGGAGTCGTGCAGGTACTCTGTCATCGTCGCTCGCCTTTCGGGTCGGCATCGCTTAAAGTGACGTTTTCTCACTATAGCGGGAAGTGTCGTCCGTCGCATGCAGAATTGAGGAGTGCAGATCCTCCTCGACCGCGTCGCTCCCGGGCGGGTCGTGGCGATCCGTCCGGACAGCGACGACGCCGAGCGCACCGAGCTCGCGGAGGCCGACCTGCCGGAGTTCGTCCGGCGCGAGGAGGCCGTGTCGCGGCCGCGCTGGGTCTGGGACGACACCCGCGCCTGGTACCCGCGGCTGCTTCAGGCGGGCGTCCGCGTCGAGCGCTGCGTGGACCTGCGCCTCAGCCATGCGATCCTGCGGGCCTCCACGCTCACCGCGGGTTCTGCACTCGCGACGGCCGCGCCCGGACCGTGGGACGCCGCCCGCGTGCTGGAGGACGCGCCCGAGCCGGCAGCCGCGACCCTCTTCGAGCTCGACCACCCGTCCGAGACGACCCGGCCCTCCATTGAGCAGGAGTACGCCGCGCAGCAGGAGGCCGTCGCGGGCAGCGCTGAGCTCGGCCGGCTCCGCCTCCTGCTCGCCGCCGAGTCGGCAGGAGCGCTGATCGCGGCCGAGATGCAGCACGCGGGCCTCCCGTACAGCGTCGAGCGGCACGACGAGTTGCTGCGCGCCCTCCTCGGCCCGCGCCCGCGCTACGGGCGGCCAGAGGCGCTCGAGACCCTGGCGGCGGAGATCCGCACGGCGCTGGAGGCGCCCGACCTCAACCCCGACAGCCCGCCAGAGCTGCTCAAAGCGTTGCAGCGCGCGGGCCTGATGGTGACCTCGACGCGGTCGTGGGAGCTGCGCGAGGTCGACCACCCTGCGATCCCGGCGGTGCTGACGTTCAAGAAGCTCGCCAGGCTGCACGCGGCGAACGGCTGGAGCTGGCTCGACGCCTGGGTGCGCGACGGCCGGTTCCGGCCCGACTACATCCCGGGCGGCGTCGTCACCGGGCGCTGGGCCACGCGCGGCGGCGGCGCCCTCCAGCTCCCCAAGGAGGTCCGCGGCGCGGTCGTCGCCGACCCGGGGTGGAAGCTCGTGGTCGCCGACGCCGCCCAGCTCGAGCCGCGCATCCTCACCGGCCTCGCGGGTGACACGGCGATGGCTGAGGCCGGGCGCGGCCGCGACCTCTACGCGGGCATCGTGGCCAGCGGGGCGGTGGAGGAGCGCGCCCAAGCCAAGGTGGCCATGCTCGGCGCGATGTACGGCGCGACGACGGGCGACAGCGGCCGGCTCATGCCGCGACTGGCGCGCGCCTACCCGCGGGCCGTGCGGCTCGTCGAGGAGGCGGCGCGCACCGGGGAGCGGGGCGACATCGTGACCTCCCGGCTCGGGCGCAGCTCCCCGCGGCCCGGTGGGAGCTGGCAGGCCGCGCAGTCGGCAGCCTCCGGAGCCGAGTCCACGCCCGCCGAGGAACGCCGTGCGCGCAGCCAGGCGCGCGACTGGGGCCGCTTCACGCGCAACTTCGTCGTCCAGGCCAGCGCCGCCGAGTGGGCGCTGTGCTGGATGGCCGAGCTGCGCAACCGGCTCGCCCGGCTCACCCCGGTGGGCGCCGACTTCGCCGCCGGCCCGCACCTGGTGTACTTCCTGCATGACGAGGTCATCGTCCACACCCCGGCGGAGTCGGCGGAGGCCGTCGCCGCCGAGGTCCGCGCCTCTGCGGAGGCCGCTGGGCGACTGCTCTTCGGCGGCTTCCCTGTCGACTTCCCGGTCACCGCCGCTGTGGTCGACAGCTACGGCGAGGCCAAGTGAACCCGTCCCTGGCGCGGGAATGGGGGAGTGTCGCGCTTGGTTGCACCCACCGACCTGACAGAGGATGGAGACCATGACCGACACCGCAGCCCTCGCCGACCCCGACGCCGTCCTCGCGCGCTACCACTCCCGCCGCGAGCAGGCCGTCACGGCCCCGCAGGGCAACCTGGCGCTCGTGAACACGCAGTGGATCACCGGTGAGCCTGACTCCGAGCAGCCGGTCTGGGGCGTTCCCGGACTCTGGTCGCCGCTGCCGGCGGGCCAGTCCGGCCTGAAGGTCACCGCGGTCGCCACGGACAACGTCTTCGTGGACGAGGTGCTGGTCGACGGCTCCGCGATCGTGCGCGGCAAGGACGACCCGAACCCGGGCGCCGTCCGCTTCAGCGACACCGTCACCGGCTTCGTCATCGCGAACGAGCAGGGCGAGTACGCGCTGCGGGTGTGGGATGCGCAGTCCGAGGACATCCAGAACTTCGGCTCGATCGACGCCTTCCCGTTCAGCCCCGAGTGGATCATCACCGCGACGTTCTCGCCGATCGAGGGCGGCAAGACGGTCGGCTTCGAGCACCTCAAGGACGACGGCGCGACCAGGGACATGGTCATCCCGGGCGAGATCACCTTCAGCAAGGACGGCGTCGACTACAACCTCGCCGCGTTCAAGGCGGGTCGCGCGCTGCAGCTCGTGTTCTCGGACACCACGAACGGCGACAGCACCTACTCGGTCGGCCGCTTCCTCTTCGTCGTCCCGAACGAGGACGGCACGGTGACGCTCGACTTCAACCTCGCCGTTCTGCCGCCGTGCGCGTTCAGCTACAACTTCAACTGCCCGCTGCCTCCTGCGCAGAACCGCTTCGCGGTCCCCATCGAGGCCGGCGAGAAGAACGTCCTGAACAAGGACGGCGCCCTCCTCCACTGACCCCAGTGGTCGAAGGGCACGTAAACGCCCCTAAAACCGCGTTGTAGGGGCGTTTACGTGCCCTTCGGCGTGAGGGAGACGCGTCAGTCGAGGGCCGCGGCGGGCTTGCGGCCGCGGCGGGGGCGCTCGGGGCAGCGCGGCTGCACCAGCGCGCCGGGGTGCGCGGCGAGGGCCTTGGCGACCTCGTCCAGCCACTCGATCGCGGCGCGCGCGCCGAGCTCGGCGGCTCGGTTGGCGGCGAGCACCGCCCGCGAGTCCGCGTCGTGCGTCAGCTCCCGGATGCGCTCGGCGAATGCTGCCCGATAGTCCGCGACGACCACCGCCGCGTCCGCGCCGTCGAGCGATGCGGCGACCAGCACCTGGTCCTGCATCTCGTCCCAGTCCGGACGCACGTCCCGCGGGCCGGCGGTCAGCCACGTCGTGGCCTCCTCGGCTCCCGTGTCCGTGAGCCGGTAGAGCGGGAGACCGTCATCGGTCTCACCCGCCGACTCGATCAGCCCCTGCTCGGTCATCCGGTCGAGCGTGGAGTAGACCTGCCCGGCGTTGAGCGTGCGGCGGTTGGCCGCGCGCAGGAGGAACTCGTTCTGGAGCTGGGAGCCGTAAGCGGGGCCCTGGGTCAGCACCGCGAGGAAACCATACTGAACCGACATACCCGGTATGCTATTCCGCTCGCTGCCGTGTGGCACGCAGGAATCGCCGAATCACAATCTTGTAACTCGGGCGCGTTCTCCGGCATAATCGCGGTAGTCAACTTCATAGAAGTCATGGCACTCGTTCGCGGTCGTAGGGGAAGACGTACCGACGAAGGAGGAAAACCATGACGGCTCACGCAGCTCGAGGAGTGCTCTACGTGCACTCCTCTCCCGGCGCGCTCTGCCCTCACATCGAGTGGGCGGCAGGACGCGCTCTCGGTCGCGCCGTCAACTTCACCTGGGAGACGCAGCCGGTGCTGAAGGGCGCCCAGCGCACCGAGTTCTTCTGGGACGGCCCCCAGGGCACCGGAGCGCGCCTGGCGACAGCCCTGCGCGGCTGGGAGCACCTCCGCTTCGAGGTGACGGAGGACGCCGGCCTCGGCACCGACGGCGGCCGCTGGATGCACACGCCCGATCTCGGCATCTTCTTCGTCCAGACCGACACTGCGGGCAACACCGTGGTGCCGGAGGACCGCATCCGGTACGCGATGGAGGTAGCCGGCTCCAACTCGCTCGAACTGCACCGCGAGCTGCGGCTCGCGCTCGGCCAGGCGTGGGATGACGAGCTGGAGCCGTTCCGACGCGCCCACGACGACACCCTCGGTGATCTGGCTGCACAAGGTCGGCTAGCAGGACTCCCGCGACGGGCCAGGCTCAGCCGCCCGCACGCGGTGAACAGAAGAAGGCCCCGGTCATCCGACCGGGGCCTTCTTCACGTTCGTGCTCAGACCGAGCGGATCGCCACGACGGCGTTGTGGCCGCCGAAGCCGAACGAGTTGCTGATCGCGAGCTGCGGGCCGTCACCGAGGGGCTGCGGCTCGCCGGAGACCTTCAGCGGGATCGCCGGGTCCTGCTCCGTGATGTTGATCGTCGGCGGGGCGACGCGGTCGCGCAGCGCGAAGATCGTGAAGACGGCCTCCAGCGCGCCGGTGCCGCCGAGCAGGTGACCGGTCGACGCCTTCGTGGCCGACACCGGGATGTCATGCACCCGCTCGCCGAACACCTCGCGCAGCGCGACGTACTCGGCCGGGTCGCCGACCGGGGTGCTGGTGGCGTGCGCGTTGATGTGGGTCACCTCGTCGGGCGAGGCGCCCGCCTTCTCGAGGGCGAGCCGCAGTGCACGGATGGCCCCGCGGCCCTCCGGGTCGTTCGCGGTGATGTGGTACGAGTCGGCCGTCACGCCGCCGCCGACGATCTCCGCGTAGATGCGGGCGCCGCGGGCGAGCGCGTGCTCCTCGGTCTCCAGCACCAGGCTGGCCGCGCCCTCGCCCATGACGAAGCCGTCGCGGTCGACGCTGTACGGGCGGGAGGCGGTCGCCGGGTCGTCGTTGCGGCGCGACAGCGCCTGCATCGACGCGAACGAGGCGACGGTGATCGGATGGATGGCGGACTCGGTGCCGCCGGCGATGACGACATCGGCGAGTCCGGCCTGGAGGTGCTCGTACGCGTTCACGAGCGACTCGGTGCTCGACGCGCAGGCAGAGGCGACGGTGCGGGCGAACGCGCGCGCCTCGAAGTGCATGGACACCGCGGCGGAGGCGGCGTTGGGCATCAGCATCGGAACCGTCATCGGCAGGACGCGGCGGGGGCCGCGCTCGCGCAGGGTGTCCCACGCGTCGAGGAGGGTCCACACGCCGCCGATGCCGGTGGCGTAGTCGACGCCGAGGCGCTCGGGGGCGACCTCGGGGGAGCCGGCGTCGGCCCAGGCCTCCATCGCCGAGACCAGCGCGAACTGGCTGGACGGGTCGAGGCGCTTGGCCGTCGGCCGGTCGAGGATGGTGTCGGGCCGCACGAGCGCCTCAGCGGCGAAGGTGACGGGCAGCTCCAGCTCGGCCACCCAGTCGTGGGTGAGGCTGCGGGCGCCGGACTTCCCGGCCAGCAGGCCGGCCCAGCTCTCGGGGGCGGTGCCACCGAGCGGGGAGGATGCGCCCACGCCGGTGACGACGATCTTCTTGGTCATAACGGCAACTCCGTGTAGTTAGGAACAACGGTGCAACGCGCAGCGCGCTGCTCCCCGCGCGGGCGGAACCTCGGGGGAGGCCCGCCCGCGCGTAGGAAGTTTCTTCGTGCGGTGCTTAGGCGTCCTGCGCCTTGACGATGAACTCGACAGCGTCACCGACGGTCTTCAGGTTCTTGACCTCTTCGTCCGGGATCTTCACATCGAACTTGTCCTCGGCGTTGACCACGATGGTCATCATCGAGATCGAGTCGATGTCGAGGTCGTCGGTGAACGACTTGTCCAGCTCAACCGTGTCGGTCGCGATGCCGGTCTCGTCGTTGATGAGCTCGGCCAGGCCGGCAAGAACTTCTTCGGTGGACAATGCCATTGTTTTCTCCTTGAGGGGGTGTCGTTTTGACCGTTGATCAGTCTAGGGCAGGCCCTAGGGGAGCACGACGACCTGCGCGCCGAATACCAGACCGGCGCCGAAGCCGATCTGCAACGCGAGGCCGCCGGACAGTTCGGGGTGCTCCTGCAGGAGCCGGTGCGTGGCGAGCGGGATCGAGGCGGCCGACGTGTTGCCCGTCGTCTCGATGTCACGCGCGATCGCGACCGTCTCCGGCAGCTTGAGCTGCTTGGCGAACTCGTCGACGATGCGCATGTTCGCCTGATGCGGGATGAACGCCGCGAGCTGGTCCGGGGTGACGCCGGCGGCGTCGAGGGCCTGCTTGGCGACCTTCGCCATCTCCCAGACGGCCCAGCGGAAGACGGTCTGGCCGTCCTGGCGCAGGGTCGGCCACGGGGTCTCGCCGTCGCGGAAGGCGGTGAGCGTGCCGTCCATCCCGACCGCGCCGGCCTTGGAGCCGTCCGAGCCCCACACCGTCTTGGCGATGCCGGGGTACTCGCTCGGGCCGATGACCACGGCGCCCGCGCCGTCACCGAGCAGGAACGAGATGGTCCGGTCGGTCGGGTCGACCACATCGGAGAGCTTCTCGGCGCCGACGACGAGCGCGTAGTGCGCCTGCCCGGTGCGGATGAGCGCGTCGGCCTGGGCGACGGCGTAGGCGTAGCCGGCACAGGCCGCGTTCATGTCGTAGGCCGCGGCCGGGTTGGCGCCGACGCGGTCGGCGAGCACGGCGGCCACGGAGGGCGTCTGCTGCGGATTGGAGATCGTCGCGACGATCACCGCGTCGATCAGCTTCGGGTCGACGCCGGACTTCTCGATCGCCTCCTTCGACGCCTCGGTGGCGAGGTCGACGGCGAACACGTCGTGGCTGGCGCGGGTGCGGGTGATGATGCCGGTGCGCTGCCGGATCCACTCGTCGGACGAGTCGATCGGCCCGACCAGGTCGTCGTTGGGCACCACCAGGTCGCCGCGGGCGGCGCCGATGGAGAGGATGCGGGTGTACTGCGGCCCGTGGGACTGCTGCAGGGTGGGGTGGGTCATGATCTGCGGTCCTCCTAGGCGGCCTGGTCGATGAGGTCGAACGCGGCGGGCAGGTCGTCGGGGGTCTTCACCGCGACGGCGGGGACGCCCTTCAGGCCGCGCTTGGCGAGCCCGACGAGCGCGCCGGCGGGAGCGACCTCGATGATGCCGGTCACGCCGGCCTCTTGGAACGCCGCCATGTCGAGGTCCCAGCGCACGGGCGAGGAGACCTGGCCGACGAGCAGGCGCAGGAACTCGGCGCCGTCGGTGACCTCGGAGCCGTCCTTGTTCGTCCAGAGCCGCAGCGTCGGGTCGTTCGTGGCGAGGCCGGCGGCGAACTCCTCCAGCGCGGGGACCGCGGGGGCCATGTAGCGCGTGTGGAACGCGCCCGCGACCTGCAGCGGGATGACCCGGGCGCGGGCGGGCGGGTCCTCGGCGAGCTTCGCGAGTGCGTCGAGGTCGCCCGCGACGACGATCTGGCCGCCGCCGTTGTAGTTGGCGGGGGAGAGGCCGAGCGCGTCGAGCTTTGCGAGCAGCTCATCCTCGTCGGCGCCGATCACCGCGCTCATCCCCGTGCGCACCTCTGCAGCGGCGCGGGCCATCGCGGCGCCGCGCTCCCGCACGAACGCGACCGCGTCGGTCTCGGACAGCACACCGGCGCCGGCCGCGGCCGTGAGCTCGCCGACCGAGTGCCCGGCGATGCCGCCGACCTTCTCGCGGCGGCCGTCGGCGAGGAGCGCCGACAGCGTCAGCAGCCCAGCGGACACGATCAGCGGCTGGGCCACCGCGGTGTCGCGGATGGTGTCGGCGTCGCTCACCGTGCCGTGCGCGACGAGGTCGATGCCGACCGCGTCGGAGATGCGGGTGAGCTGGTCACGGAACGACGGTTCGGTGAGCCACGGGTCGAGGAAGCCGGGGGTCTGGGAACCCTGCCCCGGGCACGCGATGACGATCACGGGTTCAAGTCTGCCAATCTTCCGCCGCGCGGATGTGTCGGATGTGGATGAACTATGCGTCGAAGCTTTGTGGATGTCTACAACGGGCGGATATCAGTGCTTCCGCGGCGCGTCCGGCTCGTTGATCGAGCCCACGATGAGCGCAGCCTGGAGGATGAGCGCCTCCCTGGCCCCGGTGGCGTCCCAGCCGATCACCTCGGAGACGCGCTTCAGCCGGTAACGCACCGTGTTGGGGTGCACGAACAGCTCGCGCGCGGTGGCCTCCAGCGACCTGCCGTTGTCCAGGTAGCACCACAGCGTCGTCAAGAGCTCCGTGGAGTACGCCTGCAGCGGCCGGTAGATGCGGCTGATCAGCGTGGCCCGCGCGAGACCGTCGCCCGCGAGCGCCCGCTCGGGGAGCAGATCGTCGGCGTGCACCGGCCGCGGGCAGTTACGCCACGCCTTGGCGACGGCGAAGCCGGCCAGCGCGGCCTTGGCGCTCTTGGAGGCGTCCACCAGGCTGGCGACCTCGTGGCCGAGCACCAGGTGACCCGCACCGAAGCCCGGTTCGAGCTGCTGCGCGATCTCCAGGAAGCTGACCGCCGGCGTGGCCCCGATGGCGTCCTCGTTCGCCGCGTCGGCCGGGACGGCGCGGCCGATGACGAGCACCAGCCGGCTGCCCTGCACACCGATCAGCACGTCCGCGGACATGTGCCTGGCTGTGCGGCGGAGCTGGTCCACGTCGAGCATCTTGGGGGCGGTGCCCACCAGGACGCTGACCTCGCCGTGGCCGTGCCAGCCGAGCGCGGCGATCCGGCTGGGCAGCTCGTCGTCGTACTCGCCCGTGAGGATGCTGTCGACCACCAGCGCCTCCAGGCGTGCGTCCCAGAGGCCGCGGGCCTCGGCGGCGCGGGCGTACACGTCGGCCGCGGCGAAGGCGATCTCACGCGAGTACAGGAGGATGGCCTCCTTCAGCGACTCGTTGCCGCCGCTCTTCACGCGCTCCTCGACCACCTCCACGGTGATCTTGATGAGCTGGAGGGTCTGCTGCAGGCTGACGCTCCGGAGCAGCTCACGTGGAGCCGCCCCGAAGACGTCGGCCGCGATCCACGGCGTCGAGCGCGGGTCGTCGAACCACGAGATGAACGACGAGATGCCCGCCTGGGCGACCAGGCCGACGGCGCTGCGGCGGCCGGGGGGCATGTCCCGGTACCAGGGGAGCGTGTCCTCCAGCCGCTTCAGCGTCGTCGTCGCGAGCTCGCCCGAGATCTTGCGCAGCCACGCAAGCGTCTCGGCCTTGGTCCTCTCCGTCGCAGTCGCCACGGGCGTCGTTACGCCTCGCCGCCCGCCGTGCCGGTGGTGCCGGCGTTGACGTCGTGCAGCAGGTACTTCTCGATCGCCCAGGCCGGGGCATTCGGGTCGACCTTCCCCTGGGCCGCGAGCAGCTCCAGGGTGCGGACCACGAGCGACGGGCCGTCGATCTTGAAGAACCGGCGCGCGGCGGCGCGGGTGTCGGAGAAGCCGAAGTCGTCGGCGCCGAGCGTGGCGTACTCACCCGGCACGAACTGACGGATCTGGTCCGGCACGGCGTGCATGTAGTCGGTGACGGCGACGAACGGGCCTTCTGCGCCCTGCAGCTTGCGGGTGACGTACGGCACCTGCTTGTCCTGCTGCGGGTAGAGGAAGTTGTGCTCCTCCGCCGCCAGGCCGTCGCGGCGCAGTTCGCTCCACGATGTGACGCTCCAGACATCGGCCGACACGCCCCAGTCCTGCGCGAGCAGGTGCTGGGCCTCCAGCGCCCACGGCACCGAGACGCCGGACGCGAGGAGCTGCGCCTTCGGGCCGCCGGTCTCGCCGACGCGGAGCTTGTGGATGCCGCGGACGATGCCGTCCACATCCACGCCCTCCGGCTCGGCCGGCTGCACGATCGGCTCGTTGTAGACCGTCAGGTAGTACATGACGTTCGGGTTCGGGTGCGACTCCCCGTACATCCGCTCCAGCCCAGCGCGGACGATGTGCCCGATCTCGTAGCCGTAGGCGGGGTCGTAGGAGACGACAGCCGGGTTCGTGGAGGCGAGCAGCAGCGAGTGGCCGTCCGCGTGCTGCAGGCCCTCGCCGGTCAGCGTGGTGCGGCCTGCGGTCGCGCCGATCATGAAGCCGCGCGCCATCTGGTCGCCCGCCGCCCACATCGCGTCGCCGGTGCGCTGGAAGCCGAACATCGAGTAGAAGACGTAGACCGGGATGAGCGGCTCGCCCTGCGTCGAGTACGACGTGCCCACGTTGGTGAACGCCGCGAGGGCGCCCGCCTCGTTGATGCCGACGTGGATGATCTGGCCCTGCGGGCTCTCCTTGTAGGCCAGGAGCAGCTCGCGGTCGACCGAGGTGTAGTGCTGGCCGTTCGGGTTGTAGATCTTCGCGTTCGGGAAGAACGCGTCCATGCCGAAGGTGCGCGCCTCGTCCGGGATGATCGGGACGATGCGGTGGCCGAAGTCCTTCGCCCGCAGCAGGTCCTTCAGCAGGCGGACGAACGCCATCGTGGTGGCGATCTCCTGCGTGCCGGAGCCCTTCTTGGCGATGGCGTAGGCCGAGTCGTCCGGGAGGTTCAGCTGCGTGTACTTGACGCGGCGCTCCGGAACGTACCCGCCGAGGGCCGCCCGGCGCTCGTGCAGGTACTGGATCGCCTCGTCGTCCGGCCCCGGGTTGTAGTACGGCGGCAGGTACGGGTTCTCCTCGAGCTGCGCGTCGGTGACCGGGATGCGCATGGCGTCGCGGAACGTCTTGAGGTTGTCCAGCGTCATCTTCTTCATCTGGTGGGTCGCGTTGCGGCCCTCGAACGACGGACCAAGGCCGTAGCCCTTGATGGTCTTCGCGATGATGACGGTGGGCTGACCCTTGTGCTCGACCGCCGCCTTGAAGGCCGCGTAGACCTTGCGGTAGTCGTGGCCGCCGCGCTTGAGGCCCCAGACCTCGTCGTCGGTGTAGTCCTTGACCAGTTCGAGCGTGCGCGGGTCGCGGCCGAAGAAGTTCTCGCGCACGTATGCGCCGTTCTCGGTCTTGTAGGTCTGGTAGTCGCCGTCCGGCGTCTGGTTCATCAGGTTGACCAGCGCGCCGTCGGTGTCGCGGGCGAGCAGGTCGTCCCACTCGCGACCCCAGATCACCTTGATGACGTTCCAGCCGGCGCCGCGGAAGTAGCTCTCCAGCTCCTGGATGATCTTGCCGTTGCCGCGCACCGGGCCGTCGAGGCGCTGCAGGTTCGCGTTGATGACGAAGGTCAGGTTGTCGAGCTTCTCGTTCGCCGCCACCTGGAGCTGGCCGCGCGACTCCACCTCGTCCATCTCGCCGTCGCCGAGGAACGCCCAGACGTGCTGGTCGGAGGCGTCCTTGATGCCGCGGTTGGTGAGGTACTTGTTGAGCTGCGCCTGGTAGATCGCGTTGATCGGGCCGAGGCCCATCGACACGGTCGGGAACTGCCAGAACTCGGGCATGAGCCGCGGGTGCGGGTACGACGACAGGCCGCCGCCCGCGCGCGACTTCTCCTGGCGGAAGCCGTCGAGCTGGTCGGCGCTCAGCCGGCCCTCGAGGAAGGCGCGGGCGTAGGTGCCGGGGGAGGCGTGGCCCTGGACGAAGATCTGGTCGCCGCCGCCCGGGTGGTCCTGACCGCGGAAGAAGTGGTTGAAGCCGACCTCGTACAGGGCGGCGCTCGACGCGTAGGTCGAGATGTGGCCGCCGACGGCGATGCCGGGACGCTGCGCGCGGTGCACCAGGATGGCCGCGTTCCAGCGGATCCAGGCGCGGTAGCGGCGCTCGATGTCCTCATCGCCGGGGAAGTCCGGCTCGTTCTCCGGGGAGATCGTGTTGATGTAGTCGGTGGTCGGCACCATCGGCACGCCGAGGTGGAGTTCCTTCGAGCGCTTCAGCAGGCTGAGCATGATCTCGCGAGCGCGCTCGTGGCCGTGTGCCGCAACCAGTGCGTCGAGGGACTCGCGCCATTCGGCGGTCTCCTCGGGGTCCGAGTCGATGTTATTCATCGAGTACGGGTCCTGGTCGTTTACAGTCACCCTCGACCTCTTTCTTGTGTCGGATGGATCGTGGAAGGAGCGCATCCGCTTGTCGGGTCACGACAAATCTGCGGGCACCATCGTTCAGCCTAGCCGCAACTCGGGACCACCGGTGACCGCTTGCGAGGCCGCCACGGGTTGGCGCTCCGAGCGTCCGGGTCTATGCTGTGTCCTCGTGCGCCGGCCGGGTGGAATCGTCCCCGGAGCGCGTGAAAGGACACGTCTCATGGCTCTGGAGAACGACACCCAGGCTCCCGACTTCGAACTGCTCGACCAGCACGGCCGCTCGGTCCGGCTCAGCGACTTCCGCGGCTCCAAGGCCGTCGCGCTCGTCTTCTTCCCGCTGGCGTTCTCGGGCACCTGCACGGGTGAGCTGTGCGCGCTGCGCGACAACCTGGCGATGTTCCAGGACCACCGGGTGGAGCTGCTGGCGATCTCCGTGGACTCCAAGTACACGCTGCGCGCCTGGGCCGAGCAGGAGGGCTACGATTTCAGCCTGCTGGCCGACTTCTGGCCGCACGGGGACATCGCCAAGGAGTACGGCGTCTTCCTGCCGGAGAAGGGCTTCGCCAACCGTGCGACGTTCCTGATCGACGAGACCGGCATCATCCGGGCGTCGTTCATCACGGCGCCGGGGGAGGCCCGGTCGATCGAGGCGTACAAGGCCGCGCTGGAGCTGCTGCCGGCGCACGTGTGAGGGTGCGCCTTCCCCGCTAGGCTGGGACGCGACCAGGGCCTTTAGCTCAGCTGGTAGAGCGCCACGTTTACACCGTGGATGTCGTCGGTTCGAACCCGGCAGGGCCCACTCCTCTAAGCTCCCACGTATGCCGCCCGGCCCCTATCGCTGGTTCGTCATCGCCGAGCTCATCCTCGCGGCCGTGACCTTCGTCGCCCTGCTCTTCGTCATCGCGCCCTACGGCGGACGCCATGGTCGCCCGGGCTGGGGCCCGACCGTCCCGGCGCGCGTCGGCTGGATCGTGATGGAGGCGCCCGCGAGCCTCGCCTTCCTGGCCTTCTACCTGCTCGGCTCGCACCGCGCCGACCTCGTGCCCCTGCTTTTCCTGCTGCTCTGGCAGGCGCACTACGTGCAGCGCGCCTTCGTCTACCCGCTGCTCATGCGTTCGGGCTCGCGGATGCCGGTGCTCGTGATGCTGCTGGCCATCCTTTTCAATCTGCTCAATGCGTGGGTGAACGCGCGGTGGATCTCCGAGTACGGCGTCTACCCGGTGTCGTGGCTGGGCGATCCGCGGTTCTGGATCGGTGTCGCGCTGTTCGCGGCGGGCTACGCGCTCAACGTCGGCTCCGACCGGATCCTGCGGAGGCTGCGGAGGACCGGCGCCGGGTACCGCATCCCGTACGGGGGCGGCTTCCGGTTCGTGTCCAGCCCGAACTACCTCGGCGAGATGGTGGAGTGGACCGGCTGGGCCGTCGCCACCTGGTCGCTCGCGGGGCTCGCATTCGCGCTCTACACCGTCGCCAACCTCGCGCCGCGGGCGATGGCGAACCACCGCTGGTACCGGGAGACCTTCCCCGACTACCCGTCCGACCGCCACGCCCTGCTGCCGTTCGTGCTGTGACGTCACCGTCGTGATACCCCCGCTGTCGGATGCCCGCCGTATCGTTGGCGTGTGAAGGACGGGGTGACGTGACCGAGAACGTCGCGCAGTGGTGGGCACGCCGGCAGTGGTCGAAGGGCCTCCCGGTGCCCTACGCCGTGGGCACCTACCGCGCCGACTGGCAGCGCTATCCGACCGTGGTGCGCCAATTCCATCCGGAGCTCAACGCCGGGATCGTGCTCAGCCAGATCCCGCCCGCCGCCGATGTCTACGTGCAGTGGGAGTGCGACGCCGGCCACCGTTTCATCGCCACGCCGGAGGAGCAGCGCTCCCGTCCGGGCGGCACCCGGCGGCGGTCGGCCTGGTGTCCGTGGTGCAGCGAGGAGGCCGTCCCGCGCCGCGTCCGGACGCCGGAGCCCGACGCCGGGCTGCACGTCTGCGGCCACGCGCGCGACCTGCGCCGCATCGAGAACGACCCGGACGACGACCGCTGCTACCTCTGCCGGAGGCTCGACCGCACGTCGATGACGCGGGAGGAGCTGATCGCGCTGGCGGCGCCTGGCTCGCGCGTCGCGCTCTCGCACGAGAACGGCACCGCCACCCGCTACTCGTGGCAGTGCTCGAACGGGCATCCGAGCTACTCGGCCACGGTCGAGCGCATCCTCGGCGGCCGCCGCTGCCCGGTCTGCCGGAACGCGCGCCGCGGGGCGGACCGGGTGCCGGTCGGGGAGGCCTTCCTCAGCGAGCTGGCTCCGCGCCCCGCGTCGGCGGCCGAGCCCGAGCTGAAGCGCCGCCTGGCCGCCCGGCTCGCGGTCGACCTGAGCCTCAACGCGGTCCGGGTCGCGCGGCCGTTCTACAACCAGCTGGAGGTGTGGCCTGACATCGTCGTCCCGGAGCTGCGCGTCGCCATCGAGTACGACACCATCGGCCGGCACGGGCTGGAGCACGTCGGCCCGCGGGAGGCCTCCGACCGCCGCAAGGACCGCCTGCTGCGCGCCGCGGGCTGGGAGGTCGTGCGGGTGCGCTGCTCGCCGCTCGCGCCGCTCGGCCCCAACGACGTCGTCGCGTCCGGGGTGACGGACGCGGTGGTCGAGCGCGTCCTGGCGGCCCTGGGCGCGATCCGCGGCGAGCTGTTCGTCGCCGCGTACCTCGCCTGACGCGCCGCTCGCTTGCGGCCTTCCCGCCCGGGCGGCCCACTGACTAGCCTGAATCCTGAGCCGCGCACCGTGCGCGCGCACGAAGGGAGATCCCACGATGCCGTCGATCCTGAACCCGTACCTCAACTTCCGCACGCAGGCCCGCGACGCGATGGACTTCTACCAGTCCGTCTTCGGCGGCACCCTTCAGCAGAGCACCTTCTCCGAGTTCGGGATGAGCCAGGACCCGGACGACGCGAACCTGATCATGCACTCGCAGCTCACCACCGACGCGGGCTTCACGATCATGGCGGCCGACGTTCCCGCCCACATGGACCTCAAGGAGGGCTCGCAGATCTCGGTGTCGCTGAGCGGCGACGACGAGGCCCAGCTCTCCGGCTACTACGAGAAGCTGGTCGACGGCGGCACCGTCGTCGAGCCGCTCTCCAAGGCGCCGTGGGGCGACAGCTTCGGGATGCTGGTCGACCGGTTCGGCGTGCAGTGGCTGGTGAACATCGCCGGGGCTGCGCCGACCGCCTGAGAGCGGTCCTGGGAGTCACTCCACCGCCCATTCCCGGGGGAGGGTCCGCGGCGTTATGGTGCTCGCGGATCGAGCCGGTCGATCCGGGAGGGAAGACGTCATGTGCCGTTGGCTCGCGTACTCCGGGGAGGCGCTGAAACCCGCCGTCCTGATCCTGGACGCGCAACACTCGCTGGTCGCGCAATCGCTGAACTCGCCGCTCGGCGCCGAGACGGTGAACGGCGACGGCTTCGGCTTCGGGTGGTACCCGGAAGGCTCGAAGGCGGGCAGCACGCCCGCGCTGTTCCACTCCACCGAGCCCGCCTGGAACGACGAGAACCTGCGTGAGCTCACCAACTCGATCGCGAGCCCGCTGTTCTTCGGGCACGTGCGGGCGGCGGGCGGCCCGCCGATCCAGCAGACGAACTGCCATCCGTTCCGCTACGAGAACTGGATGTTCATGCACAACGGCTTCCTCGGGGGCTTCGCGCAGATGAAGCGCGACCTGACCTTCTCGGTCGACCCGTCGCTCTACCCGCTCATCCACGGGACCACCGACTCCGAGGTCATGTTCTACCTGGCCCTCACGTTCGGCCTCCAGGACGACCCGATCGGCGCGATGACGAAGACCGTCCAGCGCATCGAGGAGGTGGGGGAGGCGAACGGCGTCCAGTTCCCGATGCAGGGGACGATCGCGATCTCCGACGGCGGGACGCTGTGGGCGTTCCGGCACTCCACCTCGGGCCGCAGCCGCACCCTGTACCACTCGGTCGCCATCCCGGAGCTGCGCGAGATGTACCCGGACGCCGCCCGCCTGGAGGTGTTCGGGGACAGGGCGAAGGTCGTGGTGTCCGAGCCGCTCAACGACATCCCCGGCGCGTTCGTGGAGGTGGGGGAGTCCACGGTGGCGATCCTCAACGACGACGGCTACCACCACGAGCCGTTCATGGCGCGCGCCGACGCCTGAGAACCACGGCTGGCGGCGAACGACGGAAGGCGGGGACGACCTGAGTCGTCCCCGCCTTCTTCGCCTCCCGGTCAGGCCCGGCGTCGCCGCAGGAACCGGAATCCGATGGCGCCTCCGCCGAGGGCCAGGAGGACCGCGCCGAACCAGACGAGGGTGTCCATGTCCAGCCCCGTCGAGGCGAGCCCGCCGAGCGCGGCCCGAGCCGTCGACGGAGGGGAGGAGACCCGTCCGGAGCCGGACTGGCCGTCCGCGACCGCCGTGTTGGCCACGGTTCCCGCCTTCCGGTCGGCGTCCGTCAGCGTGTACGTCGCCGTGCAGAGGATCGACGCGCCGGGAGCCAGCGAGGCCGCCCCGTCCGGGCAGCCGATGCCCGGGAACCCACCGGTGCCGGTGAAGTCGCCCTCCGCGATGGACACGCCGGTGACCGTCACGTTCCCGGTGTTGGTCACCGTGAAGCGGTAGTCGATCGTCGAGGCGTTCACCGTGGCGCTCTTCACCAGGTCGAGCGCGGGCGCGCTGTCGTGCGGCAGCGTGACCGTGGACGGCTCGCTCTCCACGGGCTCGCCGCCCGCGGGCGGGACGCCGCTCGCCGTCGCCGTGTTGGTGATGCCTCCGGCGTCGGCGTCCGCCTGCGTGACGGTGTAGGTCGCCGTGCAGGTCAGCTGCGCGGCCGGCGCCAGTGAGGTCGGCTCACCGGAGCAGTCCGGCACCGGGGCGGGGCCGCTGCCCGTGAAGCCCGAGTCGGCCACCTGGATGTCGTCCAGCGTCACGTTGCCGGTGTTGGTCACCACGAAGCTGTAGGTGATCACCGCCCCGGTCGTGAAGGACGCGGCGTCGCTCGGCGTGCCCGACTTGACGATCGTCAGCGCCGGATCGGCCGGTGCGTCGACGGTGCTGCCCGCCGGCCCGAACGTCATCGGCACATCGGGAGCCGACGGGATCGTGCCCTGCACCGTCGCCGTGTTGTCGACGGTCCCTGCGTCCACGTCCGCCTGGGTCGCGATGTAGGTCGCCGTGCAGGTCACCGTGTCACCGGGGGCCAGGACGATCGGCGACGCCGGGCACTGGACGGCCGGGGCGACGCCGGTTCCGGTGAAGGTCCCTTCGATCACCTCGACCGAGGACATGGTCACATTGCCGGTGTTCGTCACCACGAAGCTGTAGGTCACGGTCTGACCGGCGCGTGTGATGGTGGCCGGGTCGGCCGTCTTGGTGATCGTCATGTCCGGCGACGCGGTGGCGCTGAAGGTGGTCGACGACGGCTCGGAGTCCACCGCTGCGCCTCCGCCGATCGGCGTGGCGCTCGCGGTCGCCGTGTTGGTCACGGTGCCCGCGTCGACGTCGGCCTGGGTCGGCGTGTACGCCGCCGTGCAGGTGACGGTCGCGCCCGGGGCGACGGAGGCCGCGCCGGCCGGGCAGCTCGGCGCCGGCGTGCCGCCGCTGCCGGTGAACTCGCCTTCGGCCACGCCGATGTCGGTGAGCGTCACGTTGCCCGTGTTCGTCACCAGGTAGGAGTAGGTGACCGGCTGTCCCGCCGCGGTGATCGCGGTGGGGTCGACCGTCTTCTCCATCGTCAACGCCGGCGCAGGGTCGGCGGTGATGTCGACCTCCGACGGGGGAGCGGTGATGGTGGCTCCGCCCGGCGTCTGGAGCGTCGCCACGGCTCGGTTGGTGATCCCGCCCTTGTCGATGTCGGCCTGGGTCACGACGTAGTCGGCCGTGCAGGTCACCGACTGGCCGGGCGCCAGGGAAGTGACCCCGGCCGGGCACGCCGGGCTCAGCACGGCGAACCCGCTGAACGCGGCCTCCACGACCTGGGGGCTCTGGAGCGTCACGTTCCCGGTGTTGGTGACTACGAACTCGTAGGTGATCGTCTGGCCGGCGGCCGTCACGCTCCGCACGGTGGCGGTCTTCTGGAGGGTCACTGCCGGGTCCGCCAGGATCGGCACCACGGTCTGCGAGTCGCCCGACGTCACGGCGGCGCCGCTTCCTGTCGTGCCCGTCGCGGCGGCGGTGTTGTCGATGCCGCCGGCGTTCGCGTCCGCCTGGGTGACCGTGTAGGTCGCCGTGCAGGTCACCGTCGCGCCTGGCGCGAGGGAGGCCGCGCCGGCCGGACAGGTCGGCGACGGAGCCGTGCCGGTGCCGGAGAACGCGCCCTCGGCGATCCCGATGCCGTTCACCGTCGTGTCGCCGGTGTTGGTCACCGCGAACGAGTAGGTGATCGCGTCACCCGCAGCCGTCGCGTGCAGGGGGCTCGCCGTCTTCACCAGCGCGAGCGCCGGGTTCTCGGCGACCGCGACGGTCGCCGTCGAGGGCGCGCTCGTCACGGGTCCGCCCGCTGACGCCGGCGGGGTGCCGGTCGCGGTGGCGGTGTTGATGAGCTGGGACTGGTCGGCGTCCGTCTGGGTCAGCGTGTAGCTGGCGGTGCAGACCACCCGTGCGCCGGGGACCATCGTGGCGGCCTCCGCGGGGCAGGTCACGGCGGGGGTCGCGCCACTGCCGGAGAACGCCGTCTCGTCGACCGTGACGTCCTTCAGGGTCACGTTCCCGCTGTTGGTGACGGCGAACTGGTAGCTCACGACGTCGCCCTGCGCCGCGACCGTCGCGGGCGTGGCGGTCTTATCGACGGTGATGGCCGGGGCCGGGTTGCCCGGGGCGCTGATCGTGTCCGGCGCCGAGCTCACAGCGGGACCGGTCGGCGGCGTGCCGTGCGAGGTCGCTGTGTTCGTCACGTCGCCCTGGTCGATGTCGGCCTGCGTCAGCGTGTAGGTCGCCGTGCAGGTCGCCTGGCCGCCCGGCGGGATCGGGGCGCTCGCCGGGCAGACCGGGTTCACCGCGCCTCCCGTGCCGGTGAAGCCCTGCTCGGCGATGCCGACGTTCGTCAGCGTCACGTTGCCGGTGTTGGTGGCGACGAAGGAGTAGGTCAGCACCTGCCCGACGACGAACGACGCGGCGTCGTCCGGCGACGCCGACTTCTCGAGCGTGATCGCGGGCGCGGCTGCCGAGGTCACCGTCGCGGACGAGCTGGGGGAGTCGACGGTGCCGCTTTCGGGGTCGGACGCCGTCGCGTGCGCGGTGTTCGTCACCGAGCCGCTGTCGACGTCCGCCTGGGTCAGTGTGTAAGTCGCGGTGCAGACCGTGGAGGTTCCGGGGGCGAGCGACGTCACCGGGCAGACCGGCGACGGGCCGGTCCCGCTGCCGGAGAAGGAGCTCTCCACGATCGCGAGCGCGTGCACATCCACGTTGCCGGTGTTCGTCACGCTGTAGTCGTAGGTCACCGCGGTCCCGGCGGTCGACGCGGCCGACGGGGTGACGGTCTTGCTGAGCGTCAGCGCGGCGTTCGCCGCCTCGAGCGTCGTCGTGGTCGCGGAGGTGTTGGAGCGGATCACCGTCGTTCCGCCGAGCGGGTTGCCCTGCGCCGTCGCGGTGTTCGTGAAGGCGCCGGAGGCGACGTCCGCGGCTGTGATGGTGTACACCGAGTTCGCCGTGCAGCGGGTGGAGGCCCCCGGGGCGAGCGTGGTCGTCGGGCAGGTCACCGCGCCGACCGCGGGGTCGTTGACCACGAGGTTCTCGACGGTCATCTGCCCGGTGTTCGTCACCGCGAAGGAGTAGGGGATGGTGTCGCCCGCGTCGCGGACGCCGTTCCCGTTGACGTCGTTGACGGGTCCGGCCTCCTTCTGAAGGAGGAGGTTCCCGGCGAGCGCCGTGTTCGTGATGGTGCAGTTGACCAGGTCGCCGATCGCGAGCGTGACCGAGGCGGAGGGGCCGGCGGCGCCCGAGGGCAGAGCGGGATCGGCCGAGCCGTTCCTGGTGCACGCCCAGGATTGCGCGTAGGCGCCGATCGGCGTCGTGCCGGTCGCGGTCTCCGCGAGCGTGAACGGGGAGGTGGTGGCGGCGCCGATGGTCTCGACCTCGCCGGTCGTGGCGGTGGTCGCCGTGCCCGTGTTGGCACTGGCGAGCTGGATGCCGCCGGGGGCGGTGACGCCGAGTCCGAACGAGTCGGACGGGCTCACCCGGCTGGCGACGGTCTTGGACAGGACGACCTTCGACAGCAGGATGCCGAACGCGACACCCTGGCGCCGGCCCGAGTCCAACTCGATCGAGACGGCATGCGGCGCGTCGGCCGCCAGCATCGCGGTGCCGGTCCTCCAGACGCTCTCGTTGCTGGAGCACGTCACTGCGTTCGTGCCGACCCCGGTGAACCCTGCTTCGCACGCGTTGCCCAGCGGCGCGATCTGACGCAGCGGCTGATCGGACGCGAACTGCAGCGCCTCGCCCTGGTCGGTGGACTCGGCGTCCGCCATGACGATCGAGAACGCGTTGACGGGGTTGCCGTCGGCATCCGTGACCGTGATGCCGCTCATCAGGACGGACGAGTTGGCGCCCGTCGCGCCCGCCTGGTACAGCGCCGGCATACCCGCCACACCGCGGTACGCGCCGTCGCTGCGGCCGAGGTAGGCGGCCACGTACGTCGGGAGGGCTGCGGGGACCACCGCACGGCCGGTCGCGTAGGCCGTGTATCCGAGCGTGTAGCCGCCGGGCAGCGCGACCTTCATCTGCTGGCCGCCGAGGCTGGCGGCCGCCGCCTGGTCGTATCCGCTCTGGTCGAGCCAGCACAGCGTGCGCGCGTACGTCCCGGTGCCGGCGTCCGCATACGAGCACTGCTGGTCCGTGGGCGCCGCCGCCGCCATCTGCGAGAAGACGATGACGCCGGCCACCGCCATCACCAGGCTCACGAGCGCGGCAAGCGCTTTCGAACGCCTGCGTGTGAAGAACTTCATCGATGCCTCCCCGTCGGTGAAATGACCGTCGAAAGCTACCGACGTCACGCGGCGGATCGAGCCGCCGGCCCTCGTCGTTCCGCGGGACTGAGCACATCCTTCCGTTCAGCGGAAAGGAGCTTTAACGACGATCTTCACCTGTCCATCTGCACCCATATGGGTATATGATCGATCGCATGGCACGGGCAGCGACGACCTCGGACGTCTTCAACGCGATCGCGGAGCCGCGCCGTCGTGACATCCTGATGCTGCTGCGGTCCGGCGAGCGGCCGGTGAACGAGGTGGCAGCCGCGCTCGGGATGCCGCAGCCCGGCGCATCCAAGCACCTCCGGGTGCTCAAAGAGGTCGGGCTCGTGCAAGACCGCCGCGCCGGCAAGCAGCGGGTCTACGGCCTCGACGCCGGCGGCCTCCGCACGGTCCACGAGTGGACGGGCGGCTTCGAACGTTTCTGGAACGAGAGCTTCGCCCGACTCGACGCGTACATGCAAGAGCTGAAGGCCGAGAGGGCAGGGGAGTAGCCAGTGGGGGAACCGGAAGCAGTGGAGTCGTCGACCGCCGATCGCGAGATCGTGGTAACCCGCGTGATCGACGCGCCGCCCGAGCTGGTGTTCGAGGCGTTCACGGAGGTGAGGCACCTGTCACGGTGGTGGGGTCCCGAGGGCTTCAGCACGACCACCCGGTCGTTCGACTTCCGCGTGGGCGGGGAGTGGGTCTTCACGATGCGCGGGCCGGACGGCACGGTCCATCCGGAGTGGATCACCTGGACGGCCATCGTCCCGTCCGAGCGGATCGAGATGCTCCACGGCGAGCGCCGCGACGACCCCGACCTGTTCGAGTCCGCGCTGATCTTCACGCCGGAGGGCGCCGCCACGCGCATCGAGCTGCGGACGGTCTTCCCGACGGCCGAGTTGCGCGACCAGGCGCTCGAGCGCTCGCACGCCGCCGAGGGAGGCAGGCAGACGCTGGCCAAACTGGCCGGCTATGTCGAGACCACGATGAGCAATGAGAAGGAGGACTGATGGCTGGGAAGGTGTTCTTCAGCGTCTCGATGTCGCTGGACGGGTTCATGGCTCCGGACTCCCCGGACGAGTTGATGGGCACGCAGTGGATGGAGCTGCAGCACTGGGTGTTCCCGACCCTCTTCTTCCGGCAGAACCTGGGGCTCGGCCCCGGCGGCGAGGAGGGACTGGACAACGACATCGCGCGCAGCACCTTCGAGCGCACCGGCGCCAGCGTGATGGGGAAGCGGATGTTCGAGGCCGGGGAGCACTCCTGGCCGGAGGACCCGCCGTTCCACAGTGACGTGTTCGTGGTCACCCACGAGCGCCGCGACCCCTGGGAGCGCCTCGGCGGCACCACCTTCCACTTCGTCGACGACCTCCGGGTAGCGCTGGACCGGGCGCGCGAGTCCGCGGGGGAGCGCGACGTCCGGATCGCCGGGGGCGGAGCGATAATCGTGGAGTTCCTGAATGCGGGCCTGGTGGACGAGTTCTCGATCGCCCTCTCACCCGTGCTGTTCGGGAAGGGCATCCGTCTCTTCGAGTCCGTGGACGACTCCCGGATCAGGCTGGAGCAGACCGCTTCGGAGGCGTCGCCGCGCGCGACGCACCTGACCTACACGGTTCACGAGCGATGACCGGCCGCGCGAGCCCGGCCAAGGCGGCGGTCGGCGACAAGCCGGTCTTCGCTTACATCGCGAGCCTCCCCGACGCCCAGCGCGCGATCGCCCAGGCCGTCGACGACCTGGCCGCGCGAACGCTGCCCGGCCTCACCCGCTCGATCAAGTGGGGGATGTCGTACTACGGCGTCGGCGACGGCTGGTGCTTCTGCTGCGGCGCATTCGACGACCTCGTGAAGCTGATGTTCGTGAACGGGACGACCCTCGAGCCCGTGCCGCCGGTGACGCCCGTGGCGATGGGCAAGGCCACTCGCGGCGTGGAGCTGGCGTCGCTCGCGGACCTGGACGAGAGTCAGGTCGCGGACTGGATGCGGCAGATCACCTCGCGGCCGGGGGTCGGCGGCCGGAGGACGTGAGCGCTGCCCGGGTGAGCGCGCAGGACACGACGCCGGGCGGGGGATGGCCTCCCCGGTGAAACTTCGGCCGCGGTCGCGCAGCAGCCGGGCCGATGGCGGGGGAGCACGTTCGATCCGCCGCTAGCGTCGCCTTCGCTGTGCCCTCTCAACGAAAGGACCGTCATGGCCAACGACGCTTTCGCCGGACCCGTGGACTATCTCGTGTTCGCCTTCCCCGCCGAGGCCTCTGTCAGCGCAGGCCTCGCCGCTGTGCTGCGCCGAGTCGATGACGGGATCATCGAGGTCCTCGACCTCGAGCTGATCCGCGTGGACGACTCCGGCGCGTCCGTCCGGCAGCCGCTCGACCAGCTCCCGAGCCTCGACGGCTTCGCGGGCGCCTACTCCGGCATCCTCGACGCTGAGGATGTCCAGCGGGTCGTTGACGCGCTGGAGCCCGGCGCCTTCGCCATCGCACTGGTCTACGAGGACCGCTCCCTGGCTCCCGCCGCGGACGCCTGGATCGCAGCGGGCGGCGCCGAACTTTTCGCCGGCGGAGTCGACATCATCGACCTCGCCGACGCCCTCGAACGGAAAGGAACGGACCGATGAGCCTCCTCCGCACCGCCGCGCGCGCCTCCGTCGCGACCCGCGTCATCGGAAGCACCCACCGACGCCAGCAACAGCGCTGGGCGGCCCAGGACGCAGCGGCGGCCGGGCTGAACCCGCCCGCCCCCAGCGAGGCGCCGACCCCGGACGCTGCGTCGTCAGTGCTCGATCAGCTCGCCCAGCTCGGGGAGCTGCGCGCCGCCGGAGTGCTCACCGAGGCGGAGTTCGAGGCGCAGAAGGCCCGCATCCTGAGCGCCTAGCGCCTCCCGGCGGGGGAGCACCCCGCGTGCTACCGTTGGCGTGGTATGGAACCATTTGGTTCAGTACGTCGATGGGGAGGTGGCTATGACCACGGCGATCGATGATCCGTTGAGCCGGACCTTCGCGGCCCTGGCGGATCCGACGCGGCGAGCGATCCTCGCACGGCTCGCGGAGGGCTCGGCGAACGTCGGCGATCTCGCGGCGCCGTTCGAGATGAGCTTCGCCGCCGTCTCCAAGCACCTCCGGGTCTTGGAGGGCGCCGGCCTCGTCACACGCGGCCGCGAGGCCCAGTACCGTCCCGCCATGCTCGACGCCCGCCCGCTGCTGGCCGCCTCGGCGTGGATCGAGGACTACCAGCGGTTCTGGGAGGCCGGTTTCGAGGCGCTCGACGACCTCCTCGCCGCCACGAACGCTGCCGAACGGACGGACGACGAGTGACCGGGATCACCGAGGACGGCATCGAGATCGACCGTGAGTTCGCAGCGCCGCCTGCCGCGGTGTTCGCCGCCTGGACGACGCCCGAGTCGTTCGCCCGCTGGTTCGGCGGTCGCGAGGTGCAGGTTCCCCTCGACGGGCTCGACTACCGCGCAGAGGTCGGCCGGGCCTGGTCGGCGATGATGGTCCTGCCGGACGGCGCCACCATCGACTGGGCGGGGGAGTTCCTGGAGGTCGACCCGCCGTCGCGCCTGGTGATGACGCTCACCGATCGTCCCGCCGTTCCCGAGCGGGCCGTCCTGACGGTCGAGCTGACACCGTCCGCGGTGGGGACGCGCCTGCGCATGACCCAGCAGACGCCCGGCTTCTCGGACGAGCAGCGGCAGGGGACGATCGCCGGCTGGCAGACCTTCCTCGACGTCCTCGGGGAGCTCGCGGAAGGCTGATCGCACACTTCTCGGTATTGAACTAACTGGTTCAGAACTGGTAGGTTGAATGCAGCAGGAAATACAGCCTGCCGTTCATCCGCACCGAGAGGACTGATACCCATGCGCGACCTGATCATCTCCGCCTTCGTCTCCGCCGACGGCGTCGCCGAGGCCCCGGGAGGCGACGCGAGCTATCGCAACTCCGGCTGGACCTTCAACAGCGTCGAGTTCGACCCCGCCGCCTACGAGCTGAAGGGCCGGGAGCAGGGGGAGTCGACCGCCGTCCTGCTCGGCCGCACGAGCTACGAGCTCTTCGCCCCGGTCTGGCCGTCGATGGAGGAGTTCGCCGGCTACAACGCGATGCCGCGCTACGTCGTCTCCACGACGCTGGAGCAGGACGACGAGCGCTGGCCCGCGACCATCCTGCGCTCGCTCGACGACGTGGCCGCACTGAAGGCGACAGAGGGCGGCCCGATCATCGTCCACGGCAGCATGGCGCTCGGCCACGCCCTCGCCGACGCGGGACTGGTCGACCGGTACCACCTGCTCGTCTTCCCGGTGCTCCTGGGCGAGGGGGAGCGGTTGTTCAGCAGCTCGGAGCACGGCATCCAGAAGCTGACCGTGGTGGAGGGGGAGACATACGGGAACGGGGTGCAGAAGGTCGTGTACGAGGTGGTCCGTTAGCGGGGGATCGGGAACCCCGCGGCGCGGAGTCCCCGATGGCTTCGCGTCACCTCTGGTGGACGGACTGCTGGTAGCAGGCCACGTCGTACTGCGACCGAGCGGAGTAGTGCTGACCTCCGATGCCGCCGTTGGCGCTGTTGATGCCGGGCTCGTTGAAGGGGGAGCCCGGGCTGTTCGCGGCATGCCCCGGGGTGAAGGGCTCCACGGACTGGCACGACTGGCTGGGAGGCCCGGGAGGGCCGGGAGGGTTGTTCGCGAGGGCCGGCGCGGAGGCTGTGAGCGTGAACAGGACGGCCAGGCCGACGGCCGCGGCGATTCTCTTCATGTCAGGCTCCTTCGTCTCGACGGAACCGCTCGCATCCGGAGCAGTCCGTATACGACAGGGTGTGCTCGCGGGGGCAGTTGGAGAGTGTCGAATCAGCCCCGGTATTCGGAGAGCTCGATCAGGTGCCCGTCCGGATCGCGGAAGAAGCAGCGGACCTCCGGCCCATGGTCGATGGGCGGGGTCAGGAAGGTGGCGCCGCGCGCCGTGAGCACCTCGTAGGCTGCAGCGCAGTCCGGCACACGGAACGTCATCGCGTGGCTGACCCGGTCCGGGTCATCGGGCGGGGAGAACGTCACGGCCGGCTTGTCGGGAGTCGGGCCGCCACCGGTCACCAGCAGGAGCCAGGTGCCGGCCAGCCGTGCGACGACACTGGTGCCGCCGTACTCGCGGACGATCTCAGCGCCGACGACATCCCGGTAGAAATCACGGGAGGCATCGGCGTCCGCCACCACCAGGATGTGCGTCAGTTCGGCGTCGCCGGGGAAGTCGTCTGTGGCCACCATTCTGGAAGCGTACAACCGGCGAAAGGTCTTCGAGCTGACATAATGTGCATTATCAGTGATACCCCGACCTGCGGTCAGGACTATCTGACCGGCTCGTCAGCAGCGTTCTGAGGGACGCTCTCGCGGCCGAGACGGATCGCGGAGTTGATGAGCAGGGAGACCAACGCTGCGCTTGTCACCAAGTGAAGGACTACCAGCAGAACCCACGCCGCCGGGTCCCCGGGCACGATGCCGCCCCCGGTTGTGACCCACACCACGTTCCACACGAACGCCGCCGCCGCCAACACAGCGAGGAACCAGCAGGCCGGGCTTCGATGTGTCATCTGCCACCACGGGCGCGGAGGGCCGACCGGTTCGCCGCGGCCCCGAAACAGGCGCACGACGCATGTCCAGAACCCGAGGATCAGTGCCTGCGCCACGAGGTCTGCAGCTACCGGATCGATGAAGGCGGCCACAACGTACTCGGTCAAGTAGAGATACCCCATAACCACGCAAATGAAGACGACGACGAACCCAGCCCGCCAACCGCCGACAATCCGCACCGGCCTCCCGAACGGATGCGTCCGGCCGGTCTGAGGATCCGCCATCGAACTACTCCCGTTCACTGCGTTTCGAGCCGCGTTCACTCAGGCTACATTCAGCAACCGGATATCCCACCGCCCCCGTTAGGGTTATCGCGCCCCGCCGGCCGAGGGAGCACCGCTCTCCGGCATCCGCGCGTGAATCTCCTGCGTCAGCTTATGGATCGTGCGCGTGAGCTCGGTGTTCTCCTCGAGCAGCTTCTGCTGGGCGATGTAGTCGTGGTCTGCTTTCGCCTGCTGGAAGGCGGCCTGACGGTTCTGCCCGATCATGACGAATGTCGAGAGGAAGATCGCCTCGAGCGAGACGATGAGTGTCAGCGTCGGCCACGGGCTCTTCTCGAACACGAGCATCCAGACCGCGAAGAGCACGATGTGCAGGTAGACGAACATCATCGACCCGGCGAACGCGGTGATCGCGTCGGCGATCCGGAGCTGAACGCTTGACGCGCGGCGTTCGGCCTCGGCGAGCACCGCGGGATGCAACTTCTCGTGCGGGGCGTTGGCGAGCAGCCGGCTGGGCCTGAGGAACGGGCGGCGGCGCCCGGGGGCAGGTGTGGCGGAGGTGGATGCTCCGGTAGGGGAAGACGGCTGCGACATCGCTCTGCTCCAGGCTCGCGGCGGGTTCCTCCCACCGATGGGGCGAGCGTACTGCGCAGGCGCGACGGACGCCGGGAGGCCGAGGTGTGGGTTCTCGTATGGTGCAGACCGCCGCAGTCCAGCGGCCCGCTGTCGCCGCTTCGCTAGGCTGGCGGAGTGGACGACGACGCCTCAACTCCAGCCCGTGTCGTCTCTCCCCCGCCCGAAATCCTCCGCAGGCCGGCGTTCGCCCTGTTCTGGAGCGCCAGCAGCATCCGGGCGCTCGGTGGCGCGGTCTCCGGTGTCGCGTTCAACGTCCTGGTCGTCTCCGTGCTGCACGCGACGACCGTGCAGATCAGCGTCCTGAGCGCGTTGAGCGTCGTCCCGTACCTGTTCCTCGGCCTGATCATCGGCGCCCTCATGGATCGGTGGCGTCGTCAGCGAACACTGGTCATCACGAGCATCGGCCGCGCGGCCGCCCTGGCCGCGATCCCCGTTCTGATCGTCACGAACACCCTCAGTTTCTGGTCGGTCGCAGCGGTGACGCTAGTGCTCGGCGTCCTGGTGCTGTTCGCCGACTCGGCCGCTCAGCCGCTGCTCCCCCGCATCGTTCCCCGAGAATCCCTCGTCATGGCCAACGCGCGCCTCGGGCAGAGCGAAACGGTTGCCGGGACCGCTGGGCCGGCGCTCGGCGGCGCGCTCCTGAACGTTCTCGGCGCGCCCCTCCTCTTCGCTTTCGACGCCATCTTCACGGCGGTCTCGGCGGTGCTCCAGTCGCGGATCCGGGTCGACGAGCCCACTCCCGGCCCACGCGTGGCCGGCCGTCACATCGGTCACGAGATCGCCGAGGGCATGCGCTACACCTACCACCACCGGACGCTGCGGCCGCTGGCCCTGTCGATCCACACCTGGTTCCTCGGCAACAGCATCGTGATGACCGTGTTCGCGGTCTTCGTCCTCCGGGAGCTCCAGCTCCAGCCCTGGGCGTACGGGCTCGCCCTGGCATTCGGCGGCGTCGGAGGGTTCCTGGGTGCGCTCATCGCGCCACGGGTCGGCGCCCGGCTCGGCGCCGGCCGGGCAATCTTTCTCGCCAGAGCACTGGTCGTCGTGCCCTGGCTCGCCGTCGCCGTCGTGCCGGTCGACACGGCCGGCGGCGGCATCGCGCTCGTCGCGGCGGCCCAGTTCGTCTACTGCCTCTCGATGGGCATCGAGGACCCGAACGACACCGGATACCGGCAGTCCGTCGCACCGGACGCCATCCAAGGGCGGATGAACTCGACCATCCGGACCGTCAACCGCGTGGTGTTCTTCGTGGGCGCCCTCCTCGCCGGGCTCCTGGCGACGCTGCTCGGCTACCGCCTGACCATCGGCGTCGGCGCCGCGGTCTTCGTTGTCGCGGCGTCGACGGCGATCGTCACCCCTCGTCGCAGTCGAGTGCGAGGAGCTGCCGCACCGTCGCCTTCAGCTGTTCACCGATCGGCACATCGGGCGCGTTGTCGTCGTGCAGGGTCTTGCTGAGCGCGGCCATCACCAGGACGACGGCGAGTTCCGCCTCGGACCTGCTTCGTGCGCGCTGAGCGGCGAGGTCGACGTACATCTCCCGCACCTCGACCATCATGCGGGTCGCGGTCGTCAGCAGCTCCGGGCGTCGGCTCAGGAGCCGCTTGATGCTGACCAGGTCAGGGCCGTGTTCCGAACCGCTGCCGATCACCTCGCACAGGGCGATGACCAGGCTGCCGGGGTGAGCCAGGAACGCCTGCTCCACGTCCGGGTGGATGGCGGGGCCCTGGAATTCGAGGGCTGCTGCGGCCTTGGAGGGGAAGTAGTTGAAGAAGGTCCGGCCCGAGACGTCCGCCTGGTGGCAGATCTGCTCGACCGTCGTCGCGTCCAGCCCCTGCGAGTCGATGAGGCGGAAGGCCGCTTCGTGGATGGCAGTGCGGGTCTGGAGCTTCTTGCGCTCCCGGAGGCCGACGGCCTCAGGGTGGATGTCGATTGTGGTCACGATCTGATGTCTTCCGACCGAGCGGAGTGGGCGGCGTCACAGGACACCGCCCACTCCCCCGATCAGTTGGCCGGCACCGCCCGGATGCTTCCGGTCACGGTCGCGCCGCCCTCGTCGGCCTGCTGCTGCAGCGCGGAAGTCTTCCGCAGCGGCGGCACCTTGAAGAACAGGGTGAGGACGAAGGCGAGCAGGATCACTCCGAGGCCGATCGTGTAGACCAGGACCACGGAATCGTTGAACCCGACCATGAACGGCTTGCTCAGACGCTGGTCCGCGCCGTCGAGGAACGAGGTGTCGCTCGTCGAGCTGCTGGTCGAGCTGTTCGCCTTGGAGTCGCCCGACTTCAGCTTGTCGGCCAGCGTCGGGGTGAGCTTGTCGACGTAGAAGCCGCGCTGGCTCGCGTTCGCCCAGTTCACTTCGACCGTCCCGTCGACGACCGTGGCGTGCGCCGCCTTCGCGACCGCGGCGAGTGCTGCGGCCTCGGCCTGCGGCGTGGCCGCCGCGACCTGCTGGGCGATGATCGGCGCCGCGGCCTCGGCCGGGATGTGCCCGGCGGCGACCTGCGCGTCGACAGCGGCGGTGACCTTGTCGGTCACGGCGGCGTCGGCAGCGGCCTTCGCCTTCGTCACGCCGGCGGCGAGCTCGTCCTGGATGCTCGCCTCGATCGGGGTGACGATCGGCGTCCAGAGCTGCTTCATGATCGCCTTGTTGTGCGGCGCGGTCGCGACCTCCGGCGTCAGAGCGGCATCCAGTGCCGAGCTCAGGGTCTTCTGGTCGGCCGTCGCCGTGACGATGTTGCCCGGCAGGGCGGCGAAGAGCACAGAGAGCAGCACGGCGACACCGAGGGTTCCACCGATCTGGCGGAAGAAGGTGGACGCGCCGGTGGCGACGCCCATCTGGTTCGGCGCGACCGCGTTCTGGCTGGCCAGGGTGAGCGTCTGCATCATCTGGCCGAGTCCGAGCCCGATGAGGAACATCGCGATCATCAGGAACCAGAGCGGCTTGTCGATGGTGAGGAAGGTCAGCACGAAGAAGCCGGCCGCCGTGAACAGCGTTCCCGTGACGGGGAAGATCCGGTACTTGCCCGTGCGGGCGATGATCTGGCCCGACGCGATCGAGGCGATCATCAGGCCGGCCATCATCGGCAGTGTGGCGAAGCCGGAGGCCGTCGGGCTCAGCCCGAAGACGATCTGCAGGTACAGCGGCAGGGTCAGCATGGCACCGAACATCCCGAAGCCGACAAGCACTCCGAGCACGGTCGCCATCGAGAACACCCGCGAACGGAACAGGCGCAGCGGGATGATCGCGTCGTCCTTCATGGCACGCTCGATGAGGATGAAGGAGATCAGGCCGACCGCGGCGATCACGTAGCAGCTGATGGAGGCGACGGAGCTCCAGCCCCAGTCACGCCCCTGCTCTGCGACCAGCAGCACGGGGACGAGCGTCACGATGACCGCGGTCGCACCCCACCAGTCGATGCGGGGCTTCGCGGCCTTGTGGAACTTCGGCAAGTGCAGGAACGCCAGCACCATGAGAAGCGCGACGATACCGATCGGGACGTTGATGAGGAAGACCCAGCGCCATCCGGTGACGAAGAGGATCTGGTTGGCGCCGGCGAACAGGCCGCCGATGAGCGGGCCGATGACCGACGAGATGCCGAAGACGGCCAGGAAGTAGCCCTGGTACTTGGCACGCTCACGCGGAGCGAGGATGTCGCCCATGATCGCCAGCGGGAGGGACATCAGCGCGCCTGCGCCGATCCCCTGGAACGCGCGGAACGCGGCCAGCATCATCATCGACGTCGAGAACGCCGAGAGCAGGGAGCCGAGCAGGAACACGACGATTCCGAAGATGTACAGCGGGCGGCGGCCGAAGATGTCGGACAGCTTGCCGTAGATCGGGACTGCGATCGTGGACGTGATCAGGTACGCCGTGGTGACCCACGCCTGGTCGTTGAGTCCGTGGAGGTCGTCGCCGATCGTGCGGATCGCGGTACCGACGATCGTCTGGTCGAGCGACGACAGGAACATTCCGGCCATGAGGCCGTAGATGACGAGGAGAATCTGCCGGTGCGACATGATCGGCTTCGATTCGCGCGGCGCGGGCGCCGCTGGCTGCACCCTCACGGGCGCGGTGGTTGTAGACAAGACGGGTTCCTTTGGAGGCGATACGGTTTTTGCAGGCAGTGCAACAATACACGAATGCACATCTGCGTTTGCTGCAAATGATCACAATTCGTGAAGAAAGTTCCTCCACCGCCTGATCGGACCGCTGGACAGCCCGGCGGCCGCTCTCTACCGTGAGACCCATGAGCCCACGGGACATCGACTACAGCGATCTGAAAGCGCTCTTCATCAACACGACCCTCACCCGCTCCCCCGGCCGCAGCCACACCCAGTCACTGGTCGACGTGAGCGCGTCGATCATGTCCGACCAGGGTGTGCAGGTCGATCAGTTCCGCGCCGTCGACCACCCGATCGCCACGGGCGTCTACCCGGACATGCGCGAGTACGGCTGGGAGGTGGACGCCTGGCCCGACCTCTTCCCGCGGGTGCTCGCCGCCGACATCCTCGTGATCGCCGGCCCGATCTGGCTCGGCGACAACAGCAGCGAGACCAAGAAGATCATCGAACGGCTCTACGCGCACTCGGGCGAGCTGAACGAGAAAGGCCAGTGGCTCTACTACGGCCGGACGGGCGGCTGCCTCATCACCGGCAACGAGGACGGCATCAAGCACTGCGCATCCAACGTGCTGTACAGCCTTCAACACATCGGCTACTCGATCCCTCCGCAGGCGGACGCCGGCTGGATCGGCGAGGCCGGACCGGGCCCCAGCTACGGCGACGACGCCGGCGACGGCCGCCGCGTGGGGTTCGACAACGACTTCACGAACCGCAACACGACCTTCCTCACCTGGAACCTCCTGCACCTGGCCCGGCTGCTGAAGGACGCCGGCGGCTTCCCCGACTACGGCAACCAGCGCAAGGAGTGGGACGCGGGGACCCGGTTCGACTTCCCGAACCCCGAGTACCGGTCGTGACGCCGGTCAGGAGGCCGGCGGAAGCGTGAACGCGAACCGGTCTTCCGCGGAGAACCGGTACTCGTCGTCGCAGCGGTAGCCGCGCAGCCACTGCACCCCGTCGACCACGCGCAGGTAGTAGCCCTTCGGGAACTCGACATCCTCGCTCAGCGGCGCGGCCGCCACCTTGATCGACCCGGCCGGCGAGCGTCCCGCCGACAGGACCGAATCGGGCGCGTTCGGCTGCGACCGCATCGCCAGCCGGAGGTACGGGCCGGTGTCGGGCGGGCACAACCACAGTCCCTGCTCGCGCGCGGCTGCGAAGACCTGCGGGAGGTTCCCGCCGTCGCCGAGGCCCAGCTCGCCCACACTGCGCTCGACAATGGTCAGCTCCACCGTATCCCGCGCGTCGAAGGCCTCGTGATCCAGCAGCGTCTCGGCGTGCGCGTTCAGCAGGACACCGTGCGATCTCAGGGCCGTGCGCAGGTCCGTGCGGGAGGCTCCGCCGACGGTCAACGTGATCGGTTCGGCGACTTCCATCCCTCCAGGCTACCCAGCCGCGTCACGACCGCGCTCCGACCGGGCCTCCCGCGTATGACTGCTCGCGATCTCGACGGCCGACCGTAGGATGAGGCGGTGAGAGACCGCCGATCCCCCGCGAGCCCGGACGGCCTGTCGCGCCGCGGCTGGATCGTCCTCGTGGCCGCGACCGCCGCCGCCGCTGTCGTCCTCCTCTCGGTCGCCGCCTTCGCGGGCGGCCTCCCCGCCGGCCACGCCCGGGCCGACCTGACGGCATCCCCGTCCGGCACCCCGCACCCGCTCGATCCGGCTCCCACGCCGCTCGGGCTGCCGCCGCGCCCGACCCACACGCCGCCGGTCGCGACCGTGCCGGAGCAGCCGGTCGGCAGCATCGCCACCGGCGCGTGCCTCCAGGTCTTCCCCTCGCCGTGGGAGAGCTCCTACCCCGTCATCGACTGCGCGTCGCCGCACATCGCCCAGGTGATCTCGCAGGGCGCCCTCCCCCAGTCCGCCGGCGCGCCGTTCCCCGGCGCGCAGGCGCTCAACACACAGGTCGGCGACCTCTGCACCGCCCCCGGCATCCTGGACTGGAACTGGGTCGCGGTGTGGAACGAGGACGTCCAGGTGGAGCTGCGCTATCCGAACAGCGCCAACCAGTGGGCGTCGGGAGACCGCGCCTACGAGTGCTTCGTCGACACCTTCTCGCGTCACGAGCTCACCGGGACCGCCGTGGCGGCCCACTAGGACGTCACGCCCCCACGTACTCCGCCAGGTGCTGCCCGGTCAGCGTCGAGCGCGACGCCACCAGCTCCGCGGGCGTCCCCTCGAACACCACTCGGCCGCCATCGTGGCCGGCGCCCGGGCCGAGGTCCACGATCCAGTCGGCGTGCGCCATCACGGCCTGGTGGTGCTCGATGACGATCACCGACTTGCCCGAGTCGACCAGCCGGTCCAGGAGGCCGAGGAGCTGCTCGACGTCGGCCAGGTGCAGGCCGGTGGTCGGCTCGTCCAGCACGTAGACGCCGCCCTTCTCGGCCATGTGCGTCGCCAGCTTCAGGCGCTGCCGTTCGCCGCCGGACAGCGTCGTCAACGGCTGGCCGATGGTCAGGTAGCCGAGACCGACGTCCGCCAGACGCTGCAGGATGGCGTGGGCGGCCGGGATGCGCGACTCGCCGCTCGCGAAGAACGTCTCGGCCTCCTCCACGGACAGCGCGAGCACCTCGCTGATGTCCAGGCCGCCGAACCGGTACTCCAGCACCGACGCGTCGAAGCGCTTGCCCTCGCACACCTCGCACACCGTCGAGACGCCGGCCATCACGCCGAGGTCGGTGTAGATGACGCCGGCGCCGTTGCAGTTCGGGCAGGCGCCCTCGGAGTTCGCGCTGAACAGCGCAGGCTTGACGCCGTTGGCCTTCGCGAACGCCTTGCGGATCGGCTCCAGCAGGCCGGTGTACGTGGCCGGGTTGCTGCGCCGTGAGCCGCGGATGCCGGCCTGGTCGACGGAGACGACGCCCTCGCGCGGGGACACCGAACCGTGAATGAGTGAGCTCTTGCCGGAGCCGGCCACGCCGGTGACCACGACGAGCACGCCGAGCGGGATGTCGACGTCCACGTCCTGCAGGTTGTGCGACGTCGCGCCGCGCACCTCCAGCCGCCCGGACGGCGCGCGCACCGACGCCTTGACCGTCGCCCGATCGTCCAGGTGCCGCCCGGTAAGCGTGCCGCTCGCGCGCAGGCCCTCGATGGTCCCCTCGTAGACGATCTCTCCCCCGGCCGTGCCCGCCCGCGGCCCGAGGTCGACCACGTGGTCGGCGATGACGATCATCTCCGGCTTGTGCTCCACCACCAGCACGGTGTTGCCCTTGTCGCGGAGCTGCACGAGCAGCTCGTTCATCCGGCGCATGTCGTGCGGGTGAAGGCCGACCGACGGCTCGTCGAAAACGTAGGTGATGTCGGTGAGGGACGACCCCAGGTGACGGATCATCTTCGTGCGCTGCGCCTCCCCGCCCGACAGCGTGCCGGACGGCCGGTCGAGCGACAGGTAGCCGAGGCCGATGTCCACGAAGGAGTCGAGGGTGCCCTGGAGGCCGGCCAGCAGCGGCGCCACAGACGGCTCGTCCAGCCCGCGCACCCACTCCGCGAGGTCGCTGAGCTGCATCGCGCCCACGTCGGCGATGCTGACGCCGCGGATCAGCGACGACCGCGCGCCCGCGTTGAGCCGCGTCCCTCCGCACTCCGGGCAGGGCGCGAAGGTGACCGCGCGCTCCACGAACGCCCGGATGTGCGGCTGCATGGCCTCGATGTCCTTCGACAGCATCGACTTCTGCACGCGCGGCACCAAACCTTCGTAGGTGAGGTTGATGCCGTTGATCTTGACCTTCACCGGCTCCTTGTAGAGGAAGTCGTGCAGCTCGGTCTCCGAGTAGTCCCGGACCGGCTTGGCCGCGTCGAAGAAGCCGGACTCGCTGAACATCCGCACCGACCAGCCGTCCGCGGTGTAGCCGGGCACCGTGATCGCGCCGCCGGACAGCGACTTCGACTCGTCGTAGAGCTGGGTCAGGTCGATCTCGGAGGCGGTGCCCATCCCCTCGCAGCGCGGGCACATCCCGCCGGTCTGCTCGAAGCTGCGCTTCACCGTCCCCTTGCCCTCGATGGAGATGGCGCCGGAGCCGCGCACGGTCGGGATGTTGAACGAGAAAGCCTGCGGCGAGCCGATGTGCGGTTGCCCGAGCCGGCTGAACAGGATGCGCAGCATGGCGTTCGCGTCGGTGACCGTGCCGACGGTGGACCGCGCGTTGGCGCCCATCCGCTCCTGGTCGACGAGGATCGCCGTGGTGAGCCCTTCCAGCACGTCCACGTCCGGCCGCGCGAGCGACGGCATGAAGCCCTGCACGAACGCGCTGTAGGTCTCGTTGATGAGGCGCTGCGACTCGGCGGCGATCGTCCCGAACACCAGCGAGCTCTTTCCGGAGCCGGACACCCCGGTGAACACGGTCAGGCGACGCTTCGGCAGCTCGACGCTGACGTCCTTGAGGTTGTTCTCACGGGCGCCGCGGACCCGGATGACGTCGTGGCTGTCCGCCCGCTCCTGTCCGCCCTCGGCCGTTGTCGCGCTGGTCGCCGTGGTCATCGCCGTGCTCCGTCCGTTCGGTGTCGCTTCCGATCTAACCAGGTGCCTCCGACCCGCTCCCCTCCCCGCGACCGCGGCGTCGCGAGAATGGGTCTGATATGCACAGGAGATTTTCAGTATTCTGCGCGTAAGCGGCCATCCGACAACGTGGCCGAACGACAGAAGGGTGCGTGCGATGTCCTCCACCGATCCTCTCGACTCCGCGGTCCGTGACCTCTCGCTGGACGCGTCGGAGATGACGCGTTCAGCCATCAACGCAATGCGAGCCGTGATGGGAGTCAGCGGCGCGGTCGCGGTCGTCCTCGGCGTCGTGCTGCTGTTCTGGCCCGCCAAGACCATCGCCGTGCTGGCCGTGTTCCTCGGCATCTACTTCCTCATCGCCGGCATCATGCGGCTGGGCGTCGGGATCTTCGCCCGCGGCATCGGGGGCGGCATCCGCACGCTCAACATCATCCTCGGCGTGCTGCTGGTGTTCCTCGCCATCGTGACTCTGAAGAACGTCTCGACCGCGGCGACCGTCCTGGTGATCTTCGCCCTCGCCTTCATCGGCGTCGGCTGGATCATCGAGGGCATCATGGCGCTGGTGGAGGCCGGGCGTGCGCGCTCCGCCGGGTGGGCGATCGCGTACGGCATCCTCAGCATCGTCGCGGGGCTCGTGGTGCTGTTCCTGCCCGCGTCGTCGGCCGTGTTCCTGATCCTGTTCGCCGCGATCGCGCTGATCGTGCTCGGCATCATCGGGATCGTCCGGGCCTTCACCTTCGGCCGCGAGGTGCTGAAGACGAGCGCGGCGCCCGCCGCGCCCGCCGCCGCCTAATGCAGGACGCCGCTTAGCGCCGCGCCTTCACGGGCAGGTGCCGGTCCCACCAGTCCAGGATGATCTCGAACCGCTCGCGACGGTGCCGCGGGCGTCCGCTGCGGCTCAGCTCGTGGTCCTCCCCGGGGAAGATCACGAGCTCGGCCTCGACGCCGCCACGCTTCAGGGCCGCGTAGTACCGCTCGGCCTGGCCGAGCGGGCAGCGCAGGTCGCTGGACGAGTGCAGTACCAAGGTAGGCGTCCGCACTCTGTCGACCACGGCCTGCGGGCTCTGCGCCGCGATCCCGGACGGATCGGTGCCGGTGTACTCGTCGCTGAAGAAGCTGCCGATGTCGCTGGTGCCGATGAAGGCGGCAGGGTCGAGGTAGCCGCGCTCCACGATCGCCCCGGCGAAGCGGTGGTCGTGGGCGATCGTCCACGCGGTCAGGTAGCCGCCGTAGGAGCCGCCCATCACGCCGACGCGCTCGGCGTCGAGGCCGGGGGTCTCGGCGATCGCGCCGTCCAGGAAGTCCAGGACGTCCGCCAGGTCGACGGTGCCCATCCGCTGCCGGATGACGCGGCCGTGGTCCTGGCCGTAGCCGGCCGACCCGCGCGGGTTGCACATCACCACGGCGTAGCCCGCCGCTGCATAGACCTGAGCCTCGTCGAACAGCGCCGCGGTGTAGGCGGCGAACGGCCCGCCGTGGATGTTCAGGAGCACGGGATGCGGTCCCGTACCCTCCGGGGCCACGACCCAGCCGTGGATCGGATAGCCGTCGCGGCCCGTCACCGTGAGCTCGCGCGGGGCGATCACGCCGGCCGCGCGCAGGGCGCGGGAGAAGTCGGTGAGTCGCCGGAGGCCGTCGCCGTCGATCACGGCGACGTCGCCCGCGGTGGCGGCGTCGGAGACGCTCACTACGATCGTCCCGCCTGCCGCGCCGGCGCCGCTCACCACGGCGAGGTCGTCGGTGAGCCTGCGCGCGGCGCCGTCGGCCTCCACCTCGGTCAGGACGAGCGCGCCCCGGCGGCGGTCGCACACCAGCACGCTGTCGTCGCGGAAAGCGACGATGTCCGACTCGGTGAGGTCGACGGTCTCCGGATCGGTCAGCAGGCGCGGAGCGGCCCCCGGGTGGTCGATCACGTACAGCGCGGTGTTCTTCGCCACGAAGTCCCTGCCGCCCTGCCCCACGTCCTGCGCGCTGAAGTAGAGCGCGCCGTTGAGGCCGTAGGCTACGGCGACGACCGAGAAGCTGCCGTGCTCCCCCGTCGCGTCGGAGGGCTCCCTGCCGCCGTCGACAGGCACCAGGAAGACGTTCGAGCGGAGGTCGTCGTCCCGGCTGCCGTGCCGGGCCGAGACGAACGCGAGCGTCGAGCCGTCCGGCGAGAACGCGATCGTCGAGTCGTCCCAGTCCCCGCTGGTCAGCGCACGCGGCGTCGCCACCGCCGGCGCCGGCCGGCTCGAGCCGTCGGCCTCCGCGATCGGCGCCACCGGCGGCTCCGCCCAGACGTCCGGGACGGACACGATGTAGACGTGCGAGCGCCGGTCGGTGATGTAGCCGAGTCCGTTCGACTGATATTTCAGCGTGTCGATCCGGCGGGCGCGCTCCCCGTTCGGGTCGATGCCCTCCACCGTGCCGTAGCGCCCCTGCTCGGGGTCGCGGCTGACGAACGCGAGCGAACGGCCGTCCGGAGCCCAGGCGAACTCGGTCACGCCCAGCTTGCGGTCGGTGGCGACCACCGGCTCGCCGCCGGCGGCGTCGACCACCATGAGCTGCGACGGCGACTTCGGCCCGCCGCGCAGGAATGCGATCAGACGCCCGTCCGGCGAGAACGCCGGGGCGCTGTCGCGGAAGCCGCGCGTGAGGCGCCGCGGCGCCGCGTGCCCGGACAGCGGGATGTTCCAGAGCTGCCCGATCGTCGCGTCCGCGGCCAGCGAAGGATGCGTGACCGAGACGACCGCGCGGCCTCCTGCCGGGTGGACGGTGGGGCGCGAGACTCCGGTCAGGAGCTCGAGGTCGGCGGGCCTCATTCGCTGATCGGCTCGAAGCTGGAGACGTCGCCGACGAGGCGGGTGTGGTCGGCCGGCACCGGGTCGACCACCGCGGATGCGACCTCCGCGGCGAACTCGCCGACGTTGTAGAGGCGGCCTGCTGCCTCCTTGCGGGCGTCGATCGCGCCGGGGTTCAGCCGGTTGAGCAGCGTCGCGGTGATGGTTCCCTCGATCATGTCGCCGGAGACGACGACGAACTCGATGCCCTGCGCGTCGAGCTCGGGGAGCAGCGACCGCAGCGCGTCCTCGCCCGCCCGCTTGCTCAGCGCGACGGCTTCGTACTCGGGCATGGTCGGCGTCGATCGGATGAAGTGCGCCTGGTGGCTGGTGACGAACACGACGCGCGAGCCGGCGGCCATCAGCGGCAGCGCCGACGTCAGGACGTTCACCTGCGCGTCGCGGTTGAGCTGCATGGCGTAGTCCTCGGCCATCCCGGACTCCATGCCGCCGGAGGCGTTCAGGACCAGGATGTCGAGGCCGCCCCACTCGGTGTCGATCGCCCGGAACAGCGCGCCGACCGACGTCGGGTCGGTCAGGTCGGCGCCGACGGTGATCGCGCTGCCGCCCTGCTCGCGGATCGCGTCGGCCAGCTTGACCGCACGCGCCTCCTTGTTGCGGTAGTTGATCGCGACCGCGGCGCCGGCGTCGGCCAGGTACTGCACGGTGTCGGCGCCGATGCCGCGCGACGAACCGGTGACGAGGGCGCGTTTGCCGGTGAGGCTGCCCTGCGCGAGCGGGCTGGCGGACGCGGAAGCGTTGGACACGGGTACTCCTAGAGCGTTGGACGACACGGCTTTCTGAGACTACCAAGTGCGTTCCGTCCAGTGGGCCGCGGGAATGCTAGCGTTCTAGCAAGTACATAGTGATGTGTAGACACATGGTGATGTGTAGAGAGGGGGCCGCTCATGGACATCACGTCCTTCGCGTGGATCGCCTGGCTCGTCCTCATCCTCGTGTTCGTGATCATCGAGATGCTGACGCTCGACTTCGTCTTCCTCATGATCGCGATCGGCAGCTTCGGAGGGCTGATCTCCGGGCTGTTCGGTGCGCCGTGGTGGCTGCAGCTCATCATCGCCGCCGCGATCTCGGTGGTCCTGGTGTTCTTCATCCGGCCGCCGTTGCTGCACAGGCTCAAGCGTGGCGGCGACCCCACGAAGAGCAACGTCGATGCGCTGATCGGCATGAACGGCGTCGTCGTCTCGACCGTCTCGCGCACCGCGGGACTCGTTAAGCTGTCCGTCGGGGAGACCTGGACCGCGCGGCTCTCGCCCGCCCAGTCCGGCCCCGCCGAACTGGTGCCGGGCGAGCACGTCATCGTCCTGAGCATCGAGGGCGCGACGGCCGTCGTCGCCCCGTCACCGGTGTCGGCGGGAGCCGGCGACCTCACTGAGAGGAGCCTGACGTGACCCAAGTCACCCAGCTCGTCGTGACCATCGTGGTCTCGATCATCATCCTGGTGATCGCGATCTTCGTTCTGGTCACGCTGTTCCGCGCCATCCGGATCATTCCGCAGGCGCGGGCCGGGGTGGTGGAGCGGCTGGGCCGGTACCACAAGACGCTCACCCCAGGCCTCAACGTCGTCGTCCCGTTCATCGACAAGGTGCGCCCGCTCATCGACCTCCGCGAGCAGGTCGTCTCGTTCCCGCCGCAGCCGGTGATCACCGAGGACAACCTCGTGGTCTCGATCGACACCGTCGTGTACTTCCAGGTCACCGACGCCCGTGCGGCGACGTACGAGATCGCCAACTACCTCGGCGCCGTCGAGCAGCTCACCACGACCACCTTGCGTAACGTGGTCGGCGGCCTGAACCTCGAGGCCGCCCTGACCAGCCGCGACAACATCAACGGCCAGCTCCGCCTGGTGCTCGACGAGGCCACAGGCAAGTGGGGCATCCGAGTATCCCGCGTCGAGCTGAAGGCGATCGACCCGCCCCTGTCCATCCAGGACTCGATGGAGAAGCAGATGCGCGCCGAGCGCGACCGTCGTGCGGTGATCCTGACGGCGGAGGGCACCAAGCAGTCCGAGATCCTCAACGCGGAGGGCATGCGGCAGGCCTCGATCCTCAAGGCGGAGGGCGACGCGAAAGCGGCCGTGCTGCGCGCAGAGGGCGAGGCGAAGGCGATCACCACCGTCTTCAGCGCCATCCACGAGGGCAACCCGGACAACCTGCTGCTGGCCTACCAGTACCTGCAGACGCTGCCGAAGCTCGCCGAAGGCTCCGCGAACAAGCTCTGGATCATCCCGAGCGAGCTCACGGAGGCGCTGAAGGGCATCGGTCAGGCGCTGGGCCCGAAGGGCGCGGCCGCGGCCGGGCTCGGCGTGGTCCCGGCAGCCGCTCAGGCCGCTCCGTCCGTGGAGGCGGCTGGCGCCGGCGCCACGGGTCCGACTCCGCCGCCCGCTCCCCCGGCGTGACGTTCCTCGACGGGCCGCGGCCGCGCATCATCGCGCACCGCGGCCTGGCGTCGGACGCGCCGGAGAACACCCTGCTCGCCTTCCTGAAGGCGCTGAGCGCGGGTGCGACCCACCTGGAGACGGACGTGCACGCGTCCGCGGACGGCGAGGCGGTGATCAGCCACGACCCCGACCTGTCCCGGGTGGCCGGCCGCGAGGTGCGTGTCGACCAGCTCACCCTGGCCGAGCTGCGGCGCATCCCGCTCGGCCACGGCCAGTCCTTCTCCTCGCTCGCCGAGGCGCTGGACGCCTTTCCGGAGGCGCGCTTCAACATCGACATCAAGGACGAGCGCGCCGCGGCTCCGACTGCGGCCGCGATCGTGAAGACGCGCGCGGCCGACCGGGTCCTCCTCACGAGCTTCTCGGCGGCGCGCAGGAGGGCCGCCACCTCCGCCCTCCCGGACGTCGCGGTGTCGCCCTCCGTCTCGGAGTTCGTGCCGGCGCTGATCGGCTCGAAACTCGGTACGCGCCCGCTCACCCGGCGCGCCCTGCGCGGGTTCGCCGCCGTGCAGATCCCGGAGCGCCGCGGCCCGGTGCGCCTGGTCACCGCCCGCACGGTCCGCGCGATCCAGGCCGCGGGAGCCGAGGTGCACGTCTGGACGGTCGACGACGTCGCCGACATGACGCGGCTGCTCGACCTCGGAGTCGACGGAATCGTCACCAACCGCTGCGACCTCTTGAAAGCCCTGGTCAGCGCTCGAAGTGAGTCGCCTTCCCTTTAGTGACGCTGTGAGCCCACTGAGAGAAGGGAGCACGCGGAAAGAGAATCCCCAGCTTGCTGGTTTATAAATGGTGACGATTCGCGCGAAGAGGAGACCACACAGATGGCAGATCGCAGCTTGCGCGGAATGAGGCTTGGCGCCCAGAGCTTACAAAGCGAAGAAGGCGTCGTCTACTCTCCGCGTTCCCGTTACACCTACCTGTGCCCCGACTGCGGCACGGAGACCGAAATGGTCTTCTCCGCCGAGGCCGAACCTCCCAAGGGCTGGGAGTGCAAGCACTGCGGCCACGAGGCCCGCTTGCTGGTCGACGACAAGCCCGTCGAGATCGACCACTCGGACGTCAAGACGCCGCGCAGCCACTGGGACATGCTCCTGGAGCGCCGCACCCGGGCCGAGCTCGAAGAGCTCCTCGAGGAGCGGCTGCAATACCTGCGCGCACGCCGCGGGACGACCGAGCACAAGTACTCGGCCTGATACTCGGCACCTGTTGAGCCGCTCTCACCGTTCCGGTGGGAGCGGCTTTCTCGTGTCAGGCGCCGGCAGCCTCCGGCACAGCGCGGCCGCCAGCAGGCCGAAGAGCCCGAGGCCCGCGACGAGGAACTCGATGCCGCGGCTGAGCAGCGTGGACGGCGTCGTCGTGGTGCCGAGCGGCACGTCCGCGACCATGTGGCCGGGCTGGAACGGCGGGATCATGGTGATCGTCTTCCCGTCGGGAGCGATGATCTGGCTGCTGCCGACGGTCGAGATGTTGACCAGGGCCCTGCCCGACTCGATCGCGCGCAGCCGGGCGATGGCGAGCTGCTGCTCGTTCTCGTCGGTCTTGCCGAAGTCGGCGTTGTTGGTCTGGGCCAGGATGACCTGGGCGTCGTCGTTCATCATGTCGGTGAGGAGCTGGTCGTCGACGATGTCGAAGCAGATCGAGATGCCGGCGCGCACTCCCCCGACATCGAACACGTTGTCGCGGGTCCCCGGCGTGTAGTCGCGGCCGATGAGGTCGATGAGCGACGGCGCGAACGGCCGCCAGAACGACCGGTCGGGCACGTACTCGCCGAACGGCACGGGGTGCTTCTTGTCGTAGTAGTCGACGGCGCCCTTCCCGGCCTCCCACTGCAGCGACGTGTTGAAGTACTTGCCGTCGCGGGAGGTGATCGTCCCGACGATGAAGGGCGCGCCGAACTTCCGGCTCAACGCGTCGAGGACGGAGGCGGAGCCCGGGTCTCGTGTCGGGTCCGGCTGGGCGGCGCCCTCCGGCCAGACCACCATGTCGAGCTTCTTCGCGCCGGTCGACTGCGAGGCCGGGATCTTCAGCGTCTCGGTGATCTGAGTGTCCAACACCGCGCCCTCCGGGGCGTTGTCGAAGTAGCCGGCGGGTCCGTTGCCCTGCACGGCGGCGATCCGGGTGGTGCCGTGCGTCGTCGCCGGCCAGGACGGAACGGCCAGCACAATGGCGATCGCGCCGAGCGCGACAGCGCAGCGCACGAGCGCTCGCACGTCCACGGCGAAGAACAGCTCGAGGAGGAGCGCCACCAGCCACACCATCACGAAGCTGAGGCCGGAGATGCCGAGCCAGGCGACCAACGGGGCGTACGGGCTGAGCGACTGCGACTCCGCCACCCGGCCCCAGGAGAAGCCGCCGTACGGCCAGTTGCCCGTCACGTACTCCCGCAGCACCCAGAGCCCTGCGACGATCACGGGCGTCATCCCGAGCCGGCCGGCGATGCCGGGCCAGGCCTTCGGCGCCCAGCGGTAAGCCAGCGTGAGGAGGACGCCGCCCGCGCCCCAGAACAGCGCCTCCAGCGTCGAGAGCGCGACCCACGGCACAGGGCCGAGATACAGCGACGTCCAGGAGACGTGCACCAGATAGAAGGCCTCGCCCGCGAGCCAGCCGACCAGGAACGCGTTCCCGGATGTCCGCCCGCGCTGCGCGAGGAGCACCATCCCGATGCCGACGAAGGTCAGCGGCCACAGGTTCTGACCGGGGAAGCCGGCGGCGAGGACGGGACCGGCGCCGATCGCGACGAGGACCGCGAGCCAGAGCGGAAGCGGCGCCGGCGGCAGCGCAGCGCGCCGCGATCGGCGGGCGCGCGGCGTTCGGGTCACGAAGGGAGAGCTTAAAGCATCCCGCTCTGCGTCCCGCACAGCCACGGGACCTGCGTTCTCAGGCAACGGGTCTCCCTCACGCAACGGCGGAGTACGCGACGATGCCGCGGCGGATCGACTCCAGCGCCTGACGTGCCGTGCGACCGACGTTCCCCTGCGCGACCAGGGAGAGCTGGTCGAGGAGGTCGATCGTCTGCTTCGTCCAGCGGACGAAGTCGCCCGCGGCCATGTCGGCCTCGCGCAGCACGACGTCCAGCGCCGCCCCGCGCGCCCACTGGTGCATCGCCAGCGCCAGCGCCGTGGAGACGGGCTCGCTGCCCGGGAGGCGGTTGTCGCGCTCCAGGTCGTCCAGTCGGGCCCAGAGATCGGTCGTGCGCTCCAGGGCCGGGCGGAAGGCGCCGCGCGGGAGGTTGCGGTCGTGGGCGAGCCCGTCGTCGCGGCGCGGCTCGAAGACCAGCGCGCACGCCATCGCGGCCAGGCCCGCGGCGTCGAGCTCCTTCCAGTAGCCGCGGCGCAGGCACTCGGCGACGAGCAGGTCCCGCTCGCCGTAGATGCGCTTGAGAGTGCGGCCGTGCACGGTCAGCTCCGTCTCGCCGTCCTCCGCGGTCAGGTAGCCGAGTTCGAGGAGTACGTCGGAGACGCGGTCGAAGACCTTCGCGACCGCACCCGTGCGGGACTGGATCTGGGCGCTCAGCCGGTCGGTGTCGCGCTTGAGCTTCCACCAACGCTCCGACCAGCGGGCGTGCTGCTCGCGGTCCGGGCAGCGGTGGCAGGGGTGATCCCGCATCCGCTTCCGCAGCCCGGCGAGCTGGCGCTGGCGCCGCTCGCGGTCGGCCTTGGAGGCGTTCTCGATGCGCTGACCCTTCTTCTCCAGGTCGCTGAGCTCACGGCGGATGCGCGAGTACTCACGGAAGTCGCCGAGGTGGCACTCCATCGCCTTCTCGTAGCCGGCGAGGGACTCCTCCTGCTGGCGCACCTTGCGGGCGAGGTCGACCACCGCGCGGTCCGCCTGGAACTGCGCGAACGACGACTCCAGGATCTCGCGGGTGCGCACCCGCCCGAACTGGTCGATCAGGTTGACGGCCATGTTGTAGGTGGGCCGGAAGCTCGAGTTGAGCGGATAGCTGCGGCGGGAGGCCAGCGAGGCGACCGACTGCGGGTCGAGGCCGTCCTCCCACTGGATGACGGAGTGCCCCTCGACGTCGATGCCGCGGCGCCCGGCGCGGCCCGTGAGCTGGGTGTACTCCCCCGGGGTGATCGGCACGCGGGCCTCGCCGTTGAACTTCTCCAGCTTCTCCAGCACGACGGTGCGGGCAGGCATGTTGATGCCCAGCGCGAGCGTCTCCGTCGCGAAGACCACCTTGACCAGCTTGCGGCGGAAGAGCTCCTCCACCACCTCCTTGAAGGCGGGCAGCATACCGGCGTGGTGGGCGGCGACGCCGCGCTCCAGGCCCTCCAGCCACTCCCAGTAGCCCAGCACCGCGAGGTCCTCGTCCAGCAGGGTGCGGCAGCGCTCTTCGACGATGGCGCGGATCTCGTCGCGCTCGCGCTGCTCGGTGAGCCGCACACCTTCGCGCAGGGTCTGGCGGACGGCGGCATCGCAGCCGTTACGGCTGAAGATGAAGAATATCGCGGGCAGGAGGTTGTGCTCGTTCAGCATCCGGACGAAGTCCGCCCGGTTCATCCGGAACGTGTCGGGACGGCCGCCGCGCGAGTGGTAGCGCCCGACGTCGCGCGTCTGCCGGCTGGAGAGCACCCGGCCGCCGTAGCGCGCCATCTGCACGAGCTCCGGATTCACCCGGTTGGTCGCCGCCAGGCCGGACGAGTCGAACAGGTCGATCAGCTTGGTGCGCATCAGGATGTGCTGCTCCAGCGGCACGGGACGCTCCTCGGAGACCACCACGTCGGTGTCGCCGCGCACCGCCTGCAACCAGTCGCCGAATTCCTCGGCGTTGGAGACCGTGGCGCTGAGCGAGACCATCCGCACCGCCTGCGGCAGGTGGATGATGACCTCCTCCCAGACGGCCCCGCGGAACCGATCGGCCAGGTAGTGCACCTCGTCCATCACCACGTAGGCCAGATCACCGAGGAGGTCGGAGTCGGCGTACAGCATGTTGCGGAGTACCTCGGTGGTCATCACCACGATGCGGGCGTGCGAGTTGATGTTGGTGTCGCCGGTCAGCAGGCCGACCGACTCCGGCCCGTAGGCCTCGACGAACTCCTGGAACTTCTGGTTGCTCAGCGCCTTCATCGGCGTGGTGTAGAACACCTTCGCGTTCGCCTCGCGCATGGCGAGGAACACCGCGAACTCGGCGACGATGGTCTTGCCCGCACCGGTCGGCGCGGCCACGAGCACGCTGCTGCCGTTCTCCAGGCTGGCGCACGCCTCGCGCTGGAAGGGGTCCAGGTCGAAGCGCAGCCCCGCCCGGAAGGTCTCCAGCAGAGGCTGCTGCGCCCGCTGCCGCGAGGCGGCGAAGCGTTCGGCCGGGGAGAGCTGCTGCTGCTGGTCGGTCACGCGACCAGCCTATGCCGCGAGCTCGGCCTCCAGCCGCATCGCCGCCTTGGCCGCGCGGCGGTCGTGCAGCCAGGCGACGCCGTAGGCGCCGAAGTAGAGCAGCACCATCGGAACGGCCAGCAGGAACATCGAGAGCACGTCGGCCGCGGGCGTCGCGATGGCGGTGAAGAGCGCGATCATGATGATCGCCCAGCGCCAGGAGCCGATGATCGACGTGGCGCTCAGCACGCCGACGAAGTTGAGCAGCACCAGGAACACCGGCAGCACGAAGGCGACGCCGACCGCGAGGACGAGCTTGGTCACGAAGTCGATGTAGGTCTTGGCGTCGATGATCGCCGCGTCCTGCTCCGGCGCGAAGCTGGTCAGGAGGCTGACCATGTGCGGCACGAGCAGCCAGCCGGCCACGCCGCCCGCGATGAACAGCGGCACCGCGGTGAAGAAGAAGCCGAACGCGTACTTGAGCTCTTTGCGCGTCAGCGCAGGGACGAAGAACGCCCAGATCTGCCACAGCCAGACCGGGCTGGAGATGATGATGCCGATGGTGATCGCCATCTGCATCTTCAGGTCGAAGGCCCCGGTGATACTGCCGTAGTTCAGCAGCGCCTCGCGGCCCTGCTGCTTCGCGATCGCCGTGATCGGCTCGCGCAGCGCGTCCATGACGGGACCGGCGAGGATCCAGCCCGCGACCGCGCCGACCAGGAGGCCGAGCGCAGCGCGGAAGAGACGTTTACGAAGCTCGACGAAATGCTCGGCCAGCGACATCCGGCCTTCGCGGTTCTTGCCTCGCTTGGTGGAGGCCACGCAGCTACTGCTTCGGCTTGGACTCGGTCGAGTCGTTGATCGGCGCAGTGGTCGTCGGCGCAGCGGCGGTCGGCGCAGCAGGCGCAGACGTGGTGGGAGCGGCGGTCGACGCGTCGGTGTTCGCGCTGTCGTCCTTGCCGTCCTTCTTCATCTCGTCGACCTCACCCTTGAAGATGCGCATGGACTGGCCGATGCTCTTCGCGAGGGCGGGAAGCTTGGGCGCACCGAAGAGAAGGAGGATGACCGCGAGAATGATGAGCAAGTGCCATCCGGTGAGGCCGCCGAGCATGATTTACGTCCTTCTGTTCAAGTACGAGTAGCGGAACGGATCCGCCCTCACGAGTATTTTACCGCGCCTAACCTGGCGATCTCTGCGAGCTTGCCGTGCGACCTGGCGGTCGGCAACGGCCTGTTCGCGCTCTGCACGGAGCAGATCGGCATCGGCGAAGACGGCGCTGTGAAACTCAGTGTACCGCATGTCATCCGAGCGTTGCCTGAGGACGTCCGCCTTCTCGATCAGCGCGCTCGCCTCGCGTCCGGCAGCCATCACTTTGCGGAACAGCCACCAGGCGAAAAACGCGAGCATGCCGAGCAGGCCGAGCACGAGCACGACCCAGATGACGACCCACGACCACCACGGCATGCTCGGAGCCTAACGGTAGCGGTCGGCGCCCGCACGCGCCCATTCGGCGACGGTCCGGCGGGCCTCGGGAGGGTCGAGCACCGTGAGCACGCCGGCGAGGCCCGCGACCAGGCGCTTGAGGCCGTGGAAGTGGGCGACGCGCACGCTCGTGCGGATGACGCCGTCGCGCTCCTCGCGCAGCGCGCCCTCCGGGATGTAGTCCTCGATGAGGGGGATCGCTGACGCGGACACCTCGACGGTGACGAGCTGATCCTCCGGCGTGCCCTCGAAGAGCGTCTCCGGCAGCTTGAGGTCGCCCGGCCGGTAGGTGATCGGCTCCGCGGTCGTCATCAGGCCGTCGATGCGGTCGAGGCGGAAGGTGCGGATCGCGGTGCGCAGGTGGTCCCAGCCGCGCAGGTACCAGTCCTGGTCGACGGACTCGACGCGCAACGGGTCGACGCGGCGGCGCTCGCGCTCGCCGCGGGAGTTGAGGTAGTCGAACTCGAGCTGGGTGCCGGCGATGACGGCCTCGCGGATGGTCGCGAGGGCCTCGTCCGACTCGGAGCGCGCGACCGCGACCTGGCTGGGCGCCGCAGACGCGCCGCGGGCCAGTTTGGCCATCAGCGAGCCGATCACGTCTCGGTCGGCGTTCTCCGGCAGCGCGGTGAGGTACTGGAGGCCGGCGATCAGCGCGGCGGCCTCCCGGGCGGAGAACCGCGGCGAGTCGTCGATCGCCACCTGGTGGGTGAGGATGATGCGGTCGTTCTCCTCGAAGTCGTCCCAGGAGATGTCGAACAGGTCGCCCGGCTGGTACGCGTTCGTCTCGCCGGGGATGCCGGAGACGGCGATGAGCCGCACGGCGTCGCGCATGCTCTCCTCGTCCACGCCGAAGTGCTCCGCGGCCTCCGCGACGGTCACCCGGTCGCGGTCCATCAGGTACGGGACCAGCGCGAGAAGGAACGCCAGCTTGTCCTGCGCCTGCATCGGGCGCCTGCGCTCAGCCACGGCCGCTCCCCTCCCCTGCGTCCACGGCGCTCTCGTGCGCCTCGGCGACCGCCACCAGGCGCTCGACCACCTTGCCGCGGAGCTCCTCCGGGGCCAGCACCAGCACTTCGGGGCCGAAGGCCGCGAGCTGGTCGGCGAGGATGTTGATGTCGGAGAAGTTCACGGTGAGCCGGAAGGCCGCGCCCTCGTGCTCGGCCGGGACGGCGTCGCCGTAGCGCTTGCGCAGCCGGGTCGCGGCGTCGGTGCCCGCCGTCACCTCGATCTCAGCGACGTTCGCGGCCCAGATGCGCTCCAGGTCCTCCAGGGCGCGCTCGGCGAAGTCGTCGCCCTCCGGCGTGAACGTGCGGTTCGTGACCTTGACCGGCCCGACCATGCGCGAGAGCAGGAAGGTGCGCGAGCCGCCCGCCTCCTGGTCGATGCCCTGCAGATGCCAGCGGCCCTGGTGCTGCACGAGCGCGAGCGGCGCGATCGTGCGCACGCGCGACGCGCTCTCGCCGGGCTTGAGGTAGGGGAACTGGACGATCGCGTTGCGCTCCAGCGCCTGGCTCAGCGGCTCGAACGCGCTCTCGCGGGCCCGCAGTCGCGGTGCGTAGCCGACGACCGGCTCGTCGGCCTCCACGCCGAGCGAGCGCAGCTTCATCAGCGCGCGGCGCGACTCCCCCGACAGCGAGCCCTCGCGCCACACGGTGGCGGCGAGCCCGAGCAGGGTGATCTCCATCGGGGAGAACACCACGTCCGACGGGAGGTCGTATGCGCCCTTCGGGATGCGGTAGCGCAGCAGCTGGTTGTTGCCGGCGGCCTCCGGCGACTCCACCGTCTCCAGCGGCACGCCGAGCTCGCGGATGTCGTCCTTGTCGCGCTCGAACTGGCGCTCCAGGCTGCTGTTGTCGCCGTGCGCCTCGAAGCGCTGGCGATAGCCCTGGACGGTCGAGAGGATCTCGTTCTTCGTCAGGCCGTTCTCGGTCGCGAGCAGCGCCAGCACGAGGCTGAAGAGACGCTCCTCGACCGGGACGCGCGCGGGCGAAGACGAGGATCGGGGCACCCGACCATCCTAGTCGGGACTCAGCGGACTCCGAGGATGTCGACCACCCAGGCGGCGGCGGGGACGTTGCCGTTCGCCGGGGCCTCGATGACGAGCTGCGAGCCGACCTTCTGGCCGATCAGCGGCTTCAGGACCTCCTGGGGCAGCGCCTGGTTGAGCGCGCTCTGGCCGGTGCTCATCGACACGATGTCGGGCGACTTGCTCTGCCAGCTGCTCATCACGACGTTCTTCTGGTCCCAGCCGACCGCCGTGTAGTGGAGGACGACCTGCGAGGTGGCCTTGACCTCCTCGCCGTCGCCCTCCTTGAGCGTCTCGGTGCGGACGGCCTTGGGGGCGCCGCCGGAGGACGGGATCGTGATGCCAGGCTGGCCGGTCGGCGCGAGCACGACGGTCGGGAAGCCGGAGACAGAGGGACGGACCGCGCCGTTGGCCGCCGGGAGGTAGGCGTGCACGATGTCGGCGACCAGGATGGTCGTGTTGCCGGAGCCGGCGCCGCCGGAGTCCTTGGGCGAGATCGCGACAGCGACCCGCGAGCCGACCGGCGCGCAGAGCAGGCCCTTGCTGATCGCGGCGTTGGAGTTGCCGATCGTGATCGGCGTGGTGTCGCCGCCGTAGCTGCCCTTCTCGCCGACCTGGCCGGTCTGGCCGTCGAGCAGCGTGTACTGGATCTCGACCATCTGGCCGTTGATCACCGGCTGGCCGGATCCCGTGCTGATGATCGTCCGCTCGGAGCTCGTGGTGTCGACCGGCGTCGGGAAGCTGATCTTCGGCTGCTTGCCGATCGGACCTGTCGCCGTCACCAGATCGGACGCCTGGCCGCTCTTGAGGGCGGAGCCGCAATCGGCGTTTGGGTTGGACGAACATCCGGTCAGCGCGGCGGCGGCGATGCCGACGACGAGGAGGGCGACGGACGATCTTCCGAGTGCGGTAGCTCTGCGCACGGGTCCTCTTTCGATGCGAGCATTCTTCGATGCGAGCGGTGGGGGTTGTCGCGTCAGGCGACACGCCTCACGACCTCAACCATGCTAGTCGACGTGCGGGTCGCGCTCGTCACCTGGCGCGTCGGCTCCCTCGCGTGCGAGCGTCGCGCTGGCCGAGGCCTCCCGCATCCGCTTGCGCAGGCTCTTCGGACTGGACTGCCGCTCCCCCAGCGCGCCGGGTGTCCAGGCCTCGACGTCGGCGTCGTCGTAGTCGCTCTTCGACGGGCGGCGCTTGAGCTCGGGGAGGACGGTGTCCGGCGCCAGTCGGCGCGCGGTGATCAGGAAACCGGTGTGGGCGATCATCCGGTGGTCGGGGCGCACGGCGAGGCCCTCCACGTGCCAGCCGCGGACCATCGTCTCGCTCGACTGCGGGTGCGTGTAGTGGCCGGTGGCCCGGATCGCCTCGGCCACGCGCGAGAGCTGCGTGACGGTCGCGACGTAGCAGAGCACCACGCCGCCGGGCTTGAGCGCCGCGGTGACCGCGTCCAGGGTCTCCCACGGCGCGAGCATGTCGAGCACGACGCGGTCGACACTCGCGGGCTCGACGGCGGCGGTCAGCTCCTCCTGGAGGTCGCCGACGGTGACGGTCCAGTTCTCCGGATCACCGCCGAGGAAGGTCGCGGCGTTGGCGCGCGCCACGTCGGCGAACTCCTCGCGGCGCTCGAACGACAGCAGGCGGCCCTGCGGACCGATCGCGCGCAGCAGCCAGAGCGACAGGGCGCCGGAGCCGACGCCGGCCTCCACGACCGTCGCGCCGGGGAAGACATCGGCCAGGGCGATGATCTGCGCGGCGTCCTTCGGGTAGATGATCGCCGCGCCGCGGGGCATGGACATCACGAAGTCGTTGAGCAGCGGGCGGAGCGCGAGGTGCTCGACGCCGGCGTTGTTGACGACCACCGAGCCGTCAGGCAGCCCGATGATGGCGTCGTGGGCGAGGACGCCGCGGTGGCTGTGGAAGAGCTTGCCGGGCTCCAGCGTGATCGTGTTCATGCGGCCTTTGGGGCCGGTCAGCTGGACGCGGTCGCCCACCCGGAACGGTCCGGAACTGCGTCGCTCTTCGGTCATCGTGCGTCCTTATCGTTGATGGCGGCGCGCCGCCCTGCGGCCACGGCCGCGATGTCCTCGGCCGTGCGGCCCTCCAGCGTGTCCCACAGGGTGTGCTCGTCCGACTCCGGCAGCGGCACGATGTGCGGTACGCCGATCGTCGCGGCGCCGGAGGCCACGGCGGAGGACAGCCCGACCAGGGAGTCCTCGATCGCGACCGCGTCGCGCGGCTCGACGCCCAGCAGCTCGGCGGCGCGCAGGTACGGCGCCGGGTGCGGCTTGGGGTCGGTGACCTCGTCGCCGCTGACGATGATGTCGAACGCGTCGAACGGGATGGCCGCGACGATCTGCTCCGCCATGCTCCGGACCGACATGGTCACCAGCGCCGTGGGCACGCCCTGGTCGCGCAGCGAGCGGAGCAACTCACGCGCGCCGGGGCGCCACGGCACGCCCTGCTCGTCGAGGCGCTGCCGCACCCGGTCGGTCAGCCAGTGCACGATCTCGTCCGCGTCCATCGCCACACCGCGCGAACGCAGGATCTCGGCGGAGTTCCACAGCCCGAGGCCGACCAGCAGCAGACCGTCGTCGTGCGTCCAGACGCCGCCGAACGAGCCGACGAGCTCCAGCTCGGAGGCCATCCAGTACGGCTCGGTGTCGACGAGGGTGCCGTCCATGTCCCAGAAGACAGCGGCCGGCAGCGGGTTCGTGGTCAGATCGGTCACGACCGGCAAGTCTATCGCGACGGGGTCGGGGCCTATCCTGGTGAGAACGGCGGCCGACCGGCGCGCCGACGAGAGGACGAGTAGGCCACGTGACTGACGCGAAGAACATCCTCGGCGGGCGCATCCTGGTGGTGGCCTTCGAAGGATGGAACGACGCAGGCGAAGCAGCCAGCGGCGCCGTGAAGACGCTCAAGGAGCAGCTCGACGTCGTCCCGATCGCCGAGGTGGACCCGGAGCTCTACTTCGACTTCCAGTTCAACCGCCCTGTCGTCACCGACGACGACGGCCGCCGTCGCCTGGTCTGGCCGTCCGCGGTCATGATGGGCCCGGCCCGCCCCGGCCGGGTCGGCGACGCGCTCGCGGGCGACGCCGAGCTCGACGTGACCGGCGACAACTCCGGCAACATCTTCCTGCTGCTCGGCACCGAGCCGTCGCGGAGCTGGAAGAGCTTCACGGCCGAGATCATGGATGCGGCGCTCGCCGAGGACATCGGCGTGATCGTCTTCCTCGGCGCGATGCTCGCGGACGTGCCGCACACCCGGCCGATCTCGGTCTTCGCCACCAGCGAGTCGGCTGCCGTTCGCGCCGAGCTGGGGATCGAGCGGTCCACCTACGAGGGGCCGGTCGGCATCCTCAGCGCGCTCTCCGAGGGCGCGGAGGACGTCGGCATCCCGACCATCTCGATCTGGGCGTCCGTGCCGCACTACGTGCACAACGCGCCGAGCCCGAAGGCCGTGCTGGCGCTCATCGACAAGCTCGAGGAGCTGGTGGACGTCACCATCCCCCGCGGGTCGCTGGTCGAGGAGGCTGCCGCCTGGGAGGCCGGGATCGACGCGCTCGCCTCCGACGACGAGGAGATGGCGGCGTACATCCAGCAGCTCGAGCAGGCGCGCGACACCGTCGACTCCCCCGAGGCGAGCGGCGAGGCGATCGCGCAGGAGTTCGAGCGCTACCTGCGCCGCCGCGGCGACGGCCGGGACGGGCGGGATGGACGCGACGGGCGCGACGGCAAGGCGGGCGACGACCCGCGCCGGGGCTGATTACCGCGTGAATTCACCCGGCTGCACGGGCTCCCCGGGCGTGTCGGGAGGCCGTCAGGCGGCCAGCACGCCCGTCCCGAGCAGGACCATCAGCAGCCCGCCGAGCGCGATCCGGTAGATCACGAACGGCAGGAAGCTGCGCCGCGAGATGTAGCCCATGAAGAAGGCGATCACGACGAGCCCGACCGCGAATGCGACGACCGTCGCGGCCGCCGTCTCGACGGGACCGAAGACCTCAGGGGTGCAGGTTCCCGCGGCTTCGAGCGCCGCGGTGCACGGCTCCTTGAACGCCTTGTAGAGCTGGTACAGACCGCTGCCGAAGACCGCGGGGATGGCGAGCAGGAACGAGTACCGCGCGGCCGCCCGGCGTTGGTAGCCCATGAACAGCCCGGCCGTGATCGTGCCGCCGGAGCGCGAGACGCCCGGGATGAGGGCGAGCGCCTGGGCGAAACCGAAGATGATGCCGTGGCCCCAGGTGAGCTCACGGAGGCGCCGGGTCTTCGCTCCCACCCAGTCCGCGATCCCGAGCAGGATGCCGAACACGATGAGCGTCGTCGCCACGATCCAGAGCGAGCGGAAGGTGGTCTCGATCGCGTTCTGGAAGAGCAGGCCGAGCACCACGATCGGGATGCTCCCGACGATGACCAGCCAGCCCGTCCTGGCATCGGGGTCGTTGCGCGGGATACGGCCGAGGAGGGACTGGAACCAGCGGGTGACGATGCGGGCGATGTCCCGCCAGAAGTACAGCAGCACGGCGGCCTCGGTGCCGAGCTGGATGATCGCGGTGAAGCGGGCGCCGGGGTCTGCTCCGGTCCCCAGCAGCGTCCCGACGATGCGGATGTGGGCGCTGGAGGAGACCGGCAGGAACTCGGTGAGTCCCTGGACGACACCCAGGATGAGGGCGTTGAGGAATTCCACGAAGGCTCTTTCAGTAGCTGCGCAGGAGGTCGCGCAGGACGGACCTGCCGAACACTAGTGCCTCCAGCGGAACCCGCTCGTCGACCCCGTGGAACATCCCGGGGAAGTCGAGGTCGCTCGGCAGCCGCAGCGGCGCGAAGCCGTAGCCGGTGATCCCGAGCAGGCTGAGCGCCTTGTTGTCCGTGCCCCCGGAGAGCAGGTACGGCAAGACCGGAGCGCCCGGGTCGTGCCGCTCCAGGGTGCCGGTGATCGCGTCGACCAGCTCCCCGCCGAACTCCGCCTCCAGGCCGATGTCGCGGTGGATGACCTGGATCTCCACGTCGTCGCCGACCAGCTCGCGCACCTCGGCGAGGACGCGGTCCTCGTCGCCGGGCAGCGTGCGGATGTCGATGAGCGCCTCCGCTGTGTCGGGGATGACGTTGTGCTTGTAGCCGGCGTCCAGCAGCGTGGGATTGCTGGTGGCGCGCAGGGTCGCGAGGATGAAGCCCGCCGCCGTGCCGGTGCGCAGCACCACCTCGTCGGGACCGACCTGCTCCGGGTCGACGTCGAGAAGCCGGCCGAGCTCGGCGATCAGCCGGGACGTGGTGTCGGTGAGCTGGATCGGCCATTCGCGCCGGCCGATCGCGAGCACGGCTTCGGCGAGTCGGGTGATCGCGTTCTCGCTGATGAGCCGGGAGCCGTGCGCAGCGCGACCGCGGGCGATCAGCTTGATCCAGACGAGGGACTTCTCCCCGGTCTGCAACAGGTAGGCGCGCTGACCGGCGAGGTCGATCGAGTAGCCGCCGACCTCGCTGATGGCCTCCGTGGCGCCGGCGAAGAGCTGCGGCTGCGTCTCGACCAGGAAGTGCGAGCCGCGCCGGCCGCCGTCCTCCTCGTCGGCGAAGAAGGCGAGCACGAGGTCGCGCTCGGGCTGCTCCCCCGCGGCCAGGATGTCGCCGACCGCGGTCAGGATCATCGCGTCCATGTTCTTCATGTCGACCGCGCCGCGGCCCCAGAGCAGGCCGTCCTTGACGACGCCGCCGAACGGGTCCACCGACCAGTTGCGCGGGTCGGCAGGGACCACATCGAGGTGGCCGTGCACCACGAGGGCGGGCTTGGCGGAGTTCCTGCCCGCCACCCGGGCGACGACGCTGGTGCGTCCAGGGTCGGACTCGAAGAGCTGGGGAGACAGGCCCATCGCGCTCAGCCGCGCCTCCACGTACTCGGCCGCCTCGGTCTCGCCGTTGGACCGGCCCTCGCCGTAGTTGGTGGTGTCGAAGCGGATCAGATCCCGCGCGATGATCGCGGTCTCGTCCAGCCCGGTCGCGGCGGTGTCGGTGGAGTCGGTCATCCCCCCACGCTACCGGGCGGCCCGTCCCGCCACGCCCGGGGTGCGCGACGATGTCAGAGCGGAAGTCGGTTTCGTGCTAATGTCTTTCTTCGGCAGCCGGAAGCTTCGGCGGCCGGAAAACACCCGTCCGGGTGGCGGAAATGGCAGACGCGCTAGCTTGAGGTGCTAGTGCCCGTATAGGGCGTGGGGGTTCAAGTCCCCCCTCGGACACCACATCACGAAGGCCCCGATCGAGAGATCGGGGCCTTCGTCGTTCCCCGGTCCGCCGCAGGGGCCTAGGGTGGCGTGCATGGCCTCCGGGAAGCAGTCGAAGCAGAGTCTGCTCACGGTCCTCGTCGCGTTCGGCGCGAACATCGTCGTCGCGCTCGCGAAGACCGCCGCCGCAGTGCTCACCGGGTCGGCGTCGATGGTCGCGGAGGCGGCGCACTCCTGGGCGGATGCCGGCAACGAGGTCTTCCTGCTGCAGGCCGAGCGCCGCGCGGCCCGGCCGAAGGACGACCTCCACCCCACCGGCTACGGCCGCGATGCCTACGTCTGGTCGCTGTTCGCCGCCGTCGGGCTGTTCACCGCGGGCGCCGTCGTCTCGATCCTGCACGGGGTGTCGCAGCTCGGCGCCGGGGAGCCGGACTCGAACTACCTCATCAACTACATCGTGCTCGCCATCGCCTTCGTCTTCGAGAGCGTCTCGTTCCTCCAGTCCTTCCGGCAGGCCAGGTCGAAGGCGGCCGAACGCGACACCGGGACGCTGGAGCACGTCCTCAGCACCTCGAACCCGACGCTGCGCGCGGTCTTCGCGGAGGACTCCGCGGCGCTGATCGGGCTGGTCATCGCGTTCCTCGGGGTGCTGCTCCACGAGCTCACCGGGAACGCGGTCTACGACGCGGCCGGCTCCATCCTGGTCGGCATCCTGCTCGCGGTCGTCGCGGTCGTGCTGATCGACCGAAACCGCCGGTTCCTGATCGGCGAGCCGGCCCCGGACCGGGTGCAGCAGGCGGCCCTGGCCACCCTGCTCCAGCATCCGGAGGTCGACAGGGTCACCTATCTGCACCTGGAGTACGTCGGACCGGAGCGGGTGTTCCTCGTCGCGGCCGTCGACCTGGTGGGCGACGACAAGGAGTCCGACGTCGCCGACGACCTGTACGCGGTCGAGCAGGAACTGATGCGCAACGAGCACGTCGCGGAGGCGGTGCTCACGCTCTCCCGGCGGGGCGCGCCCGCGCTCGTGCCGCGCGAGCCGGACACGGCGGCGCTCCGATAACGGAGCAGCTCCTATTGAGGTCATGGTCCGACCGCTTTCCGCGGCAGACTGAGTGCATGGCCAGCACCGGTTCGCGCACCCTCCAACTCCTGTCGCTCCTGCAGACCCACAGGTACTGGCCAGGCCACGAGCTCGCCGGCCGGCTGGATGTGTCGCCGCGCACGCTCCGGCGCGACGTGGAGCGGCTGCGCGACCTCGGCTATCCGGTCGACGCCACGCGCGGGGTCGCGGGCGGCTATCAGCTCGCCGCCGGCGCGTCGCTTCCGCCGCTCGTGGTGGACGACGAGGAGGCCGTGGCGCTGGCGGTCGGCCTGCGCACCGCCGCGCAGAGCGGTGTCGCCGGGGTCGCGGACGCGTCCGTCCGGGCACTCGCCAAGATCGTCCAGGTGATGCCGCCGCGCCTGCGCCGCCGGGTGGACGCCCTCCGCGTCGCCACGCTCGCCTCCGAGCTGCGCCCTGGCCCGGTGGTCGACGCCGAACTGCTCACCGTCGTCGCGCAGGCCTGCCGCGACGAGGAGCGGCTGGTCTTCTCGTACGTGCGGCGCGACGGGGACGCGTCGGAGCGCACGGTGGAGCCGCACCGGCTGGTCTCGGTCGGGCGGCGCTGGTACCTCGTCGCCTATGACCTCGGCCGGTTCGACTGGCGGAGCTTCCGGCTCGACCGGATGACGCAGCCCCGGCCGACCGGCGCGCGCTTCCGGCCACGGACCCTGCCGGCCGCCGACGCCGCCGAATACGTGCGGGAGTCGCTCGCCGGGGCGGTCGAGTCCCTCGTCGTGGACGCCGTGGTCGCCGCTCCGCTCGCCGACGTGGAGCGGGCCATCGGACGCTGGGCGGAGGCAGAGCCGGAGGCGCCGGCGGCGGACGGGACGGCGCGCACCCGCGTGCGCATCACCGCGGACTCCCCCGAGTGGGCCCTGTTCGGCCTCGCAGCGGTCGCCGCGCCGTTCACCATCGACGGGCCTCCCGAAGTCCGCGAGCTGGCCGCCGTCTGGGGCGACCGGTTCGCGGCCGCCGGTAGACTCGTCACCCGATGAGCACCCCCGAGCCCTCCCCCATCCCGCGCACCTCGACGCATGCCGACATCAAGCGCTGGCGCCAGTACCTGGCCGACGAGCGCGCGGAGGCCGCCGTCTACCGCGACCTCGCCGGCCGCCGGGAGGGCGAGGAGCGGGAGATCCTGCTCGCGCTCGCGGAGGCCGAGCGCCGCCACGAGCAGCACTGGCTCGACCTCCTCGGCGACCAGGTCGGCCGCCCGCTGCGCGGCGACATCCGCACCAGGATGCTCGGCTTCCTGGCCCGCCGGTTCGGCTCGGTGTTCGTGCTCGCACTCGCACAGCGGGCGGAGGCGCGCTCGCCGTACGCGGACGACGCCGACGCCACGCCGCAGATGGCGGCGGACGAGCAGGTGCATGAAGAAGTCGTGCGCGCGCTCGCCGCCCGCGGCAGGCAGCGGCTCTCCGGGACGTTCCGCGCGGCCGTGTTCGGCGCCAACGACGGCCTGGTCAGCAACCTGGCGCTCGTCCTCGGCGTTGCCGCGAGCGGCGTCCCGAGCCACGTCGTGCTGCTCACCGGCGTCTCCGGCCTCCTCGCCGGCGCGCTGTCGATGGGCGCGGGCGAGTACGTGTCCGTGCGGTCGCAGCGCGAGCTCCTGGAGGCCTCCAGCCCGAACCCGGCGACCAGCTCGGCGCTGTCCCACCTCGACGTGGACGCGAACGAGCTGACCCTCGTCTACCGCGCGCGCGGCATGGATCAGGCGGAGGCCCAGGAGCACGCGCACCAGGTGCTGACGACGCTCGGCGCCTACACGTCGCCGGTCGCGGTGCCCGGCGCAACGGAGGACGACCACGAGGCCGTCGGCAACGGCTGGAGCGCCGCCGTGTCGAGCTTCTGCTTCTTCGCCTCCGGAGCGCTCATCCCGATCCTGCCGTTCATCTTCGGGCTGACCGGCACGGCCGCGATCGTGGTGGCCGCCATCCTCGTCGGCCTGGTGCTGCTCGGGACCGGCGCGATCGTGGGACTGCTGTCGGGTGCGTCGCCGCTGAAACGCGCGCTTCGGCAGCTCGCGATCGGCTACGGCGCCGCGGGCGCCACCTACCTGCTGGGGCTGCTCTTCGGCGCCACCGTCGGCTGACGCGCTCGCACATTCGTGCCGAATGCGGTGAATGGCGCCGTCAGAGTCGACATTCGTGACGAATGTCAGCGCCTCCTGCGGTCTCCCCCGTCGACGCCGTACACCAGAGCGCCGGCGAGCGGGATGAGCAGGAACCACAGCCAGCTGTACGCGTAGCCCCAGGCCATCCCGGTCAGGAAGAACAGGATGACCGCGACGAACGGCATGATCGAGACGACGAGCAGCCCCCAGCGGCTGACCGTCCGGCCGTGCTCCCCGGGCGCCGGCGGGTAGCCCCACGTGCTCGGCCCGGGCTGCGACGCCTGCCACGCGGCGGCGGCCGGCGTGGTCGGTGCGGCGCCCTCGCCGTCCAGGTGCAGCACACCGGGAAGGTCGGAGAACAACGGCTGGAGGTCGCCGCGCGTGACGGCCGACCGTGCGGCGGCGACGCGCGCCTGCAGCTCGGCCTCGCTCAGCCTCCCCTGCGCGGCGTGCGACTGCAGCGCCGCGACGGCGCGCTCCCGTTCGTCGTGGCTGAGGCGCAACGACGCGTTCGACGGATCCCCGAAGTCTGTCATGCGGTCAGTATGGCAGGCGGACCGTATTCACGGTGCACTCCGTCGGTGCGCAGGTTTACACTTGCATTTCGAACATACGTTCGATCGAGAGGAACCTGCGCTCATGACCGACATCGACGAGGCGGTGGCCGTGTGGACCACCGAGGACGGCATCCCGACCCGCCTGGTCTGGCGTTCCACCCGCTACCGGGTGAGCGACACCCCGACCGTGTGGGCGGAGATCTGCGCATGGTGGCGGCCCTTCGGCGAACACCGGTACGGCGTCGGGGCGCTTCCGCGGGAGATCGGCGGCTGGCGGTTCCAGGCCACCAGCGACGGCGGGGTGGCGCACGTGTTCGACGTGCGGCACGACGCGGACGACCGGAGCTGGCGGCTGGTGCGGATCTTCGATTGATCCACCCGCCAGCGGGGAGCCTCCGCCCTCCGACCCCACCCATCCCCTAGCCTCTCTCAACGTGATGGACGACGACCGCTACGGCTCCGATGTGCTGGCCTCCGACTGGAAGAACGCCGGCCGCAAGACCCTCCCGACCGTGGAGGCCGTGCGCGACCTCGTGGTCGAGGAGGCCGGCACCGGTTTCTGCGGCGCGATCGTCCGGCTGGAGGCGCAGACCGTCGAGCTGGAGGACTACTTCGGGGCGAAGCGCGTCTTCCCGATCGGCTCCTCCTTCCTGATCGACGGGGAGGCCGTGAAGCTGGTCGTGCCGAGCCGCGCGCCGGCCGGTCGCGGTCGCACGGCCTCCGGCTCCTTCGCCGTCGGCGAGCAGAAGGCGCGCGTCGCCCGGGCCAGCCGCATCTTCGTGGAGGGCCGGCACGACGCCGAGCTGGTGGAGCGCGTCTGGGGCGACGACCTCCGGGTGGAGGGCGTCGTCGTCGAGTACCTGGAGGGCGTGGACGACCTGGACGCGATCGTGCGCGAGTTCGCGCCGGACCGCGGCCGCCGCGTCGGTGTGCTGGTCGACCACCTGGTCCCCGGGTCCAAGGAGAGCCGGATCGCCGAGAAGGTCGCCCGCGGCCCGTTCGGCGCGCACGTGCTCGTCGTCGGCCACCCCTACATCGACATCTGGCAGGCCGTGAAACCCGCGCGGGTCGGGCTGGAGGCCTGGCCGCCGATCCCCCGTTCCGTCGAGTGGAAGCACGGCATCTGCGCGGCGCTCGGGCTGCCGCACGAGACGCAGGCGGACATCGCGCGGGCCTGGAAGCTCATCCTCGGCCGCGTGCGGACGTTCGCCGACCTGGAGCCGGAGCTGCTCGGGCGGGTGGAGCGGCTGATCGACTTCGTGACGGAGCCCGTCTCCCGCTAGAAGGCGAACGCGGCCGCGCACTTCAGCGCACCAGAATACATTTGCGGTATTCGAACATGTGTTCGAAAATAGAGGTATGTCCCTTGCCGTCGCACCCGCCTTCCCCGACCCGGTCGCCGACCGGGCGCAGGTGCACGAGCTGCAGTCGCGCATCCGGCAGATGCAGGCGACGAAGCTCGACGCGCGGCGGCTGGAGACGCATCCCGCGCTCGCCGCGCTGCTGCCCGGCGGGGCGCTGAAGGCCGGCGCCGCCTACACGGTGCACGGCTCCACCACGCTCCTGATGGCGATGCTCGCCGGGCCGAGCGCCGCGGGCGCCTGGTGCGGGGTGGTCGGCATGCCCGACTTCGGGGCGGAGGCCGCCGGGCGGTTCGGCATCGACCTGGAGCGGCTCGTGCTGGTGCCGCATCCCGGGGAGCAGTGGCTGACCGTCACCGCCGCGATGGCCGACGTGCTCGGCGTGATCGCCGTCGCGCCCCCGGAGCGCCCGAAGAGCGGCGACGTCGCCCGGCTGACCGCGCGGCTGCGGCAGCGGGAGGCCACGCTCGTCGTCGCCGGCGACTGGCCGCAGGCGGAGGCGGCGCTCTCCGTCGTCCGCAGCGGCTGGGACGGCCTGGCCGCCGGCGCCGGCTACCTCTCCGCCCGGCGGGTGACGGTGGAGGCCGCGCCGCGCGGCGGGGCGGGACCGCGGCGCAGGGCCGAGCTCTGGCTGCCCGCGGTCGACGAGACGTTCCGGGCCTCCGCGCCCACGCGCCTGGAGGCGGTGAGTTAGATGCGGCAGGTCACCCGCGCGATCGTGCTCTGGTGCCCCGACTGGCCGGTGATCGCCGCCCGGCAGCGTCTCGAGCTGCCGGCCGAGGTGCCGCTGGCGCTGGTCGAGAAGGGGATGGTGTTCGCCTGCTCCTCCCACGCCCGCGCCGACGGCGTCACCCGCGGGCTGCGGGTCAGGGAGGCGCAGTCGCGCTGCCCGCAGCTGGAGATCGTCCTCTACGACCCGGTGCTGGACGCGCGCGCCTTCGAGCCGGTGCTGACCGCCATCGAGGAGATCACGCCGGGCGTCCAGGCGGTGCGGCCGGGCACCTGCGTGCTGCGGGCGCGCGGTCCCGCGCGCTACTACGGCGGCGAGGAGGCTGCGGCCGCCGAGCTGCTGCGCTGCCTGGAAGGGCTGGAGGACGAGCTCGGCCTCGCGCTCGGCGATGTGCGGATCGGGATCGCCGACGGGCCGTTCGCCGCCGAGCAGGCGGCACGCTCGACGGGGGTCGCGCAGACCGCGCCCCGCGTCCGCATCATCCCTCCCGGCGGCTCCCCCGCCTTCCTCGCCCCGCTGCCGGTCGCCCAGCTCGGCCTCACCGAGCTCACCCCGCTGCTGCGCCGGCTCGGCCTGCGCACCCTCGGCGACCTGGCCCGGCTCGACCGGCTGGACGTCCGGGAGCGGTTCGGGGAGCGCGGCGAGCACGCCCACGACCTCGCCAGCGGGATGGACGGCGCCGCCGTGGTGCCGCGCACCCCGCCGAAGGTCCTGGACAGGGCGATCGAGTTCGAGCCTCCCCTCGACCGGGTCGATCAGGTGACGTTCGCGTTCCGCGGCACGGCCGAGCAGTTCGTGGCCGGGCTCACCAAAGCGGGGCTGGTGTGCACGTCGCTGCGCATCGAGGTCACCGACGAGCGCGGCAGGGTGAGCGAGCGGAGCTGGCAGCACCCCCGGCTGTTCTCGGCCTCCGACGTGGTCGACCGGGTGCGCTGGCAGCTGCAGGGCTCCGGCTCCATCGACTCCGGGCTCGCCTCGCCGATCGCCAAGGTCGCGGTCGCCCCGGAGGCCGTGGACGACATCGGCCACCACGAGGACGGTCTGTGGGGCGGCGGGGCGGACGAGCGCATCCACCACGGCCTCACCCGTGTGCAGGGCATGCTCGGCCACGACGCCGTCGTCACCGCGACGATCGGCGGCGGCCGGGCGCTGTCCGACCGGCAGGTGCTCGTGCCGTGGGGCGACCGGCCGGTGGGCGTCGCCCGCTCCGACCGGCCCTGGCCGGGGTCGCTGCCAGCGCCGGCGCCCTCCACCGTGTTCGAGGTGCCGCGGCCGGTGGCGGTGCTGAACGCGTCCGGGGAGACGGTGGAGGTCACCGACCGCGGCGACGTCACCGCGCCGATCGCGGCGTTCTCCCCCACCGGCGCCGCCCGCGACGCCCGCCCGGTGGACTCCTGGGCCGGCCCGTGGCCGGTGCGCGAGCGCTGGTGGGACGCGACACTTGCCCGCGCCATGCACCGCTTCCAGCTCGTCGACGCCGACGGCACGGCCTGGCTGCTCTCCCTCACCGGCACCGCCTGGTTCGCCGAGGCGCGTTATGACTGACACCTATCTGACAGGACACGCCGCGTGGACGGCCGTCGAGACGGCATGTCCTGTCAGTTGGATGCAGAGGGGACGCGACTGATGGGCTGGAACAACCCGCCGATCCCGTGGGCCGAGTTCGAGCGGCGGCTGAGCGGGCGCCGCACCAGCGAGCAGGAGCAGCCGGAACGGCCCTCCTCCCGCAAACGGCAGAAGTACGTCGCGCAGCCGATGTCCGACGAGCCGGACGAGGGCCACGTCCCGTACGCCGAGCTGCACACGCACAGCACCTTCAGCTTCCTCGACGGCGCCAGCGCGCCCGAGGAACTGCTGGAGGAGGCCACCCGGCTGCGGCTGCACGGCCTCGCCCTCACCGACCACGACGGCCTGTACGGCGTCGTCCGCCTCGCCGAGGCCGCGGAGGCCTACGAGCGCGTCAAGACCGTGTTCGGCGCCGAGCTGTCGCTCTCGCTCAGCCGGCCGCAGAACGGCGAGGCCGACCCGGAGGGCAGCCACCTCGTCGTCCTCGCCCGGCAGCAGCCCGGCTACCACCGGCTGGCCGCCGCCATCACCGCGGGCCAGCTCGCCGGCGAGGAGAAGGGCCGGCCGGTGTACGGCCTCCCGAGCCTCGCCGAGCAGTCCGGCGGCGAGTGGATGGTGCTCACCGGCTGCCGCAAGGGCGACGTGCGCCTCGCACTGGCCGAGCACGGCGAACGCGCCGCCGAGCGGGAGGTCGCCCGCCTCGCCGAGCTGTTCGGCCACGACAACGTCCTGGTGGAGCTGATCGACCAGGGCGCCCCGCGCGACACCACCGACAACGACGTGCTCGCCCGGATCGCCGGCCGGCTCGGCCTCCCGGTCGTCGCCACCAACAACGTCCACTACGCCACGCCCGCCCAGTACCCGCTCGCGACGGCGGTCTCCGCGGTGCGCGCCCGCCGCAGCCTGGACGAGATGGACGGCTGGCTGCCGGCCTCCGCCGCCGCCCACCTGCGCAGCGGCCGGGAGATGGCCGCCAGGTTCGCGCGCTACCCCGGCGCCGTCGAGCGCACGGCGGAGATCGCCGACGACCTGGCGTTCCGGCTGCGCAGCGCCCGGCCGCGACTGCCGAAGCAGGAGGTCCCGGAGGGTCACACCCCGATGAGCTGGCTGCGCGAGCTCACCTGGCGCGGCGCCGCGGAGCGCTACCCCGACCTCGACCGCGACCCGGCCAAGCGGGAGCGGATCGAGCGCGAGCTCGACGTGATCGAGGCCAAGGACTTCCCCGGCTACTTCCTCATCGTCCACGACATCGTCCGGTTCGCCCGCGAGCGCGGCATCCTCTGCCAGGGCCGCGGCTCGGCGGCGAACTCGGCGGTCGTCTACCTGCTCGGGATCACCGCGGTCGACTCGATCAAGTACGACCTGCCGTTCGAGCGCTTCCTCTCCTCCATGCGCGAGGAGGAGCCGGACATCGACGTCGACTTCGACTCCGACCGGCGCGAGGAGGTCATCCAGTACGTCTACGCCAAGTACGGCAGGCACAACGCCGCCCAGGTCGCCAACGTCATCACCTACCGGCCGAAGAACGCCGTGCGCGACATGGCGAAGGCGCTCGGCCACTCCACCGGGCAGCAGGACGCCTGGAGCAAGCAGATCGACTCGTGGAGCAAGGTCACCACCACCGACGAGCACGACATCCCCGAGGCCGTGGTCGACCTCGCCCAGCAGGTGCTGAAGTTCCCGCGGCACCTGGGCATCCACTCCGGCGGGATGGTGCTCACCGACCGGCCGGTCGGCGAGGTGTGCCCGATCGAGCACGCCCGCATGGAGAACCGCACCGTGCTGCAGTGGGACAAGGACGACTGCGCGTGGATGGGCCTGGTCAAGTTCGACCTGCTCGGGCTCGGGATGCTCTCCGCGCTCGACTACTCCATGCGCACCATCGAGGCGACGCTCGGCGAGGCGTGGACGCTGGACAGCATCCCGAAGGAGGAGGCCGGCGTCTACGACATGCTGTGCCGCGCCGACTCGATCGGGGTGTTCCAGGTGGAGAGCCGCGCACAGATCGGCACGCTGCCGCGCCTGCAGCCGCGCAGCTTCTACGACCTCGTGATCGAGATCGCGCTGATCCGGCCCGGTCCCATCCAGGGCGGCGCCGTGCACCCGTACATCCGCCGCAAGCTCGGCAAGGAGGAGGTGACCTACCTGCACCCCGCGCTCGAACCGGTGCTGAAGCGGACGCTGGGCGTGCCGCTGTTCCAGGAGCAGCTCATGCAGATGGCGGTCGCGATCGGCGACTGCACCGCGGAGGACGCCGACCTGCTGCGCCGGGCGATGGGCTCCAAGCGAGGCGTCGAGAAGATCGGCGCGCTGCGGGCGAAGCTCTACGAGGGGATGGCGCACAACGGGATCGTCGGGGACGACGCCGACGCGATCTACGAGAAGATCGAGGCGTTCGCGAACTTCGGCTTCGCCGAGAGCCACGCGATCAGCTTCGCGCTGCTGGTGTACGTCAGCTCGTGGATGAAGCTGCACTACCCCGGCGCGTTCCTCGCGGCGCTGCTGCGCGCGCAGCCGATGGGGTTCTACTCGCCGCGCACGCTCACGGCCGACGCCCGGCGGCACGGCGTGGTGGTGCGCCGGCCGGACATCCAGCTCTCCGGGGTGTTCCCGCTGCTGGAGGCCATCGACCCGGCGCGGCAGGGACCGACCGGCACCGACCCGTGTCTGGAGCGCGACCAGCCCCCGGTCGGCGGCTTCGACCGCGCCGTGCCGCTCGACTTCGCCGCGCACCGCCGCGACGCCGGGCACGCGGTGCGGCTGGGCCTGGCCGGGGTGACCTCCATCGGCGAGACGCTCGCGGGGCGGATCGTGGCCGAGCGCGAGGCCTCAGGGCCGTACCGCGACCTGAGCGACCTCTCCCGCCGGGTCGGGCTGACGGTGGCGCAGCTGGAGGCGCTCGCCGCGGCCGGCGCCTTCGAGGGGTTCGGGCTGTCCCCGCGGCAGGCGATCTGGGAGGCCGGCAACGCCGCCCAGGAGCGTCCGGAGTTCCTGGCGGGCACCGCGATCACGGTGCAGCCTCCGCTGCTGCCGATGCTCTCCCCCGCCGAGCAGCTCGCAAGCGACCTGTGGGCCACCGGGATCTCCACCGACGACCACCCGATCCGCTTCCTGCGCCCGGCGCTGGCGGCCCGCGGTGTGCGGCCGGCGGACACGCTGGCGGTCGCCGAGTCGGGGCGCCGCATCGAGGTGGGCGGCGTGGTCACGCACCGGCAGCGGCCGGCGACGGCGGCGGGGGTGACCTTCCTCAACCTGGAGGATGAGACCGGCCTCGTGAACGTGATCTGCCCGGTCGGGGTGTGGAACCACTACCGCCGGGTCGCCAGGCAGGCGCCCGCGATGATCGTGCGCGGCATCCTCGAACGCAGCGAGGAGGGCGTGGTCAACGTGATCGCCGACCGCCTGGAGCCCCTGGACACCGCCATCCGCACCGCCTCCCGAGACTTCCGCTGACCCCGGAAACGCCGAGGGGCACGTCGTTGTCACTTTCACGGGGAAAAAGTGACAACAACGTGCCCCTCGGGAAGGGAGACGAGGCTCAGGCCTGGGCGAGGACGGCCTGGAGCTCGAGGGTGATGGTGACGTCGTCGCCGAGCAGCATGCCGCCGGTCTCGAGCGCGGCGTTGTAGGTGAGGCCGAAGTCCTCGCGGTTGACCTTGGTCTTCGCGGTCGCGCCGGCCTTGTAGTTGCCGTACGGGTCCTGGCCGAAGCCGCCGAAGTCGAACTCGAAGGTGACCGGCTTGGTCACGCCCTTGATCGTGAGGTCGCCGTCGACCAGGAACTCGCCGTCCTCGTGGCGCACGCCGGTCGAGACGAAGTCGATGGTCGGGAACTCCTCCGCGAGGAAGAAGTCGCCGGTGCGCAGGTGCGCGTCGCGGTCGGAGTTCTTGGTGTTGATGGAGGCCACCGACGCCTTGGCGGAGACGGTCGACTCCAGCGGGTTCTCGGCGGTGACGAAGGTGGCGTCGAAGTTCTCGAAGACGCCCTTGACCTTGCTGATCATGAGGTGGCGGATGCTGAAGCCGACCTCGCTGTGCACGGGGTCGATGGTCCAGGTGCCGGCCTTGTATCCGGGGATGTCGATGCTCATTCGGTTTCTCCTTGCTCGAAGCTTGCGCTGTCGGACGCTGTCAGGTTCATGCAACCGCATGGATTCATCGGCTATTCCGAACTCGGCAAAAAAAGTTGACACGACACCTATTCTCATCCCGGAGACGGATGCGCCTCGGTTCGCGATCCGTACTATTTCTAGTGTTGTTATCTTTCATGCCACATGACTCTGAGGAGAACCGACCATGTCGACACCCTTCCCCGACAGCCCGGCTTCGCGACCGACACGCCGGACGATCGTCGGCGCGGCCGCATGGGCCGCCCCGGCCATCGCGCTCACGACCGCCTCCCCGGCGCACGCGGCGTCGACCCCCGGCGTCATCGCCTTCGTGGCCCCGGAGGACCTGATCGGCAGTGGTCACACCGCACAGCTCGCGGTCCGGCTCACCCCCGCGCCGGGCGAGAAGCCGCCGGCCACCGTCGCCGTCCGGTACGGCACGCCCGGCATCGTCGACGGCCCGACCGTCGTCGCCACCGGCGGCACGACCCTCATCGCCCTCCCCGTGACCGGCCTCGACCGCAACGGCTCCACCACGATCACGGTCAGCGCGCCCGGGTACCTGCCCGCCACCACCACCTTGACCGTCACCTTCGACGACGGCCTGTTCTTCATGGCGCGCAACGCTCCGTTCGGCGTCTCGTCGTCGAACAACACGCTGACCCCGACGACCTCGACCGGAACCCGCACCGTCTCGGGCGACGGGACGATCACCGACACCTGGACCGGACGGTGGCAGTACGCGTCGACCTCCGCCTCGAACACCTTCACCCCGGCCGGCACCCTCTTCGGCGGGGGGGCTTCGCCGACCCCAAGGCGCTGACCGGCAGCATCGACTGGCGGCTGGACGTCCACACGACGGCGAGCCCCAATCTGCGCTGGAAGGAGCAGGCCGGCTTCGCGTTCTCCGGGATGCCCATCGGCGGCACCTTCCAATCCGGACGCAGCTCCAGCGTAGGCGGACTCATCCTGATGAGGGTCGTCCCCGCGGTCCGCGGAATCCGGTCGAACACCGCCAACCCGGGCGGATCGGCGTTCTTCACCTGGAGCTTCCCGCGGTTCCCGAAGTACCGCGCGATGTGGCTCATCGAGTATTGACTCCGACCGCCCGGAGAAATCACCCGCGCGCTGCGAGCGACAGCCGCAGGACGAGCAGCGCGCGGGCGTCCCTGTCCACCTGCGCGAGCGGGATGCGTCCCGAATGCACAGCGGCGACGACCGCGTCGATGAGGGCGTCCGGGTCCTGGGCGCCCTGGATCATCAGGACCATCGTGTTGCCCGCCGCAACGGCGGCGACCGCGTTCGCGCCCGCGTCCTGGTACTGCGGCAGGCCGGTGTCCTGCAGCATCCGGAGGTCGTCGGTGATGCTCACACCGTGGAAGCCGAGCTCGTCCGTGAGTATCCGGTGCCAGGCGGGCGACAGGGAAGCCGGCGCCGCGTCCACCCCGCTGTAGGCGAGGTGGCCGAACATCACCACCTCCGCGCCCGCCGCGATGCCCGCGCGGAAGGTCGGCGCGTCCTGCGCGGCCCAGCGGGCGTGGTCGGCGGCGGCGGTCGGGACGGTGCGGTGCGAGTCGGCGTCCGTCTCGCCGTGGCCGGGGAAGTGCTTGAGCGTGCTGAGCACCGTCCCCCGCTCCCCCGTCACCGACGCGGCGACGCGTGCGGCCGCGGAGGCCGGATCGGTCCCGAGGATGCGGTCGGCGATGAACGAGTACGGGTCGGCCGTCACATCGGCGATGGTCCCGAAGTTGAGGTTCACGCCGGCCTGCTTCAGGAGCGCTGCGCGCTGCGCGAACGCCTGCTGGGTCGCCGCCGGCGGGAGCGCGCGCAGCGCCTCGGCGCCGGGCAGGCGGTCCCAGGGCAGCCGGGTGACGTCGCCGCCCTCCTCGTCGATCCCGAGTAGCGGGGGCAGGCCGGGATCGGAGGCCCGGGTCGCCGCGGTCTCGGCCGCCAGCGCCTGAGGCGTGGCGGGGATGTTGTCCGGCATCAGGATGACGCCGCCCAGCCCGTAGCGGTCGACGAACTGGCGCAGCGCGGCCGGATCGGTGCCCGGTGCGTGCAGCATGAACAGGCTCGCCACCTTCTGGCGGAGCGTCAGGTTCCGGAGGCGCTCGTCCGCGTAGCCCTGAACCGGGTCGATCGTCGCCGACGCTGTGGCCGACGGGGTCGGAGCGGCCTCACGAGGGTGCGCCGAACCGCTGGCCGCGCATCCACCCAATGTCGACACGAGCAGCGTCGTCGCGAGCACCAGGAGGGCGGCGGCCGTCGTCCCTCGGGCGCGGCGCATCACCCGATGGTAACCCTCAGCCCTTGACGGCCCCTCCGAGCCCGGCCGAGCGCAGGAACAGCCCCTGGAACACCAGGAACAGCACGATCGGGATGAGCGTGGAGATCGCCAGCGCCGCCAGGTACACGTCGAGCTCGATCGCCGCCTGCAGCGTGGGCAACCGCACCGACAGCGGCTGGATGCCCGGGTCGCGCAGCACGAGCAGCGGCCAGAGGTAGTCCTTCCACGCCGCGATGATCGCGAACACCGACACGACGCCGAGGATGGGCTTCGACATCGGCAGCACGATCGACCAGAACAGCCGGAACGGTCCGGCGCCGTCGGTCCGCGCCGCCTCGAACACCTCGCGCGGCAGGTTGTCGAAGAACCGCTTCACCAGCACGAGGTTGAACGCGCTGGCTCCCGCGGGCAGCCACACCGCCCAGAACCTGTTGATCAGCGACTGGCCGAGCAGCGGCGGGTCGAGGATGGTCAGGTAGAGCGGTACGAGCAGCACCACGGACGGCACGAACAGCGTGCAGAGAATGAGTCCATAGAGCACCGCGCCGTACTTCGGCCGCAGGACGCTCAGGGCGTAGCCGCCGGTCGTCGCCACGAGCACCTGCATGGCCCAGGAGCCTGCCGCGACCCAGATCGTGTTCATGAACTGCACGTCGATGTGCACCGTCGACCACGCCGTCGAGAGGTTGGCCCAGTCGACGCCGTGCGGCCAGAGCGCCATCGGCGTGGCCAGCGTGTCCTGGGTCGGGGTGATCGCCGATTTCGCCAGCCAGAGCAGCGGGCCGAGCCCGACGATCAGCAGCACGATCAGCAGAACGGTGTTGACGCTCCTGCTGCCCCAGCGCACTCCCCGCTTGCGCCGGTCGGAGATCGAGAGGATTCCGCGGTCTGCGGAGTCCTGGCCACGCCGGCGCCGCGGGCGGCGGCGGCGCGGCTCGATGCGGTCGCCGTCCTCCACGACGTCGGTGACGACCTTCCGGACTTCGGGCGGGAGCTGGGTCGAGGTGGTCAATTCTGGCTCCAGGACTTGGTGAGACGGAAGTAGACGAGCGACAGCACGGCCAGGAACGCCGCGAGCATCAGGCTCAGCGCGGTCGCGGCGCCGTAGTCGCCGCCGAGCGAGTTCTGGAACGCGTACCGGTAGATCAGCAGCAGGATCGTGACCGTCGAGTTCACCGGGCCGCCTCCCGTGAACAGGAAGGGCTCCAGGAAGACCTGCGCTGTGCCGATGATCTGCAGGATGAGGGTGATGAGCAGGACGGCGCGGAGCTGCGGCAGCGTGACGTGCCAGATCTTCTGCCAGATCCCGGCGCCGTCCACCTCCGCTGCGTCGTAGAGCTCGGGAGCGACGCCGGTGATCGCGGCCAGGTAGATGATGATGGTGCCGCCCGCTGCCGCCCAGGTGGCCTCGACGACGAGGGAGGGCATGGCCTGCGTGGCCGACTGGATCCACGGCTGCGGCGGGATGCCGACCCAGCCGAGGATCGTGTTGAACACGCCGTCCGGCCGCGCGTCGTAGAAGAACTTCCAGAGCAGCACGGCGACCACCGGCGGCACCACCACCGGCAGGTAGGCCAGCGCGCTGTAGAGGCCCTTCGCCCGCTTGACCTCGCTCATCAGCACGGCCGCGACCAGCGGCACCGGGTAGCCGAGGATGAGCGCGAGGAGGGCGAACCAGGCGGTGTTGCCGACCGCCGTCCAGAACAGCGGGTCGTTCACCACCTGGACGAAGTTGTCCCAGCCCACCCAGGTCGGCGGCGAGACGAGGTTGGTGTGCTGGAAGCTCATCACCACACTGCGGACGATGGGCCACCAGGAGAAGACGCCGAAGATGACGAGCATCGGGGTCAGGAAGAGCAGGGTGCTGAGGCCGCCGCCGCGCACCCAGGTGAGGGGGCTCCTCCGGCGGACGGAGCTGGGTCTGTCGATCGCAGTCATGGGGGGCTTTCTGTGCAGGGGTGCCGGCGGGATGCGTGGTGCGCGCATCCCGCCGGCGTCGTGGTGAGGTGTCCCGGCGGCGCCGTTACTTGTCGGCGTCGACGAGCTTCTGGATGTTGCTGTCAACCGTGCTGAGGAGCTGGTCGATGTTCGCGTTCTTGTCCGTCAGCACGGCCTGCACGACCGAGTCGAGCGCGCCGTACAGCTCCTGCGTGTGCTTGTTCGGCTCCGGGACCAGGTTGGCGTCGAAGATCTTGTCGGTGAACGGCGCCACGTTGTCGAGCGGGATGTTCACCTCGTCCTTGATCCACTGCATGTTCTGGTCGTAGGTGGCCTTGTCGAAGACCGGCAGCGTCGGCACACCGACCGGCTGGCCCGACTTGGCCAGGACCTTCGCGTCGGCGACGGCCTGGTCCTGGTTGAGGAGCTTCTGCATGTAGTAGAAGTCGATCCACTTCACAGCGGCGTCCTTCTGCGCCTGCGACGACTTCGGGCTGACCGCCGCGACGTTGCCCCCGACGAGCACGCCCGCGTTCTTGTCGCTGGTGTCGACGGGCAGCATCGTGAGGCCGTAGCTCTTCGGGTCGACGTGGTTCTGCTGCACCAGGGCGGTGAGCACGTCGGAGCCCGACGGGTACATCGCGATCTGGCCCGCGCCGAACGCCTGGTTGATGCCGCTCCAGTCGAGCAGGAAGTTGCTGCCGACCGAGTTGTCGCTCCAGCGCAGGTCGTGCAGCCACTGCAGCGCGTCCTTGGTGACCGGGTTGTCGGCGGTGACCTTCGTCTTGCCGTTCTCGACGGTCTCCATCCGGCCACCGCGCGCGTACGTCGTGGTGGTGAGCTCCCAGCCGCCGGTGTTGCCCTGCGTCATCTGCATGTAGCCCGCGACGCCCGGCACCTTCTCGGAGATGATCTTGGCGTCCGCGCGGACCTCGTCCCAGGTCGTCGGCGGCTTGTTCGGGTCCAGCCCGGCCTTCTGGAAGATGTCGCGGTTGTACGACAGCCCCATCGCGTACGGGCCGTAGGGGATCCCGTAGATCTTGTCCCCGCTCTTGGCGACCGCGAGCACGTTCTCGTTGAACTTGCTCGCGTACGGCAGCTTGTTCACCTCGGCGGTGATGTCGGCGAGCTGGCCGGCCTGCAGCAGCGACTGCGAGTCGGTGAACGGGACGTTGAACACGTCAGGCAGCGTTCCGCCCGCGAGCTGCGTCGCGAACGTCGGCCCGGTCCACTGGTACTCCTCGGACTTGAGCACGATGTTCGGGTTGGCCTTCTCGAACTCCTTGACCCGGTCGTCGAAGGCTTTGAACGCAGCCTTGTCGCTGCCGGGGATGAGGCTCGCGACGGTGATGTGGACCTTGCCGTCGCTGGAGTCCGAGCCGGATGACGAGCATCCGGCCAGGAGCCCCACCCCGGCGATGGTGACCGCGGCGACGGCCGCGATCGTCCTTGGTGACTTCATTGTCGTAACTGTCCTTTCAGTGGGTGTGGTGAGGTGTCTCCGGCGGCTCAGTGCTGTGTTCGAAGCCACGCCGTGGAGTCGGGAGGCAGCATCCCGCCGTCGAGCGGGCTGCTGCTGAGCAGGATGGCGGCGTGCGCGGGCAGCGCGACCGGGGCCGCCGAGAGGTTGGTGACGCTGAGGAAGGCGTCGCCGCGGGCGAACGCGAGCACGCCCTCCGGCGCCGGGATCCAGGTGAGGGGCCCGTCGCCGAGGCCGGGTTCAGCGCGCCGGATGCGCAGGGCCTGCGTGTACAGCCAGAGCATCGACGCCGGGTCGCTCTGCTGCGCCTGGACCGTGAGCGCGGCCCAGCCCGACGGCTGCGGGAGCCACGGCTCTGCGCTCGCGCCGTCCGGGCTGAAGCCGAACGGAGCGGCCGTACCGCGCCAGGGCAGCGGCACGCGGCAGCCGTCCCGCCCTGGATCGACGCCGCCGGAGCGGAAGTGCATCGGGTCCTCGATGCGGTCGGCGGGCAGGTCTTCCACCTCGGGGAGGCCGAGCTCGTCGCCCTGGTACAGGTACAGCGAGCCGGGCAGCGCGGCGGTCAGGAGGGCGGCCGCGCGGGAGCGGCGACGGCCGAGCTCGAGATCGGTGGGGGTCCCGCTGCGCTTCGTCGCGAAGGCGAAGGAGCTGTCCTCCCGCCCGTAGCGGGTCACCGGCCTGGTCACGTCGTGGTTGGAGAGCACCCAGGTGCTCGGCGCGCCGACCGGAGCGTGCGCCGCCAGGGTCTGGTCGATGGACGCCCGCAGCTCGTCGGCGTCCCACGGCCGGGCGAGGAAGTCGAAGTTGAAGGCCGTGTGCAGCTCGTCCGGACGCAGGTACTTCGCGAACCGGTCGATATCGGGCAGCCAGAGCTCCCCCACGAGCACCCGCGTGCCCTCGTAGGAGTCGGCGAGCTCCCGCCAGCCGCGGTAGATGTCGTGCAGCTCGTCGCGGTCCTGGTTCGGGTGCTCGCCAGGGCCGGGCGCCTCCGGCACCTCCGGCAACGCCGCATCCTTGACCAGGAGGGCGGCCGAGTCGATCCGGACGCCGGCGACGCCGCGGTCGAACCAGAACCGCAGGATGTCCTCGTGCTCGCGCCGGACGTCCGGGTGGTTCCAGTTGAGGTCGGGCTGCTGCTGGCTGAACAGGTGCAGGTACCACTCCCCCGGCGTGCCGTCGGGATTCGCCGTGCGGGTCCAGGTGTCGCCGGAGAAGTTCGACACCCAGCCGGTCGGCAGCCCGTCGCCGCGCTCGCCGCGGCCGGGCCGGAACCAGAACCGCTCGCGCTCGGGCGAGCCGGGGCCGGCCGCCAGCGCCGCCTGGAACCACGGGTGCCGGTCGGAGACGTGGTTGGGGACGATGTCGATGATGGTGCGGATGCCGAGCTCCAGCGCCTCCCGGATCAGCGCCTCCGCCTCGGCCAGGTCGCCGAACGCGGGGTTGATCCGGCGGTAGTCCGCGACATCGTAGCCTCCGTCGGCGAGGGGCGAGTCGTACCAGGGAGTGAACCAGATCGCGTCGACCCCGAGGTCGCGCAGGTAACCGAGGTGCTGCCGCACTCCGGCCAGGTCGCCGACGCCGTCCCCGTTCCCGTCGGCGAAGCTCCGCGGGTAGATCTGGTAGATGACCGCGCTGCGCCACCACGCCGGATCGTCGGCCGGCGGTGAGGGATGCGCAGCCGTCGCGGCCAGCACGGAGAGGTCCACAGTGAGCCCTTCGCTTCGGAAGTCGGCCCGGGCGGGCCGCGTTGCTCACCGAATGTAGCTATAGCGACAGAATGACGCAAGAACTCAACAGAACGTAATTTGTTTGCGTACTTTTGCGCTGAATTGCGCTACGAGACCGTGTGCGCAGCCGGTCCGGTCGACCCGCGCACGACCAGCTCCGGCTCGAACAGCAGCTCGTCGCGCAGGGCGGAGTCGCTCGAGATCTGGCGGAGCAGGAGCTCGATGACGGTTCGGCCCATCGGCTCGATCGGCTGCCGGATGGTGGTCAGCGGAGGCTCCGTGCTGTTCATCAGCGCGGAGTCGTCGTAGCCCACGATCGACACGTCGCGCGGCACGCTCAGCCCGGCCCGCCGGACGGCGCGGATCGCGCCGAGCGCCATCGGGTCACTCGCGCACACGATCGCCGTCACCCCGGCCTTCAGGAGCCGGGCGGCCGCCGCCTGTCCCGCCTCCAGCGAGTACAGCGAATGCACCACCAGCTCCTCGTCGAGCTCGTGGCCGGTCTCGGCGAAGATGCGCCGGGCGGCGGCGAGCTTGCGCTGCGACGGGACGTGGTCGCGCGGCCCGAGCAACAGCCCGATCCGCTCGTGGCCGAGCGAGCGCAGGTGGCCGAGAGCTTGCGCCGTGGCCACGGAGTCGTCGCAGGAGACCGTGGCGAAGTGCAGCGCGTCGACCGGCGCGTTGACCAGCACCGTCGGGAGGTGCAGCTCGGTGAGCCGCGAGTAGTGCTCGTGCGACGCGTCCTGCTGTGCGTAGGCGCCGCCGACGAAGATGACGCCGGACACCTGCTGCTGCAGCAGCAGCTCGACGTAGTCGGCCTCGGAGATGCCACCTGCCGTCTGCATGCAGAGCACCGGGGTGTAGCCGTTCTGTGCGAGCGCGCCGCCGATGATCTCGGCGAAGGCCGGGAAGATCGGGTTCTGCAGCTCGGGAAGCACCAGCCCGACCAGGCGCGCCCGCTCCCCGCGCAGCTTGCTCGGACGTTCGTAGCCGAGCACGTCCAGTGCGGTCAGCACCGCCTGCCGGGTCGCGTCGGAGACGCCCGGCTTGTCGTTGAGCACGCGGCTCACCGTCGCCTCGCTCACTCCGACCTTGCGCGCCACTTCCGCCAGACGTTTCGACATGGGGATAGTGTACGCAAACTCTTGCAGATCAACGCAAATCGCTTGCACTGGTGCTCCTGTCGCGAGTCCCGGCCATGCCGTCGCTCTCCCGCAGTGACGCGCCCTACGATGGCGGAATGGCGTCCAAGCCGATCTCGCTGCTGCTCGCCAGCCACCCCGGGCCCACCGCGGTGGTGACGGTCGTCGCCGTCGGCCTCGGCGTCGGCCTCGGCTACCCGCCCGGACGGCTCGCCGTCCTGGCGCTCGCGATCCTGCTCGGCCAGCTCTCGATCGGCTGGTCCAACGACTGGCTCGACGCCACCAGGGACCGGGAGGTCGCGCGGGCGGACAAGCCCGCGGCCCGCGGCGACGTCCCGCTCGGCCTCGTGCGCGCGTCAGCGTTCGTCGCGCTCGCCCTCTCCCTGGCCGTCACCGCCTTCCTCGGCGCCGGCGCGCTGATCGCGCACGCGGTCGCGATTTCGGGCGGCTGGGCGTACAACCTGGGGCTCAAGTCGACCGCCGCCTCCTTCGTCCCGTTCGCGGTGAGCTTCGGGCTCCTGCCCGCCATCGCGACTCTCGGTCAGGAGCAGCCGGCGTGGCCGGCGCCCTGGGTCCTCGCGGCCGGCGCGCTGCTCGGCGTCGCGGCGCACGTCACCAACGTGCTGCCCGACCTCGCCGACGACGCCCGCACCGGCATCCGCGGCCTTCCGCACCGCCTCGGCGCGCGGGCCAGTGGCCTGCTGGCGTTCGGCTGCCTCGGGGTGGCGACCGTGCTGATCACATTCGGCCCCGGGTTCCCGGTGCGCCCGCTGCTCCTCGTCGGCCTCGTGATCGGGCTGGCGGCGGTCGTCGCGGGCGTCGTGCTGCTGCTGCGGCGCAGCCCGACCCGGCTGCTCATGCAGCTCATCATGACCTGCGCGCTCGTCGACGTGGCGATGCTGGCCCTGGCCGGCCAGTCGATCACTTCGGGATAGCGGGAGGCTTCTCCGCCGCGACCGCGATCGGCGCGGCGGCCGGCTCGTGGTTGCGGATGCCGATGGCCGACACCACGCCGCCGACGATGAGCAGGCCCGCCGTCGCGAGCATCGCCCGGTGCATCCCGTCCACGTCCAGCTTCTCGCCGATCACGAAACCGGCCATCGCGACCGTCAACAGGCCGGCGATGCGGGCGACCGCGTTGTTGACCGCGGAGCCGATGCCCGCCTGGCCCGGGTGGATGGAGCCGAGGATCGCGCTGGTCAGCGGCGCGACCGTCATCGAGAGCCCGACGCCGAACAGCAGGACAGCGGGCAGCAGCTCGAACCAGTAGTTCACGTCGGTCCCGACCATCAGCAGCCAGAGGAAGCCGGCCGAGGCGACGATCGGGCCTGCGGCCATGAAGAACCGGGGGCCGTACTTCCCGGCCAGGCCGCCGAAGTAGCTGGACAGCAGCAGCATGCAGAGCGTCGACGGGATGAACACGAAGCCCGCGACGAACGCCGAGAACCCGGCGACCTGCTGCAGGAACAGCGTCACCATGAGCGGCCCGAAGGACAGCGCGCCGTAGACGAACGCCGTGGCCAGGTTGCCCACCCAGAAGTTGTGCACCGAGAACAGGCCGAGCGGCAGCATCGGCTGCTTCACCCGCGTCTCGACGATGAAGAAGGCGACGAGCGACAGCACTCCGACCACGAACGGGATCCAGACCCGCGGGCTCCCCCAGCCGTAGGTGCCCTGCTCGATCAGCGCGAACACCGTCCCGGCCAGACCGACCGACCCGAGCACCGCACCGATGATGTCGACGCGGCCGCCCATCCCCTTGTCGGTGTCGCCGAGCGTCCACATCAGCACGAGCGTCACCGCGATCGGGACCACGTTGATGACGAACACCCAGCGCCAGGACAGCGCGTCGACGAAGAACCCGCCGACCACGGGGCCCGCGATCATGGCGATGCCGGTCCACGCCGTCCAGCGCCCGATCGCCTTGGCCTGGGCGGGCCCCTCGAACCGGGAGATGATGATGGCCAGCGAGGAGGGGACGAGCAACGCCCCCGCCACACCCTGGAGGGCCCGCGACAGCACCAGGAACACCCCGGTCGGCGCGAACGCGCACAGCAGCGACGTGATCCCGAACCCGATCAGCCCGACGTACAGGATGCGCTTGCGCCCGAACACGTCCGAGAGCGACCCGGCGATCAGGATCAACGAGCCGAGCGTGACCAGGTAGGCGTCGACCACCCACTGCTGCAGCGGCAGGCCGCCGCCGAGCTCCCGGTCGATCGCGGGCAGCGCCACGTTGATGACGGCCCCGTCGAGGAACGCGACGAAGCTGGCCAGGATCGCGATCAGCAGCACACGCAGCTGCAGGGACGTCATCTTCTCGGTGGCCATGTGCTCATTCAACGTCCCGGCGTGCTGATCGCGCAAGCACGCGCGCCGGGCGTACGGTTTGCCTCGTGTCAGAGCTGTCGCACTCCGAGCGATCCTCCGGCCGGCGCCGACCGACCCCGACCGCGATCATGCAGGTCGGCTGGATCGGCGTGCTCGTGATCACGGCCGTCTTCCACGCCGTGCGCGGAGCGCCCGTGGACGCCGCGATCTACGTCTCCGGTGCGGTGGTGCTCACGCTCGACGCGCTCGGATGGCTGCGCGTCCCGCTCCGGATGCCCGCGGGCCGTGACACCGTCTCCCGCCGCGTCCTCGCCGGGACGCTGATCGCGGTCGCCTCCCTGACTCTCGGCTTCACCCCGCTCTACAGCCCGGCGGACACGGCGATCGTCGTCGGGCTCGGCGTGCTGCTGCTGCCGGTGGCCTGGGCCGACCGAGCCCGAGCGGACTCCGGGCCGCCCGGATCGGCCCTGCGCCGCGCGGCCGTCCTGTGGTCGATCGTCATCGTCGCCGGTTGCGTGTGGGAGATCGGCGTGTTCTTCCTCGGCCGCGACCTCTCGGGGAGCACGACCGCCTACCCGGCGCTCTCCGACCTGATCGACCCGCTGCTGGCCTGGCCGCCGGCGCGGGTGCTGCTGGTCGCGTGCTGGCTGCTCGGCGGGTACGCGCTGCTTCAGCGCGGGAGGCCGGCATGAACGGGAGGCGGTCATGAACGGGAGGCGGTCATGAGGTGGGTCACCATCGGCGGCTTCGTGCTGTGCGGCCTCCTGATCGTGGCGCTCGTCGTCCAGTCCCGGCGCCGCCCCGACCGGATCGCCCCGCTCGGCAGCCTCCTCGACCGCGTGATGGCCGACCGGGCGGCGCGGGTCACCATCCTGCTGTTCTGGTGGTGGATCGGCTGGCACTTCCTGGTCACGCCGCCGACCGTGTGACTAGTTGTTGCCCTTCGTGCAGGTCTGCTGCGCGGCCGTCTGACCGGTGACATTGGAGGGCAGATCGACCGAGCCGGACGAGTTCGTCGGCGCGGGCGTCCCGGTGCCGGTCGGCGTCGCAGGCGCGGCCGGCGCGGCCGGAGTCTCCGTCGCGGTGGGCGTCGGCGTCGCCGTCGCGCTCGGGTCCTCCGCAGCGCGCCCGGTCGAGCCGGTCAGGGTCACCGGCTGGTCGTTGACCAGCGCGTTGTTCACCGCGGTGGAGGCCTCCTCGTCCGGGATGACGCGGTTGACGTTCTGCGGATCGGACACGGCCGGATACTGCAGGAAGACCATGTTCTGCAGCCCGGTGTCCTTGAGCGCGAGCGCGATCTCCACCAGCGTCGTCGGGTTGGTGAGCGTCTCGGACGGCGTGACGTTCTGCACGGCGGCCTTGGCGAGCGCGTAGAGCTGCACCGGGTTGCCGAGCACTCCCCCGCTGACGATCTTGCGCGCGAGCGCGGAGAGGAAGACCTGCTGGTTGGAGATGCGGCCGAGGTCGCTGCCGTCTCCGACGCCGTGCCGGCTGCGCAGGAACGAGAGCGCCTGGTCCCCTACGAGCGTGCTCTCCCCCGCCGGGAGGTTGAGCGGCGGGTTGGTGTAGTTGTCCTTCACCTTCGTCGCCAGGCAGACCGTCACGCCGCCGACGGCCGTGGACATCGCGCTCACGCCGTCGAAGTTGATCACCGCTCCGAACGGGATGGTCACACCGGTGAGCTTCTCGACCGTCAGCACCACGCAGGCGAGCCCGCCGCGCGACAGCGTGGTGTTGAACTGCGCGTAGGACGACCCGCTCACCGTGTCCTTGCCGTCCGGTGTCGGGCAGGTCGGGATGCGCACCATGAGGTCGCGCGGGAAGCTGACCACCATCATGCTCTTGTGGTCCTGCGCGATGTGCAGCAGCATCGTGACGTCGTTGTTGCCCTCGCCTGTGCTGGCGTCCTGCTCCGCGGCGGAGTTGTAGACACCGCCGAGACCGCTGCGGGTGTCGGTGCCCGCCAGCAGCAGGTTCACGCCGCCCGGGATGGCCCCCACATTCGGGATGTCCTGCGGGATTGCCGTGTGCCCGGGCAGCGTGACGAGGGTGACGCCGTGCTTCACCGAGCGCGCGACATCCCACACCGCGTACGCCGCCACCGAGAAGCTGCTGACCACGACCACCGCGACGACGCCCGCGAGCAGCTTGAGGACGGACGCGACCAGCCTCCGCCGCGGCAGCCTGCCGTGCCGCACCGGCGCGGGCCCGCGGGCACGCTGCTGACGGCGAGGCAGGTCGGTCATGCGGATCCCCCGGTGCGGTTCGAAGAGAACGGAATGGGTGAATCCTAAGCGATGGCCGCTTTCCGGCGAGGCGAGGGCACGCGGTATGCCGCCGACACGCCCGGGCTCGCGAGGGTGAAAGCCCAGACGATTCCCGCGCCTCCCGCTGGTGATCGCGGCCCGTCCCATCCCCGAAGAATCCCGTATTTCCGCGCCGGAGCACCGAAAAGACGCGGTGCTACCGTCACGTCCCTGACGACCGCGAGGCCGTCCGAGACACACCAAGGGAGAGCAATGACGCAGCAAGCCGCCGCGCCCGAGAAGCGCGGAATGTCCAGGAGAACCAAGGCGGTGATCGGCCTCGGCGCCGTCGTCGCCATCGCGGCCGGGGTCACGGCCGCCGCCTTCACCGATTTCGCGAACCTGAACCTCGGGGCGAACGGGATCGGCGCCGATCAGTACAACATCCAGGTGGTCGACACGGACCCCGTCACCGGAGCGCAGATCCCCGGCTCGTGGCAGGAGGCCGACACCCCGGCCGGCGCGCCGATCGAGCTGGTCGGAGCGAACACGCTCTTCCCCGGGAGCACGCCGATCTCCGTCGACATCCCGGTCAGGAACGCCTCGGCGACGCTGAACTCGACGCTGTCGCTCGGACTCATGCAGCTCCCGGACACCGCCACGGACATCACCGATCCGAACTACCTGGCCAGCCTGCGGTTCACGATCACGCAGCCGGCGACCTCCCTGGGGGCGACGCCGATCAGTGTGACCGACCAGACGTACGCCCAGCTCAGCACGCTCGCGCTCAACGGCCTGGCCGCCGGCGAGCAGTCGGATGTCACGATCGAGGTGCGGCTGCTCACCCAGGCGGAGTCGGGGTCCACCTACACCGACAACGACCTGAACGGATCCAAGGCATACATCCAGGCTCAGTTCAACGGCACCTCGACTCCCTGACCTGATGCCCTCATCCACCATGCCGGCGCGTCGGTGGCGTCGTCCTGCACTGTCGCTGGTGGGAGTCTGCGTCGCCTCGGCGATCGCCGTCACCGCCGCCAGCACCGTGAACTGGACCGACGTCACCGTCGCACTGGACGGAACCGACAACACCTTCGATCTGCAGGTGGCGGGCAGCGACCTGCCCGGCTGGGCGCCGACCGCCGCCGAATGGCAGCAGGGCCGCCCCGACCCGGTCGTGGTCGCGCTGCCGGCCACTGTGCTCGAACCCGGTTCGGCCGTCCAGGCCCGGGTGGCCGTCCGCAACAACAGTCCGCGACTCGCCGGAGCGATCAGCGTCCACCTGGTCGACCCGGCGTCCCCCAACACGCTGTTCCCCGAGCTGCGCTTCACCATCTCCGAAGGAGGCCACGTGTACGCGGCCGCAGTACCGCCCACCGGGGCGGCGGACATCCCGCTCACCGGGGCCACAGCGCCCGGCGGCGATCGGGTGCTGGACGTCGAGGTCACCCTCCCGGCCGACGCGCCGGCGTCGGTGAACGGCTCGACGACCCCCATCCAGCTCATGTTCACGGGGGCGAGCCTGTGACCGGGCGGCGGGTCCGCTCGACGGCCACCCGACCCCGCCGCGGCGCGGTGGCCGCGACCGGCCTCCTGGGCCTCAGCGTCGTCCTCTGCGCCTCGGCGATCGGCACCACCTCCGCCGCGTTCACCGATCAGTCGGTTCCCCAGCTCGGGACGAACGGCGCAATCGGAGGCGGCTACAACATCGCGTTCCTCGACTCGGCAGGGGCTGTCCAGGAGGGCAATCCCACGCCGTTCGCGCTCGACAGCTCGGGAAGCGGTGCCATCACGCTCGCGTCGGCCGCGACGGTGGACATGCAGGTCGTCACGACGACCCCGGCCACCGGACCTGTCCGGATCACGCTCTACAACGCCTACCCCGGCAGCAGGCCGAGCGACCCCGGCGGGACAGGTCCAGGCGCCGACCCGTACGACTACGCGCTCTACACGATCACGGTCGACGGGACGCCTGTCGCGACCGCGTCCACCTCCGCCGCGATCAACGCGTCCCCGCCGTTCGTCACGGGCTGGACCCAGTCGGTGCCCAAGACCATCGAGGTTCAGGTGTCCGTGCCGCACGCGATCGGGAACCCCTACGTCTTCAACCGGACCCTCGTGCTCGGCGTCCGCTTCGACGGGAGCACCTCGTGAGGCGGGCCGTCATCGTCGCCGCCGTCGCGCTGCTCAGCCTGTCCGGCGCGCTGCCGGCCGCCGCCGTGCCGGCCGCCGGGCAACCAGGGGCCACGCAGCTCGTGACCGTGCAGATGCCGGGGCCGGGCCACCAGAGCGAGTGGTCGACCACGGTGCAGAACCCCGCGTCCTCCCCGTCGACGGTCTCCCTCGCGGTGCTGGACGTCACCGGCGGCGCCTCCGGGATCGACGACGCGCTGCAGGTCAGCGTGCGGGTCGACGGAGTGACCGTGATCCCGCAGACCCCGCTGCGCCGGCTGATCGGAGGCGACGCCGTACCACTCGGGACCGTCGCGGGCGGAGGCGTCACGACCGTCTCGGGCGACGTGGTCCTCAGCTCGGCCGCGGGCAACGAGTACCTGGGGCTGAGCGCACAGTTCACACTCCGGCTGAGCTCGATGGAGGCCGCCCCGGCCCCGACTCCTCCGCTCGCCGACACCGGGCTCACGGTGATCGGCGTCGGCGTCCCGCTCGCACTCATCGTCGCGGGCGTCCTGCTCCGACTCCGCCGTCGAAAGGCCGGTGAACAGCTATGAAGCGCCCATCGAACGGTCCAGCGGAACGGAGACGTCCGGTGCGGACACGCACAGGACCTCGCGTCAGCCGTCTCGCCGGCCTCGTCGCCGTCGCGTTCGCCACACTCGCCCTCGTGCCGACCACGGCCGCCGCCTACCGGGACACCGCTCAGGCGCAGACCTCGGCGGACCAGTCGCCGCTGCTCACCGCGTCGACGCGGATGACGCCGACGAACACCTATCTCGCCAACACCGCGACCGCGCTCCAGGACGACGGCACGCTCTGGGTGTGGGGCTTCCGCGGCAACGGGCTCGCCGGGAACGGGACGCTGACCGTCCCGTCGACCGCGCCGCCGACACCCGTCATCCTCCCCAACGACGGCTACACCGGAGCGAATCACCGCTACATCGTGCGGGTCGCGGGGACGAGCCTCGACGACTACTACCCCACCGACATCAACTACACCGGGCTGGCCGCACTGTCCGACGACGGCGTGGTCTACACCTGGGGCGGCAGCAGCACGAACAATGTGATGGGCAGGCCGAGCTCGCCGATCCCGTACACGCAGCCCGGTCCGGTCTCCATCCCCGGCGCCGTCGTGGACCTGCGCTCGTCGTCCGGCGTCTTCATGGCGCTCACCAGCACTGGAGACCTCTACACCTGGGGCAATCCGCAGGGCCGCGGGATCACCGGCCAGGGCACGCCGACCGCGTCCTCGCCGACGCCGTCGCTGATCATGTCGGGCGTGCACAGCATCGGCGCCGGGATGTGGAACGGCTGGGCGATCCGCGGCGACTTCGATGTCAACGACTCGACCACGGGTGTGTTCTGGTGGGGCTGGGCGAACGCGGGATCGTCCTACGCGTCCGACCCGTCCGGGGACAACCTGGGCACGAACCGCAACGCCCCGTTCCGATCGACGAACCTGTCGCCGTTCGCGCAGTCCGGGTGCGACACCGTCGGCGTCGTCATGGGCTCGGCCGCCGACACCTGCACGATCAGGTCTCTCACCGGCCACTACTTCGGCAACCAGCTCGTGTTGGACGGCGGTCACCTGGTGACCTGGGGCGACGCGAGCAACCAGGGCACCGGTCGGCCGTACGTCTCGGGTGCCGTCAGCGCCCAGCCATTGGCGCTGACCATGCCGAACAACGATCCCGTCGAAGCGGTCGCACCCAGCCAGGACTACGTGCAGGTGCTCGGCCAATCCGGTCAGGTCTACATGTTCGGCCGCTATTCGTTCGGCCGGGGGCCGGACCCGACCCTCGGAACACCGTCGACGACGAACATCGTCGCCCCCGCGCAGATCCTCCCGCTCGGCAGCACGGTCACCGCGATCGGCGCATTCGGCTACTCCGGCACGGCGTTGAACGCCGACGGCTCCTACGTCAATTGGGGCGGAGGGACCGCGGGCGGGAACAACAACACGTACTCGTCCATCATCAACAGCTGGGCGGCGAACACCGCCCCGACGAACGCTGTCCAGGGGCTGACGACCATGATTCCACCGGGGGCGTGATGAAGCACAGGAAGACGACGAGGAGACGGATCGCTCTGGCCACCGTCGCCGCCGGCACGCTGGTGGTGACCGCCACGCTGCTCACGGCCGGACAGACCATGAGCGCCTTCACGGACGCGTCCATGCTGAACATCGGCCCGGACGGCGTCGGCTCCGAGCCCTTCGACATCGTCTCCGTCCTCCCCGGCGAGCAGGTCGCCCAGGCGCTCCCGGGCCAGGGCGTTACGGTGCCGATCCCCGGGGACGACAGTTTCGTCCCCGGCCGCACGATCACGATGAACCTCGGCGTCGCGAACAACTCCCCCGACCTCGCCGCGGCCGTGACGGTCGCCGTCAAGCCGTCGGATCCGGACGGGTACGGCGAATCGGGCAGCAGCCCCAACATCACCTGGTTCATCCTCGTCACCGTCGTGGACACGACGACCGGGCAGGTCCTGGTGGGCGGCAGCGCGACGGACCCCACCCAGGGCGTCCCCGTGGCGAACGCCTCGGGCGTGATCGGCCGGCTCGCACCGCGCGGAGGGCCCGCGCTCAGCGACGGGAGCACGTGGGCGGCCGGGAACGCCGGCAGCCGGCACGACCTCGCGATCAGTCTGTACTACCCGGACACGTCGGCCACCGTCGCCTACAACTTCGGTGCGACCGCATTGGAGGTGGAGTTCGATGGCGCCTCGACGTCGTGAGCGTCCCCGTCGCTCGCTGTGGCACTGGCTCGGCTCCGCCCTGCTCACGTTCTCGGCCATCCTCGGCGTGATCGCGATCGTGACGGTCGCCGTCTGCGCGGTGTTCGGCCTGCGCCCGGTCGTCGTGATCTCCGGATCGATGGAGCCGACGCTGCCGGTCGGATCGCTGATCTTCTACCGCACGGTCCCCGCGACGGCGGTCTCGAAGGGGGACATCGTGACGGTCCCGCGGCAGGACGGCGGCACGGGCCTCATCACCCACCGGATCACGGAGATCACCACGAAGGGCGGCGTCACGACGCTGCACCTGAAGGGCGACGCCAACGCGACAGCGGACCCGTTGCCGTACGTGGTCTCGTCGGTGGGCAGCTTCGTCGGCGTCATCCCGGTCGCCGGGACGATCGCGCTCGCGGCCAGGACTCCGCTGGGCATCGCGGCGGTGGCGACGTACGTGGCGGCCCTCGTCGCGGTGATCGTGTTCGGACGGCGACGGGAGAAGGCGCCGTCCCGGCACACGGGCGCGCGCCGGGTGCCGCCCGTCGCGGCCGAGTGAGCGGGGCCTGCAACCGGTCGGCGAGGCATACTGGTGGCATGGAATCGTTCCCCAGCGAGCTCCAGCTCATCGGCGCCTCCTGCGCCCAGCATGGAGCCATGATCGTGATGGACTCCCGTGGCGGTCGGTAGCCACCTCCCGACCTTCTCGACGACGGACCTGGACGAGGCCGTCGAGGTCGGATCGCGGATGTTCTACGGTCACCGCATCCTCCCCGCCGGGAGAGCGGCCGGCTTCTCCTACGTGGCGACCGGCGCCCAGCTCGGATCCGCCACCCTGGGGCTGGTGGGCTTCGGCACGGGCGTGACGGTCGAGTTCGGAGGCCTGGAGGGCTCCTACGGCGTCAGCCTGCCGACGCGCGGACCGCTCGAACTCCACATCGGCGCCGACGAGTTCATCGCGTCACCCGATGCGGCCGCCGTCATCGGGCCCGTCGGCGAGCTCAAAGCCACCGGATGGGACACGCCGGACGACCGGCTCGCCCATCTCAAGTTCACCCGGACCATGCTGGAGACCGAGCTCAGCCGGATGCTCGGCACCGACCCGGTCGGCGAGATCCGATTCCCGTACCTGATGGACCTCCGCTCCGGCCGCGGCGCGGAATGGGCCCGACTGGCCCGGCTGCTGTTCGCCTCGCTCGAGAGCTCGGACGGACTCGCCGGCAACCGGCTGTTCATCGCACAGCTGACGAGTGCGCTCATGACGGGCCTGCTCCTGGCCACCGCCCATCAGTTCCGGGACGCTCTCGACCAGCCCGCGCTGCCCGTGCCGCCGGCCATCATCCGGCGCGCCGTCGACTTCATCGACCAGAACGCTCAGCAACCGATCACGGTGCCCGACATCGCGGCGGCCGTCGGGGCGAGCGTCCGGACTCTTAATCGAGGGTTCAGCGACCACCTCAGCACGAGCCCCGGCGCCTACCTGGTCCGGGCCAGGCTGGACGGAGCCCATCGCGAGCTCGTGGCCAGCGTCCCCGGCACGACGACCGTGGCGCAGGTCAGCGCGGCCTGGGGATTCTTCAACCAGGGCCGGTTCTCTAGCCGCTACCGCGCGGCCTACGGGGTGCTGCCGTCGCAGACGCTCCGCGACGTCTGACGGGCCCGGGACTCACCTGCCCGCGTTGTCGTACGCCGTGACTTGAGCCTGACAGCGTGAGAATGAGGCGGCGCGGCCGGAAAACAAAAAGGCCGACTTTCGCGTGATCACGCGGAAGTCGGCCTTCCAGAAGTGGATCTGAGGGGACTCGAACCCCTGACCCCCTGCATGCCATGCAGGTGCGCTACCAGCTGCGCCACAGACCCGTATTCAGTTTGTTCGCGTTGACCGGGCTCCCCCGGGCAACTCATCAAGCGTACTACACCCGTGCTGCGCAACGTAAATCGGCCGTGCAGCCCGGGCGTGTGAGCGCAGGTGGCTACTCCGCGCTGTGGACGGGCAGCTCGAGCGGGAGGACCGGGCAGTCCTTCCAGAGGCGCTCGAGGGCGTAGTACATCCGGTCCTCCTCGTGGAAGACGTGCACCACCAGGTCTCCGAAGTCGAGGAGGATCCAGCGGCCCTCCGACTTGCCCTCGCGGCGCAGCGTGCGGACGCCCGCGTCGTTCAGGCGGTCCTCCACCTCGCCGGCGATCGCGATCACGTTGCGCTCGACCGAGCCGGAGACCAGGAGGAAGGCGTCCGTCAGCGGCAGCGGGCCGGAGACGTCGAGCGCCACCAGATCGACGCCGCCCTTCGAGTCGGCGGCCTCGGCCGCGAGCTGGAGGATTTCCCGGGCGTGCGGGGTTGCGGTCACAAAGAGTCCTTCGAAAGAGTGCGGGTCGAGCAGAGGTGTTCGCGGGTCATCAGAAGACGTGCAGCACGTACGCCGCGATCAGCAGGCCGATCACGCCGACGGCGAGAACACCCGCGGTCACCATGAGAACGACGGGGAGGGCGTTGCCGCGCTTCTTCGGCGGCGCGATCACGCCGCGCGTCGACGTGTGCGTGCTGATCGCACGCGATGCGCGCACCGGCGCGACCTCGGAGGTGTTGAACTCGTTCTCCTCGCTATCGAGGAGTCGGTCGATGTCCGAGGAGTCGATGCGGTCGTGCGCGCCGGTCGCTCCGAGCGTGCGCGGGAGGTCGATCGAGCCGGTGACGAGGATTTCGCCGGTGCTGGTCAGCGGGCCGGTCGCGTCCGCCTGCGGCAGCGACGGGAGGATGAGCGCGTTGGTCGTGGTGGCCGCGGTCGAATGGCCGACGTTGCGGGAGGTGATCGGCTCGGAGCCGTCCTCCAGCTCGGCCGCCGTCGACCAGTGACCGGTCGGCGGGGTGAAGGGACGGCGCTCCTGGGCGGAGACGTCCTCTGCCTCGGCGGGCGCTGCTGCGGCAGCCGGAGCGGCTGCGGCCTGCGACCCGAAGCCGGTGAAGACGGACGTCGGAGAGGACGTCACCGCGGCGTCCGTCTGCTGCGCCGCGGAGACCGGGGCCGCCTCATCGGTGAACGTCACGGGGACGATCGGCTCGGCGATGGCCGGCGAGTGGTTCGCCTGGTTCGCGGCCTGCGCCTGCAGCATCGCCCGCAGTTCGCGACGGGTGAGCGTGCGCTCGCCGGTCGGGTCGGACTCGTCGTCCGAAGCGGTCGACGGCGCCGTGGTCATCTGCTGCGACGTCGCGCGTACGGGAGCGGCCCCCGGCAGCACGGACATCGGCTGGGTGACAGGCTCGGGCTTGGCCGGGTCCGGCGCCTGCCGGAACAGGTCGAACGACGACGCGTCGGCGCTGGGGTCCGCTGCCGGACGATTCGGGGCGCTGAACAGGAGGTTGTCGAAGCTGCCGCCCGACGAGACGCCGGGCTCGGCGAACGCCGAGGCGGGGATGGCGGGAGCCTGCTCCTCGTCCGCGGGCTGAGCGTCGGTGCCGGGGGTCGACGACGTCTCGGGGATCTCCCCCGCCGGGGTCGCCTCGGAGGTGCCCGCACGGCGCGACGCTTGACGAGCCGCCGTACGCTCACTCTCTCTGGCCTGTCGCCGTGTCTGCGGCGGCTGGCTCGCTTCCGCTGGCTGTTCAGGCCATGACGTCATTCCACGCTCCGATACAAGTGATGTTTGGAGATGTACTGGACCACCCCGTCGGGGACGAGGTACCAGACGGGGAATCCCCTGCTCACCCGGCTCCGGCAGTCGGTGGACGAGATCGCCAGGGCCGGAACTTCCAACAAGCTTACGTCCTGTTTCGGCAATCCAGAAATATTGAGGTCGTGTCCCGGGCGACTCACAGCAACGAAGTGCGCGAGCTTCCAGAGCTCGTCGAAATCACGCCAGCTCAGGATCTGCGCGATGGCGTCGGCGCCGGTGATGAAGAAGAACTCCGCGTCCGGTCGCTCCCGACGCAGATCGCGGAGGGTGTCGATCGTGTAGGTGGGCCCTACGCGGTCGACGTCCACCCGGCTGACGGTGAACCGCGGGTTGGAGGCCGTCGCGATCACCGTCATCAGATAGCGGTGCTCGGCGGTCGTGACCTCGCCCTTCTGCCACGGCTGACCGGTGGGCACGAAGACCACCTCGTCGAGGTCGAACGACTGCGCGACCTCGCTCGCGGCGACCAGGTGGCCGTGATGGATCGGATCGAACGTGCCGCCCATCACGCCGATGCGTGGACGGCTCTTCTCGGTCAGCTCCATGTGTGGGCGTCGGTGAGGCCTCAGTGCCCCTGGGTCGGGTGACCGGTGCCGTGGTGGGTGGCGCCGGGGGCTGCGGCGTGCGACGCGGCGTCGGGCGCCGAGCGGTGGGCGTGGCGGTTGGCCACGTCGCGGAAGCTGAACATGACACCGAGCAGGACCAGGAAGGTGACGATCGCGATCGTGCCGTAGGCCCAGGTGGGCATGGGCAGGTCGACGTGGGTCTCCGCGGCGGCCGCGGCGATGATGGTCGTCAACTGGGACATCGGTGGTGTTCCTTTCGGGCGCTGTGGTGAAGGCGCGGTGGCGCGAGGCCGTTTCTCAGTCTAGCGGTCGTTCAGCCGCGGATCTGGCCGGACCCGCGCACGATCCACTTGGTGCTCGTCAGCTCGGGCAGCCCCATCGGGCCGCGCGCGTGCAGCTTCTGGGTGGAGATGCCGACCTCCGCGCCGAAGCCGAACTCGCCGCCGTCGGTGAACCGGGTGGAGGCGTTGACCATGACGACCGCCGAGTCGACCTCCGCGAGGAAGCGGTCGGCGTTGCCGAGGTCGTTGGTGACGATCGCCTCGGTGTGCTGCGTGGAGTACCGGCGGATGTGGGCGATCGCGGCGTCCAGGTCGTCCACGACCCGCACCGAGATGTCGAGGCTCATGTGCTCCGTCGCGTAGTCCTCGTCCGTCACCGGGACGCCGCCGGGGGCGTACGCCAGCGCGGTCTCGTCGGCGTGGATGGTGACGCCGGCCTCCGCCAGCGCGCCGAGCACGGCGGGCAGCAGGCGCGCAGCCGCGTTCCGGTGCACCAGCAGGGTCTCCACGGCGTTGCAGACGCTGGGACGCTGGACCTTGGCGTTGCGGACGATGTCGATCGCCCAGTCCTCGCGCGCGCTCTCGTCCAGCACGATGTGGACGACGCCGGCGCCGGTCTCGATCACCGGGACGCTCGACTGCGTGACGACGGCCTGGATGAGGTCCGCGCTCCCCCGCGGGATCAGCACGTCGACCAGGCCGCGGGCGCGCATCAGCTCGGCGGCTCCGTCGCGGCCGAACTCGTCGATGGTCTGCGCGGCGTCGGCGGGGAGGCCGGCGCTCGCCAGGGCGTCGCGGACGACTTCCACGAGCACGGCGTTGGTGTAGAGCGCCGCGGTGCCGCCGCGCAGGACGACGGCGTTGCCGCTCTTGATCGCGAGCGACGCGATGTCGATGGTGACGTTCGGCCTGGCCTCGTAGATCGCGCCGACCACGCCGAACGGCACGCGCGTCTGGGCGATCTTCACGCCGTTCGGGAGGTCGCTGCCGCGCACCACCTGACCGACAGGGTCGGTGAGTCCGACGACCTCCAGCACCGCGTCCGCGAGGCCCTGCAGCCGGGCCGGGGTCAGCGTGAGCCTGTCGAGAAGGCCGGCGGAGAGCCCGTTCTCACGCCCGTTGGCGAGGTCGAGCTCGTTGGCGGCGAGGATGCTCTGCTCGGCCGCGACGACACCGTCGGCGATCGCTCGCAGCGCCGCGTTCTTCTGCTCGGTTGTCGCCGTCGCCAGCGGCAGCGACGCGGCCTTGGCCGCACTCAGGCGATCGGCGAGCGAAGTGGGGGCGGCGACAGTCGAGGACATGGGTCAAGTCTAGGCTGTGGCGGGCTCCGCGGCCTCGGGGTCGTGCGCCGGAGCGGGGGCCGCCACGGCGTCCGAGCTCGGCGCCGGCGCGAACCAGGTGCCGACGGTCTCGCCGCGCAGCGCCTCCGCCACGAGGGTCGTCGCCGTGAGGATGACGGCCGTCCCCCGTTCGGCGGCCTGGCGCGCGGCCGACACCTTGGTCAGCGCTCCCCCGGTTCCGACCCCGGACAGCCCGGTGGAGCCGATCTCGACGCCGGCGAGCTCGTCCTGCCAGCCGACGTGCCGGATGCGCTCGGCGCCGGGCTCCTGCGGAGGCTTCGTGTAGAGCGCGTCCACATCCGAGAGCAGCACGAGGAGGTCGGCCTCCACCAGCAGCGCCACCAGCGCGGCGAGCCGGTCGTTGTCGCCGAACCGGATCTCGTGGGTGGCCACGGTGTCGTTCTCGTTGACGATGGGCAGGATGCGCAGGTCGAGCAGCCGCTCCATCGCGCGCTTGGCGTTGCTGCGGTGGGTCGGGTTCTCCATGTCCCCCGCGGTGAGCAGCACCTGCCCCGCCACGATCTCGTAGCGATCCAGGCTGTCCTGGTACCGGTAGATGAGCACGTTCTGGCCGACGGCGGCGGCCGCCTGCTGGGTGGCCAGGTCGGTGGGGCGGCCATCGAGCGAGAGGTACGGGATGCCGGTGGCGATCGCGCCGGAGGACACCAGGATGACCTGCGAGCCGCGACCGTGGGCCTCGGCGAGGGCGTCGACGAGCGGGCCGATCTGCCCCGCGTTGTCGCCGCTGATCGACGACGAGCCGACCTTGACGACGATCCGTCGGGCGGTGGGGACCTGGGCGCGCTCGTCGATCGTCATTCCTTGCCCGTCCTGCCTTCCGCCTCACCCCGGGATCCGGAGTCCTGGCCGTCGTAGTCGTCGTAGTCGTCGTCCTGCCAGAGCCCGGCCTCCTTCTCGCGGAGCAGCTCGGCACGGGCCTCGGCCTTGCCGTCCATCCGCTCGAAGTACTCCTCGCGGCGTTGGTTGCGGGTGGGGCGCGCACTCGCGTCGATGCGCACGTCCGTGCCGCGCGGCGAGGCGATCAGCTCAGCCGTCGAGGTCAGCGTGGGCTCCCAGTCGAAGACCACGCCGTTGTCGCGGCCGATCACGACCGTGGAGCCGGCCACGGCGCCCGCGGTGAACAGGCGGTCCTCGACGCCCAGCTTGGCGAGCCGGTCGGCCAGGTAGCCGACGGCCTCGTCGTTGGCGAAGTCGGTCTGGGCGACCCAGCGCTCGGGCTTCGCACCGAGGATGCGGTAGACGGGGCCGTCCGATCCGCCCTCGACCTTGACGGTGAAGCCGGCCTCGTTCACGGCCTTGGGCCGGATGACGATGCGGGGACGGATCTCCGCCTCGGCCGCCTCGGCCGCACGGGACTCCTCCACCAGCTCGGCCAGCGCGAACGACAGAGCGCGCAGGCCCTCGTGGCTGACGCTGGAGATCTCGAACACGCGGTAGCCGCGCGCCTCCAGGTCCGGACGCACGAACTCGGCCAGCTCCCGCCCCTCTGGAACGTCGATCTTGTTGAGCGCGATGAGCTGCGGTCGCTCCAGGAGCGGCACCTGCCCCTCGGGCACCGGATAGGCGGCCAGTTCGCCGCGGATGACCTCCAGGTCGGTCAGCGGGTCGCGGCCGGGCTCCAGCGTGGCGCAGTCGAGCACGTGCAGGAGGGCGGAGCAGCGCTCGACGTGGCGCAGGAACTCCAGTCCGAGGCCTCGGCCCTCGCTCGCGCCCTCGATCAGGCCGGGGACGTCGGCGACCGTGTAGCGCACGTCGCCGGCCTGGACGACGCCGAGGTTCGGGTGCAGCGTGGTGAACGGGTAGTCCGCGATCTTCGGCTTGGCCGCCGAGAGCGCGGCGATCAGGCTGGACTTGCCCGCGGACGGGTAGCCCACGAGCGCGACGTCGGCGACGGTCTTCAGCTCGAGGAGGACGTCGCCCTCCCAGCCCGGCGTGCCGAGCAGCGCGAATCCGGGCGCCTTGCGCTTGGTGGTGGCGAGCGCGGCGTTGCCGAGTCCGCCGAGACCGCCGGCGGCGGCGACGAAGCGCATGCCGGGCTCGTCCAGGTCGACGAGCTCCTGGCCGTCGGCCGACTTGACCACGGTGCCGACCGGGACGAGGAGTTCCAGCTCGCCGCCGGTGGTCCCGCTGCGGTGGTCGCCCATCCCGAAACCGCCGTTGTCGCTGGAGCGGTGCGGTGCGCGGTGGTAGCCGAGCAGGGTGGTGACCTGCGGGTCGGCCACGAGGACGATGTCGCCGCCGTTCCCGCCGTTGCCGCCATCGGGGCCGGCGAGAGGCTTGAACTTCTCGCGGCGGACCGAGACGCACCCGTTTCCGCCGTTGCCCGCGCGCAGATGCAATGTCACGCGGTCCACGAACGTGGCCATGGGTGCTCCTCTAGATCGGTGAAACGACGGATGGGCGGGCCGAAGCCCGCCCATCCGTGGAAGTGCTGTCGTGGGGTGAGGCTCAGGCCTCGACGGCCACGATGTTGACGACCTTGCGGCCGCCCTTGGTGCCGAACTCGACCGCGCCGGCCTCCAGGGCGAACAGCGTGTCGTCGCCACCGCGGCCGACGTTGGCGCCCGGGTGGAAGTGCGTGCCGCGCTGGCGGACAAGGATCTCGCCGGCGTTGACGGTCTGGCCGCCGAAGCGCTTCACGCCGAGACGCTGCGCGTTGGAGTCACGACCGTTGCGAGTGGAACTCGCGCCCTTTTTGTGTGCCATCTCTTCTTCTCCTCGAGAGGTTCTCTGTCGGCTACTTGATGCCGGTGATCTTGACGCGCGTGAGCTCCTGACGGTGGCCCTGGCGCTTCTTGTAGCCGGTCTTGTTCTTGAACTTCTGGATGTGGATCTTCGGGCCGCGCAGGTCGTCGAGGACCTCGGCGGTCACCTTCACCTTGGCGAGGGACTTCGCGTCGGAGGTGATCTTGTCACCGTCGACGAGCAGGACAGCGGCCAACTCGACGTTGCCGTCCTTGTCGGCCTTGATGCGGTCCATCGTCACGATGGTGCCGACCTCGACCTTCTCCTGCCGGCCACCGGCGCGCACAACTGCGTAAACCACTTTCACGTACCTTTTCGTCGGGGACCAGTTCCCCCGGCGATGCCGTGGACCTGTCCTGCTCTTGTTTGTTCAGGGAGTTACTGGCGAGCTCTCGCCCGCCGATGGCGGCGGGTGGCTCTCAGAAAACCGTGGAGGTGTACCAGGCTACCGGCACACACCAACGGTCAACTTTACCCGACGCCGCACGACCCGTCAATTCAGCGAGGGGGCGTCGAGACCGACCGGAACCCTGGACGGGACCGGTTCCTACAATCATTGTATGACGGTCCTGATCGATCCCCCGGCATGGCCCGCCCACGGCATGTTGTGGTCGCACCTGGTCAGCGACTCTTCGCTGGACGAGCTGCACGCGTTCGCCGCCGCGGCGGACATCCCGGCGCGCGCGTTCGACCTCGACCACTACGACGTTCCTGACCGCCGCTACGACGAGCTCGTGGCGGCGGGAGCGGAGGCGGTCGGCGGCAAGGAGCTGGTCGCCCGGCTCATCGCCAGCGGCTTGCGCGTGCGGGCGCGCGACCGCGTGCGCCGTCACTGACCGGGTCGGCGACGGCGCACGGGAGACGGTCTCAGTCCTCGCGCTGGTCCCCGGCGATCTGGCCGCCGGTGATGACGGCCGTGCTCGCACGGCGGCTGCCACGGCGACCCTGGCCCGGCGCCTTCGGCTGCGGGAGGGAGTCCAGCACGGAGTCGAGCAGCAGCTCGGTCTCCACCGCCGTCGCGACCGGAGCGTGAACCGCAGGAGCGGTCGGCTCGGGGAGCTCGATCATCGGGAAGTCCAGGTGCGGGTGCTCGTCGGCCGCCGGAGCGGACTGCTGCGCAGCCACCGGCTCGGCGGGAGCCTCGGCGGCCGCGGCCGGGGTCTCGGCCGGACGCTGCTCGTCGCGCGGGCCCTTGCCCTTGCGGCGGCGCTTCTTGGGCGCAGCGTCCGCGGCAGGCGTCTCGGCAGCGGGTGCGGCGGCCGGGGCGGCCTCCCCGTCCTGGTGCGGCTGGCCCTCGTGGTGCGGATGGATCGTCGAGGCCGCGATCTGTGCGAGCGCGTTCTTGGCGTCGTCGGTGATCGCGTGCGTGCCGCTGGTGTGCGGCGCGCCGGCCTGCTGCTGGCCTCCGCCATTGCCGTTGCCGTTGCCGTTCGTGTTGCCGCCACGGCCGCGACGGCGCTCGCTCTGCGGCTGCTGCGGCTGGCGGTGCTTCACGACCGGGTCGTGGTGCACGATCACGCCGCGGCCGGCGCAGACCTCGCAGGCCTCGCTGAAGGTCTCCAGGAGGCCGAGGCCGAGCTTCTTGCGGGTCATCTGGACGAGACCGAGCGAGGTGACCTCCGCCACCTGGTGCTTGGTCCTGTCGCGGCTCAGGCACTCGATGAGGCGGCGCAGCACCAGGTCGCGGTTCGACTCCAGCACCATGTCGATGAAGTCGACGACGATGATGCCGCCGATGTCGCGCAGCCGGAGCTGGCGGACGATCTCCTCCGCGGCCTCCAGGTTGTTCTTGGTGACCGTCTCCTCCAGGTTGCCGCCGGAACCGACGAACTTGCCGGTGTTGACGTCGACCACGGTCATGGCCTCTGTGCGGTCGATGACCAGCGAGCCGCCGGAGGGCAGCCAGACCTTGCGCTCCAGCGCCTTCTCGATCTGCTCGGTGATGCGGAACTCGTCGAACGCGTCGCGGTCGCCCGTGTAGGCCTCCACACGGTCGATCAGGTCGGGGGCGACCTGGCGCAGGTAGCTCTCGATCGTCTGGCGCGCGTCGTCGCCGGCGATGACCAGCTTCTGGAAGTCCTCGTTGAAGACGTCGCGGATGATCTTGATCAGGAGGTCGGGCTCGCTGTGCAGGAGCGCGGGCGCCTGCTGCGTCTCGACCTGGCGGCTGATGTCCGCCCACTGCGCGGTGAGCCGGGTGACGTCGAGGGTGAGCTGCTCTTCGGTGGCGCCCTCGGCGGCCGTGCGCACGATGACGCCGGCGCTCTCCGGGAGCACCTCCTTGAGGATCTTCTTGAGGCGCGAGCGCTCGGTGTCGGGCAGCTTGCGGCTGATCCCGTTCATCGAGCCGTTCGGCACGTACACGAGGTAGCGGCCGGGCAGCGAGATCTGGCTGGTCAGGCGCGCGCCCTTGTGGCCGACCGGGTCCTTGGTGACCTGGACGAGCACGCGGTCGCCCGCCTTGAGGGCGAGCTCGATGCGGCGCGGCTGGTTGCCGGTCTCGACGGCGTCCCAGTCGACCTCGCCGGAGTACAGCACGGCGTTGCGGCCGCGGCCGATGTCGACGAAGGCCGCCTCCATGCTGGGCAGCACGTTCTGCACGCGGCCGAGGTAGACGTTGCCGATGAGTGACGCCTCCTGCGAACGGGCGACGTAGTGCTCGACCAGGACCTTGTCCTCGAGCACGCCGATCTGGATCCGGCCGCCCTTCGAGCGGACGACCATCTGCCGGTCGACGGACTCGCGGCGCGCCAGGAACTCCGCCTCGGTGATGACCGGGCGGCGGCGCCCGGCGTCGCGGCCGTCGCGGCGGCGCTGCTTCTTGGCCTCCAGGCGGGTCGAGCCCTTGACCTTCTGCGGCTCGGTGATCAGCTCCGGCTCGCGCGGCGTGCGGACCTTGACGACGGTGTTCGCCGGGTCGTTCGCCTCGGTGCGGCCGTTCTCGCCCGCACGGCGGCGCGAGCGGCGGCGCATCGTTCCGGTCGGCTCCTCGTCCGGGAGCGGGGGCAGCGGAAGGATGTCAGGGGCCTGGAACAGCAGCGTCGTCGGCGGCAGGCCGGGGATGACGGCGCCGGCCGCCTCCAGCTCGTCGTCGTGGCGCTCGGGCAGCGCGGGGGGCTCGTGGCCGTCGGCGGCGAGCGTCGCCACGTCGACCGCGGACTCCGGGGAGGCGACGGTCGCTGCGGGCACGTCGGTCGCGGCCGGGGCGGACTCCTCGACGGCGTCCACCTGCTCCGCGACGACCTCCTGCTCGGCGATCTCCCGCTCACCGGCGAACACCGGCGTCTCGGCGGTCCCGGCAGGACGGGTCACCCGTCTGCTGCCGAAGATGCCCCGGCGCCTGCGTCCTCCCGTTCCCTGATCGTTGCTGTTCGTGCTGTCGATATTCTCGTTTTCCACCATCGCTGGTGCACTCCTCGACCGGTGGCGGCAACCCGCTCGCCGGGTACTCTCCGTCGGAGGCGCCGCTCGGCGCCTGCCGTAATCCTGGCTCGGACTGCCGGTGCTCGTGGCACCTGCGTCCGGCTCTCCCTTGTCTTGTGCCGGCCTGCACGGCCGGCTTCTCATTCGGGCGCACCTGGCGCCCTCAAGCCTTCTGTTCGGTCGGCCGGCGTGCTGCCGGGACGACTTATCCAATGATTATCGCATGTCGGGGGCCGTGGACCGGCGCAACCCGCGTTCACAGAACGGGCGCGCCGCGTCATGCCATAATCCGACTGTGCCTGCCTCGAAGACCGCGACCGCCGACCAGACGACCGATCACGCTCCCGTGGCGTACCGCCGCCCGACCGCACTCGCGATCTTCCTGATCGTCGCCGGCCTCATCGGCTTCTGGGCCGCGTTCATGCTGACCCAGGACAAGTTCCACCTGCTCGAGAACCCGCACGCCCAGCTCTCCTGCAATTTCAACGTGCTCGTCGGTTGCGCCAAGAACCTGAACTCGTGGCAGGGCTCCCTCCTCGGTTTCCCGAACCCGCTCCTCGGCCTGGCCGGCTGGACGGCGACCATCGCGGTCGGCGTCGGGCTGTTCGCCGCCGGGCGCTTCGCCCGCTGGTATTGGATCGCGTTCAACGTCGGCGTCGTGCTCGCCCTGGTGCTGGTGATCTTCCTCATCACCGAGTCGCTGACCGTGCTCAATGTGCTCTGCCCCTGGTGCATGGTCACCTGGACGGTCACCATCCCGACCTTCTGGGCTGTGACGCTCTACAACCTCAAGGAGGGGCACATCCCCGTGCCCGAGCGTGCGCGCCGGTTCTTCGGCACGCTCTACAGCTGGGTGCCGCTGATCACGATCGTCAGCTACGCGATCGTCGCGGTGCTGGCTCAGATCCAGCTCGACTGGATCCACCGCGCGTTCGTCTGATCCGCTCGAACACGCAGAACGGCTCCCGACCATGAGGTCGGGAGCCGTTCTCGTCGGGATCGGCGCTCAGTCGAACCAGAGCGCGAGCTCGCGCTGCGCCGACTCGGGCGAGTCGGAGCCGTGCACCAGGTTCTGCTGCACCTTGAGGCCCCAGTCGCGGGCCAGGTCGCCGCGGATCGTGCCGGGCAGCGCGGTGGTCGGGTCCGTCGCGCCGGCGAGCGAGCGGAAACCCTCGATCACGCGGTTGCCCGCGACGCGCAGGGCGACGACGGGGCCGGACTCCATGAACTCGACGAGCGGCTCGTAGAAGGGCTTGCCCTCGTGCTCGGCGTAGTGCTTGGCGAGCAGCTCGCGGTCGGCCTGCAGCATGCGGAGGTCGACGAGCGAGTAGCCCTTGGCCTCGATGCGGCGCAGGATCTCGCCCGTGAGGTTGCGGGCGACTCCGTCGGGCTTGACGAGGACGAGGGTCTCTTCGACGGCGGTGGTCATCTGGTCTCCGTTCGGTTGTTCCGGTCGATGTTGTTCCGGTCGATGCGGGAGGCGACGATCATGCAGTAGGTCCACATGGCCGTGAAGATCGCCCCCACGATGAAGAAGGCGGGCTGGAGGAAGCCGGCGGCGACGACGAGGAGCTGGACGATCCAGCCGAGGACGACGCCGACGCGATTCCGCATGAGCCCGATGGCCGCGATCATCAGCACGACGACGAGCGCTCCCCCGCCGAGCGCGGCCCAGGCAGGCAGGGCGTTCAGCCCGAAGAGCACGAGCGCGCCGAGGAAGACCACGATCAGCTCGAAGCCGAGCACGATCGAGCCGAGGCTCTCGCGCAGGGAGCGCTGCCGGCGGGCGCGCGGCTGCTTGGCGTCGCTCACGCGGTCGCGTCCTTCCAGCCCTGCTCGTCGGCGTACGCCATCGCGGCGCCGACCAGCACGATGGAGCCGGTGACGACCACGGCGCGGCGCGGTTCCTCGCCTGCCCACTCGCGGGCGGCCTCCAGGGCGTCCAGGCCGTCGCTGTAGACGATCGTCGCCTCGTCGCCGGCCTCCTCGCGCACGATGTCGCCGAGGTCGTCGGCGGGCAGGGCGCGGTCGGACGCGGGCTCCGTCACGAAGAACTGCGACGCGACCGGGGTGAGGGCGCGGATGACCCCGCGGGCGTCCTTGTCGCCCAGGCTGCCGACCACGAACGTGAGCTCGTCGAAGTCGAAGTACCGGCGCATGGCGTCCGCGAGGGTCGCGGCGCCCGCCGGGTTGTGGGCGGCGTCGACCAGGATGGTCGGCTCCACTCCGATGAGCTGGAGGCGGCCGGGCGAGGTCGCGGTGGCGAAGCCCTCCTCCACCAGGTCCGTCTTGAGCGGCTGGGTGCCACGGCCGAGGAAGGTCTCGACCGCCGCGATCGCCACCGCGGCGTTCTGCGCCTGGTGGTCGCCGTAGAGCGGGAGGAAGACGTCCTCGTAGGTGGCCGCGCGGCCGCGCACGGTGACGAGCTGTCCGCCCACGGCGACCTGCGTGCTCACCACGTCGAACGCCTGCGGCTGGGCCGCGAGGGTCGACTCGGTGAGCCGGGCGGCCTCCTCGAGCTCGGTCATGGCCTCCGGGGCCTGCGCCGAGGTCACGACGTCGGCGGACGGCTTGATGATGCCCGACTTGGTGCGCGCGATCTCGCGCACCGTGTTGCCGAGCTGCTTGGTGTGGTCGAGCGAGATGGGGGTGAAGACCGCCACCTGGCCGTCGCCGACGTTGGTGGAGTCCCACTCGCCGCCCATTCCGACCTCGATCACGGCGACGTCGACCGGGGCGTCGGCGAAGGCGGCGAACGCCAGCGCGGTCAGCGCCTCGAAGAAGGTCAGCGGCGCCTTGCCCTGCTCGGCCAGCTCGGCGTCGACGATCTCCAGGTACGGGCGGACGTCCTCCCAGTTGCTCACCAGGGCCTCGTCGGTGATCGGCACGCCGTCGATCATGATTCGCTCGTTGAAGCGCACCAGATGCGGGCTGGTCAGCAGTCCGGTTCGGAGGCCGTAGGCGCGCAGGATGCTCTCGGCGATGCGGCTGGTCGAGGTCTTCCCGTTCGTCCCGGTGATGTGGATGATCGGGTACGCCCGCTGCGGGTCGCCGAGCAGTTCGACGGCGCGGCGGGTCGCGTCCAGGCGGCGCTCCGGGGCGCCCTCGCCGACGCGGGCGAGGAGCGCCTGGTAGACGGCCTCGGCCTCCTCGCGCAGGTCGTCGTCGTCGGTCATCGGGTCACCTCCACCTTCGTCACGCCGACCGTGAACCGGCCCGCGTTCGCATACAGCCCTGCGGCGAAGTCCTTGCTGAAGTCGTCGCGGCCGTCGCCGGCGCGGTCGCCCGCCGAGACGAACTCGAACGCCAGTGCCAGGGTCTCGGCCGCGATGTCGACGGCCTCGCCCGCGAGCGCGATGGCCGCCACGTCGTCGTCGTGCTCGAACGCGACGCTCAGCTCGATCCGGTCGCTCACGTCGAGCCCGGCGGCCTTGCGGGTGTCCTGCACTGCGCGGATGACGTCCCGCGCCAGGCCCTCGGCCTCCAGCGCCGGCGTCGTGGCCGTGTCGAGGAGGACGAAGCCGCCGCCGGGCAACAGTGCCAGCGCCGAGGTGGCCTCGTCGTCGGCCTGAGCGGTCTCCAGGACCAGCTCGTACTCGCCTGCGACCAGCTCCACACCGCCCACGGTAACGACTCCGTCGTGCTCCGACCAGTCGCCGGCTCGGGCGGCCTGGATGACCTGCTGCACCTGCTTGCCGAGCCGCGGTCCCGCGGCGCGGGCGTTCACGGTCAGCTTGCTGGTGATGCCGTAGGCGTCCGCGCTGTCGTCGGCGAGCTCGACCAGCTCGACTGTCTTGACGTTGAGCTCGTCGCGCAGGATGCCCTCGAACGGCCGCAGGGCGTCCGCGCCGGCCGCGACCACGGTCAGCGAGGCGAGCGGCAGGCGGACGCGGCGGCCGGACTGCTTGCGCAGCGAGAGCACGGTCGAGCTGATCGCGCGGATGCGGTCCATCGCGTCGACGAGCGCGTCGTCGGCCGGGAACTCGGCCGCCTCCGGCCAGTCGGCGAGGTGCACGCTGCGGCCTCCGGTGAGGTCCTTCCAGATGCGCTCGCTGATCAGCGGGAGCAGCGGGGCGGCAACCCGGGTGAGGGTCTCCAGCACCGTGTAGAGGGTGTCGAACGCCTCGGCGCCCGAACCGTCCTCGGCCACGCCGGTCCAGAACCGGTCACGCGAGCGGCGCACGTACCAGTTGGTCAGCACGTCGGCGAAGTCGCGCAGCTTGGCCGCGGCCAGCGTCGAGTCGAGCCCCTCCAGGTCGGCGGTCACGGCCTCCACGAGGTCGCGCGTCTTGGCGAGAAGGTAGCGGTCGAGCACGTCGGTGGACGCGGTCGATCGGGTCGCCTCGTAGCCGGTGGCGTTCGCGTATAGCGAGAAGAAGTACCACGTGCTCCACAGCGGCAGCAGCACCTGGCGGACGCCCTCGCGGATGCCCTCCTCCGTCACGATGAGGTTGCCGCCGCGCAGCACGGGACTCGACATCAGGAACCAGCGCATCGCGTCGGAGCCGTCGCGGTCGAAGACCTCGTTCACGTCCGGGTAGTTGCGCAGCGACTTGGACATCTTCTGGCCGTCGCTGCCGAGCACGATGCCGTGCGAGATCACGTTCGTGAACGCAGGCCGGTCGAACAGCGCGGTGCCGAGCGTGTGCAGTAGGTAGAACCAGCCGCGGGTCTGCCCGATGTACTCCACGATGAAGTCGGCCGGGTTGTGGCTGTCGAACCAGTCATGGTTCTCGAACGGGTAGTGCACCTGGGCGAACGGCATCGAGCCGGAGTCGAACCAGACGTCGAGAACGTCCGGGATGCGGCGCATGGTCGAGCGTCCGGACGGGTCGTCCGGATTCGGCCGGGTGAGCTCGTCGATGAACGGGCGGTGCAGGTCGGGCTCGCCCGCAGCGTTGACCGGCAGCCTGCCGAAGTCGCGCTCCAGCTCCTCCAGGGAGCCGTAGACGTCGACGCGCGGGAACTCCGGGTCGTCGCTCTTCCACACCGGGATCGGCGAGCCGAAGTAGCGGTTGCGCGACACCGACCAGTCGCGGGCGCCGGCGAGCCACTTGCCGAACTGGCCGTCCTTGACGTTCTCCGGCACCCAGTTGATGCCCTGGTTCAGCTCCACCATGCGGTCGCGGAACTCGGTGACGCGCACGAACCAGCTCGACACCGCCTTGTAGATCAGCGGGTTGCGGCAGCGCCAGCAGTGCGGGTACGAGTGCTCGTAGCTCGCCTGGCGCAGCAGCCGGCCGTCCTCGCGCAGCAGCGTGGTCAGCGGCTTGTTCGCCTCGAAGACCTGGAGGCCGGCGACGTCCTGCACCTCGGCGAGGAACCGCGCGCCGTCGTCCACCGAGATGATCACGGGGATGCCGGCCGCCTCGCAGACGCGCTGGTCGTCCTCGCCGTAGGCGGGCGCCTGGTGGACGATGCCGGTGCCGTCCTCGGTGGTCACGTAGTCGTCGACGAGGATCTGCCACGCGTTCTGCGTGCCGAACTTCTCGGTGTCGGCGTAGTAGTCCCAGAGCCGGTCGTAGGTGACGCCCTCCAGCTCGCGGCCGCGGACGGTGCGGCTGACCGCCTCGCGCGCGGCCTCCGGGGAGCCGTAGCCGAGGTCCTTCGCGTAGTTGCCGACGAGATCGACCGCCAGGAGGTACTCGCCGCTCAGCGAGTCCTCCTCGCGCAGCCCGGCGCTGTGCCGGCCGCTCGCGCGCCCGTGCACGTCCGCTGCGCCGTTGGGTCCGGCGGGGACGACCGCGTACTCGATGTCCGGCCCGACGACGAGCGCCAGGTTGGTCGGCAGAGTCCACGGCGTCGTCGTCCAGGCCAGGGCCCGGACGCCGGTGAGGCCCAGGGCCTCCGCCTTCGCGCCGGTCAGCGGGAATGTGACCGTGACGGTCTGGTCCTGACGCATCTTGTAGACGTCGTCGTCCATGCGCAGCTCGTGGTTCGACAGCGGGGTCTGGTCGCGCCAGCAGTACGGGAGGACGCGGTGGCCCTCATACGCCAGCCCCTTCTCGTGGAGCTGCTTGAACGCCCAGATCACGGACTCCATGTAGGAGGTGTCGAGCGTCTTGTAGTCGTTGTCGAAGTCCACCCAGCGCGCCTGGCGGGTGACGTACTCCTGCCACTCGCGCGTGTAGCGCAGCACCGAGTCCTTCGCGGCCTGGTTGAAGGCGGCGAGGCCCATCTCCTCGATCTGGCTCTTGTCGGTGATGCCGAGCTGCCGCTCCGCCTCCAGCTCGGCCGGGAGCCCGTGGGTGTCCCACCCGAACCGGCGCTCGACCTTCTTGCCGCGCATCGTCTGGAAGCGCGGGAAGACATCCTTTGCGTAGCCCGTCAGCAGGTGGCCGTAGTGCGGGAGGCCGTTGGCGAACGGCGGGCCGTCGTAGAAGACCCACTCCGGCGCGCCCTCGCGGTTCTCGACGGACGCGCGGAAGGTGCCGTCCTCGGCCCAGAAGGCGAGGACGTCGGTCTCGATCTCCGGGAAGGCCGGGGAGGGCGTGACGTCCTGGGGGCGGCGCTGCTCGGCGTCGGGTCCCGTGGGCTCGGGCGCACCGTCCGGTGCGGACTTGGGGTACGGCATCTCTCTCCTGGCAGTCGTCATCTGCACGAGGACGCCGGACGCTTGCACGCCCGTCGCGGTACCACCCCGCTTGCCCCCTCCGCCTGCGGCGCCGGATGAAGCCTCTCGTTCTGCGGCTGTGACGGGCCTGCCCCGTTCGGTTCTAGTGAGCGGGCGAGGGCCCGCCGTTCTTCCGAAGACTCGCCGGTGATGGCCGGGTCGACGTCGTTCGCACCATTCTATCCGGTGATCGGCGCTATTCGGACCCGAAGGCGGTCGCGTAGCCGGCGCAGACCGGCTCGACCGCCGCGCGCACCAGCGGCGCCAGCGGCCCGCGCCGCACGCCCGCCCGCGCCCAGACGCCCGCGGCCGCCACCGCCGCCCCGACCACCGCCGTCGCGGCGGCGCGCGGAAGCAGTCCGTCCGGGTCCTCCCCCGCCCGGCGCGCGATCGCCGCGGCGACCAGCCGGACGACCGCGAGGAAGCGCGGCAGCGCGGAGGCCTGGAGCTCGGCGTCGGTGCCCATCAGTTCGACCTGTGTCACGGCGAGCGGCAGCCGATCGGGGCCGAAGCCCTCCGCGAGCCGGACCACGGCCTCCCGGACGGCGGCCATCGGCTCCACGTCGTCGTCGGCCTCGGCCAGCATGGCGGGGAACGCCGCGAGCGACTCATCCACCTCCAGCCACAGCAGGTCGCTCTTGGCGGCGAAGTAGTTGAAGAACGTGGCCCGGCTGACCCCTGCGCGGCGGGCGATGTCGTCGACGGTGGTGCCGGCGTAGGTCTGTTCCAGGAACAGCTCGCCCGCGGCCTCCGCGAGCATCCCGCGGGACGACGCCCGCGGGCGCCCGGGCTGCACGGGCTGTGCCGTCAGCTTGGAATGGTGCGGCGTCACGATGCGTTGTCTCCTCACGCCTAATATTGGACCCGGTTCAAATACCCCCGTCAGAAGGACACCAGTGACCTCCACCCCCACGCTCGCGGTCAACGAGACCGATCGCCCTGGCATCACGCCGGGCACCGCTCGCCGCGTCGCCATCGCATCGTTCGTCGGGACCTCCCTCGAATCGTACGACTTCTACCTCTATGCGTACTTCGCCGCGTTCTTCGTCGGCCCGCTGTTCTTCACCCCGTTGGGCGCCTTCGGCGGCGTCCTCGCCGGCTTCCTGGCCATCGCCGCGGGCTTCGTGATCCGCCCGGTCGGCGCGGTGGTCTTCGGCCACCTGGGCGACCGTATCGGCCGGCGGCCGGTGCTGCTCATGACGATCCTCCTGATGGGGATCTCCACCGGCCTCGTCGGCCTCCTGCCGACCTATGCGGCCGCCGGCTGGTTCGGCGGCGTGGCGCTCATCGTCCTGCGTCTCGTGCAGGGCCTGTCGCTCGGCGGCGAGTGGGGCGGCTCCATCCTGCTGGCGACCGAGTACGCCAACCCGAAGCGCCGCGGCTTCTACGCCGCGCTCCCCCAGCTCGGATCGCCGGTCGGCTCCATCCTGAGCGCCGTCGTCTTCATCGTCCTGACGCTGACCATGTCGCCGGCGGACATCGCCTCGTGGGGCTGGCGCATCCCGTTCCTCACGGCGTTCCCGCTGCTGCTGGTCTCCCTCTACCTGCGCTGGTCGATCGATGAGACGCCGGTGTTCCGCAAGCTCATCGAGACCGGCCGGCGCGACCGCTTCCCGGTCCTCGACGTCTTCACCAAGGCCCCGGTCGCGTTCGTCATCGCGATCGGCACCGCCGTGCTCGGCATCGGCTCCTACTCGCTGATGAACACCTACATGGTCGACTACGGCACCGCCGTGCTCGGGTTCAAGTTCCAGGACCTGCTCGTAGCGACCACGATCGGCGGCCTCCTCCAGCTCGTCACGATCCCGCTGTTCGGGCTGTGGGCGGCGAAGATCGGCTCGGCCCGCGTCGTCGCCATCGGCGCGATCGGCACGCTCGTCGTCGCGTTCCCGATGTACTTCCTGCTGCAGAGCGCGTCGTTCGGCGTGCTCGTCGCCAGCATGATCATCGGCGGCATCCTGCCCACCCTGTCGTGGGCGGGCCTCGGCGGGCTGATGTCCGACCTGTTCCCGAGCCCGATCCGCTACAGCGCGCTCTCGGTCGCGTACAGCGTCGCGGCGCTGGTCACCTCGTTCGTGCCGACGCTGACGCTGGTGTTCGGGCAGGCCGTCCACAACGCGTGGTGGCACCCGGGTGTGGTCCTCGCGGTCATGTCGATCATCACGCTGGTCGCCGCGTGGGCTGCCGCCCGCCGCACGCCGATCATCGACGAGGGCACCACCGACGCCCAGACCATAGAGGCCGTGGAAGCCGCAGCAGCCTGACCCGCGAAGGGCACGTCGTTGTCACTTCCCGCGCCCGGAAGTGACAACGACGTGCCCTTCGGCGTGCTCCGGTACGCTTTAAGGGATCCCTACACTCAGGCACCCCTGACGCGGTGCCGCACATATTGAATCGGAGAGCCATGACCGCCGCGAACCCCGTGCCCGACAAGCCAGCACTCGAAGGCCTGGAGGCCGTCTGGGGCGGTCGCTGGCAGCAGGACGGCACCTTCGAATTCGATCGGGACGGCGCCCTCGCCGCCGGCCGCGCCGCGATCTACTCGATCGACACCCCGCCGCCCACGGCCTCCGGCTCGCTCCACATCGGGCACGTGTTCAGCTACACGCACACCGACATCGTCGCCCGCTTCCAGCGCATGCGCGGCAAGCGCGTCTTCTACCCGATGGGCTGGGACGACAACGGCCTGCCCACCGAGCGGCGCGTCCAGAACTACTACGGCGTGCGCTGCGACCCGTCACTCCCGTACGAGGCCGACTTCGTGCCGCCGTTCGAGGGCGGCGACAACAAGAGCGCCAAGGCAGCCGACCAGAAGCCGATCTCGCGCCGCAACTTCATCGAGCTGTGCGAGCGGCTGACCGTGGAGGACGAGAAGCAGTTCGAGGCGCTCTGGCGCACACTCGGGCTCTCCGTCGACTGGTCGCAGACCTACCGGACCATCGGCCGCGAGGCGCTGCACACCTCGCAGCTCGCCTTCGTCCGCAACGTCGCCCGCGGCGAGGCGTACCAGGCGCTCGCTCCCACGCTGTGGGACATCACCTTCCGCACCGCCGTCGCCCAGGCCGAGCTGGAGGACCGCGAACAGCCGAGCGCGTACCACCGGGTCGGCTTCCACGGCGCCGACGGCCCCATCTACATCGAGACCACCCGTCCCGAGCTGCTGCCCGCGTGCGTGGCGCTCGTGGCGCACCCGGACGACGAGCGATACCAGCCGCTGTTCGGCACGACGGTGCGCACCCCGGTCTTCGGCGTCGACGTGCCCGTGGTCGCCCACCACCTCGCCCAGCCCGACAAGGGCACCGGCATCGCCATGATCTGCACCTTCGGCGACATCACCGACGTGACCTGGTGGCGCGAGCTCGACCTCCCGAACCGGGCGATCATCGGCTTCGACGGCCGCATCCAGACCGAGCCGCCCGCGGCGATCGAGAGCCACGGTGGCCGGGAGGCCTATGCGCAGCTCGCCGGCAAGACCGTGTTCTCGGCCAAGCAGGCCGTGGTGGAGCTGCTGCGCGCCTCCGGCGACATGGTCGGCGAGCCGAAGGCCATCCAGCACCCGGTCAAGTTCTTCGAGAAGGGCGACAAGCCGCTCGAGATCGTCTCGACCCGCCAGTGGTACGTCAAGAACGGCGCCCGCGACGAGAAGCTGCGCGAGCGGCTCATCGAGCTCGGCCGAAGCCTCGACTGGCACCCCGACTTCATGCGCGTCCGCTACGAGAACTGGGTGAACGGGCTCACCGGCGACTGGCTGATCTCGCGCCAGCGCTTCTTCGGCGTGCCGATCCCGGTCTGGTACCCGCTCGACGGAGTCGGCAACCCGCTGTTCGACCAGCCGATCCTGCCCGCTGAGGACAACCTCCCTGTCGACCCGTCCTCCGACGCGGCGCCGGGGTTCCAGGAGTCGCAGCGCGGGCAGGCCGGCGGCTTCGTCGGCGAGCACGACGTGATGGACACCTGGATGACCTCCTCGCTGACCCCGCAGCTCGCGGGCGGCTGGGTGGACGACCCCGAGCTCTTCCAGACGGTCTACCCGTTCGACCTGCGCCCGCAGGGCCAGGACATCATCCGCACCTGGCTGTTCTCGACGGTGCTGCGCTCGCAGCTCGAGCACGGCGTCGCGCCGTGGTCCAACGCCGCGATCTCCGGCTTCATCGTCGACCCCGACCGCAAGAAGATGTCGAAGTCCAAGGGCAACGTCGTCACGCCGGCCGACATCCTGGAGAAGCACGGCTCCGACGCTGTGCGCTACTGGGCGGCGTCGTCGCGGCTCGGCACCGACGCGTCCTTCGACCCGCAGAACCCGACCCAGATCAAGATCGGCCGCCGCCTGGCGATCAAGCTGCTCAACGCGGCGAAGTTCATCCACGGCTTCGACGCCCCGGAGTCGCTCGACCTCGCCCAGGTGACCGCACCGCTCGACCGCAGCATGCTGCAGCAGCTCGCCGACGTGGTCACCGACGCCACCACCGCGCTCGAGAACTACGACCACGCCCGCGCACTGGAGACCGCAGAGACGTTCTTCTGGACGTTCTGCGACGACTACCTGGAGCTGGTCAAGGAGCGCGCCTACGGCGAGCACAATGACGCTCAGGTCTCCGCGGTGGTCGCCCTCCGCACGGCCCTGTCCGTGTACCTGCGCCTGTTCGCGCCTGTGCTGCCGTTCGCGTCCGAGGAGGCGTGGAGCTGGTCGGAGACCGGATCCGTGCACCTCGCGCCCTGGCCGCAGGCGGCAGAGGTCGCCGGGGACTGGGCCGCCACCCGCGCGGTCCTCACCGTCGTCGGCCGCGCGCTGACCGGCATCCGCGGCGCCAAGACGGCGGCCAAGGCCTCCCAGCGCACCCCCGTCGACTCGGCCGTCATCGGCGCTCCGACCGACGAGCTGGCGGCCATCGAGTCGGCCTCCGCCGACCTCGCTTCGGTGGGCAGAATCGCAGAACTGCGTTTCGTAGCAGCCGACACGCTCGAAGTGACCGATATCCTCCTTGCGCAGACGCTGACCGAGGAGGAACGATGACGGCTGACGTCCGGCGCGTGGAGGACAACGAGTTCTTCACCTGGCTCGACCTGTACGCCGGGTACGGCGAGTTCTACGAGACCCCCGTGACGGACGAGAAGGCCCTCCTCGTGTGGAGCTGGATCACCGACGCGGAGAACAGCCTCGAGGCCTACTTCGCGGTCGACTCGGAGGGCACCCCGATCGGCCTGGCGCACGTGCGCGAGTTCGCCCGTCCGCTCGACGGCAGCACCGGTCTCTACCTGGACGACCTGTTCGTCCTCCCGGACGCGCGAGGCGAGGGCGCGGGCACCGCGCTCCTCGAAAAGCTCCGCAGCCTGGCCCAGGAGCGCGGGCTGTCCGTGGTCCGCTGGATCACCGCGAAGGACAACCAGACGGCCCGCCGCCTCTACGATCGGATGGCGGAGAAGACGAAGTGGGTCACCTACGACCTCGTTCCCTGAACGGGTCCGCGATAGGGTCGATACGACTCCCGGACTCTCGAGCCGGGGAGCAAGGCGAACGGAGGGGCTGATGTCGACGGTAGTTCGGCCGGTCAAGGATGGCGACTTCTTCGCCTGGTTGGACCTGTACGCGAAGTACGCGGAGTTCTACGACACCGAGCTGACCGACCAGAGGGCGCTCGTCCTGTGGTCCTGGCTCAGCGACCCCGACCACGAGGAGCAGGGCTTCGTCGCCGTGGACGGCGACCGCATCGTCGGCCTCGCCAACGTGCGCGAGTTCGCCCGGCCGCTGGAAGGCGACCGCGGGCTCTTCCTCGACGACCTCTACGTGCTGGAGGACGAGCGCAGCAAGGGCGTCGGCCACCAGCTCATCGCGGCCGTCCGCGCCCTCGCGGAGGAGCGCCGCCTCGGCGTCGTGCAGTGGATCACCGCCAACGACAACGCCGACGCCCAGCGCGTCTACGACTCCGTCGCGAGCAAGACCGCGTGGGTCACCTACGAGATCGACCTCGCCGCCGCCCAGAACGCCGAGACCGCCTGATGCAGCTCGGAACCCGCTGGGCCGTGGGCGAGACCCCGCCGGCGAACCTCCCCGAGGTCGTGACCTACGCGGTCTCCACCGTCGAGGAGGAGCTGGCGGCCACCGACATCGAGACGGCGGGCTGGCGCTGGACGCTGACCTGGCTGGAAGGCAACCCGGTCGTCGAGCTCGACGACGGCACGATCATCCGCTACAACGCGCACGAGGACTCGGCCACGATCACGCAGGTGGTCGAGACCGAGCCCTCGGACTACGACGAGGCGTAGCGGGCCGGCGCTTCAGCGGGTCAGCGCGGGAGCTGCGGCAGCGTGCGCGCGGCCCGGTCGCGGGTCTGCTCGACGGTCGCGACGAGCTCGGCGTGACGGTGGTGACGGGCCGGCTGGCGCATCCCCCACGCGGTGAGGGCGCGACCGAGCCGGAGTGCTGCGCGGTGGCTGAACGGCCGGCGCACGGGCATGGCGATGGCGGTCATGATGCGGTTCCTTCCGGGATGGTCTGGACTTCTGGTGTCGAGTTCTCTGCTGTCGAGGTCTCAGCGGCCTGGCCGTAGCGGCCGGCGCTGAGCAGGAGGCGGGTGGCGATCAGGGCGAGCACCACCACGACCACGCCGCCGATGAGGAACGGCAGGCGGAGGTCGATGCGGGCGACGAAGCCGCCGAGCACGGTGGCGATCGGCGTCAGTCCCCAGCCGATGGTGCGGACGATCCCCATCGCCCGGCCGAGGATGGCGCCGGGCACGATCGCCTGCCGCAGCGCGCCCCACGGGACGTTCCACACTGCGACGCCGAAGGCGCCGAGCGCGTAGGCGAGGATGCCGGCCACCATGTTGCCGGTGAGCCCGACGCCGAGGAGGCCGAGGCCGCCGAGCAGCATCGCGACGTACATCACACGGCCACGGCCGAACCGGGTCACGAACCCGCTGGCGCTCAGCGCCCCGACGAGCGCGCCGGCGCCGACCACCGCGGTGACGACGCCGACCATCGACGGCGGCAGCGAGTAGGTCTGCAGGAGCAGCAGCACGACGCTGCCCTGCGCGAACGCCAGCGCTGACGCGGTGATCGACGTGAGCACGATCATCTTGCGCAGGAAGCGGTCGTCCCAGAGGAAGCGGACGACAGCGCCCATCCGCGGACGAGGAGCGGCCTCCACGCCCTCTCCGCCGAGCATGTGCGCACGCGCGGCCGCGACCGGGATGGTGAGGACGAGCAGCACGGAGATGAGGAAGCCGGCGCCGGTCAGCCAGAGCGGCAGCGCGATCGCGGCGGCGAACAGGAAGCCGGCGATCGGCGTCGCGATGAAGTTCTGCACCACGATCTCGGCGGACTGCATCCGCCCGTTCGCGCGGTCGAGCTGATCGCGGGTCACCAGGCTCGGCGTGACCGTGGTGGTCGCGTTGTCGAACACCGTCTCGCCGAGCCCGAAGGCCAGCACGCAGGCGTACAGGCTCCAGATGGTCAGCGCGTCGGTGGCGATGAGCAGTGCAACGACGGCGGCCACGGCGAAGCGGATGCCGTTGGCGACGGCCATCGCCGCCCGGCGGTCCACCCGGTCGAGCAGCATCCCGGCCGGGATGCCGAACAGCAGCCAGGGCAGGAAGGTCACGGCGGTCAGCCCGGCGATGAGCGCGGGGTCGTGGGTCAGCGTGGTGGCGATCAGCGGAACAGCCGTGCGGCCGATGCCGTCGGCGAGGTTGCTCGCGATGGCGGCGCTCCAGAGTCGGCCGAAGCCGTCGCCGAGGCGGGACTTCGCCATCGCCGGCGCGGTCATGGCCGCTGCTCCGTCGCGCTCGCCGCCCGGTGCTCCTGCTCGACCAGCGGGAACGCGTTGAACTGCGCCTGGATGCGCTTGCGCTCGCCGGCCGGCTCGGTCTTCCACTTCTCCTTGAGGCGGTTGAGCAGCTTGTAGTACTCGATGCCGAACTCGGCGAGCTGCTCGCGGGTCACCTCCAGGTGCGACGTCGACAGAGCCGCGGCCTCGGCCCACTCCGTCCCGAAGGTGTCGATTCCGCGGCGGAGGTAGGCGTTGAGCCGGCGCTCGTTGTTCTGCGCCCAGCTCAGCGAGATCTGCTCGGTGACCTCGCGGCCGGCCGGCGTCTCCAGCGTCTCCGGGCCGCCGATGGTGACGCCGCCCGGCGCCATCTTCCACCAGCGTTCGCGGCCGCTGCCGCGCTCGGTGTCCTCGATGATGATCTCGTGCTTGGCGAGCTGCCGGAGGTGGTAGCTGGTCGCCCCGCTCGACTCCCCCAGCCGTTCCGCCAGCATGGAGGCCGTGGCCGGTCCGAAGTCGGACAGTTCGTTCATGATCTCGACGCGCAGCGGGTGCGCGAGCGCCCGCAGGGCGGGCATGCCGAGGGACTCGAAGTGCGGCTCGTACTCGTCGGCCGCGGTCGGGTTCTCGGCGGTGGGGTCATCGGTGGACATGAGACCAGAGTAGCGATGCAAAGACTTCTTTGCAAGTACTTCTTTGCAACTGATCTTTTGCAATTGACTCTTTGCAAGAGAGTCTTTGCATGCGCCCCGCTCAGCCCCGCGCGATGATCTCCCCGTGCGGCATCCCATACCACCCGGACGCGTCGGCGGCCCACTCCAGCCAGGCCCGGGAGATCATGCCGAGCGTGTCCGCGTCCGCCACGCCCGTCTCCCGCGCCTGCGCTCCCCAGTCGGACTCCGTCACCCGCTCGCTCCAGAGCCCGCCCCACCAGCGCCGCTGCTCGTCGGACGCGAAGCACCACACCGACGCCGAGCTCGTCACGTCCGCGAAGCCCGCGTCCAGCGCCCAGGTGAGCAGGAACCAGCCGGCGAAGGGCTCGCCGCCGTTGCCGCGCTGCACGGCCTGGGTGATCCGCATCCACTCCGCCAGTCCGGGGAGCAGCGGAGCCCACATCGTGCCGCCCCAGTCCACGTCGCGCGCGACCACGAAGCCGCCAGGGCGTACGACCCGGCGGAACTCCCGCAGCGCCGCCACCGGGTCCGAGAGATGCTGGAGCACCTGATGCGCGTGGACCACGTCGAAGGAGCCGTCCGGGAAGTCGAGCTGGTATGCGTCGCCCACCGCGAACGACACGCCCGTCGCACCGCGTCGCCCCGCAGCCGCGCGGGCGTGCGCCACGATGTCTGCACTCCGGTCGACGCCGGTCACCGTGCCGGGCGCCACGCGCGCCGCGACGTCGAACGTGAGCGTGCCGGGGCCGCTGCCGACGTCGAGGACGGTCATCCCCGGGCGGAGCAGGCCGGCGAAGTAGGCGCCCGAATTGGCCAGATTCCGCCACTCGTGGGATCGGAGGACGCTCTCATGATGACCGTGCATATAGCGATCGGCGATCTTCATGGGGCCATCCTAGGTTCGGCCGCGACCGCCGCCGCGGCGTGCTGGATGAACATTTCGGTGCATCTAGGCTGAGGGCATGGCCGACACCTCGAACCCCTTCCTCTCGCCCAGCCCGCTCCCCTACCAGCTCCCGCCGTTCGCCGACATCCGGGACGAGCACTACCGTCCCGCCTTCGAGCAGGGCTTCGCGGAGCAGCTGACCGAGGTGGAGGCGATCGCGACCTCCCCGGACGAGCCGACCTTCGAGAACACGATGGTCGCGCTGGAGCGCTCCGGTCAGGTGCTGCAGCGCGTCGCCGAGGTGTTCTTCAACAAGAGCTCGTCCGACAGCACCGACTTCACCAATGCACTGGAGGAGGAGATCGCTCCCCTGCTCTCCGCTCACCAGGACGCCATCCGGCTGAACCCTGCGCTCTACGCGCGCCTCCAGTCGCTGCACGAGCGGCGCAACGACCTCGGGCTCGACCCGGAGGGCGTGTACCTGATCGAGCGCTACTTCACCGAGTTCACGCTCGCCGGCGCCGGGCTCGACGACGAGCAGAAGGAGCGCCTGCGCGATTACAACCAGCGCCTCTCCACGCTCACGACGCGCTTCGAGAAGAACCTGCTCGCCGACACCAACGACCTCGCCGTCGTGTTCGACTCGGCCGAGGAGCTGGACGGCCTCGGCGAGGGCGAGCTCTCGGCCGCGGCGGAGGCCGCCCGCGAGCGCGGACTCGACGGGAAGTACGTCGTCAGCCTCGTGCTGCCGACCGGCCACCCGTGGCTCGCAAGCCTCACCGACCGCCGCTCCCGCGAACGGATCATGGCGGCCTCGCGTTCCCGCGGCATCCGCGGCGGCGAGCACGACAACCGCGACCTGGTGCGGGAGATCACGCGCCTGCGCGCCGAGCGCGCCCGCCTGCTCGGCTTCGACACGCACGCCGCCTTCGTCACGGCGGACGAGACGGCGCGGACCCCGCAGGCCGTCGCCGACATGCTCGGCCGCCTCGCGCCTCCTGCCGCCCGCAACGCGCGCGCCGAGCAGGCCGACCTCCAGCAGCAGCTCGGTGACGGCGAGACAGTCGAGAGCTGGGACTGGGCCAAGCTCACCGACACGGTCCGGCAAGCGAAGTACGACGTCGACTTCTCGGCCATGCGGCCGTACTTCGAGGCGGAGCGCGTCCTGCACGACGGCGTCTTCCACGCGGCGACGAAGCTCTACGGCATCACCTTCGAGGAGCGGCCCGACCTGGTGGCCTACCACCCGGAGGCGCGCGTCTTCGAGGTGCGCAACGAGGACGGCTCCGGGCTCGGCCTCTACCTCCTCGACCTCTACACCCGCGACTCCAAGCGCGGCGGCGCCTGGATGAACCCGCTGATCTCGCAGTCCGAGCTGCTCGGCTACCCGACCGTCGTGGTCAACAACCTCAACGTGCCGAAGCCGGCGGCCGGCGAGCCGACACTGCTCACCTACGACGAGACCAACACGCTGTTCCACGAATTCGGGCACGCCCTCCACGGCCTGTTCGCGCGCGTGACCTACCCCAAGTTCGCCGGCACCAACGTCTTCCGCGACTTCGTCGAGTTCCCGAGCCAGGTGAACGAGATGTGGATGCTGTGGCCCGAGATCGTCTCCAACTACGCGGTGCACCACGAGACCGGCGAGCGGATGCCGCAGGAGCTCATCGACCGGCTGCACGCCTCCGAGTCGTTCAACGAGGGCTTCGCGACGAGCGAGTACCTGGCCGCCGCGCTGCTCGACCAGGCCTGGCACGCCATCACCGCCGACGACACCGTGACCGACGTCGCGGCGTTCGAGGCGGCGGCCCTCGCGGCGGTCGGACTCGACAATCCGGCCGTGCCGCCGCGCTACGCGAGCACCTACTTCGCGCACACGTTCTCCGGCGGCTACGACGCGGGCTACTACTCCTACATCTGGAGCGAGGTCCTCGACGCCGACACAGTGGAGTGGTTCAAGGAGAACGGCGGCCTCAGCCGCGCGAACGGCGACCGGTTCCGCAGCCGCCTGCTCGGCGTCGGCGGCTCGAAGGACCCGCTGGAGGCGTACCGCGACTTCCGCGGGCGCGATGCCGTCATCGAGCCTCTGCTGAAGCGCCGCGGCCTGGACGGCTGAGCCGGAACTAGACCTAGCCCCCTTCCCGCGCCGCCCTCTAGCCTGAGCGCAACGCGAGAAGGGGGCAGCATGACCTCGACGGCACCGGAACCGGAGCTGGCCGCGCCCAGTGTGCGGTCGCTCCTCCTCCTGTCCATCCCCGCGGTCGTCATCGGCGTGGTCAGCGCGCTCACCCTGTGGGTGGTCGACGAGCTGGCCGCCGTCATCGACGACGGCGTCTGGACCTCGCTCCCCCGCACGCTCGGGATCGACCCGTCGTCGGGATGGTGGATCTTCCTGATCCTCACTGTCACAGGCCTCACGGTCGGGCTGACCGTCTGGCTCGTCCCCGGCCATGCCGGGCCCGACTCCGCGACGACCGACCTGGTCTCCACCCCGCTGAAGGTCGGCGCCGTGCCGTCGCTGGCGCTCGCGGCGGTGCTCGGGCTGGCCGGCGGCGTGAGCCTCGGGCCGGAGAACCCGATCATCGCCATCAACGTCAGCCTTCTGGTCACGCTGGTCGGCCGGCTGTGGAAGGCCGTCCCCTCGCGCGTCGTCATGCTGATGGCCGCCGCGGGCACGATCGGGGCACTGTTCGGCACCCCGGTGGCGGCGGCGTTGGTCTTCACCGGCGTCGTCGCCGCGGTGAAGGGCGGCGGCGCGCTGTGGGACAAGCTCTTCCTCCCGCTGGTGTCGGCCGCAGCGGGCTCGCTGACCATGACGCTGCTCGCGCACCCGCACTTCGGTATCCCGATGCCGCCGTACACGCAGATCACCGGATGGGATGTGCTGGCCGCCCTCATCATCGGGGTGCTGTCCACGGCGGTCGGCCTGCTCGGCGCCGTGCTGTTCCCGTGGATCCACCGCGCGTTCCATTCCCTGCGGCACCCGCTGCTGATCACGCTCGCCGGCGGCGTGGTCCTCGGTCTTCTCGGCGCGATCGGCGGCCCCATCACCCTGTTCAAGGGCCTGGAGCAGATGGGCACGCTCGTCGTGAACCGTGCCGACTATCCGACGGGGCAGCTCGTGCTGATCATCGTGGTCAAGCTGGCGGCGCTGCTCGTGGCGGCCAGCGCCGGCTTCCGGGGAGGCCGCGTCTTCCCCGCCGTGTTCATCGGCGCCGCGCTCGGGACCCTCGCCGTCGCGCTGGTGCCGGGGATCCCGCTGCCCGTGGCGGTCGCCGCCGGGGTCTTCGGAATCACGCTCGCGGTCACTCGGGACGGCTGGATCGCCATCTTCATCGGCGTCGCCGTCACTCAGAACCTGCTCGTGCTGCCCATGCTGTCGCTCGCCGTTCTTCCGGCGTGGCTGATGGTGACGAAGGCGCCCGAGTTCCTGATCAAGCCGGCGAAGCTTACGCCGACTTCTCCTCGCGCCGCGGGCGGTGCGGGACGATAGTCGGAGCCGCGTTCTCGAGCACAGCCTCCTTGGTGACCACGACCCGGGCGACCTCGGAGCTGGACGGCACCTCGAACATGATCGGGCCGAGCACCTCCTCCATGATCGCGCGGAGGCCGCGGGCGCCGGTCTTGCGGAGCACCGCGAGGTCGGCGATCGACTCCAGGGCCGCGTGCTCGAACTCGAGCTGCACGCCGTCGAGCTCGAACATGCGCTGATACTGCCGCACGAGCGCGTTCTTCGGCACGGTCAGGATCTGCATGAGCGCGTCCTGGTCGAGCGGCGTCACCGTGGTCACGACCGGCAGGCGGCCGATGAACTCGGGGATGAGGCCGAACTTGTGCAGGTCCTCCGGCAGCACCTCGGAGAAGAGGTTGATGTCGTCGCCCTTGGAGTGCAGCGGGGCGCCGAAGCCGATGCCCTTCTTGCCCGCACGCGAGGAGATGATGTCCTCCAGCCCGGCGAAGGCGCCGGCCACGATGAACAGCACGTTCGTCGTGTCGATCTGGATGAACTCCTGGTGCGGGTGCTTGCGGCCGCCCTGCGGCGGGACGGAGGCGACGGTGCCCTCCAGGATCTTCAGCAGCGCCTGCTGCACGCCCTCGCCCGAGACGTCGCGCGTGATCGACGGGTTCTCGGCCTTGCGGGCGATCTTGTCGACCTCGTCGATGTAGATGATGCCGGTCTCGGCGCGCTTGACGTCGTAGTCGGCGGCCTGGATGAGCTTGAGCAGGATGTTCTCGACGTCCTCGCCCACGTAGCCGGCCTCCGTCAGAGCGGTGGCGTCGGCGACCGCGAACGGCACGTTGAGCCGGCGGGCGAGCGTCTGGGCCAGGTAGGTCTTGCCGCAGCCGGTGGGGCCGATCAGCAGGATGTTCGACTTGGCGATCTCGACGTCGTCCATAGCGTCGGCCGAGGTGAGGGTCTGCTTGGCCCGCACCCGCTTGTAGTGGTTGTAGACGGCGACGGCCAGGGCGCGCTTCGCCTGCTCCTGGCCGATGACGTACTCCTCGAGGAAGCCGAAGATCTCCTTCGGTTTCGGGAGGTCGAACTCACCCGACGCCTCCTCGCCCGCCTCGGCGAGCCGCTCCTCGATGATCTCGTTGCAGAGCTCGACGCACTCGTCGCAGATGTACACGCCAGGACCGGCGATCAGCTGCTGTACCTGCTTCTGGCTCTTGCCACAGAAGGAACACTTGAGCAGATCGGCGCTCTCCCCGATGCGTGCCATCCGTCTCCCCCTCCTTCTTCGGGTGTCTCCGTCGAGCCTAACCCGAGACGGCGACATTGGGGCGCACCGGGGGCGATTCGACACGCGGGGCCCTTATGCCAGGAGCAGACACGCCCGTTCCCCGAAACGCGAAACGCCCCCGTCCTGCGTGGGCGGGGGCGTTCGGCGACGCGGGGTTACTTGACGAGCGCCGGCAGCGTCTTGCGGCTGGTCAGCACCTGGTCGATGAGGCCGTACTCCAGCGCCTCGTCGGCCGACAGGATCTTGTCGCGGTCGATGTCCTTGTTGACCTGCGCGACCGAGCGGTTGGAGTGCTTGGCGAGCGTCTCCTCCAGCCAGGTGCGCATGCGCATGATCTCGTTGGCCTGGATCTCGATGTCGGACGCCTGCCCCTGACCGGCCTCGCCGACGGCGGGCTGGTGGATGAGGATGCGCGCGTTCGGCAGCGCCAGGCGCTTGCCGGGGGTTCCGGCGGCGGTCAGCACGGCCGCGGCGGAGGCCGCCTGGCCGAGCACCACGGTCTGGATCTGCGGGCGGATGTACTGCATCGTGTCGTAGATCGCGGTCATGGCCGTGAACGAGCCGCCGGGCGAGTTGATGTACATGACGATGTCGCGGTCCGGGTCCTGGCTCTCGAGCACGAGGAGCTGGGCCATGATGTCGTCGGCCGAGGCGTCGTCGACCTGCACACCGAGGAAGATGATGCGGTCCTCGAAGAGCTTCGCGTACGGGTCCTGCCGCTTGTAGCCGTAGGCCGTGCGCTCCTCGAACGACGGGAGGATGTAGCGGGCTCCGGGCGCCTGGAGGGCCGACCCGCCGAGCATGGGGGTGTTCATAGTGATGTCCTTGTCCTTCCGGCGGCCGCTACTTGGATTCCTGGTCGGTGCCGCCGCCGCCCGAGACGTCCAGAGCGGACTCCCGGATGTGGTCGACGAAGCCGTAGTCCAGGGCCTCCTGGGCGCTGAACCAGCGGTCGCGGTCGCCGTCGGCGTTGATCTGCTCGGTCGACTTGCCGGTCGCCGCTGCCGTGATCTCGGCCAGGCGCTTCTTCATGTCGAGGATGAGCTGGGCCTGCGTCTGGATGTCGCTGGCCGTGCCGCCGAAGCCGCCGTGCGGCTGGTGCAGCAGCACGCGGGCGTTCGGCGTGATGTACCGCTTGCCCTTGGTGCCGGCCGTCAGCAGCAGCTGACCCATCGAGGCGGCCATGCCGATGCCGACCGTGACGATGTCGTTCGGGACGAACTGCATCGTGTCGTAGATGGCCATGCCCGCGGTGATCGAGCCGCCGGGCGAGTTGATGTAGAGGTAGATGTCGCGCTTGGGGTCTTCTGCGGCAAGGAGCAGCAGCTTCGCGGCGATCTCGTTGGCGTTGTCGTCGCGCACCTCGGAACCGAGCCAGATGATGCGGTCCTTCAGCAGTCTGTCGAAAACATTGGGCTGGATACCCATGTCGGCCATGTTCGCTCCGTTTCCTTTGTCGCTTGTGATCGAATCTATCGGAGCGCGGGACGCTTTACCGCGGTGTTCGCCCTGGGCAGAGCGGGTGTCGCGCCGGGTCGGGCGCGGCGCGTCAGTCGTCGTCGAGCGCGGCGGCGTAGGCCTCCACCGCCCGGCCGTACTGCGGCAGGTGCGGGACGAGTGCGCGCAGCGACTCCCGCAGCGCGTCTGCCGGGAGGCCGTCGTCGAACAAGGCCAGCGCGGCGAAGGCGTGGGCGGCGCCGGCGAGCGGATGCTCCGGCTCCGCCTCCAGGAGGTCGCGCAGCAGCGCGAGGGCCTCGCCGGGCCGGCCGAGGTTGCGGAGCGTGCTCGCGAGCTGGACAATCGCCTGCCCGCGCTCCGGCTCGGTCAGCCCGTTCGCGAGGGCGGCTCGGTAGAGGGGTTCGGCCTCCGCCTCCCGGCCCGCGAAGTCACGTGCGCCGGCCGCCTCGAAGAGCGCGACCGGGTCGCCCTCCGGGCGCTCGACGACCAGCGCGTCGATCGACGCGACCGTGCCCTCCTCCCCCCGCTCGTCGGCCGTCGCCCACACCGCGTCCACCCGCTGCCGCCAGTCGTCCATGTCGCCCCCTCGTCCCGCTGGGCCAACGCTATCGCCCGCCACCTATCTGACAGAACACGCCGTCGGCACACGTCCGTCGACGGCGTGTCCTGCCAGATAGATCGTGGCTGGCGCGACGAAGGCCGGGCACCCGTGGGTGCCCGGCCTTCGTGCGGACGGTGTTACTCGGCCTTCTTCTTGGCGGCGCGCTTCTTCGGCTTCTCCTCGGCGGCCGGGGCCTCGGCAGCGGCGTCGTCGGCCGCGGCGTCCTCGTCCGCAGCGTCCTCGTCCTCGTCCTCGGGGAGGGCGACGAACTCGGTGAGGTCGACCTTCTTGCCGTTGGAGTCGACGACCTCGGTCTTGCCGAGGATGATCGCGAGCGCCTTGTTGCGGGCGACCTCGCCGACCATCGAGGGGATCTGGCCGTTCTCGCTGAGGATCTTGACGAACTCGTTCGGGTCCATGCCGTACTGGGCGGCGCCCTGCACGAGGTACTGGGTGAGCTCGTCCTGGCTGACCTTGACGTCCTCCGCCTGCGCGACCTCGTCGAGGAGGATCTGCGTGCGGAAGGTCTTCTCGCTCGACTCGGTGACCTCGGCGCGGTGCTCGTCGTCCTCGAGACGGTTCTCCTGCTCGAGGTGGCGGTGCACCTCGTCCTCGACCAGCGAGGCGGGGACCGGGATCTCGACCAGCTCGAGCAGCTTGTCGACCAGCTGGTCGCGCGCCGCGGTGCCCTGGCCGAACGACTTGGCGCGCTCGACCTGGCCGCGGAGGCTGGTGCGGAGCTCGCCGATCGTGTCGAACTCGCTGGCGATCTGCGCGAAGTCGTCGTCGGCCTCCGGGAGCTCGCGCTCCTTGACGGCGTTGAGGGTGACGGTGATCTGCGCGTTCTCGCCCTCGTGGTCGCCGCCCATGAGCGGGGCCTCGAAGGTGGTGGTCTCGCCGGCGGTCAGCGTGTCGAGCGCCTCGTCGATGCCCTCGATGAGCTCGCCGGAGCCGATCTCGTAGGAGATGTTCGCGGCGGTGTCGACCTCCTCGCCGCCGATGACGGCGGTCAGGTCGATCTGGGCGAAGTCGCCGGACTTGGCCGGGCGGTCGACCGTCACGAGCGTGCCGAAGCGGCTGCGCAGGCGGTCGAGCTCCTCCTCGACATCGTCGACGGACACCTCGGCGGCGTCGACGGTGAGGGTGATGTCGCCGAAGTCGGGAAGGGTGACCTCCGGGCGGGTGTCGACCTCGATGGTGAGCAGAAGGTCACCCGAGAAGTCGCTCTCGCTGGGCCACTCGGTGATGTCGGCCTGCGGCCGGCCGAGCGGACGCACGTCGTTCTCCTCGACCGCCTGGCGGTAGAAGGTGTCGAGGCCTTCGTTGACCGCGTGCTCGAGCACGGCGGCCTTGCCGACCCGCTGGTCGATGATGGGCGGCGGCACCTTGCCCTTGCGGAAACCGGGGATGCTCACCTGCTCCGCGATGTGCTCGTAGGCGTGCTTGATGGACGGCTGCAGTTCCTCCGGCGTCACCGAGATGATGAGCTTGGTGCGCGTGGGGCTGAGCTTCTCGACCGTGGTCTTCACGATGTCTGGGTTCTCCTGAGTGTTCGAACGATGGTCTACTCGCAAGGAACGAGGTCCTCGTCGGGGCGACAGGATTCGAACCTGCGACCTCCCGCTCCCAAAGCGGGCGCTCTAGCCAAGCTGAGCTACGCCCCGGCTTCAAAGCGGTGCGAAAGACCGTGCGCAAGTCTACTGCACGCGGGCAACCCCCCGCGTGTACTACGATGGTCGTCGGCCATCCGCAGAGGACGGCCTTCGGGGATGTAGCTCAATGGTAGAGCCTCAGTCTTCCAAACTGATTACGCGGGTTCGATTCCCGTCATCCCCTCCGACACAGCAGAACGCCCCCACCCGATACCGGGTGGGGGCGTTCTCCGCATCCGCCGTCAGGCGTCCGGGCTCTTCATCAGCACAGCCGTGATGTCCCCCACCGGCTTCACGACCTTCTTCCAGCCGAGGTCCTGGAGTTCGGTGATCTGGTCGGGCGAGGTGCCGTCGAGGACGATGTAGTGGGACTTGTACTTGGCGGCGAGGTCGACGAGCTGGGGGCCGTCGAGGGCGCCGAACTGGGCCGGGTGGGCGCCGACGCACTGCTCGACGCCGCCGAGGTCGGTCAGGCGTTCCTTCCACTGCTTCCAGGCCGTGCCGCCGTAGGGGACGTCCTTGCAGTCGGCCACCACGCCGCGCTCGGTCGCCAGCTTGACCCACGAGCTCATGGGAGGGGCGACGAGTTGTTCGCCGACTGGGACGATCCGCTCGGCCGAACGGCCCCACTGCCGGATATACGCGTCCGGGGTGAAGGTGATGGTCAGTGGCCGCGCGATCAACTGGCCGCTGACCGCGGTCATCAGCACGAACAGCATTCCGAGGCTGAGGGCCCCGACCCCCGTGATGAACTCGCCGGAGTACCTGCTGCCCAGATACCTGGCTCCGAGCACGACGAAGCCGGCGCAGACGAGGATGCCGATGAGGAACGCCGGGTTCTTGGCGTAGACCTGATACCAGTTCGGGTCGACGAGGAAGAGGCCGAGACTGACGACCCACACCCCGACGATCACCGCGTAGCGCCGGCTCCACTCCGGCTTGAGCAGCGGGTAGAGGATGCCCCAGACCCCGAACGGGAGGACGAGCGCAGCGAGGCGGTAGACGTTGGTGGCCTGCGCCAGCTCGCCGACGACCGGGATCTGGAAGAAGTCGGACAGCATCCCGAGCAGCAGCCCGAGGCCCGGCAGGGCGACTCCGGCCAGCCAGAAGATCCGCTCCCGCCGCGCCACGAAGAAGACTGTGAGCGCCGACAGGGCGATCAGGCCGATCCCCCCGAAGATCTTGGTGACCGCCCAGGTGTGCGCGGCGCAGTGGTAGGGGATGACGGTGTTGCAGACCTCGACGAAGTCGGAGAGGTTCGCGGCGACGGGACGGAGGAGGAGTCCGAAGATCACGAAGACCGCAGTGGCTCCCGCAGCGATGAGCAGGATCCAGTCCACCCGGCGCTCGCGGAACAGCTCGATCGCCAGCACGACCAGCAGGATGATCAGCACGACGCTGCCCTCCTGCACGTGGACGATGGCGACCACCGGGCCGAGGATCGCTGTGAGCACCCGGCGGGAGGTGATGAGCGCGGCCGCGAACAGGTACACCAGGAAGCCGCCGGTCACGGCCGGAAGCGCCATCGAGATCATCGGCGAACCGGTGCCGACGATCGACCACGGCGTCTGCGATGCGACGAGCGTGAAGGCGATTCCCGCGACCCAGCGCGTCCGCGGCGTCCAGTGCTTGGCGAGGATGGCCGTCGCGAAGCCGAAGGCGATCAGTCCGCCGCACCAGAACAGGAAGTAGGCGATCGAGATGCGCCCGACCAGCGCACCCAGGTAGGTGACGATGTCGAAGAACCAGTGCGGCTGCGGCGAGGCCGCCATGAACCAGTCGCCCACGAACGCGTTCGGGTTGGCCCATTGGATGCCCTGCGGCGACAGCACCTGGTGGTCGCCGACACCCGCGATGTAGCCGAGCAGCGGGGAGCCCCAGTTGACGAGCACGCCCAGGAGGAGGGCGAGCACGAGCGCCATCAGCCAGGTGGAGGACGCGGCCCGTCGAACGAACTCCATCGGCTTGCTTTCGGTCACACTCACACTGCTTCCTGCTGGACGCGCTGAAGGATCTGCCTGCGCTGACGGCGAAGCCGGAACAGTCCGGCCCCCATCTCCCAGACATCCCCCAGACGGACGGTCGACTTCTTCGGCGCATGGTCCGCCGAGAGGGTCACGGGCACTTCGACGACATCGATGCCGAGCAGCTCGGCGATGTAGATCAATTGGGTGGTGAAGAGGAAACCCGGCTCCGAGACGGACGGTGCGACAGAACGCAGCCATCCGCCGTCAGCGATGATGGTCCCCTGCGAGTCACCGACCTCCGAGTCCAGGATCGCTGACCGGAGCTGCTTGTAGACGTGCGTCAGCAGGCGGCGGTGCACGGCGCGCGAGATCTCGGACCTGGGGTGCGCCTTGGAGCCGATGACGACGGACGGGACCGGGTCCAGCTTGGACTCCTCCTCCAGGTCGCCGAAGTCGAACGGCAGGTCGTCCGCGGTCAGGAGGACCCGGTGCCCGTGGCTGGCGGCGATGCCCGCCCGCAGGGCGTTGCCCATGCCGCGTTCGCTCTGCAGGAGGACGAATTTGACGTGCGGGGTGTCCCGCGCCAGCTCCTGGGCGAGCTCCCAGGTGACGTCGGTCGAGCCGTTCTCGACCAGGATCACCTCGGTGTGCCCCTCCGTCAGGTGGGCGGTCCAGCGCTCGATGGTGCGGGCGAGCACGAAGGCGCTGTTGTGAATGGGTACGACGACCGAGAGCCGCGGCGCATGATGCGAGAAGGAAGGGGGCATTCGGTGGAGATCCAGATCGTGGACAGGGCCGGTCGGAGGGCCACTGAGCCCCGCGTCGAAAACGGGGGCCGAGAAAGAATACTAGAGCCTTCCGGGCGATCGTGTGTCAACGGCCCACGCGCGCCGCGCCGCCGCGTGGGTGAAAAGACGACCGTTCGGTCGGTCGGTCAAGCGGGAAGACCCGCCTGCAGGAAGGCCAGCACCGCCAGAACACGGCGGTGGTCGTCCCCCGAGTCCTCCAGTCCCAGCTTCTGGAAGATCGAGGTCACGTTCTTCTCCACGGCCCCCACACCGATGACCAGGCGCGCCGCGATCGCGGCGTTCGTGCGCCCCTCGGCCATCAGCGTCAGGACGTCGCGCTCGCGCGGGGTGAGCGCAGCGAGCGGGTCGGTGCGGCGCACCAGCAGCTCGCGGACGACCTCCGGGTCGAGGACCGTGCCGCCCGCGGCGATACGTGTCACGGCGTCGCGCAGCTCGTCGAGGGAGGCGATGCGGTCCTTCAGCAGGTAGCCGGTGCCGCCGCGTCCGCTGGCCAGCAGCTCCTGCGCGTAGGCGCCCTCCACGTACTGGCTGAGCAGGAGGACGCCGACCGACGGGAAGGTCGCGCGCAGCTCCAACGCGGCGCGGACGCCCTCGTCGCGGAACGTCGGCGGCATCCGGACGTCCAGCACCGCCACATCGGGCGCCGACGACGGGAGGGCCGCGAGCAGGGAGTCGGCGTCGCCGAATGCGCCGACGGTCTCGAAGCCGGCCTCGTCGAAGAGGCGCACCAGGCCCTCGCGCAGGAGGACGGAGTCGTCCGCGACGACGAGGCGGAGGGGGCCGGGAGCACGCACCCCTCCACCCTAGGGCCCGACGATTCGTGCCGAATGTCACGAATGCGGCGCCGAATCCGGACATTCGTGCCGAATGCGGCGGGGATTACATCAACGGGAGGCGGGCGCCGATCACCGATGGGCCGCCCTGGGGGCTGTCGATCACGAGCTCGCCGCGGAGGCCGTGCACCCGCTCGGCCAGCCCGCTCAGCCCGTGCCCCGGCACGATCGCCGCGCCGCCGTGGCCGTTGTCGGTCAGCCAGACCGACAGCCACGGCCGGCCGGACGTGTCGAGGGTCCGTTCCAGCACCAGCCGGCCGGCGGTCGCACCGGAGTGCTTGGCGAGGTTCGCGGACAGCTCCGCCAGCACATAGTAGGCGTTGCGCTCCACTTCGGGACTGAACCGCTCCCCCGGCTCCAGCGCCGACTCGACCGTCACCGGGACAGTGCTGCGGGCGGCGAGCGAGTCGACCGCCGCGCCGAGGCCGCGGTCCTGCAGGATCGGCGGGGCGAAGCCGCGGGACAGCGCGCGCAGCTCCTCCAGCGTGTCTCCGGCCTGCTTGCGCGCCTCGCGGAGCAACGACGCAGCGGCCTCCGGGTCGTCGGCCAGCTTGCGCTCAGCGGCCGCGATGTCCATCTGCAGCCGGATGAGCCGCTGCTGCGGGCCGTCGTGGAGGTCGCGCTCCAGCCGGCGCAGCGACTGGTCCTCGGCGGCGACGGCGGCGCCGCGCTGGGCGGACAGGTCCGCGACTTCGCGCTGCAGGGCCTCAGACGGCCAGGCGCCGAGCAGGCCGCGTGCCACGGCCTGGTGAAGGAGGGTGAGTCCGTGGGTGACAAACGGGAGCGTCGCGGCGAAGAGGATCCCGGCGATCAGGTACAGGATGCGGTCCCCGGCGACCGGGTCGAACGTCGAGTGGATGCCGAACACCGCGTCCACCACCACCCGGGACAGGAAGAACTCGCGGTTCCCGTGTGGGATGAAGCCGAGCCAGAGCCAGCCGGTCAGGCCACCCAGCGCGACGGACGTCCACGCGATCGTGATGCTCCAGCTGATGACGCTGACGATCGGGTTGATGATCATCCCGTGCAGCAGGTACAGCCAGTAGTGGCCGTCCGCCCACGGCCCGAAGAGGATGCGCCAGAACGTGCGCGGCTTGTCGGCGGGCTCCCACACCGGGCGCGGGATGGCCGGTCTCCCGGCCCAGTCCAGGCGCGTGAGCTCGACGAGCCCGAACGCGCGCGCCGTGTAGAAGGTGGCCACGACGATGAAGAAGCCGACGTAGATGACGATGGTGCCGAGTCCGGTCCAGAACAGCGACGCCAGCACCGAGAGTCCGATGATCGCGATGGGCATGGTGAGCAGCAGGAAGCCGAGCTCGCGCGGGACCCCGCGCCACAGCGACCCATAGCCGGTGCGACCGGCGCCATCGGCGGCGGTCGGCGCGGCGGAGGAGGCGGTCACGGCATCCAGACTGGCAGACGCGGCGGCCGCGGCGGGGATGTCGCCCGCGGGCAGTGGGACGGTGCTCTGTTCGTTCATGCCTCCAGCCTCGCGAAACAGCGGGAGCGGCCCCATCCCGCAACCCTCCCGAACCGTTCGGGGGTTATCCCCCTGACGGAGGCCTCCTCACAGGGTGGAGTGGGTGAGGCGTCCCGCGAGGAGGGTGGCCGCGACGCGCATCCCGCGCAGCTCGTCCGGAGACGCAGTGAGCGGGTCGCGCTCCAGGATGGCGAGGTCGGCGGGCTCGCCGACGGCCACGCGCGTCCGGGTGGACGCTGCCAGCGCAGCGGTCGCCGGGATGCGCTGCTCGGGATGCCACGGCTCGCGGCCGTCGCGAGAGCGCCCCACGGCCGACGCGATCGCGGCCCAGGGGTCGAGCGGCGCGACCGGGGCGTCCGATCCGAACGCCAGCCGGGCGCCGGAGGCGAGCAGCGCCGCGAGCGGGAAGGCGTCGGCGGTGCGGCCGGCCCAGAGCCGGTCGGCCACGTCGCGGTCGTCCATCGCGTGCTCGGGCTGCACGCTGGCGGTGACCCCGAGCGCGGCGAACCGCGGGATGTCGGCCGGGTCGATGAGCTGCGCGTGCTCGATGCGGCCTCCTGAGCCCAGCGCCTGGAAGGCGTCGAGCGCGAGCCGGTTCGCCTCGTCGCCGATCGCGTGCACCGCGGGCTCGATGCCGCCCGCGACCGCGAACCGGAGGTCGGCCAGAAGCTCGGCGGGAGCCAGGTTGGCGACGCCGTGGCCGCCGTCCGGGTACGGATGCAGGCACAGCGCGGTGCGGGTGTTCAGCGAGCCGTCGGAGATGACTTTGAACGGGCCCATCGTGAGGAGGCCGCCCGTGCCCTCCAGCGCAGCGCCGGTGCGCAAGCCGAGGTCCGCCGCGTCCGCGATCCGGTCGCGGTAGACGCCGAACTCGACGCGGAGGGAGCGCGCGCCGGCGGCGATGCGGCGGGTCCAGACCTCCAGGTTCCAGCCGTACTCCAGGTCGACGATCCCGACCACGCCGCGTTCGGCGGCGGCCCGAGCGGCCTCCGCCGCCCACCGGTCGAGCGTCGCCGCATCGGAGGGAGTGAGCCGACTGGTGAGGGCGAAGCTCTCGTCCTCGCGCAGCAGTGCACCCTCGGCGCCCGGCGCGAAACGCTCGAAGGCGGCGGTGTTCAGCCACGAGCAGTGCAGGTCGCCCGCGATCAGCACCACCGGCCTCTCGCCCACTGCGGCGTCCAGGAGCTCGCGGGTCGGGAGGTCGGGCCAGAGGGCGTCGTGGAAGCCGAAGCCGACGAGCACGTCCGCACCCGGATCCGACTGCGCGCGTGCTCGCACGAGCGACGCCGCCTCCGCCGCCGATGTCGCCCGCGACACATCCAGACGGCGCGCGGTCTGCGCCCACTGGGTGAAGTGGACGTGCTGGTCCCACAGCCCCGGGATGAGCCAGCGGCCGTCGAGGTGGAGGCGGTCCACGCCGCGCTCACCGGGGACCCCGGCAGGGGTGATCCTCGCGATCGAGCCGTCGCGGACCGTCACATCCACCGGCTCACCCGCCCCGGGCAGCCGGGCGTCAGCCAGGACGAACGTCATCGCGCCGCGCGGCGGCGTTCGTGCACCAGCGTCATCTCGCGCAGCAGCGCCGGGCTCGCGTACGGCGAGCTGCCGCCGAGCTCGGTCATGATCGAGTCCACGATGTGGTCGGGACGGTTCTGGCTCATCTTCTGCTTGGCCACGATCTTCGCCGGCGTCAGCCGCACGCCGACCGTTCCGGAGGAGATGCGCTCGGCGTAGCGCTCATCCTCCAGCGTCCCGCGCATCTGCCGCGGTTCCGGCAGCTCGCGTTCGAAGTGGTCGACCAGCTTCTCCAGCACCTGGAGGTTCTCCTCGGCGCTCAGCAGCTCGGGCACGCCCGAGAGGTGGACGGCCACGAAGTTCCAGGTGGGCACCGCGGGGTCGGCGTCGTACCAGGACGACGAGATGTAGCCGTGCGGGCCTTGGAAGATCACCAGCAGCTCGTGCTCGCCCAGCTCGTGGAGCTGCTCGTCGGGCCGGCCGACGTGGCTGACGACGCTGAGCTCCTCGCGGGTGTCGTCGAGGATGACCGGGTAGTGCGAGGCGACAAGCCCAGTGGAGGTGTTGCTGACGAACGTCCCCCACGGGTTTTCGCGGATGATCCGCTCGATCTCGGACCGCTCGGTGAGGGTGAAGCTGGGGTTCTGACGCACGGAGCGCTCCTTACTTCTGATCCGCTTACTTCTGATCCGCTTATTTCTGATCCTTGGGGCACCAGTACAGCTTGCGGCCGCCCAGCTCCTCCAGGACGATGTGCGTTCCGCAGACCCGGCACGGCAGGCCTTCGCGCTTGTAGACCCAGTGCCGGTCCTCGCGCTTGGCCATCGCCTTGCGGTACGACTCCTCGTCCAGGTCGTGCATGGTCATCATCTGGCCGGTCTCGACGCCGATCTTCAGCAGGTGCACCCAGTCGCGCCACAGCTCCCGCACGGTGTCCTCCGGGACGAGCTTGCCCGGCGTGTGCGGGTTCTGCCGCGCCCGGAAGAGCAGTTCGGCGCGGTAGACGTTGCCGATACCGCTGACGACGCTCTGGTCCATCAGCAACAGGGCGATGGCGGTCGGCTTCTTCCGGACCTTCACGACGAAGGCCTCCTCGGCCTCCGGGCCGTCGTCCACCTGCGGGTCGGGACCGAGCTTCGCGATCACGGCGTCCACCTCGGCGGGGTCGAGCACCTCGCAGGCGGTCGGACCGCGGAGGTCGGCCACGGCGGTGTCGGTGAGCAGCCGCACCCGGACCTGGCCGATCGGCTCCGGCGGGAAGACGTCGATGTCGGCCTCCACCTTCTCGGACTCAGACATGCGCAGCCGGGTGCGACGGGGCGCGCCGATGGAGTGCAGCGAGTTCTCGCCCGCCTCGTCCAGGACGGTGCCCGTCTGATTCGTTTGGCCCATCCGTCCGTTGGCGCTCGCGATCGTCGGGTCGATGCTGATGTCGCCCGCGAAGTCCCAGGCGCCGTAGATGCCGAGGTGGATGCGCAGCCAGAGCTCGTTGTCGAACTCCAGGAACATCTGCTTGCCGACCGCCTTGGCGGCGATCATGGTGTGCCCGTCGATGCGCATCGCATCCTCGGCGAAACGACCCTGCGGGGACGACACCGCGACGCGGTGACCGACGAAGTTGACCGCGAACTGCTTCGCGATCCGGTGGACGGAGTGGCCCTCGGGCATCAGCGGTCCACGTTCTTGCCCGCGATGTCGCCGGTCGCCTCGTACTCCGCGAGCTGCGCGATGCGGCGCACGTGGCGCTCCTCCAGCGAGAACGGCGTGGCGATGAATACGTCGATGAAGCGGGTGGCCTCCTCGACGGTGTGCTGACGCGCGCCGATCGAGATGACGTTGGCGTCGTTGTGCTGGCGGGCCAGCTCGGCCGTGCTCTCGTTCCAGACCAGGGCGGCGCGCACGCCGATCACCTTGTTGGCCGCGATCTGCTCGCCGTTGCCCGAGCCGCCGAACACCACACCGAGCGCCTCCACGCCGGCCTGCTGGTCGCGGACGACACCCTTGGCAGCATTGATGCAGAACGCCGGGTAGTCGTCGATCGGGTCGTACTCGGCCGGACCGTGGTCGACGACCTCGTGGCCGGCCTCCGAGAGGTGCGCCTGGAGGTGCTGGCTGAACTCGAGACCGGCGTGATCGGTGGCGATGTGGATGCGCATGCGAACAGTCTAGGGAAGGCCGCCGACGCTCTCCGGCGCACGTCACTAAGGTGGATCCGGTGGACACGATCCACACCCATCCCGCCTTTTCCAAGGAGTCAGCGTTGCCCGGAGAAAACCTCACCCGCATCGAAGCCCAGGAGCGCGCGTCGCTCGTCCGCACCAGCAGCTACGACGTCGTACTCGATCTGACCACCGGCCCGGAGACCTTCCGCAGCACGACGACCGTGCGCTTCTCCGCGACGCTGGGGGCCTCGACGTTCATCGACGCGATCACGCGCACCGTCCACTCGGTCGTGCTGAACGGCGTCGAGCTCGACCCTGCTGCGGTCTCGGACGGCGTGCGCATCCAGCTCGACGGCCTGGAGGCGGAGAACACCCTCGTGGTCGACGCCGACGCGATCTACACCAACACCGGTGAGGGCCTGCACCGCTTCGTCGACCCGGTCGACGGCGAGGTGTACCTCTACTCCCAGTTCGAGGTGCCGGACTCCCGCCGCATGTTCGCGGTGTTCGAGCAGCCCGACCTGAAGGCCGAGTTCACGTTCACCGTGACCGCCCCCGCGCACTGGTCGGTCGTGAGCAACTCCCCCACTCCGGAGCCTGTCGAGGCCGCCGAGGGCATCAGGACCTGGTCCTTCGCCGCCACGCCGGTCATCTCCTCGTACATCACCGCGCTCATCGCCGGCCCGTACGAGTCGGTGCACAGCGTGCTGACCAGCCGCGACGGCCGCACCATCCCGCTCGGCGTGTACGCCCGCAAGAGCCTCGCCGGCTTCCTGGACGCCGACTACATCTTCGAGAAGACCCGCGAAGGCTTCGCGTTCTACGAGGAGAAGTTCGACTACGCCTACCCGTTCGAGAAGTACGACCAGCTCTTCGTCCCCGAGTTCAACGCGGGCGCGATGGAGAACGCCGGTGCGGTGACCTTCACCGAGACCTACGTGTTCCGCTCCAAGGTGACCGACGCGATCAAGGAGCGCCGGGTCGTCACGATCCTGCACGAGCTGGCGCACATGTGGTTCGGCGACCTGGTCACCATGAAGTGGTGGAACGACCTCTGGCTGAACGAGTCGTTCGCCGAGTACGCCTCCACGCTCGCCACCGCCGAGGCCACCGAGTGGACCGAGGCCTGGACCACCTTCGCCGCGATGGAGAAGAGCTGGGCGTACCGCCAGGACCAGCTGCCCTCCACGCATCCGATCGTCGCGACGATCAACGACCTGGAGGACGTGCAGGTCAACTTCGACGGCATCACGTACGCCAAGGGGGCGTCGGTGCTCAAGCAGCTCGTCGCGTGGGTGGGCCAGGACGACTTCCTCGCCGGCGTCGCGCAGTACTTCAAGAAGCACCAGCACGGCAACACCGAGCTGACCGACCTCCTGGTCGAGCTGGAGGCCACCAGCGGGCGCGACCTGACCGAATGGTCGAAGCTGTGGCTGGAGACCGCCGGCGTCAACACGCTCCGCCCCGAGCTGACGGTGGACGCCGACGGCACGATCACCGCGTTCGCGGTGCTGCAGACCGCCGCCGTCGACTACCCGACCATCCGCCCGCACCGCCTCGCGGTCGGCTTCTACGACCTGGTGGAGGGCCGCCTGGTCCGCACCTCGCGCGTCGAGCTGGACGTCGACGGCGAGCGGACCGAGGTCGCCGAGCTGATCGGCCAGAAGCGTCCCGCGCTCATCCTCCTCAACGACGACGACCTCGCCTACGCGAAGATCCGCCTCGACGAGGACTCGCACCGCGTCGCGCTCGAGCACCTGTCCTCGATCGAGAGCCCGCTCGCCCGCTCGCTGGTCTGGGGTGCCGTCTGGGACGCCACCCGCGACGCCGAGACCCCGGCGAGCGACTACGTGCGCCTCGTGCTCGGCAACATCGCGTCGGAGACCGAGTCCACCACGCTGCGCACCACCCTCACGCAGCTCGTGCTCGCGGCCGGCAGCTACGTCGCGCCCGAGCGCCAGCAGCAGACCGCAGAGGAGGCCGCGGGCGCCCTCTGGGAGCTCGCGCAGCAGGCGGAGGCCGGCAGCGACGCCCAGTTCCAGTTCGTCAAGTTCTTCGCGGCGCTGGCCTCCACCCCGGAGCAGCTCGCGAACGTCGCCGCCCTGCGCGACGGAACGGTGACCCTCCCGGGTCTGACGGTGGACACCGACCTGGCCTGGGAGCTGCTCATCGCGCTCGTCGCCGGCGGGAACGCGGGCGACGCGGAGGTCGACGCCGCCCTCGCGGAGGACAACACCGCCAACGGCGCGCAGTTCGCCGCCCAGGCGCGTGCGTCCATCCCGACGCTCGCGGGCAAGCAGGCCGCGTGGGACTCGGTGTTCGGCTCGGACGCACTCCCGAACACGATCGTCCGCTTCACCGGCCTGGGCTTCCAGCGCGCGGCCGACAAGGCCGTTCTGAAGGAGTTCGTCGCGCCGTACTTCGCCGCACTGCAGGACGTCTGGGCGTCGCGCACGTACAAGATCGCGGAGTACCTCGTCGCGGGCATGTACCCGGCGCCGCTCGCGAACGCCGAGCTGCGCGACGCGACGCGCGCGTGGCTCGACGCGAACGAGGAGCCGGCGGCACTGCGCCGGCTCGTGGTCGAGAACCTGGCGGGCGTCGAGCGGGCGCTCGCGGCGCAGGAGCGGGACGCGCAGGCGTAACGATCGGCTGATCCGCAGGAGGCCCCGGCTCGAGTGAGCCGGGGCCTCCTTTCATCCCGTCGCCCTATCCCTTTCATGCCACCGCGCTATCCGCCCGACACGCAGGTGGTACTCAGGTTCGATGACGGCGCCCCCTCCGCAGCCCTACTCTCGGAGCCATGATCCAACTCGAACACCTCACCAAGAGGTTCGGCAGCAAGACCGCTGTCGACGACATCTCGGCGACCATCCAGCCGGGCAAGGTCACCGGCTTCCTCGGGCCGAACGGCGCGGGCAAGTCGACCACCATGCGCATGATCATGGGGCTCGACCGGCCGACGCACGGCACCGCGACCATCAACGGCAAGCGGTACGCCGAGCTGCCGTCGCCGCTCGGTGAGGTCGGCGCGCTGCTGGACGCCAAGGCCGTCCACACCGGCCGCACCGCCTACAACCACCTGCTGGCGATGGCCGCCACCCACGGCATCTCCAAGCGCCGCGTGCACGAGGTCATCGGCCTCACCGGCCTGGAGTCGGTCGCGGGCAAGCGCGTCGGCGGGTTCTCGCTCGGCATGGGCCAGCGGCTCGGGATCGCCGCCGCCATGCTCGGCGACCCGGCGACGCTCATCCTGGACGAGCCGGTCAACGGGCTGGACCCGGAGGGTGTGCTCTGGGTGCGCCAGTTCGCCCGCCACCTCGCCGGCCAGGGCCGTACGGTCTTCCTCTCCTCGCACCTGATGAGCGAGATGGCGCAGACCGCCGACCACATCATCGTGCTCGGCCGCGGCCGCGTCCTCGCCGACGCCCCGGTCGACCAGATCCTCGCCGGCGCCACGCGCAGCGCGGTCCGGGTCCGCACACCCGAGGTCGAGCGGCTCGCCAACGCCATCCAGGGCGGCGACGTCACGATCACCGGCGTGGAGTCGCAGCTCATCGAGGTCACCGGGCTCAGCGCCGCGCAGATCGGCGACGCCGCGGCGTCCGCCGGCATCGCCCTCCACGAACTCACCCCGCTCAGCGCCTCCCTCGAGGAGGCCTACCTCGAACTCACGCAGGACGAGGTCGAATACCACTCGGAGGTCGCCTCATGAGCACCGCAACCGCACCCGCCATCGGGTACGCCCACGCCGAGGTCGGCCGCCTGAGCTTCGTGCGCGTGCTGCGCTCGGAATGGATCAAGCTCCGCTCGCTGCGCTCGACGTTCTGGACGCTCGTGGCCGTGCTCGTGCTCATCGTCGGGCTCGCCGCGCTGCTCGCCACCGTCGTGCCCAACGCCTCCACGCTGGGAGCACGCGCACCCGAGACGGCGCTCACGAACTTCACGACGCGGGCGGCGACCGCCGGCCTGACGTTCGCGCCGCTCGTCGTCGCGGTGCTCGGCGTCCTCGCCATCAGCGGTGAGTTCTCGACCGGCATGATCCGCTCGTCCTTCGCCGCCGTGCCGCACCGGTTCCCGGTGCTCGGCGCGAAGGCGATCATGCTCTTCCTCGTCTCGTTCGTCGTCGGTCTGGTGAGCTTCGCGGCCTCCTGGTCGATCGCGGTCCCGCTGCTGACGGCCAAGGGCTACAAGGGCGAGCTGTTCTCGGACACCACGATGTGGTCGATCCTCGGCGCTGCGACCTACCTCGGGCTCGTCGCCGTCTTCGCGCTCGGCGTCGGCACCATCCTCAAAGCCAGCGCGGGCGGCATCGCGACGGTGCTCGGTGTCCTGTTCCTGCTGCCGATCATCTCGGAGCTCCTGCAGGCGCTCCTGCCCAAGCAGACCTGGATCGCCGACTGGTCGCACTACCTGCTCAGCGCGTCCGGAGCCGGGATGGCCGGGCTGGCGAACGGCACGCAGGAGCCGTGGCAGAACATCCTCACTGTCGTGATCTGGACCGCCGTCGCCTTCGTCGGCGGAGCAGTCCTGCTGCAGCGACGGGACGCGTGACCTCCACGACCACCCCAGCCGACGCCGCCCCGGCCGACCTCGAACTCCCGAGGCCGCCCGGGGCGGTGCGGCGCTACTTCGGCGCGCACCCGCTGCTGGTCGACGCGATCGTCGCCGGCGTCTACCTGGTGCCCTCGCTCGCCGAGGGCATCGTCCACATGGTGCGGACCCCGAGCCTGGGCTCCGCGATCCAGCTCCTGCTCGTGGTCGTCGCGGGCGCTGCGCTGTTCGCACGGCGGCTCCACCCGCGGGTGGTGTTCGGGATCGCGATCGTCGTCCTCGTCGTCAGCGTGTTCCTCGGCCGCAACCTCGACTTCGTGCCTGCGGTGTTCGCGCTCTACGCCCTCGCGGTCTACCGCACGGTGCGCTCGGCGTGGATCGGCTACGGCATCACGGCCGTCGTGACCGTCGCCTCCCTGGCCATCGCGACCATCGTGTCCGAGGTGCCGGACTTCGCCCCGCTGTCCACGGAAGCCGTGCCGTCCGGCTTCGCCGCGCTCGCGTTCTGCATCGTGGCGGTGCTGATCGGCAGCAACGTCGGCAACCGGCGGCGGTACCTGACCGCGCTCATCGACCGCGCCCGCCAGCTCGCCAGGGAGCGCGACCAGCAGGCGGAGATCGCCACCGCGGCCGAGCGGAGCCGCGTAGCGCGGGAGATGCACGACATCGTCTCGCACAGCCTGACGGTGATGATCGCCCTCGCCGACGGCTCCGCCGGCCTCGTCGGCACGGCGCCGGAGCGCTCCGCCGAGACGATGCGGCTGGTCGCCGAGACCGGCCGCGGCGCCCTCGGCGATATGCGCCGCCTGCTCGGGGTGCTCCGCGCAACCGACGAGGAGGCCGCGGCGCACGCCCCGCAGCCCGGGCTCGCCGACCTGCGCGAGCTGGTCGAACGATTCCGGGCGGCCGGCCTCCCGGTGCGGATCACCGTCTCCGGCACGCCGACGACCGACGTCGGGCAGCAGCTCACCGTCTTCCGGGTCGTTCAGGAGGCGCTCACCAACACGCTTCGCCACGCCGCCCTCGCGACCACGGTCTCCGTGACGATCGAGTTCGGCGAGCGGGTGACCCGCATCACCGTGGAGGACGACGCCACGGTGCACACCGGGTCGGTGCAGGGCTCCGGGAGCGGACTCCTCGGACTGCGCGAGCGCGTCGCGCTCTACGGTGGGACGCTGGAGGCCGGACCGCGTCGCGGCGGCGGCTGGCGGCTCGTCGCGGAGTTCACGACCGTGCCGTCCTCCGCCGAGGCTGCCTCCACCGAACCCGCCTCCCCCGCCGAACCGACCCCCTCCGCCGAACCGACCCCTTCCGCCGAACCGACCCCTTCCACCGACCCGACCAGGAGACCCGAATGACCGACCCCGGCCACCCGCAGCCCCTCCGCGTCCTGCTCGTCGACGACCAGGCGCTCGTCCGGCTGGGCTTCCGGATGGTGCTGGAGACCGAGGCCGACCTCCACGTGGTCGGCGAGGCGGCCGACGGCGTCGAAGCGGTCAGGCTCGCCGTCGAGACGAGGCCCGACGTCATCCTGATGGACGTCCGGATGCCGAACCTCGACGGCATCGAGGCGACCAGGCGCATCGTCGCGGCGAACCCGGACGCGCGCATCATCATCCTCACCACTTTCGACCTCGACGAGTACGCCTTCGGCGGCCTGCGCGCCGGCGCGAGCGGCTTCCTGCTCAAGGACGCACGCCCGGCCGAGCTCACCGCGGCCATCCGCGCCGTCGCCGCGGGCGACGCCGCGGTCACCGGCCGCGTCACCCGCTCCATGCTGGAGCTGTTCGCCGACCGGCTGCCCGCGAGCGGCGCCGGCGCGACAACGGCCGCCGACCCGACCGCGGTGCTCACGCCGCGCGAGCGCGAGATCCTCCTCGCGATGGCCGACGGCCTGACGAACGGCGAGATCGGCGCGAAGTTCTACCTCACCGAGTCGACGGTCAAGACGCACGTCGGCCGCGTCCTCGCCAAGCTGCAGCTGCGCGACCGGGTGCAGGCGGTCATCTTCGCCTACGAGAACGGTCTCGTGGAGAGCTGAGCAGCGCGGCGCGGTCCAGAAGACCTGCGCGGCCCAGTCGACGCCAAGGGAGCTCTCGATAGGATTCCCTGCGATGAGCATTCTGAAAGCGAACTTCTGGACCTCCCTCGGCGACTGGGCCGTCAACACCGGATGGACTCTGCTCAACGTCGTCTGCATCATCGCCGGCGCCGTCCTGGTGAGCTGGCTGCTGCGCGTGATCATCCGCCGTGTGGTGAAGCAGATCGTCAGCGGTGTCAAGAAGGGGCAGAGCGTCACCGACACGCAGGCCCTCGTGGCCTCGCCGCTCGCCGCGGTGCGGGTGGTGCAGCGCACCCGGACGCTGGGCTCCGTGCTGAGCAACATCGTCAACGTGACCATCGGGATCATCGCCATCGTGCTGATCTTCGGGGTCGTCGCGCCCGGCGCGGCCAGCTCGCTCGCCCTCCTCACCGCCGCGATCGGCGCCGGCCTCGGTTTCGGCGCCCAGAACATCGTCAAGGACGTCCTCAACGGCCTGTTCATGGTCATGGAGGACCAGCTCGGCGTCGGCGACGTGGTGGACCTGGGCCCCGCGACCGGCGTCGTGGAAGGTGTGGGCATCCGGATCACCCAGGTGCGCGACGTCAACGGCGTGCTCTGGTTCGTCCGCAACGGCGAGATCCTGCGTGTCGGCAACATGTCGCAGGGCTGGTCGCGCGTGATCGTGGACCTCGCTGTGCCCTACGACGCCGACATCGAGACGGTGCAGGCGAAGATGATGGAGGCCGCGACCGCGCTCGCGACGAGCCCCAAGTGGCGCTCGCGCATCCTCGACAAGCCCGAGCTGTGGGGGCTGGAGTCGATCTCCGCCGAGGCGATCGTGATCCGGATCGTGCTGAAGACCCGCACGACGGCCAAGGACGACGTCTCGCGCGAGCTCCGCCTCCGACTCAAGCAGGCCACCGACGAGCTCGGCGTCACGCTGCCCTCGCTCTCCGCTGTGGTGCTGTCCGGCTTCGACGGCGCGGGCAGCGTGGGTGGCGCCAAGCCGCCGCGCACCCGGCCGACGCCGGTCGTGCCTGACCGGCCGCTCACCGGACGCAAGGCGCGGGCTGCGGCGAAGCGCACCGCGACCCGCGCGCCGGATCCAGGAGCCATCCGCATCCGCCCGGCGATCGAGACGAAGCACGACGCGACGCCGGCGAAGCCGGCCGGCACGGCCAAGCCGGCCCCCAAGCCGCGCACTCCGAAGCCCCCGGCGGCCGACCAGCCTCCCGCGCACGGCGCGCCTCCCGCGAAAGAAGCAGACTGACATGAGCACCATCCCGGTCGGGCCTCCCGTCGGCCCGTCCTTCTTCGAGCAGCTCGGCGGCCACGCCACGTTCGTGCGCCTCGTGGACGCCTTCTACCGCGGCGTCGCCGGCGACCCGGTGCTCCGGCCGATGTACCCGGAGGAGGACCTCGGACCAGCCAAGGAGCGGCTCACCCTCTTCCTGGAGCAGTACTGGGGCGGACCGACCACCTACAGCGAGCAGCGCGGCCACCCGCGGCTGCGGATGCGGCACAACCCGTTCCGGGTCAACCCGGACGCGCGCGACCGCTGGCTGGCGCACATGCGCGTGGCGGTGGACGAGCTCGCGCTTCCGCCGCTGCTGGACGAGACGCTGTGGAGTTACCTGGAGCGCGCCGCGTTCGCTATGGTCAACACATTCGAGGAGTAGCCCGCTCCTCCCCCTCACGCCGTGCCGAAGGAGACACGCCATGACGCCAGAACCCGACTGCCTCGTCGTGGGAGCCGGACTCGCCGGGCTGGTCGCCGCGTGCGAGCTGCTCGACGCCGGGAAGACCGTCACGATCCTCGACCAGGAGCCGGCGGCCTCCCTCGGCGGGCAGGCGTTCTGGTCGTTCGGCGGGCTCTTCCTCATCGACTCCCCCGAGCAGCGCGGGATGGGCGTCTCCGACTCGCTCGCCCTCGCCCGGCAGGACTGGTTCGGCAGCGCCGGCTTCGACCGCGAGGAGGACCACTGGCCGAAGCGCTGGGCCGAGGCGTACCTCCAGTTCGCCGCGGGCGAGAAGCGCGCCTGGCTGCACGAGAAGGGCGTCCGGTTCTTCCCGGTCGTCGGCTGGGCCGAGCGCGGCGACGGCACCGCGGGAGGCCACGGCAACTCCGTGCCGCGCTTCCACATCACCTGGGGCACGGGTCCCGGCGTCATCGCGCCGTTCGTCCGGCAGGTGCAGGCCGCCGCGGCGATGGGGAAGGCGCGGCTACTCCACCGCCATCGCGTGGACGAGCTGATCGTCGAGGACGGCAGGGTGGCCGGCGTCCGCGGCGAGATCCTCAAGCCCGACTCCGCCGCACGCGGTGCAGCCAGCAACCGGGAGCGGATCGCGGACTTCGAGCTGCGCGCGCCCGCGGTCTTCGTCGCCAGCGGCGGGATCGGCGGCAACCACGACCTGGTCCGCGCGGCCTGGCCGGAGCGGCTCGGCACTCCCCCGGACTTCATGCTCTCCGGGGTGCCCGCGCACGTCGACGGCCGGATGCTCGGCATCGCAGAGGCGGCGGGCGCGCACCTGATCAACGGCGACCGGATGTGGCACTACACCGAGGGCATCCAGAACTGGGATCCGATCTGGCAGCGGCACGGCATCCGCATCCTGCCCGGGCCGTCGTCGCTCTGGCTGGACGCGCGCGGCGAGCGGCTGCCCGCGCCGCTGTTCCCGGGGTTCGACACGCTCGGGACGCTGGAGCACCTCCGCACGACGGGCTCGGACTACTCCTGGTTCATCCTCACCCAGAAGATCATCGAGAAGGAGTTCGCCCTCTCCGGCAGCGAGCAGAACCCGGACCTGACGGGCAAGGACTACGGGCTGCTCGCCAAGCGCGTCGGCCCGGGAGCGCCGGGGCCGGTGGAGGCGTTCAAAGAGAAGGGCGCCGACTTCGTCGTGGCGGACACTCTGGACGAGCTGCTCGCCGGGATGCAGCGGCTGTCGGAGGTCCCGCTCGACACCGAGCTGGTCACCCGGCACGTGCGGGAGCGCGATCGGCAGCTCGACAACCCGTTCGGCAAGGACCTCCAGCTCGCGGCGGTCCGCGGCGCACGGGCCTACCGCGGCGACAGGCTCATCCGGGTCGCGTCGCCGCACAAGCTCACCGATCCGAAGGCCGGGCCGATGATCGCGGTGAAGCTGCACATCCTCACCCGCAAGAGCCTCGGCGGCATCGAGACGGACCTCGACGGCCGCGTGCTCGACGCCGACGGCGCGGTGGTGCCCGGGCTGTACGCGGCGGGCGAGGCGAGCGGCTTCGGCGGCGGAGGCGTGCACGGGTACCGGGCGCTGGAGGGGACGTTCCTCGGCGGCTGCCTGTTCTCGGGGCGGCAGGCCGGGCGCGCGGTGGCGCGGGCGGTCTAGCCGCGCAGGCTCCATGACTGGCGGCGAATGAGCGTGTGCCCGCGTCGCGTTGTCAGACGCGTCCAGGGTCCGGTCTCCAGGATCGAGACCGGCTCGCCCGCGGCCAGGAACCCGAGGCTCTCCGCCGCGAACGCCGCACCCGCCGGGACGTACTCCAACTGGTCGATGGGACGGCCCCACACCTCGGCCCGCACGCGCTGGACGAGCTGCTCGCCCGTCCCCGTCGGCACGGCCTCCGCGACCTCCGCGATGCCGGAGGCCGCGGTCGCCTGCAGGAGCTCGTAGCTCGTCTCGCCGACCGGACGCCAGCCGCCGCGCGGCGGGGAGATGCCCGCCCAGGTGACGGACGGCGCCTCCATCGGCAGCCGGACCTCCAGTGGCGCGCTCTCGACGGCGCCGTCGACCGCTCCGGACTCGTCGCCGTCGCGGCCCTCCTCCTCGACCGCTCCGGTCTCGGAGGCGGCCGCCGCGCTCTCCGCGGCCTCGCGCACGCGCGCGAGCCGGTCGAGCAGCGAGCGGATCGGCACGACGACGTCGAACTCGACGTCGTGCCCGGTCAGGAAGGTGCGCAGCCCGAGCACGGTGGGCGTCTGGTCGAGCAGCCCCCTCGGATAGAGGATGGCGGTGTACACGGCGAGCACGCCCGATCCTGCGATCAGGCGCACCGACCCTTCCTCGACGCGGGCGGCGCGCGACAGGTATGTCTGCAGGTCGGCGGCGGCGAGGGTGTCCTGGAGGGAAAACGACTGGCTCATCTGACCTCTAAGCTACTAGAGACCCCGGACGGAGACACTGTGACAGAGCCCCTGGAATCGCTGCTCACCGCACTCGACCTCACCGACACCGGTGCCCGCACCAGCGAGGACATCTTCACAGGGCCGTCCCAGTGGATGCCGCTGGGCCGCGTGTTCGGCGGCCAGGTGCTCGCGCAGTCCATCGTCGCGGCGACCCGGACGGTGTCGGACGACCGCAGCATCCACTCGATGCACGGCTACTTCCTGCGGCCAGGAGATGTGAACTACCCGATCACCTTCTCGGTCGACCGCATCCACGACGGGCGGTCGTTCTCCACCCGCCGCACCCAGGCGTACCAGAACGGGCTGCCGATCCTGTCGATGATCGCGTCCTTCCAGGACGAGGACGAGGGCCTCGAGCACCAGGTCGCGATGCCGCAGGACCTGCCCGACCCGGAGTCGCTGCCGAACTCGGCGGCGACGCTGGAGGAGGTCGAGCACCCGGTCGCGCAGTACTGGGCGAGCCAGCGTCCCTTCGACATGCGGCACGTGCCCTCGCCCATCTACCTGTCGGTGGAGGGCGCGCACGTCGCCCACCAGGCGGTCTGGTTCCGCTCGATCGGCGACCTCCCCGACGACCCGGCACTGCACCGTGCGGCGCTCGCGTACGCCAGCGACTACACGATCATGGAGTCGGTCATGCGCCGGCACGGCGTCGCCTGGGCGACCCCCGGCCTGAAGGCGGCGAGCCTGGACCACGCGATGTGGTGGCACCGCCCGGCCCTGGTGGACGAGTGGCTGCTGTACACGCAGGAGTCCCCCAGCGCGAGCGGGGGCCGCGGGCTCGCGCTCGGCCGGATCTTCAGCCGCGACGGGCGCCTCGTGGCGAGTGTGGCGCAGGAGGCGACCATCCGGGTCCCGGACGCGGCGAAGCTGCGCGACTGACCCTCGTGCTCGTCGTCGGCCGCTAGCCGAACGTGCTGCGCAGCAGCACCGTCCCGTTGGCCGCCGACCGGATGTCGATGGCCGAGATGTCGGACAGCGGGACGCTGGTCGTCGCGGCGGGCTCGACCACGGTTCCCTCCGCCGCCGTCCAGGTCGAGATCTGCGTCTGGTGGCCGGACTTGTCGGTGACGACCATCGCGTACGTCCAGGTGCGGCCGCCGTCGTCGCCGCCGACCTTCGCGTAGGCGCAGCGCGAGTCGATCCGCGTGCCCCACGGCTCCGAGGTGAGGTGGAGGTCGGCGGACAGCGCGCTCGGCTCCACCTGCTCCATCGCGACGCTCGTGCCGGCGGGCGAGCCGGGCTCCAGCGCAGGGACGGCGATCGCGATGGCCCCCACGAGCACGGCCGCCGCCGCAGCGGCGAGACCGCCCACCAGCCAGCGCGACCGCCGCCTGCGCCGCCGGGCGGCGTCCAGCAGCGTCGGGAGGACCTCCGCGCCGAGCCCGGCGTCCTGCGGCGCCTCCTCGTCGAGCAGGGCGAACGCCTGCTCCCGGGGCACCCGGCCGAGCAGCCCGGGCATGCCGGCCAGCTCGGCGACCGCCGCCGAGCAGCGCCCGCACTCGCGCAGGTGCTCCTCGAACTCCTTGCGCTCAGCTGGAGCGAGGGCGCCGAGGACGTACGCGGCGTCCCAGGTGGCGAACTCGTCGTGGTTCATCGCTCCGTCACCCCTCTCTCCTGAAGTGCGAGCCGCATGGCCCGGAGGCCGTAGTGCAGCCGCGACTTGACCGTGCCCTCCGGGATCTCCAGCTCCCGGGAGATCTCGGCGATGGACCTGCCGCCGTAGTACGCGTGGACGATCACCGCGCGGTGCTCGTCGGAGAGCTCGGCCAGCGCGTCCGAGACGAGCCAGGCGTCGAGGACCGCGTCGGCGCCGTCGTCCGGCGACGACGGCCGCTCCGGGAGGGTGTCGGTGCCGAACTCGTGCTGCGAGTGCGCGCTCCGCTTGTCGTCGATGACGATGTTGCGGGCGACGGTGAACAGCCAGGCGCGCGCGGACTGCTGGCTCTGATCGAGCACGGTCGGCTTGCGCCAGGCGCGCAGCAGGGTCTCCTGCACAACGTCGTCGGCCATCGCCCGATCGCCGGTGAGGTGGACGACGTAACGCCAGACCGCCTGCGCGTGCTGGTCGTGCAGCTCGCGCAGCAGGCGTGCGTCCTCATCCGGCATGGTCACCTCCTGCACTAACCACGGAGACAGTGATGGAAAAGTTCAGAACTCCATGTGTGAACCGAAAGCCGATACCCTCCTGTGCCTAACCTTAGAGAAAGCACTGCCGACCGGGAGGATAAACGATGACCGAATCCGCGCCGCTGACGCGCCGCACCCTCGTTCAGATCGGCGGCGTGTCCGCAGCAGGCGCGGGGGTGCTTCTGCTGGCGGCATGCACGCCGGAGGGCTCTGGCGCGTCGTCGGGCGACGGATCGGGGAACGGCGGCTCGGCCACCGTCGCTCTCTCATCGATCCCGGTCGGCGGCGCTGTCTCCGCGCAGCTCGGATCCACGCCGATCGTCGTCTCGCAGCCTTCGGCCGGCTCGGTCGTCGCCTTCAGCGCGGTGTGCACGCACCAGGGCTGCACGGTCGCGCCGCAGGGCAAGGAGTTCGACTGCCCGTGCCACGGCTCCCGCTTCGACGCGGCGACGGGCGACGTCATCAACGGACCGGCGAGCACGCCGCTGACGAAGCTGAAGACCGCCGTCTCCGGCGACAAGGTCACCGTCACCCCGACCTAGAGCGGCTCAACACCGATCGAGGGGCACGTCGTTGTCACTTCCGGGCTCCGGAAGTGACAACGACGTGCCCCTCGGTGGTGGTGGTGCGGGCGGTGGTGGAGCGGGTCAGCGCTTGGTGAACTCGACGGGGGTGTCGAGGTAGGGGGTCCAGGCGGTGCGTTCGCGGTCGTTGATCCGGCGCGGGCGCTGGCTCGCGGCGTCGACCAGCACGATCGTGGTCGCGGCGCGCGAGAACATCGTGCGCGGCTCGACGCCCTCCGGGGACCACACCTCGTAGTTGACCTCCAGGCTCGCGCCGCCGAGCCTCCCGAGCCAGAGCTGCACGTCGAGCGGCTGCCGCAGGTACGGGATGGGAGCGACGTACTCGATCTCCTGGCGCGCGATCAGCGTGAGCGTGTCGGCGCCCGGCGTGCCGTCGAGCACGGCCGTGGAGCCGCCCACGGCGTGCTCGTCCGTCGACCAGAACGCCTCGATGCGCGCCTCCTCCAGGAGACGCAGCATCGCGGCATTGTTCACGTGGGCGTACGCGTCGAGGTCGCTCCAGCGGAGCTTGATCGGGACGTGCAGTCGCATGTCGGGGTCAGTCGCGCGTGAGCTTGCGGTACGCGGAGCGGTGCGGCTTCGCGGCGTCCGGGCCGAGGCGCTCGACCTTGTTCTCCTCGTACGCCTCGAAGTTGCCCTCGAACCAGTACCAGTCGGACGGGTTCTCCTCCGTGCCCTCGTAGGCGAGGATGTGCGTCGCGATGCGGTCGAGGAACCACCGGTCGTGGGTGATGACCACAGCGCAGCCGGGGAACTCGAGCAGCGCGTTCTCCAGGCTGGAGAGCGTCTCGACGTCGAGGTCGTTGGTCGGCTCGTCGAGCAGCAGGAGGTTGCCGCCCTGCTTGAGCGTCAGCGCCAGGTTCAGGCGGTTGCGCTCACCGCCGGAGAGCACGCCCGACTTCTTCTGCTGGTCGGGTCCCTTGAACCCGAAGGTCGAGACGTACGCGCGGGACGGGACCTCGGTCTTGCCGACCTGGATGTAGTCGAGCCCGTCGGACACGACCTCCCAGACGTTCTTGTTCGGGTCGATGCCGCCGCGGGTCTGGTCGACGTAGGAGATCTGCACGGTCTCGCCGACCTTCAGGTCGCCGTTGTCGAGGGGCTCCAGCCCGACGATGGTCTTGAACAGCGTGGTCTTGCCGACGCCGTTCGGGCCGATGACGCCGACGATGCCGTTGCGCGGCAGCGTGAAGGTGAGGCCATCGATGAGGACGCGGTCGCCGAAGCCCTTCTGCAGGTTCTTCGCGTCGATCACGATCTGGCCGAGGCGCGGCCCCGGCGGGATCTGGATCTCCTCGAAGTCGAGCTTCCTGGTGCGCTCCGCCTCGGCCGCCATCTCCTCGTAGCGCGCCAGACGCGCCTTGGACTTGGCCTGGCGGCCCTTGGCGTTGCTGCGCACCCAGTCGAGCTCGTCGGACAGGCGCTTGGCCAGCTTGGCGTCCTTCTTGCCCTGGATCGCGAGTCGCTCGCGCTTCTTCTCCAGGTAGGTGGAGTAGTTGCCCTCATACGGGTAGAGGTGGCCGCGGTCGACCTCGGCGATCCACTCGGCCACGTGGTCGAGGAAGTACCGGTCGTGGGTGACGGCGAGCACGGCGCCGTGGTACTTGGCCAGGTGCTGCTCGAGCCAGAGCACGCTCTCGGCGTCGAGGTGGTTGGTCGGCTCGTCCAGCAGCAGGAGGTCGGGCTTCTGCAGCAGCAGCTTGCACAGCGCGACGCGGCGCTTCTCACCACCGGAGAGGGTGTTGACCGGCCAGTCGCTCGGCGGGCAGCGCAGCGCGTCCATCGCCTGCTCGAGCTGGGAGTCGAGGTCCCACGCGTCGGCGGCGTCGATCTGCTCCTGCAGCGTGCCCATCTCGGCGAGCAGCGTGTCGAAGTCGGCGTCGGGGTCGGCCAGCAGCCCGGAGATCTCGTTGAAGCGGTCGACCTTGCCCTTGATCTCGCCGACGCCCTCCTGCACGTTCTCCAGGACGGTCTTGGTCTCGTCGAGCAGCGGCTCCTGCATGAGGATGCCGACCGTGTATCCGGGAGACAGCTTGGCGTCGCCGTTGGACGGGGTGTCCAGGCCGGCCATGATCTTCAGGATGGTCGACTTACCTGCACCGTTCGGGCCGACGACGCCGATCTTCGCTCCCGGCAGGAACGCCATCGTCACGTCGTCGAGGATCACCTTGTCGCCGACGGCCTTGCGGGCCCTGACCATCGAGTAAATGTATTCGGCCACTCTTGTTCCTGAACTCCCTGTCTTGGACTCGCGGGGTCGAAGCCCTGTACGAGGATACCGGGAACTACCAGTCGATCGGCCGGGTCTGGCCGATCAGGCAGCCTCCGGTCGCGAGCGTGGGGCTGGTGAGGCTGGTGTAGCCGCCGGAGTCCGGCCCGTACTGGCCGATCACGCAACCGGCTCCGAATTGCACGGAGAACTGGATGGAGGCCGCCTTGAGCCCGATCGTGGTCATGTCCGGTGTGACCTGCATGTCCGACTTGGTGAACCCGGCCGCGACGAGCGCGTCGATGAAGTCGCGCCCCTGCGCGGCGGGCTTGGCCGCGATCGTCGCCTGGTTGACCTTGTCGAAGTAGGGCAGGTTCTGCTCCGCGGTGCCTCCGGGGACGAGCGCCGGCGCCGCGCTCGCGGTCGGCGTGGGCGTCGGCGTCGGCGTGGCCGAGTCGGAGGCCGTTGTATGCGGCGCCGGATCCGTCGTCGCCGACGGATGCGCCCCGGTGCACCCGCTCAGCAGCAGCGCCGCCGCGACGGCCGCGCCCGCGAGCAGGACGGCGGCGGGTCGGGCGGGCGCTCTCATGCTGCACAGCCTAGGGCCCTGCACCTATGCACTCTCTCTGACCTGCAGCCACCTCCCGGCCCGAAGAGGCGGCGAGAGACCCTCCCTCACGCGCTGCCGGCAGGGCGAGACCGGCCGTGGAGCGCGTGAACTCGCTGCGGCCCAGCTCAGGTCGTGCCCGATCGCCTCCGCCTCGATCTCCACCGTCACGCCGAGCTGTTCACCCTCCCAATCGCGCACGCACAACCTGCCGGCCACCACGAGCGGATCGCCGCGCGCGATGCAGGCCGCCGCGCTGACGGCGAGCTCGTCGAACGCCGTGACCGTGAACCAGTTGGACTGTGCCTCGGGGACCCTCGCCCCCGAGCGCCGTCCGCGCCTACGGTCGTTCGTCACGAGCCGGAAGCTCGTGATCGGCGCGCCCGTCTCGGGTTCGACGTGCCGCGGGCTCGTCGCCACCGTGCCCCGAACCGTCACCGTCTCTGCCATGTCGTCCCCCGTTTCTGCGGCCTCCCGTGAGGCCGTACGTCAACGATGGCCGACCCGCACGCCGCACGGAGGCGAGAACGGAAATCCGTGGAGAACGCGCGAAAGCGGTCAGCCTGTGGAGGACGAGCCGCGAACGTCAGGCCGCGACCACGTACGGCGCGTACGACGCCCGGATCTTGTTCACCTTGGGCAGCGCGACCGCCAGGCAGTAGCCCTGACCGGGGTTCTTGGCGAAGAAGTCCTGGTGGTAGTCCTCCGCACGGTAGAACGGCCCGAGCGGCTCGATCGTTGTCACGATGCCGCCCTCCCAGTACTCGGACGCCCGATCGCGCGCCGCCTCGAACAGCGCCCGCTGCTCCTCGCCGTCGAAGAACATCGCCGAGCGGTACTGCGTGCCGACGTCCGCGCCCTGCCGGTTGAGCTGCCGCGGGTCGTGCAGCGTGAAGAAGACGTCGAGGATCACCTCGGCCGGGATGACCTCCTGGTCGAAGGTCACGGCGACGGCCTCGGCATGCCCGGTCGTGCCGGTGCACACGTCGTCGTAACTCGGGTCGACGGTGGTGCCCCCGGTGTAGCCGGACACCACGTCCTGCACCCCGCGGAGCACACGGTAGACGGCGTCGAGGCACCAGAAGCACCCGCCTGCGAGGACGAAAGTCTGCATCGGTCCATCCCTTCGATCGGTCCGGCCTCCATTCTGCTACGCCCACGCCGCTCCGCGGGCTTCGCGACGGGATGCGCGACACAGCGCCGCCGTTGCACGGACCGAACGGTCCGCCCCGTTACCATCGCGGCATGCAGTGGTGGAATGACTTCGTCGATTGGCTCAACTCGTCGGACGCGCAGCCCGCGGTCTTCAACGCCGTGGTCCTCGCGATCGCCGTCATCGTCTCCGGTCTGCTCGCCGCGTGGATCGCGCGCGGCGCCCTCCGTGGACTCCTCTCGCGCACCGACCGTCAGCAGAAGGCCAGCGCGATCGCCGCGCTCGTCGATGCGGCGACCGAGGCGTCCGTGTGGAACTCGCTGACCCCGGCCGAGCAGGTGCTCTCCGACCGCGCGGTGGGACAGGCCGACATCCTCGTGCGGCTCCTGCCGATCAAGGGATCCGGCATCGCCGCGAACTGGGCGGGCCACCAGCTCGCCGAGATGAAGCGCGCGTCGGCGACGTTCGGCTACCAGCTCGACCCGGCGGTGGCGGAGTTCCGCGACCGGCTGATCGAGTGGCAGAACAAGCCGGGCCGCGCGCGCCGCATCTTCCAGGGCGACCTCGAGCGCTGGCGCTTCGAGAGCGCGGACCCGAACAACTCCCTGATGGTCCAGCAGGACGCCTGGGTCGCTCAGCAGCACCACGAGCAGTACACAGCGCCTTCCGCAGCGACGGAGGAGACGGTCCCGGCCGCGACCTACGCCGCTCCCGCGGCTGCAGCTCCCCAGGCGAGCGCTCCCGCCGCGCACACCGACTCCTCGTTCACGTCCGCCAACTACCCCACCACAGGCGGCGCCAACGACGAGACCCCGCTTCCGGTGTCCGCCTTCGCGGCAGCCGGCGACGAGAACGACACCACTCCGAACCCGCGCTTCGGCCAGCCCGTCGGCTGACCTCCGCTCAGCAGAGCCTCCCCCACGACACAGAAAGGGGCGCCGACCACCCGGTCGGCGCCCCTTCCTCGTGCTCGGGCGGCGTCGCTCAGCGGCTGTAGTCGCCGCGCGTCGTCCACCAATCGTCGAACATGCTCGCGGGCACCCGGCGCTTGTGCTCTGTCGCCAGGTAGCGCGTCTCGATCGCCGACGCGATCTCGTCCGCGACGTCCTGGCCCTCCAGGAAGTCGTCGATGTCGCTGTACTGGATGCCGAGGTTGGCCTCGTCGGTCTGACCCGGTTCGTGGTCGAGGAGGTCGGCGGTCGGCGCCTTCTCGTAGAGGCGCGCCGGCGCGTCCAGGTGCTCCAGCAGCGCGCGGCCCTGGCGCTTGGTGAGACCGCTGAGCGGGAGCACGTCGGCGCCGCCGTCGCCGTACTTGGTGAAGAAGCCGGTCACCGCCTCCGCCGCGTGGTCGGTGCCGACCACCAGCAGGCGTCGCTGGCCGGCGATCGCGTACTGCGCCACCATCCGCACGCGCGCCTTCACGTTGCCCTTGTTGAAGTCGGTCATCGCCTCGCCGACGGCGTCGCCGAACTCGGCGTCAACCCCGTCCACGCCCCGTTTGATGTTGAACTCGATGGTCCGCTGCGGCCGGATGAAGCTCAGCGCGAGCTGCGCGTCGTCCTCGTCGTGCTGCACGCCGTACGGCAGGCGCACCGCGATGAACTCGGCCTCGACGCCCTCGGACGCGAGTCGCTCGACCGCGAGCTGGCAGAGCCGGCCTGCGAGGGAGGAGTCCTGCCCTCCGCTGATCCCGAGCACGAAACCGGAGGCTCCGGTCGCCCTCAGGTAGCGCGTGAGGAAGTCGACACGCTTGGCGACCTCCTCCGCGGCGTCGACGCTCGGCGTCACGTTCAGCTCGTCGATGATCCTGGCCTGGAGTTCACGCATGCTGCCACGATACTGGGCGCGGATTTCGTCCGTGTGAACTCCCCGCGCGCCTGTGCCCCGCTCTAGCATCGGCCGCATGAACCCGCTCGTCGGAACGATCGTCCTCGTGCCGCTGCTGGCCGTCGTCGCCGCCCTCGTCGCCTCGGTGGTGGGGAGGGTGGCGAAGATCCCGCTCGTCGTGTTCGAGATCCTGCTCGGCATTCTGGTCGGCCCGAGCGTGCTGGGCTGGGTGCCGGCGACGGACGCGCTGCACGCGGTCGGGCAGTTCGGCCTGGCCTTCCTGTTCTTCATGGCGGGCAACGAGATCGACTTCCACGCGATCCGTGGCCGGCCGCTGCGCCGCGCCTCCCTCGGCTGGATAATCTCGCTGGCCGTGGGCGTCCTGCTCGGCGTGCTGCTCGCGCCGAACGCGATCGCCGGCGTCTACGTCGGGATCGCGCTGTGCTCGACCGCGCTCGGGACGCTCATGCCGATGCTGCGCGACGCCGGCGAGCTGCGCACTCCGTTCGGCCTCGCGGTCACAGCCGTCGGCGCCGTGGGCGAGTTCGGGCCGCTGCTGGCCATCTCGCTGTTCCTCTCCGGGCGGAGGCCGCTCGCCGCGGCACTGGTGCTGATCGCGTTCGCGGTGATCGCGGCCGGAGCGGTCTGGTTCGCGGCGCGCGGAGGCCACGCGCGGTTCCACGCGCTCGTGCGCGCCACTCTGCACACCAGCGGCCAGTTCGCCGTGCGCGTCGTGGTGCTGGCCATCGCCGCGCTGGTCGGGCTCAGCCTCGCGCTCGGCCTGGACATGCTGCTCGGCGCGTTCGCCGCCGGTGTCGTCGTGCGCGTCCTGCTCTCCGGCGCGGCCGAGGAGGACGCGAAGCTCGTCGAGACCAAGCTGGAGGCGGTGGCGTTCGGCGTGCTGGTCCCGGTGTTCTTCATCGAGACCGGGATCACGTTCGACCTGCGCGGGCTCCTCGGCGATCCGCACGCGCTGCTTCTGCTGCCGATCTTCCTGGTGCTGCTGCTCGTCGTGCGCGGGCTCCCCGGTTCCCTCGCCGCCCCGCGCGGCTCGACGTTCGCCGATCGGGCCTCGCTCACGCTGTTCAGCGCGACCGGGCTGCCGATCATCGTCGCCGTGACGAACATCGGGCTGAAGGACCACGACCTGACCTCCGGGACCGCGACCGCACTGGTCGGCGCCGGGATGCTGTCGGTGCTGATCTTCCCGGTCGTGGCGCTGCTGCTGCGGCAGCGGTCGGCGGACGGCGGGGTGCGGCCTCCCGACCCGGATCGCATCCCGGTCGAGGGCTGAGACGGATCACGGCACGCGCGTGACCGCCCGGGCGAGGATGGCGGTGGTGAGTGCCTCCACTGGCTCGCGCGCGGCGGACGGGTTGGAGAGCAGCGTGAAGTCCACGTGGCCGAGCTCCGGGAGGCCGAACCTGTTGGTGACCTTGATCAGGTCGGAGGGGATCAGCGACCGCGGGAACACCGCGACCCCGAGGCCCGCGCGCACGGCGGCGAGGACGCCGTTGACCTCGCGCGTGTTGCAGGTGATGCGCCAGGTGCGGCCGGCGGCCTCCAGCGCCTCGATCGTGATCTGACGGCTGAGGCTCGGCCCCTGGTATGCGATCAGCGGGACCGGCTGGTCGGGTTCCAGCGCCGTCTTCTCCTGCCCGATCCAGACCAGCTCGTCCGTCGCGACCACGGTCCCGTCGGTCGTACCGGGGTTCTGCTTGATGAAGATGAGGTCGAGGTGGCCGGCCTTCAGCCGCCGGTGCAACGGGGCGGACTGATCGACGGTGAGCTCCAGGTTGACCTGCGGGTTCTGCTGCCGGAAGTGCCGGAGGATGCGCGGCAGCGTCGTGATCGCGAGGTCGTCCGCCGCGCCGAACCGCAGCCTCCCCCGCATCGCCGACCCGCTGAAGTAGCTGTCCGCCTCCGCGTGGGCGGCCAGGATCGTGCGGGCGAACCCGGCCATCGCGTCGCCGTTGTCGGTCAGGCGCACCTCCCGGGTGTCGCGAGAGACGAGCTGGCGCTTTGCGGCCTGCTCCAGCCTCCGCACGTGCTGGCTGACCGTCGGCTGGCTGATGCCGAGCCGCTGGGCCGCGCGTGTGAACGAGCGCGTGTCGACGACCGCGAGGAAGGTGCGCAGGAGGACGGGGTCGAACATCGGTGCTCCGTTCAGCGGTGTCGGTGTCAGGGCTACTATTCGGAAACCCAATGGGAGTTATAGGTTCAATTCGCTGAAAGAATACCGCCGATTCCGTAGCGTGGAAGGAGAACTCGAACAGACCATACGGAACCAGGAACGCAGGAACGACTCGTGGCGAACTCCACAGCAGCAGCAGCCCCTCCCACCGGCCCCATGCCCACCCTCAGCGCACGCCCGCCGTGGCGCGAGACCTTCATCTCGCTGCGCGTGACCAACTACCGCCGCTTCGCCGCAGGCAACCTCGTCGCCAACACCGCCGTCTGGATGCAGCGCATCGCGATGGACTGGCTGGTGCTCCAGCTCTCCGGCAGCGTGGCCGCGGTCGGTGTCACGGTGTTCATGCAGTTCACACCGATGCTGCTGTTCGGGCTGTGGGGCGGGGTCATCGCCGACCGGTACTCGAAGCAGCGCCTCCTCATCTGCACGCAGTCGGCGGCGGCCGTCCTTGCCGCGCTGCTCGCCACCCTGACGCTCACCCACGCCGTGCAGGTCTGGCACGTCTACGCGATCTCATTCGTGCTCGGCCTCGTCACCGTCGTCGACAACCCGGCGCGACAGGTCTTCGTCAACGAGCTGGTCGGCCCGAAGTACTTGCGCAATGCGATCAGCCTCAACTCCTCGATCTTCCAGCTCGGCGGCCTCATCGGCCCGGCTCTCGGCGGAATCCTGATTACCGCGGTGGGCGGAGGCTGGTCGTTCGTGATCAACTCGACCGCCTGCCTGGCCGTGGTCGGCGCGCTGTTCAGCCTCCGCACGAAGGAGCTGCACCACTCCCCCGCTGCGCCGCGCGGCAAGGGCCAGCTCGCCGAGGGGATGCGATACGTGCGACGCAAGCCGGTCATCTTCTGGACCGTGGTGATGGTCGCGGTGCTGGCGGTCTTCGCCTTCAACATGCCGGTGTTCCTGGCCGCCTACGCCAACAACGTGTACGACGTCGGGGCCCGCGGCTACGGGATGTTCAACGCGCTCGTCGCCGCCGGCGCGCTCGCCGGGGCGCTGGCCTCCACCCGCCGCACCTCGGTGCGCCTCTCGATGGTGGTCGGCACGGCCGCGGCCCTCGGCGTCGTCCAGGCCCTGGCGGGACTGGCGCCGGACCAGATCGCGTTCAGCGTGCTCCTCGTCGGGATCGGCATCGGCAACCTGCTCTTCATCACGGCGGCGAACTCGCTGGTCCAGATGTCGTCGAACGTCCAGATCCGCGGCCGCGTGATCTCGCTGTACATCCTGGTGCTGCTCGGCGGCCAGGCGATCGGCGGCCCGCTGATGGGCTGGGTGGTGGAGGCCGTCGGGCCGCACATCGCGATGGCCATCTCGGGGCTGGTGCCGGCGGCGGCTGCCGTCGTGGTCGCGTGGATGATCGCGCGCCACGCGAGCCTCCGGCTGCGGTTCGGGCTGCGCGGGCGGCGTCCGGTGATCGCGATCGTGAACCGGGCGGGGAAGGCGGGGGCGACGCTCTAAGGCTTGGGGTCACGGGACGCCCAAGCCGCCTGCGGTATCGTGGAGGCCGCGCCCTCGTAGCTCAGCGGATAGAGCAGGAGCCTTCTAATCTCTTGGTCGCAGGTTCGATTCCTGCCGGGGGCACCCATGCGCAGGAGCACATCTCGCGGTGCTTCTCATCTCTTGGTCGCAGGTTCGATTCCTGCCGGGGGCACCCACGCCCGCCGAAGCGGCGCAAAGTGGGCCCGAAACGCGCGAGGCGGCGGAGAATCAGCCGTCTCGTGGGCGCGTCAGAGCGCGTGGGCGGCGGCGACGAGGACCTGGTTGAGGGTGGGGACGCCCTCGGCGCGGAAGACCTCCGCACCGTCGACACCGAGCACGATCACGGTGGGCGTCGAGCGGATGCCGTCCGACTCCGCCCGGGCGGGGTCGCGGGCGACGTCGCGCTCGGTCACGTGCAGGCCCGGCACCAGGCGCACCGCCTCGGCGAGCACCGCGCGGGTCTGCATGCACGGCTCGCAGAACGCCGACGTGTACAGAGTGAGGCCGACCTCCCGGGTGACGGGACGGTCAACGGCGGGTGTCGCTTCCACGACGACCAGTGTACGTCGGGCGAATTCCCGGCGACCATCTCGCGACAGCGCCCGGCGCGTCACCCGTGGGTCACCCCGGCGACCGACAATCGGGGCGTGAGCAGGACCACCTACACGCGTTACGTGGCCCTCGGCGACTCGATCACCGAGGGGCTCTGCGATCCCGCGCCCGCGCGACCGGGAGCCTGGCTCGGCTGGGCGGACCGCCTCGCCGGCATCCTCGACGGCGACGCGCGGCTCTCCGGCGGGACCGTGGAGTTCGCCAACCTCGCCGTCCGCGGCAGGCGGATCGCCGACGTGGTCGGCGAACAGGTGCCGGGAGCGCTCGCGCTGCGGCCCGACCTGGTGTCGGTGCTGGTCGGCGCCAACGACCTGATGAGCCCCACCGCCGACCCGGACGCGCTCGCCGATCGCCTCGCCGACGGGGTGCGGATGCTGCGGGCGCAGGGGACGACCGTGCTGCTGGCGAACCTCTTCGACCCGCAGTTCGCGTTCTTCCTCAAGCCGTTCCGCGGACGGGCCGCCGTGTTCAACGCGAACATCTGGAGCATCGCGCGCGACCACCATGCCGTCGTGCTCGACGTGTGGGGCGTGCGCGAGTTCCGCGACCCGGCGATGTGGGGCGCCGACCGGGTCCACCTCAGCTCGCGCGGGCACCGGCTGCTCGCGACGCACGCCGCGCACGCGCTGGGCATCCCCTACGCGGAGACGACCTCCGTCGAGAGCGGCGACGCGCCCGCCGGAGTAGTGGAGGAGCCGCCGACCCCACCGGAGGACCTCCCGCTGCGGACCTGGCTGCGCGTGCACGCGATCCCGTGGGCGGCCCGCCGGCTGCGCGGGATCTCGTCCGGCGACGGGCTCAGCCCCAAGCTCCCCGAGCCGCTGCCGGTGCGCGGCCAGGGCCTGGTCGCGGGCCAGCCGCGGATGGTCGGAGGGCCGCACTAGACTTGCGGGCATGGCTGCCTCAAGTGATCGACTGGTCTGGATCGACTGCGAAATGACCGGACTCGACCTGGAGGTCGACGAGCTCGTCGAGATCGCCGTCGTCATCACCGACTTCGAGCTGAACGTGCTCGACCCTGGGCTCAGCATCGTGATCAAGCCGGACGCCTCCGCGCTCGCCAACATGAACGACTTCGTGCGCACCATGCACACCACCTCCGGCCTCATCGAGGAGATCCCGAACGGCAAGAGCCTCGCGGAAGCCGAGTACGAGGTGCTGGAGTACGTCCTCAAGTACGCGCCGACGGCCCGCACGGCGCCACTCGCCGGCAACACCATCGGCACCGACCGGATGTTCCTCGCCAAGTACATGCCGCGCCTCGACACCCACCTGCACTACCGCAACGTCGACGTCTCCTCCATCAAGGAGCTGGCCCGGCGCTGGTACCCGCGCATCTACTTCAACGCCCCCGAGAAGAACGGCGGCCACCGCGCGCTGGCCGACATCCTCGAGTCGATCCGCGAGCTCGACTACTACCGCGCTGCGGCCTTCGTGGGTGAGCCGGGGCCCACCACCGAGCAGACCCAGGAGGCTGCCGCGGGTGTGGTGGAAAAATGGGCCGCCAAGATGTACTAGAATCGATGAGTTGCCTCGCGCGGAAGGGCCATCGCAGATGACCCGGAACGCTCGCGGAACATGGTGGGTATAGCTCAGCTGGTAGAGCGCCTGGTTGTGGTCCAGGAGGTCGCGGGTTCAAGCCCCGTTACTCACCCCAATACGAAGAGCACGTCACCCGGTGACGTGCTCTTCGCATTTCACTCGGCACTCCGGTGCACCACGAAGATCCCGCCGTGAGCGGGGAGGTGGCTGCGCTCGTGGTCGGTCTCGACGTACGCGTCGATGACGGCCACGATGCGGCGGTCCAGCTCGGCCACATCCTCCGGCGACAGGTGCAGCGAGAAGCGCGCGAACGTGGCGATGGAGGCCGGGCCGGCCTCCGCGAGCTCCTGCTGGAAGGCCTCCACCGGCGCCACGGTCCGGCCGGTGTCCTGCTGGTCCAGCGCCATCGAGAGCCACCAGCTCCTGCCGGTCGAACGGTACGGCTTCTCGAGTGCGCCGCTCTCCCCCGAACGCACCGGCGCGGGCTCCAGGAAGCCGGCGGCCACGAGCTGGCGGACGTGGTAGTAAACCGTTCCGGCGTCCTCCCCCAGCCGGTCGGCGAGCTGCTTGTTGGTCAGTTCGCGGTCGCCGCACAGGCGCAGGATGCGCACCCGCAACGGATGCGACAGCGCCTTGATCTCCTCGACGGAGGCAGGGCGGCGTTTGGCGTCCGGGTCGGCGGACGGTCCGGGCACGCTGCGCGCGGCCTCCTCTGGCGTCTGCGCGTCCCCGGGCGTCTGGTCGGACATATCCCGAGGATACCCGCTTGATTGAGTTTCTTGATATCGATTGAGTTTTCTCAATCAGCGTGTCAGGCTGGGCCCGTGACTTCGGAACGCGCTGCATCCGCAGCCCTCGGCTCCCGCTACTGGACGCTCTGGACCTCATCGGCACTCTCCAATCTCGCCGACGGCGTGATGAAGGTCGCGCTGCCGCTGGTCGCCATCCGCTACACCGACTCCCCCGCGCTCATCGCCGGCCTCACCTTCGCGTTCACCCTGCCGTGGCTGGTGTTCGCCCTCGTCGCGGGCGCGCTCGCCGACCGGTACGACCGCCGCAGGCTGATGCTCGTGGCCAACATCGCGCGGGCGGCGTTCCTCGCGCTCCTCACGATCGCGGCCGTCGCGGGCGCCGGGTCGATCTGGCTGCTCTACGCCGCGGCGATCTGCATCGGCGTGGCCGAGACCGTCTACGACACGTCGTCGCAGTCGATCCTCCCCCAGCTCGTGAGCAAAACCGCGCTCTCCCGGGCGAACGGGCGGCTGTACGCGGCCGAGCTCACCACGAACCAGTTCGTCGGGCCGCCGCTCGGCGGCTTCCTGGTCGCGGCCGGGATCGGGCTCGCCTTCGGGACACCGGTGCTGCTCTGGGTCGCCGCGATCGGGATGCTGCTGCTGCTCCGCGGACGGTTCACGACCGACCATCCGCGCACCACCACCATCCGCGCCGACATCGCCGAGGGGCTGAGGTTCCTGCGCGGGAGCACCCTGCTGCGCACACTCGCGGTCATGGTGGGCGGCTTCAACTTCGCCAGCAGCGCCGTCTTCACGGTGTTCGTGCTCTACGCGGTCGGGCCCTCCTCCGCGATGAAGCTCACCGATCCGGGCTACGGCCTGCTGCTCACCGCGTCGGCGCTCGGCAGCGTCGTCGGCACCTTCCTCGCCGAGCCGGCAGAACGGCTGCTCGGCCGCTCGCGGGCGCTCACCCTCACTGTCCTCGGCTCGCTGCTCACAGTCGCCACGCCCGCGTTCACCACGAACCCGTACATCATCGGGGCCGGATTCCTCGTCGGCGGCGTCACCGTCTCGATCTGGAACGTGATCACGGTGTCGCTCCGGCAGCGCGTGACACCGCAGCGGCTGCTCGGCCGGCTGAACTCCGCGTACCGCCTGCTGGCGTGGGGCACGATGCCGCTCGGCGCCGCCGCAGCGGGCGTGATCGCCCAGTTCTTCGGCATCCCCGCGGTGTTCCTCAGCATGGGCGTCGTCGCGCTCGCGATGCTGACCGGGATGATCTGGGTCACCGACGCGCGCATGGCGGCGGCCGAGACGGAGGCCGAGAAGGCCGACGAGCGGGACCACGCGGCCTTCGGCGGCTGACCCGCCGAGCGGCACACAGCGCGCTGCCAGGTTCCGGCGCCGGCAGGCCCGCGGAACGGCGCCGAGAGAGCGCGTGCACACGACTTTGCCAGCGTTCATGCCCGAGTCGTCCAGAGTGGGCGTCTAGCGTGGTCGATCGACAGCAGTGAATGCCGTCTGTGCTGCGCCGTGCGTCCAACCCCCGAACCCCCGGACGCCACCCCGAAAATCTGGTGCGGCACACCCGCGCCGTACGCTGCGCCTCGGGACCACCCGGTCCAGTGGCGCTTCCGTGCGTCCCGGCGCGGTTGCCAGCCCGTCCGAGCGCTCTCCCCCGGGAGCGCTCTCAGCCGTGCGCCTCCCCCAGCGGGAGGTCGCGCGGCTCGGCGGGGAAGCCCGACCCAGGAAGTTTATGCTCAGCACTCTCAGCCACGCCGTCCGCTCATCCAACCTGTCCTTCGGCCGCGTCCTCACCGGCGCCGCCGCGATCATCATGTCGGCCAGCATCGTCGCCCCGATGATCGCGCAGCAGCAGGAGAGCGAACGCGCCACCCGCGAACTGTCCCAGTCCACCGGCATCCACCACGACCAGCTCGGCGTCTACGACAAGCTCTGGCGCGACCGCCTGGAGGGCATCGCCCAGCAGAGCCTGACCAAGGCCCAGTCGACCGTGCAGGCGAACGCCGCCAAGGCGGACACCAGCGCCGCGAAGACCGCGATCGCCGGCCTCGACAACTACAAGAAGCTCGACGACTCCAAGCTCCGCGCGCAGATCGACACCACCGACGCCGCCACCACGGCCCTCGCCGCCGCCGGTGTCGCCGCCGACCAGAAGGCCGCAGCCCAGGCTGCCGCAGCGGCTGCCGCCGCGGCCGCCATCCAGGCGAACGCCAACACGCCGAGCGGCGCGCGAACGGCCGCTCAGTCCATCATGTCCAGCAGCTACGGCTGGGGCTCCGACCAGTTCCAGTGCCTGGACAACCTCTGGACCAAGGAGTCCGGCTGGAACTACCAGGCCTCCAACGGCAGCAGCGGAGCGACCGGCATCCCGCAGGCGCTGCCCGGCAGCAAGATGGCCACGTTCGGCAGCGACTGGGCGACCAACGCGACCACCCAGATCAAGTGGGGCCTCTCCTACATCAAGGGCTCGTACGGCACTCCGTGCTCCGCGTGGAGCCACTCGGAGGCCATGAACTGGTACTGAGCCGGTTCGACACCTCCACGACCCCAACACGCCCACGACGCAGGGGACGGCGGCCGCGCCGGTAGACTCGCCCAGGTGAGCACCGGCCCGGCCCCCGTCCCCTCCGTCGTTCCCGAGATCCGCGGAGCGCACCTCGTCGGCAGCGTCAACCTGCCCGACGCCGGCGCCGTGTTCGGCGCGGTGAGCGAGCATCTCGGCGACCGGCTCCGCCGCATCCCGGACGGCGAGGTGGGCGAGCGGTTCTACTGGATCCAGTTCCAGACCAAGCGGTTCGACACGATGGCCGGGCTGTCCCGCATCCCGGTCGAGCCGTACTACCTGCGCGGGATCTTCGACGGTCGGCCCTTCCAGCTCGACCCGAGCGTCGCGCCGGGCGACCTGGTCTTCCCCGACCTCGGTTACGCGGAGGCCGCGCTGGCCTCCTACGCGGAGTTCGCGCGGCTCCGAGACGCCGGCACGATCGCGCAGGGCACCCGGTTCCAGGTGTCGCTGCCGACGCCTGCCGCGGTGATCGGCGCCTTCGTCGTACCGGGAGACCGGGCCGCTCTCGAGCCGGCGTACGAGCACGCGCTCCTCGGCGAGCTGACGCGCATCCTCGACGGCATCCCGCACGAGGACCTCGCGATCCAGTGGGACACCGCGGTCGAGTTCGCGCTCCTGGAGGGGCGCATCGAGCCGTGGTTCGCCGAGCCGGGAACGCCCGGCGTCCTCTCCGGCGTCGTGGAGCGCTCGGCGCGCCAGGCCGCCGCGGTGCCCGGTGACGTGGAGGTCGGCTACCACCTCTGCTACGGCGACGTCGAGGAGCAGCACTTCGTGCAGCCCGCGGACGCCGGAAACCTGGCGGCGGTCATCGGCGGCATTCTGGCCGGCGCGCCGCGACCGATCACGTTCTTCCACCTCCCGGTGCCGATCGAGCGCGACGACCCGGAGTACTTCGCACCCCTCGCCGCTCTTGCGCTGCCGGAGTCGACCGAGCTGTACCTCGGCCTCCTGCACCACGAGGATGGCGTGGAGGGCGCGCGCCGGCGTGCCGCGGCGGCCGCGACCGCGCGGACCCGCTTCGGGGTGGCGACCGAGTGCGGCTTCGGCCGTGGCCCCTCCGAGCGGACGATCGGCCTCCTCGACCTGCACGCCGCCGTCGCCGAGGCCTGGTGACGATGCCGCTGCATCTGGAGGCCGACGCGTTCGAAGAGCTCGTCACCGACGAGCTCGACCGACTGCCGGACGAGATGATCGACGGGCTCGACAACGTCGTGTTCGTCGTCGAGGACCGACCGGAGGACGGCTCCCTCGACCTGCTCGGCCTCTACGACGGCGTCGCCCTCACTGAGCGCGACGCCTACGGCTTCGGCGAGATGCCCGACCGCATCATCCTCTACCGCGAGCCGCTGCTGTCGATCTGCGCCGACGAGGACGAGCTCCGCGACGAGGTCCACGTGACGCTCGTGCACGAGATCGCGCATTACTACGGGATCGACGACGATCGCCTGCACGAACTCGGCTGGGCCTGAGTCCGTCACACCGTCAGCGCGCCATCGTGCTAACGCGCGGGTGAATCCTTCGGAATCCCGCGCAGTCGGAGTCCGAGTACTCCTGAATACCGCCCTCCTCTCGTTGCTATAAACCCCTCACGCGACTCGTCTCTCGCGAGGTGCGCCATGCAACGAAACGAAAGGGTGGCAATGCCCACATCCGCGAACACCGTGAAACGCGCGGTTCGCCCCGGACTGATCCTCGCGACGGTCGTCGGAGTCCTGGTGTCGCTCGCCGCGACAGCCGGACCGGCGGGCCCCGCAACGGCCGCGGGCGCCCTCGACTGCTCCGGGACGTCCATCTACGGCCTCGTGCCCGGCACCCTCGGGGCTCCGGACGTCGCGGACCTGCTCGGCATCGACGGCACGTCCGTCGGCGGCGCTCAGCTCAACGCCACGGTCGCGTCCTCGAGCACGTTCAACGGGACGAACCCGAACGGGCTCGGCCTCACCGCCGGCGGCACCGGCGCGTTCATGGCCTCCGACAACGGCACAGTGATCCAGGGCTACGACGCTGCCAGCGGCAACTGGATCGCGTACCAGGGCAAGGCGGCCCCCGGCAGCGGTGTCACGGTCGGCGCGGTCGACCCGATCACGGGGATCTACTACTTCGGCGACGTCGGCTCCGACGGCGTCACCGGTCAGCTCTGGGGTTTCAACACCACGACGGATCAGATGGTCAGCCCGTCGCCGCTGGTCACCTTCCCCGCAGTCGTCGGGCAGAACAACGGTGATATCGCCTTCGACGGCGGCGGCAACCTCTACCTCGTCTTCTCGTCGGCCACCGACGGCTCGCTCGAAGCGATCAGCGGTCCGCTCCCGCAGACCGCCGCGCAGGCCGCGACCCTGACACCGACGACCCTCAGCACGTTCACCGTCCCCGGCGGCGCCGCCGTCAACGGCATCGCCTTCGACGGCAACGGGACGCTCTACCTCAGCCAGGGCAGCACCAACGGCATCTTCTCGATCGACCCGGGCACCGGCTCCTCCGACGGCAACCTGACACCGCTGCCCACCTCCCAGACCGGTCCGTCAGGAACCGGCCTGGTGGACCTGGCGAGCTGCGCGTTCCCGCCGGCCGTCAGCGCCCAGAAGAACGTCGTGTCCCGTGTGAACGCGACGGACCAGTTCGCGCTGAGCGTCACCGGACCCACGGTCAGCCTCCCCGCCACGGCCGTGACGGTGGGCACCGCGACCGGACTGCAGCAGACGACGGACGGCCGCGTCCTCCAGGCCGGCCCCGCCCTCGCCCGCTTCGGCGACACGTACACCGCCACCGAGACCGCGGCGGGCACGACGAACCTGGCCCAGTACGTCTCGACGTACAGCTGCGTGGACTCGGTGAACCCGGGGAACCCGCAGTTCCCGATCACGGGCAGCGGGACAACGGTCTCCTTCGCGCTGGCTACGTACGCGGGTGAGTCGCCCTCGGTGGTCTGCACCTTCACGAACACGCCGCGCGCGGCGTCGCTGTCGTTGACGAAGACGGCGAGCCCGGCGACGATCGCGCACGCCGGCGACACCGTCACATACACCTACACGGTGACCAACACCGGCAACACGTCCCTGACCGGGATCGGCGTCACCGAGACGGCCTTCACCGGAACGGGGACCGCGCCGGTTCCGACCTGTCCGACCACCACGCTGGCGCCCGGGGCGAGCGAGCAGTGCACCGCGTCCTACGCCGCGACCGCGGCCGACATCGATGCGGGCATCCTGTCGAACACGGCCGTGGCGGGCGGCCAGGACGCGGTGGCAGGTGCGGTGAGCAGCCCGGCGGCGACGGCGGACGTGACCGCCCAGCAGTCTCCGAGCCTGACCCTCGACAAGAAGGCGGACCCGACCAGCATCACCGGCGCGGGACAGCCGATCACCTACTCGTTCGTAGTGACGAACAGCGGGAACGTGACCCTGACCGCCGTCGGGATCACCGAGCAGAGTTTCTCCGGCAGCGGAGGCCCGCTGACGGTGACCTGCCCGGCGGACACCATGCTGGCCGCGGGAGCGTCGCTGACCTGCACGGCGGACTACCAGTCGACGGACGCCGACTACGCCGCAGGCAGCATCACCAACACGGCCGTGGCCGACGCGACCGATCCCACCGGTGTTGGCGTCCAGTCGGCGGCGTCGACCGCGGTGGTCGACGCCGTCCGCGTGCCCGTGGCGAATCCGCCGGCTGCGAACCCGCCCGCGGGGAATCCGTCGCTGGCCCAGACCGGCCTCGATGTGCTGACCTGGCTCGCGCCGCTGGCCGCGCTCCTCGCGCTCGTCGGCACGGGTCTCGCGCTGACGACACGACGCAGGACGGCTCGCAACCAGGGTTGAGCGGCCGCCTGACCGGCTAAGACGCTGACGCACGATGCCCCGGGAGTCACCGACTCCCGGGGCATCGTGCCGAGCCGCTAGAGCGACTCCTCGTCCTTGTCGGCCTCGACCGGGTCGCTGTCGGGAGCGTCGAAGTGGTACGAGACGTGACGCTCGCCGTTGACGCTGCGCTCGTCGCCCGCGACGTACCAGAACAGCGACTCCAGGCCCTCGACCGCTGCCACTGCCCCGATCCGCTCGTCCACCTTGCCGCCGACCAGGTAGCGCCGCTCGGCCGTCCCGACGAGGGGGCCGTCCGCGTATTCGACGATGTACTCGGTGTCCGGGTGGGATGTCTCGCTCATGGCACCACCGTAGACCCGGAGGGATGCCGGGGTGCAGAGCGGATCGGCCAGTCGGTGATGTCCAGCACGACGTCGGCACGCCTCCGCGGGTCCTCACGGGCCAGGTACTCCTCGAACTCGGACTGCCACTGATCCCAGTGCGACGCGAACGTCGCGCCGTCGCGGTCGAGCGCGCGTGCCTTGCGGAGGGCGTCGTCGGCGTCCAGCCAGATCGCGAGGTGCGTCCAGCGGACGCTGGCGGCGGCGAGGGTGCCGCAGCCCTCCACGATGACGGGCGCCGTGCCGGCGACGTCGTGCCATTCGGCCGGCCCCTCACCCGCCCAGTCCCACCGGCGCCAGCGCCCGTGGCCGGTGAGGGCGAGCGGCTCCAGCAGGTCGCCGGCCAGCGCGCCGCTCGCGGCGAGGAGGCCGTCCCAGCCCGGGTAGAGGTCGTCCATCCTGACCAGGCGCGGCGCTTCGGCGCCGGGCCAGTGCCGCACGAGCAGGTCGGCGAGGGAGCTCTTCCCCGCACCGCTCGGGCCGTCGATCAGGACGACGGGAGCCGTCTCTCCCCCGGTCGCCTCCAGCGCGTCCGCGACCGCGCTGAGCAGCTCGCACAGCTCCGGCCGCTCGTCAGGATCCCAGGACATTCCAGCTCCCCACTGCGATCGCCACGGCCGCTGCCGTGCCCGCGACCAGGAGGGCGACCGCCAGCGTCACCCAGTCCCGCCCGCGGAACACCGAGGGGCGCGCCCAGGTGCGCGCGACGGGCGCTCCGAAGCCGCGGGCCTCCATCGCCGTCGCGAGCTTGGACCCGCGACGGATGGAGAGCACGAACAGCGAGAACGACTGGCCGAGGAAACGCCGCAGCGCCCCGGTCTCCGCCACCCCGCGCGCCCGCCGCGCGAGAGTGAGCGCGCGCCAGTCGTCCACGAAGAGCCCGACCAGCCGGAGGCCGGCGAGCCCGCCGAGCACGAAGCGCGCGGGCAGCTTGAGCAGCTGGGCGAGGCCGTCCGCGAGGTCGGTCGGGTCGATGGTCACGAACAGCAGCACGGCGGGCAGCCCGATCGCGAGCACGCGCAGGAAGGTCGCGAGGCCGAGCTGGAGGGAGCCGTCGCTGACCTCGATCGCCCACCAGTGCAGATACACGGTGCCGGAGGTCCGGCCGTAGAGCACGGTGGTGAGTCCCGCAAGCGGCGCCGCGATCAGGATCGGGGAGGTCCGGACGAGCAGCACGCGCACGGGGATCGCGGCGAAGCAGAGCAGGACGAGCTCCAGCCCGAGCGCCACGCCCGCCGAAACCGGGTCGATGGAGACCAGCAGCACGGCGGTGACGATCAGCGCGGCGCCCAGTTTGGACACCGGGTTGAGGGTCGCGAGCGGGCCGTTGCGGACGGGTTCGGCGATGGTCACGCGACCGCCTCCCGCCTGGCGTCCAGCCGCAGCGCGTCGGCGCCGATGGCGGCGGCGAACTCGGCATCGTGGGTGGCGGCGACGACGGCGTGGCCACCCTCACGCAGCCCGGCGATGAGCTCGACGAGCCGGCGCCAGGTGTTCGCGTCCTGGCCGTACGTCGGCTCGTCCAGGACGAGGAGGCGCGGGCGCGTCGCAAGCGCTGTCGCGACCGAGAGACGGCGCTTCTGGCCGCCGGACAGCGTGAACGGGTTCGCATCAGCGAGCGCGGCGAGCCCGAGGGCCTCCAGGAGCTGATCGACGCGAGCGGCGATCTCGCCCTGCGCGAGCCCGAGCGCGCGCGGCCCGGCGGCGAGCTCGTCGCGCACGGTGGAGGCGATGAACTGGTGCTCGGGGTTCTGGAAGACGGTCCCGATGCGCGTCAGCAGCTCGCGCGAGCGCCAGGCGACGGGAGCGGAGGACGCTCCGGACGCCAGGGCGGGTGCGGCGGTGAGGGTTCCGCCCAGGGCCGGCATCAGGCCGCCGAGCGTGAGCGCCAGCGTCGACTTCCCGATCCCGCTCGGGCCGGTGAGCGCCAGGGCGGAGCCTTCGGCGATCGTGACGTCCGTCCGGAAGGGGAGCGCGTGCGCCAGGAGGTCGCCGCCGCGCTCGGAGCGCGTGCGGGAGCGACGGCCGGCGAACAGCGGCGACCGCCCGACGGCGAGCGACCCGGCCTCCAGCAGCGGCGCGCCCTGGGAGACCTGTCGTGCGGCGGGCACGGGCTCATCGGGCAGCCAGACACCGGCCTCCCTGAGCCGTCCTGCCGTGTCGGCGAGCACCGTCTCCGGCGCTCCGTCGGCCAGGACGCCGCCCGCGGCGTCCAGCACGATCACCCGGTCCACCAGCTCCCGCCAGACGGCGACCCGGTGCTCCACGACGATCACCGTCGCGCCGGTCCGCTCCAGCACGGCGGAGACGGCGTCCCTGACCTCCCGCGCGCCGTCAGGGTCGAGGTTCGCGGTCGGCTCGTCCAGCAGGAGCAGGCCGGGACGCATCGCCAGCAGGCCCGCCAGCGCGAGCCGCTGCTTCTGGCCGCCGGAGAGCTGCGCGGTCGAGCGGTCCAGCGGGAGGTCGAGTCCGACCGCGTCCAGCGACCAGCGCACGCGCGCCCACAGCTCGTCGCGCGGGACGCCCAGGTTCTCGCACGCGAACGCCACATCGTCGCCGACCCGGGCCAGGATCACCTGCGCGTCCGGATCCTGCAGCAGCAGGCCGGAGGCTCCGCGCGCCTCCGCGGGATGCCGGCCGCCGACGCGGAGGTCGCCCTCCGCCTCACCGTCGTCGTCGCCGCCCAGCACGCCGGCGAGCCCGGCGAGCAGGGTCGACTTGCCCGCGCCGGACGCGCCGAGCAGCAGCACCCGCTCCCCCGGCTCGATCGACAGGCTCAGCCCGCGGACCGCCCAGGCCTGGCGGCCGGCGTGCCGCCAGCCCCAGTCGCCGACGTGCACGGCGACCGGGGCCGGCGGAGAACCGGCAGGACTCAGCTCAGGCATGACAGCCTCCCGGCCGTCGCCTAGACCCGCCCCGTGACCTCGCGGCCCGCGGCGAACCGGTTGAGCGCTCCGGTGCGAGCGATCGCCTTGACCAGCAGCCACGAGCCGAGACCGGCGACGACGATGCCGGAGATGGTCGTCGTGATCGTGTAGACGATCACGAACTCCGGCTTGGCGCCGGGGTAGGAGTAGATCAGGTCGAGGACCGACTCGGCGAGGCCGGTGCCCGCGCCCGCGATCAGCGCGGTCACCAGGTTCCAGCGGGCGTAGAGGAACAGCGCGAAGACGATCTCCGCGCCGAGGCCCTGCACCACGCCGGACAGCAGCGTGGCGAAGCCCCACTGCGTGCCGATCAGCATGGAGACGACGGCTGCGACGACCTCGCCGTACAGGGCGGCGCCGGGCTTGCGGACGATGAGCGCGACGAGCACGCCGGCGAACAGCCACGGGCCGTTCAGGATGCCCTGGAAGCCGGGGAGCACGGCGGTCACCGGTCCCGAGATCGGGTTGTAGGCCTGACCCCAGACCCAGAAGACGACGCCGGCCGCGACGGCGACGACGCTGGCGACGACGATGTCGACGACCCGCCAGCGGAGGATGCGCCTGGACGGCGCGGAGACGGACGAAATAGTTGCGTGCACTGTTCGTGCCCCTTCTGTTCAGAAATGAGGGCACGGGATTGTGAGATGCCTCCCTGCGCTGGCATGACCCAGATCAGGTTCGACGGTCGAAACTTGGAGAAGCTTCCTCTCAGCCCGGCTCACCGGACTCCCGTGTTCAGGAGCCCAGTGTAGACCGTGAGACGGCTGTGCGCGTGCGCGCTACCGCTTGAGCGCGCGGATGACCCGTGCCCAGGCGTGGCCGGCCACCCACACGAACGGGATGGCGACCGCGAGCAGTGTGATCAGGTTCGGGCGGAACCGCACGCCGGTCTCGTCGCTGATGTACGCGCCGAACGGGACAGCGGCGCCGCCGCCGCCCGCACCTCCCGGCGCCGAGTCGTCGCCCGGACCTTCACCCGCGCCGAAGCCGAACTGCACGGCGGCGACGGGGACGATCGTGGTGCCGTCGACGACGATCGGCTCGCCGTAGACCGACTTGATTCCGGAGGAGCTCATCGTCTCGGCGAGCTTGAGGGAGAGGTTCGTCATGGCTTCACCGTACCCGGCGGCTCCCGGCGTGACCAGGGCGGTTCTGCCCGGGGCACGTGTGCGTCGGCGCTAGTCGCTCAGCCAGCGCGGGTTGCGGCCGTCGCGCTCGGCCTGCTCGGCGTCGCGCGACCTCCGCACCAGGGAGGCCGGCCCGATGGCGCCGCGACCGAAGCGCGCGCTGACCGCGTCGAGCGTGCGCTCGGCCTCCCGCCACTCCTCGTCCGGGTCCCAGAGCGCGAGCGCGTCGCCGCCGGCGTCGGCGAGCTGCTCTGCGCGCACGCCGACCAGCCGGATCGGAGTGTCTTTCAGACGGAGATCGAGCGTCTCGAAGACGTCCCAGGCCTCCTCGAACAGCCGCCGCCCGACGTTGGTCGGCTCGGCGAGGGTGCGCGAGCGGGTGATGGTGCGGAAGTCGGAGAAACGCACTTTGAGCGCGATGGTCCTGCCGACCATCCCGTGCTTGCGCAGGCGCTCGCCGACCCGCCCGGAGAGCCGCAGCAGCTCGCGGCGCAGAGTGTCGGCGTCCTCCACGTCGACCGAGAAGGTGTTCTCGTGGCCGATGCTCTTCTCGCGGGAGGCCGTGACGATCCGCCGGGGGTCGCGGCCGTTGGCGAGCTCATGCAGCCGGTGCGCGGTCGCATCGCCGACGGCGCGCTGCAGGACTGTCAGCGGCGCGTCGGCCAGGTCGGCGACCGTCCGCATCCCCATCCGCTCCAGGGAGGACTGGGTGCTCGCGCCGACGCCCCAGAGCGCGCCGACCGGGAGCGGGCGGAGGTAGGCCACCGTGTCGGCCGGCGGGATGACGAGCATTCCGTCCGGCTTGGCGTGGCCGGAGGCGAGTTTGGCCATGAATTTCGTGCCGGCGACACCGACCGAGCACGTGAGGCCGGTCTCCTCCCTGACGCGCGAGCGGATGAGCTCGGCGATGCGCCGCGGCGATCCCAGCAGGCGCCGCGCTCCGGCGACGTCGAGGAACGCCTCGTCGATGCTGAGCGGCTCGACCAGCGGCGTCACCTCGTGGAAGATGTCCATCACCTTGCCGGAGTACTCGGTGTACTTCTCGTAGTGCGGCGGCAGGATGATCGCGGTCGGGCACAGCCGCAGCGCCTGGGAGACCGGCATGGCGCTGCGCACGCCGAACCGGCGCGCTTCGTACGTCGCGCTCGTGACGACGCCGCGGCCGCCGGCGTGGCCGACGATCGCGGGCTTGCCGCGGGCGTCCGGGCGGTCGAGCAGTTCGACGGAGGCGAAGAAGGCGTCCATGTCGACGTGCAGGATCGTGGCGTCGGCGTCGTCGACGTCGGCGGTCGTCACCCGCCGGTCGCTGCCGTCTGCCCTACCCACCGAGAACCTTGCCCACGGGTCAATCCTCCCATCCGGCCACGACATCCGGCCCGCCGCCGCCCGGACGCGGCGCTAGCGTGGAGGCATGGAATTCAGATACCTCGGCAACTCCGGTCTCAAGATCTCGGAGATCATCTACGGCAACTGGCTCACCCACGCCTCCCAGGTCGAGAACGAGACGGCGACGCAGTGCGTCCACGCGGCCCTCGACGCCGGCATCAGCACGTTCGACACCGCGGACGCGTACGCGAACACCGCCGCAGAGCAGGTGCTCGGCGACGCCCTGAAGGGCCAGCGCCGGCAGTCGCTGGAGATCTTCACGAAGGTCTACTGGCCGACCGGCCCGAAGGGCCACAACGACACCGGACTCTCGCGCAAGCACATCCTGGAGTCCATCGACGGCTCGCTCACCCGGCTCGGCACCGACTACGTGGACCTCTACCAGGCGCACCGCTTCGACTACGAGACGCCCCTCGAGGAGACGATGCAGGCCTTCGCCGACATCGTGCGGCAGGGCAAGGCGCTCTACATCGGCGTGAGCGAGTGGACGGCCGACCAGCTCCGCGCCGGGCACGCGCTGGCGAAGGAGCTCGGCTTCCAGCTCATCTCGAACCAGCCGCAGTACTCCATGCTCTGGCGCGTCATCGAGAAGCAGGTCGTCCCGACCTCCGCCGAGCTCGGCGTCTCGCAGATCGTCTGGTCCCCCGTCGCCCAGGGCGTGCTGACCGGCAAGTACCTTCCGGGCGCGCCGCTCCCCGAGGGCAGCCGCGCCGCGGACGACAAGGGCGGCGCGAACGCGATCAAGGGCTTCCTGCGCGACGACGTGCTGTCCTCCGTGCAGCGGCTGAAGCCGATCGCGGACGAGCTCGGCGCGACGATGGCGCAGCTCGCGATCGCGTGGGTGCTGCAGAACCCGAACGTGTCCGGCGCGATCGTCGGCGCCTCCCGGCCGGAGCAGGTGGCCTCCAACGTGAAGGCCGCGGGCGTCCGGCTCAGCGGCGACGTGCTCGCCCGCATCGATGAGGCGGTCGGGGACGTCGCGGTGACCGATCCGGCGGAGACGACCTCCCCGCCGCAGCGGGTGGCCTAGCTCGCGAGCGCGGTGCTCACACGAGCGCGGCGACGAGCGGCCGGAACCAGTCGCGGAACGCCTCCGAGTCGTCGCGCAGCGAGGTGCTGACGACGACCGTGTGCGGGCCGACGATCCACGCGCCGCGCTCGGCGAGCGGGAGCACGTCGATGTCCAGCCGGAAGTAGCCGGCCTGGCGTCGGAGGTCGTGCTCCCGCTCGTGGACCACGTCCACGATGTCGGCGGCGCGGGTGGCGTGGTGCTCGATGCTCGCGCGGGCGTACTCGGCGCGACGCTCGCGCGCCCAGCGTGCGGCCGTCTCGTGCTGGGCGAGCACGATGTCCTGCAGCTCGATCGCGCGATCGAGCGCGGCGAAGTGCGGAGGCTGCAGCAGCGGGGTGATCGGGCGGTGCTCCCGGTCGGCTGCCCGCTCGAAGAGGGCGTACCACTGGGTCTCCAGCACGTCCTTCGCCGCGAGGGTCGTTGCTCCCGCGCCCCGCTCCGCCGACCCGTGCATCGCGGGCACGACCGCAGGCGACACCCGCGGGAGGGCGGGCTCCCTGCTGTTGTCGAGGCCCACGAGGTCGCGCAGGGCGAGCGCGATCAGCAGGTCCCAGGGACAGTCCTCGGTGACCTGCCATCGAAGGGTGCCCTCGACGAACATGCCGTCATTGTAAGAGCAGCCGGTGACCTCCAGCAGTGCGTCGGTTTCTGCGTTCAGCCGCGCCGGTCGAGCTCGGCGATCAGGCGCAGGACGGTGCGCTGGTTGCGTCCCGTCGCCACCGGCCCGAGGCTGCGCCAGAACGCGGCGGGCACGACCGATTTGGAGACGCCGAGCGGGCTCCATTGGTAGATGGCGCGCTCGCCCAGCCGCACGATCTCCGGGGCGAGGTCAGCGTCGTCCGGCGCGCTCACGCCGGCGGGCACGTCGTGGTCGAGGAAGGTCACGACGAGCCGGGAGTCGTCGTCCGCGATATCAACCAGCGGGTTGTCCGCCGCGATCCGGCGGAAGCGCTCCTCCGGGAGCAGGACGACCCCCGCGGTCACCCCGGACGACTCCGCCAGCGCCGCGGTGACCGCACCGGCCTGCGCGGCGGTGGGTGCGCCCGTCCCGCGGAAGACGACGTTGCCGCTCTGCAGCAGCGTCACAACATCCTCGAAGCCGGCCGCCTCGAACGCGGCCGCCAGGTCGGCCTTGGCGACGCGCGCGTTGCCGCCGACGTTGATGCCGCGGATCAGGCCGACCCCGAGCACGGCTCAGGCCTCCGCGGGCTCGGCGGCGACCAGCAGGACGGCCGGGATGGTCGCGGTCTCGTACGGACCGCTGCCGTCATGGCGGAGCTGCGGCTCGCTGAACGCGACGACCCAGTGCGTGAAACCGTCGTTCGGCAGGGAGACGTGGCGGAGGCTGCGATCCCCGTTGGCGATGATCACCCCGGTGGGCTCCCCCGGCCAGTCGTCGGGCGTCGGCGGCTCCTGCTCGACGACGTAGACCTGCACGCCGACGCCCAAGGCCGGCGTCGCCGCGCGGGGGTCGCGGGGCGGGCGGGATCGATCACGCTTCCACATGGTTCAAGCATCCCATCTCAGTGCAGCATCCCATCTCAGTGCGATGTCGATGGCTCGGTCCTCCCCCGCTCCGGGTCGAGCAGGCGGCGCAGGGTGGCCCGCTCGACGACGGTCCAGGCCGTCGTGGTCAGAATGTACACGGCGGCGGCGAGCGGCACGAACGCCGCGAAGACCACTGTCACGTACGGCAGGAACGACAGCGCCCGCACGACGCCGGTCGGCGCCGGCGTGCCATCGGGTTGCGGCAAGGCGAGCACGCGCCGCGACACCGTGGTCACGGCGGCGATGAGCACGAGCACACCCGCGTAGACCAGGAACGCGGGCCAGACCGGGCCGGCTCCGGCGAGGCCGACGAAGCTGGTGCCGAGCGGAGCGCCGAGCACGTGCGCGTCGAGCAGGGCATTGGCGTGGCCGGCGATGGTGGCGTGTGTGAACAGCGCGTAGACCAGCGAGATGACGGGGAGCTGCGCGAGCAGCGGCAGCATCCCGGCGAACGGGGAAGTGCGCTCGGCCTGGTAGAGCTCCATCGTCTTGCGGGCGAGCACCTCCCTGTCCGTGCCGTGCTTGCGCTGGAGCTCGGCGAGGGCCGGGGCGAGGCGGCGCCGGGTGTACTCGGCGCGCACCTGGCTGACGCCGACGGGGAGGAGGAGGGCGCGCACGATCACTGTCAGGACGACGATCGCGACGATGCCGGCCGCAGCGCCCGCGACGGGTTCCACAGCGGCGGAGAGGGCGGTGACGAAGCCGTAGGCCGCGTCGAGGATGGCCGCGATCGGCGGCCACGAGAAGAAGTCCATGGGTGGTATCCCTGCTGTCAGAACGAAACGAAGACGTCGTCTGGCCGCGCAGGGGCGGGAAGCGCCCGGCTACGCGACCGGCAGGAGGATGCCAGGGGCTCTCGGGCGCGGGCGTCCGTCGGCGTCCGGGTCGGCCTGGCTCTTCAGGAGCCAGCCGGCGGCGGGCTGCAGGGGGTTCGACCACACGGCGCGGACGCGCAGGGAGGCCGCCAGCGCGGCGACCGAGCGCACGACCGCCGTCGCGGCGACCGCGACGATCCCGATCGCTCCGGCCAGCCCGGCGAGGGCGACGAGCCCGGAGAGCCCTCCTGGCCAGGCCGCGGAGTGCCAGAGCACCGACAGGCCGGAGCCCGGCGCGAAGAAACGCGCCACGAACTCCAGCAGACCGGTCATGTGGACGACCGTAACGCATCCGCCCGCCGGGCCGCGCGCACGTTCGCCGTGAGCGGAGCGGACCGGAACAGGAGCAAGATGGAGGCATGAGTCGAATCGCGATCGTCGGAGCCCACGGAAAAGTCGCCCAGCAGCTCATGCGGGTGCTCTACGACCGGGGGGACGAGTTCGTCGGCCTGGTCCGCAGCGACGAGCACGCCGACGACGTCTACCGTCTCGGCGGCGAGGGCCACGTCATCGACATCGAGCAGGCCGACTCCGGCGCGATCGCGATGGCGTTCGTGGGCTGCGACGCGGTCGTTTTCACGGCGGGCGCCGGAGCGGGCTCCGGCGTCGCCCGCAAGCGCACGGTCGACTACGCCGGCTCGGTGAAGTCCGCAGAGGCCGCCGCCTCCGCCGGCGTCCGCCGGTTCGTGCAGGTGAGCGCCTGGGGCGTCGACGGCCCGGTGGCGGAGGACGCCGACCCGCAGTGGCGCGCCTACGTGGAGGCCAAGCGCGACGCCGACGCCGACCTGCGCGCCTCCGGACTGGACTGGACCATCCTGCGCCCGGGCGGACTGACCTTCGACGAGGGCACGAGCGAGGTTCAGCTTGGCGAGAGCGTCCCGCGCGGCACTATCGCACGCGAGGACGTCGCCCGGCTGATCGCCGTCTGCCTGGCCGACCCCGCCACGATCGGCCGCACCTGGGAGGTCGTCTCCGGAGACGTCCCGATCGAGGAGGCCGTGCGCACGCTGACGGCGGCCCCCTAGGCTCGTGTCTGTGAGTGGTTACAGCGATCGTCCCTGGGTCTCCGCCTACGCGCCGGGTGTCCCCGCCGACATCGAGCTGCCGGCGGGCTCCCTCGCCCACCTGATCGACGACTCGGTCGCGACGTACGGAAAGCACGTCGCCCTGGAGTTCTTCGGCGCGACGACGACCTACGCCGAGCTCGGCGACCAGATCGCCCGCGCCGCGGAGGGCCTGCGCAAGCGCGGCGTCCGCAAGGGCGACCGGGTCGCGCTGGTGCTGCCGAACTGCCCCCAGCACGTGGTCGCGTTCTACGCGGCGCTGCGGCTCGGCGCGGTCGTCGTGGAGCACAACCCGCTTTACACGCCGCGCGAACTCCGGCACCAGTTCGAGGACCACGGCGCGACCGTGGCGATCGTCTGGGACAAGGTCGTGCCGACCGTGCAGGATCTCCCTGCCGACCTCGGCGTGGCGACCGTGATCTCGGTCGACATCACCCGCGGGATGCCCGCGAGCAAGCGCTTCGCCCTCCTCCTCCCGGTGCCCGCCGCCCGGAAGGCGCGCGAGCAGCTCACCGCGAAGGTCTCCGGCGCCGTCACGTGGGAGTCGCTGGTGTCGTCCCGGCGGTTGAAGGCCTCCGTGCCGCGGCCGGAGCGCGACGACCTGGCGCTCATCCAGTACACCAGCGGCACCACCGGGCGGCCCAAGGGCGTCATGCTCAGCCACCTCAACCTCGCGGTCAACGCGGCGCAGGCGCGCGCGTGGGTGCCGACGATCGAGCGCGGCACCTCGGTGGTGTACGCGGTCCTCCCGCTGTTCCACGCCTACGGGCTCACGCTCTGCCTGACCTTCGCCATGAGCATGGGGTCGCGGCTCGTGCTCTTCCCGAAGTTCGACCCCGACCTCGTGCTGGATGTCGTGAAGAAGCGGCCCGCGACGTTCCTGCCCGCCGTGCCGCCGATCTACGAGCGGCTGGTGCAGGCCGCCGAGAAGCGGAAGGTGTCGCTCTCGGGCATCGACATCGCGATCTCCGGTGCGATGAGCCTCCCGCAGACCATCGTGGACCTGTGGGAGTCGAAGACCGGCGGCTATCTGGTGGAAGGCTACGGCCTCTCCGAGTGCTCGCCCGTGCTGATGGCGAACCCGGTGGGCGCGACCCGCAGGGCCGGAACCGTCGGCCTCCCGCTGCCCGGCACGGAGCTCCGCGTCGCCGACCCGGAGGACCCGGCCGTCGACCGCGCGTTCGGCGAGGAGGGCGAGCTGCTCGCCCGCGGACCGCAGGTCTTCTCCGGCTACTGGCGCAACGCCGACGAGTCTGCCAAGGCGCTCACCGCGGACGGCTGGTTCCGCACCGGCGACGTCGTCACGATGGACGAGGACGGCTTCGTGCGCATCGTGGACCGGATCAAGGAGCTCATCGTCACCGGCGGCTTCAACGTCTCCCCGACCGAGGTGGAGGACGCGCTGCGCAGCTTCGAGGGCGTCGCGGACGTCGCCGTGGTCGGCCTCCCCCACCGCCGCGGCGGCGAGGACGTGGTGGCCGCGGTCGTCATGGAGCCGGGGGCGTCGTTCGACGAGGAGGCCATCCGTGCCTACGGCCGGGACTGCCTGACCGCGTACAAGGTGCCGAAGCACGTCGTGCAGGTGGAGGAGCTGCCGCGCAGCATCGTCGGCAAGGTCATCCGCAGGAAGGTACGCGACCAACTCGTGGCGCAGCAGGAGGCGGCGGCGTCCTGAAGTGGTCGGGCGTCAGCCGATCGGGAACACCAGCAGGGACCCCGTCGCCGTGGCGACCGTCTTCCCGCTGCCGTCCGTCACCACGCCGTCCGCGAACGCCACCCGGTTGCCCGGCTTGGTCACCGTCGCGCTGCAGGTGAGCGGGCCACTGCCGGCGAACACCGGCCGGAGGTAGTTCACCTTGATCTCGATCGACGTGTAGCCCTGGCCCTGCGCCAGCGTCGACTGCACCGCGCAGCCGATCGCCGAGTCCAGCAGGGTGCACACCAGTCCGCCGTGCACCGTCCCGATCGGGTTGTAGTGCGACTCGTCGGGCTCGCAGACGAACACCGCCCGCCCGGTCTCGGCCTCCGTCAGGGCCATCCCCATCAGCTTCGCAATGGGCGGCGGCGGCAGCTCCCCCGCGATCATCTTCTGCAGGTACGCGAGGCCGCTCACCGTCGGCATGACGGCGACGCCCGGGGCGGGGTCCTCCCAGTGGACGGTTCGGCTGCGTTCGCTCACTCACTCCCCTTCCGCGGGAGGTCGGGATCGGCCGGCGGCAGGTCCGCCGGCTCGTCGACCTCTTCGAGCGTATCCGCATTGACCGGGGTCTGGCCCTCGGGGAGGTTGGAGAAGTCGGGCGCGATGACGGTGGCCGGCAGCCGCGCCGCCACCGAGCCGAACACCGAGTCCGCGCCGACCACCTCAGGCGCGAGCACGATGTCGTCGCTCTTGCGCGGAAGCGTGAGGCCCTTGAAGTAGTCGGGCCGGATGATCCGCCAGACGATCATCAGCACGACGCCGATCAGGATGCCGCCGATGCCGACCACGGCCTCCGCGCCGATGCCGAAGATGGTCACGTTCTTCCCGTTCGCGTCCTGCAGCCAATCGGGCGCCGCGAACTGGATCACCCCGTAGATGAACACGGCGACGAGCATCACACCACCGAGCAGCGGGAACAGCCCGCGCATGATCGCGTGCCGGAAGCTCGAGAACAGCGTCCGGCGGTAGTACCAGACGCAGGCGAACCCGGTGAGGCCGTAGTAGAACGCGATCATCAGGCCGAGCGAGCCGATCAGGGCGGTCAGGAGGGTGACGCTGATGAAGGTGAACAGCAGGTAGAACGCCGCCGAGGCGATCCCCATGCCGACCGTCGACCAGGTGGGGGTCAGGAACTTCGGGTGGATCTTCGCGAACTTCTCGGGGATGGCCTTGTAGACCGCCATCGACAGGGTCGTGCGCGCCGTCGGGAGGATCGTGGTCTGGGTCGAGGCCGACGCCGAGGTCAGGATCGAGAACCCGAGGAGCGTCAGCAGGATGGAGCCGAGCGGACCGCTGCCGAACAGCGTCGGGCCGATCGCCGAGAACACGTCGGCCGAGTTGGCCGGGTTGGCGAGGCCGATGCCCTTGTCTCCGACGCCGGCGAAGGCCACGGTGGCGACGGTGACGATGGCGTAGGTGGCCAGCAGGAGCAGGGTGCTGATGACGGCAGCGCGGCCCGGGGTCTTCTCCGGGTTCTTGGTCTCCTCGTTGATCGACACCGCGGTGTCCCAGCCCCAGTAGATGAAGATGGCGGTCAGCAGTGCGGGGGCGATGGTCTTGCCGAAGTCGAGGGTAAACGGGTTGAACCACGACCACTGCGGGATCAGCGAGTACGGCTCCGCGTTGCCGGTGTAGACCTTCGCCAGTGCGAAGGCCGCGAAGAAGATCAGGATGACGATCTCGAAGCCGAGCAGGACGTACTGCACGCGCGCCGACACCTCGATGCCGCGATAGCAGATCCAGGTCATCAGGGCGATCCAGATCAGCCCGGCTATCGTCACGGCCACGGCGTTGTTGGCGAGCGCCGCGACGCCGGGGAGGCCGAAGCCGCCGATGAACGTGAAGGAGTAACTGCCGGCGATCTGCGCCAGGTTCGACATCACGATGATGTCGGCGATGACGATGCCCCAGCCGCCCATCCAACCGGTGATCGGGCCGAAGGCGCGCGCCGCCCAGGTGAAGGTCGTCCCGCAGTCCGGCTCCGCCTTGTTGAGCTCCTGGTATGCGACGGCGATGAGGTACATCGGGATGAACGCCAGCAGCACGATGCCCGGCGCCTTCACGCCGGCGGCGAGCGTGCCGCCGACGACGATGAAGCCCAGGCTGGCCGCGAGGCTGTACGCGGGGGCGGTGGAGGCGACGCCCACCACGACGCTCGACACCAGGCCGAGCGCGCCCCCCTTCAGACCCTTGTTCCCGGCCTCGTCGGGCGCGGTAGGACGGGTGGATGTCATGGCAACACCTCCGGTGACTCGGGTCCGCTCGGCGATGAGCGGGCCACCGGACGACAGCGTAGCTCCGAAGCGGGCCGCGCAGGTTGCACGTTCTCACAGACAACCGGAGGACAGACAGTCCGGAGCACCGACTGCTCGGTGCGCAGACAGCCGCGAGCGGGCCGGCCCCGGTCAGACTCCCGTCGTCGCGTCCAGCCGCGCCAGCCGCCTCCTGGCAGCCAGCTCCGCCTGCGTCCGCGGTCCGAGCAGCACCTGCGCTCCCCCCAGCACGACGGCCGTCGCGCTGTGGATCGGCAGCCGGTCGGCGACGGGCAGCCCGAGCAGCGCGCGGTGCCGCGGCTCCAGCGTGGAGACCGCCGCGCGGAACAGCACCCTGTACGACGGCCGCAGCGTCCAGCGCAGCGGGGCACGCCGGATGAAGCGCACGATCTCCTCCACGTCCGGCCCGCCGCGCAGCTCCCCCGCGTCGGTCACCGCGTCGATGCGGGCGCGCAGGTCGGCGGCGGTGCGCGGGGGATCGTCGACGCCCATCAGCTCAGCCGCGGTCGCCCACTCGTTCACGTACCCGTCCGCTCCTCCCGGGATCGGCGACCCCCAGCGCTCGTGCGCGGTGAGGAAGGCGTCGGTGAAGGCCAGGTGCACCAACTCGGCCAGGTCGGGGTCGTTCGCGCTGTACGGGCGGGTGACGCCGTGCCCGTCGACGTAGCTGCCGTGGACGCGCTCGTGCAGGGTCTTCACCAACTCCGAGCCGGCGACGGCCTGGCCGCGGCTGCCGAAGGTGACGGTGTGGATCCACTGGATCGTGCCGGCCAGTCGGCCCAGCGGGTCCTCGCGGTAGCGGGAGTGCTCGCGCACGCCCGCGAGGGCGCCGGGATGCAGCGCCTGCAGCAGCAGGGCGCGGACTCCGGCGACGAGCGTCGGCATCCCGCCGTGCACCGTCCAGGCGGCGCCGCCCGCGGGGAAGAAGCCCTCGTCCTCGCCGTCCTCCAGGCGCAGCACCCAGCTCGGGACGCGGTCGGAGCGCCCGGACAGCGTCTCGATCAGGTGCGAGCGCACCGGGCCGAGGAGGCGGTCGACGCCGGCTCCGGTCATCGCGGTGCGAACTCCTGACCGAGCCCGTCGATGACCTGCGCGGACGGGAGCTCGCCCAGCAGCCGGCCGGGGAGCAGGATCTTGGACCGGCGCACGCCGGACCCGATGATGACCACGACGCCGTCGGCCGTGACGCGGGAGTCCACCAGCAACGGCCACTCGGCCGGCAGTCCGATCGGCGTGATGCCGCCGTACTCCATCCCGGTCAGCTCGACGGCGCGCTCCATCGGGAGGAAGGACGCCTTGCGGACGTCCAGCAGCCGCTTGACGGTGTTGTTGACGTCGGCGCGCGTGGTGGCGAGCACCACGCAGGCGGCGATCCGCTCCACGCCCTCGCGCTTGCCGCCGACCACGACGCAGTTGGCGAGCGTGTCGGCGCTGAGGCCGAACTGCTCCTGGGTCGCGGCGGTGTCGGACACGTCCGGGTCGATCTCCACGACGCCGACCTCGTCGAGCCAGCCGAGCTCCGTCACGGTCGCGAGGGTGGCCGGGGCCAGCAGGTCGGTGCGGGAGGAGGCGGGAGCCGTGGTCAGCCCGCCGAGAGTGAAGACGCCCATGCGCCTACGGTAGCGCGCGGCACGGCCCGCACGCGGTGCTAGGCCGGAGCGGACCGAATGGTCTACCCTGCTTTCTATGAATACGTTCACGAAAGCATGGCGGGGGCACCCCAAGGGCCTCATCGCGAGCGCGGCGGCCATCGTCGCGCTCGTCCTGCTCATCGTGACGGTGACGTATTCCGCGGCGCGCGCTGCCGAGGCGGACGCGCACGCCGCCTCGGTCAGGGCCGCACAGCAGGCGGCGGTGGCGGACTCGCTCCGCCACGATCAGGGCGACTACCGCAACGGGCTCGGCGCGCGGCTCACGGCCGAGCAGCAGGCGCTGGCCGAGCAGGCGGCCGCGGAGGCCGCAGCCGCGCAGGCCGCAGCAGAACAGGCGGCTGCGGATCAGGCGGCGGCAGACCAGGCGGCAGCCGACCAGGCGGCACAGCAGAGCGGCGGCGGGGCTCCCGCCGGCTCCGGTGCCACCGGCGGCCCGGCGAGCGGCGGCCAGACGACCGACCCGGCCCCCGCCGACGGCACGCCGACCGACGACGCCCTCGCCCAGTGCCCGCCGCCGAACGTCGCCCACGTGGACGCCGACGGCAACCTCCTGTACTGCGAGCCGTCGTGGCAGTGCGCGCAGCGCGACGACGACGGCAACTGCACCGCCTGGATGCTCTGACGGCCATCCCAGGCGCGCACCGATAGCCGAGGGGCACGTTGTTGTCACTGAGCGGGGTCTTAAATGACGACTACGTGCCCCTCGCGGGCGGTGGGTGTCACTGCGAGGCGCGCTCCAGCACCAGCTCGCGCACGCGTGCGGCGTCCGCCTGGCCCTTCATCGCCTTCATGACGGCGCCGATGACCGCGCCGGCGGCCTGGACCTTGCCGTCGCGGATCTTCTCCAGCACGTCCGGCTGGGCCGCGAGCGCCTCGTCGATGGCCGCGATCAGCGCGCCGTCGTCGGAGACGACCGCGAGCCCGCGGGCGTCCACGACCTCCTGCGGAGCGCCCTCGCCGGCGACGACGCCCTCCAGCACCTGGCGGGCCAGGCGGTCGGTGAGTGTGCCCTCCTCGACCAGGGCGGCGAGCTCGGCGACGTGCTGCGGGCTGACCAGCGTGCCGGCCGGGACGCCCTGCGCGTTCGCGAGGCGGGCGATCTCGCCGGTCCACCACTTGCGTGCGGCTGCCGGGGTGGCGCCGGCGGCGATGGTCGCCTCCAGTTCGTCCAGCAGCTCGGCGTTGTCCACGTCCTGGAACTCCAGGGCGGTGAAGCCCCACTCGGCGGAAAGGCGCTTGCGGCGCGCGGCCGGCGCCTCCGGGAGGGTGCCGCGCAGTTCCTCGACCCACTCGCGGCTCGGCGCGACGGGCACCAGGTCGGGCTCGGGGAAGTACCGGTAGTCGTCGGCGTCCGACTTGGGACGGCCGGCGGAGGTGGTGCCGGTGTCCTCGTGCCAGTGCCGGGTCTCCTGGGTGATCGTGCCGCCGGCGTCGAGGATCGCCGCCTGGCGCTGGATCTCGTAGCGGACCGCGCGCTCGATCGAGCGCAGCGAGTTCACGTTCTTGGTCTCGGTGCGGGTGCCGAGCTCGGACGAGCCGCGGCGGCGGAGCGAGACGTTCGCGTCGCAGCGGACGTTGCCCTCCTCCATGCGCGCGTTCGAGACGCCGAGCGCCTTCACCAGGTCGCGGATGGCGCGCACGTAGGTGCGGCCGACCTCCGGCGCGTCGCCCTCCGCGCCCTCGATCATCTTGGTGACGATCTCGACCAGCGGGACGCCGCCGCGGTTGAAGTCGACCAGCGAGTAGTCCGCGCCCTGGATGCGGCCGGTGGCGCCGCCGACGTGCGTGAGCTTGCCGGCGTCCTCCTCCATGTGCGCGCGCTCGATCTGGATGGTCAGCTCGCGGCCGCCCTCCAGCTCGATCGTGACCTCGCCGTCGTGCGCGATCGGCTCGTCGTACTGGGAGGTCTGGAAGTCCTTCGCCAGGTCGGGGTAGAAGTAGTTCTTCCGCGCGAACCGGCTCGACTCGGCGATGTCGCAGCCGAGCGCCAGCCCGAGGCGGATGCTCGACTCGATCGCCTTCTCGTTGACCTGCGGGAGACCGCCGGGCAGGCCCAGGCAGGTCGGGCAGGTGTTCGTGTTCGCGCCGGAGCCGAACTCGTTCGCGCAGCCGCAGAACATCTTGGTCGCGGTGTTCAGCTCGACGTGCACCTCGAAGCCGAGCACCGGCTCGAACAGTTCGAGGGCCTTCTCGTAGTCCATCAACTGGGCCTTGGCCATCAGACCGCTCCCTCTTCGCTCGCGAACATCTCGGTGGCGCTCAGATCGGGCGCCTGGCTCAGCAGACTGCCGCCCCACTGCTCCTCCAGGAGCTGCTCCAGGGCGGCGCCGATGGTGTAGAGCCGGGCGTCGGCACGTGCAGGCGTCATGAGCTGCATGCCGACCGGGAGGCCGTCCTCCGGCGCGAGGCCGATCGGGAGGCCCATGCCGGGCACGCCCGCGAGGTTCGCCGGGATGGTGGTGATGTCGTTGAGGTACATCGCCATCGGGTCGGCCAGCTTCTCGCCGAACTTGAACGCCGTGGTCGGAGCGCTCGGGCTGACCAGCACGTCCACCTTCTCGAACGCGGCGGAGAAGTCGCGCTGGATGAGCGTGCGGACCTTCTGGGCCGAGCCGTAGTAGGCGTCGTAGTAGCCGGCGCTCAACGCGTAGGTGCCGAGGATGATGCGGCGCTTGACCTCGGTGCCGAAGCCGGCGTCGCGGGTCGCCGCCATCACGCGCTCGACGGTGACGGGGCCGTCCTCCGGGTTCACCCGCAGGCCGAAGCGCACCGAGTCGAAGCGGGCCAGGTTGCTGGACGCCTCGGCCGGGAGGATCAGGTAGTAGGCCGCGACCGCGTACTCGAAGCTCGGGGCCTCGACCTCCACGATCTCGGCGCCCGCGCCCTCCAGGATCGCCAGCGCCTCCACGAAGCGCTGCTTGACGCCCGCCTGGAAGCCCTCGCCGTTGAGTTCGCGCACGACGCCGACCCGCGCGCCCTTCAGGGCGCCGTCGCGCAGACCCGCCCGGGCGGCGTCGGCCATCGACGGCCAGGTGTCGGTCAGGGAGGTGGAGTCGAACTTGTCGTGGCCCGCGATCACGTCGTGCAACAGACCGGCGTCCAGCACACTGCGGGAGACCGGGCCGACCTGGTCGAGCGAGCTCGCCAGCGCGATCGCGCCGTAGCGGCTGACGCCGCCGTAGGTCGGCTTGACGCCCACCGAGCCGGTGACAGCGGCGGGCTGACGGATCGAGCCACCGGTGTCGGAGCCGAGCGCGAACGGCGCCTCGAAGGCGGCGACGGCCGCGGCAGAGCCACCGCCGGAGCCGCCGGGGATGCGCTCCAGGTCCCACGGGTTGCGGGTGGGGCCGTACGCGGAGTGCTCGGTGGAGGAGCCCATCGCGAACTCGTCCATGTTGGTCTTGCCGAGCGGCACCAGGTCGGCCTCGCGCAGTTTGCGGACGACCGTGGCGTCGTACGGCGGGATCCAGCCCTCGAGGATGCGCGAGCCGGAGGTCGACGGCATGTCGTGGGTGGCGAGCACGTCCTTGATCGCGACGGGGACGCCGGCGAGCGGGCCGAGCGGGTCGCCCGCGGCCCGGCGGCCGTCGATCTCGGCCGCGGTGCGGACGGCGTTCTCGCCAGCGACGTGCAGGAACGCGTGCACGTCGGCGTCGACCGACTCGATGCGGTCGAGGTGGGCGCGGGTGGCCTCCACCGAGGAGACCTCGCGCGTGGCGAGCAGGTCGGCGAGGGTCGCGGCGGGGAGCCTGGTCAGATCCGTCATGCTTACTCCTCGTCCAGGATGGTGGCGACCTTGAACCGGTCGCCCTCGCGCGCCGGGGCGCCGGAGAGCGCCTGCTCGACGGTCAGCGACGGGCGCACCTCGTCGGACCGGAACACGTTGGTGAGCGGCAGCGGGTGGCTGGTCGCGGAGACGTCGGGCCCGGCGACCTCCTGCACCTTGGCGACCGCCTCGACGATCTGGCCGAGCTCGCTGGTGAGGCTCTCGATCTCTTCCGGGCTGAGGTCGATCCTGGCGAGGCTCGCCAGGTGCGCGACCTGTTCTGCGCTGATTTCGGACATGCGTCTCCGTCGTGGTGTCTGAGTGGGCTGAGTCAATTCTAGGGTGACCCCGGCCGCCCGCGCCCGCCCCAGGGGCGGCCGGTGGACGACCTCCTGACGCGTCGCTAGCTGAGGACGAGGTCGCCCTGGTCGATGCCGATCAGCGCGAGGTTGCGCATGCACTCGGTCCCAGCACTGAAGTACTCGTTGTGGCCGCTCGATCCGGTGAGGCTCTTGTGGGTGATCGGGTCGGTCGCGCCGTCGACCCCCATCTTCTTCGCGCCGTAGGATGGCGCCCCCGGGTCGCTGCCGAAGAAGGCGCTGTTGACGATCGGGTCCATCGTGGCCTTGCCGACGTACACGTTGCCGTCGCGGACGCCGAGCTGGTGCACCGACTGGGCGTCGGACCCCGGCGACCCCATCAGGGCCAGCGCGTCCACGGTGACGGTGCCCTTCTCCAGCGCGAGCAGCGCGGCGGTCGACCCGTACGAGTGGGCGAGCACGCTCACGTACGGCCGGTCCGCCTGGCGCAGCGACTGGAGGCCGATCAGCGTGCGCTCCAGGCTGTCGGCGCCCTGCCGGGCGAGGTCCATGCCGCCGATGTTGGTCAGCACAGGGGTCTGGTAGCCGATCCAGGCCACGACCGCGACGCCCGGGGCCGCGGTGTTCGACCGGGAGCCGAGGAAGCGCTTGAGGAAGCCGGTCTCCTGCGAGTAGAGGTCCTGGGCGACGGCGGCCCAGCTCTCCACCTGCTCCCCCACCGCCATGTACATGCCGGGCACGAGCACGCTCACGTAGCGCGCCGTGCGGAGGTCGCCGACGACGATCGCGGCCCTGGCGTCCGCCGACGTGTCGAGCGAGACCAGGGTCCGCTTGACGCCGTCCTTCTTCTTCAGCGCGGTCTCGACGTTGCCGAGCGTCGTGAGCTGGCGCTTGAGGGCGACCCGCTCGGTCTTGCCGCGCTGGGTGCGCAGGTCGGACTTCGCGGAGGCGATGGTGCGGTCGAGGTCGAGCACGTTCGCCTTGCCGCGGATGTCGTAGGGGACGCCCTCGAGGTTGCCGATCACGTGCGGCGCGAACTTCACGAGCTGGGCCTGGCGAGCGGGATCGAGGAGCTTCCAGAGCTGGCTGACGTCGCTCGCCGCCGGCGGGTTGGTCAGCATCCGGTTCAGCTCGGAGGCGTGCGCGCCGAGGAACCCAGGCAGCGCGGCGGGGTCGACTGCGCGGATCGAGCCGAAGACGGCCGCGGCGCTCGCGCCGGAGACCCCGGCGCCCGCCGGGCCGGAGCTGGCCGGCGCGTCGCCGACGGCCGCCGGAGCGGGCTGGGCGACCGCGGAGATCGGCGCCGCCTGCGCGATATCGGCAGGCATGACGAAGGCCCCGGTCAGTCCTGTGACGACCGAGGTGACGATAGAAGCTGCTGCAAAGCCGACCAGCACTCCGTCCGGGTCCCTCCGAGAGCGAGCGAGCTAAGCCCTTGCGTGCACCGGGCGAGCGCACACCACGACTCTAGCCGCATCCGGGGGGTGGACGGATGGACGTTCTACCCCCGATTCAGGGGGATAACTTGTGGTCTGTCCACAAAGTGACGGACTAGTTTTCGAGCCCGGAGGGGCCCTTCTCGACAAGGATCGCGAACTGGGCGGCGTCGATGACGCGCACCCCCAGTTCTTCCGCCTTGGCGAGCTTAGACCCCGCGCCCGGTCCCGCAGCGACGAAATCGGTCTTCTTGGACACGCTGGAGGCCGCTTTCCCTCCGGCGGAGATGATCGCCTCCTGCGCCCCCTCGCGGGTGAAACCCTCCAGCGAGCCCGTGGCGACGACGGTCAGTCCCGCCAGGACGCCGCCCGCGTCGGACTGCGCGCCGGGCCCGGCGTGACCCGGCGTGGCGAATTGCACGCCGTCGGCGGCCCAGCGCTCGATGATCTCGCGGTGCCAGTCGACCTCGAACCAGGCGAGCACCGCGTCGGCGATGATGCCGCCGACGCCGTCGACCGCGGCGAGCTCCTCCCGGGAGGCGCCCCGGATGGCGTCGAGCGACCCGAAGTGGTCGGCCAGCGCGCGGGCGGCGACCGGGCCGACGTGCCGGATGTTGAGCGACACGAGGATGCGCCAGAGCGGCTTGGTGCGGGCGGCGGCGAGATTGGCGACCAGCTCCAGTGCGTTCTTGGAGGGAACGTACAACTCGTCGCCGTCGAACTCCGCGGAATCGGGGTGGAACGGTCCGTCCTTCTTCTGGCGACGACGGCGGAACGGTGTGTCCACCTTCTCAGCCCCGGAGTCGGTCAGTTTCGGCAGCCCCGTCTCGGAGTCGCGGACGACGACCTCGATCGGGAACAGCTCCCGCACGGTCAGTCCGAACAGCCCGGCCTCGGTCGGCAGCGGCGCCGTCTCCGGGAAGCGCGGCTGCGTGAGGGCGGCGGCCGCGACCTCCCCCAGCGCCTCGATGTCGAGCCCGCCGCGCGAGCCGATGTGCTCCACCCGGCCGCGCACCTGCGCCGGGCAGAACTCGGAGTTGGGGCAGCGGAGGTCGATGTCACCCTCCTTGGCCGGCGCGAGCCTCGTGCCGCACTCCGGGCAGTTCTCCGGCATGACGAACGCGCGCTCGGTGCCGTCGCGCAGCTCGACCACCGGGCCGAGGACCTCGGGGATGACGTCGCCGGCCTTGCGCAGGACGACCGTGTCGCCGATGAGCACGCCCTTCGCCTTCACCACATCCTGGTTGTGCAGGGTCGCCTGCCGCACCTCGGACCCGGCGACGCGCACCTTCTCCATCACCGCGAACGGCGTCGCCCGGCCGGTGCGGCCGACGCTGACGACGATGTCGAGCAGCTTGGTGTTGACCTGCTCCGGCGGGTACTTGTAGGCGATCGCCCAGCGCGGCGCCCGGGAGGTCGCCCCCAGCTCGTCGTGCAGGGCCAGCTCGTCCACCTTGATGACGATGCCGTCGATCTCGTGCTCGACGCTGCCGCGGTGCTCGCCGAAGTAGCGGATGAACTCGTCCACCTCGGCGACCGTGCCGAGGACGCGGTAGTGGCTGGAGGTCGGCAGACCCCACGCGCCGAGCAGCTCGTAGACCTGCGACTGCGCGTCCACCGGCGGGTTCCGCCACGCGCCGATGCCGTGCACGAGCATGTGCAGGCGGCGCAGCCGGTCGCGCATGAGGGCGAGCTGGGCGGCGTTCTTGCCCTCCGCCTTCTGCCGGAGCGAGCCGCTGGCGGCGTTCCGGGCGTTCGCGAAGACGCGCTCGCCGGCCTCCTGCTGGTGGGCGTTCAGCTCGTCGAACTGAGCGACGGGGAAGAACACTTCGCCGCGCACCTCCACCAGCGGCGGGAAGGGGCCGTCGCCGGCCAGTCGCTGCGGGATGGCCGGGATCAGGCGGATGTTCTCGGTGACGTCCTCTCCCACGACGCCGTCGCCGCGGGTGGCCGCGCTGACGAGCACGCCGTTCTCGTAGCGGAGGTTGATCGCGAGGCCGTCGATCTTGAGCTCGCACAGGTAGTCGACCCGGCGGCCGGCGTCGCGCTCCACTTTGGCGGCCCAGCCCTCGAACTCCTCCAGCGAGAACACGTTGTCGAGGCTCAGCATCCGCTCGGCGTGCTCGACGGGCGCGAACAGCGTCGTCTGCGCGCGGCCGCCGACGGTCTGGGTGGGGCTGTCCTGGCTCTGCAGCTCGGGGTGCAGGCGCTCCAGCTCCTCGAGGCGCCGCAGCATGCGGTCGTACTCCTCGTCGCTGACGAGCACGGTGTCGCGCTCGTAGTACGCGTCGCGCAGCTCGAGGATGCGGGTGGTCAGGTCCTGGGCCTCCGCGCGCGCGTGCGCGTCCTGCTCGTCAGTCACCCCGCAAGCATATTCACCCCCACCGACGGCGCCGCAGCCAACGGAGGACATCCACCCCGCGCCGACCGCAAAAGCCAGCCAACGGAGGACATCCGGCCCCCACAGCCCCCGATCTCCTCCGTTACCGACACCCGCCCGCCGTCGCCAACGGAGGACATCCGGTGCCAGCCGTGCCGGATCTCCTCCGTTACCTGCCGACACGCGGGCCGCGCGGGAGGATCTCCTCCGTTGCCGACGGTCAGGCCGGGACGGCGGAGACGGTGCGGTCGATCGTGGTCTGGCCGAGGACGCGGGTGCCGACGTAGACGACGGCGGTCTGGCCGGGGGCGACGCCGTTGAGGGGCTCGTCGGGGCGGACGACGAGCTCGCCGTCGCGCACCTGGGCCACCGCGGGAACGGGGTCGGCGTGGGCGCGGATCTGGACGTCGCACGCGAAGGCCGTCTCCGGCGCGACGGGAGCCTGCCCGGCCCACGTGAACCGCGAGCCCGCGATCTCGGCGATGTCGAGCGCCTCCTTCGGGCCGACCACCACTGTGTTGTCCTTGGGCCGGACCTCCAGCACGAAGCGCGGGCGGCCGTCCGGGGACGGGTAGCCGATGTTGAGGCCCTTGCGCTGGCCGACCGTGTAGGCGTGCGCACCCTCGTGCGAGCCGAGCCGGTTGCCCTCGCGGTCGAGGATGTCGCCCTCCGCGGCTCCTACGTGCTCGGCCAGCCAGCCGCGCGTGTCGCCGTCGGGGATGAAGCAGATGTCGTGCGAGTCCGGCTTGTTGGCGACGCTCAGGCCGCGGGCCGCAGCCTCCGCGCGCACCTCCGCCTTGGAGGGCGTCGCGCCGAGCGGGAACATCGCGTGCGCGAGCTGGTCGGCGGTGAGCACGCCCAGCACGTACGACTGGTCCTTGGCCCACGCGCTCGCGCGGTGCAGCTCGCGGTTGCCGTCGGCGTCGGTCATGATGCTCGCGTAGTGGCCGGTGCACACGGCGTCGAAGCCGAGGTCGAGCGCCTTCTCCAGCAGCGCGGAGAACTTGATCCGCTCGTTGCAGCGCATGCACGGGTTGGGAGTGCGGCCGGCCGAGTACTCGGCGATGAAGTCGTCCACGACGTCGAGCTTGAACCGCTCGGAGAAGTCCCAGACGTAGTACGGGATCCCGATGATGTTCGCGGCGCGCTGGGCGTCCATCGAGTCCTCGATGGTGCAGCAGCCACGGCTGCCCGTGCGGAGCGTGCCGGGCATCCGGCTGAGCGCGAGGTGCACCCCGACCACGTCGTGCCCGGCCTCCACGGCGCGTGCAGCGGCCACGGCGGAATCGACTCCACCGCTCATCGCTGCCAGAACTCGCACCCGGAGAGTCTACGCCGTGGCGGCTGAGCGGCTCCCGGGCGTGCGCTCGGCCAGGCCGGCGCGTGCGGCATGGGCGTACGCGGACGGCAGCGCCGCGAGCAGCGCGTCCACGTCCGCATCGGTGGAGGTGCGGCCGAGGGTGTAGCGCAGCGCGCTGCGGGCCTCCTGCTCGCTGCGCCCCATCGCGAGCAGCACGTGCGACGGCTCGGGGATGCCTGCGGTGCAGGCCGCGCCGGTGGAGACCGAGAGCCCCGCGAGGTCCAGCAGGAACAGCAGCGAGTCGCCTTGCGCGCCGGGGAAGACGAAGTGGGCGTTGGCGGCCACCCGGTCACCGCTGGAAGGCTCAGGGCCGCTCAGCACCGCCGCGGGCACGGCCTCCCGCACACCGCGGATCAACCGGTCGCGCAGCCCGGCGAGCCTGCGTGCCTCGTCGGCGCGCTCGGCCTCCACGGCGAGCGCCGCCGCCGCGAACGCGACGGCCGCCGCGACGTCCTGGGTCCCGGAGCGCACCTGACGCTGCTGCCCGCCGCCGTGGATGAGCGGGACCACCGCCGAGCGCCGGCCGAGGACGAGCGCGCCGATCCCGACCGGTCCCCCGATCTTGTGCGCGGAGACGCTGAGGGCGTCGACGCCCAGGTCGGCGAACGAGACCGGGAGGTGACCGTACGCCGCGACCGCGTCGACATGGACGGGGACCCCGGCGTCGCGCGCGAGTGCGGCGAGCGCTTCGACCGGCTGGATCGTCCCCACCTCGTTGTTCACGGCGAGGAAGGTGAGCAGCGCGGCGTCCGACGGGGAGGCCAGCGCCTCCGCGACGACGGCCGGCAGGATGCGCCCCTCCTGGTCGAGCGGCAGCCACTGCGCGCGCGCCCCCTCCGCGCGCTCCAGCCACTCCACCGCGTCGACCGTCGCGTGGTGCTCCCCGCCCGGCGCCAGGATGCGCGGCCGCGCGGCGCCGGCGTTGCGGGCCCAGTACAGCCCCTTGATCGCGAGGTTGATCGCCTCCGTGCCGCCCGAGGTGAAGACGACCTCGATCGGGTCGCAGCCCAGCGTGGACGCGACCGCCTCGCGCGCCTCCTCCAGCATCCGCTTGGCCTGCTGACCCTGGCTGTGGATGCTCGACGGGTTGCCGACGAGCCCCAGCGCGTCCGTGAAGGCGGCGATCGCCTCCGGACGCATCGGGGTGGTGGCTGCGTGGTCGAGGTAGACGGGCACCGGAGCCTCCTTCAGGGTGCGGCGCGGTGTGGTCCTACTCTAGAACGCATGACGGCCACCGATCCTCTCCGCAACCTGGGTGTACGCATCGGTCCGCACGGCGGTGAGCTGCGGGTGTACTCCGAGCACGCCGACGCGATGGAGCTGCTGCTGTTCCACCGCGACGACCCGGACTGGCGGACCAAGACCGTGACGATGGTCAAGGACGCGAACAACGTCTGGATGGGCCGCTCCCGCAGCCTCCAGGTCGGCAGCCTGTACGCGATCAACGTGTCCGGGCCGTCCGGTCCGCAGAACATGTTCAACCCGGAGACGCTGCTGCTGGATCCGTACGCCAAGGGCCTGACCCGGGTCGGCCCGGAGGAGTGGCGCTCGACGGTGGTCGCCGACGGCTTCGACTGGGGCGATTCCCGCAAGCCAGGCACCCCGCTCGACCACACCGTCGTCTACGAGGCGCACGTGCGCGGCATCAGCCACCAGAACCCGGACGTGCCGGAGGAGCTGCGCGGCACCTACGCAGGCCTCGCCCACGAGGCCACCATCGGCTACCTGAAGCACCTCGGCGTCACCGCCGTCGAGCTGCTCCCTGTGCACGCGTTCACCTCCGAGCAGCGTCTCATCCGCGAGGGCCTGACCAACTACTGGGGCTACAACACCCTGAACTTCTTCAGCCCGCACGCCCCCTACGCCACCCGCGCCGCCCAGGCCGATGGTCCGGAGGCCGTGCTGCGGGAGTTCAAGGGCATGGTGAAGCTGCTCCACGAGGCGGGCATCGAGGTGATTCTCGACGTGGTCTACAACCACACCGCCGAGGAGGGCATCGGCGGCCCGCGCACCAGCTTCCGCGGCATCGACAACGCCACCTACTACCGGCAGGACGCTAACGGCGTCTACATCGACGTCACCGGCTGCGGCAACACGGTGGACTTCGGGCATCCGGTCCCGCAGCGGCTGGTGCTGGACTCGCTGCGCTACTGGGCGCAGGAGGTGCAGATCGACGGGTTCCGGTTCGACCTCGCCGTCACGCTGGGCCGCGGGGAGGACGCCTCCTACAGCCGCGACCACCCGCTCATCAACGACATGCTGAGCGACCCTGCGCTCGCCGACGTCAAGCTCATCGCCGAGCCGTGGGATGTCGGGATCGGCGGCTGGCAGACCGGCAACTTCCCCGGCGGCCCGGAGAACGCGGACGGGACCTGCGGCAGGGACGGCTGGTCGGAGTGGAACGACCGCTACCGCGACCGCGTCCGCAACTTCTGGCTGGCCGACATCGCCGAGGCGCGCCGCAACGGACAGGCCCCGATCGGCATCGGCGGCTTCGCCACCCGGCTCGCCGGATCCTCCAACACGTTCTCGCCCGAGCGCGGCCCGCTGGCCTCCATCAACTTCGTCACCGCCCACGACGGCTTCACGATGGCCGACCTCACCGCGTACAACGTCAAGCACAACCTCGGCAATGGCGAGGACAACCGCGACGGCACCGACAACAACCGCTCCTTCAATCACGGGGCGGAAGGCCCGACCCTGGACGAGCACGTGCTGCTCGACCGCCACAAGGCGATGCGCAACCTGATGGGCACGCTGCTGCTCTCCGCCGGCGTGCCCATGATCACCGCCGGCGACGAGTTCGGCCGCAGCCAGCGCGGCAACAACAACGCCTACTGCCAGGACAGCGAGCTCACCTGGATGAACTGGCTGCGCACCAGGGAGCAGCGCGAGATGCTCGACACCACCCGCCGCCTGCTGGAGCTGCGCCGCGACAACCCGGCGCTGCGCCCGAGCCGGTTCGCCGTCTACGGCCAGACCACCCCGAACGCCAGCCACATGGACTGGTTCGACGCCACCGGCGCGCTCATGGACGACGAGGACTGGAACTCCCCGGAGAACCGCACTCTGCAGTACCTGGCCGCCTCCACGCCCGACAAGGAGGAGTTCAACCGCGTGCTCCTCATCGTGCACGGCGTGGAGGACGACGTGGAGGTGTCGCTCCCGGTCGCGCCCGGTGTGGAGTCGTACCAGCTCCTCTGGGACAGCGCGACGGAGGTGCCGATCCTGGAGGACGGCGTCGAGCTCGCACCGGGCAGCAAACGCCTGGTGGGCGGCACCTCGATGCAGCTCTTCCGTGCGAACGGCCCCCGCGTCGAGACGCCGGTGGGAGCGGCCTGATGGCGAAGCGCCCGGCCTCGGCCGGCACGCCGGCCACGGTCGCGTTGGGAGCTGCGGCCATCCCGTTCGCCGTGCACGCCTACGAGCACGACCCGGCGGCGCCGTCGTACGGTCTGGAGGCCGCCGACGCGCTGGGCGTGGAGCCGGACCGGGTGTTCAAGACCCTGCTGGCCGACACCGAGCTCGGGCTCGTGGTCGGCGTCGTGCCGGTGACCGGGATGCTCGACCTCAAGGCGCTGGCGACAGCGGTCGGAGCGAAGCGCGCGGTGATGGCAGACCCCACCGTCGCCGAGCGGCGGACCGGCTACGTCGTCGGCGGGATCTCCCCCATCGGCCAGAAGACCCGGCACGTCACGGTCGTGGACGAGACCGCACAGCTCTTCGACACGGTGTACGTCTCGGGAGGCCGTCGCGGCCTCGACCTCGAGCTCGCGCCCGACGCGCTCGTCGCCGCCACGAACGCCAGCTACGCGCCCATCGCGCGAACGAACTGACAGGACACGCCGCCTCTGCCAGGGCTGAGGCGGCGTGTCCTGTCAGATAGGTGGTCAGGCGGCCGCGACGAGGCCGAGTTCGGCAGACGAGAGCAGGAGGTCGTTGACGGGGACGACGCGGACGGTGTAGCCGAACGAGCCGGCCCAGGTGAGGGTCACGCCGCCGGAGAACTCGTGCGCGACCGACGGGTCGGCGCCCGGGATGGCGTGATCGAGGGTCAGGCGCTCGTAGTGCACGCCGGTCAGGTCCTCGCCGTCGTAGCTGCGGCCGTAGACGAGCTGCACCTCCACGTCCTCCGGGCGGAGGCCGTTCAGGTGCACGAGGGCCCGCACCCGGAGCTGGTCGCCCACCTGCGGCACGGCGTCGAGGCCGCCCGCGTCGACGTGGGCAACGTTCACGCCGGGCCACGCGGATCGCACCTGCTCCTTCCAGGCGGCGAGCTCGCGCGCGTCGCGGTAGTCGTCGGCGCTCAGCCGCTTCTCGTTGGCGGCGGCCGGGATGTAGAGCCGCTCCACGTACTCGCGCACCATCCGCTCGGCGCTCAAGGGAGAGGACAGCGTCGCGAGCGTGTGCCGGATCTGGCCGACCCAGGTCTCCGGCACGCCGTCGCCGTCGCGGTCGTAGAACCGCGGCGCGATCAGGTGCTCGATCAGGTCGTACATCGCCTCGGCCTCCAGCGCGTCGCGCTCGGCGCCGTCGCCCGCGGCGTCGGCGGACGGGATCGCCCAGCCGTTCTCGCCGTCGTAGAACTCGTTCCACCAGCCGTCCAGGATGGACAGGTTGAGCCCGCCGTTCAGCGCCGCCTTCATGCCCGAGGTGCCGCAGGCCTCCAGGGGCCGCAGCGGGTTGTTCAGCCAGACGTCGGTGCCGGGGTAGAGCAGCTGCGCCATCCCGATGTCGTAGTCCGGCAGGAACACCATCCGCGAGCGGATCTCCGGCTCGGAGGCGAACTGCACCAGCTTCTGGATGAGGCGCTTGCCCTCGTCGTCGGCCGGGTGCGACTTGCCCGCGATCACGAACTGCACCGGACGCTCCGGGTGCAGCAGGATGTTCTTCAGCCGCTCCGGGTCGTGCAGCATGAGGGTGAGCCGCTTGTAGGTCGGCACGCGCCGGGCGAAGCCGATGGTGAGCACGTTCGGGTCGAGGAGGTCGTTGATCCAGACCGGCGCGATCCCGCCGGGGTTCTGCGCCTCCCAGGCCGCGGCGACGCGGTGCCTGGCGTCCTTGACGAGCTGCTCGCGCATCCGGGTGCGCACGCTCCACAGGTCGAGGTCGCTCACCGCGCCGCGGTTCGCCCAGTCGGCGTGTGTGGTGTCGTCGGTGCCGAGCCGCTCCATCGCGAGGGAGCGCAGCATCGGGTCGGTCCAGGTCGGCGCGTGCACGCCGTTGGTCACCGAGTCGATCGGCACCTCCGGACTGTCGAACCCGGGGAACAGGCCGCCGAACATCTGCCGGCTGACCTCGCCGTGCAGGCGCGAGACGCCGTTGGCGTGCTGGCCGAGGCGCAGGCCCATGACCGCCATGTTGAACACGGCGTCGGACCCGCCCGGGTAGTCCTCCGCGCCGAGCGCGAGCACCTGGGCCGGCTCTACGCCCGGGAGCAGCGCCGTGGAGAAGTAGCGCTCGACCAGCGGCCGGTCGAACCGGTCGATTCCGGCCGGAACCGGCGTGTGCGTGGTGAAGACCGTGCCGGCGCGCACCACCTGGAGGGCCGTCTCGAAGGTCAGCCCCTCGCCGATCAGGTCGGAGATCCGCTCCAGACCGAGGAAGCCGGCGTGCCCCTCGTTGGTGTGGAAGACCTCGGCCTCCGGCGCTCCAGTGAGCTCGGTCCACGCCTTGACGGCGCGCACGCCGCCGATGCCGAGCAGCAGCTCCTGCAGCAGCCGGTGCTCGCCGCCGCCGCCGTAGAGCCGGTCGGTCACCGAGCGCAGGCTCTCGTCGTTCTCGGGGATGTCGGTGTCCAGCAACAGGAGGGTCACCCGTCCCACCGCCGCCTGCCAGACCCTGGCGCGCAGTTCGCCGGCCGGCAGGGCGAGCGTGATCTGCACCGGCGCCCCGTCCGGGTCGCGCAGGACGCTCAGCGGGAGCCCGTCGGGGTCGAGCGCCGGATAGCTCTCGACCTGCCAGCCGTCGGGCGTGATCGCCTGCGCGAAGTAGCCGGAGCGGTAGAACAGGCCGACCGCGACCAGCGGAGCGCCGAGGTCGCTCGCGGCCTTGAGGTGGTCGCCGGCGAGGATGCCGAGGCCGCCGGAGTACTGCGGCAGCGTGGAGGCGATGCCGAACTCGGGCGAGAAGTAGGCGATGGAGGCCGGCGCCGAGTCGTCGAGCGACTGGTACCAGCGCGGGTCGTGGATGTAGGCGCGCAGCTCGTCGCGCACGTGGTTCGCCCAGTCGACGTAGCCGGGGTCGGCGGCGAGCTCGGCCAGCCTGGCCGGTTCGACGGACCCGAGCAGCGCGATCGGATCGTGCTCCACCTCCTGCCAGATCTCCGGTGAGATGCGGGCGAACAGCTCCTTGGTCGGCTCGTGCCAGGACCAGCGGAGGTTGCCGGCGATCTCCTCCAGAGCGGAGAGGGTCTCGGGGAGGACTGCGCGGACGGTGAATCTACGGATGGCCTTCACTCGCACGAGCATAGACGCGCCTCGTGACGGGAGTGTTAATGAGGGCTCATGACGAAACTGCGAATGAGTGTACGGTCGGCATGTGGCAAAGAGCGCAGCGACCAAATCATCAGCCGCCGCAGCACCGGAGGCGCCGGCAGCCGTCGAGCCGGAACCCGTCCAGACGGCACCCGAGTACGAGCCCCTCCTCCCCCGGCTCCCGATCCTCGGACTCTCGCCCCAGGTGGACGAGGGCCACTGGGCCGCCTCCGCGTTCAGCGGCGAGGTCGTCCCGTTCCGGGCCACCGCCTTCCGCGAGGGGCACGACCGGATCGGCGTCGACCTGATCCTGCTCGACCCGTCGGGCAACCAGGTCGAGCACCACATGCGGCCGCTCGCCCCAGGCACCGACCGCTGGGGCGTGGAGGTCCAGCTCGAGGAGGAGGGCCTTTGGCGCTACCGCGTCCAGGCCTACGCCGACGAGTACGCGACCTGGCGGCACAACGCCGAAGTGAAGGTGCCCGCCGGGGTCGACGTCGAGCTGATGCTGACCATCGGCCGCGACCTGCTGGAGGAGGCCGCGACCGACAAGCGCCGCAGCACCGCGGAGCGCCGCCACCTGTCCGAGGCCGCCCGGGTCGTCGGCGACGCCGAGCGCGGCGTGGACGAGCGCTTCCAGGCGGCGGTCGACGACCGGATCCGCCGCATCCTCACCGAGCGGCCCGTGGTCGCCCTGCCGTCGCTCTCGCCGACGCGCGCCATCCTGGTGGAGCGCACCCGCGCGGGAGTCGGGAGCTGGTACGAGTTCTTCCCCCGGTCGGAGGGCGCCAAGCGCGCGGCCGACGGGAGCTGGCAGTCCGGCACGTTCCGCACCGCAGCCAAGCGGCTCCCCGAGGTCGCGGCGATGGGGTTCGACGTGGTCTACCTGCCGCCCATCCACCCGATCGGCCGCACCTTCCGCAAGGGGCCGAACAACTCGCTCGACGCCGGACCGAACGACCCGGGCTCGCCCTGGGCCATCGGCGGTCCGGACGGCGGCCACGATGCCATCCACCCGGACCTCGGCACCGAGAAGGACTTCGTCTTCTTCCTCGGCAAGGCGAAGCAGGCCGGGCTGGAGATCGCCCTCGACCTCGCCCTGCAGGCCTCCCCCGACCATCCCTGGGTCACGACGCACCCGGAGTGGTTCACCACGCTCCCGGACGGGACGATCGCGTACGCGGAGAACCCGCCGAAGAAGTACCAGGACATCTACCCGATCAACTTCGACAACGACTACGACGGCCTCCGCTTCGAGGTGCTGCGGATCGTGCGGTACTGGATGTCGCTCGGCGTGCGGATCTTCCGCGTGGACAACCCGCACACCAAGCCGCTGCACTTCTGGGAGTGGTTGATCCACACGGTCAACGAGACCGACCCTGACGTGGTGTTCCTGGCCGAGGCGTTCACCCGCCCCGCTCTGCTGCACACGCTCGCGAAGGCCGGGTTCCAGCAGTCGTACACCTACTTCACCTGGCGCAACACGAAGGAGGAGCTGGAGGAGTTCCTGACCGGACTCGCGACGGAGACGGCCGACTTCCTGCGGCCGAACCTGTTCGTGAACACCCCGGACATCCTCACCGAGTACCTCCAGTTCGGCGGACCGGCCGCCTTCAAGATCCGGGCGGCGCTCGCGGCGACCGCGGCGCCGACCTGGGGCGTCTACTCCGGCTTCGAGCTGTACGAGAACGTCGCCCGGCCGGGAGCCGAGGAGTACATCGACAACGAGAAGTACGAGTACCGGCCGCGGGACTACGCCCGGGCCGTCGCGCTCGGTCGCTCGCTCGCGCCGTACCTGACCATGCTCAACCGCGCGCGCAGCGAGCACCCGGCGCTGCGCCAGCTCCGCAACCTGCAGGTGCACCGCAGCGAGGACGAGTCGATCCTCGTCTACTCGAAGTTCCTCGCAGGCGAGTTCACCCGCAGCGGGAAGCCCGACGCCGTGCTCGTCGTCGCCAATGTCGACCCGCACTCGGTGCGCGAGACGATGATCCACCTCGACGTCACGGCGTTCGGCATCGAGCCAGGCGCGCAGTTCGAGGTGCGCGACCTGGTCACCGGCCAGCGCTGGACCTGGGGCTCGGACGCCTACGTGCGTCTCGACGCGTTCACCGAGCCCGTCCACATCCTGACCGTCAAGCCGTTGGAGGCCGCACGATGACCCCGATCCCCGAGGGCGCAGCCGCCGTCGACCTGCCCGCCATCGACGACGACGTGCTGCGGGCCGTCGCCACCGGCAGCTACCACGACCCGCACTCCGTGCTCGGTCAGCACCAGGTCGCCGCCCCGGGCGTCGAGGACCCGGTCACGGTCATCCGCACGCTGCGGCCGCTCGCCGAGGCGGTCTTCGCCATCCTGCCGACCGGCGCGCACATCGAGCTCGCGCACCTCGGCCACGGCGTCTGGCAGGGCGTCGATATCGTCGGCCCTGGCGCCTACGAGCTGGAGGCGCGCTACGACGGCGGCAGCACCTGGACCACGGACGACCCGTACCGGTTCCTGCCGACGATCGGCGAGCTCGACCTCCACCTGATCCGCGAGGGCAGGCACGAGCAGCTCTGGACGGCGCTCGGTGCGCACGTGCGCGACCTCGGTGGCGTCACCGGCACCTCGTTCACGGTCTGGGCTCCGCACGCCCGCGCGGTCCGCGTCGTCGGCGACTTCAACGGCTGGGACGGCACCCTGCACGCGATGCGCAACATGGGCGCGTCCGGCGTCTGGGAGCTGTTCGTGCCGGGGCTCGGCGAGGGCTCCATCTACAAGTTCGACCTGCTCGGCTCGAACGGCGAGTGGGTCCGCAAGATCGACCCGATGGCGCAGTTCGCGGAGATCCCGCCCAACACGGCGTCCGTGGTCACGGTCAGCCGACACGAGTGGGCGGACGGCGAGTGGATGACGCGCCGCGCCGCCACCGACCCGCACGCCGGGCCGATGAGCGTCTACGAGCTGCACTTCGGGAGCTGGCGGCCCGGCCTCGGCTACCGGGAGTCTGCCGACCAGCTCATCGACTACGTGGGCGCGCTCGGCTACAGTCACGTCGAGTTCCTGCCGCTCGCCGAGCACCCGTTCGGCGGCTCGTGGGGCTACCAGGTGACCGGGTACTACGCCGCGACCAGCCGGTTCGGCTCGCCGGACGACCTCAAGTACCTGATCGACCGCCTGCACCAGGCCGGCATCGGCGTCATCCTCGACTGGGTGCCCGGCCACTTCCCCAAGGACGACTGGGCGCTCGCCCGGTTCGACGGCCAGGCGCTCTACGAGCACTCCGACCCGCGCCGCGGCGAGCACAAGGACTGGGGCACCTACATCTTCGACTACGGCAACTCGCAGGTGCGCAACTTCCTGGTCGCGAACGCGCTGTTCTGGCTGGAAGAGTTCCACATCGACGGCCTCCGGGTCGACGCCGTGGCCTCGATGCTCTACCTCGACTACTCGCGCAACGAGGGCGAGTGGGAGCCGAACATCCACGGCGGCCGCGAGAACCTGGAGGCGATCGGCTTCCTGCAGGAGGTCACGGCGACCGCCTACAAGCGCAACCCCGGCACGGTGATGATCGCCGAGGAGTCCACGAGCTACGCCGGCGTGACCGCGCCGACCTCCTCGGGCGGCCTCGGCTTCGGGCTCAAGTGGAACATGGGCTGGATGCACGACGCGCTCCAGTACATCCAGGAGAACCCGATGTGGCGCAGCTACCACCACAGCGAGATCACGTTCTCCTTCGTCTACGCCTGGAGCGAGAACTTCCTGCTGCCGATCAGCCACGACGAGGTCGTGCACGGCAAGGGCTCCCTGATCGGCAAGATGCCGGGCGACCACTGGCAGCAGCTCGCGAACGTGCGCGTGTTCCTCTCGTTCATGTGGGCGCACCCGGGCAAGCAGCTGCTGTTCATGGGCCAGGAGTTCGGGCAGTACTCCGAGTGGAGCGAGGAGCGCGGCCTGGACTGGTGGATGCTCGACCAGCCGAGCCACCGCGGGCTCTGGAACCTCGTCGCCCAGCTCAACGCCGTCTACCGCGACAACCCGCAGCTCTGGGCGCTCGACAACGACCCGGGCGGCTTCGAGTGGCTGGACGGCTCCGACGCGGCGGGCAACGTCCTCGCGTTCCTGCGCAAGGACCGCGACGGCTCGCCGATCGCGGTGCTGCTGAACTTCTCCGGAGCGCCGCACGCCGACTACCGGGTCGGGCTGCCGTTCGCCGGCGAGTGGGAGGAACTCCTCAACACGGACGCCGAGGACTTCGGCGGCTCCGGCGTCGGCAACTTGGGCGGCGTCACCGCGCACGACGAGCCGTGGATGGGCCGCCCGGCCTCCGCGGTGCTGACGCTGCCGCCGCTGGGAGCGCTGTACCTGCGGCCGCGCCGCCCCTGACCCTCAGAAGGATTCGGCTCAGGCGGATTCGCGCAGCCACGCCGCGTACGCGACGCCGTCGACCGCGTGCTCCGGTGCAAGGTGACGCCCCGCGCGCCACGCCGAGCCGAGCGGGCCGCCGAGGCGCACCGACAGGATCGGCCGGCGCGTGCCGGTGGCGTCCTTCCACTGCCGGGCGAGCGCTCGCGCGCTCTCCACGCGCGGGCCGCCCACCGTGCGGGTCGACCCAGGCTCGCCCACGCCCTCTGCCGCGTCCACCAGGACGCGCGCGACGTCCGCCACCGAGATGGGCTGGAACCGCGTTCCGGAGGGCGCCGTCAGCGTCCCGAACCGGCGGCCGCGCTCGAACACCGACGTGACGAAGTCGTGGAACTGGGTCGTGCGCACGACCCTGACCTCCAGCGGGGACTCGAGGTAGGTGCTCTCCTGCACGAGCTTCGACCGGTAGTACGGGTAGCGCGCGCCGTCGATGCCCGCGATGGACAGCAGCACGGCCCGGCCGACGCCGAAGCGTGCGGCGGTGTGCAGGAGGTTGCGGGAGCCGTGAGCGAACACGTACGACGCGCGGCGGCCACCGGCGTTGCTCGCGTCGATGAGCACGTCGACGCCCTCGACCGCCTCCTCGAGTCCGTCGCCCGTCACGAGGTCGGCCGTCACATAGGCCGCGCCGTCGACGTACGCTGCCGCGTCGTCGTCCGGCGTGCGCCGGGAGGCGACCACGACCTGGTGGCCGCGCGCGACGGCCTCAGCAGTGACGGCGCGACCGGCGAGACCGGTCCCACCGACGACGAGCACACGGGACATGCGCGAGCCTTCCGGGCGAGGGGGGTGTCAGCCGCCCTGCGCCTGGCCCGGGTAAGAGGGTTCGCGTCAGTAGAGCAGCGACGCCAGCCTAGCCCTGGCCTTGCCGACGCGGGGGTCTTCCACGCCGACGATCTCGAAGTACTCCAGGATGCGGGCGCGCACGGCCTCTTTGCCCTCCGCGTCGAGCGTCGGGAACAGGGTCAGCAGCCGGTCGAAGGCGTCGTCGACGTGGCCGCCGGAGAGGTCGAGGTCGGCCACGGCGAGCTGCGCGTCGCTGTCGTCCGGAGCGGTGGCGGCTGCGTTGCGGATCTCGTCCAGCGTGCGGCCGGCAAGGCGCGACAGCAGGCTCACCTGCGCGAGCCCGGCGATCGCCATCTGGTCGCGCGGGTCCTGCGCGATCGCGGTCTTGTAGGCGGTGATGGCGGCGGGATAGTCGCCGCGGTCGATCGCGTCGTACGCCTCGGCGTGCAGCGGGGGCAGCGGCGGCTCCGGCGCGGGCTCGTCGGCGTCGGCGTCCGGGGTCTCCCCCGCTGCGGCGTCGACCTGGGCGGTGCCGGTGACCCCGTTCTGCGCCGCCAGCTCCAGGAGCTGGGCGACCACGTCGCGCACCTGGTCCTCCGGCAGCGCTCCGGTGAAGAGCTGCACCGGCCGGCCGGCGACGATGCCGGCCACGGCCGGAGCGGACTGCGCCTGGAACGCCTGCACGAGCTGCGGGTTCGCGTCCACGTCGACCTGGACGAGCACGATCCGGCCTGCGAGGTCGTTCGTCACGCGGTCGAGCACCGTCGCGAGCGCGCGGTCCGGGTCGGCCCACGGTGCCGTGAGGGCGACCACGACCGGGATGCGCATCGACAGGTCGATGAAGTCGTTGAAGTTCGCGTCGGTGCCCTGGAAGAACAGGCTGGGCAGCTCGACGGGCTCGCCCTGCGCCGCGCCGCCCGCGTCGCCCTCGCCGGGCTGCGGCCGGTTCACCAGGCCGCTGAGGTCCACGGCGCCGCGGAGATTGGTCGGATTGGGCGGAAGCTGACTCATGCGATCAAGCCTACTGCGCGGTCCCCTACGGGACGCGGGTCACTGCACCTCGCGCGCGGAGACCAGGCCCTGCGCGAAGCCGAGCAGGCGCACCTTCTCGTTCGAGCCCGCCGGGGGCACGTAGAAGGCGAGCTGGTAGCCGTACACCGACTCGATGCCGGTGTTGGACTGCGCGACCCCGCTCAGCGCCGCCGTCGTGGCGCCCGCGATGACCTGGGCGCCGGCCTCCGTCACCCGGTGCAGCTGCACTTCCTCCGGGTTGACCCAGACGATGGCTCCGGAGTCGTTGGTCGCCATCGAGATGACCGGACCGGCGCCGACGCGGCCGGAGAACGTGAGGGTGGAGGTCTGGCCGAACTGCTGGGCGAGTCTGGCCTGCTCCTGCTGCTTCCAGGAGGCGCCGACCTGCGCCACGAGCTTGTCGTCGGTGAGGTCGAAGCTGGAGTACCACTTGCTCTTGTCGCCGTTCAGCAGGATGTCGCCGTACGCGGCGGCCACCTGGTCGGGCTGGACCTTGAGCAGCTTGGAGTCCGGGGGCACCACCGCGGCGCCGATGCTCGCCGGCGCCAGGTTCGGGACCTTCACGTTCGGCTCGAGGGCGATGGCGTACTCCACCATGTAGTTGTCGCGCGGCGTCGGCTGCACGAGGGCGAGCGCCAGCGGGGCCTGCGCCTTGCCCGTGGAGTCGTTCGGCATCTTCACGACGGCGGTGACGGTGCGCGGCCAGCTGTCGGTCGCCTGCGGGAGCGAGAGCTCGAGCGGTCCGGCCGGGATGGCCGGCAGCGCCGGCTGGTCCGCCTTCTTGAGGCGGATCGTGTAGTTGGCGTCGCGGAGCTGGAGGGCGGGCCCGGCGAAGCGCAGCTTGGCCAGGTTCGGGTCGTTCTTGGCGTCCGCGTTGGCCGCCGCGACCGAGATCCGCTTGATGATGCGCTCGAGCTGCGGCGCCGTCACGGCGGGGGCCGGGGAGTTGCCGTTGCCGTTCGGCGCGCTCGTCGTCGAGGTCGGCGTGGGCGTCGGCGTCGGCGTCGAGGTGTCCGCGAAGGCGGCGCCCGCTCCGGTGCCGGCCAGGGCGAGGACGCCCGCGAGGATGGCCGGGGCCATCACGCGCGTGCGGCGGGTCGACCTGCGCCCGCGCGGGGTCGCCTCGATGGACGCGGTCGGCTTGTACTTGGGGGCTTTGGGGAGCTTCGGCATCTTGGGTCCGCTCTTGCGTCGTGGTCCGCGCGCCCTACGGTGGGTGTAGAGCCCCCCCAGGTAGAGCGCGATGCCGATCACCAGGAGCACGAGACCGCCGATGATGAGCGGGAAGGCCCACGGCGTGCTGGTGTCGACCGGCCATGTCAGGACGATCTTGTCCGGGGCAGGGGTGGTCCCGTCGCCGGCGACGATGACGCTGACGCCCGACGGGACGTTCATCTTGGTGACCTGGGCGTCCTGGCCGTCGAACTCGTCGAGCCAGAGGTCGGAGCCGACCGGGTCGGGGCCGGGGGCGGCGGTCTGCGCCGGGGTCGTCCCAGTGGGAGCGGGCGTCGGCGTGGCCGTCGGGGCCGGAGTGGCAGTGGACGCGGCGCCGGTCGACCCGGTCGAGCCGGCCTTCGGGGTCACGGTCTTCACCGTCACCGCGCTGTCGCCCGCGCGGTAGGAGATGGTCGCGTACTTCTGGTCCGCCAGCCACGCCTTCACGTCGGCGGTGCGGCCGTAGGCGACCATCTGGGTCTTGGCGTTCTTCGAGCCCGAGATGGACAGCGTCTGCTGCCCGGGATGGGCGTTCAGCACAGCGCTGTCGATCACGACGTAGCGGGTGTCGGCGGGGACGGTCGCCGCTGCGGTCACCTGGGACGGGGGTGCGAAGATCGTGCGCTGGGCGATGCCGGCCACGATCATGACGGCAGCGACCACGAACGCGACGATGGCCAGTACGAAACGCAAAAAGAACTCCTCAGTGCCGGACGGGGGGCGGGCACAGTCACACAACGATAATGGGTCACCCTGAGAGGCATCTAACCGTTGTCTGCACGGTCACGCAGTCCCCCATGCGGGTACGGCCCTCGAAATGTAAGATCGATGCGGCGCGCGCGCGGCTCGCTCTCTCGATCCCCCAGGAGTAACACGGTGGCCACCGACGAATCCAACTTCACCCAGGTCTTTCGCGGATACGACAAGGACGAAGTCGACCAGGCCATCCAGGACCTCCGCCGCGAGCTGATCAAATCCAACACCCAGTCGGCCGACCAGTCCAAGGAGCTCAAGCGCCTCCAGCTGCGCATCGACGAGCTGAACGCGGAGATCGAGGAGGTCGGCAGCCCCACCTACTCCGGGCTCGGCACCAAGCTGGAGAACACCCTCCGGGTCGCCGAGGAGCAGTCCACCCGGCTCATCGCGCAGGCCGACATCGACGCAGAGAAGCTGCGCACCGGCGTCACCGCCGAGATCGACAAGATCAAGAAGACCGCCGCTCAGCAGGCCGAGCGCGTGCTCGCCGATGCGCAGGCCCGCGCGACGACCGCCCTCGAGGACGCCCAGATCGAGTCGACCGAGTTGCTGGCGCGCACCCGCGCCGACAAGGAGACGCTGCTCAACGACGCGATCAGGGAGGCCGCGGCCATCCGCGGCGCCGTCGCCACCGAGGCGGCGGAGCTGCGCGCGACGAGCAAGCGCGAGGCGGCCGCCCTCCGCGCCGAGGCCGACCGCGAGGCCGCAGAGCTGAAGGCCGTCGCCCTGCGCGAGGCGGAGGCCGCACGCACGGAGGCCGCCGAGCTCGACCGCACCATCGCCGCACGCCGCGGCGAGCTGGAGAACGCGCTCGCAGCCGACCGCGCGGCGTTCGAGCGCGAGGCGGCGCAGACGCGCCTCGAGCTCGACAAGCGCGTCGCCGAGACCGCAGACCGCCTGGCGGCCGAGCAGGCCGAGGCGCGCGGCGCCGTCGCCGCCGAGGTCGCCCAGGCCCGCGCCGAGCTCGCGGACGAGGTCGAGCAGCAGCGCGCGACCCTCGCCGCGCTGGCCGCGCAGACGCGAGCCGACCTCGACCACGAGGACACCACCCGGCGTCAGGCGCTCGCCGCCGACGTCGAGCAGACCACGACCTCCCTGGCCGCCGAGGTCGAGCAGACCAAGAGTTCCTTGGCCGCCGAGGTCGAGCAGACCAAGGCCCGCCTGGCCGACGAGGTCACGACCACCACCTCCGCCCTCGCGGAGGAGGTCGCCCGCACCAAGACGGAGCTCGCCGATGAGGTGGCGCGCACGAAAGCCGCGCTCGCCGACGAGGTCACCAGCACGAAGGCCGCGCTGGAGACCGAGGTCACCACCACGCGCTCGACGCTCGAGGCCGATGTGACCACCACCCGCTCGGCACTCGCCGAGGAGGTCGAGCGCACCCGGAAGGAGCTCGCCGACGAGGTCACCCAGACCCGCTCGACCCTGGAGCGCGAGACCACCGAGACCCGCAGCGGCCTCGAAGCCGACCGCACGGCGACCGCAGCGCAGCTCACCGCCGACCGCGAGCGCGTCGCGAACGAGCTCACGGCCGAGGAGGAGACCACCCGCGCCCGCGTCACGGCCCTGCGCGAGCGCACCGCCGCGGAGCTGGCAACCGAGGTCGCGGACACCCGTGCCGACCTCGCAGCCGAGGTCGAGACCACCCGTGCCGACGTGGCCAAGGAGATCGACGCGGCGCGCTCCACCCTCGCGAAGGAGGTCGAGACCACCAAGGCCTCGCTCGCCAAGGAGGTCACGAGCACGCGCTCCGCGTTGAAGAAGGAGGTCGCGAGCACCAAGTCCGCCCTCGCCAAGGAGGTCGAGACCACCAAGGCCGACCTCGCGGCCGAGGTGGAGACCACGCAGGCCGCGCTCGCCGCCGAGGTGGAGACCACGCAGGCCGCGCTCGCCGCCGAGGTCGAGTCCGCACGCGCCGAGCTGGCCGAGGAGGTCGAGACCACGAAGTCCGCCCTCGCGGAAGAGGTCGAGACCACCAAGGCAGCCCTCGCGGAAGAGGTCGAGACCACCAAGGCAGCCCTCGCGGAAGAGGTCGAGACCACCAAGGCAGCCCTGGCCGACGAGGTCGAGACCACCCGCTCGGAGCTGGCCGCCGACGCCGAGCGCCAGCGCCGCGAACTCGAGGCCGAGGCCACCGACCTGCGCGCCGAGCTGGCCGCAGAGGTCGGCGAGGCCCGCACCGCCCTGGCCGAGGAGCTCGCCACCGAGCGCAGCGCCCTCACCGCCGAGGTGACCTCCACCCGCGCCAAGCTGGCCGCCGACGTCGACCAGACCGCCGCCCGGCTCGCCGCGGAGAAGGAGCAGACCCTCTCCCGGCTCGAGACCCAGGTCGTCACCACCAAGGCCGCGCTGGCCGCCGAGGTCGAGCAGACCAAATCCGCGCTCGCCGCCGAGGTCGAGCAGACCAAGTCGGCCCTGGAGACCGAGGTCACGACCACGACCTCCAACCTGGCGGCGGAGGTCGAGCAGACCAAGTCGGCCCTCGAGACCGAGGTGACCACCACGAAGTCCGCCCTGGCCGCCGAGGTCGAGCAGACCACGTCCGCTCTCGCCGCGGAGGTCGAGGAGACCCGCTCCCGGCTCGCCGACGAGACCGAGCAGACCCGCAGCACGCTCGCCGCGGACGTGAAGCGCACCACGGCCGACCTCGCCGACCAGCGCGCCCGCACGGCCCAGGAGCTGAAGAACGACCGCCAGCAGCAGCGCCTCGAACTGGAGCGCGAGGCCGACCAGACCCGGGTGACCCTCGCCGAGGAGACCGAGCGCGCCCGCGTCACGCTCGACGCCGAGACCGCGAAGGCCCGCGCCGAGGTCGCGCGCGCCGCCGCTGAGGCGAGCACCGCGCTCGACGCCGAGCTCGCCGAGCGCCAGGCCGCCTACGACCAGGAGGCCGCGACCGCCCGCGCCGACCTCGACGCCGAGCTGACCGCCCTCCGCACCTCCACCCTCGGCGAGCTGGACAAGCGCACCCGGGAGATCGAGCAGGCGCGCATCGACCTCGACGTCGAGCTCCGCGCCCGCCGCGACGAGGCCGAGAAGGAGTACCTGGGCCGGCATCAGGAGGCCGTCGCCCAGACGCAGAAGTACCTGGACGAGGCCAACGTCCAGCTCGCGGACGCGGTCAAGCGCACCTCGCAGGCGCGCACGGAGGCCGAGACCTTCGGCACCGAGGCCCGCGAGACGGTCAAGAAGGCCCGCAAGGACGCCGAGAAGGTCGCCGCCGACATCGTCCGCCAGGCGCAGGAGCGCGCCGACGCCCTCGTGGAGGAGGCGGAGGAGCGCACGCAACGCCTGGTCGCCGACGCGGAAGACCGCCTCTCCCAGATTAGGATTGAGCGCGAAGCCGTCGCCGGGTACTTCGAGAACCTGAGGGGTATGCTCCAGCAGGCAGATACGGTTTCGGCCGACGATTGAGCTCCGTCCCTCCCGGGCGGACGGCCCGGAGGGGGACCGAGTGAAGATCCAGAACGCGTTTCGAGTCGGTCTGATCGGCACGCTCGGCGTGGGTCTGGGCTTCCTGATCCTGACCTCGATCGTGAGTCTCGCCACGATCATCACCTACATCGGCGCCGCGCTGTTCCTGGCGCTCGGCATCGAGCCGCTGATCTCCTTCCTGGAGCGGCGGAAGTTCCCGCGCTGGGCGGCGCTGGTGGTCACGCTCGTCGTCATCGTGGGCGCGTTCGTCGGCCTGATCTGGGCGATCGTCCCCGTGGCGGTCAGTCAGGCCACACAGCTCGTCCAGAACGCGATCAACTGGGCCAACAACGGCGGCGCCGAGAAGTGGTTCCTCAGCCTCCAGCACCAGTTCCCGACCATCGTCAACCAGCAGAACATCGACGCCGTCACCCAGTGGCTGCAGAAGAACCTCCCCGACATCACCTCCAAGGTGCTGCAGACCGGGTTCGGCATCGTGCAGGGCGCGTTCGGCGTGGTCATCGTCGTGATCCTGACCATCTACTTCACCGCGTCGCTGCCGAGCATCAAGCGCGCGACCTACCAGCTCGTGCCGGCCTCCCGCCGCTCCCGGTTCGCCGACCTGGGCGACCAGATCACCGACTCGGTCGGCAAGTACGTCGGCGGCCAGGTCTCGCTCGCCCTCGTCAACGGCGTGCTGAGCGCGATCTTCCTCACGATCATCGGCGCGAAGTTCCCCATCCTGCTCGCGTCGATCGCGTTCTTCTTCTCGCTGATCCCGCTCGTGGGCACGATCACCGGCTCGGTCATCATCGTCGCGGTCTGCTTCTTCTCGGGCCCGCCCACCGCCATTGCCGCCGCGATCTACTACCTCGCCTACATGCAGGTCGAGGCATACATCTTGAGCCCGCGCATCATGAACCGCGCGGTGTCGGTGCCGGGCGCGCTCGTCGTGGTCGCCGCCCTCGCCGGCGGCACGCTGCTCGGCATCCTCGGGGCCCTGGTCGCCATCCCGTTCGCCGCGGCGATCCTGCTCATCATCAAGCAGGTCGTCATCCCTCGGCAGAACGAGCTCTAGCGCGCCGGTCTCGCTGGGCTCAGGCCGGCGGCCACTGCGTCGGCAGGGGTGCGGCAGCGGGGTTCATCCGTTCCACGATCTCGTCCAGCACGCGGCGGGTCTGGTTCTCCCCCACCCAGAGGTGCTTGCCGCCCTCCACATCGACCAGCTCGATCTGCGGCAGCGGGCGGAACCGCTCCGCCGCCTCCGCGGGCTGGAGGTAGTCGTCGTGCTCGGGGATCAGCGCGACGATCGGGCGGTGGTCCCCCGCCCAGGCCGCCAGGTGCTCGGGCTTTGCCCTGTGCAGTGGCGGGGACAGCAGGATGATGCCGTCCACCGGGCACTCCCGTCCGTACATCAGCGCGAGCTCCGTGCCGAACGACCAGCCCAGCAGCCACGGGTGCGGGAGGCCGCGCTCGGCGACGAACGCCATCGCCGCCTCGACGTCGTAGCGCTCGTCCACACCGTGGTCGAACTCCCCCTGGCTGCGGCCGCGCGGCGACGCCGTGCCGCGCGTGTTGAAGCGCAGCACCGCGATGTCGGCCAGCGCAGGAAGGCGCCCTGCCGCCTTGCGGAGGATGTGGGAGTCCATGAAGCCGCCGCCGGTCGGCAGCGGGTGCAGCGTGACCAGGGTCGCCACCGGCTCGCGGTCGAGCGGGGAGGCCAGCTCGCCGACGAGGGTGAGTCCGTCGCGCGTGCGCAGCTCGATATCCTCGCGCCGGGCGGGCAGCTCGACGCCGCCGCGGACCTCGATCGGCCCCTGGGGCGCGGCACTGTCAGTCATCGGATTGTCTCCATCACTCGGGCGTCTCCCTACTCACGCGACCCGCCAGCACGTCGTGTGCCAGTGCCGGCGGGCGGCCAGGTCGGCCGCGTCGCCCATCACGCCGTCCGCGCGCCAGGCGACCAGGTGCGCGACGCCGGGACCGATCTCGCGGCCGCAGCCGGGGCACACGTAGCTCTTCTGCGCCTGAACGGCCGACACGGGCTGCACGTTCCATTCGGCGCCGCGCCGCACCTCCGTGCGCCGCCAGCCCGCGAGGAGGCGGTCCAGGCCGTCCTGCTCCTCGTCAGACGGCTCGCCGTGACGACGGCGGGGACGATTACTGCGGGGCACCGCTCCAGTCTATGCAGCCGCGGCTGTCGCCCGCCGACCCACGCGCAGTACCATCGCCCACCTCACCAACGGTGTGAGGGACGGACTCCGCTCAGTACCACCCGGACGACTGCGAGTGCGCCCAGGCGCCGCACGGGTTCGTGTAGCGCCCGGCGATGTAGCCGAGGCCCCACGAGATCTGCACGGAGGCGTCCGTCTGCCATCCCGGGCCCATCTTGCTGCCGGGGAGCGCCTGCGGGATGCCGTAGGCACCGCTTGGGTTGGACGCGTTCACGCGCCAGCCGGACTCCCTGTTCCACAGGGACACCAGGCAGCTGTATTGGTCGTCGCCCCAGCCGCGCTGGTGCACCATCTGGTAGGCGATCGCCTTCGCGGTGCCCGGATCCGGGACGGGAGCGGACGGTGCGCTCGATCCGCCCGACGAGGACGACGACTTCGTCGGCGTGGGCGTCGGAGTCGGCGTGGGCGTCGGCTTGAGCTTGACGCCCAGCGTGTCGCGCGTGACGGCCGTCTCCGAGGCGTTCGGGGCCGTCAGGCTCTGAACGGGGACCGCGCCGTAGCGGGAGGACTGCTGGATGTTCTGGAGGGTGTCCGCGTACGCCGGCGTGGCCGCGGAGCCCGAGTACGGGTCCACCACGTTGACCAGCGCGAAGCCCACGGCCGCCGTGAAGGCGAACCCCCAGATCACGGCCCGCGAACGGACGTGTGGCCGTCGCGAACGACGGAATGCGACTCCGACCGGGTTGGCAGGGGTCAGCGGAACGAGCTCAGCTGCTTCTTGTCTACCCACGATCACAGAACCATAACGGACATTTCACACGTTTCCAACACGGCGCTCTCCTACTCAGGTAACGGCCAGGGTCAGCGGACCGCGAGCATCACGTCCGTGACGCTGTCCAGGAGGAGGTCCACTTGGGCCTCACGGTACCCCCCTCGCTGCTCACGGAAAGTGACCGTGCGAACTTCGTCGACGCCCATCGGGCGGCCGTCCTGGAAGTACTTCACCAGCCGGCCGGCGAACCGGTCGACGTCCTGGCGGTTGTAGCCGAGCGTCAGGAAGCTCACCCGCTGGAAGCGGTGGCCCATCGGCCTCTCCAGCCGGTCGAGGATCGCCTGCGCCGCCGTGCGGGCGTCCTCGAACCACAGCGCGTCGCGGCCGCCGCCGCGTGCGACGTCGCGCTCACGGGCCGCGAAGGCGTCCTCCAGGCGCTCGAGGGCCGCATCCACGTGCGAGGTCGAGTAGCCGCCTTTGGTCATCGAGAACGCCGTGTGGCGGATGTCGGAGGCAGACAGCGTGCCGGGGGTCGAGGGGTCGGAGTCGTAGGCGCGACGGGCGCTGACGAGGAACTCGTCGACCTGCGCGACGTCGTACCCTGGCTTCGACTTGGGGCTCCGGGGGAAGGTGCTCACCAGCCCATTCTGTCAGGAGAAGATGAGGAACAGCACGTAGGTGGCCGCCGCGGACGGCAGGATCGAGTCCAGCCGGTCGAGGAAGCCGCCGTGCCCGGGCAGCCAGGAGCTCATGTCCTTGATGCCCAGATCGCGCTTGATCAGCGACTCCGAGAGGTCGCCCGCGGTCGCCGTCAGCAGCGCGACGACGCCGAAGATCACCCCGAACCACCACGGCTGATGGATCATGAACAGCGAGACCAGCACGCCGGCGACGATCGCCGCGACGGCGGCCCCGGCGAAGCCCTCCCAGGTCTTCTTGGGGCTGATGGTCGGAGCCATCGGGTGCCGGCCGAAGGACAGCCCGCTCGCGTACGCGCCCGTGTCGACGGCGACGACCACGATCAGGAAGCCGAGCACCCACCACTCGCCGCCGTTCTCCGCCAGCAGCAGGATGGCGAAGGAGCCGAGCAGGGTCACGTACATCTGGACGAGCACGCTCCAGGCGAGGTCGCGGGAGAGCGCCACTCCCCCGGCGCGCTTGGCGGGCAGCACGGCCTCCTCGACCAGCCGCCAGACGACGACCAGGACGATCCCCGACGCCAGCGCGACGAGCTGGCCGCCCGCGTGGAACCAGAAGGTCGCAGGGACGATCGCGAGCGACGCGATCAGCGACGGGGTCCGCGGCACTCGCCTCCCGGCTCCGCGGAACGCCTGAGTGAGCTCGAATGCGGCGAATCCGATCATCGCGGCCCCGAAGACGAGGAAGAGCTCCTTGATGAAGATCAGGCTGACCACCAGCAGAGCGCCCGCGACCAGCCCGATCAGGGTCGCCAGGATCAGGTTGCGCCCCGTCCGGGCGGCGATCCGCTCGTTCGTGGCGTCGAGCTGCGCCTTGCGCGCCAGCACCTGGCGCTCGAAGTCGGCCCGGGTCGCCTGCACCTGCGCGCGCAGCTCGGCGCGCGCCGCGGACTTCCCCCTTCTGCCCGACGCCGGCGTGCGAGGCTCGCCGGGGCTGCTCCCCTCGCTCATCTAGACCTCGAGGAGCTCGGCTTCCTTGCGCTTGAGGGCGTCGTCGACGGCGTCGACGTTGGTGCGCGTGATGGCCTCGAGCTCCTTCTCGCCGCGCGCCACCTCGTCGTCGCCGACCTCGCCCTTGAGCGCGTCCAGGTCGTCCTTCGCCTTGCGGCGGATGTTGCGGATGGCGACCTTGGCGTCCTCGCCCTTGCTGCGAACGAGCTTGACGAACTCCTTGCGGCGGTCCTCGGTCAGCTCGGGGAGCGAGACGCGCACGATCTCGCCGTCGTTGCCGACGTTCGCCGACAGGTTCGGCATGTTGACGATCGCCTTCTCGATCTCCTTGAGGGCGGACTTGTCGTACGGCGTCACCAGCAGGACCCGGGCCTCCGGGTTCTGGAGGCCGGCCAGCTGGGCCAGCGGCGTCGGCGAGCCGTAGTAGTCGACGAGCACCTTCTGGAAGAGGGCGGGGTTCGCGCGCCCCGCGCTCACCGTGCCGAAGTCGTCCCTCGCCGCGTCCACGGTCTTGGCCATGCGCTGGCGGGCGTCGGTAATCACATCCGCGATCACGGTTTCTCCTTCAGATCGATGAGTCGTTGTCTAGTCTAGGGCCAGCCCGCGGAGCGCCCCGTGCAGAGCAGGGCGCCCCGCCGGACCGGGTCAGCCGAGCAGGGTGCCGATCTCGGCGCCGAGCAGCGCGGCGGTGACGTTGCCGGCCGGCTCGATGCCGAAGATGCGCATCGGCATCCCGTTGTCCATGCAGAGGCTCAGCGCGGTGGAGTCCACGGCCTTGAGGCCCTGGGTCAGCGCGTCCTGGTGGCTGATCTGGTCGATCTTGCGCGCGTCCGGGTTGGTGCGAGGGTCGGAGTCGTACATGCCGTCCACGCCGTTCTTGGCGACCAGCACGACGTCGGCGCTGATCTCCAGGGCGCGCTGGGCGGCGACGGTGTCGGTCGAGAAGTACGGCAGGCCGGCGCCGGCGCCGAAGATGACGACGCGGCCCTTCTCCAGGTGGCGCTCGGCGCGGCGCGGAATGTACGGCTCGGCGACCTGGGTCATGGCGATCGCGGACTGCACCCGCGTCTCCGCGCCGGCCTGCTCCAGGAAGTCCTGCAGGGCCAGCGAGTTCATCACGGTGCCGAGCATGCCCATGTAGTCGGCGCGACCGCGGTCCATGCCGCGCTGCGACAGCTCGGCACCGCGGAAGAAGTTGCCTCCGCCCACGACGATCGCGATCTCCACGTCCTCCGCCGCCTGGGCGATCTCGCGGGCGATGCCGCTGACGATGTCGGGGTTCACCCCGAGCTGACCGCCTCCGAAGGCCTCGCCGGAGAGTTTCAGAAGGACCCTGCGTCTGTGAGTGGCTGCCGTCATGTGTGTGGGAGTCCTTCCGTGTGTTTCGTTAACGCTAGTGCGTGCCCGCTGTGCCTGAACAGGGAGAGCCGGGCACAGAAAAGGAGTCCGGATCGTGATTCACGATCCGGACTCCTTCATGCCTGGGTCAGGCGCCGACCTTGAAGCGGGCGAAGCCCGAGACGGTCAGACCCGAGTCCTTGAGGACCTGGGCGATGTTCTGCTTGTTGTCGCGGGCGTAGTCCTGCTCGAGCAGGGCGACCTGCTTGAAGTAGGCGCCGAGGCGACCCTCGATGATCTTCGGCAGGGCGGCCTCCGGCTTGCCCTCGTTGCGCGAGATCTCCTCGACGATGCGACGCTCGTTCTCGACCTCTTCGGCCGGGACGTCCTCACGCGTGAGGTAGGTCGGGTTCGCGAAGGAGATGTGCTGCGCGATGCTGCGGGCGGTCTCCGCGTCGGCGCCGGCGTAACCGACGACCACGCCGACCTGCGGGGGCAGGTCCTTGGAGGTCTTGTGCAGGTAGATCGCGAAGTTCTCGCCCGAGACGACGGCGATGCGGCGGAGCTCCACCTTCTCGCCGAGGATCGCGGCCTCGTCACCGATGAGCTCGGCGACGGTCTGCGACCCGGCGGGGGCGGCAAGCGCCTCCTCGACGGTGGTGGCGCCCGCGGCGGCTGCCGCGTCGAGCACCTTGTCGGCGAGGGCGATGAACTTCTCGCCCTTCGCGACGAAGTCGGTCTCGCAGGCGAGCTCGATCATCGTCGCGGCGCCGTGGCCGTTCTCCTTCGCGGCCACGAGGCCCTCGGAGGTGGAGCGGTCGGCGCGCTTCGCGTTGCCCTTGGCGCCCTTGAGGCGGAGGATCTCGGTCGCCTTCTCGATGTCGCCACCGGCCTCCTCGAGGGCCTTCTTGGTGTCGACCATTCCGGTGCCGAGCTGCTCGCGCAGGGCCTTGATGTCAGCGATGCTGATGTTTGCCATGTTCTGAGTGGAACCTTCTGACTCGAAGTGGTGTGAGTGGGTTACTTGGCCTCGGCGTCGGCTTCGCCCTCGGCGGAGTCCGCCGTGGCCTCGGCGTCGGCCTCGCCCTCGGCGACGACCTCGGCGGAGTCCGCCTTGGCCTCGGCGAGGTCGGCGTCAGCGGCCTTCTCGTTCTCGGCGGAGGCCTGGACCTCGTCGCTCGGCTGGGCCAGGAGCTCCTGCTCCCACTCGGCGAGCGGCTCGGCCGGCTCTGCGCCCTCTTCCGGCTTCTGGTGACGCTGGATGAGGCCCTCGGCCGCGGCGTCGGCGACGATGCGGGTGAGGAGCGTGACGGAGCGGATGGCGTCGTCGTTGCCCGGGATCGGGTACTGGACCTCGTCCGGGTCGCAGTTCGTGTCGAGGATGGCGATGACCGGGATGCCCAGCTTCTTCGCCTCGTCGATCGCGAGGTGCTCCTTCTTGGTGTCCACGACCCAGATGGCGCTCGGGGTCTTGGCCAGGTTGCGGATGCCGCCGAGCGACTTGTGGAGCTTGTCCAGCTCGCGCTTCTTGATCAGCAGCTCCTTCTTGGTGAAGCCGCTGGTGGTGCCCTCGAAGTCGAGCTCCTCGAGCTCCTTCATGCGGGCGAGGCGCTTGGACACGGTCTGGAAGTTGGTCAGCAGACCGCCCAGCCAGCGCTGGTTGACGTAGGGCTGGCCCACGCGGGTCGCCTGCTCGGCGATGGCCTGCTGCGCCTGCTTCTTGGTGCCGACGAAGAGGATGGTGCCGCCGTGGGCGACGGTCTCGCGGACGAACTCGTACGTCTTGTCGATGTACGCGAGCGACTGCTGCAGGTCGATGATGTAGCTGCCCGAGCGCTCGGTGAGGATGAAGCGCTTCATCTTCGGGTTCCAGCGGCGGGTCTGGTGTCCGAAGTGGACGCCGCTGTCGAGCAGCTGGCGCATGGTGACGACGGCCATTTGCCGTTCTCCTGTTCTTGCGCGCCCGGCCTCACGGCGGGGTCACGACTCTCGGTTGTCCAGCGGAAGCCGATCGGCCGCCGCTCCTGGTGCCCCGCACCTCCCCGCACCCGCGCTTCCGCACGGAGGACCGTGGTGGATGAGCGGGAGACCGGTGGAGAGGCGCACACCCCCATCGAAGATGTTCTCGTCGAGGGCGTCCGGACACGCGTAGTCACTCCGACATGCGGAGTGCAGTGGACATCCTATCAGGATCCCGGCCCCGGCCGGGCCGCGTCACCGGCGCGGGACGGTGTCCCCTGACGACCGCACCTGCGGGCCGCGGCTGCGTCCCGCGTTGGCGAACAGCGTCTCGGCGTGCTCCAGCGCCATCCCGTTCGTCTCCGGCACCTTGAAGAAGACGAAGAAGAACGACAGGGCGGCGAAGATCGCGTACATCCCGTACGTGAACGGCAGCGAGAAGTCCGACATCGGCGGGAAGGAGACCGTGACGAGGAAGTTCGCGATCCACTGCGCGGAGGCCGCAACGCCGAGCGCAGCGCCGCGGATGCGCGGCGGGAAGATCTCGCCCAGCAGCACCCAGACCAGCGGGCCCCAGGAGGCGCCGAAGCAGATCACGAAGAGGTTCGCCGCCACCAGCGCGATCGGCCCCCACGGGTTGGGGAGGCTGACGGCGCCGTTGACTTTGTCGGAGAAGCTGAACGCGAGCGCCATGACCGCGAGCGACAGGGCCATACCCACGGAGCCGGTGAGCAGGATCGGCCGCCGGCCGACCCGGTCCACCAGCAGGATCGCCACGATCGTCACCACCACGTTCGTGACGGAGGTGATGACGGTGATGAGCAGCGAGTTGCTCTCGGTGAAGCCCACCGCCTTCCAGAGCGTCGTCGAGTAGTAGAAGATCACGTTGATGCCGACGAACTGCTGGAACACGGACAGGATGATGCCGATCCAGACGATGGGCTTCAGGCCGAAGCGGTTGCCGCGGAGGGTGCCCTTGGCGGCGTCCTTGTCCTCCTCGATGGCGTGCTCGATGTCGCGCACCTGCCGGTCGACGTCCTCCTCCGGCACCAGCGTGGCGAAGATCTCCCGCGCCTCGTCGTGCCGTCCGGTGGACAGCAGGTAGCGCGGGGACTCCGGCAGGCGCAGCGCCAGGATGCCGTAGATGACCGAGGGGATGACGCCGACGAGGAACATCCACCGCCAGGCCTCCAGCCCGAACCAGAGCTGGTTGGCGGCCGCACCCGCGGCTCCCGCCAGCAGCGCGTCGGACAGCAGCGCCACGAAGATACCGATCGTGATGGCGAGCTGCTGGAGCGAGGCGAGGCCGCCGCGGCGCTGCTTGGGCGCGATCTCCGCGATGTAGGCCGGCGCGACCACGGACGCGATGCCGATGCCGAGACCGCCGATGATGCGCCAGAAGCCGAGGTCCCAGACGGAGAACGAGAGGCCGGCGCCGATCGAGCTGGCCAGGAACAGGACCGCGCCGATGAGCATCACCCGGATGCGGCCCCACCGGTCGGCGAGCCGCCCGGCGAGGTAGGCGCCGAGCGCACAGCCGAGCAGGGCGATGGCGACGATGAACCCGGTGACGAACGCGTTGAGCTTGAAATTGTGCTGGATCGAGTCGACCGCCCCGTTGATGACCGAGGAGTCGAAACCGAACAGGAACCCGCCCATCGCGGCGGCGACGGCGAGCCCGACGACCTTCCGCCGCATCGCTGCGGTGGGCTGCGGAACGTTCTCCTCCTCCCGCTCGGATCCGGTGCTGCGCTGATCGGACATGAGACCCCCTCCTCCATCGGGTCGTCGCCCTCTGAGGAGGACGGCGGAACGTGCGCTGGTCACGGTACGCCGACTCGTTCGTGTGCAGAAGAGTCCTCCACAGGGAGGGGGCGGGCGGGAGTTGCGCACGGATCGGGCCGGGCCGCGGGTGGGGAGGCGGTCGGTGGCGGAGGCTGGATGCGGAGGTGCTGGAGGATGTGGGGTGTGTCGAGAGCGGCGGGGGTCGCTGTCGCGGTGGTGGTGACGATCGCGGTCTTCGTCGGGCGCGCAGGTGTCGCTGAGCCGGTAGGTGGGGTCGCTGAGCCGGCCGCCAGCGCGGTTGTCTCGCCCAGGACCGCTGCGGCCTCCCCGGGGACCTCGCGCGTCTCGCCGCCCTGGTCGTGGCCGCTCGCACCGCTCCGGATGGTCCGGCCCTACGAGGCCCCGCCTTCGCCGTACGCCGCCGGGCACCGCGGGATCGACCTCGCGGCGCCGCCCGGCGCTATCGTGACCGCCCCCTCGGATGCGACGGTGCACTTCGTCGGGGTGGTCGTGGACCGGCCGGTGCTCACCCTGGACCACGGGTCGGGCGTGCTCTCGTCCTATGAGCCCGTCGTGGCGGAAGGTCTGGCCGTGGGCGACCCGGTGACGCGCGGGATGGTGCTCGGCGTCGTCGGCGCGGGCGCGCACTGCTCCGGCGCCTGCCTCCACGTCGGCGTGCGCGTCGACGGGGAGTACGTGTCGCCGCTGCTGTTCTTCGACCGGCCGCCGCGGTCGGTGCTGCTGCCGCTCCGCCAGGGACGGAGCCTCCCCCGCGGCGCCGCGCGGCCGTTGCGTCAGGCGCGGGGATGGGCGAGGCGGTAGCTCTCCTTGAGCCGTTCGCTGGAGACGTGGGTGTAGATCTGGGTGGTCCCGAGGCTGGCGTGCCCGAGGATCTCCTGGACCGCCCGCAGGTCCGCTCCCCCGTCGAGCAGGTGCGTGGCGGCGGTGTGGCGCAGGGTGTGCGGACCGGCCGGCCCGCCGCCGGGCAGGTCGACGAGCAGCGACGCCACGAGCTGGTAGACCGCACGCGTGCCGAGCCGCCCGCCGCGTGCCCCGAGCAGCAGCGCCGGGCCTGACCCCTCGGCGGCGAGCGCCGGCCGTGCGACCTGGAGGTAACGCCGGATCGCGCGCAGCGCAGGCACACCGAACGGGACGACCCGCTCCTTGTTCCCCTTGCCGACGACCCGCAGCGTCAGCCGCTCGAGGTCGACGTCGTCGACATCGAGCCCGGTGAGCTCGCTGACCCGGATCCCGGCCGCATACAGCACCTCGATGACCGCGACATCCCGGATCGCGCCGGGCTCCCCGCCCTCCGCCCGGGCCGCGAGCGCGTCGAGCAGCCCGTCGATCTGCGCCCGGGTGATCACGCGCGGGAGGTGCTTGTCGGGCTTGGGCGCGCGCAGGCGGGCAGCCGGGTCGGGGACGTCGGCCCTGGTCAGCGCCTCAGCGTCATCCGCGGACACACCCCCGCCCGCGAGCACAGGGCCGCTCGGTTGCGCACTCGAACCGCCGATCCGCGCGTTCCAACCGCTGAAGCCGCGCACCGCAGCCGATCGCCGCGCGAGCGTGGCGCGGGCGAGCTGCTGCTGCGCCCCCTCCCACAGCCAGTCCCGGAACAGATCGAGGGTGAGCGCCTCCGTGCCGGTCACCCCGCGCGATTCGGCGAACCGCTTGAACTGGGCGAGATCGGAGCGGTAGGCCCGCACCGTCTGCGCCGAGTACCCGCGCTCCACCTCCAGGTGGCGCAGGTAGCCGTCGACGGCGAGACGGAGGTTCACTCCCCCAGCATCCGTCATCGGCGCCGCCACCCGGCCGCGGACGCACCGGACGCGGCCGATTCCGGGCAACAGTACGAGTGGTCATCGGTCACCCTACGTCTGACTCCCCCGCGCCGAGGAGCGCGCCCAGCGGCTCGGCCAGTTCCGCCATCTCGTCGGGGCTGGTGACGCAGATAGCGCCGTACTCGCGGATGAGGCGATGGCAGCCCGCGGACGCCGGCGAGGTGATCGGACCGGGGACGGCTCCCAGGGGGCGCCCGAGCTGGGCGGCGTGGCCGGCCGTGTTCAGGGAGCCGGAGCGGGCGCCGGCCTCCACGACCACGGTCGCATTGCTCGCGGCGGCGATCAGCCGGTTGCGCATCAGGAAACGCCAGCGTGTCGGTGTGGAGCCTGGTGGGAGCTCGGCCATCAGCAGGCCGGTGCCGGCGATGCGTTGGAGGAGGTCGTCGTTCCCTGCCGGGTAGAGGCGGTCCACGCCTCCGGCGAGGAATGCGACGGTGACCTGGCCGCTCGACAGTGCCGCGCGGTGGGCGGCGGCGTCGACGCCGTACGCGCCTCCGGAGACGATCGCGAAGCCGCGGTCGCTCAGGCCGGCCGCGCTCTCCAGTGCGACGTGCTCGCCGTACCCACTGGCTGCGCGGGCTCCGACGAGCGCGATGGAGCGCGAGAGGCTGGCCAGCCGAGCGGGGTCGCCGCGCACCCAGAGGGTGAGAGGCGCGCCGAGTTCCAGACTGTCGAGAGCGGTGGGCCAAGCCGGGTGCTCCGGCGTCACGAGCCGCGCGCCGAGGTGGGCGGCACGTTCCAGCGGAGCGTGGAGCGGTGCCCGCGGGAGGCGTCCGCGCCACCGGTCGAGGGCGTCACGAAGCCGGTCGATCGGCGGGAGGGCCGGCGCGCCGACGTCGCGGAGCGCGGCGCGGACGGTCTGCGGCGAGGTGTCGCCGGTCACGGCGTTGAGGGTCGGCAGTGGGCCGAACGAGCCCACCAGGAGCGCGGCGTCGGTGTCGCCCGGCTCGATCGCCGAGGACAGGGCGGCCCGCGCCGCGGCCGCGAGCATCGACGGCTCGTCCGGATACTCCATGCCCGCGGAGACTCTGCCGATGAGGGACGCGATCTCCCGGGACGTCAGCCCGGGGAATGTTCCGACGCTCATCGGGCGTCCTCCACTGTCTCGGCGGCGTCCGGGCCCGCCACCGAGTCTCGAACGTCCTCCGCCGCCTCGGCAGCCTGCTCAGCGACCCGGCGACGCACCTCCTCCGCATCCGCCCCCAAGTCTCCTTCTCCTCCCGCTTCCGCTACCCCGGCCGCCAGCCGCCACACTGCACACTCGCGGCACCACCTCTCGCGCCCGCGCTCCGGGTTCTCGCACTCCGCGCGGATGAGGTCGACCCAGATCCTGCTCATGCGAACGCACCTCGCCTCAGGTACAGCGCTCGTGCCACGTGCTCGGCGGTCGGACTGGCCGCGCCGTCGAGGTCTGCGAGCGTCCAGGCGACGCGGAGGGTACGGTCGTAGCCGCGCATCGTGAGGGCGCCGCGTTCCAGGGAGCGGTCGAGGGTGGCGCGGGATGACGCCGCGAGCTGGTGTTCGGGGGCTCTGAGCCACGTTCCTGCGGCTTGGGAGTTCGTCGTCCAGCCCGTGCCGTGCAGGCGTTCGCGGGCGGCGGCGCGGGCGTGCTCCACCGTCACGCGCAGCTCTCGGCTCGTGCGCGACGGGGCGCTGCCGTCCGACGCGGTTCGCAGGGCGCCCAACCCCAACCGCCGCACGGCGAGGCGGATGTCGACGCGGTCGAGGAGTGGGCCAGAGAGTCGCGTGAGGTAGCGGCGGCGCGCGGCGGGGGTGCACGAGCACTCCTCGTCGGCCGAGCCGTAGCGGCCGCACGGACACGGGTTCGAGGCGAGGACGAGCTGGAAGCGTGCGGGGAACGTGGCGCTCGCGGCCGCGCGGTCGACGGCGATCGAGCCGGACTCCAGCGGTTGACGGAGGGCGTCGAGAACGTTGGGCTGGAACTCCGCCGCCTCGTCCAGGAACAGCACGCCGTTCGACGCCCGCGCGATCGCCCCTGGCACCAGCCGTCCGCTGCCGCCGCCGACGAGGGCCGCGGACGACGCGGTGTGGTGCGGGGCCTCGAACGGCGGGCGCAGGATCAGGCCGCCGCCCACGCCGCGGCCGGACAGGGAGCGGATGGAGGTCGTCTCCAGGGCCTGCTCGGTGGTGAGGTCGGGCAGCAGGGACGGCAGGCGGCGCGCCAGCATGGTCTTGCCCGCTCCGGGCGGGCCGATCATCGACACGTTGTGACCGCCGGCTGCCGCGGCGACGAACGCGTCGACCGCGTCGTCGTTGCCGGCCACGTCGGCCATGTCCGGTTCCTCCGCCGCAGGGCCGGGCTCAGCGGCGAGGGCGACCGGCTCCTCCTCCACCGGGTCCAGCTCCGCGCCGTGCGCGATAGCGGCGCTGCGCAACCCGACGACCGGCACCACGTCGATCCCGTCGACCAGAAGGGCCTCCTCGGCGTTCGCCGTCGGCACCAGGACCCTCGCGAACCCGGCATCGCGCGCTGCGAGAACCGCGGGCAGCACGCCGGGGACCGGACGCAGGCGGCCGTCGAGGCCGAGCTCGCCGATGTGGACGGCCCCGGCCGCCGACTCGACGGGGACCTCGCCGGAGGCCGCCAGCGCGGCAACCGCGATCGCGAGATCGAAACCGGAGCCCTGCTTGCGCAAAGAGGCCGGCGACAGGTTCACGGTCAGCTTGCGCTGCGTGAGCGTGCACCCGGCGTTGGCGGCCGCCGCGGAGACGCGCTTGCGGGACTCGCCGAGCGCGGCATCGGGCAGGCCGATGAGCACGAAGGCGGGCAGCCCGGCGGAGATATCGGCCTCCACCTCCACGATGTCGCCCCGCATCCCGCTCAGCGCCACGGCGAACGTGCGTGCGAGCGCCATCACGCCACCCCCGCCCGGTGCTCCACCGACGGGGTCGCGTTCCACGCATCGAGCACCGCGATCGCATCGATGC